>NZ_JBUZOV010000010.1:0-86764 GCF_055326825.1 Alteromonas sp. WD8-37
ACTTCTGGAAGGGTTGTCGTAGACTACGACGTTGATAGGCAGGGTGTGGAAGCGTTGTAAGGCGTTAAGCTAACCTGTACTAATTGCCCGAGAGGCTTAACCATACAACCCAAAGCAAGCTTTTTACCTACAAACACTTGCTTCGCAAGTGGGCGTGCAAACTGCTTTATCGTCGAGGTAAACTCGACTGAGCATTTTGCTACTCGCTAAAGACAGGTAATTCGAAACTTTGAGTTGTAGCAAGCTAATAAATTAGAGTAGTGAAGTTACTCAACATGATTGAATATCAGACTTTCCCAAATTGTTAGTTATCGACATTGTCGGTAACACCTTTTTTTGTCTGGCGGCCATAGCGACGTGGCACCACCTGATCCCATTCCGAACTCAGAAGTGAAACACGTTAGCGGCGATGGTAGTGTGGGGTCTCCCCATGTGAGAGTAGCACACCGCCAGACTCCTAATTTGAAAAACAAAAGACCCCGCGCAAGCGGGGTTTTTTGCTTTTAGGACCCGCACTGGCGTGCGGCTCCCCGTGGACACCTAACCCATCGGGTCGTTGAGTCATTGCATTCGGAAACATCCATGTTGGTTAGTGCCAGGGCGTACGTCCTTTACGCCCGTTCGTTCCTTTTAAGGTGACGTTAAGTCACCTTAAATTTGCGTTGCAAACCGGAGCCTCACCCATCCCTGGTGCATTGTCCAGCTCGGCATCCATACCTCGCGCTCTTCACTTTATTCACCACATCCATGTGGTTCACCTGCTTACGCAGGCCAGCTAAAGCTGTTCAAACTGCTTCCAAACCAGTTTGTTAGCGTGCCACTGGCACCCCTCGCTCGCTACGCTCACCGCTCATCGCCCAGTGTGGGCCCAGCCCCATGTGAGAGCTTATCTGGCTTTTTACTACTAAGTTTCATCCACAAATTAGGGCGGTCATCGCGGCGCAGGCCGCGATCTCCTACAGTACTTAGGGTGTTTAAAATATCCTCGTCATCGCGGTGAAAACCGCGATCTCCCACAGTACTTAGGGTGTTTAAAAGGTGAAGCACGCATGCCTGCCCATGGAAGTGTCCCCAGGGAGATCCCGGATTGCGCCAGGACGACTATTATTGATAGCCGGGATAACAAACATCCTCGTCATCGCGGTGAAAACCGCGATCTCCTGCAGTACTTATGGTATCTGAAATAACAAGAGGACGTCGCGAGCCATACTAGCAACTCCCGATAGGTCCCGGCCTGCGCCGGGACGACGAATAATAAAAGCCGGGGTTTTTAACAACACATACTGCGACAAAGCAAACAGGCTGTGAGCATGCCAAAAAAAACCACTGCGAGGCAGTGGTTTTTGCTGAACAATCAACGTTAGAAATTAATATCCAACTTGTTCGCTCTTACGAAACTCGCGATATTCTTCACGGGTGATCATATCATCCTGGTTTTCATCAAGCTCTTCGAATACCAGGTACATGTTGGCCATTTTGGCTTCTTCTACCGAAATCTTGCCATCATTGTTGGCGTCTGCTTTTGCAAATTCGGCGGTTTCATCTACATGTGTATCAGTGCCGGCCATCTCATCATGATTGCGCAAGTCGGCGTCATCGCCTAGCGTATCCACATCATGCATGGCATCCTCGCCATGTGCCTGAGCAGATTGCATACTGTCCTTCATTCCATCATCCATGTATTCAGTATCTTGCTGCTCAGTGTCATAGTCGCCATCCATTGACGCCACCTGGGTTTCGTCAGTTTTCAGCTCTTTGGGCGATTTGTCTAATACTTCTTCGCGCTCGGCGACTACTTTGGCTTCAGTGTATTGCACCTTGTCTTTTACTTCGCTGGCAAACATATCCGGATTGGCTTCCAGATAAGTAACATACTCATCTTCAGACAACATGTTATCGCTGTTCTCATCTAACTTAGCAAAATAATCAGCAATTGCATGATCGCCGGCTTCCTGCTGTGTCAGCATGCCATCACCGTTTTTATCTAGCGAATGAAAGGTGTGGGCAATCTTATCTTCATGGTGACCGGCCATCGCGCTGGCCGACATAAGTGCTGAAACAGATAGTGCAAGTGTTAACTTTTTCATCATTTCTCCTTAATCGTTGCCTCCAAAAGACTGCGTACGGAGGAAAATGTACCCAATTACTTATTCATAACGTGTGCCGGTCTGATCTTTGGTAGTAAATTCAGTTGCTTGTACAAAAATGTACCGATAGAAAAAATGACTATCCCTGTCAGATATTTATACGCTGTGAAAATTCTGCCTAGGCTTAGAAGTGATAAGCGTAAGACAGGCTGAGAAAATCCAGGCCCGGATTTTTGTCACTCAACCCGGCATTGGAATAATGCATATAGCGCAGTGTTAGCTGAGATGTTTCCTGTTCGTTCAGGCTCAGCGTCAGACCTAAGCGATCTTCAAACTGAAAATGCGAACCAATATGTTTACCGGCGAAGGTTTTGTCATTTACCACACTGACTCCGACACCAAATTCTGCGTAAAGCGGATACTGTTCGCCAAAGGTTGTGAGATGATTGACAAACACTGGCGACAAAGAGAGGGCATAATTCGACGAATGGGTATCCTGCTCACCGTACTCCCACAAATTGACACTGGCCTCCCAATACAGATTAAATGTGCCCAGCCAATCAGTTTTCCACTGCTGAGTTACAGGTCGATAGGCAAAGCGCAGGCCATCAATATTGTCGGTGCCATGCATGTAATCCAGCGTCACTGCTTGGTGTGGCGGCTTGGCTTGGGCGGTAAGGGGCAACATGCACAAGGCTGCGAAAAGAAAAGCATAGAAAGATTTCATGACAGGCTCGCTGACTAACAAAGCGCTAGTACGAGCAAGATCATCGCCAATCTGAAAATTGAACGACTGTTCAAGTGTTTATAAAAAAATACCCCATTTGCCTGAGAAGCGCAATGAGAAAAGAGCACAGACTATTGGCAAAAATTACACTGCACGGTGTAGTTTAGATATTTACTATGTCATTGTTGCAAAATTTCGGCAGGTTGGTGGATCTGATAACGCTCATACAAGGCAGTGATAAGCCCTTGGTTTTGCGTGATAAACCGGCTAAAGTCGTCCACCAGTGCCGGGTGACGAATGGTCGATAAACGAAAACCGACCACAGTATACGGTAAGGCGGGGTCCAGAGTGAACGGGCCCAGTTCCGGTGTGGTAGAGGCAAAATGCTGTACCACATTCAATTCCAGGTTAGTGGCATCCACCCGGTCTAACTGCAACAATTGCAAAGCCGTTATCGAATCTTTGACTTCTACCAGGCGGGTCAGTTTTTGGTCGATACGTTGCTGCCAGTTAACCGGTGAAAAGCCTCTGGGCACAGCCAGGCGTGTAATCGAATCGATCCCTTTGCCGCGATTGTGGGGCTTGATGATGGTGCCCCCGACAATTTGCACCAATGGCACCGAAAAATGCTTTTGCGAGCTGACAGCACGTGGCACATACCATTTGGGGTTATCCGGATAAACAAAATCCACATTGCCTTTGGCTAGCTCGCGCTGTAACCGAAGAATGGGCATGGCGTGGTAGCTGAACGTGTGACCCGATTCTTTGGCATAGGCTTCAAGAATTGCCCAGCCCAGCCCTTTATCAATGGAGGACTGAAAATCATAGTGAGGGTAGTACTGAATATTCTGTGCACCGACAATAAAGGTTTCGGCGCGAACCGTGACGGCTAAAAACAGCGCCAGGAAGAAAGCTGACAAGCGCATAGCAATCCTAATTAAAAGTGTTCCTGCTAAGCATAGTCAATATTAAGCAAACAGCTACACTGGATTAATGAAAGTCGCGCGAGGCCACCTGCAACTCGCCTAACCAATCGGTACGATCGGTTAGCTTGCCGGCAATCACATGAATCACGCCTTCCGGGCTGCGCTCTAAAATACCGTCCACCTGGAGCAACCGGGCTTTCAGATAAGGCTGTTTTTGCGCCCGCGCGGTTGCCTGCCAGATAACCACATTGGTATTGCCGGTATGATCCTCCAGGGTTAAAAAGGTCACCCCCGAAGCGGTACCCGGGGCCTGCCGGCAGGTAACACAGCCTAACAGGTGAACCACCGATTGGTTCGCGGCAGTGGCCAGTTGCGCCGCCAGCGTCAGATTACGGATATTCTTATGCTGCAAAATCAGTTCGACCGGATGCTGGCGTAACGACACACTGGTAGCCGCATAATCTTCCAGCACATTAACGGTGTCGGAGGGGAATAAGACCAACTGGCTATCCTGACTCTGAGTTGCAAATAACGGCAGATCGCTGTGTTTATCCATCAACTGCCAGCGAGCCTGGTAGCGATTTGCCCCCAACTGATGAAAGGCATCGGCACTGGCCAGAGCTTCCAGCTCATTGGCCCGCAGCAGATCCAGCTGGCGGATGTCAGTGGTGTGAACAAAGCCACCGGACGGGCGCTGGGCTAATAATGCCTGGATATGATCCTCATTGAGCCCCTTGACCAGGCACAAGCCTAAGCGAATTTTTTTGTGGTGCCCGCTTATGATCACCTGGTGAGCCCAGTCAGAGTGATTAATACACACCGGCAGTACATCAATCTCGTGGCGCCGGGCGTCCTGAATCAGTTGCGCCGGGGTGTAAAAGCCCATGGGCCAGCTATTGAGCAGGCCTACGTAAAACTCCACCGGGAAGTAATATTTTAACCAGCACGAAACATAGGCCAGCACCGCAAAAGAAGCACTGTGCGACTCCGGAAAACCATAACCACTAAACCCTTTGATTTGATCAAACAGGCGCGTGGCAAAGTTAGCGTCATAGCCTTTGTCAAGCATGCCGTCGATGAGCTTTTGCCGAAACTCATGCAGGCGGCCATTTTTTTTCCAGCTGGCCATGGCCCGGCGCAACTGGTCTGCCTCACCACCGGTAAAGCCGGCTGCCACCATGGCCAGCTGGATCACCTGCTCCTGAAAAATCGGTACACCCATGGTACGGCCCAGCACCCGTTCTACATCCGGTGACGGGTAGGTGATATGTTCCTGGCCCTGACGGCGTTTTAAATACGGGTGCACCATGTCACCCTGGATGGGGCCGGGGCGGACAATGGCAATTTGGACCACCAGATCATAATAGGTTTGGGGCTTTAAGCGTGGCAACATGCTCATTTGCGCCCGCGACTCAATCTGAAACACTCCCACGGTATCGGCCCGTCCAATCATCTCATACACCTGGGCATCATCGCCCAGGCCGGTAATAAAGGGAATGGAGACCGGCACCGGCGAGTGTGCATTAATTGTTTCAAAAGTACGCCTGATAGCCGATAACATGCCCAGCGCCAGCACATCGACCTTGAGCAGGCCGAGGGTTTCCAGATCGTCTTTGTCCCACTGGATAACCGTGCGCTCTGCCATTGAGGCATTTTCCACCGGGACCAGTTCATACAGTGGGCCGGAAGAGATCACAAAGCCGCCCACATGCTGTGACAGATGCCGGGGAAAGCCCACCACTTCATTGACCAGTGCAATCAGCTGGCGCACTTTAGCTGACTCAGGATGAAAGCCCAATTCGGCTAACTGGGTTTGCCAGGGAATCGTGCGGTCGCGCCGGTTGATATTTTTAATCGCAAAGTCGAGTTGCGATTCGGCAAATCCCAGCGCTTTGCCCACTTCGCGAAAGGCACTGCGAAAGCGAAAACTGATCACCGTGGCGGCCAGGGCGGTGCGCTCGCGGCCGTATTTTTGGTAGATATACTGAATGATTTCTTCGCGCCGCTGATGTTCAAAATCCACATCGATATCGGGCGGCTCATCCCGCTCTTTGGAGATAAAGCGTTCAAACAGCACATCAATCTGGCGCGGGTCCACCGCAGTAATTTCCAGGCAGTAGCACACTACCGAATTAGCCGCCGAGCCCCGCCCCTGATACAAGATGCCCTGGGCCTTGGCAAACTGCACAATGTCGTAAATGGTCAGAAAAAAATATTCATACTGTTGTTCGGCAATCAGCGCCATTTCTTTTTCGATAGTGGCCCGAATGCCCGGACTGATATTTTGCCCGAAACGTCGTGTGATGCCGGTTTCCACACATTCACGCAGGTAGGTTTGCGCGGTATAGCCAGCCGGGATGATTTCGGCCGGATACTGATATTGCAGCTCTTGCAGTGAAAAGGTGCAGCGGCTGGCAAGCTCAGTGGCGGTGTCCAGCCAGGCCGCCGGGAACAGTTTTTGTAACTTGGCCGGGGCGCGCAGCACCCGCTCTGCATTGGCCAGGTTAACAAAGCCGAGCTGGTCTACCGTGGTATGACGGTTAATCGCATGCAGCACCTGCTGTAAGGGCAGCCGATCAGCATGATGAAACAATACCTGGGAGGTGGCCAGCACCGGCAACTGATACTGTTGCTGCAGCCTCACCACCTCCTGCAGATGGGCTTCATCGGTGCCGTCCAACAGCCGGCTGGCCGCCAGATAACAGCGGGTGCTGTGAAAACGTGTCAGCCAGCGCCCCCAGTGATCATTGGTTTGGCTGGAGGCCCCAGGCAGCCACAGCACATAGCAGTGGCGCAGCGACTTAATGTCCCATTCTGCCAGCTGGTACTCGCCCTTTGGGGAGCGGCGGCGGGCATTGGTAATAATGCGGCATAATTCTGCATAGGCTGCCTTGGTGGGGCACAACAGAACCAGCTCCAACGACTCGGCCAGGCTAAAGCGGCTGCCTACAATCAACTGCAATGATAGATTATTACGGCGAATTTCGGCATAGGCACGAACCACTCCGGCCACCGAGCACTCATCGGTGATGGCCAGGCTGCGATACCCTAAAAAGGCTGCGGTATTGACCAGCTCCTCGGGATCCGAAGCGCCGGTCAAAAAACTAAAATTAGACTGACAAATGAGTTCGGCCACCATCAGCAATACCAGCCTTGTACAAACCATTGTTGCTGGTCGTCACGAAACAACTGTAGCCGTCGCCCATCCTGAGTGCGGCCGATAAAGTAATCGCGCTTGACCGGATGACCATCCCACCAGCCGGTTTGAATGCGCACCGGGCCATATTCAATATGCGGCGATTCATTAAGCGGACGCGGCTGGGTAAAACATACAGCCGGCAGCGTCTGTGGATGGCTGTGAGCTGCTGGCCGGGGGTGGCTGACCAACAATTTTTCAGGCCGGTAATCCTGCCCGCTGGCCGGGTAGGCGATGGCAGCGCTACCCAACCGGGTTTGTAGGCGACTTAGCAGGTGCTTTTGCGCAAACACATGCACCCGGTGGGCAAAAAAATCGTCGGTTTGCTCTTCGACCGCTTCGAGCTCGGTGACCGCCAGGCTGACTTTAACCACAGGTGCATCCAGCTCCAGTTGCTCTAGTTTTAATGTGATGAGACTTTGCCACAAACTGAGTCGGGAAAGGGCAGAAGCAGCCTGTATCAACATGGGCTGGGGCGGCTGCTCGCGAAAATGCAGGGTAAACGCGAGGGTCCTGGTGCGCTGATTACGCAGCCGGGCAAACATCAAACATTCGTCGGTCAGGCTGCTGAGTAATGGTTCAAGATGTTGGGCATGGCTGATTTCATAGGAAGGTTCGGCCACGCTGTGAAAATGTTCATCAGGATGAAAATACTGTACCCGGGGAAAAGCTTCGGCCCGCAAGGCACACAGGTACTCAATCAACGTGTTGTCAAAGCGCTGACCCAGTTCACTGACCGGCATGGCCAGCACCTGTGCCAGAGAACGCACGCCTACTCGCTGCAAAGCGTGTTGCTGCTTATCCGTCAGGTGAGTGGCACTTAGCGGGCAACGCGCCAGCGCCTGTTTGATACTGGCAGGTTCGGTCAGCAGTCTATCGGCGCCGCTTTCCGCCAGCACCTGGGCAGCTTCCACGCCCCAGGCGGTGCCAAAATGAAAACTTACCCCGGCTGCCTGCATTTCATTGCTCAGAGTTTGCCATACCACATCCAGCCCGCCGTAATAGCGGATCAACGGGTCGAGCCGAATGGCCAGCCCGCCAGGCGGCTGCAGCACGATGTCTGCAGCCAGGGCATACAGGCGATGGGCCAGGCTGCGCAGATGACGCAACTGGCGTGCTTCACAATAATCCATGATGGTCAGGGCCGGGCATAAAGCAGCTGCCTGCGCCATGCCCATACCGGGCTGAACGCCTTCGCGCGCTGCCGCCGGACTTACCTGCAGTAACCGGTTCTGGCTGGCCTGATAAATCACCAACGCCCCTTGCGCACGGGTTTGCCCAAACCGTTGCACATGGTCCAGCGTCAGCTGATAGCAATTAAAATAAGCCCACAACTGCATCGGTCATTCAGCCTGCAACGGCATCGGATGGCGCTGGCGCAGCGCCCTGCATCAGCCGGGTGATGGTCGTATTGTGCGGTGTGTAGGGTAAGGCCACTTCGGTGTGCTGGCCGGGCCAGCCTCCCACCTGTTTGGCGATTTCCACCTGCAACCCATGGCGGGCCGAATATAAAGACAAATCCAGCGCTACGGGCAAGGCCACCCGGGCTGCCTGGCTGGCTTCGTACAAGACACATAATACATGATGCTGACTGGCGGCCACCTGTAAGCGGCGGGCCTGCTTTGGGTTCACCTGATTGTGCCAAAGTATCACCAGGTAACAGGCTTCACTTTTTACACATTGCTCGGCGGCCCACAAGGCATCATCTGAAGTGGCGGGGCGGGTGCATATTATTTTGTGGGGGTCCAGCTCCAGCTGCTGTAACCAGGCTTCGGTGATCATGCCTGGCGCATTGATAAACATCAGCAATTTTTGTTGCGGATTGTGCCGCATCAGCTGTTGTAACAGGGTCAGCTCACCGACCCCGGGCAATGAGCGTATCCGGACCAGCCCGGCCTGAGGAAAACCGCCGCCCAACAGAGTATCCAGGTTGGCAAAACCACTGGCCAGTCGGGCCTGGGAAGCGGCCTGCGGATCACTGGCGCGCCAAATCTGACGATGCTGTTGAAGTTGGGTTATCGAAGTCATAAATCACCTGTATATATGTACAGTATTATAGGTGATTTATAAGCCAGCGCAAGCTGCTCAGATTAATTGAACAGCGAAAAAAAACGCCGGGCCTGTGGCACCAGCGTTTTTTAATTTTACCGTCAATGAGTTAGGGGCAGCGGCAAATTATGCCGGTTGTTCGGCACCGGTCTCTGTGGTCAGCGCCGGCTGGGACAGATGTGCACAGGTTTGCAGGTAGCCGTCTGGGGTGTTTTGCACCCAGGCCAGGCGCACCTGGCTGGGCTGCTTTTTCATGACCTCACGGATCTGCTCCAGGCTGACATCCGGGTGTTTTTTTAATGCCCGGGTCAAGGCTTCTTCGACCTTGTAGCCTTTTTCAAAACAATCGGTGATCACCGTGGCAAAGTTACCCACCACAAACCGCAGTGCCGGGTAATCGGCCGCATTGATCAAGCGTTTAGCGTACGCGCTTTCCAGCCGGCTGGTGTAGATGCGTTGCAGCTCATCACACACATGCACCAGGCTGGTATAGGCTTCGCCCACCCGGCGGGCATTGGTTTTGGCGGTCTGCCGCGAGAGCGCCACTTCGCGCTGCAGGTTTTGTGCTCTGATCACAAAAAAAATCAGCACCAGCACCAAAAAACCGATTACTCCAAATGCCACCATGATTATTGCCCTGCCTGGTGTTGCTCGATGTATTGATTGATGTTTTTTTCAAGAATAAACAGCGGCACCGAGCCATGCTCCAGCACAGCGCTGTGAAATTCGCGCACATCAAAGTCCGCGCCCAGTGCCGCTTCGGCTTTTTCACGCAGGGCTTTGATTTTGATCTCACCAATTTTGTAAGACAGCGCCTGGGCCGGCCATGAAATATAACGGTCTACCTCGGTGGTAATATTGTGCTCCGACAAAGCGGTGTTTTTCATCATATAATCAATGGCCTGCTGGCGGCTCCAGCCAAACATGTGCATGCCGGTATCCACCACCAGGCGACAGGCCCGCCACATCTCGTAACTTAAGCGGCCAAAGTGATCATAGGGCGAGTTATACATGCCCATTTCAATGCCCAAAAATTCAGCGTACAGGCCCCAGCCTTCACCAAAAGCCGAAATATAGGTTTCCTGGCGTACCGGCGGCACATTGTCCATCTCATCGGCTAACGAAATTTGCAAATGGTGACCCGGTACGGCTTCGTGCAGAGTCAGTGCCGGCAGGGCATACAGGGGGCGCTTATCCAATGCATAGGTATTTACCCAGTAATAGCCCGGCTCGGTCTCTTTAGATGGATGAATATAGCGGCCAGTGGTGTATTTAGGTGCGATATCGTCGGGCACCGGCGCGACCCCGTACGGCTTACGCGGCAGGGTTTCAAAAAAGCGCGGCAGCTGAGCATCGGCTTGTTTAGCCAGATAAGACGCTTGCTTGATCAGCGCATCGGCACTGTCCGCATAAAATTGCGGGTCACTGCGTAAAAAGGCAATAAAGTCATCGATGTTGCCCTCAAAGCCCACCTCATCCACAATCTGCTGCATATTCTGGCGAATGCGTTTGACCTCACGCAAACCCAACTCATGAATTTGGCGCGCGGTCATATCGGTGGTGGTGTAGTGGGCGATGCGGTTTTGATAATACTGCTCGCCCTGGGGCCAGGAGTTGGCTGCAATGTCGTCCCGCGAACCCGGAATATACTCGTCGACCATAAAATCATAAAAGCGCTGAAACGCCGGCACCACCTGGTTGCTGATAAGCTTTTGGGCCTGCTGCTGTAGCCGGTCGTGCTCTTCGATATGTTCAGGTATGGTTAACAACGGCGCATAAAACACACTGTCGGCGGCATCATCGACTAAAAAGGGCGAAATGCTGTCTTCATACCCGGCCAGGACCTGCTGCGGCTGGGTGTAATCTTCGGCCAGCCCTTGTTGCATATAGGCAATCTGCTGGTCGATATACGCCGGGATGGCGGCTAGCTGCTCAAGATACGTGGTGTAATCATCTTGCTGACGAAAACTGATGTTGTTGGGCAGCGATGCCAGCGCACTGTGAAAGCCGTATTCTGAAGTGATGGGCACCTTATAGGCGCCAAAGCGGTATTCATCCACATAATTGTTTAACCGGTATTGCTGCATCAGCAGGGTGATCCGCTCATTGTCGGTCAGGGCCTGCGCATCGATGGCAGCGAGCTTGTCCAGATAGGTCTGGTATTGCTGGTGGTGGGCTTTCAATGCGGCTGGGGAAATATCGGCCGGTACCGTATCCCGCACCTGGGATTCATACTGCCAGATGGTGTCGGTCAGCTGAGTCAGCTGCTCGCCGGCCGGGCTGGCCATCGCCGAGGTCGGCAGTACAGCCAGCAATAACCAGCCGGCCACACGCGTAGGGCGGCATAAAGAGATAAACGCAATCGGTAATTTCATAGGGACATCCGCTGTATTGGGCCCGTCGGGCAGGCATCATTCAGTCTTTTTTCGGGGTGTAAATGGGGCCGGGAAAGGCGGTAATTTTGTCAGACAATGTGCTGATCTTGGCACTGCCTTGTTTTTTGACCACATCTATTCGTAACACATTGTGCATCGGAACGTAAGTTGATGTGACATCAGCAAATTCTGATTTTAGCTTTTCATGGCTTGGATCCACCACCACACTGCTGTGGGTGTCCCACACAAAATCGCCAATCTCGATAAAGCCAAACAAGGCGCCCTGGCTAACCTGGCGCACATACAATTCATAGCGCTGGCCATTGCTGACAAACTGCACCCGGTATACAGGCTGACTGTGGGTCATAGCATTACATCGTATCAATCCTTCAATAAGCCGATTTTACCCCTTCCACGGCTGATCACAATACTCTGCTGCACGTACACAGCAGCACATCATCCGCCGCTGTAAACATAGCCTTGGGCTTATATCCGATTGCAAGGCTGGTCATTTGCTGTGGCTGGTATACCATAACCTTTCTTTCACGCTAATAACCTGACGATTATGATAAAAAAATTACTATTAGGTGCCATGGTGTCTGCATTGAGCGCAGTGGCCTATGGCCACGGCACACCGGCGCAGTCCGCCCAGGACATGGCGTTTGCGCCCGACACTAACCGCATTAAATCGCATTTGTTTTTTTTAGCCGATGACTTGCTTGAAGGCCGGGATACCGGCTCGCGCGGCCATGATATCGCATCCCTGTACATCGCCACCGAATTTGCCAAATATGGCCTGACGCCCATGGGCACCGATGGCTATATGCAGTCGGTGCCTTTTCGTAAAGCCACCCTGGTGCAGGAGTCGCCCAAGCTGACCTTAACCACCGACAGTGGTGAGCGTGCCTTTAGCTACCCGAAAGAGTATCTAACCGGCCCGGACCTGCTGAATACCGACACCAGCCTGAGTGGCGAAATGGTGTTTGCCGGTTACGGCATTGTGGCCGATGAGCTGGAGCACAATGACTATGATGGTCTGGATGTGGACGGCAAAATAGTCGTCATTCTATCCGGCAAGCCGGCGTCTTTTCCCAGCGAAATGGGCGCGCACTTGGCCTCTGGCAAGCAAAAAGCCCAGTATGCGGTAGACCGCGGTGCCATTGGTATGATTTCCATCACCACCCCGACCGCCGAAAAAGTGCGCCCTTACCAAAGCCGCCTGAGCTATATTCACACGCCGAGCATGGCCTGGTTAAACAGTAACAATCAGCCGGCCAATACCTTTGAGCAACTAAAAGGCTCAGCCTTTTTAAGCAAAGCCGCAGCCACTGAGCTGTTTGCCAAGGCGCCGATGACGCTGGATGAGATTTATGCGCAGCTGGAACAGGATAAAACACCGGCCGGATTTGCGTTGCCAGGTACCTTGAGCCTGAGCAAGCAAAGCAAGCACGACAAAATCACCAGCCCCAATGTGGTCGCAGCGGTAGAAGGCTCGGACCCTGAGCTGAAAGACGAATATGTGGTATTTTCAGCCCACTCTGATCACATCGGCTTTGCCAAAACGGTCAAAAAAGACAACATCAACAATGGCGCCATGGACAATGCCTCCGGTACCGCCATCATGCTGGAAACCGCGCGTCTGTTCAGCCAGCGGGAAACCAAGCCTAAGCGCTCTATCTTGTTTGTGTCAGTGACCGGCGAAGAAAAAGGCCTGTTAGGCGCCGATTATTTTGCCAATAATCCCACTGTGCCGGTGAATAAGATGGTAGCCAATGTGAATTTGGATATGCCTATTCTGACCTACGAATTTGCCGATGTGATCGCCTTTGGTGCCAGCCACAGCGACATGAAAGCGTCGGTGACCGAGGCAGCTAACAATGCCGGCATCGAGCTGAGCCCGGATCCGTGGCCAGAGCAAGCCCTGTTTACCCGCTCTGATCACTATGCCTTTGTAAAACAGGGCGTACCGTCAGTGTTTTTGGTGCCTGGCTTAAAATCCAAAGATCCGAATGTGGATGGCAGCAAGATCTTTGGCCAGTTTTTATCAACCCATTACCACAAGCCCAGCGATGATATTAATCAGGACTTTAACTGGGATGCCGCGCGCACCTTTGCCGAAGTCAATGCACAAATCGGCTACACCCTGGCCACCCAGGAAAAAGCCTCACAATGGAATGAGGGTGACTTTTTTGGTAACACCTTTGGCCAGCAACGTAACTAATCAGGCCTAGCGTCTGGTAACCCATAAAAAAACCGGTCACTGTAAAGTGACCGGTTTTTTGTATCTGATGCCAAATAGTTTATAAAAACGCCTGGCGGTAGCAGCTCCAGTGATCAGAAAACTGCTCGGTGGGCTTGCGGGTAAAGCCGCTACGGATAAACATGTTAATACGCCCGTCCACATAGCACACAAACAGATTGGCCAGAATGGCTTCATCGGCACCCAGGTCACGGCCTTCGCGTAACTTGCGTTCACGCAGTACCTGCTTAAACTGAGTTTCCAGCCGCTCGAACAGCTTGGCGATTCGAGCGCGTAAGCGATCCTGTTCGCCCTGCAGGGCATCGCCGTTTAAAATACGGCTGATGCCCGGGTTTTTTTCGGCAAAGCCCAGCAGCAAATGTAAAATTAACTGGCAGCGGGCCAGCGAGTCTTTTTCTTCATTGAGTATTTTATTAATGCGCGAAAACAGGGTGTCTTCAATAAATTCAATGAGCCCTTCAAACATCCGCGCTTTGCTGGGAAAGTGGCGGTACAGAGCGGCTTCTGAAACGCCTACTTTTTCGGCCAGTTTGGCGGTGGTAATACGCTGGCCAGGATTGCTTTCGAGCATTCCCGCCAGCGCTTGAAGAATTTGCGCACGACGATTGGTCTTTTTTACTGCAGGCATAACGCGTGTGTTTCCTCAGCTTTGGGCAAGCTGCCCGTTCCTTGTCAAAATGGCTGTGTGCCAGGTGTTTTTCGCGTCTTATCTATCGGCGGCTGCGCGCTCAAGTTGACGCTTTTTTTATATAGTGTTGTTCAATCAGGGTAAGCAGCTGGCCAGCCAACTCAGTTTTTGGTGCCGGGCCCAGTGCTGTGTCGCCGTCGTGCCAAATCACCTGCAGCGCGTTGTGGTCACTATTAAAGCCCAGTCCGCTGGTGGTGATATCATTGGCCGCGATCATATCCAGTTTTTTATTAGTCAGTTTGGCTTTAGCATATTGGGCAACCTGATCACTTTCTGCGGCAAAGCCGACAGTAAAGGGAGGGTGTGCCAGCGCGGCGACGTCTTTAAGAATATCAGGGTTTTTAACAAAAGTAAGTGTTAACTCATCTTGCTTTTTCTTGATCTTGTTTGGCGCCACCTCGGCGGCCCGGTAATCGGCCACTGCGGAGGTGGCGATAAAAATATCGCAGCCGGTCATCTGCGTCATGACCGCCGCGTGCATCTGTTGGGCACTCTCCACATCGATACGCTGGACACCGGGCGGGGTGCTAAGGGCGGTGGGCCCGCTGACCAGAATGACCTGCGCCCCTGCGCGCGCTGCGGCGCTGGCCACCGCATAGCCCATCTTACCGGAGCTGTGATTACTGATATAGCGCACCGGATCCAGCGCTTCCCGGGTGGGCCCTGCAGTGATCACCACCGTTTTGCCCACCAGCTGGCTGCGACGTGCGTTGTAATGGGTATCCAGCGCCGCCACTATCTCCAGCGGCTCCACCATCCGGCCATAACCCAGATCACCACAGGCTTGTTCGCCACTGGCCGGGCCAATCATATGGATCCCCATGTCGATCAGCGTGGCCAGATTGCGACGGGTGGCCGGTGCGGCCCACATTTGCTGATTCATGGCCGGAGCCATAAAAATATCGGCAGTGGTGGCCAGCATCAGGGTCGAGAGCAGATCGTCGGCCAGGCCGGCGGCCAGCTTGGCCATCACATTGGCGGTGGCCGGTGCAATTAGCAAAATATCGGCCCATTTGGCCAGTTCAATGTGGCCCATGGCGGCCTCGGCGGCCGGGTCCAGCAGGGTGTCATGCACCGGGTGGCCGGACACGGCCTGCAGCGCCATGCTGCTGACAAACGACTGGGCTGAATCGGTCATGACCACGCGCACGGTGGCACCGGCGGCGGTCAGTTTACGGACGATATCCGGGGCTTTGTAGGCGGCGATACCCCCACTGATCCCGAGTAAAATATGTTTTCCGGAAAGCTGCATACTGGTTCATAAATCGCTGAATCTGTGGCCAAGATTACCACGCTCGTGGCGCTATCGGTAGCAAGGCGATGCTAAACGGGCAATAAGATCAGTTTTTTGCACCGGGGCGGGCCGGTATAACTAGGCCATCACCCGACCTAAAAAAATTACTTAACCATGATGCTAAATTGCCACACTCAGGCGCTTACCGTCCAGGAGCAGCCGCGTGAAAAATTGCTCAAAACCGGGGCGGGGCAGCTGTCAGACCGCGAGTTGCTGGCGGTCTTTCTGGGCTCCGGGCTGCCTGGACGACCGGTACTACAACTGGCCCAGAACTTGCTCACTCATTTTGGTACGCTGGCTGGAGTATTGACCGCGCCAGCCAGCGAATTTTGTGCTGTGCCTGGGTTAGGCCAGGTTCGTTACTGCCAGTTGCAGGCTGCGCGCGAGATTATTTGTCGAGCCTGTGAAAAACCGCTGGCAGAGCGGGTGGTGCTTAATGATGTGGCCGAAGTCAGCCGCTTTTTGCAAATCAAGATGCTGGGTCTGGAGCAGGAGGTGTTTGCCTTATTGTTGCTTGATAGTCAGCATCAGCTAATTGTCTATCGCCCGATGTTTAGCGGCACCATCAACAGCGCGGCGGTGTATCCGCGGGAGCTGGTCAAGCAGGCACTCAAAGACAATGCTGCGGCGGTGATCCTGGTGCATAACCATCCGTCAGGGGTGGCCGAGCCCAGTCAGGCCGATGTGGCGCTGACCAAAGAAGTGGTGGCGGCCATGGCGCTGGTGGATATCAGCGTGTTGGATCATTTTATTGTGGGGGCCGGCTATGTGGTGTCATTATCACAGCGAGGATTGATGTGACTTGCAAGCGCGGCTATACTCACACTGCGTCAAATTCTGACCGGCTTTTTTATAGTTGCTGGGGACGGATTTTTGATAAAATGTGACGAATCTTTGTATAAAGTGTGGTCAGTGATGACCAAATGCTTTAGCATTGAGAGTCAATGGATATTTGTAAGGACCATTATGAAAAAGTCATTAGTTTCATTAGTAATGGGTGCTAGCTTAGCTTTTTCTGCTACAGCTCAGGACCAGGCTGGCGGAAACACATCAGGTGATTCTGCTTTAGGTAACATGACCGCTGCGCAAATCGCCACCGGTGTTGTTGCAGTCGGCATCGCAGGTGCGGTTATTGCTAACAACCGCGGCTCTGCTGACGTTGTTGAAGTTACTCCAACTCCAACTCCAGGCTGTAACGGCGACGACGAGCTGAATGCAGACGGTTTTTGTGTAGGTACGACTAACACTGTTACTGGTACTGGCACCATGACTACCATGACATCTGTTACTTTTACTTATCCTGCTCAGTAAGCCGGAAAGTTTTTTTAAAGCCGCATCTTTGGTGCGGCTTTTTTTATTGTCCTTAAGTCCTCTAACGCTTTAACACCACGCCTTCATGAAAAAACATTCGGTTCTCCTTTTGGCCAGTGTCTGTCTGAGCCTGCTGATAAGCGGCTGCTCGTCAACCAACCGTGCCTATTATGACACCCTGAAACTGGCCTTTGCTGCCGGTGACGGCCCACGCCTGAGTGCTGACCAGGTTCGCCAAAGCCAGGCAGATTTATTGCAGGTTACCCGCGGCGAACGCGCCCCGGTGATCCTGGCTCTGGCGTTTATTGAAAATAATACCAACAAATGGGTGTCGGCCGACAGCAGCCTGCTGTACATCCAACAAGGTGTGGTAACCCAAACCCAGGGGCTGGCGCAGGATGTGCTGTACACCAGTAATACCCGACGCCACCCACTAACCCAACCAGGCGCGCTGGCGTTCTCCTGGACCCGCCAGCTGGATATTGACGGCGTGGGTTATGGTATCGAGGTGACCAGTGAATGGCACCAGGCCGGCACCGACACTGTGCAGATTTTTGACCAGGCTTTTGCCACCCGCAAGGTGGAAGAACAGGTGGTGTTTAGTAAAACCACGCCGTACCTGGAAGCCGGGCTAAGCTGGACCAATACCTACTGGTTTAGCCAGGCCAGCAGCGAGCTGGTGCAGGCATCGGTGCAAGTCACCCCGTATGCCGATCGTATTCATATGGTGTATCTGAGCCGGGCTGCCCGGCAACTGGCGGCGCAGGAGCAGGCAAACTGATGCAAAAATTATTATGTCTTGTACTGTTATTCACCAGCGGTCTGGCCGGGGCGGCAGTGCACATTCAAATTAATGAACAACAATACCGCTACAATGAACCGGTGCGGCTGGCGCAGGTGCTGGCCCCGGTGGCCAACGCCCAGCCCTGGTACTGGCCGGCCAGTCGGGTGTTCGATCTAAGCAAAGATGTGGAAAGCCAGCGCCAGGATGTGATTGCGCTGATTGACGAGCTTACCGTCGCCTTAGAGCCCAATAATAGCCGTGCCATGGCCTTACGGGCCCTACGCCAGCAAATCGAAGGCTGGCAGCTGGCCCACCGCGTGCAAATGCCGGTGAACTTTGATCTGGCTCGGCTATCGGCTCCGCATAATCCGCAATTTCAGCCTGGCCGGTATCAGCTGACCTTAACCCCGCGTCCGCAGGTGGTGTACCTGAGCGGTCTGGTGCAACAACCCGGCCCGTACCAGTATCAGGCCATGGCCAACAGTGCCCAGTACACCCAGGCGGTGGCGCTGCGCGACGACGCCGAGCCGGACTTTGTCTATGTGATTGCCCCCACCGGGGAGATCCGTAAATTGGGTACGGCCTACTGGAACCGGGACTACGCCTCTGTGATGCCCGGCAGCCAGATTTTTGTGCCGGTCTTTTCTTATCTTCTTACGCCTTCGCTGTCTGAGCTTAATCAAAAAGTGGCGGAGCTTGCTGTCAATCGAGTGCTGTAATGATCCCAGGCAAACCAAGTTATTTATCTGTTATGGTGGCAGCGCTGGTGGCTGCCCCGGTGGCCGCCAACCAGACGCCCCGTACCACGCTATCGGTTACTCCGTCACAAATGGTGCACGGCGGGACCGGGCTGATCCAAACTCCGACCTCGCGCATGCGCGAACCCGGCGAACTGGCATTTAGCTACTCCGACAATGATCAGTACCGCTTCTGGACGGTGAGCATGCAATTGTTTGAGTGGATGGAAGCCACGGCCCGCTATACCGATGTGCGTACCCGTTTATACAGCCAGGTGGAAAGCTTCAGCGGCGACCAAACCTTAAAAGACAAAGGCCTGGATGTGAAATTCCGGCTGCTGGAAGAAAGCCATTATCTCCCGCAGGTTTCGCTAGGCTTCCGCGATTTTGGCGGCACGGGCTTTTTTGAAAGTGAGCATGTCACCGCCAGCAAAGCGTGGGGCCCGCTGGATTTTCACGTGGGCATGGGCTGGGGCTATCTGGGCAATGCGGGCAACATCACTAACCCGTTTTGCAAACTCAAAGACAGCTTTTGCGATCGTCCCACCGGCTTTTCCGGCCGGGGCGGTAAAGTGGATTACGATCAGTTTTTCAAAGGCCCGGCCTCGCTATTTGGCGGCGTGGAATACCAGTCCCCCTGGGAGCCGCTGCGCTTAAAAGTGGAATTTGAAGGCAACAACTATTCCCGCGACCGGGCCGGCCGCCTGGAGCAGGACACCCGCTGGAACGTGGGCGCAGTGTATCGCTGGAATGATTTTGACTTTGCCGTCAATTATCAGCGCGGTAATACCATCGGGTTTTCTGTGACTTACAACTTCAATATGAACACCTTTGAGCAGGTGAAAATTGATGAGCCACCCAAATCATTGATGACCAGCCAGCCGGCGGCATCGATGGCGGAGATTGACCGGGTTCGGTTATCGCGCGAGCTGGCCAACGATGGCGGCTTTTATCTGCACGATGCCAAAATCGAAGATAATAAGGTGGTGGTGTATGGTGCTCAGCGCGCCTACCGCGACCTGGTGGAAGCCACCGAACGGGTGGGTCGAATCCTGGCAGCCGAAATGCCTGACGAGGTCAGTGAATACCGGCTGGTGGAAACCAATGCCGGCCTGCCGATGACCACCACCGAAATCGATGCGTCGGCCTTTAAAGCCGCAGCCCGCTATGAGGGACTGGAGACGGATATTACCAACACCTACACCCGCGTCACACCCAGTGATGAGGATATGGCTGGCTATCAGCCCAAAGGCGTGCAGGGCTTTGGCTATTCGGCGGACTTTTTCTGGACCCAGAGCTTTGGCGGGCCGGAGAGCTTCTATCTGTACCAGGGCGGCCTGCTGTTAGGCGGCAGTTACACCTTTAATGAAAATGTGGGGCTGTTTGGCAGTGTGCGCGGCACCTTACTGGAAAACTACGACAAATTTAACTACACCATCGACCGTGCGGCCTCCACACTGCCACGGGTACGCACCAATATTCGCGAATATGTCACCCGCTCTACCGTGATGGTAGATACCCTGTATGCCCGCTGGACTGATAAAATCGCCGACGACTGGTATGCCCAGGCCTACGCCGGCCATCTGGAGACCATGTTTGGCGGGGTAGGCGCTGAAGCCCTGTATCGTCCGGTAGACAGCACCCTGGCCTTTGGCGTGGATGTGAATTATGTGCAGCAGCGCTCGTACGAAAACGATTGGGATTATTTTGATTATAAAGTGCTGACCGGCTTTGCCTCGGCCTACTGGCGCCCGGAATTTTTGGACGATACCCAAATCACCGTCAGCGCCGGTCAGTTTTTGGCTAAAGACAAAGGGGTCAACCTGGATTTTGCCAAGCGCTTTGACAGTGGCATAATCGTAGGCGCCTATGCGGCCTTCACCGATGCATCCTCGGCTGAATACGGCGAAGGCAGCTTCACCAAAGGCTTCTACCTGTCGGTGCCGCTGGACTTGTTTGTGCTGAAAAATGCCAAAGGCCGCGGCCGCTTCCCCTGGGTACCCATCTCACGCGATGGGGGCCAGATGCTAAACCGGCCGTCACAACTGATGGATCTGACCTCGCCACGGTCACCGTTTTACGATTAAATAGTATGCCCACATTTGTGGGCATATTTGTATTACGCAGAGGAAAAACAACAACATGAAAATTCTGCATGTACTGATCTCACGGGTCTCGCTGCCGCCAGAAAAATACGGAGGCACTCAGCGGGTGATTTGGTCACTTGCTCAGGCCCAGCGCCAGCAGGGCCACGAGGTGCGTTTTTTGTGGGGCGAGGCGCCCCGGGTGCCGCCTGGCACCATTGTGGCCAAGCGCCATCAACCCTTGAATCCGCTAATTGGTGACTGGCCGGACATTGTGCATTTTCATCGTGCGCCGGATGAGCCCATTGATAAGCCGTTTGTGGTGACCGAGCACTTTAATGCCACCGCTGCCTGTGAATATCATCCCAACACCATCTTTTTATCAAAGCAACATGCAGCCATTCATCATGGCCACTGCTTTGTGTACAACGGGTTGGACTGGTCTGACTATGGCGAGCCGGAATTTCACCCCAAACAGCAGTATCTGCACTTTTTAGGCAAAGCGCGCATCGCCACCAAAAACCTAAGTGGTGCCATCGCCACCGCCAGCCTGGCCGGCCGCAAGCTGGCCGTGCTGGGCGGCCCGCGCTTCAAGCTGGGCCGCGGCGGATATGCCTATTTTACCCCGCGGGTCAGCTTTAAAGGCATGGTAGGTGGCGAGCACAAACATTCGCTCATCCGCCAGTCTCAGGGGCTGTTATTGCCAGTGCGCTGGCATGAGCCGTTTGGCCTGGCCTATACCGAGAGTCTGTATCTGGGCTGTCCGGTATTTGCCACCCCTTACGGGGCGATTCCAGAGATTGTCAGCGAACCGGAGCTGGGCTGCCTGGCCACCGATGCCACCGCTCTGGCCGAGGCCATGGCCGATATGAGCCGCTATGATCGGCGCCTGTGCCACGAAGTAGCCAAAACCCGCTTTGGCCATCTGCAGATGGCGGCAGGCTACCAGCAGTATTACGAACAAGTGCTCGATGGCCAGCCGCTGCATCAGCAGGCCCCGTATGCCACCACGGATCTGACCGCGTTATTACCTTTTAACGGCGAGCGGAGCGGGCAATGATCAGATAATTTGGCGGATAAATCAGCAGGATCGCACGCAAACAGCCATAAAATTGGTTAGATCCGCAGCAGCCCCTTTAATAATGGGGGCAGGATAGGGTAGAATCCGCCACCGGGATCGCAGACAGATCCGACTTTCAGGGGGCAACGACCAGATTTTTTGCTGCTTACCTTGTATTTTAGATAGCTTTGCTGTATAAAATGCGCCCTCTTATTTATAGTAATACGTCATTTGACCCAGTGACTAGTTGTGGTGGTGGGATCGATTGGCGCGACAGTTATCGTTGTTCTGGAGACAAATACAATGTCAAGAGTATGTCAAGTAACAGGTAAGCGTCCTACGGTTGGAAATAACCGTTCGCACGCACGTAACGCGACCCGTCGTCGCTTCTTACCAAACCTTCAATCTCACCGTTTCTGGGTTGAGAGCGAAAACCGTTTCGTTAAACTGCGTCTGTCTGCTAAAGGCATGCGTATTATCGATAAAAAAGGCATCGATTCAGTACTGACTGACATCCGTGCCCGTGGTGAAAAAATCTAAGGAAGCCTAACAATGCGTGATAAAATCAAATTAGTTTCTTCTGCAGGTACTGGTTTCTTCTACACCACTGACAAGAACAAGCGTAATATGCCTGGCAAAATGGAGATCAAAAAGTTTGATCCCGTAGTGCGTAAGCACGTTATGTTCAAAGAGGCCAAAATCAAGTAATAAAACTTGCTTTTGTCTCCACGAAAACCCGGCTCTGGCCGGGTTTTTTGCGTTTGGGCCGCGCCCGACGCCAGGCGTTCCGCCGCTACCGACTATCTGCTATAGTCAGGCCATTGTTTGGCATACCTGAGCACCCATGGCTGGCACCCGCATATCCCCTAAAATAATGAATAACATCGTAATCTTTGCGATGTTGCTAATGATCCTGTTATTTAATCTGGACCGTTTTTTGCCCCAGCCGGACGCCCCGCAACTGCGCCCGCTGTTGCCGCCCGATGCCTATGTGTTGCGGATTGAGCAAGGCCAGTACAAACTCGAGCGGGCCGGTCAGGGCTGGCGCCAAAGCCAGCTGGATGCGCCGGTGGATATCACCCCGGCCACCCAGCTCCAGGCCTGGCAGCAGGGCCAACTGGCACCGCTGGACAATGTGCCTGAGGCGGTTAATCAACTTGCCCCGCTGGTAGTGGTAGTGTGGCTGGCCGGGTATAACCAAGGCCAGGTGTTTGCCTTTTATCCCACCGCCGAGGCCACTTTTGTTAAAGCCGATCAGCAGTGGTTTCGCTTGAAAGCCGTCAGCTTGCCCACACTACTACCGTGGAATTCTTATTAAGACGAGTATGCGATGCCTGAGTTACCCGAAGTAGAAGTCAGCCGGCGCGGGGTGGCGCCGTGGCTGCAGGATCAGCAGATAAAGGCAATTATCGTGCGCCAGCCACAATTACGCTGGCCGGTACCCGAAGCCATTCAGGAGGCGGTGGGCCAGACCGTAATCGCGGTATCCCGGCGCGCTAAATATCTGCTGATTGAAGTGGGCAGTGGCACCATTGTGTTGCACTTAGGCATGTCAGGAAAGCTGCGGGTGATTGATGCGGCCACGCCAGTGGTCAAGCATGATCATCTGGATATTGTGCTGGGCAATCAAAAATGCCTGCGCTTTAATGACCCACGGCGCTTTGGGGCCTGTTTATGGCAGCCACGCGATACGGTGCTTAGCCAGATGCAGCGGCTGGGCCCGGAACCGCTGACCGAGGCCTTTGATCAGCAGCGCTTGTTTAAGTTGTCGCGCCAGCGCAAAGGCGCGGTAAAAAACTTTATTATGGATAATGCGATTGTGGTGGGGGTGGGGAATATCTATGCCAACGAAGCGCTGTTTATGGCCGGCATCGACCCGCGTCGGGCCGCCGGCCGGGTGGGTCAGGCGCGTTATGTGCTACTGACCAAAGCCATCAAACAGGTCCTGGCCGAGGCCATCGAGCAGGGCGGCACCACCTTAAAAGACTTTACCCAGAGTGACGGCAACCCAGGCTATTTTAAACAACAGCTACGGGTGTACGGGCGGGCCGATGAACCTTGCTTAACCTGCCAGACGCCGATTAAAAGTGTGGTGATTGGTCAGCGCAACACGTTCTACTGCCCACAGTGCCAGCGCTGATCAGGCGTTGCTGTTGTCATCCGCCTTACTGGTATGAAAACGGGCTTTGAGGGCTTTTTCTACCACCGGATGACAAAACTCATGCACCTGACCATGGTGCATGGCCACTTCTTTGACCAGGGTCGAGGAGATAAACGAATTTTCCTCAGACGGCGTTAAAAACACACTTTCCAGCTTCGGATTGAGCCGGCGGTTCATGTTGGCCAGCTGAAATTCATACTCAAAATCCGATACCGCGCGTAAGCCGCGGATCAAAATGGTGGCATTTTGTTTATCGGCAAAATCCGCCAGCAACCCGGTAAATCCGCGCACTTCCACATTAGGCAAATCACCGGTCACTGTTTTGATCAGTGCTACCCGTTCTTCCAGCGAAAACACCGGTTGTTTGCTCGGGTTGGAGGCAATCGCCACAATCACATGGGAAAACATCTGCGATGCGCGGTGAATCAGGTCGGCATGGCCGTTGGTGATCGGGTCAAAGGTGCCCGGGTAAATGGCTCTGGTATGCATGGGGTTCATCACTGTAACTTGAATAAGCGCACACTACCGCCTATTGGCGCGCCTTGCAATTGGCTTTAGGTGTCATTGTAGCCGGCTACCAGCGCACTCCAGTCATCGGCCTGCCAGTGCAGTTCGGGGCTGCGCTGCTGCTCTTTAACAAAAGAGCGGTGTAAGCGGTCCAGGTTGGCCTGTTTCCAGCCCCCGGCGCGGCGCACCGCGCAGCGGTCAAAGTCGATGATCCAGGCCACATAATGGGTATCCAGCATGATATTGCGAATATTCAAATCATGATGATACACCTGGGCATTGTGCATTTTTTTAATACTGGCGCCGATATGCCGCCAGATACTGGTATCCAGCGCCTGCTGCGTGAGCACCTGGTGTAAGTCCTGGGCACCTGGAATGCGCACGGTCAGGAGGTCGGCGCGGTAAATCAATCCGCTACGGCGGGCGGCAGCAGCCACCGGTACCGGCACATTCAGCCCTTGTTCCTGCATATACATCAACAGCTTAAATTCGGCAAACGGGCGAGTGCGCGACCAGCCGGCAAACAAAAACTGATCGCTTAACAGCTTGCCAATCAGGCCGCCGCGCCGGTAATGGCGCAGCACCCATTGCTGATGCTCGGTGCCCTGCACAAACCAGCTGGTGCCGCGACCCTTAGCCTGGCCGACCACCGCATCCTGCTGTTGCCAGTAGGCCGGGGAAAAAATCTGCTCGTTGAGCTGCTCAGCAAAGTCGCTGTTCACTAACGTATGATGTGATATACCTAGTTTTTGCTGCTTTATCGCCATGAATGCTTTAACTTATGATAAATTCGCGGACCATTAGTAGTTTAAGCGTTTTACGCAGTGGAGAAACGCCCTGTGACGAAAAAAATTTGCCTGGTACGGCTGTCGGCCATCGGGGATGTTACCCATGCGGCCGCCATGGTTACCCGCATTCGTCAGCAGTGGCCTGATGCCCAGCTTACCTGGGTTATCGGCAAATTAGAATATCAGCTGGTGCGCCTGATCCCGGATGTGCGCTTTGTGATTTTTGATAAAAAGCAAAAACAGGCTGCGGTCAATAAGCTCAAAGAAGAGCTGGGCAATGAACAGTTTGATGCCCTGCTGATGATGCAGGTGGCGCTGCGGGCCAATTTAGCGGCCCGCGTGATCAAAGCTAAGCGGCGTATCGGCTTTGACTGGCAGCGCTCTAAAGAGCTGCACTGGCTGTTTACCAATGAGCGCATTGCGCCGCGCCGCCATGCGCATGTGCTGACCGGCTTTATGGACTTTGCCGACAAGCTGGGGGTACCCGAGGCGCCGGTGCGCTGGAACATTCCGCTGGAAGAGACGGCGACGCAGTGGGCTAAGCAGCAGGCTGAGCGGTTAGGCCGCTTTGTGGTGATCAGCCCGGCGGCCAGCAAGGCTGAACGCAACTGGCTGGCGCCACGCTATGCACAGATTGCCGATAAACTGCATGCCCACGGCTTGCAGGTGGTACTGTGCGGTGGCCCTGGCCAGCTGGATCGCGACACCAGCGATGCGATTAAACAGCATGCAGACAGCGCGCTGGTGGATTTAGTGGGACACACCGACTTGCATCAGATGGCGGCGTTGCTAGGCGAGGCAGTGCTAGTGATTGCACCGGATACGGGTCCGGCGCATATGGCCGCGGCCATGGGCACGCCGGTGGTAGGATTGTATGCGCATTCAAACCCGCGCCGCACTGGCCCGTATAATAATTTGGATAATGTGGTGTCGGTGTATGACGAGACCATTGAACAACAAAAAGGACGATCCTGGGACAAACTGCGCTGGGGCACCCGGGCAAAAGGCAAGGAGCTTATGCAACAAATTACCGTTGAGCAGGTATGGCATAAGGTATCAGCATTGATCTAATTGCTGGTAGGGCCGAACCTGCAACGCAAAATTCATAATAATAACTACACTGATAAAGATGCGAAGATTCGGTACAACCAGGGAGAGGCACTGGGTGTCCAGGCTGTTATGTAGTAAGAATCCCGGATGGCGCTCATTGGCGTTATTATGGATGATAAGTACCTTGTGGTTTATATCTGCTCCTGCTTTGCAGGCGGCAGAAGGCAACCTGCAATTTGTGTTTCACCCCTCGGTGGCCCACAGCAGCTTGAGCCCGGCCGACGCCCGCGCGATATTTTCAGCCCGTCAGCAGTACTGGGATGATGGCACCAAAATTCATGTGTTTGTATTACAAACCGACTCCCCGCTGCACCAACAATTCTGCCGCCAAATGCTGCAGATGTTTCCTTATCAGTTAGAACGGATCTGGAACCAGATCACGTATTCCGGACAGGGTGACCCACCCCATATCATGCAATCAGAACAGGCCTTACTCGAGGCAGTCAGACAAACACCGGGCGCAGTGGGCTATGTGCAGCGCCAGACATTTTCATCACAGCAGACAGGGGGCGAGACGCAGTGAACAAACGCCTTGTTTTTCTTGCTCTTATTTTATGCGGCCAGGCTCATGCCACCGATTTTAGCTGGCATGGCTATATTTCGCAGGGACTCACCCAGTCCATCGATAGCAATTTTATTACCGATAATAACGATATCACCACCGATTTGACCGAGCTGGGCATCAATGGCCGTTGGCAGTTGCAAGACCAGCTGGCGCTGGTGGGCCAGGTGAACTATCTCAATGGCGGTAACCGCTTTAAATCCGGTGGCCGGGTCGACTATCTGTTTTTTGACTGGCAGCTGCCCGCGGTAGCCGGCTGGCAATCGCGCCTGCATCTGGGCCGGTTTAAAAACCAGCACTGGCTGTACTCGGCCACCCGCGATGTGCCTCATACCCGGGCCACAGCCATTTTACCCCAGTCCACCTATTTTGACGGATTTCGAGATATTGCGCTGGGTAGCGACGGGATCAGCTGGCATGCCACTAAAAATTCCGAGGCTGGCGCCTGGGAAGTGAACTGGAGCTACGGTAAATCACCCCTCAATCAGGACGAAACCAACCGGGTGCTGGGGGATCAGGCCCGGGGCAAGGGCGAGCAGGATTTTGTGCATCAGTTCAGTGTGTTTTATCAGCCGCCGACTTACAACTGGCGCTTGGGCTTAAGCTGGCTGCGCTCCGATTTTTGTTACACCGCGGCGCCGCAAGATGCGTTTGTGGACGGCAAAAGTACCGTGGACCGCTGGATTTTGTCCGGCATGTATTTTCGCGAGCACTGGGAATTTAGCGCCGAGCTGGTCAAAGACTTACGCACCGAAAGCGGGGCCTATTCGCCCACCTTTTTCAACAAACGTATCGGTGAAGGCGGTTATGTGCAGGCGCGCTACCTGATCAACGATAAGTTTAGCGCACTGGTCAGCTACGACACCTACACCTTAAACAAAGACGATCCGGATGGGCAGCGCTTAGAACAGCAAACCGGCGGATTGATCCCGGCCTATTACAGTTATCAGGATACTGTGGCAGTAGGGCTGCGCTGGGATATTGCGCCCAGATGGCGACTGCAGGCGGAGCACCACTGGGTGGATGGTGCGGGCCGCTCCACCGGCCTGTTATTACCTCAGCACACTCAAAGCACCCAGCCGGAATGGCGCATGTGGGCGGTGCAGTTGATGCATTGGTTCTAAGCCCATGAAAGTGCAGTTATCCTTTTTAACCAAGGTGATGTTGCTGGCGGTGATGATGATGGCCAGCCTGATCCTGGTCATCAGCTCGCTACTTATTGAGCAGTCTGATGCGACCATTGAGTCGCAACATCAGGCGGTGCAGCAACAAAATATGCGTCGTTATGAGCTGCTCAATACATTGCTGACCGATCGTATTTTACTGTGGGCCGATACCTTTGCCCGCGGCAAAGATGGCCAGCCAGCAACTTTGAGCGAGCTGACCGATTCGATTGAAAGCGCCCGGGCCTCGCTCGATGTCAGCCTGCAGGTGGACAATGTATGGCTGCTCAGCAGCACCGGTAAGCTGTTATATGGCGAAGCTGAGGCCATGCCCGGCTTTGTGGACCAACAGCGCCAGGCCGCGTTAGAGAATCTGCGCCCGCAATTGCTGACTTCCTGCGAACATCTGTGCCGCCGCTATGTGGCTGCCCCGGTGATCACCCAGGGCGATCCCCCTTCGGTGCTGGTGTTTTCGACTGGCACCCAGGAATTATTAGCATTGTTATCACGGGCCGCCGATGTACAACGTATTGCCATTACCCGCGGTGAGCACCTGGCCGGCTCCATGCAGGTGATCAGCCGCCTTTCCAGCGCCAACCGCACCGCAGTGATGCATATTTTGCAAAGTCTGCCGGCGCAAACCACCATCGACCATCTGACTACCCAAGGCGCGCGGGTGGCCTTTGCCGGCCGCCATTTGCTGGTCAGCTTGTTACCAGTACTCGATGCCCGCGCCGCCGACAGCTATATTCTGTTTACCCGCGATATCACTCAGCAGGTCACCGCAGCCGCCTCGTACAAAGACTGGGTGGTAGGCAGTGCCATCGCTTTGCTGGCAGCCTTTTCGTTGATGTTATTTTTGGTGGTCAATCGCTCGCGTATCAAGCTGTTGGGGATTAGTCAGCGCTTACCTTTACTGGCCGAACACCGTTATGCTGAATTTAAACAGGGCGCAGCCAAAATCACCAGCTTTCGTAATAAGCGTTTGCCCGATGAACTGGATGTGCTGGAAGCCGCCGCGGCCAACCTGGCCGCTGAACTGGAAAGTATCGACCATAAGATGACCCGCACCACCGAACAGCTGGAAAATATGGCGATGTTTGATGTGCTGACCGGGCTGCCCAATCGCAATATGCTGATGTTCCAGATGGAAAAAGAAGTGGCCTTGCGCGAGCGCCGGCCGCAGCCGCTGGCGGTATTTTTTATCGACCTGGACGATTTTAAGCGGGTTAACGACAGCTACGGCCACGATGTGGGCGATAAGCTGATCCAGGCGGCGGCCCGGCGTCTGTCCCGGCCCTTGCGCGACAGCGACCTGGCGGCACGTTTTGGCGGCGATGAGTTTGTGATTTTGCTGTCTGGCATCGACACCATCACTCAGCTCAAAACTGTGGCCTGTAAGATCATCGAGTCTTTCGACACGCCGTTGCAATTTGATAATCATCAGTTTCATGTGTCGCTGTCCATCGGCATCGCTTTTACCGAAAACGGTAAAATCAGCGCCACCGACTTGCTGCGCCATGCCGACATGGCCATGTATGAAGCCAAGGCGCAGCAGGGCTCCACCTTCAGTATTTTTGATAGCACCATGCATAAAAAAGCCATCCGCCGTATGGAGCTTGAAAATGATGCGCGCCTGGCACTGGCCGAAGGGCACTTTTCACTGGCCCTGCAGCCGCAGGTGGCCTTACCGGACCAGACCCTGGTCGGCTTTGAAGCCCTGATCCGCTGGCACAATCCTGATAAAGGCTTTATTTCACCGGGTGAATTTATTCCGATGCTGGAAAACACCTCGCTGATGATGACCATCGATTACTGGGTGATAGACCAGGCGCTGGGCTGGCTGGCGCAATTACAGCAGCGCGGTTACCGCGATTTGAAAATGGCCATCAATGTGTCGGCTGCGCAGTTTTTAGACCCGGCGCTGCCGGCGTATCTGCAGCAGCAGATCCACAATCATCAGGTGATCGCCGCCAATGTGCAGCTGGAGCTGACCGAAACCGCGCTGGTGGCCGATATCAGCCGCGCCACCGCCACCTTGGAAGCCATTCGCGCCATGGGCTGTAAAATTGCCATTGATGATTTTGGTACCGGCTATTCCTCGCTGGGCTATTTGAAAGCGCTGCCGGCCGACTTTATTAAAATCGACCGCTCCTTTGTGGCCGGCATGGGCCAAAGCGACGGCGACCGCTCGATTGTGTCGTCCACCATTGCCATGGTCAAAGGCATGGGCCGCATTGTGATTGCCGAAGGTATCGAAACCCAGGAGCAGCTGGATATGCTGGCCAGCTTTGGTTGTCACCAGGCGCAGGGCTATCTGTTCAGCCCGCCCATTCCGCAGGCCGCGCTGTGGGAACAACTGAACAAAAACACCGTTCAAGGTGTATGGAAAGGGGTTGAGCAACAACAGGCAAACGGCTAAGGTGTGGCGAATTATTTACATCCGCCCGTCTTGCCGGCCCGCCAAAGTCACGGCCAATCCGGGCAAAGAGTGTACCCTGCATCCGCCATTGACTAAAATGGCCCTTCTTATTTCTTAAACGGAGATACGCATGTCTGAGGCATTCATTGCACACCTAAATTCGCAAATCGAGCAGGTCAAAGAAGATGGCCTGTATAAAAAAGAGCGGGTCATTACCTCGCAACAAAAAGCGGATATTGAGGTGGAGCACAGCGACCAGGTGATCAACTTTTGTGCCAATAACTATCTGGGGCTGGCCAATCATCCTGATCTTATCGCCGCCGCCAAAGACGGCCTGGACTCTCACGGCTTCGGCGTGGCCTCGGTACGCTTTATCTGCGGCACCCAGGACATCCACAAACAGCTGGAACAAAAAATCAGTCAGTTTCTGGGTATGGAAGATACCATTTTGTATCCTTCGTGCTTCGACGCCAACGGTGGCCTGTTTGAAACCCTGCTGGGCCCCGAAGATGCCATCATCTCAGATGCGCTGAACCATGCCAGTATCATCGACGGTGTGCGCCTGAGCAAAGCCAAACGTTACCGTTATGCTAACAATGACATGGCCGCGCTGGAAGACCAGCTGAAACAGGCGGTGGCCGATGGCGCGCGCTTCAAAGTAATCGCTACCGACGGTGTGTTTAGCATGGATGGCGTGATTGCCAACTTAAAAGGCATTTGCGATTTGGCCGACCAGTACGATGCGCTGGTGATGATTGACGATTGCCACGCTACCGGTTTTCTGGGTGAAAATGGCCGTGGTAGCCATGAATACTGCGATGTGCTGGACCGGGTCGACATCATCACCGGGACCTTAGGTAAAGCCTTAGGCGGTGCCTCCGGCGGCTATACCTCCGCGAAAAAAGAAATTGTTGAGTGGCTGCGTCAGCGCTCACGCCCGTATCTGTTTTCAAACTCGGTAGCGCCACCGATTGTGTCGGCGTCACTGAAGGTGTTCGACATGATGGCTAACGGTCATCAGTTGCGTGACCAGCTTTGGAAAAATGCCAGTCATTTCAGACAGCGCATGCAAGAGGCTGGCTTTACCCTGGCCGGTAAAGATCACGCCATCATTCCGGTGATGCTGGGCGATGCCAAACTGGCCAGCCAGATGGCAGACAAGCTGCTGCAAAAAGGCATCTATGTGATTGGCTTTTCGTATCCGGTGGTGCCTAAGGGCCAGGCGCGGATCCGCACGCAGATGTCAGCGGCGCACAGCATTGAGCACGTGGATAAAGCGGTGGATGCCTTTATTGAGGTGGGCCGCGAGCTGGGAGTGGTGCAATGAAATCATTAGTTAAAGCTAAAGCTGAAAAAGGCATCTGGCTGCAGGATACCCCGGAGCCGGAGGTGGGCCATAATGACCTGCTGATCAAGATTCGCAAAACTGCGATTTGCGGTACCGACATGCACATCTACAACTGGGATGAATGGTCACAGCAGACCATCCCGGTGCCCATGGTGGTCGGCCACGAGTACGTGGGCGAAGTGGTGGGCATGGGCCAGGAAGTGCGCGGTTTTGAGCTGGGCGACCGGGTCTCCGGTGAAGGCCACATTACCTGCGGGCACTGTCGCAATTGCCGTGCTGGCCGCCGCCACTTGTGCCGCAATACCACTGGGGTAGGCGTAAACCGCCCCGGTGCCTTTGCTGAATATTTGGTGATCCCGGCATTCAATGCATTTAAAATCCCGGATAATATCTCCGATGATTTAGCCGCTATCTTCGACCCGTTTGGCAATGCGGTGCACACTGCGTTGTCGTTTGATTTGGTCGGCGAGGATGTGCTGATCACCGGCGCCGGCCCTATCGGCGCTATGGCAGCGGCGGTGGCCAGACATGTGGGTGCACGTCATGTGGTCATCACCGATGTGAACCCGTATCGGCTGGAGCTGGCCAAAACCATGGGCGCCACGCGCACGGTGGATGTCAGCAAAGAAAATCTGCGTGATGTGATGAACGAGCTGGGCATGAGCGAAGGCTTTGATGTGGGCCTGGAGATGTCAGGCGTGCCATCCGCTTTTCGCGATATGCTGGATACCATGAACAACGGCGGCAAGGTTGCCATGTTGGGCATTCCGCCGTCAGAGCTGGCCATCGACTGGAACAAAGTGATTTTCAAAGGCCTGGTGATCAAAGGTATCTACGGCCGCGAGATGTTTGAAACCTGGTACAAAATGGCCAGCCTGCTGCAAAGCGGCCTGGACTTGTCACCCATCATTACCCACCAGTTTGCGGTGGATGAATATCAACAAGGCTTTGACCAGATGGGCTCAGGAGAGTCCGGTAAAGTCATTCTTAACTGGTAGTACAATATGCCTGAATTTGCGCACATTTCTGTGCAGGATGTGGCGGCCGATCCGGCCGCCTATACGGTTGTCGATATTCGCGACCCGCAGTCATTTGCCCGCGGGCACATGCCTGAGGCGATGCATTTAAATAACGACAACATTAGTCAGTTTTTGACCGACACGCCACGCACCACACCGGTGGTAGTGGTATGTTATCACGGCATCAGCAGCCAGCAGGCTGCCCAGATGCTAATCAATCAGGGCTTTAACATGGTGTACAGCATGGATGGCGGCTTTGAAGCCTGGCAGCAAGGCCAGACGGTAGCAGTAGGCCCGGCGTGACCCCTCTTCTTACTCTTAACAGCCAGGCCCATGCCCATTCGCTGGCCAACTATCTGACCAGCCAGGGCATTGCCGCCACGGTGATGACCCGTGATGCCCATGAGTATGAAATCTGCCTGACCGGCACCCCGCCTGCGGACATGGACCGGGTGCGCCAGATTTGCGAAACCTTTTTACGCGAACCCAATCATCCGCGCTACCGGCAAGCCGCCTGGCAATCCGGTGAAGGGGTGAATCTGCAGCGCAGCTCTTCTGGGACCACTACGCGTATTCTTTCGCAGGCTCGCCAGGCCCCGTTTACCGCCGTGATCTTTGTGATATGCACGCTGGTGTATGGATTATCCCTGCTGGGCTGGTTTGCGCCCTTGTATGACACCCTGACCATTCAGCCGCTGGGCATGCTGGCACAAAATCACGAATGGTGGCGCTTGCTGGGGCCGGTGTTTTTACATTTCAGCGCGCTGCATTTTGTATTCAACCTATTATGGTGGGGCATGCTGGGCGCGCAGATAGAGCGGGTGCTGGGCATCTCGATGCTGCTGTTGGTATTTGCGGTATCCGCCATCACCTCTAATCTGGCGCAATTGCTGGTCAGTGGGCCTAATTTTGGCGGCATGTCGGGCGTGGTGTATGCCCTGCTGGGCTTTATCTGGTGGCTGGGCTGGCTACGGCCGTCCTGGGGGCTTTCGCTGCCCAAATCCATCATCGGCTTTATGCTGGTGTGGCTGGTGGTCGGTTATGCCGATGTGCTGTGGGTGAATATGGCCAATACCGCCCATACCGTGGGGCTTATCAGCGGCTGTGCGCTGGCGGCGATTCTGGCACTGGGCAATGCCCGGCGCGGGCGGGCAGCCTAGATGTGATACAGGTACTTGGTGAAAATCACATTTTTGATGATTTCCGCACCGGTTTCCTGTTTCATGTGTTGTTGTAATGCGGCCAGCATGGCCAGGCGAATATCTTCACGCCCGGTCAGGGATTTGACCTTTTCGGCACTCTGCTGGCCGACGATCTCAATGGCTGTGGCCCGCAGCAATGGCATATGATGCTCGGCGATTTCCATCTGGTCAGCATCATTGATCATCAACTCCACCGAAATACGCACATAGCCCAGTTTTCGCGCACTGGGGCTGATAAAGTTGGTAATGATATCCGGCTCTAAACCCAGGTAGGCATAGTTAGGTTTATCCTGCGCGTGCCCAGGGGCACTCAAAAAGCCGGCAATTCCTGCCAAAAATACACAATGTCGAATCCAGTGACGCATAATCAGATGCTGCTATGTTAAATGCTTAAAAAAGAGATACCCAGTGCGGCCCCGCCGGCAGGGTCAGTCGCGGGCAAAGATACACTGAGTGTAGCAAACCGGCAATATTAAACGACCTTTGGTTCCATACCCCGGTATTGCCACACACCCGTATTGGCACGCATGTAGCCGAAGCGATCAGGAGCATAGCCGAATCAACAAGGCTACAGCTCAGACTAGGCCAGGCGCCTGTCATAATGCTAAGATAGCGCGCAAACCGGCCAGAGTGAATTAGTCTTTGGAATACACTTTTCCTTATCAACATGGGCTGCAGGTGCAATGGCAGCCTGCCAGTGAGATGGCGATCCCCTCCGCGACCCTGCATCACTGGCTGCTGGATACCGGCTCGCTGACCGAGCGGCTGGAGGAATGCTGCCGTCAGTTCAGCCTAGCCAGGCTGGGCCAGGGCGAGGTGCCCTTAAGCGCCAATGAGCAGCGCTGGCTGCCGGCACGTCCCGGCCATCACTGGCAAGCCCGTGAAGTGGTGCTGTACGGGGATAGCCAGCCCTGGGTATTTGCGCGTTCCATTTTACCGCAAAGCCTGGTGCGCCAGGAACTGGCCAACTTAGGCAATGAGCCCTTAGGCAAACGGCTGTTCAACGATCCCCGCTTTAGCCGCAGCGAATTTGAGCTGTGCCGGGTACCGGCCAGCGCATTTTGTTTTACCGGCCAGCAGCGCCAGCGCGAGGAACTGTGGGGCCGGCGCTCGCGTTTTCACTGTGGCGACGATGACATTATTGTGGCAGAAATCTTTTTACCGGATGCTCCGGCTTACCAGGGCAGTTAAGCATGCACAAGCACCTGACATTTTCTAACTGGCACGCCTATGTGCAGCTCACCCGCCTAGACAAACCCATCGGCATCTACCTGCTGCTGTGGCCCACATTGTGGGCGCTGGTCATTGCTGCCGAAGGCGTACCGACGCTGCCGGTCACGGCGATATTCATCGCCGGGGTGGTACTGATGCGCTCGGCTGGCTGTGTGATCAATGACTATGCCGACCGCAAGGTGGATGGTGCAGTAGAGCGCACTGAAGGCCGCCCACTGGTCAGTGGCCAGGCCAGCAGTGCCGAAGCCTTGCAGCTGTTTGGGCTGCTGGTGGCCCTGGCGTTTGTGCTGGTACTGTTTTTAAACTGGCAGACCATTGTCATGTCGGTGGTGGCGGTGGCGCTGGCAGCCTGTTATCCCTTTATGAAGCGCTATACGCATCTGCCCCAGGTGGTGTTAGGCGCGGCTTTTAGCTGTGCGATCCCCATGGCGTTTTTAGCCATTCGTGAAACGGTACCGCCGGTGGGCTGGGTGTTGTTTATTGCCAATATCGCCTGGACGGTGGCCTACGATACCTTGTATGCCATGGTGGACAGAGACGATGATTTGAAAGTGGGCATCAAATCCACAGCCATCTTGTTTGGCCGCTATGATAAGGCCGTGGTGGGCGCCTTGCAGGTGCTTACCTTAGGTTTGCTGGCGCTGGCCGGCATGCTGATTGATGCCAGCTGGCCGGTGTATACCGCGCTCATCATTGCTGCCGGATTGTTTGGCCAGCAGCAATTCAGTGTACGTGGGCGCGACCGCCAGGCCTGCTTCCAGGCCTTTTTAGATAATCACTATATCGGCCTGGTATTTACCGTGGGCCTGCTGATGCAGTATCTGGTGGTGGGCGGCTAGGGCGTTACTTGTCGCCCTGGTGCTTGCTTTCCAGTTCGGCCAGACGGGCTTCCATGGCATCAAGCTTTTCACGGGTGCGGATCAGCACCTGACTTTGAATATCAAATTCTTCGCGGCTCACCAAATCCAGCTTGCTTAGCTGCGACTGCAAAATTTGTTTGATGCGCGCTTCAGCACCCTCGGCCATATTGCGCACGCCCGGGGGCACCGCATCTGAAATTTGTTTGGCCAGTTCTTCGAGTTTTTTCGGATCGAGCATAATTTTCCTCTATAATGCGCCACATCATGTTGTGTCTATTCTAAAGCAAAGCTGGGCACATACAATGAAAACCGCCAGTGTCTAATCTTCCTACGCCCGGGTTACCTTGTCTATGCGCTTAAACGATGCCCAACAATCTGCAGTCACATACGTATCAGGCCCGTGTCTGGTTCTGGCCGGGGCCGGCAGCGGCAAAACCCGGGTGATCACCAATAAGATTGCGTATCTGGTGCGTAACTGCGATATGCCGGCCCGGCAAATCGCCGCGGTGACCTTTACCAACAAAGCGGCCCGCGAGATGAAAGAGCGGGTGGCTCAGACCCTGGGCAAAACCGAAGCGCGCGGCTTAAAGGTGTCGACCTTTCATACCTTGGGCTTAAGCATCATCAAGGCCCATGTCAAAGATTTGGGCTTAAAGCCGGGCTTTTCGTTATTCGACGATAAAGACTCCATGGCGCTGCTCAAAGACTTAACTGAAGACACCATTGATGGCGACAAAGACCAGCTGTCGCTACTGCAAAGTTGCATCTCCAACTGGAAAAATGACCTGCTGTTGCCAGAGGCATTGCTCAAGCAGGCGCAAAGCACTGGTGAGCGTGAATTTGCTGAATATTACCAGCAATATCAAAACCACTTAAAAGCCTACAATGCGCTGGATTTTGATGATTTGATCCTGCTGCCCACGCTGTTGTTGCAATCTAGCGAGAAGGTACGCGATAAGTGGCAGCGTAAAATTCGTTATCTGCTGGTGGATGAATACCAGGACACCAACACCAGTCAGTATGAACTGGTGAAGCTGCTGGTGGGCGAGCGCGCCCGCTTTACCGTGGTGGGCGACGATGATCAGTCAATTTATTCCTGGCGCGGGGCCAAGCCGCAAAATCTGAATTTATTACAGCAGGATTTTCCGCGCCTGAATGTGATCAAGCTGCAGCAAAATTACCGCTCTTCCGGCCGCATCTTGCATTGCGCCAATATCCTTATTCAGAACAACCCGCATTTGTTTGATAAAACCCTGTTTTCCGAGCTGGCCTACGGTGAGCCGCTGCGGGTGATCAGCGCCAAAAACGAAGAGCACGAAGCCGAGCGGGTGGTGGCTGAACTGATTGCGCATAAGTTTATGAACCGCAGCCAGTTTAAAGACTACGCCATTCTGTATCGCGGCAACCATCAAAGCCGCCTGTTTGAAAAGCTGCTGATGAGTAACCGTATTCCGTACAAAATCAGCGGCGGTATGTCATTTTTTGGCCGCACCGAGGTTAAAGACATCATGGCCTACCTGCGCCTGCTGGTGAACCCGGATGATGACAATGCCTTGCTGCGGGTGATCAATACCCCGCACCGGGGCATCGGCCGCGCCACCCTAGAAAAGCTGGGTAACTTTGCCAATGAGCTGGGCGTGTCTATATTTGCCGCCGCGGTGGACAGCCGCCTGTCACAGGTCATGAGCGAGGCGGCCTATCATCGGGTGGCCGGCTTTGGCCGCTGGATGGTGGAGCTGTCTGACAATGCCCAGCGTGGCGATACCAAGGCGGTGCTGCGTGAGATGATTAAATCCATGGGCTATGAGGAATGGCTGTACGAGCAGAGCACCACGCCAAAAGCCGCCGAAATGGCCATGGCCAATGTCAGTACGCTGTTTGGCTGGATCACTGATATGCTCGAAGGCAGCGACCTGGACTCGCCCATGACCCTGACCGAGGTGGTCAACCGGCTGATCCTGCGTGACATGATGGAGCGCGGGGAAGATGATGCCGAAACTGATCAGGTTCAGCTGATGACCCTGCATGCCTCCAAAGGGCTGGAGTTCCCGGTAGTGTTTTTGGTGGGTATGGAAGAAGGCCTGCTGCCGCATCAAAGCAGCATTGACGAAGACAATGTGGAAGAAGAACGCCGCCTGGCCTATGTGGGCATTACCCGCGCCCAGCGCGAACTGATTTTTTCGCTGGCCAAAGAGCGTCGCCAGTTTGGTGAGGTGATTAACCCCGAACCCAGCCGCTTTTTAGATGAGCTGCCTATGGACGATGTGCAGTGGGAACAGCAAAAAAAGCAGGTCAGCAAAGAAGAACGCCAGGAAAAAGGCCAGAAAAGCATCGCCAATCTGCGTGCAATGTTAGGCAAAGACTGAAGCGCGTTTTAACCACAAGTTGCAGGGAAGGGTAAGTCTTTACTCACCCTTGAAGTCAGCAAAATAAATCCAGTAAGACCAAGCCAGGCGCTGAATGGCTAGACCGCCACCTGACGCAAAGATAGCGAGCGCGCCTGACTTAACACCTTGCCCTGAGCATAATTGCACTGGATCTCTGTGAGTGCAGCTAGCTGTGACGGCGAATCCACCCCTTCAGCAATCACTTTAAAGCGCAGATGTTCTGAGATCAGCATCACCGACTGAATGAGCTTTAAGTTACGTTGCGAGCGCGGCAGGGATTTGACAAACCGATGATCAATCTTGATGTAATCAAATGGGTAGGCAAACAGATAGCTGAGCGAAGCCAGGCCACTGCCAAAATTATCCAGCACCAGCGTCAGCCCGGCCCGCTTGAGCTTTTTAATCGCCGGTAAGATGTACTGAGAACGCCGGTTTAAGTCATTTTCATCAAACTCAAACACCAGCCGGCTGGGGTTGGTGCCGCGGTGTTTGACCAGACCAATGATTTTGTTCACCAGCTCGGGTTGCAATAAATGGTTAATCGACACATTTACCGCAATGCGGGCCGGGCGGCTACTGTCATCTTTCCACTCTTCCAGCAGGTCACAGGCTTTGTGCAACTGGAATAAATCCAAATCTAAAGTCAGGCCGCTTTGCTCGGCCACCTGGCGAAACTGTTCGCGGGCCACCTTGCCATGTTGCGGGTGCGACCAGCGCACATACAGCTCATGGTAAATGGCTTCTTTAGATTGCAGGTTGATAACCGGCTGCAGATAGCACTCAAATTCTTCTTCACGCAGCGCATAGCGAAACTGGTTTTCCAGTTCCAGCTCTTCCAACAGGCGCTCGCGCATGCTTTTATCAAACAGCACAAAGCGCCCACGGCCTAAGGTTTTGGCCTGATACATGGCGGCATCAGCATCGCGCAAAATCTCATCTGCTGCGCGGTAATACGCTTCTAGGTGGGCAATACCGATACTGGCACCCGAGTACATCTCTTTGCCTTCCAGCATGAACGGCTCAGACACCGCATCGATGACACGCGCGGCCACATCTTCCACATCACCGTTGTCGGCAAAATTATCCAGCAGCACTACAAACTCATCGCCGCCTAAGCGGGCCAGCAGATCGTGGCCACGAATACACAATGAGATGCGCCGCGCCACTTCCACCAAAAACTCATCGCCGGCATGATGCCCCAGGGTATCGTTGATCACCTTGAAGCGGTCGAGGTCAATAAATAGCACCGCAAACATATTTTCCGGGTGGCGTTGTTTATTGGCAAGGGCCAGTTCCAGGCGGTTGGTAAACATGGCGCGGTTGGGCAGATCGGTCAGCGCATCATGATGGGCATCGTGGATGAGTTTAAGCTCCATCTCTTTACGCTCATCAATCTGCTTGCGCAGGCTGGCATTGGCTTCGTTGAGCTCTTCGGTGCGTGCTTTAACCCGTTCTTCCAACTGCTGATTGTACTGATGGATGGCCTCGGTACTGCGCTTACGCTCCATGGCCACCGCAATGTGGTGTGAGACAAAGCGCAGCAGTTCCAGATCCCGGGCGGTGTATTTGTCGTGTTTGCCGTAGGTTTGCACCGCGATCACACCTGAAATCTCGCCTTCCACTACCAGTGGCGAGCCCAGCCAGGAGTTGGCGCTTTTAAGCATGGTTTTAGCCACCGACACATCCAGCTCACCGGATTCGGCCAGCTCCAAGACCCGCGGTGGGTTGATCAGCTCAGCCTGGCCACTGCGTAACACAAACTCGGTCACGCCCAGGCCTAGCGGACGTTCTTCAGCGGTGTCATTCATGGTGTCGCTGAAGTATGGAAAGCACAGTTTATCACGCGCTTCGTTTAGAATGGCGATGAAGCAGTTGGGGGCGCTGATCAGGCGGGCCAGGATCTCGTGCAGGCTAGAATAAAAGCTGCCCATATCGCCATCATGGTTAGCAGCTAGCTCCGAGATTTCAAACAAGGCATTTTGAAGTTGTTCAACCTTCTGGCGCTCTAAAATTTCTTCCTGCAAATCGTCATTGATTTTGCGCAGCTGACGGGTGCGTTCGCGAATGGTGCGCTCGGTCAGCTCGCGACTTTTGACCCGATCCACCGTGGTCACAATGTGCTGCGACACAAATAGCAGCACCTCTAAATCTTCGTTGGAGTAGAGCACATCTTCATCGTAGGTTTGCACCACCATGGCGCCAATCACCTGAGTGCCGCGTTTTAGCGGTACGCCCAGAAACTGGTGCGGCGTGGCGCCGACCAGCTTGGTACCGGTGCGCTCACCAAATTCATCGGTGTTGTGTTTATCTAAAAACACATGATTGCCGGTACGCAGGATATAGCCGGTGATGCCGTCCATCAGCTGATCGGCCGGCACCTGATTGATGGTTTGCTCGTCAAACTCATCCACAAAATAGGCAAAATTAATCAGATTGGCGTCGCGCTCGTAGAAGGCGACAAAGAAGTTATCGGCATTCATAAAGTCGCCGATGATTTCGTGAATAGCAGAATAAAGACGATTAAGATTACTGACTGAGCTGGCCAGTTCAGAGATATCGAACAGGGCTTTTTGTACGCGCTCCGCGCGTTTATATTTTTCCGTTAGTTGCTGCAGTTGCGGGATCAGCTCTAAGAGCTCTTCCTCAGACAACGGATACTGCGTAGACTCTGTCGACATTCAAGGGTGCCAGCTTATGATAATTTAGTATTAACCTACCTAACCTAACTGATTTGTACACAAAATGCCACAATTTGAATAAAATTGCGGCGCTCATGCACGACTTTTAATGTAACACCGGCGAACTAGCCACGAACATCGTCGATTGCTATCCCTTTCAAATCACGGTATTAGACCAGTTTTTAGGTAATCCTTTTTTTGTAGATTGCTACTGTAGGTAGCTATTGTAGAAAGCTACGTTAAATACCTTCAATCATGTATTCAATGGCAGCTTTTATTTCATCATCACTACAATCATTACAGGCGCCTTTAGGCGGCATGGCGTTATAGCCATTAATGGCATTTTGCCAAATCTGGTCAAAACCCCGCTCATCCAGGCGCGGTTGCCATTCCTCAGCCGCCCGGTGCTTAGGCGCACCCAGCACCCCCGACGCATGGCAGTTCACACAGGCGGCATTATACACCGCCTCACCCGAACGCGGCCCGCTGGCCCCGCCACCGGCGGCCTCGCCTGCGGCTTCATCACCGGCCATCTGCAGTGAGCCTACTGGTTTGATGCGCTCAGCAATGTCTTCGTCACTCATTTCCTGCGCTTGCAGCGCGCAACATACCACCACCGCTGTTGCACCTAACCACGTTTGTAATTTCACATCCGCCTCCGGGCATATCGGTAAAACGCCTTATCATCAAAAGATTATAACGGTTCTATAAACACTACAACCGTTTACAGTGAATTAACTATTTTTTAATCAATCTAACCGCAGCATCGCAAATAATCCGCATTTCTACCACAAAACGGTTGATGCCAGCCGCACGCGTCAGTATTATAGCGCCCCGCAATGGCGCACAGCGTGCCTGTTGCACACATCCTGTACGCCCAAATGTTGCGGCGGGAATGGCCCACCACAAAGGGCCATGACAAGTTTCAAAGTACGCACCCGTAGCTCAGCTGGATAGAGCGTTGCCCTCCGGAGGCAAAGGTCATAGGTTCGAATCCTATCGGGTGCGCCAGATATAAAAAAGCCGACTTTTATGTCGGTTTTTTTATATCTGTTGTATTCCGTGGATAAGAACCTTCGTTCGACAAAATTGTCAGGAACGATTTTGAACGCGCTTCAGCGCGGCCCGCAGGGCGAGGCGCAGGGACGCGCCGAGTAATCCTATCGGGTGCGCCAGATACAAAAAAGCCGACTTTGATGTCGGTTTTTTTGTATCTGTTGTTCACCGTGGACGAGAACCTTCGTTCGACAACAGTCCACAGGGTGAGGGCATCAGCCCGAGAAATCCTTGCTGTTATTCGTCTTAGTGTTGAAAGCTGTTTCAATACTCCCACTGCACCGATCTGCATTGATAGCGTGAGTGGGCTTCTGCTTTACGCTCTCCAACTTATTGCTCAATCGCTTCGTAGTTTGGGTAGTTCGACATTGTCACCGCATACAAACTCGGCAGCGTCGCTCATTGTGGAAACCAGCAGTAACGGGGCCGGGGCCAATAGCGAGAAGCAGAATTTTTCATGGCAGCTCTCGAAGATCGTTAAGATATGCAGTGATTTGCATATTGGTACGAGGCTGTGATTAATAGGATGCCTGCAACGTCCTGCTGAGCGTTCGGTTGTCTCAGCAGGAAGTAGTTCAGTTCAGGGGTAGCTCCCCGTCGTGGTGGTTCGTTTATCAATTGTCTAGCTAGGAATGTTGTACCTCATGCGCTAACCGCCAAATCACATTCATGGGCTTTTCCTCAGTATGACTTTCGTAGAACACCTGACCATAGTAGGTAAATGGGGCGGCGGTTTTACCATGCAGTTTATGCTCGCGCACAAAAAGAAACACCTTTGCGCCGTCCTTTTCATGGTTGATGATTTGCTGGCCACGTTTATTAGCTGGTGAGGTGCTATTTTGTGATTGCCAGTGAAATTGGTGCGAACCTTCAAAACGATCTAGGTATTTAAATTCATTCGACTTGCCTGATTTATCCAATCTCACTAACAATACATGCGCGCTGTGATTGGCCAAATAAACATGCCCACTGTTCCAATTACCTGGATTGAAGGATTCACCAAATAATTCTGGTATGTCCTCGCGCATGAACGCTTTGCCAATAAATAGTTCAAGCGGGTCGACCTTGCCTTTCAAGCGCGCAAACGTGACCATTTCCTCGCTGGCAACTAAGTCTTCATAGTCGGGGTTAGCTGCGCGCAGTAGATAACCACCGGCTGGTTGTTTGATCACTTTACGCAGCAAATATTGATTGTCTCCTCCGGTGTCTTGGCGCTCAATGGTGATGGTTGCATTGCTGATTGAGCCGGCATTGGCAGGGGTGATTTGCTCAAATAATAAATAATCACCATCAAAAATCGGCGATTTACCACCATTCATGGAGTTGCCAGAAGCGCGAGCAATAAAATGTTTACCCGGCGCGAGGTGGCCATGCCCGTGCGGCATGAATACTTGTTCAGAATGTTCAGCACTGCCACTTTTAAAATGGCCGCAGGCGATTTTTATATCCGGGAAATACGGCAGAGTTGCATCATCAACAATCGGCTTGGCAAAGGGCACAACGGTACTGCCGGCAGTCGGCAAGTTGTGCTGCTTGTAATAGCGCAAACGCTGTTCGTTGATCTCATTAGTCATCCTAGCCAATGTTTGCGTGTACTTGGTAGGAGCCGGTTGTGCGAAAATAAACTGGTCATCGGCAAGTGAAAACCACGCCTGTTGTGAGCCTTGTTCTTCGGTACACCAGAAGGTCACAGGATTTTTGCGCCAGTGAGTTTGCCAGGCTCTGTCGCTAACATTTTCTACTGGCTTTTTTGATGCGGGCAGGTCTGCTTGCCACGAAGCATGGGTCGCAAACCATTGCTTTGCCCATTCGCTTAAGTCGGTCAGTGAAACTGGCTCGTCGAGCATTTCATTGGCCAGCAATGTATCCAACAACACCAGCTTATAGGATTTAGACGTTTTGGTGATCGCCAAATCCTTAAACCACTGTAGATGGCTTTCCAGTACAGCCACTTCGTCTGGCTGTATATCGCCCATCTCATCTACAAACTGCCACCACGAACCGTAGTTTTTGCGCAATTTGGTGTCAGAATTTCCGTTATGCCAAAACTCGGTATAGGTAGGTCGGCGGCCAAGGTTGGCTTTTAGTTTTTGATACTGCCGTGGCAATGCATCGTCGGCCAAGCTTTCTAGAAATTCGATAAACGCCAAATCAAAATTGACGTAACAGCCATCCGGAAGCAACTTTTCTGGCTGTTTCGCCAGCTGAATAAGCTTGGTGCGACTTGGGCTGCCGGCTAACAGGGTTGCGAGCAACATTTCAGGCCGGTTTAAAAAGCTGTGGTGGTTGCCCACAAAATCCAGCACGACTAATCGATCTTTGTCGGCATGTTTACGCAAGCCCCGGCCTAGTTGCTGTAAAAAGAGGATCTTGGATTCGGTGGGGCGAAGCAGTAGCACAGTGTCGATATGTGGAGCGTCTACGCCTTCGTTGAACAAATCAACTGAGAACAATACCTTGATGGTGCCTTGTTCAAGTTGCTCCAAGGCATCTGAGCGAGATAGCGCCGAGTCGGCATGGACGCTGGCAGCCGCTACGCCTTTAGCATTAAAAAATGTGGCCATATAATCTGCATGCTTTTGCGACACACAAAAAGCCAGGGTGCAGGCCTGCGCTTTGTCACGCCACTCTTTTAAGGCATGGTTGGCGCGCAATGAGGTAGCCAGTTTGGTAGACAACTTGTCCGGATCAAATCGGCCACTGCGCCACGGGATGTGCTCATAGTCTACAGTCTCATCAAAGATGCCGTAGTAACTGAATGGGCACAAAACATCTGCAGCGACCCCTTCAAATAAGTTTTTCTGGTACACCAAGTTGTTGTGGCACAGTGCCAGAATGTCAGAGCCGTCGGTGCGTTGTGGTGTGGCTGTCAGGCCCAGCAAAAATGCCGGTTTGAAATGTGCGAGCAGATGTTGGTAGCTGCCGGCCGCAGCATGGTGAAATTCATCCACCACGATATAGTCAAAAGCGTCAGGGGCGAAGGTGTCTAAATGCCACTGGCGGCCAATGGTTTGGATCGACGCAAACAACATGTCGTACTCAGCATCTTTTTGCTGACCGGTATAACGGCCCACCTTTTTATCCGGCATTACTGCCAAAAAGCTGTCTTCGGCTTGCAGCAAGATTTCTTCGCGATGGGCCACAAACAGCACCTTGTTGGCCTGGCACTGAGCAGCATCAAAAGCGGCCAGATAGGTTTTACCCATGCCGGTTGCCAGCACCACCAGCCCGCGTTGTTGCCCTTGCTGGCGAGTGGTGGTCAACTCAACCAGCGCTTCTTGCTGGTGGTCAGTGGGTGAGGGCGGTACATATTCTTGTTCATCCGGCAGGTCGGCCGCCGAAGGCTGCGCAACTGCAGTGCGGGCTTGGTCATAGCGCTTTTCATATTCAGCAATCCAGTCATAGCAAAGCGAGACTACATTGGCGTGGGTAAGTAATTGCTGAAATTCTGCTCGGATATGATTGAGTTTGGCCAGTGAGGCGCTATCGCAGCTATCCGGATGGTCGATACGGTAGTTCCACTCAATACCATCTGTTAGCGCAGTTTTACTGATGTTACTTGAGCCAATAAACGCTGCTGCCGAGAGCAGCTGGCTGTCTTCTTCGCGCACAAAAATATAGGTTTTCAAATGAAAGCTTTTGGCCTTTTGGCTATTGAATACCCGGATCTCCGCACCCCGCTCTTGTAACAACATCAACCGTTTCAACGCCTGGGGTTCGGTGATATTCATATAATCGCTGGTCAGCAGGCACAGTTGGACCTGTCGCGAGCTCGACATCAATGCTTGCTCGATATCATCAAACAGCAAACTCAGGCCGGAATTGCGAATGAAGGACACTGCAATTTCGATGTGAGTGGCGGTGGTTAGCGCACGACGAAGCTCATGGACTAAATGCGGTGTATTCTGGCCGGTGATTAGTGCAGGTTTGGCACTCATGCGGTCACCTCCCGGAATAGCACCACGGTTTGCCAAGTAACCTGCGGCCGGGCCAGGCTGTCTTGGGTGGGCTTATCACCAACTTGCTGTACACATAATTGGTGAGCATGGGCCAGCGCGGTGACTTCCGCCACACTAACCGCATGCATGGGCCGATTGGGATCATCCGGGCCAAAGCGTAGCGAGATCACCAGATACCCGCCTGGGGCCAGCAAGCCTGCCATGCGTGCCAGTGCGGACGCTCGCTCTGCCGGTGCAAGGTGCATCCATACCGCAGATAACAAAATAAGGTCATAACAGGTCGGCGTGGGCGGTAATTCAGCCAGCGCTGGTAAGCGCGCTGCACACCAGTCAATAGCAGAGTGAGCCGGTTGCTGGGCGCGTTCGCGCAAAGCGGTGGCTGGCTCTGCTGCGACCACCTGCCAACCTTGGCCGGCCAGCCAACGAGCATCACGGCCACTGCCAGCTCCCACATCTAAGGCTGTGCCTGGCTGCTTGTGCTGAAGAAGTGCCAGCCAGCAGGCGTGCACCGATTCGGGCTGAGCGTGATCGTAAAGCGCCTGAAAATGCGCGGCATGATCGCTGTAATATTGAATGGTATGTGTCACTGTGCCTATCCCTGGGCTGGTACTACCGGCTATTTGAGCTGTGTGCAGCGAGCCTAAAAGAAATCCTCAAACCGTGCAAGCCACGCAGCCCCAACATAATTGCGCAAAAATTCCCCAGTCATGCTTTTTTGGTATATGCTACATCGCGTATCAACCAGGAAGATAAGCAATGAGAACAGTTTACTACCTTGCTGTGTTAGGGATGACGTTGGTGCTTAGCGCCTGCGGCGGCTCTGGCAGCGAAGCGGCGCCTGGCGCGGTGAATAATGAACAGGCTGGCGGCGCGACCGACCAGTCGGGGGAGTCCACCGGCGACTCAAGTGGCAATTCAAGGGGTGACTCTAGCGGTGATGCCAGCGGTGATTCTACCGGTGATAGCGAACAGGCCTCGGATGAGGATACCACTGACGGTGATGCGGAGCCGCCGGCACCGTCGTTGTCGGGCAAAGTCATCGATGGCTATGTCAGTGGCGCCACCGTGTGGCTGGATTTTAATAACAACGGTGTGTTTGAAGACGGCGAACCCTCAGCGGTATCCGGTGAGGCCGGCAATTATAGCCTGGAGCTGACCGAGACCCAGCAGCAGTGTGCGCAGTACGCCACCTTGTATGTGGATGTGCCGGTGGGCGCGATGGATGAAGATTTGGGTGAGGTGACTGAGGCGTATCAAATGGTGCGCCCGCCGCAGATGTCGCCGCTCAATGATGACAGCCTGCTGCATATCTCGCCGCTGACCACAGTATTATGGCAGGGGATCCAGGCCGCGCTGGGTGACGCCGTGGTACAGGATTGCGACTCCTTGCTGGCCGACCAGGCTTTACGCGAGGAACTGCAAGCCCTGGTTGACGATACCATTGCCAATACCGTGAGCCTGTATAACATCAGCGCGCAAACCATCTTTAATGATTTTATTGCCGAGGGCGACGATGAGGCCAAAGCGCTGGCGCAGCAGTTTGTGACCGGCTTGCAGCGCAGTTTTGCCTATACCGCCACGGTCAAAGCCGACTACCCGCAGGCTGATGAAATTCGCGTGGTGCATTATTATGGCAAAAACGCCTATTTTACCGTTGATGAAGAGCTCCACTGGTTCCGCGATGTCGTGGTGTTTAACGGTGATGCGTTTGTGTCCCGTGAAGATTTGATGAACGACACGCTGGATGAAATTGTCACGCCCATTTACTACCGCGACTCGATAGATACTGCCTGGGGCGATGGCCAGCTGAATCAAACGGTTGATGCCATTTACAATGGCGCTGGCCAGGGTTTTCGCTGCAGTGTCAGCGAGCAGGTGACGGTGACGGCCGAGGAGGTTGTCTACAAGCTACAAAATTATCTGCCGAGCGGGCAGCAGGTGGCCAGTGTGGAGGAGTGTGATGTCCAGTCGTTTGTGGGCACCACGCCACGGCGCATTTTCTATGTATCTTACAGCGAAGAAGGCAGTGACTATCTGGCGGATCTGCGCCAGGAAGATGGCAGTGTGACGGTGTTGCCCAACTGGGTCGGCTTTGAGGGGGCCAGCGCATCCTTTGATACCGCCGAGCTAGTTGGCGAGCTTAGCCAGTCCGGTTACCGCTTTGATGAAGCGGTGACTATTACTACCAGCAGCTGGGCCAAGCGTCGCACCTGGGATGATGGGGTCAACACATACCAGGTGGATTACAACTCAGCCGGCGACTGGGTCAAAACCACCACCGCCGCCGATGGCACATCCAGCACTGAGTGTTCGGATGACGAAGGTGCTACCTGGCAAGCCTGCGCCAGCTAGAACCCGGCCACAACATCCGTTTTATCATTGCCTTTCAATAGCGCTCAAAGCGCTGTGATATACTTGCCCTGGCGAGCGCCAGGGCCGCGGCCGAAGCCCTGCTAAAACTTAGCCGAATCTTTTCTTACTATTTTATATGAGCCTTATTTGCAGATTGGGTGCAGGCTCTATCATTTAACAAATATTCTATTAGTCAAAGATAAGTTCTGTAAGAATATGAGTTACGAAAACAGCAAACATTCGAAGATTGTGAGACGTAGCTTACGGCTGCTTAGAGCAGTGCATGAATTACAAAAGCAGGGATATCAAAATGTAGCGATTTATAAGGGATGTCGTCGTCCGGAGCCTACTGGCGGCTGGAACTGATACCGCATAATTTACTATCCTGTGATGAAAGAGGTAATCTCAATAATCTGCAGCAATACCATCCAGAAAATCCTATCCATTCAAGTGGAGAGGCGGGCAATCAGTACTTCGACTGGGATGACGCCGCAAAAGCCACTGTTGTAGAACTCGCTGAGCTGATCAGGCGTCGTTATTCTTCTTTAATAGCAAGATGTGAAGGTTACAATTTTGACTATGTAGGCTGGTTCGTTACGATGCTGGGCGTGGCGGAAAAAGGGGATTTGCCTGTTATGTACCGAGATTATTATTCAGCTAGTCCAACGCATATTCCCACAACAGGCCAATCTAAAGTGCCCATGCCGCCTATAGCTCATAGGGCGTCGTGAATACACAATGCGTGTGGTTCGGTTATCCCAGGGCAGGTGAACACTCTGCCTTAAATTAAACACAAAACGACGGGTTAGGTCGAACCAGTCATGGGCAAGGTTTGCCGCTCGATACGCGTAAAGGCTCTCGGTAAATGTGGTAAATTACCACCGTTAAAAATTCTCCTCATTATTTATCTTTTCACTGTATTGCACGTAAGTTCCTATTGAAATTATTCTTACAGAAGATCGCGGGAAGGTGATAAACCCTTTCAATAGCAGGCCATACATTAGTTTGGAGCGTATCATGACCTTTTGGCCGCCCATACAAAATTCAACAGGCGGCCGCCGGCTGATTACGCTGGCGAACAAATAACAGGAATATACACTATGCGGGGAATTGTTGTGGCGCTGGCGGTTTGTGCGAGCATGCCGGCGCTGGCCCAGGAACAGGATCCAGGGCAGAGCCAGTCTCAGGCAGCGCCAGAGACCATCGAAACCATTGTGACCACCGGGTCACGGCTGGATAAACAAGATGCCGAGGCCGGGCTGTTGATCAGCAAGGTAGACGAACAGGCCCTGCAGCTGGTGGCCCCCACCCATATCGAAGAAGTACTTAAATTTGTGGCCGGTGCGGGCGTGCAGCGCGGCAATGGCCAGGAATATCTGCCCGCCCTGCGTTCCCAGGTGTTTACCGGGGCCGGCGCATGTGGCGGCCTGCTCACCGCCGAAGACAGTATCCCGCTGCGGGCTGCCGGATTTTGTAATATCAATGAGCTGTTTGAAGCGCATACTGAAATGGCCCAGCAGATTGAAGTGCTAAAAGGCCCGGCGTCTGCGCTGTACGGCTCCAATGCACTGCATGGGGTCATCAATGTCATCACCCCGGATACCACCCGCGATGTGGGCCTGCTGGGCGTGGATTATGGCTCTTACGGCTATGAACGCTACAAACTGCGCCATGGCGAGGATTTTGGTGACAGCGGGATTGGCATCAATGCCAGTATTACCCGCGACAGTGGCTACCGCGAGCTGGAAAGTGTGGCCCAGGAAAAGGTCAATCTGCGCCATCGCTATGACGGTGAGTCAGTGTCGGTGATGACGGGCGTAAGCTATACCCATCTGGATCAGGATACCGCCGGCTATATCGAAGGCTTTGAAAGTTACAAAGATGAAACACTGGCCCAGCAAAACGGGGATCCGGATGCGTTTCGTAAAAACCGCGCACTGCGTATCTGGAGCCACATCGACACCACCTTGCCTAATGGCGATGCGCTGGCGGTCACCCCGTATTACCGTAATCAAAGCATGGATTTTTTGATGCACTTTTTGCCTGGCACGCCGTTAGAACAAAATGCCCAGGAAAGTATCGGCGTGCTGTCGGCGTGGCGTCATCCGCTAAGTGCAAACTGGCAGCTGGAAGCCGGCCTGGATGCGGAATATACCGAGGGTAGTCTGCGCCAGAGCCAGGACGGGCCGACCATGGGGTCAGCCTTTTTGATGGAAACCATCCCGGCCGGGGCCCATTATGATTACGAGGTAGAAGCCACCATGCTGGCCCCCTATACCGCGCTCACCTGGCAGCAGGGTAACTGGGAAGTGGCGGCTGCCGCGCGCTTTGAGTCCATGCAGTACGACTACACTAATTTTTTACCGGCGGGCCGAACCCGCGCCGATGGCACCGAATGTGGCATGGGCGGCTGCCGCTACAGCCGGCCCCCCAGCTCGAGTGATGATTTTTCAAACTTTTCGCCCAAGCTGCGCGCGGCCTATCAGCTCAACCCGGGCTTAACTGTATATGCCAGCCTGGCTCAGGGCTACCGCGCACCGCAGGCCACCGAATTGTACCGGTTGCAGCGCGACCAGCAGGTGGCCGATTTAGACTCTGAAACCGTCAACAGTATCGAAGCCGGCTTAAAAGGGCAGGGCGATGATCATCAATGGACTCTGGCGGCCTATCACATGCAAAAAGACAATGTGATATTTCGTGACAGCGACTTTTTTACCCGTAGTGACGGCGAAACCCAGCATCAGGGCATCGAACTGGAATACCAGCATCAGTTTTCGGCGCACTGGGATGGGGCGCTGGCGGCCACCTACGCGCGCCACACCTATGATTATGATGAGCTGCTCAATGACATCAACATCAATGGCAATGATATTGATACCGCGCCGGATCTGCAGATGAATGCCCGGTTGGGCTGGCATCCGGTCACCGCGCTGCGCCTGCAACTGGAATGGCAGCATGTGGCCGACTACTACACCGACCCGGAAAATCTGCACAGTTATGAAGGCCACGACCTGCTGCATGCCCGGGCGCGCTGGGATGTACTGCCTCAGCTGGCGGTGTTTGCGCGCATCAACAATGTGACCGATGAGCGCTATGCCGAACGGGCGGATTTTTCCAGCTTTTCCGGCGACCGTTATTTTCCGGGGCGGCCGCGCAATTATATGCTCAGTGTGCAGTATCAGTATTAAGGGGGGCCGCCCGGCCAAAAAGATGGTCTTACCAGTGATTGTTTGCTAGCGTAAGCCTCTCTTTAGTCACTTGTTACGATTATGCAGATACACACCTTGCACGGCTACATTCAGCACATCTTCTTAATTGAAGATGGCCGCCAGCTGTTGTTGTTAGATGGCTGTTGCCGCGCCGATGTGCCAATGGTGTGTGAGTATATTACGCAGAAGCTGGGCCGGCCGCTGTCGGATCTGGCGTTGATTGTGGTGACCCACATGCACCCGGATCATGCTGGTGGCGCGCACCGCCTGCGCAAGCTCAGTGGCGCACGCATCGCCGCTCACCCGCGGGCGGCGCGCTGGTACGGCGGCCTGATGGGGCGGGTGGCGCATCTGATTGATGTGGTGCTGCTGTACTGGGTGGCCGATAGGCTGGGCAAGCCGCGCAAAAATGCCTGGTATTCGCCCATTCTCAAACCCGATGTAATTCTGGCCGATGAACAATCCCTGCCGGGCTTTGCCGACTGGCAGGTGCTATACACCCCTGGCCATACCAATCATGATTTATCCTTATATCACCGGGCCTCGGGCAAGGTATATGTGGCCGATCTACTGGTCAAGGTCAAAGGCCAGTTGTGCCCGCCATACCCGGTGTGTCATCCCAATCAATACCGGCGCTCGTTGCAGCGCATCGCCACACTGGGTGCCGATACCCTGTTTTGTGCCCATGTGAAGCCGCTGGCCACCGAGGCGGTGCCGTTCGATCACTTGATTGACAATGCGCCCACCCGGCCAAAAAATCACTGGCACTCGACAAAAAATCGGATTGTGAAAAAATTAGGTATAAAGAAGGCGTCGTAGCCGGGGTGACCGTAACCGCGGCTAAGTTGTATTACCAAATTTGCAGGAAGTCTTATTGTGCAGCGCCCGTTACTCAAACATATCCGTGACCATGCCGTGTTATTTTCCGAACTGGCTGCCTACCGCGACCGCGGGGTGCAGCAGCTGGGCCTGGACGGGTATGAATTTCATAAAACGCCTAAATTTTTTAGCCCCAGCGGCGAGCGCCTGACCATTGAGCCAGAGCGCAGCATTGTGATGCCGGCACTGTCTTCGCTGGCCGGCGTGCGCCAGATCCTGCGCGACTCCTTGCCCGCCTACACCGATGTGCCGGATTCTGAAGTGGGTTATCGCTATCCCACCGCGGCGCTGGCCGGCCCGGAGGCACCGTTTATTAAACGCCTGCGCTCCGAATATTTTCACCGGGTGGATGAGGATCGCAGCATCTGCCGGCCGGTAAATTTATCCTTTGGTATCAAAAGCCGCGGCAAGGGTGATAACCGCCAGGAATACGAAGTGTGGATGCCCAACGACAACCCGTCGCAGTCGGCGCTACCGCTGTTTATCGAGCGCTATGGCGAAGACTTGCCCCATGATGTGCGCGAGTTTGTGCAGCAACCAGCCTGTGTGTATGGCTGGATGGGGGTCAAGCGCGCCGGGTTTCAGGGCCTGTATTACGATCCTGAGCGGTTAGGAAAGATTGTGGTCTGCGTGGCCTTATCGGTGGATGCCTACAATGTGGGCGCGCGGCCGGATTTGTCCTATTGCGAAGAAGCCGGTAGTTCTATCGCGCTGAGCAATGCCGAACTGGAATGGGAAATCGATGGCTATTATGTGCCTCACGATGCCTTTTTATCTCATGATGAAATCTGGCATGCCATCAACCATACCCTGGCGGCGGTGGGCAAGCCGCTGGAGCAGCGCTTTGCTGGTGAGCTGATTGATACCAACGAAAGCAAAACCGAGCGGATCTTATCCACGGTGCTGCAACACGGGGTCACCGAGACTGATATCGTAGGGCAGAATCTGCAGCCGTGGGAATTTTTGCAAACTACCAGTGAGCGGCGGGCCAAAGCCCACGACCCCAGCCGTGGGGTGAATTTTTTAGGCCGTCTTAACCGGCTGTTTTATCAGCCTGAGCATCAGTTGCCCGGCATCAATGAAATTCATGATTTGATCAGCGGCCCGCCGCCAGCTAACTGATCTTTTACCTTTTTTTGCGCTACTGATAAGCAAGCCTACAACTTTTTAGGCAAACTATTTTAGGCAAATTATGTTTAACGAAGTGGCCCTGGGCGGGATGTTATTCAGCCCGCTGGTGGTGCTTATTCCCATCGCATTTGGTTTATCGGTCATCACCCGCTACGTGTTATACCGTAGCGGCTGGTATCAGCGTGTGTGGCGGCCGGCCTGGCTAGAGGTGGCATTATTTGTGTGCTACCTGGCCGCGGTGGTGTTTATTGCAGGAGATGTGAGTGCATGGCAACCGTCCTTCGGATCATTGTAACCCTTATCATCGTTGCGTTAGCGGTGGTGGCCGGTCGCTGGGTGTGGGACCGTTATCTGCATGCGCCCTGGACCCGCGATGGCCGGGTGCAGGCCCATATCACCACCATCGCACCGGATGTGTCAGGCTGGGTCACCCAGTTACATGTGGCTGACAATGAACAGGTGGCCAAAGATCAGCCCTTGTTTGCCATCGATGCCGCACGCTATGAAGCCGCACTGGCTGAACAAAAAGCGGTGCGTCAGACCAAAGCGCTGGCCTGGCAGCTGGCTAAGCTGGAATACCAGCGCCGCCAGCAAATGGCCAAAGAAGATGCCATCAGCCAGGAAGCGCTGGCTGCCAGCCGGCTCAAAGTTGAGCTGGCCCAGGCCGATTACAATCTGGCCAATGCCCAGCTGGCCACACTGGAGCTGAGTGTGGCGCGTACCCAGGTCAAAGCACCCCAGGCCGGCACCATCGTCAATCTGGATCTGCGTGAAGGCAATTATGTGGAGCAGGGCCGGCCGGTGCTCTCACTGGTGCGCCACAACTCTTTTTATGTCACTGGCTATTTTGAAGAAACCAAGCTGCCGCTTGTTCATATTGGTCAGCGCGCCACCATCACCCTGATGAGCAGTGACACCAAGCTCACCGGCAAGGTCACCAGCATCGGCCGGGCCATCGCCGATACCAATGTGGGTCGCAACAAGCAGCTGTTGCCGCGCATTCAGCAAACTTTTAACTGGGTGCGACTGGCCCAGCGGGTGCCGGTGGAAATTACCTTAGATCCGGTGCCCGACTCAGTACGCCTGGTGGCCGGCACCACCGCCTCAATCACTCTCAACGAGCGCTAAGCCTGTGCCCTTGCTGGCCGCCACTTACCTGACCCCCAGCCGCGAAAGCCTGATTTTTGCGTTTAAGGGCGTGTTGTCGATGGCTGCTGCGCTCTACATCGCGCTGTATTTTAACTTAGAAAAACCCTACTGGGCGGTGGTCTCGGCGGTGTTTTTACAAATCCGCCCGGAAGGCGGCATGGTGGTGGAAAAAACGGTCAGCCAGGTCAGTGGTACCCTGCTGGGCGGGGTAGTGGGCATGTTAATTTTAAATTATCTGCATGCTGCACCGGTACCGGCCATGGCCACGCTGGCATTCTGGCTGGCGCTAAATTCAGGCTTGTCGGCTATGGTGCGGCGGGTCAATTTTATTTACTTTTTTGCCATGGCCTGTGTGACGCCCTGCATCATTGTGCTACTGACGATGGCCTCGCCGCCCACGGTGAGCAGCCAGACAGTGTTTTTAATTGCCCAGGCGCGGGTGACCGAGATTATCATCGGCGCGCTATGTGCCATGACCGTGAGCATGCTGATTTTTCCGCGCCGGGTAAAGCACAGCCTGCACCGCCAGGCTCGTGAGGTGATCAACCAAACTCTGACCTATTTGCATTTGGAGTTGGACCCCAGCGGCTCTCATGAAACCCGCCATCAGCATATTGATGCCATTTTTGAGTCGTTGGCCAGCCTCAACGATGACTCCAGCGCGGTGGTGTATGAAGGCCCTCATGGGCCGGGACGAGCGCGTGCAGCCAGTGTGATTGGCAATAAAATTTTATCTCTGGTGGCAGTGATTCAGATTTTTGGCCGGCTGCAGCGTAATCATCCGGAGGTGGTCTCGGCCACCCTGCAAAAGCTGCTTCAAACCCTACGCCAGGATCTGTACACCATTGCCCGCACCGAGGATTTTTCCACCTGTTACAAGCTGGCCCAGGATCAGCGTCGGGCGCTGTTAAAAATGTCCAAACAAACCGATACGGTATCGCCGCTGGATGCCCGGCTGCTCAATACCGCCCATGAGATGGTCTCTGAGCTGGTGCTGATTTTGCGTGCCTATAACACGCTGGATAAAGGCCACAGCTCGGTGCTGCGCGCCCCCGAACATCGCCCGTATCGCGATCCATTGATCGGCCTGGCTACCGGCCTGCGTACCTTTTTGGTGTTTACCTGTGGCGCGGTATTGTGGCTGTACAGCGGCTCGCCGGCGGCAATTATGGTCATGATCATGCCGATTATATTTTCGGTGATGTTTGCCCGTCTGCCACCTATCGAGGTGAAAACCGCGCTTAAACGCATGCTGGTGGGCGTGGCAGTGGCCATCCCGGCCGCCATATTGTATGCGCTGAACTTGCTGGCTCAGAGCAACGGCGATTATGTGATGCTGATTCTGGTGCTGGCCGGACCGTATTTTCTGGGCCTGATGGCCATCGCCCAGCGCAGCACCCGGCCTTACGGACTAGGTTTTTGTATCCCGTTCACCTTACTGGTGCAACCGGCCAATGATATGAGCCGATCCTTTTCGGTGGACTATACCTTAAGCGCGGCGCTGGCCATTCTGATGGGGGTGAGCCTGTTGTACTGGGTGTTCCGGCTCATCACCGGACCGGGTGCCAGTACCGTGCAGCGGCGCCTGCTGGCCGCCACCCGGCGTGATTTAAAGCGGCTGAGCGGTCAGCGCACGCCGGCGCACTGGTTTAATGCGCGCATGGGCGATCGCCTGTTGCGGCTGGCCAACTACGACAAGTCCCTGGCCGGTAGCGCCAGGGTTATCACCGATTTGGGTCTGACCGGGCTCAATGTAGGGCATGCGTCCATTCGCCTGCGCAATCTGGTGCAAACCATTACCGATAAGGACTTATCGGTGATCCTCAAACACTGGCAATATGCACTGGCCGATGCTTACAGCGAAGCGGCCCGCGGCCGCCAGGACCCGCGCTTTGGCCAGTTATGTGAGGCGGTGCTGGCGCAGTTAAAACAGGACTGCCAGGGCCACTCCCACCTGACCCTCATCGAGGGCATGTTTACCCGCCTGGCGCTGACCTTTGAGCGCACCGCCACCATGATGCGCGAGCAAAAAATGTGAGCTTCTGCTTGTACACTGTTCTGTTTTGTGACATTTGTACTAAACTTTTATGACAGAATAAAAACTCTCAGGGACGTGGTATGAGACTTCTAGACTGGCGGGTGTCTAACCCGGTGTTACTGCTGTTAGCGCTGCTTATTGCCACTGATTTTTGCTTTATGCTGCTGCACAGTGCCTTCAAATTAAAGCTATTGTCTGACCCCAACTTTTTGATCACCCAAGATTTTGGTTTTGGCGAGGTATTTCAGTACATCAAGGTATTCTGGATTGTCGGCCTGCTGGTGAGCCTGTGGTGGATGCGACGGCTGGGCATGTATCTGGCCTGGGCGGCGGTATATCTGTATTTGCTGGCCGATGACTCGCTGCGTATACATGAACAACTGGGCGGGGTCATCAAAACCGCGTTTGACCTGCGTCCTGCCTATGGATTGCGCGGGCAGGATTTTGGCGAACTGCTGGTCACCGCCGGATTTGGGCTGATTTTATTGGTATTTTTAAGTGTCGGCTTTTGGTTTGCCGATCGCATTGCGCGGCGTGAATCCTATATGCTGCTGGCGCTGACCGGCGGCATCGGCTTTTTTGGCGTGGTAGTGGATATGCTGCAAAGTGCGGCACCGAGCGGCTGGGTCTCGTCGGTGTTTGCGCTGGCCGAAGATGGCGGCGAAATGGTGTTGGTGTCGCTGGTGCTGGCCTTTGTGTTTATGCTGGTGCAAACCCACGATAAACCGCAGCCAGCCGGGGTTACGCCGGCCTCGGCCACGGTCTAAACCTACCCGGCAGGTGGCTTAAGCCTGCTGGAGCCACTGGCCCAAATGATGCTGCAGCTGCGGGATCTCTCGTGGGCCGAAAATCTGGATTCCGAGCTCGGCCGCCCGCAGGCGCCCGGCATCAGATACCGCAAAATAGGTCACCAGAGCGGTACGGCCTTCCAGCCCGCCCAGCAATTCATTGAGTGAGTCCAGCTTGTACAGCGCGTTACTGGTATTCAGCTCGGCCATCAGCGCTGTTTTGCACTCAATAATATGTAGCCGGTTATTGACCAGCGCCACCACATCCAGCTCGTTGTGCAGCGATTTACCCTGGATGTTGCGGGTGATCCGGGCATTATGCGCGCTATCTTGCAGGGTACTGATGTTGCTGCCCAGCCGGCGCACCACATTGGCCACATGCTGCTCCAGCCAGCCACCATTGCAAAAAAAGCGCGCCTGGTCACTGGTAAACTCTACTTCGCCATTAGTTTTACGGGCCAGGCCAACACTGTCGAGCTCCCACAACATGCTGGCCAGGGTGCTATCTTCGGCGCTGCGCGCATCCAGAGGCGCGCGTAAACTGTCGCGGGCCTGGCTGGCCAGATAGTTGAGACGGCGCAAGGCCTGCTGGCACTGTTCAATATCTTCAGCCCAGTTGCTGATGAGTGCACGCAGCTCTTTGGTATCCGGCTGAGCATCTTCTTCAAGGTGGTAGCGGGCATCATACAACGAAAAATATTCGTGCAATCGCAGCCGGTCCTGAATGGGAGTGGGGGCGGCATTTTCCGGATACAGCCAGTACAATTCATCCTGGCGCGGTTCCACCACAAACACCGGGCAGTCATAGACGCGGGCCACCTCATAGGCAGCCAACACATGATGGCGTTTGCCGGCCGAGGCATTGAGCCACACAGTGTTATCCGGGGTGCATAATGTATCAAACAGGGTCAGAAAAAAATCTTTGATAGGGCCGGTTTTATCGGTCTCGGGCAGAGTATGAAAATCGGCCTGAAAGCCGCGGGTTTTGGCCAGCCGGATCAACTGCTCAGCCTTGGGTTGCAGGGCGGCCGCGGCCACAATCACTAAGCGGTCGCTGGCAACGGCCGTGTCAATCAGCGGCGTAACCAGCGCGGTGGGGCTATCTTCTAATAAACACACATGCAGGGTAGGCATACAACATCAATCAGGATGGTGTGAATGATGGTATTGCGTACGCATGCCACCCAAATTAGATGTAACAAAGTATAAAAAGACATTGAAAGCCGCCGAAAAACCGGCACATTGATAGTAACAGGATTGTCATAGGGGTTATTTTGGTTTCATCATGGTTTAAACCTGCCGCAGGCACACACTGGGCTGACTGGTTTTTAAAAGATCAGCACCGCTTTACCATCACCGGCTTAAGCCGCAGTGGCAAATCCATGCTGTTTACCAGCCTGATGACCATGCTCAAATACCGCAGCGAGGGCAATTATCAGTGCCTGCCGCTACTGGAATATTTGCCCCAGGATCTGGTTGAGCATATGTGGGTGGCCCCGCTGGACGGCTATACCCTGTTTCCGCTGGAAGATCATCTGGCCAGCCTGGCCAACGGCCGCTGGCCGGCACCCACCGAAGATGTGTATGGCTTTAAGGTGGTGGTGCGGCTGCGCGAAACCGGCTCGGTGAAAAAGCACCTGTTGCCCTATACCGATGTGGTATTTGAATTTATCGATTACCCGGGCGAATGGCTCACCGATTTGCCGATGCTGGGAAAATCCTATACCCAGTGGTCAGACTCAGCCTGGGCGCAGCAGATGAACCGGCCGCAAAAAGATTATGCCGGCCCCTGGCATCAGTTTGTCAGCGAGTTTGATTTTGACCAGGAGCCGACCCCAGAAGCGGTGGCCAGCCTGGTAGATGCTTATCGCAGTTATCTGCTGACCGCCAAAGAATATGGCATCACCTTGTTGCAGCCGGGCAGTTTTTTACTTGGCGACAGTGGTTTTGACTGGCAGGCCCATGGCTTTACGCCGCTGCCCTCCAGTGTCAGCAGCGACATTACCCATCCCTGGAGCCAGCTGTTTGCCCGCCATTTTGAGTATTTTCAGCAAAATTGGCTGACCCCGCTTAAGCGCAAAACTTTTCGCCAGGCGGATAAGCAAATTATCCTGATTGACCTGTTTGAAGGGCTCAACCACAGCAAGCAGCATTTGTATCAGCTTAAAGAAACCTTGAGTTATCTGGCCGATATCTTTACCTATGGCGACACTCACTGGCTAACCCGCCATGTGCTGCGCCGCCAGCATATCAGTAAGGTGGCGTTTGTGGCGGCCAAAGCTGACCTGCTGCCCTCGGCCTACCGCGAAGATTTGCTCAGCCTGCTTAAACAGGTAACCGAAGGCGCGGTGGCCCGGCTGGATAAACAAGCAGTGCGCTACGAGCACTTTTTGGTCAGTGCGCTGCAGGCCACCGATCCGGGCAGCACGCCCACCAGTTTGCGCTACCGGGCGCACAACCGCCAATACATTGAAGCCGAGTTTGAGCCGTTGCCCAGCCGCATCGCCCAGATGGCACACAGTGAGCATTTTCCGGTGCTGCCGGCGCGGGTGCCGGATGATTATCTGCCGCGCATGTTAAACGGCCGCGGCATCGATCGGCTTTTACAGTTTTTACTTGGAGATCGTGATGACTGAGTCCAGCGAACCCTATCGGGCCAAAATTCGTCAGCGGGCCATTGACACCGCCCCGCCCCAGCATGCTATGCCAGAGCAAATCAGTGCCCCGGCCACCGAGCAACCGCCGGCGCGCCCACACTTATCCTTGTTTACGTTGACCTGCTTAAGTGGGCTGGCCGCGCTGATCTGTTTTATGCTCGCCGATGCTGGCCTCAGCCTGATGCTGTGGTATGACCGTGCGCCCTGGCTGGCGATAGTGTTGGGCAGCCTTTTGGTGATTTTTGCCGGCTGTTTAATATGGCTGATTGGTCGAGAGGTGCATGGCTACCGGGCGGTAAAAAAATACCTGGTTCGCTTGCCGGATATGAACACCGTGCGCCAGGCCGAGCATGCCGAAGCCTTGCGCCTGCTGACCCGCCACGGTAAACAGTTCAGCGACGACAGCTTTGCGGCCCAGCGCTTTGTGCAGTTTGGCCACAGTGTGCAGGATGATATGAGCGGCCAGGAACTGGCCGGCATGTACGAGCGCATTGTGCTCACGCCGGTGGCGGCCCGGGCCAAAGAAGTGGTGCGCAAAGAATCGTTAATCAGTGGCAGCCTGGCGTTTGTTAGCCCCAATGCCATGATCCAGACCCTGGCAATTTTGTGGATCAGCCTGCGCACCGTGCGCCGGGTGGCGCGGGTGTACGGGTTGCGCCCGGCCACCGCCGGCAACTGGACGTTGTTATCCATTCTGGCGCAAAACCTGGCGGCGCAAAGCATCTTTGACCTGGCCAGCGATGAGATTGCCAACCAGGTGGGCGGCTCACTGACCTCACGGTTTGTGGAAAACTCGGCTGAAGCCGTGGCTGCCGGAGCGCTTAATGTACGCCTTGGTAAAGCGCTGATCCGGCTGTTGAGCTAGTCTGCGGCTACAACGCTTTTTTGGTGGGCATGGCCACATTGGCAAAGATCAGCCCGGCCACCAGCGACATAAAAATCAAAAACACATCCTGGCCGATATGATCAGCCTGGACAAAGTTTTTGCCCGAGATAAACGAGTTCAGGCCAATGTAGGTTTTCGAGCCGGGCACCAGCACAATCAGGCCATGCATGCTGACAATGGTGGCTGGTTGGCGGGCAATGCGGGTAAAGCCATTGGAAAACACCCCCAGCGCAAACGCGCCCATAAAGGTGGCCACACTTTGGTCCATGAAGAGCGAGCTGCCCACCGTGGCGCCATAGGCCACAAAGGAGGCCGCAATGCCCCAGAGGATATGGCGCGGCCGGGTGCGAAAAATCGCAATCAAGGCAATACACAATAACAGCACCGATAGCCAGGTGGCCCAGTAGGGCAGTGAGGCAGCCGGCTGGTATTCATTTTCACCAAACAAGGCAAAGCCGCTGGCGACCCCCAAAAAGGCGCCAAAATACAATTTAAATAATTGCATTAACGCATCCATGACCCGGGCAGTGCCCGACACCATATTGCGTGAGGCCAGCTCGGCCAGGCCCATGGTCAGCGCCAGCCCCGGCACCAGGATGATCACCGATGACAACACAATCAGCGGGATATTGATGCCCGGGTCCAAAAATGCGCCGATGGCACTGGCGGATACCCCGGCCACAAAAGCGGTGACCGGCTCCAGCATCAAATTCACCCGGCGTGAGCGGGTAGCCCACAAACACCATACATAGGTGAGCAGGCCCAGTAAGCCTGACCAGGCAATTTCTGACCAGCTGGCGCCCATCAGCATGGCAAACGCGGCGGTGGCCAGGCCAAACGCAGCAAAAGTCACCAGCTTGCCATACGGACTGGGCATGGCATCAATCTCATCCAGTTTGCGGTGTGCCTCGGCCAGGGTCAGGCGGCCGGCCAGCAGTTCAATGGCCAGCTCGTCGGTGCGCGACAGGGCGTTTAAGTCCAGTTCGCCGGGCTGCAGGCGTGCCGCCGAGTTGTATTCATCTTCGTGGCGGTCGCTCCATAACACAAAGGTTAACGAGGTCGGGGTGGAAATAAAGGCGGAGCGCACCCCCAGATAGGTGGCCACTTCGGTCAGATAGGCTTCCAGGCGAAACGCCGGGGTACCGTACTTGTGCAGCATCTTGCCCAGTTTGACAATAAACTTGCGTATTTGGATAAATTCTTGGGTGTCCACAGCCGGTGCCTGTCTGCGCTTAAGGGAGCGGGGAAAATTTGCGCGGATTGTAGTGACGTACCTGGCCAAATACAAAACAAATTTTTGTGTTTTTCAGATTAGTTTTTTTCGCCATGATTAGAGTGTTCTTTGGCCGCCTCAAAGGTATGCGCGGCCTTTTCTTCGGCTTTACGTAAAAACAGCGGTGCTGCCACCCCGTGCACTAAAATTGATAGCAATATGGTAAAGGTCACCGCGGCCCAGATGGACGAGACATCGCCAAACTCGCCATGATTCTGGCCATACAATAAATAATACAGCGAACCGATCCCACGTACGCCTAAAAAGGCGATGGTGATTTTACCGAATAGCGGAAAATCGCAGCCGCTCTGGCCAATCATACCGCTGAGTGGGCGGATCAAAAAGACTACCAGCACGCCTAACAGTGCACCTTGCCAGGTCAGAGCCAGCAACGCGCCCTGGGCCACAAAGGCGCCCAAAAACAACAGAATTATCACCAGTAACACCCGCTCGATCTGTTCTTCAAACGAATGGGCCTTGGCGTGAAAGCCATGATCTGGCTGAGCTTGTTTGGTGGTCACCGCCGCCACAAACACCGCTAAAAAGCCATAACCGTGCACAGCTTCGGCCAGCCCGTAGGAACACAGCAGGGCGCCTAAGGTCACCACGCCCTCACTGCTGTAGGACAGGGGGTGATTTTGCTCGCTGGTTTCATCGCGTTGGCGGGCCAGATAGGAAAACAAATACCAGGCGCCAAATTTGCCAAAGCCATAACCGGCCACCAGCCCGGCACCCACCCGCCACAACGCATCTTCTAACGCCCAGTGCCAGGTCCAGTCACCCAGCGCGGTCATGCCGATGGCAGCAATGGCCAGATGGACAAAGGGAAATGCCAGGCCGTCGTTGGCGCCGGCTTCTACTGTCAGGCTAAAGCGGATATCGTGGCGGCTGGTTTCACCCGGCGGACCGACTTTCACGGAACTGGCCAGTACCGGATCGGTGGGGCTTAACACTGCGCCTAAAAAAATGGCACTGGCGGCGGTCAGGCCCATCACATACCAGCCAAACAATGCCACCAGCGCGATGCTCAACGGCATGGTAATCAGCAGTAATGGCCAGACCTGATTCCAGCAGCGCACCGAAAAGGGCCGGTCAATGGCTTTACCCGCAGCGCTTAATGACGCGATGACCAAAAATTCGGTAAGGTATTCGCCAGCTACGGCGTGTATTTCATTGCCGATGTAGTCAATGGTGGGCAGACCGATGGGCAGGCTGAAGATGGCCCAGCCAATGCCCACGTACAACAATGGAAAGGGGATCAGGGTATTGCGCAGATGGCGCTGCACTGCCACCGCAGCAACAATAGCAATGCCAAATAAAATATACAGATAGATCCGGCTTTCTATCATGAAAAATTCCACTGGATTTGCAACAGGCTTACCAATGGCTACCGGATTACCTTCAATTTAGATTAACGGTAATTGTGCAGTCGGCCCCATCACATCGCCGCTTACCGTTACCGGGGTGTTGGTCGAGGTGGTAAAGGTGGTAAACAGGGTGCACGGCTGACCCATTACATCACCCTGGAAAAAGGTCAGACGCTGTTGATTGTGGTGACAGCCGGTGCCGTTGTGATCGCGTAAGTACCCGCTTAAAGCGGCTGCGGCCGAACCGGTGGCTGGGTCTTCATACACATTGCCACTGGCAAATAAATTGCGCATATACACCGTATGGCTGTCGGGGCGGGCAAAGGGCACCAGGATGGTGAGTTCATCCTTGCGCATCTGACGTTGCGCTTCTTCAAACTGATACTCAACTGCATCGACCTCGGCGCAGGTGGTTAGCGGCAGAGCCAAATGCTGATTGCCAGCATAGGCGATGGCCACCGGCAAGGTGTCGCACAACTGCGCTGACTTGAGATTGCACAGCGCCAGGTAGGTGTCGAGCATACCATTGGCCAGCGGGCGGGCCTGCGCGGGAGGGCTGATCAGGCTGATACGACTGCCGGCACAATGCACACTGACCGTGTCCTGATTTAACTGCAGGGTAAAGCTGGTGGCCTCAAAGCGTCGCTCCAGCGCTTTGCCCAGTGCCAATGTCGCATGGCCACAAAACGCCACCTCGCCGGAGGGTGCAAAATAGCGTACCCGAAAACCGTCATCGCAGGGCGCGGCAAAGACGGTTTCCGAATAGCCCAGCTGGGTCGCGATTTGCTGCATATAGTCGGCGCTGGGCAGGGTCTCGCCGATACACACCCCGGCTGGATTACCGCCGGCCTGTTCGCGGGTAAACGCATAATAAGTTTCGGCAATCCGCGGCATTGGGGGCATCCCTTGTGCTGTTGAAAAAGTATTCTGTAAGCCTACGCAAAAATGGCCGCCTGTGCCAGCCCTCAGGCGCCAGAAAACCCGGCCAGCCAATCCTGCCATACCGGTTCTAAGCCCTGGGCGGCCAGCGCACTGGCTACCTGCGCGGCGCTGCGGGTATCCTCGGTGGCAAATTGTTCCAGCTGAGTATCGGGCTGCTGGTAGCCGCCCGGCTGAGTTTGTGAGGCAGCCGACATACTGGTTACGCCCAAGCGCGCCACATGGTCACGAAAATAAGGCGACTCGCGGGTGGATAATGACAACTCGGCAAACGGATGCAGCAGGCGATGCGCGCAAATCAGCTGCACCAGCTCACGATCGCTGATGGGGCTGACCGGTTGGGCGGCCTGGCCGGTGCACGGGCGCAGGCGCGGAAAGGCAATGGCACAGCGCGAGCGCCAGTAATGCTGATGCAACAGATGGGCATGCAGCGCGGTATAGGTACTGTCGATACGCCAATCGGCTAGCCCTAGGAGAGCGCCAATACCTATCTTTTGCATGCCTGCCTGGCCCAGTCGGTCACTGGTTTGTAAGCGCCAGTCAAAATCCTGTTTGGTGCCGCGCACATGATACTGACCATACTGGCGGCGATGATAGGTTTCCTGATAGACCAGCACGGCATCGGCACCGGCCTGACGCAGCTGTCGGTAGGCGTCGGTGGAAAGCGGCTGCACCTCCAGCATAATATAATCAAAATGGGCTTTGAGCTGGCGCAGCGCCGCTACAAAATATGTCAGCCCCACCTTGGTCTCATGCTCGCCGGTGACCAGCAGCACCTGGCGAAAGCCCATGGCGCGGATGGCCAGCGCTTCCTGCTCAATCTCATCCGGACTTAAGGTTTTACGCTTGAGCTTGTTACTCATGGTAAACCCGCAGTAGGTGCATTCGTTGGCGCACAGATTCGACAAATACAGCGGAATAAACATGTTCATGGTATGGCCGAAATGGCGGCGGGTCAGGCGCTGGGCCTGCGCGGCCATTTTCTCCAGATACGGCGCAGCGGCTGGCGAAATCAACGCCATAAAATCATCCAGACTGCGGCGCGGGGTGGCCAGCGCGCGAGTGACATCAGCGTCTGTTTTGCTGTAAATAGCCAGCTGCCAGTCTTCCCAGGCCGGGCGGGTCAGCGCATCAGCCACCGGGGTGGGCGTGTCTGTCACCTGGCTCATAGTGCCTCCAAAAAGCCGGTCAGCGGGCTGCTGGCACAGGCAGTCTGGCCGGTGGCCCCCAGTCCGGCGCAAAATGCCTGGCGGCCACACTCCACTGCTTGCGCAAAGGCGCGCGCCATGGCCACAGGCTGCCCGGCACTGGCGATAGCGCTGTTGACCAGCACCGCATCGGCGCCCAGCTCCATGGCCGCTGCGGCATCGCTGGGCTTACCCAGGCCGGCATCAATCACCACCGGCACGGTGGCCTGCTCGATGATCAGTTGTAAAAAATCCCGGGTCAGCAGCCCGCGGTTGGAGCCGATGGGCGCGGCCAATGGCATCACCGCGGCACAACCGGCTTCGGCCAGGCGCTTGCACAATACTGGGTCGGCACTGCAATAGGGCAGTACCACAAAGCCCTGGGCGGTGAGCTGTTCGGCGGCCAGCAGAGTTTCCACCGGGTCTGGCAGCAGATGATGCTGGTCGGGGTGGATCTCCAGCTTGACCCAGTGGGTACCCAGCAATTCGCGGCCTAACTGCGCAGCATACACCGCCTCGGCAGCGGTACGCGCGCCGCTGGTATTGGGCAGCAGCCGGATATTCAGCTGGCGCAGATGGTCCAGGGTCGGGTCGGTCGGAGCGCTTAGATCCAGCCGTTTCATGGCCAGGGTTACCAGCTCACTGCCGCTGGCGGCAATGGCCTCACGCATCACAGCCACCGAGGCAAATTTACCGGTACCGGTAAACAGGCGTGACGAAAAAGTGTGATCAGCAATGGTCAGCATAACCTAGCCTCCGGCCACAATACTAAAGCCATCCAACCGGTCGCCATCACTTAAGCGTGTACTGGCCCAGCGCTGTCGATGCACCAGGGTCTGGTTCAAGGCCAGCGCTAACGACTCCGCCGGGCAGTCAATCAAAGCAGGAATATCAGCAAGGGTCGCGTGCTCCGGGCAGTGCACCGCCCGGTCATTAAAAAAGATTTGCATGGGTTAGGATTCCTTACACACAGAACAGGTGGGCGCTGGCGGCAGCACAGATTCCTGCCAGCGCAGGGTCAGCCCGCAAAAGCGCAGCAACACCCCCCACGACACCGGTGCCAGCCCGGTTAAAATATGCAGGGTTAGCAGCGCCTGATAGGTGCCGGCCAGGCCCACCACCGGGCCTAAGATACCCTGCTGCAGGCAGGTGGCCGGGGCATGGGCCGCCAGCGCATCCAGGCAGCCATAGCAGCTGTGGCCAGCGCCCGGATGAAACGCAATCATCTGGGCGCTGGTGCCACTGGCCGCCGCGCTCACCAGGGGTTTACCCGCGGCGCGAGCCCGGGTACTCAAGTGCAGGCGTGCTGCCACATTGTCGGTGCAATCCAGCAGCACATCGGTGGCGCTCAGGCTCGGGCCAGCAGCCAGTGCCTGGGCTGGCTCGGGCAACGCCAGCACCCGGCAGTGCGGGTTATTGGCCTGCAGGCGCTGCGCCGCGATGATGACTTTGGGCTGACCGATATCGGCCTGGGTATACAGCAGCTGGCGCGGCAAGTTGCTGATACTGATAGTATCGGCATCAATCAGCACCAGGTTGCCTACCCCGGCACCCGCCAGATAAGCCGCGGCCGCGCAGCCCAGCCCGCCGAGCCCGGCAATGGCCACAGTGGCCTGGCCCAGTCGGTGCTGCACCTCCTCGTTCATGCCATCAACCAGCAGTTGCCGGCTATAGCGTGAATACCAGTCTTGTTCAGTCATTGGCTGGCCGCTCGCTGCTTAAAATATGCTGGATCTCAACGATGGTTTGCTCCGGGCAGGGGGCCTGAGTGATGCCGCTGACCATGGCCACACTGGACACCCCGGTAGCCCACACCTGCGCCACCTTGTCGCGGCCGATACCGCCAATGGCCACGGTGGGAATGTCCCGGCACAGCTGGCGGTAGCGTAGCAAGCGGGTCAGCCCCTGCGGCGAGGACGGCATTACCTTGGTCTGGGTGGCAAAAATATGGCCCAGCGCAATATACGACGGCCGAAGCGGCAAGCTGCGACACAGCTCGGCGTAGCCGTGGGTGGATACACCCAGCCGCAACCCGGCCCGCGCCAGCCGGCTCAGATCAGCATCGGCAAGATCTTCCTGGCCCAGATGCACACCATACGCATCGTGCTCCAGCGCCAACTGCCAGTGATCATTGATAAACACCTGGGCCTTATACTGACGGCCCAGTGCCACCGCCTGGCGGATTTGGGCGTTCAGATAGGCCGGCGGGCCGTGTTTGATACGCAGTTGGGCAATGTTCACGCCGCTGCGCAGTACCCGTTCCAGCCACTGACACGAATCCACCACCGGGTATAACCCCGGGGTGGGGTGGGTGAGTGGCGCAAACGGATGCTGGCAGGGCTGGTCGGTGGCCAGCCAGGCCTTGGGAAAATCGACAGCCTGGGTAGGCCAGCTGACCGCGGCGCCGCTGACCAGACCATCAGACACCGCTAGCGCGGTGCGAAACTGCTGATTGATGACCGCCTTGGCCACACAGGCAGCATCGTGCAGCGCATAACCCTGGGCCAGCGCACAGGCCAGCGCGGTGGCCAAGATACAGCCAGTGCCACGCAGCTCGGTACCAGCATGGCGCGGACTGCACAGATGCCACTGGCCATCGGGTGTGGCCAGAATATCTTCAGCCTGTGGGCCGGCCTGATGGCCTCCTTTGACCAGCACCGCCGGGCAACCCAGCGCCTTCAACCGCGCAATGCCCTCAGGAATATCAGTACAGCCGGTCAGGCTGGCCAGCTCATCCGTGTTGGGGGTCATCACGCTTACCCGCGGGGCCAGGCGCGCCAGGGTGTCAGGAGTGATGGCACTTAATCGGCCGCCGGCTGAACGGTCGATGACCGGATCCCAGACCACCGGCACCCCGCGCTGCTGCAGTCGATCCAATAGCGGCACTAAGGCATCCACTGCTGCACTGGTTAATGCGCCCAGTTTGATGGCATCAGGCGCTGCATCGGGCAGCGCTGCTAATTGTGTGTGCAGGCAGGTATCCAGGTCCAGCCGGGCTGCTGCCTGGAAATGATTTTGCGCGCTGATGAGCGTGGCCACCTGCTGGCACAGCACACCCAAGCCGCTGGCCACTATCGCATCGCGGGCCAGGCCGGCGCCGCCGCTGGTATCCAGCCCGCCTACCGTTAATAGTGTTGCGGTCATCACTTACTCCTCGGCGGCATCGACATACAGCCGGCTGCCCTTGGCGCGAAAGGCTTCCGCCATTTGCTGCATGCCCTGGGCCGCAGCATTGTCGCGCACCTCATGGGAGATTTTCATCGAGCAGAACTTAGGCCCGCACATGGAGCAAAAATGCGCGACCTTGTTCGCGGCCTGCGGCAGGGTTTCATCGTGATAGGCGCGGGCGGTGTGTGGGTCCAGCGCCAGATTAAACTGGTCTTCCCAACGAAACTCAAAGCGAGCTTTGGACATGGCATTGTCGCGGATCTGCGCACCGGGGTGGCCCTTGGCCAAATCTGCGGCATGGGCGGCAATCTTGTAGGTGATGAGACCCTGTTTCACATCTTCTTTATTGGGCAGGCCCAGATGTTCTTTGGGCGTGACATAGCACAGCATGGCGCAGCCATACCAGCCAATCATGGCCGCGCCGATGCCGGAGGTGATGTGATCATAGCCCGGCGCAATGTCGGTGGTCAGCGGGCCCAGCGTATAAAACGGCGCTTCATGACAATGGCGCAGCTGCTCATCCATATTTTCTTTAATCAGATGCATCGGCACATGGCCGGGGCCTTCAATCATCACCTGCACATCGTATTCCCAGGCAATCTGGGTCAGCTCACCTAAGGTGCGAAGCTCAGCAAACTGAGCTTCATCATTGGCATCGGCCACCGAGCCGGGGCGCAGGCCATCGCCCAGTGACAATGACACATCATAACGTGCGCAAATTTCACAAATCTCACGAAAGTGGCTATATAAAAAGCTTTCTTCATGATGGCTTAAACACCACTTGGCCATGATTGCTCCGCCGCGGGACACAATACCGGTGGTGCGCTCGGCAGTCAGCGGTACAAACGCCAGGCGCACGCCAGCGTGAATGGTAAAATAATCCACGCCCTGCTCAGCCTGTTCGATTAACGTGTCACGAAACAGCGGCCAGTCGAGTTTTTCGGCCACGCCACCCACTTTTTCCAGCGCCTGATAAATGGGCACCGTGCCCAGCGGCACCGGGCTGTTGCGCAACAACCATTCACGAGTCTCATGAATATTACGGCCGGTGGACAGATCCATGATGGTATCGGCACCCCAGCGGGTGGCCCACACCAGTTTTTCCACTTCTTCTTCAATCGACGAGGTCACCGCCGAATTGCCGATATTGGCATTGACCTTGACCAAAAAATTGCGCCCGATGATCATCGGCTCGGCTTCGGGGTGATTGATATTGGCCGGAATAATAGCGCGCCCGGCGGCCACTTCCTGACGCACAAACTCACCGGTGATGGTCTCTGGCAAACGTGCCCCGAACGCCTGGCCAGGATGCTGGCGGGTCAGGCTTGGGTCGCTCACCTGCGCGCGGCCCATATTTTCGCGAATGGCGATAAATTCCATTTCCGGGGTAACAATGCCAGCGCGGGCATAATGTAACTGGGTCACGGGTTTACCGGTGGCGGCGCGCGGGGTGCGCTGGTGGGTAAAGCGCAGCTCATCTAAGGTGATATCCTGTTGCCGGGCCTGGGCATAGGTGGAAGAACGTCCGCCCAGCATGCGGGTATCCTGACGAGCCTCGATCCAGTTTTGGCGCAGAGCGGGCAAGCCGCGGGTCACATCAATCTGGCTGGCTGGATCGCCATAGGGACCGGCAGTGTCATACACCGGCACCGGGCTGTTGGCTCCGCTGACCTCAGGCGATACCTGAGTGGGGGTAAGGGCAATCAGGCGCATGGGCACCCGAATGTCGGGGCGCGAGCCAGTGATATAAATACGGCTGGAGGCAGGGTAGGCTTCGCCCTGCAATTGCTGAATAAACGCTTGCGCCTGCTGGCGCTGTTGACGACGATCTGACATAGCATTTTTACCTTCAGTGTGCATTAAAAGGCCGTGAAAAATGCTTGCCGGGAGTTATTGAACAACATGCAGATGCAAAGGTGAGTAGCGCTATGGCTGTAATGGGAAAGCCCCGGTCAGCCACAGGTACAGCGCATCTGGCCTTGTTCCCTTCGCAGGTATTAACCTGATCAGGTTCAACGGATCCCGCATACTACGCGGTCTCAGCCCTTAGGTTCCGGGCACTCCGACAAGAATAAATGGGTCAATCCGGTAAGGATTGGAAAGGTCAGTATAAAAAGAGATGCCGGCAAACATCAAGCACAGTGTGCTGATGCGCCGGCATTATTTAGGGTGGGGCTGTCCGGTGTTAGCCGCTCAGGTAGCGGCCATGCCCTGTTTGTAAAAGGCCAGTGCCTTGCTGTCTTCGTGCTGGCGTTCACTGATTTGTGCCAGCAGCATCAGGTCGGCCGGGGATTCTTCCAGCTTCACTGCTTTTAACAGCACCCGTTCGGCCAGCGCCAGGTCGCCGGCGTTAAACGCCAGCTGGCCCAGAATCGAATACAGCTGGGCGTTTTCGCTGTCTTTTTTCAGCCAGCTTTCCAACAGCTGAATGGCCGCGGTGGGCTGGGGCATACTGATGGCCCGAAACAGTGGCAGCAGATATTCATCGGGGCCGCTACGCTGCCATTCCACCAGAGAGTCCTGAGCATCCTTATGCATGCCCTGCTCAATCAGCTGTTCGGCATAGGCCGCACGAAACGCCGGGTCGTTACGTTTTTTACGCGGCAGATCCTGCCAGTATTGCTTGAGCGCATTGGCACCCTGTTTACTGGCAATTTCAGCAAACTTGCCGCGGGCTGCACGCTGCGCCAGCGGTACCGCATCTTTTTTCAGGGTTTTACGCCATTGCGGCAGCTGATTTTGAATTTCCTGCCACTGACCCAGCTGGGCCAGACAATCGGCTTTGATGCGGATCACCTGACGATGGTCGGCATCTTTGTCTTCCAGCGAATTCACCACCTTCAGGGCGTCTTCGGGCTGATTTCGGCGCAGCAACATGCGCGCTTCCATTAGCACCGCGGCCAGCCGAGAATGTGGATAATCCGCGGCCTGGTGTAACTGTTCCTGACATTGCTGCCAGTTATCTAACTGGTAGGCCACCTGGGCGCCAATCAGATAATTCACCCCGTCAAAGTCGCGCTGCCTGGTGTCGGCAAAGGCTTTGTTGGCCGCTTCGAGTTCACCTTCAGCAAAGGCCTGGATACCGCGGTAAAAATTGCGTTGCTGACGCCGGCGGCTTAAATTGCCCAGCCAGGCCCAGCTGCCCGAAAACAAGCCAATCAATGCTGAGCCCAGTCGGTAAAGCACATACAGCACAATCAGGCCAACCACCACCGAGATGACCAGGCTCACCACCGTCATTTCAATCAGCAGATCACCCATGGAAATCAGCACATAGCCTTTTTCACCCACCAGTTGCGGCGCCACCAGCAGCAGCGCCAGCACCACAAGGATCAGCAGACTGGATAACAACAATTTTTTCATAGTGCTTGTGCTCCCTGGCCAAAGGCGTCATCGACGCGCTGTTCCAGCAGGCGGCGCAGGGGTGTGCTGCTTTGCAGCGACTCAGGCAGCTCCTGGCTGATATTGGTATCCACCAGATTTTGCAGGCTACTCATGTAGCTTTGTACCGCCTGGTCGTCAGTATCATAATGGCGCACCAGGGCATCCAGAGCATTTTGCAGCGACTGATCAAACAAGGTTTTGTGGCCCTGTAAGGCGGCCGACTGCGCCTGCATCAGTTGCAGTTTAAGTTGTTCGCGGCTCAACCATTGTTGCTGCTGGCTCATGACCGGCTCAATGGGCTGCTCACTACGCGACACAGTAATAAAATCATCCACTATGTTGCGCCATACGCGCTGCAGATTCTGCTTCCAGTCAGTCACGGACTCGCTGAGCTCGCCGCCGCTGGCGTCGGTGTCCGGCGGCGTGAAGGTATCCAGCGCCAGATTGGGCACCTGGGCCAACATGCCGGACAAGGCCAGCGCCACCGAGGTGCGCGACACCGGGTTAAGCTGACGCAGGGTCTGGATGTCTTTGGCAATCAGTTCGCGCACCGGCAAGACCGATGGATCGGCCAGCTCAGCCAGACGCTGGTCGGCATTGTTAAGCAGCATGATGGCGGTCTTGATGTCTTTTTCCAGCCACACCTTGCGGCCGGCCATGCGCACCAGATAATCGGCCTCGGCCAGCAACCAGTCGGCCGGGCGTTTGCCCTCCATATTTTCCAGCTGGCTTTGCACCTGCTGCAGGGTTTGTTCGTTCTGGCGGGCCAGTTCGGCATTTTGCTGTTGCAACTGCTGGACAGTCTGGCTTAAGGCAGCACGGGCCCGGCTTTGATCGTCAAGCTGTTCGGCCAGCTGCTCGGTTTGTTGTTCCAATGCTTTAAGGGCGTCGGCCTGCTCTGTTTGTGCCTCGCCCAGGCTGGATTGCTGGTCGGTCAGAATGCTGGTGCTGGCATCGCGCTGGCTCCAAATCCAGTAACCGCCGGCCGCCACCGCAATCGACAGCATCAGCGACACCAGGGTGATAAACCACAAGGCTGCCGTGGAGGGCGATTTTTGCGCGCGAGTATTGGCGGCCTTATCGCTGCTGCGCACCTGCGCTGAGGATTTGCCCGGCTTGGGGGTATCCAGCGTGCTGTTTGAATCAGCTTTACCAGACACAGACGAACCGGCTGATTTGGTGCCTTGTTTATCCTTATTAGTGTCTGGCTTACTTTCGGACGAGGCGGCCTTGTCGGCGGTCGGGGAAGAGGCCTTCGGGCTATCTTTAGCCGGCGTTGCCGTGTCTTTTTGACTGGCGTTATCCGCGTTCTGCTTATCGCCTTTTGATTTGTTGTTATCGGCCATGGTTACTCCCAGTTATCCTTGATCCATTGACACAATTGTCGGTCACTTGCCCCGGCGGCATGACTGATACGGGTCAGGCCCAGTTCTTGTAGCGTCGCGGCCACGCGGGGGCTTACGGTTAGCCAGCGGTGCTGGTGCAGTTCGGCAGCCGGATAGTGGCGAAACAGCAGCCGCGCCATCTCCTCGCTGGTGGCAATGATGCCTTTTACGTCAGGCCATTGCCATTGGTTTGATTGGATTACCCGAGGGCAGGGCTGACGCTGATAGACCGCAAATGTTTGCACCTGCGCGCCTTGCTGCTGCAGGCTGCTGGCTAAAGTGGTTCGACCACCTTTTCCCTTTATAATAACGACTTGCTTATTTTTTGCACCTGTTAACTGCGGTAGCGCCAGTAATCCCTCGCTGGTGGCCAGCGCCGGGGCCTGGCAGGCAATGCCCAGTTGCTGTAACCGGCTGGCGGTGGTCTGGCCCACCGCCAGCACGGTGGCATCGATTGGCAAACGGCCAAGCAATGGGGAAATGGCGGCCACCGCAAACTGGCTGGTCACAATCACAATCGGGGCAGGGGTGCTGGCCAGGTGCGCAACACAATCATCAATAGCGGCTGGGGCCGGCGCGATATCCACCAGCCCCAGTACGGTGGCGCTCAGCCCGGCCTGGGCAAAGGCCTGCTGGCTGGTGGCCAGGCTGGGTACCGGGCGGGTGAGCAGGTACATGGGTTAGGAATACAGCGCGGCGAGGATGTCGCCAGCACCCTGGGCCAGCAATGCTTCAGCCACTTCAATGCCGATGGCTTCGGCGCGCTCCGCCGGGCCGGTGGCCGAGGCGAATAACAACTGGCTACCATCGGGCTGGCCGACCATGCCGGTGAGGGTCAGGGTGTCACCGTCCAGGGTAGCAAAACTGCCGATGGGCACCTGGCAGCCACCTTCCAGACGGGTATTCATGGCCCGCTCGGCGCTGACCCGGGTATGGGTGTCCGGATCGTTCAGGGCGCTTAACAGGCCGATCAGCTCTTCATCATCGTTGCGGCATTCAATGCCCACCGCGCCCTGGCCCACTGCTGGCAGACAGGTTTCCGGCGGCAGTTGCTGGGCAATACGATGCGCCATGTCTAACCGGATAAGGCCCGCTGCGGCCAGAATGATAGCGTCATAGTCGCCATTATCCAGCTTGGCCAGCCGGGTATTCACATTGCCGCGTAAATCGCGAATTTGCAGGTCAGGCCGGTGTTTGCGGATCTGGCACTGTCGGCGCAGGCTGGAGGTGCCGACAATCGCGCCGTGAGGCAACTCATCGATGCTGTCGACCTGGTTGGAGACAAACGCATCAAACGGGTTTTCTCGCGGGCAAATAGCATGCAGGCCGAAGGCTTTAGGAAACTCTACCGGAATATCTTTGATGGAATGCACCGCAATATCAGCGCGGCCTTCTAGCATGGCAATTTCCAGCTCTTTGATAAACAGGCCCTTACCGCCGATTTTGGCCAGCGGCGTATCCAGAATTTTATCGCCCTGGGTCGACATGGGCACCAGCTCCACCGTCAGATGGGGATGATGCTCTTGCAGTTTGGCCTGAACATATTCTGCCTGCCAAAGGGCCAGAGCGCTTTTGCGGGTGGCGATACGAAGGGTTCGGGGTGCAGCTGACATGGTCGTCATTCCTGTAAAAAAATAGTGACGGGCCAGCGCCGCGTGGCGGCTGGCCACCAACCGGGTTTAGGCACCCAGACGCGCCTGTAGCCAGGCGCTGATATCATCCAGCTCTTCGCGGCAGACACTGTGTTCCATTGGATATTGGTGCCACTTGGGGGCATAGCCGTTGGCTTGCAGACTTTCCATCGCCATCTGACCCAGCTGCGCCGGTACCACCGGGTCCTGGGTGCCGTGGCCAACAAAAATTGGGATGTCACGGTTCGCCTCGCTGGCTTCATCGGCCAGACGGCCTGGCTCACACATATAGGTCGATAACGCCATGATGCCGGCCAGTCGCTGGCCAAAGCGCAGGCCCAGATGATAGGCAATTACGCCGCCCTGAGAAAATCCAGCTAGTACAATTTTATCGGCAGCAAAACCGGCCTCCAGCTGGGCCTGAATCAACTGTTCAATTTTAGCCGCGCTGGCCTGCACGCCTGCCAGGTCGGCACGGCTATTAAAATCCAGCGATTTGATGTCGTACCAGGCCGGCATCTGCATATTGTTATTAATGGTCACCGTTTGCACCGGCGCATGGGGGAACAAAAACTTGACCGGTAAACTGTCCGGCAGATGCAGCTCGGGCACCACCGGGGCAAAGCCGTGGCCCGAATCGCCTAGCCCGTGCAGCCAGATCACGCACGCTTTGGGATTATCACCGGTATTTATTTCAACATGAGGGATCAACGCTTGGGACATAACTACCTTATTCTCGTTGGGATCAAACGGTGCGCGAAGGCGCACAAATATCGCCATTACGGCCTGTATGGGTTTATGCTACCATTGCAGGTTAAAATGACCACCATCTAGATGTGTTGTAGAACAATTATGGCATCCCAATTAGGAAATTTGTTTATTTTGGCGGCCCCGTCGGGTGCCGGCAAATCCAGCCTGATCAAAGCACTGCTGGAAAAACATGAACAGGCTACCGACTTTCCCATGGAAGTGTCGGTGTCGCACACCACCCGCCAGCCCCGGCCCGGTGAAGAAGATGGGGTGCATTATCACTTTGTCAGTCATGCGCAGTTTGAACAGCTGATAGAACAGGGCGTATTTTTTGAATGGGCCGAGGTGTTTGGTAATTATTATGGCACCTCGCGGGTCACCATCGAACAAACCCTGCACCAGGGCATCGATGTGTTTTTGGACATCGACTGGCAGGGTGCGCGACAGGTGAAAAAGCTGTTGCCAGATGCCTGTGGTATCTTTATTTTGCCCCCGTCTGCCGAGGTGCTGAAAGAGCGCTTGAACCGTCGCGGTCAGGATAGCGATGAGGTTATTGCAGCGCGCATGCAAGAAGCGGTGTCGGAGATGTCGCACTATGACGAGTTTGATTATGTGCTGGTCAATGATGATTTTTCGGTAGCGCTGGCCGATCTGGAAGCCATCGTGCGGGCCCAGCGCCAGCGTACGGGTAAGCAGCAACTGCGTCATCAAAGCTTGATCGCGGATCTGCTTAGCGATCCCAGCGTATAAAAAATGCTGTAAATTCGCACAAACTACTATATCTGATCACGGTTGTGGGCTATACTACGCGGCCGTTTTTTTATATTCGCTCAATTCATTTTCGGAGAAATACATGGCTCGCGTAACCGTAGAAGATGCTATTAATAAAGTTGGTAACCGCTTTGATCTGGTGCTGGTTGCAGCCCGTCGTGCGCGTCAGCTGGCCACCGAAGGAAAAGACGCCATGGTGGATGTTGCAAACGACAAGCCTACGGTTACCGCGTTGCGTGAAATCGAAAAAGGATTGGTCACAGCTGCCACGCTGGAGCAGGATGAGATGCATGATCAGGAACAACAAGAGCACACAGACTTTTCTTCTGTGGCCAATATCCTGTCTGATCAGTAAACATCTCACTGCTGACATTTGATCTTTAAAAAGCGCCAGCGATCTATTCAGATCGCTGGCGCTTTTGTCATTGGCATCTGCCAAAATTCTTCGTATTCTGTAAGTTCTTTTCATTTTATGACCGGAAAGCTGTAAACACTGTGTATTTGTTTGAAGGCCTGAAGCAAAAAATTAGCGATTATCTGGCGCCCGAGCGGGTGGAGCTGGTGCAAAATGCCTTTGTGCTGGCTCACGAAGCGCACGATGGCCAGATGCGTTCCAGCGGCGACCCCTATATTACCCACCCGGTAGCGGTGGCCGGGATCCTGGCCGATATGCATCTGGATCACGAAACCCTGATGGCGGCGCTGCTGCATGATGTGATTGAAGACACCCACTATTCCCAGGATGATCTAGCCAGTGCCTTTGGCAATACCGTGGCCGAGCTGGTGGAAGGGGTCAGCAAGCTGGATAAGATTGCCTTTAGCAGCAAGCAGGAAGCGCAGGCTGAAAACTTTCGCAAGATGATGATGGCGATGGTGCAGGATATCCGGGTGATTTTGATTAAGCTGGCGGACCGCACTCATAATATGCGTACCCTGGGCGCGCTGCGCCCGGACAAACGTCGCCGCATCGCGCTGGAAACCTTAGAAATTTATGCGCCCATCGCGCACCGGCTGGGGATCCACGATGTCAAAAATGAACTGGAAGATTTAGGCTTCCAGGCCATGTACCCGATGCGCCACCGGGCGCTAAAATCGGCCGTGCGCCAGGCCCGGGGCAACCGCAAGGAAATTATTGAGAATATCCGTCAGGAAGTGGATACCCGGCTGGCCGAATTTAGCATCAAAGCCACTGTGATTGGCCGCGAAAAGCATTTGTATTCTATTTATCGCAAGATGCGCAATAAAGAGTTGATGTTCAATGAAGTAATGGACATCTATGCGTTTCGCGTGGTGGTGGACAGTGTGGACAATTGTTACCGCTCATTGGGCGCCATCCACAGTTTGTATAAGCCGATTGAAACCCGCTTTAAAGATTACATCGCTATTCCGCGTACCAACGGTTACCAAAGTCTGCATACTTCGCTGATTGGCCCCCACGGCATTCCGGTGGAAGTGCAGATCCGTACTCATCCCATGGACCAGATGGCAGACAAAGGAGTAGCCGCACACTGGCTGTACAAAGAGCCCGGTGACAGCGATACCACCGCGCAGCTGCGGGCGCGTAAATGGATGCAAACCCTGCTGGAGCTGCAGCAAAGTGCCAGCTCCTCGTTTGAATTTATCGAGTCGGTCAAAACCGATTTGTTCCCGGATGAAATATATGTGTTCACCCCGGACGGCCGTATCATTGAGCTGCCGATGGGCGCCACTGCGGTGGATTTTGCCTATGCGGTGCATTCGGACATTGGCAATACCTGTGTGGGCGTACGGGTGGAGCGGCGCAACTACAGCTTAAGTAAGCCGCTGGAAAATGGCCAGACCATTGAAATTATTACATCGCCCAAGGCTAAACCGAATGCCAACTGGCTGAACTTTGTGGTCAGTGCGCGCGCGCGTACCCGCATTCGCCAGTATCTGCGCAAACAGCATTCTCAGGAAGCAGTGAACATGGGCAACCGGTTGTTGCGCCATGCGCTGGGCAACAATCGGCTGGATGATATCGCCCAGGCGGATATTGATCGTGTAGTGGCCGAGACCAAACATTCTTCGTTTGATGATTTGCTGGTGGACATTGGGTTAGGGAATGAGCTCAGTGCCATTGTGGCGCGCCGCTTGTTAGGTGAAAGCGATGATTTGCCGGCCCGTAAGGGCAATGTGGCTATCCGCGGCACCGAAGGCCTGCTGGTGCATTATGCGCGCTGTTGCCATCCCATCCCGGATGATGAGATTGTGGCGGTATTGAGCCCGGGGCGGGGGATGACCATCCACCAAACCGGCTGTAACAATATTCGCAAGCTATCGCGCGAAGAGCCGCAGCGGGTCTTGCCCATGCAATGGGATGACCGCGCTCAGGGTGAATTTAAAGCTTCTTTGCGCATTGAGCTGTATAACCACCAGGGCACACTGGCCACCCTGACCAATACCATTTCGGGCTGCGACTCCAATATTATTGGCCTGCAGACCGAAGAAAAAGAAAGCAATATCTATTTTATCGATATTGAGCTGACCACCCATAACAGGGTCCATCTGGCGCGAATTATGCGTAAGATCCGAACTATGCCGGAAGTGCAGCGCGTGTCGCGGCACAGTCAGTCGAAACATTAATTGCTTAACATAGGAATTTGTTATGTCTAAATCGATTATCCAAACCGAAAACGCTCCCCAGGCGATTGGCACTTACAGCCAGGCAGTGAAAGCCGGGACCACCGTGTATTTGTCTGGCCAGATCCCATTGGACCCCACGTCAATGGAAATTGTATCTGACGATTTTGCTGCTCAGACCCGCCAGGTATTTGATAATGTCAAAGCCGTGTGCGAAGCCGCCGGCGGCACCATGAATGATTTGGTCAAGCTGAACATTTATCTGCGCGATTTAAGCCACTTTGCCATGGTGAATCAAATCATGAGCGACTATTTCAGCCAACCGTATCCGGCGCGCGCCGCCATCGGCATCAGCGCATTGCCTAAAGATGCACAAATTGAAATCGACGGCGTCATGGAATTACCGGAATAAGATGTGACTCCCGCCCGCTATGCACGCATCCGCCAGATGCTGGCGGCCCGGCAGACCGATCTGACAGTCTGTCTGGACAGTGTGCATAAACCCCACAATCTGGCGGCGATATTACGGACCTGCGATGCAGTAGGCATTTATCAGTTGCACCGGGTGTGGGATTTACCAGAACGGATCCGCAAAGGCACCTCGGTAGGCAGTGAATTGTGGGTGCAGCAGTGCCACCACCCAAGCACCGAAGCAGCGCTGGATACCCTGCAGGCAAGAGGCCTGCAGATTGTGGTGACCCATCTTAGCCCCACCGCGCAAGATTTTCGCAGTCTGGATTACACCCGGCCTACTGCTGTGATGTTTGGCCAGGAAAAATACGGAGTGTCGGAGGCGGTTGTTGCACGCGCCGACGCCCATATCAGTATTCCCATGCTGGGCATGGTGCAGTCACTCAATGTGTCGGTGGCCGCTGCGTTGGTGTTGTATGAAGCGCAACGCCAGCGCCAGCTGGCCGGCTTATATGATACACCCAGCTTAAGCGAAGAGGTCTGTCAGCAAATCTTATTCGCCCGGGGTCACCCGCGTTTGTATGCGTTGTGCCAGGCGAAACAGCTGGCGTTGCCGCACATTGATGCGCACGGCCAGATTAAAGCATCCGCCTGCTGGTGGACAGCCATGGGCGCCACATCTGCCAATCCGCCCGGCTGACCGGGCCTGTACTCGCCATTCGGCAAACAATCGCTTACACTGCGCTTATTTACAGTATTAGCGCAGGACCCGGCCCATCAGCATGCAGCCCTTGGCACAAACCCCGATCACCACGCTAAAAGGCGTAGGCGCAAAAGTGGCAGAAAAACTGGCCAAAATCGGCTTGTTCACGCTGCAGGATATTCTTTTTCATTTGCCACTGCGGTATGAAGATCGTACCCGCATTTATGCTATCGCCAACTGCCGGCCATTTACCCATGTCAGTATCCAGGGCGAGGTGAAAAGCGCTGATATCCAGTATGGCAAAAAGCGTATGCTGGTGGTCAAGGTCAGTGATGGCTCTGGCACCATCACCCTGCGCTTTTTTCATTTTGGAGCCTTGCAGCGCACCATGTTGTCGCCGGGTAATCAGGTGTTGTGCTTTGGTGAGATCCGCACTGGCAAGTGGGGGCTGGAAATGATGCACCCGGAATTTTCGCTGGTGGATGAGGATGGCCCGCCGGCGGAACCAACGCTTACTCCTGTGTACCCGACCACCGAAGGGGTCAAGCAGTTGACCCTTCGCAATCTGACCGAGCAGGCACTGGCTATGCTGGACAAAGGTGCACTCAATGATTTGTTGCCTGAGGGCATGTACGCCCAGCAGGTATCGCTGCAGCAGGCACTGCATCTGGTGCACCGGCCGCCGCCGGATGCCGGGTTGAGCCTGCTTGAAGAAGGCCAGCATCCGTCACAGCACCGGCTGATCCTCGAAGAGCTGCTGGCCCATCATTTAAGTGTGCTTAAAGTCCGCCAGCAGTCGGATGCCCAGCCCGGCATTGCGATTAATGTCGACCAGCGCCTGATTGATCAATTACTGGCCCAGCTGCCGTTTTCGCCCACCGGGGCCCAGCAACGGGTAGTGAGCGAGATCCAGGCCGATATGCAGCAACCGCGGCCCATGATGCGTCTGGTCCAGGGCGATGTGGGCTCGGGCAAAACCCTGGTGGCAGCCATGGCAGCCCTATCGGCCATCGGCGCCGGTTATCAAGTGGCACTGATGGCACCCACCGAGCTGCTGGCCGAACAGCATGCCAATAATTTTCGCCAGTGGCTGGCACCGCTGGGCATCGAAGTGGGCTGGCTGGCCGGCAAGCTTAAAGGCAAAGCGCGCGACCAGGTGCTGGCCCAGCTGGCGGGCGGCGATATTCAGATGCTGGTGGGCACCCATGCTATCTTTCAGGAAAATGTACATTATCAGCATCTGGCGCTGGTGATTGTGGATGAACAGCATCGCTTTGGCGTGCATCAGCGCCTGGCGCTGCGGGAAAAAGGCGAGATCCAGGGGCGCTTTCCCCATCAGCTGATCATGACCGCTACACCTATTCCGCGCACCCTGGCTATGACCGCCTATGCCGATCTGGATACCTCGGTGATTGATGAACTGCCCCCCGGGCGCACGCCGGTGACCACGGTGGCCTTACCGGACACCCGTCGCGAGGATGTGATTGCGCGGGTGTATCAGGCGTGTAAAGAACAAGGCCGCCAGGCGTACTGGGTGTGTACCCTGATTGATGAGTCCGAGGTACTCCAATGCCAGGCTGCTGAGGATGCCGCCATTACGCTGCGCACAGCCTTACCCGAGCTCAAAGTGGGGCTGGTCCACGGGCGGCTCAAACCGGCTGAAAAAGCCGAGGTGATGGAGTCATTCAAACAAGGTGAGTTGGATCTGCTGGTGGCCACCACGGTCATCGAAGTGGGCGTGGATGTGCCCAATGCCAGTATTATGATCATTGAAAACCCCGAGCGCCTGGGTCTGGCCCAGCTTCATCAGCTGCGTGGCCGGGTGGGGCGCGGCGCGGTAGAAAGTCAGTGTGTGCTGATGTACCAAAGCCCGCTGTCCAAAACTGCCACCCAGCGACTGGCAGTGTTGCGTGAGTCCAGCGACGGCTTTTACATCGCCCAGCGCGACCTGGAAATTCGCGGCCCTGGCGAGCTGATGGGCACCCGCCAAACCGGCATTGCCGAGCTAAAGATTGCTGACCTGGTGCGCGATGCCGCGCTGATCCCGCAGGTACAGGATATTGCTCATCGCCTGTGGCAGGATTACCCCAGCCATGCCCAGGCCATCATTAATCGCTGGATTGGATTTAAGGAACAATATGGCCATGCCTGAGCAGACCACCCCCGAATTAATCCCCTTGTGGCTGGCCGACGCCGGCGCCGACGATGCGGCTCTGGCCAGCGAGATTGCCCGGCGCTGGCAGTTTACTTTGACTGAGGCGGCGCCAGCCGGACTGGCTCTGAGGGTACACAATAATCAGCTGCAACTTATTGACTGTGCTAATCTCAAACAACAGGGAGTGGTGGTGGATTTTTGTGCCGGTGCACTGACTTATCGGCGCCAACATGGCGGTGGCAAAAAAGAGCCTATCGCCAAAGCGGTTGGAGTAAAGGGCAACGTCAGTCCTCGGGTGGTGGACGCTACCCCGGGATTGGGCCGTGATGCATTTGTGCTGGCCAGCCTGGGCTGCGAGGTCATTCTGATAGAGCGCTCACCGGTGGTGGCAGCTTTGCTGGAAGATGGCATGCGCCGGCTGACGCACAGCGATACCGAGCTGGCAGCACGATTTTCACTGGTGCATGGCAATAGTGCCCAGGTTCTGGCAAGCTGGAGCGATGCCCCGGTGGATGTGGTGTATCTGGACCCGATGTTTCCGCATCGCAAAAAATCCGCCGCGGTAAAAAAAGAAATGAAAGTGTTTCAGGCACTACTGGGTTCTGACCCGGATGCTGATGCGTTACTGGCCCCGGCCAAAGCTTTGGCAGCCCGGCGTGTGGTGGTAAAACGACCCAACAGTGCACCGAATCTGGCTGATAGTCCGCCTAGTATGGCGATCACCAGTAAAAAGCATCGTTTTGATGTGTACTTAAAATAATAAGGAGCCTGCCATGATCAGTGTTGGAAGCACGTTACCCGAAGTGTCGTTTGGTATTTTACAAGACGGCGAGATGACCAACCCCCACACCAATGATTTGTTTGGAGATAAAAAAGTGGTGTTGTTTGCTGTGCCCGGCGCATTTACCCCGACGTGTTCGGAAGCACACCTGCCAGGCTATGTGGTGTTGGCGGATAAGCTCAAAGCCAAAGGCGTGGATGAAATCATGTGCGTTGCCGTTAATGACGCTTTTGTGATGCGCGCCTGGCAACAATCCGCCAATGCCGAAGGTATTACCATGCTGGCCGACGGTAACGCCATGTTTACCCGCAATATCGGCTTGGATATGGACACTGGTAGTTTTGGTGGAGTGCGTTCTCTGCGCTACTCCATGCTGGTGGAAGATGGGGTTGTGACCCAGCTGAATGTGGAAGATCCGGGGCGCTTTGACGTGTCGGATGCGCAATCCATGCTCGACAGCCTGTAAGAAGTAAACCAAGGCCGACAGCCGGGCGTATACACTCAGGCTTTTAAGTCATACATTGGTTGCAGTTGACGTGCAAGTCATCGTTTCTTAATGGATTTGCCGTCAGCCTCCTATGGTGCAAAGCCGATAATGATAAAAATCCGCGGTGAAGATCAGGCAGTACTTCACGTATTGTGAACCGAACCCAGTGCGCATTCGAGTCATTCAGGACGGCATGACGTTCCTCAATTTCACTGGGCCATGGAGGGTTGTTCTTATGGCAAAGGGCCAAAAGTTCAATGTATATCTGATTTCTCCATCCTGTTATGCCGACGGCAAACAGGATCCGAATGTCAATTTGTTTAAAGGGCTGCTGGAAACCTGCAGCTATGAGGTTATCGAGTTGGGCAGCACAGAAGCCTTACCTGAGACCTCGAATCAGGATCTGGTGTTTTATGATGCCGGCAATAAACCGAACAAGCTGAGCGACTTTTATCAGCGCAACGGAAATGCTCGGTGGGTGCTGTTTAATCTCCAGCCCGGTGATGTGGATGAATGTGAAGCCATCATCGCTGGCGTAGAGGGTACCTTTTATGCGTCAGATTCTCCGGAACTGCTGCTGAAAGGGGTACGCCGGCTCGGTAAGATGGATGTGTGGTTTAAGCGTGGCTCCATCAATGAGGCGTTACGCCGTATGCGTCAGTATGCACGTCGCCCGGGGATGCCGGCGATGCGGATGTCGCGTAAATCATCTGGTGAAGCACAGCCAAAACTGACCAAGCGTGAGCTGACCATTATTGAACTGGTGTCCAAAGGCTCACAGAATCAGGAGATTGCCGACCAGCTGCATATCAGTGTGAATACCGTAAAAACGCATATTTACAGTATCTTTCGCAAAACCCATTCGCGAAACCGCATTGAGTTGTTGTCCTGGTCACAAAATTATATGAGCGAACAGTTTTAACCTGCTGTCAGCGGCGCCGCGCATACCTTGTTGTTCCCCTTGGTGGTATCAGTATAATCGGCGCCCTGATTTTAGTGGGGAATAAACAGTGGAAAAGCGCGATGTAATTGTGATTGGGGCCGGCGCAGCCGGGCTTTTTTGTGCTGCGCAGGCAGGCCAGCGTGGCCGCCAGGTAGAAGTGCTCGATCACGCCAAAAAAATTGGCCGCAAAATTCTGATGTCCGGTGGTGGGCGCTGCAATTTTACCAATATGTACGCCGGCCCGGAAAACTTCTTATCCGACAATCCCCACTTTTGTAAGTCTGCCTTAAGCCGCTATACCCAATGGGATTTTATTGGTCTGGTAAATGACTATCAGATTGCCTATCACGAAAAGACCCTGGGCCAGCTGTTTTGCGATGACAGTGCCAAAGAGATCGTGCGTTTGCTTGAAGGCGAATGTGCCAAAGGAAATGTGACCATCACCACACGCTGTGACATTTTAAATGTCACACGCACCGAGCAGGGCTATCAGATAAGTACCAGTTTAGGCGAGTACCAGTGCCAGTCGCTGGTGGTAGCGACCGGCGGCTTAAGTATGCCCAAATTAGGCGCTTCACCCTTTGGTTATCAACTAGCTGAGCAATTTGGTCTTAAGGTGTTGCCCACGCGTGCCGGTCTGGTGCCGTTTACCTTGCCGCCTGAGCTCAAAACCCCGCTGGCCGAAATTTCAGGTATATCCCAAACCATTCGCGCCAGTTGCCAAAACACCTCGTTTGTAGAAGATATGCTGGTTACCCACCGCGGCTTATCCGGCCCGGCGATTCTGCAAATCTCCTCGTACTGGGACGGTCAGGAAGTCGAGCTCGATTTATGTGTGGAACATGATGTGGCAGCTTTGCTGGAAGACGCACGCCACAGCCAGCCTAATACTACGTTAAAAACCTTTATCGCCAGCATGTTTGCCCGGCGGCTGGCCGACACCTTGATTGAGGTGCTGGAATTACCCAATGTACCGCTTAAACAACTTACCCCCAAACAGCAGGCTTATATAGCCACGCAATTACACCAGTGGCGGGTAAAACCATCCGGTACCGAAGGCTATCGCACCGCCGAGGTCACCTTAGGTGGGGTAGATACCAATGGGCTATCATCTAAAACCATGGAAGCGCGAGATGTGCCAGGCTTGTACTTTATTGGTGAAGCGGTCGATGTCACCGGCTGGCTGGGAGGCTATAACTTTCAGTGGGCCTGGAGTTCTGGTTGGGTTGCCGGGCAATATGTGTAGCTCAACCACAAATACGCATTAATAGTATCTGCGTGCCGTTTTAGCGGGATGAGTCAGTAAAAACCATGATAGATCGGCATCAGGATCCGCGGTTCTTTGCCGGATCGAGTCAAAAAAACCGCAGTTCGAACAGCAAATAAGCAAACGATCGCGATTTATAGGTTTTTTTAAAATAGTTGTTGACGGCGCGGCTCAGATCGCTAGAATGCGCACCACTTCGACGGGACAGGCCAAACGGCAACAACGTTGAAGGGCTTGCTCCAACAGCGATAGCGACCTGAGTAAGCGGTTTTCAAAACAGCCTTTCAAATTAGTTTGAAAAAAGTTGTTGACACGGAAACCGAATCGCGTAGAATGCGCATCCCGCTTCGGGGAGTAAACGAAGCAGCGGCAAGGCCAGTTGGTCAGTCGCACTGTTCTTTAACAATGTATAACAAGACAATCTGTGTGGGCACTCGTT
>NZ_JBUZOV010000011.1:0-38897 GCF_055326825.1 Alteromonas sp. WD8-37
ATCGCGGCCTGCGCCGCGATGACTTTTCCAGCGGTCATCCCGACGAAAGTCGGGATCTCCCGGCCACTCCGCGGTGTATCCAACATTACTCGTAGTGCATGGAGATCGCGGCCTGCGCCGCGACGACCCGGAGTGCATCACCTTCCCAAATTGCAGGCAATAAAAAAGCCCTCGAAAGGGCTTTTTTATTATTTCAGGTGTTTGACCAGCGCCTGCACCACTTTCGGGCTGCCGGCGACAATTTCACCTTTATATAAGGGGTCGTTGCCACCCTGAAAGTCGGTGGCCAGGGCGCCGGCTTCACGCACCAGCAATTCGCCTGCGGCCACATCCCAGGCTTTCACACCACGCTCCCAGTAACCATCGTGACGACCGGCGGCCACGTACGCCAGATCCAGAGCGGCACTGCCGGCGCGACGGATATCGCCACAGGCATGGAAAATTTTGTTCAGGCTCAGCGCGTACTCGCTGTACTGGGTTTTATTTTTGAACGGCAGACCGGTGGCCAGGATGGTGTCGGTCAAATCGCGCGGCTTGGTCGCCCGGATACGATAACCATTTAGCTGAGCGCCCTGGCCACGGCTGGCAGTAAACAGCTCGCCTCGGATAGGGTCGAAAACCACAGCCTGATCTAATCGGCCTTTATGCAGCAAAGCGATGGATACCGCAAAGTGGGGGATGCCTTTGATAAAATTGGTGGTGCCATCCAGCGGGTCAATAATCCATTGAAAGTCAGAGTCGGAACCCTTGGTTTCGCCACTTTCTTCACCCAAAAATGAGTGGTCAGGATAAGACTGACGGATTTTGTTAATAATTGCTTGTTCTGCTTCCTTGTCGACCTGGGTTACAAAATCATTGCTGCCCTTGGTTTCCAGTTTTAGATCATCGCGGATTTCAAAATTGCGCACGATAAGAGAGCCGGCCACGCGCGCCGCGCGTACCGCGATATTCAGCATAGGATGCATAATCACCACCAATTGTAAAAGATCGAAACGGCACCGCCTGCGGGCAATGCCGGTAAAAAACGCGCGAAGTGTACCCGCTTGACCGGCAAGATGCAATGACCAACCGGCTACACCCAGGCGATTGCACAGGCTATATCAATAGCAGCGCAGGGTGTTCGCCGATAGCCTTGCCAAGCGCCTCTGTGCTATTATCGCGAGCAAATTTGCGACTTTATGATGACTATGCTGGAAAATATCAGGATTGTACTGGTGAACACATCACACACCGGTAATATCGGCTCGGCAGCACGGGCCATGAAAACCATGGGGTTGAGTAGCCTGTATCTGGTAGACCCGGAGCAGGCTCCAGATGGCAAAGCCAGTGCATTGGCCGCCGGCGCTGGCGATGTATTAGGCAATGCTAAAACTGTGGCCACTCTGGAAGAAGCCGTGGCTGATTGCGGCCTGGTCGTTGGCACCTCGGCGCGTTCACGCACGCACTCCTGGCCTATGTTGGAACCGCGCGAATGTGGTGAAAAGCTGATCAGCGAGGTACCCAAGTACCCGGTGGCGCTGGTATTTGGCCGTGAAAACAATGGCCTGACTAATGAAGAATTACAGCAATGCCACTATCATGTATGTATCCCTGCCAATCCTGACTACAGCTCGCTGAACCTGGCCATGGCGGTGCAAACCTTAAGCTACGAAGTCCGTATGGCCTGGCTGAACCAGCAAGAGCAGGCGACGGAGGAAACCGATTACCCGCTCAATGAGGATCTGGAGCGGTTCTACGTACATCTTGAAGCTACCCTGAAAGATACCGGCTTCATTGTGCAAAACCACCCGGGAATGGTGCTGACAAAATTGCGTCGCTTGTTCAATCGAGCCCGCCCCGAAGCGCAGGAACTCAATATTCTGCGTGGCATTTTGTCTTCGATTCAAAAGGCGATTAAACCAAAGAGCTGAATATGTTTTCACGCATCAAAGACGACATACAGGGGGTGTTCCACCGCGACCCGGCGGCTCGTAATACCTTTGAGGTACTGACTAATTACCCCGGCCTGCATGCGATTTGGATCCACCGCATTAGTCATCGGTTGTGGAAGGCCAATTTCAAGTGGCTGGCCCGAAGCTTGTCCACCTTCAGCCGTTGGCTTACCGGAGTCGAAATCCATCCCGGCGCCCGCTTAGGCCGGCGTTTTTTTATCGACCATGGCATGGGCGTAGTCATTGGTGAAACCGCCGAGATCGGCGATGATGTCACCCTGTACCACGGGGTCACCCTGGGCGGGACGTCCTGGCAAAGTGGTAAACGCCATCCGACACTGAAGAATAATGTGGTAATTGGAGCCGGAGCCAAAGTGCTGGGGCCCATTACTATTGGAGAAGGGGCAAAAATCGGCTCTAATTCAGTGGTGGTGAAAGATGCTCCGGCTGGTGCCACGGTAGTGGGGATCCCCGGGCGAATCGTGATGTCTACCGTGAATCAACAGGTAGCGCGCCAGCAAAATGATAAGCGTAATTGTATTGCACAAAAGTACGGGTTCGATGCGTATGCCATCTCCCCGGATAATCCGGATCCGGTAGCCAATGCCATGGGCATCATGCTTGAGCACATGCATCAGATGGACCATAAAGTGGAAGAAATGTGTGGTGTGATCCGCAGTATGGGCGGCGATGTGTGTACCGACAACTTAAGCTCACTCAGCAAAGAAGATTTTGCTGAAACCGGTATCGACCCAGTTGCCCCGGACCACGACGACCCTCACGAGTCATTTGATCCTAAGATTTAAAAAATCCGCCCTGTGCAATGCAGGGCGGATTTTTCTGTCTAAGCAGTAAATCAACTATTGCCGTTGCAAAAGCCGTCTACGACCAACAAACACTAAGCCCAGCCCGAGCAAAGTCAGCAGCGATGGCTCGGCAACGACAAAGGCATCCAGTGTAATACTGTAAGGTAAGGGACCTGGTTCTGCACTAAGAAAATCCCACACAGCGACAGTATAAGTGCCTGTAGATGGAATGATAAAGTCGAGCATCTGCGGGTCACTGAAAGGACCCTCAAGTCCGGGCGGTTCTGGTATGTCATCATCAGCGGAAAAAAGAACCGGCGGTAATGCATCGGTGTCGGCTGGCATACCTGCATATAGATAAAAAGCAGGGTCCAGCGCTGCGGCCATACGGTTTACAGTCACCGTCACGACATCGCCCATATCTGCACTGAAAAACCACCAGTCACTTCCAGTTTCAAATGGGTCAGAGATTGTGCCGGTTTCTGTCACCCCAGGCATCAATTCGCCCTCATACACAATGGGTGCTGCCTGACTCGCGCCTAGCCACAATATAGATAAAAAACATAATAGTCGTTTCATCATTTTGCTCTCTCATGTTGATTATGCTTATGCGTTTTTGCTTATAAGCAAGCATGCTGAGCAGTTATTGCGCCATGTTTAATAAACCATGTAATTTCAGTTGTTTGTTGTAATCTAACTTTTGAAGAGGTCACCCTTTGTAAAGCAATATGACAGTGTCATAGGCGATAAATAGAGAAAATTCAAATAAATACGTTTTATTTGTCTACGCCGAGCATCGCATGCGTGATGCTTCACTGCGCATGGCTGCCTTGCGTTTGTACATCGCCATATCGGCGCGGGCCAGAAGGGCTTCCATAGTTTCACCGCTGTGCCAGTCTGCCTGGCCGACACTATACGTCACTTCGTAACCTCGATTGGCAGCAAAATTGTATTGGGCTATTGCTGCTTCTAAGCGTGCGAGGACAAGTGTGGTAGTATTTTCGCTGGTGCCGGTGAGCAGCACAGCAAACTCGTCACCACCCAGCCGGGCGACGACATCCGAATCCCGAAAGACCTCTGAGAGTACCCCGGCAAAACCCGCCAAAGCGCGGTCGCCTTCGGCATGGCCGTAGGTATCGTTGATAGGTTTGAACTGATTAAGATCAAAATGTAGCAGTGTCACCGACAATGACAACCGGTCGCATTGGTGTAGGGCATAGTCGGTTAGTAGATTAAAGCCGCGCCGATTGGAAATCTGGGTCAGTTCATCCATGGTTGCTAACTGCATGGCGCACAATTCATGTTCCACCATAGCTGCCAGGTCGCGCAGTAACTGGACATCCTCGGTGGTCATCAGGCGGGGCTTTTCATCGATTAAACACAAGGTGCCGATATTACTACCGTCAGCGGTTTTCAACGGGCTGGCGGCATAAAAGCGAATTTTAGGGCCGCCGGTAACCAGCGGGTTGTCAAAAAAGCGGTTGTCCTGCGAGGCATCGGTGACGCAAAACACCTCGTTCTGCAAAATTGCATGGCCACAAAATGAAATGTCCCTCGGCGTTTCAGTGGCATCCAGGCCTTGGGCTGACTTGAACCACTGGCGGTCGCTGTCCACCAGACTGACCAGTGAGATAGGCACATCAAACAAGCGTTTGGCCATGCGAGTCACACGGTCAAAGCGCTCTTCAGGCACTGTATCGAGGATCTTAAGCGAGTGTAGCGAGCGGATCCGGGCAGGCTCATCCTTAGGCAATATCGGTGTCAGCATAAAACTCTCCCTCACATAATGGAATAACTGTAGCCAGCTAAAAACAAAGCGCCAACTAGACATAAGGCTAATTTTTATGCATTTTTGCTAATGTAGCAGGGGTGAGCGGGCCGCCACGAGACTGTTAAGGCGAGGGGTAAATAGTTGACCTGTTTAGTCAGGTATGGAACAATTTTACCATTAACACTCCTCAGGAGAGGCTTATGAAATTGACCTCAAAAGGCAGGTACGCCGTGACTGCCATGCTCGACGTTGCGCTGCATTCAACCCGCGGACCGGTACCGCTGGCAGATATCTCTGAGCGCCAGGAAATTTCGTTGTCTTATCTGGAGCAGCTATTTTCGCGTCTGCGTAAAGAAAAGCTGGTGGACAGTGTGCGCGGCCCTGGTGGCGGCTATCTGTTGGCCAGGCAGGCCAGTGAGATTGCCATTGGTCAGGTGATCCGCGCGGTGGATGAAACCGTGGATGCCACCCGCTGTTCCGGGCAGTCGGATTGCCAGGGCGGGGAACGCTGCCTGACCCACAGTTTGTGGCAGGACTTAAGCGACCGCATCAGCCTGTTTTTAGACGGCATTACCTTAGGCGAGCTAATGGCCCAGCGCGATGTATTGGAAGTGGCTAGCCGCCAGGACAGACAGGCCCATCAAAAATTTCAGGATATTACGGTGAGCGTGCAACTGTCATGAGCCAGCCCCAATCCCCGATTTATTTAGATTATGCCGCTACCACGCCGGTAGATCCGGCGGTGGCTGAACAAATGATGCAGTGCCTGACTCTGGATGGCAATTTTGGTAACCCGGCATCGCGTACCTACCGTTTTGGCTGGATGGCCGAAGAAGCGGTGGATGTGGCGCGTAATCAGGTGGCCGATTTGCTTGCCTGCGACCCCCGCGAAATTGTGTTTACCTCCGGCGCCACCGAGTCCAACAACCTGGCGTTAAAAGGCGCAGCCGAAACGCATCAGGATAAAGGCCGGCACATCGTTACCCTGACCACCGAGCACAAAGCCGTGCTGGATACCTGCGCCCATTTAGAAAAGCACGGTTTCGAGGTCACCTATGTACCGGTGGGCGGTGACGGCCTGGTGGATTTAGATAAACTGACTGCAGCGTTACGTGACGACACGATTATCGTGTCGGTCATGCATGTAAACAACGAAATTGGTGTGATCCAGGATATTGAGGCTATCGGCAATCTGTGCCGCGAGCGCGACATTGTGTTTCATGTAGATGGTGCGCAAAGTGTGGGTAAACTGCCGGTGGATCTGTCCGCCTTGCCGGTGGACCTGTATTCCATCTCGGCCCATAAGTTTTATGGCCCCAAAGGGATTGGCGCGCTGTTTGTGCGACGCCGACCCAAAGTGCGCATCGCTGAGCAAATCCACGGTGGCGGGCACGAGCGGGGTATGCGTTCAGGCACCTTGCCAACTCATCAGATTGTCGGCCTTGGCGCAGCCTGCGAAATTGCCGGTGGCCAGTTAGCGGTTGAATCCAAACGTATCGCGACCTTACGCGACCGTTTGTGGCAGGGCCTGCAAAGTTTAGATGACATCAAATTAAACGGCCATGCCACCCAGCGGGTAGCTGGCAACTTAAATGTCAGCTTTGGTGGCCTGGATGGCGAAAGTTTAATGATGGGCCTGAATGATATTGCGGTGTCCTCCGGCTCGGCCTGTACCTCGGCCAGCCTGGAGCCTTCCTATGTACTACGGGCAATTGGCTGTGACGCCGAAACCGCGCATAGTGGGCTACGCTTCTCTGTCGGGCGCTTCACCACCGAGCAGGACATTGAGCATACCATTGCCCGGGTGACCGACGTAGTGACCCGCTTGCGGCAGGCGCAAACCGCCTGAGCTGCCAGCTTCGCGTATTAAGTGCGTTGAATAATGAGTGTCTTTCGGGCATGATCCGCGGCGTTTTGCCTTTGCTGCAGCACGCCGCAGCAGCACCTGGCCCCACACCCGGCAATTCTTGAGTGAAATAGTCAAGTATTATACAATAAGGCACAACTCCACAGCGTTGAGCAGCTTTTCGACCAGGCAGCGAAAAGTGGTGCAAAGCAAGACCGTGATGGCTTTGTAATCAAAAGTGCTCCGTTATGACAGGCAAACTAGTGAGATCCCAACATGAGTGAACAGATCGAACAGGCAATATCGAGAAAATACGATGCTGGTTTCTATTCAGAAATTGAATCAGAAACATTCGAAAATGGCCTGGACGAGTCGGTTATCCGCCGCATCTCAACCATGAAAAATGAGCCAGAATGGATGCTGGAATGGCGTTTAAAGGCTTACCATGCATGGCTTGAGATGGAAGAGCCGGAATGGGCGCACGTCCACTATCCAAAAATTGATTTTCAGGAAATCTCGTATTATTCCGCGCCTAAGAGCATGAAAGACAAGCCGAAGTCGTTGGATGAAGTCGACCCTGAGCTGCTGCGTACCTACGAAAAATTGGGTATCCCACTGCACGAGCAGGAGATGCTGGCCGGTGTGGCAGTGGATGCGGTGTTTGACTCTGTGTCGGTTGTCACCACCTTCCGCGAAAAGCTTGAAGAAGCCGGCGTGATCTTCTGCCCAATCTCTGAAGCATTGCAAAAGTATCCGGATCTGGTGAAAAAATACATCGGCTCGGTGGTTCCGCGCAGCGATAACTACTACGCCGCACTGAACAGTGCAGTCTTCACCGATGGCTCGTTTGTCTTCATTCCAAAAGGCGTACGCTGCCCAATGGAGTTATCCACCTATTTTCGGATTAATGAACAAAATACCGGGCAATTCGAGCGCACCCTGATTGTAGCCGAAGAAGGTAGCTATGTGAGCTATTTAGAAGGCTGTACCGCACCACAACGTGATGAAAACCAACTGCATGCCGCAGTGGTAGAACTGGTGGCCATGGATGATGCGCAAATCAAATATTCTACCGTGCAAAACTGGTATCCGGGCGATGAAGACGGCAAAGGCGGGATCTATAACTTTGTGACTAAGCGTGGCGTGTGTCACACCAATGCCAAGATCTCCTGGACTCAGGTTGAAACCGGTTCAGCAGTGACCTGGAAATACCCCAGCTGTGTGCTCAAAGGCGATAACAGTGTGGGCGAATTTTACTCGGTGGCGTTAACCCGCGGCCGTCAACAGGCCGATACTGGTACCAAGATGATCCACCTGGGCAAAAATACCCGGTCTACCATCATCTCCAAAGGGATCTCGGCCGGACGTAGTAATAATGCGTACCGCGGGCTGGTCTCTATGGGGCCTAAAGCCGATGGCGCGCGTAACTTCACCGAATGTGACTCGCTGCTGATTGGTGATGAATGTGGCGCACACACATTCCCGTATATTGAAAGCCGTAACCCGTCTGCCATTGTAGAGCACGAAGCAACCACCTCGAAGGTGAGTGATGACCAGTTGTTCTTGTGCCAGCAGCGCGGGATGGATGCAGAAAAAGCTGTCTCAATGATTGTGAACGGCTTTTGTAAAGAAGTATTTAAAGAATTACCGATGGAGTTTGCGGTGGAAGCCGGCAAACTGCTCGAAATCAGTCTTGAAGGTTCAGTGGGGTAATCATGCTTAAGATTAAAAATTTACATGCTAGCGTAGAAGAAAAAGCCATCATTCAAGGGCTTGACCTGGAAGTTAAGCCAGGCGAGGTTCACGCTATCATGGGCCCGAACGGGGCCGGTAAATCCACACTGGGCTACGTATTGGCTGGCCGTGATGGATACGAAGTTACCGAAGGCTCTGTCGAGCTGGAAGGCGCAGATTTGCTGGATATGGAAGTGGAAGAGCGCGCCCAGGCGGGTATGTTCTTAGCCTTTCAATATCCGGTAGAAATTCCGGGCGTCAGCAACATGGAATTTATGAAAGAGGCAGTGAATGCTGTGCGCGAAAAGCAAGGCAAAGAATCACTGACCGCCGCTGAGTTTTTGAAAAAAGCCAAAGCCGCCTGCAAACAGGTACAACTGCCGCTGGACTTCTTAAAGCGTGGTGTGAACGAAGGCTTCTCCGGTGGTGAGAAAAAGCGTAACGAAATCATGCAAATGATTTTGCTTGAGCCAAAACTGGCGATTCTGGATGAATCAGACTCCGGCCTGGATGTAGACGCGCTGCAGGTTGTGGCCGAAGGTGTGAACTCACAACGCGACGGCGAACGCAGTTTTATCGTGGTCACGCACTACCAGCGTTTGCTGGACTACATCAAGCCTGATTTTGTCCACATTCTGGCTGACGGCAAGATTGTCAAAAGCGGCGATGCGTCACTGGCTCAGGAAGTGGAAAAATCCGGCTATGCATTCTTAGGTAAAAAATACGAGGAGGCAGAAGCATGAGCCAATGGCTAGACGAGGTCATTGAACGCGCAGCTGCACCGACCGATTTTCTTAAAAGCGAGCGTGAGCAGTCGCTGCTCACCTTGCAGCAGGCGGGCTGGCCGGGTCGTCGTAACGAAGCCTGGCGTTTTACCCCGTTAACCGCACTGGCCAAGCGTAGCACCAAAACGGTGGCCAGCGCCGGTGACCAGGTTGCGCCGCAGATTGACGGCTTAAACAGCATCGACATCACCTTTGTGGATGGCCAGTTGACCACGGATGTGGCCGCGCTGAGCCTGCCCGACGGTGTGACTGTCACACCGTTTGATAAGCTAAGCGATGACCAGCAACAAACAGTGGCTACGCTGTATGGCAAAATTAAGCCAACCCATCATGTGTTTGGCCTGGTCAATGATGTGGCCAGCAGCCAGGGCTTGTTTGTGGATGTGGCCGATGGTGTCACCATGGAACAGGTCCTGCGCATCAGTAATCTGATCACGCAGGATGTGGATGCCCACACCCGCTTAGTGGTTCGGGTTGGCGAGAAGGCCAAAGCCCGGGTCATGGAGCATGGTGAAGGGCAGGAAAGCAGTATGTCTACCGCCTTTGCCGAATATGCCATTGCCGATGGTGGTCATCTGGAGCATTACCGTTTTGCCATGATGACTGGCGCGGCCAAACAGGTTGGCGGCTCGCATTTCAAACTGGGCAATGAATCGACGATGCACAGCACAGTGGTGGGCTATGGCAGTGAATTGTCACGCCTGGATGTGGATATCATCCACGCCGGTGAACATGCTGATGCCAAGATGAATGCCGTGTACCTACTGGCCGAAGGTGAGTTGTTTGATTTGCACAGCAATATCGAGCACACCGTGCCTAACGGCACCACCGAAGAAAATGCCCGAGGCATTATCGGTGATCGCGCCCGTGCAGTGTTTAATGGCCGCATTCATATTCATCGGGATGCGCAAAAGACCCTGGCTGAACTGAATAACCGCAACTTGCTGTTATCACGCCGCGGCTTGATCAATACCAAGCCCGAGCTGGAAATTTATGCCGATGATGTGAAATGTGCCCACGGTGCCACTGTGGCAGAAATTGACGATGACGCATTGTTCTATTTGCTGACCCGCGGTGTCACGCGCAGTAAAGCGCTGGTGATGCTGAACTTTGGCTTCATTCAGGAACTGGTCAATTTGATGCCAGAAGCAACTATTCGTGACTGGCTGTTGCCTAAACTAAGTGAGCGCTTTGCCCAGATGGAGGTGAAATGAGTTTCGACGTTGCCGCGCTGCGCAAACAATTCCCTATACTCAACCGCCAGGTTGACGGTAAGCCTTTGGTCTATTTGGATAATGCAGCTACAACGCAGAAACCTCAGGCGGTGCTTGATGCTATGATGGACTTTTACACCACGTGCAATGCTAATGTGCATCGTGGTGCCCACCAGTTATCAGACGAAGCAACTCGCCGCTACGAAAGCGCCCGCGATTCGGTGGCTCGGTTTGTTAATGCCGCCGCTCGCGAAGAAATCATTTGGACCAGCGGTACCACCGAAGGCATTAATCTAGTGGCTAACGGACTGGCCCAGTTGCTCAACGAGGGCGACGAGGTGCTGGTGACCGAGATGGAACACCACGCCAACCTGGTCACCTGGCAGCAAGCCTGTAAAAAAGGCGGCGCCAGTTTAAAAGTGGCCCCCATCAAAGATAACGGCGAGCTGGATATTGAGGCGTTTGATGCGCTGCTGAGCCCGGCAACCCGCATGGTGGCCATGCCGCATGTGTCCAATGCGCTGGGCACGGTGAATCCAATCAAAGAGCTGGCCGCCAAAGCCAAACAGGTTGGTGCCTGGGTTTTGATTGACGGCGCGCAGGGCATCGCCCATGGTGATGTGGATGTGCAGGCCATTGGCTGTGACTTTTATGTATTTTCCGGCCACAAAATTTTTGGTCCTACCGGGATTGGTGCTCTGTGGGGCCGCCAGTCGGTCTTGCAGGACTGGCCGGTATGGCTGACTGGCGGCGAGATGATCCAGGAAGTGACTTATCAAAGTGCCACCTGGGGCGTTTTGCCGAACCGTTTAGAAGCCGGCACACCCAATATCGCCGGTGCCATCGGCCTGGCTGCTGCACTGGACTGGTTTTCAGACCTGGATACCCAGGCTCTGCAAACCCATGAAAAAGCGCTACTGACCAGTGCCCATGAGCAAGCGGCTGCGTTTGACGGGCTGACTCAGATTGGCACCGCCGCGCATAAAATTGGCGTGCTGAGCTTTTTATTAGACGGTGCTCACCCGGCCGATGTAGGCTTTATTCTAGACCGTCAGGGGGTGGCGATTCGCACCGGGGATAACTGTGCGCAGCCGCTAATGAAACGGCTTGGCATCCCGGGGACCGCCAGAGCGTCATTTTCCATTTATAATACCTTGGATGAAGTTGATGCCTTATTTGCCGCGCTGCGTAAAGCAAAGATGATGTTGGCATAACAGGAGACAGTATGAGCGTTGAAACATTTGTGCCCAGCAAGACGGTGGTGTCGCTGACGGAGTCAGCTCAGCAGCATTTTGCTAAAAAACTGACCGCCAGCGATAAGCAGTGGATCCGGTTATCCACCAAGGTCAGTGGCTGCACCGGCTATGCCTATGTATTGGATTTTGCTGACGGCCCGCAAGAGGGCGATGAAACCGTCGAAGCCGGCAATAATGTGAATGTTGCGGTGGCCGCCGATGCGGTCACATTGCTGCGCGGCACTGAAATTGACTATGTGCTGGAAGGCGTAAATGGCATTATCAAATACAACAACCCTAATGTTGTGGATGAATGCGGTTGCGGTGAAAGCTTTAATATCGGGTAAGCAGTAGCATGGCAGCAGCACAAAAAATGGTAGTGACCGAGCGCGAATGTACCGCGCGCTTGGTGCCAGCCGGCAATATTACTAAGATCCCCGAAGGCGAATTTGTGAATATCACCCAGGAACTGGGTGGTAATTACACGGTCACCTGGCGCGGCAATATGTACCGCATCGATGGTACCGATGCTGACGCCATTGGCCGTAAGGCTAAAGTGCTGACCTTTCCACAGCCCGAAGATGGCCAAATTAGCGAAGAGCAGATTTGGGAAGCGTTAAGCACTATTTACGATCCGGAGATCCCCATTGATCTGGTATCGCTGGGGTTGATTTATAAAGTGGCCATCGATCACGCCAGTGGCACAGTCAACATCGATATGACCCTGACCGCACCAGGCTGCGGTATGGGCCCGGTACTGGTAGGTGATGTTGAATACCGGGTGACCATGGTGCCCTTGGTTAAGGATGTGGCGGTTGAGCTGGTGTTTGACCCGCCGTGGTCGCGCGACATGATGAGTGAAGAAGCCCAGCTTGAAGCGGGCGTGTTTTTTTAATTTGTAATCAATAACAGAGCACTTCATGAAATTACCAAGCAGTCAGGAAATAGTAGATGATCTGGCCTTTTTTGATGACTGGGAGCAGCGCTACCAGTACATCATCGATTTGGGCAAGGCCATCGACGGGCTGGAGGACAGCCAGAAAACCGACGATCGTCTGGTAAAAGGCTGTCAAAGCTCAGTGTGGTTGATTGAGCGCATCGAAGATGGCCGTATTCACTTTTTAGTGGATAGCGATGCTGTGATTGTGCAAGGCCTGCTAGCACTGGTGCTGGCTGCCTACGATAACAAAACCCCCAGTGAGATCCTGGCCTTTGATATCAATGGCTATTTTGAAGAGCTGGATTTAGAGCGCCACATCAGCCCAACCCGCGGCAATGGCTTGCGTGCCATTGTGGGTAAAATTCAGGATTTGGCAAAACAGAACGTCTGAGAATACAATAGCCAGGCTCTGGCAATAATGCCGGGCCCTGGTGATAATGCCGGGCCTGATCGATTTTGTTAGGGAAAACCGCGTCAGCATACAATCGGCTCTGGTCAACAGGGTGGTTATTGCCTATAATTCGCGGCCAAAAATTTTTACACGAATTATCGGAGACAAGAAAAATGGCTTTAGAGCGTACTTTTTCTATCGTAAAGCCTGATGCGGTTGCCAAAAACGTAATCGGTGCTATCTACAACCGTTTTGAAACTGCAGGTCTGCGCATTGTTGCATCTAAGATGGTGCACCTGAGCAAAGAACAAGCAGAAGGTTTTTATGCAGAGCACAAAGAGCGTCCTTTCTTTGGTGCCCTGGTGGACTTCATGACATCTGGCCCGGTAATGGTTCAGGTGCTGGAAGGCGAAAACGCCATTGCCAAAAACCGTGAAATCATGGGTGCAACTAACCCAGCAGAAGCAGCTGCCGGTACCCTGCGCGCTGACTACGCAGTGTCTATCGACGAAAACGCGGTGCACGGCTCTGACGCCCCAGAATCTGCAGCTCGTGAAATTGCATACTTCTTCTCTGAAGAAGAAATCTGCCCACGCACTCGCTAAGCGTCGCGTAAGCAGGCAAAAGGAGAGCTTCGGCTCTCCTTTTTTGTATGTGGCGCAGGCGCAGCCACAGCTACAGCCACAGCCAAAGCCACCAATAGCCCGGCCCTGGTGATAGGGCGCACAGATGCTTTCCCCGCTGTCGGTGCTGTGGTAAAATTCGCGCCCAATTTTTGTACAGTCTGGCTGGCCACATTCTGGCGGCAGAGGCGTGCAACCCATTCAAGCAGTAAAAGGTAAGGTCATTATTGTATGGCAAAGACAAACTTGTTAAATCTCAATCGCGAAGGCCTGCGTGCGTTCTTCAAGGAGATTGGTGAAAAACCATTTCGGGCCGACCAGGTCATGAAGTGGATTTATCAGCATGGTGTCAGCGACTTTGCCGAAATGTCGAACCTGAACAAAAACCTGCGTGCCAATTTAGAAGCCAATTGCGAGATTGTGGCGCCGGAAATTGCTTATTTTCAGGAAGCCAGCGATGGCACCACCAAATTTGCTTTGACGCTGGCCGGCGGCCAGGAAGTAGAAACTGTGTGGATCCCCGACGGTGACCGCGCCACCCTGTGTGTGTCTTCGCAGGTGGGCTGTGCCCTTGAATGTACTTTTTGCTCTACCGCCCAGCAGGGCTTTAACCGTAATCTGACCGTCAGTGAAATCATTGGCCAGGTATGGCGGGTAGCCACCTTCTTTGGGCTGTCGAATGATACTGCTAAGCGCCCCATTACCAACGTGGTGATGATGGGCATGGGTGAGCCACTGCTGAATCTTAAGCACGTGGTACCGGCCATGGACATCATGCTGGATGATTTTGGTTTTGGTTTGTCAAAACGTCGTGTCACATTAAGCACCTCGGGCGTGGTGCCGGCGCTGGATAAATTAGGCGATATGATTGATGTGGCGCTGGCCATTTCATTGCACGCACCCAATGATGAACTACGTAATGAAATTGTCCCCATCAACAAAAAGTACAATATTGCAGAATTTCTGGCCGGAGTGCGCCGCTATCTGGCCAAGTCCAAGGCCAACCAGGGTCGGGTGACCATCGAGTACGTGATGCTTTCGCATATTAACGACAGCACCGATCAGGCACATGAACTGGCCAAAGTGTTAAAAGACACACCCAGCAAAATCAACCTGATCCCGTTTAACCCGTACCCGGGTTCGCCGTATACCTGCTCGTCCAATTCGCGTATCGACCGCTTTGCCAAAGTGCTGATGGAATATGGCTTTACTGTGGTTGTGCGCAAAACCCGCGGTGAAGATATCGACGCTGCCTGTGGCCAATTGGTGGGCGATGTGGTCGACCGCACTAAAAGAATGTTGAAAAAACAGATGAAGGGCGAGCAAATATCAGTAAAAATGGCGCAGTGATCTGAGGTAACAGAGGGAGTGCCCAAATGCGCAAAAGCCTGCTCGCGTGCATTTTTGTTTTAACAGGATGTGTCAGCCAGTCGCAGCCTGGCATGTTAAGCGATAATTTTGACACCCGCGAGGCGGCCAAAACCCGCATGTCGCTTGGCCTGACTTATTTGAAAAACGGTAATTACAGCCAGGCCAAACAAAATCTGGATAAGGCGCTGGAGTTTGCCCCGCGGTTGGCGCAGGTTCATTATGCCATGGCCTACTACTATCAGACGGTGGAAGACAAAGCCCGGGCGATGGAGTTTTATCAGAATGCCATGGATCTGGCGCCCCGTGATGCCGATATTGCTAACAGCTATGGCGCGTACCTGTGTGAACAGGGCGATTACGAACAAGCCAACGCGTTTTTCACCAAAGCCATTCAAAACCAGCGTTATGCCAACGCAGTGCTAACCTATGAAAATATGGGGATCTGTGCGCAAAAACGCGGGTTTCACGATGATGCCATCAATTATTTTAACGATGCGCTTAATCATCAGCCATCGCGGGCAAAAACCCTGTATCTGCTGGCTCAGGCCTACACGGATACCGAGCGCTGGGAGCAGGCTGCCGATGCACTCAAACGCTATGAGAAAGTGGCCAGCATCAGCCCGGACTCGTTATGGCTGGCAGTGCAGATTGCCCATGGCCGCAAAGACTATGAAAATCAGCGAGCCTACGGCAGCATGCTGACAGAGATGTTCCCACAAAGTGCTCAGGCGCAGGCCTACCAGGCCATGCGCGATGACCGCCCGGTACTCAAGCGGCGGGTGAAAAATGCCAACAGCTCCGAGCCGGTAGATATGGCCAGTGCAGCACCCGCTGTAGCCAAGACAGAGCAAACAGCCAGCAACCCGGCTGACACGGTGAAATCTTCAGCAGCCAGCCCGGAACAAGCAGCGCAACCACGCTTTCACATTGTTCAGGCGGACGAGAACCTGTACCGTATATCCCTTCGCTACAATATTAAATTGTCGACGTTGCGGACATGGAATGCGCTAAGCAAATCGGATGCCCTGCTCGCCGGCACCAAGCTTTGGCTGGTCCCCCCGCAGCAACGAAACAACTAGGTCATTGAATGAATTCAGAAGATGTAAATCAAGCCAATACTGCCCAAGCCAGTGGCCAGCCCGGGGCGGAAGAGCCCGCGCACAGCGTCGGCCAGATGTTGCACCATGCCCGGGAACAACAAGGGCTGTCACGCCAGGCGGTGGCCGACAAATTGTTTTTAAAAGTCACCACGGTAGAGGATATCGAGCAGGATAAAATTGACGCGTCGATGTCTGTGACCTTTACCAAGGGTTATGTGCGCAATTATGCCAAGTTTTTAGGCCTCGACCCGCAACGGGTGTTAGCCGAGTTCGATAAAAACCAGGCTGCAGGCCAATCCCCGGCAAAGCTACAAAGCTTTTCCCAGCGCGTGGCCAAAGAGGCGCACGATGATCGCTGGATGATGGTGACTTATGTCATTTTATTTTTACTGCTGGCCGGTACGGTGGCCTGGTGGTATCAACAGGATGACGGTGCGATTGATGAAAATATTGATGAGCCGGCGGTATCAAATGCCCGCTCATTTGAGCAGGACGACACCGAGCGGAGCAACCGCATTGATGTGGCACCAACAGGCGCTGCTGTGACACGCCCTCAGACCAATAGCGATGAAACGCAGGGCCGTGAGAATCGCGTTGCCGGGAATAGCTCCGAGTCGCAGGAAAGCAGCCTTGGATCGCCAACAAGTAGCTCTGAGCAGGATACAAACAGCCCTGAACCCCAGGCAAGCAACCCTGAACCGGCAGAAGACAATGCGCAAACAGCTGCCAATACTTCTGCAGCAGCCAGCCCGGTCGGTGAGAGCGCAGCCCCGGTGCAGATGGAATTTACATTTACCGAAAACTGCTGGGTGAATATTGAAGATGCCAGTGGCGAGGTGATTGCCACCGGCATTAAATCAGCCGGGCGGGTAATGCCGATCTCTGGCGTGCCGCCTATCAGTGTGACCCTGGGAGCACCAGACAAAGTTAGTATCACCTATGCCGGACAAGCGGTTGATATCTCGCAATATCAAAATGGCCGTACCGCGCGATTCACTTTACCTATGCAGGAATAATCATGTTCGCAGAAAGCCCGATAAAACGCCGCAAATCCACCCGTATAAATGTGGGTAGCGTGCCAATCGGTGACGGAGCACCGATTGCTGTTCAGTCAATGACCAATACCCTGACCACCGACGTCGATGCCACTGTGGCACAAATCAAGCGCATCGTGGCGGTCGGCGGTGAAATTGTGCGGGTATCGGTACCCACCATGGATGCAGCCGAAGCCTTTCGTGAAATTCGTAAGCAAGTCTCGGTACCGCTGGTGGCGGACATTCACTTTGATTACCGCATCGCCCTGCGTGTGGCCGAATACGGCGTAGATTGTCTGCGCATCAACCCCGGCAACATCGGCAATATGGAGCGGATCCGCTCGGTAGTAGATTGTGCCAAAGATAAAGGCCTGCCAATCCGGATCGGCGTCAACGGCGGCTCGCTGGAAAAAGATTTGCAGGAAAAATACGGCGAGCCCACCCCAGCGGCGCTGGTGGAATCGGCCATGCGCCATGTGGATATTCTGGATAAGCTCAACTTTGACCAGTTTAAGGTCAGCGTAAAAGCGTCTGATGTGTTTTTGGCGGTGGGGGCGTATCGCGAACTGGCCAAACGTATTGACCAGCCATTGCACTTAGGCATCACTGAAGCCGGTGGCCAGCGCGCTGGTGCGGTTAAAAGCGCAGTAGGTTTAGGCATGCTGCTGGCCGAAGGCATCGGCGATACCTTACGGGTGTCACTGGCTGCTGACCCGGTGGAAGAAATCAAAGTGGGTTTTGATATCTTAAAATCCCTGCGCATTCGCTCACGCGGTATCAACTTTATTGCCTGCCCAAGCTGTTCACGGCAGGAGTTTGATGTCATTAATACCGTCAATGCGCTGGAGCAGCGCTTGGAAGACATCATCACCCCGATGGATGTGTCGATCATTGGCTGTGTGGTCAATGGCCCCGGCGAAGCCGAAGTGTCTGATTTAGGCCTGACCGGCGCGCGCAATATGAGCGGCTTTTATGAAGACGGCAAACGTCAGAAAGTGCGCCTGAAAAACGACGAGCTGGTTGAACAGCTGGAAAAACGGATCCGCGCCAAGGCAACCCAGCTCGACGCAGCCCGCAAAATTGACGTAACCGTCAAAGACTAACCCGTGGCCGCCTTGCGGCAACGATTGTTGTTTACCGGTAAAGCCCCTATAATGCGGGGCTTTTATATATCAGCAGTATGAGAAATTCAGGTGGCTAAAACAATACAGGCTATTCGTGGCATGAATGACTGCCTGCCAGAGATCTCTGGCACCTGGCAGCAGGTCGAGGCAACCCTTCGACAGGTAGTGGCCAGCTACGGATATCAGGAAATCCGCACTCCTATCGTAGAAAGCACAGATCTGTTCAAACGCTCTATCGGCGAAGTGACCGATATCGTTGAAAAAGAAATGTACACCTTTGAAGATCGCAATGGCGACAGCCTGACGCTTCGCCCGGAAGGTACCGCCAGTTGTGTGCGCGCCGGCAACGAGCATGGCTTGTTGTATAACCAGCAGCAGCGGTTGTGGTATATGGGCCCGATGTTTCGCCATGAGCGGCCGCAAAAAGGGCGCTATCGCCAGTTTCATCAGTTTGGCGTAGAAACCTATGGTTTGGCTGGCCCGGATATCGATCTGGAAGTGATTTTGCTCAGTGCGCGGCTGTGGAAAGCCTTTGGCATTAGCGAGCATGTGACGTTGCAAATCAACTCGCTGGGCTCTAACGAAGCGCGCCAGGCTTATCGTGAAGCGCTGATTGCCTTTTTAACAGAACGCGCTGACCAGCTGGATGAAGACTCGCGCCGCCGCATGACCACCAACCCGTTACGGGTGCTGGACAGCAAAAATCCGGATGTGCAAAAAGCTCTAGAAGGTGCGCCCTCGCTGCTGGACCATCTGGATGAGGAGTCGGCGCAACATTTTCCACAATTGTGTGAACGATTAAGCCAGGCCGGCATCGAATATGAGATTAATCCACGGCTGGTGCGCGGGCTGGATTATTATAATCGCACTGTGTTTGAATGGGTCACCGACAGCTTAGGCTCACAAGGCACGGTGTGTGCTGGTGGCCGTTATGATGGTTTGGTCGAGCAGTTGGGCGGCAAAGCCACCCCGGCGGTAGGCTTTGCCATGGGCATGGAGCGCTTAGTGTTACTGCTCACCACATTGGATGCCCAGGCACAGGATGACAGCAGCGCTGAGATCTTTGTTACCGCGCTGGGTGAAGAAGCAGCTGGCTATGCTATTCAGGTAAGTGAGCAACTGCGCGATGCCATGCCTCACACTCGCGTGCTAATGCATTGCGGTGGTGGCAACATGAAAAAGCAGCTGAAGCGAGCTGATAAGTGCGGTGCACAATGGGCGCTTATCTTAGGCGGTGAAGAAGCACAGCAGCAACAAGTTACAATCAAGCCGCTGCGCAGCGAGCAGGATCAAATCACCGTTGCCCTGGCTGATTTAGCCGGCACCCTGGCAACGATGATGGAATAACGCACTGGCCGCATTAGAACGGCTGGCAAAACAGAGGTTGGTAATGGATAAGTACGCAACAGAAGAACAACAAGTAGAAGCCATTAAGCGCTTTTGGAAAGAAAACGGCAGCGCCATTATCATCGGCGCGGTGTTAGGCTTAGGTGGTCTGTGGGGCTGGCGCTATTACAGCGACAGCCAGATGCAGGCCAAAGAACAAGCCTCGACCCAGTATCAGGCTGCAATTGAAAGTGTTGCTGAAGATAAAGGCCTTAGCCAGTTACAGGCTTTTGCCGACAATAACACTGATAACGGCTACGGTGATATTGCAACCCTGATTGCAGCCCGCCAGCTGGTGGATGAAGGCAAACTTGAAGAAGCTGCCAGCCAGCTGAAAGGCTTACTGACCCGCCTTGACGATGCCCATCTTAAAGCCCTGACCAGTGTGCGCCTGGCGCGCCTGCAACTTGAGCTGGAACAGCCTGAACAAGCGCTGAGCACGCTGGAAGGCGTAACTAGCGAAGCATTTGCAGCACTGGTGGCTGAAGCACGTGGCGATGCCTACGTATTGCTTGGCCAGCAGGATGATGCGCGCATGGCGTATACCGAAGCTTTGGAAAGTGAAAGCAGCAATCAGCTAATTCAAATGAAGCTGGACAACTTAGCGGTTGCCACCGGCGCGTAAATGGTTAAGAGGTAGTGGATTTGTCACGAGTAACAACAAGCGTGTCTGGACGTAAAACCAAGCAACTGGGGCTGGCGCTGGTGCTTACTACCGCGTTAAGCGGCTGTACCACAGTATCTAACTGGTTTGCCGAAGAAGAAGAAATCGCCATTCGCACTCTCAAGCCGATTGATGTGCAATTTGCGCCACAGGAAGTCTGGGAAGAGTCGGTGGGTGACGGTATCGGCGACTATTTTTCCCGCTTGCGTCCGGTCAGTGATGGCGAAACCGTGTTTGTGGCCAGCCGCCATGGCATGGTCAAAGCACTGGATGCGGCTAACGGCGAGACCCGCTGGGAACAGGACTTTGCCAATTATGATGATGAAGGAATGTTAAGCAGCATCTCTCGTTTATGGCAATCCGGCCAGTCTGCGCGTATTGGTGGCCTGGCTCTGGAAAGTGGCATTTTGTACATCGGCACTGAAAATGGCGCGGTGATGGCCCTGGATGCCAGCACCGGTGAGCTAAACTGGAGTGCCTCTGTACCCGGTGAAATCATGGCTGCGCCAGCCGTTGGCGAAAACACTGTCGTGGTGAACACCGGCGCTGGCAGCCTGTTTGCCCTGAACGCAGAAACCGGCGAGCAGTTGTGGGTGAGCGAGGGCGATGTGCCACCGCTGAGCCTGCGCGGTATTTCGACGCCGGTTGTCGCCAGTGGCGGTGCGCTGGTAGGGACTCCCACCGGTAAGGTGCAGGTGAATATTCTTGACTCGGGCATGGTGGCCTGGGAAACCGCCATCACCCAACCCTCTGGAGCCACCGAACTTGAGCGAATTGTGGATGTGGATGTGACCCCTGTGTTATACGGCGGTATCGTCTATGCTATCTCGTACAACGGTACCCTGGCAGCGATTGAACTGCGTAGCGGCCGCGTTATCTGGAAACGTGAATACGGGGCCTATCGCGATCTGAGCCTGAACAACAATCAGTTGTTTGTGGTCGATACCAACTCTGTGGTGTATGGCCTGGACCGTCGTAATGGCGTGGAAATGTGGTCTCAAAGCTCGATGAAAAAGCGTAACCTGACCGAAGCGCAGCCGGTGGGCGAGCATCTGGTGGTCGGTGATCGCTGGGGCTTTATTCACTGGATTGAGCAGGAAACCGGTAAAGTTGTGGCCCGCTATGATTTAGGCGGCGACGACGAAGACGAGTCGGTGTATGTGTCACCGTTGCCGGTAGGCGATAAAATCATCGCGGTCACCCGGGATGGCACAGTGGCAGCCCTGACCAGCGGCCAGTAAATCGCCGCTTGGCAGGCAGCCTTACTGGCTGACGGCAGCGCCACAACCCGCTATAATCAACACAATATGCGTTACTAGCACAGGCCGCGTGAATCGCGGCCTGTTTGTTATCACTCTCTTTTTTTCATGTAGGAATACATCATGTTGCCTGTAGTTGCACTGGTAGGTCGGCCGAATGTGGGTAAGTCGACGTTATTTAACCGCTTAACCAATACGCGCGATGCGTTGGTGGCCGATTATCCCGGCCTGACCCGCGATCGTAAGTATGGCCAGGCCACCTATGATAAAAAACAATTTATCGTAGTGGATACCGGCGGGATTACCGGCGACGAGCAGGGCATTGATGAGCATATGGCACGTCAGTCGTTACTGGCCATTGATGAGGCGGATGTGGTGCTGTTTATGGTGGACGCCCGGGCCGGCCTGATGCCCGGTGACCAGGCAATTGCCGAGCATCTGCGCAAGGTAAACAAAAAAGTGTACCTAGTGGCGAACAAGGTCGACGGCATTGATGGTACCAGTGAAAGTGCTGAATTTTATGCACTGGGCTTAGGCCAGGTGTATCAGATTGCGGCCGCCCATGGCCGTGGTGTCTCGCAGCTGTTGGACACCTCGCTGACCCCGCTAAGTGACGAGTTTCCCGATATGCCGGTGCCAGAGCGCACTGAGCAGGAAGAACTTACTCCTGAAGAGCAACTGGAGCGCCTGCAAAGCCTGCCCATCAAGCTGGCTATCGTGGGTAAGCCCAATGTGGGCAAATCGACCCTGACCAACCGGATCCTGGGCGAAGAACGGGTGGTAGTCTACGACTTGCCAGGTACCACCCGCGACAGTGTGTATATTCCGCTGGAACGCGATGAGCGCGAATATGTGATCATCGATACCGCCGGGGTGCGTAAGCGCCGCAAAATCTCTGAAGCAGTCGAAAAGTTTTCTATCGTGAAAACCTTGCAGGCCATTGAAGAATCCAATGTGGTGCTGCTGGTAGTGGATGCCCGCGAAGGGATCACCGACCAGGATTTGAGCCTGCTAGGCTTTGTGCTGAATTCCGGTCGCTCGCTGGTGGTGGCGGTAAACAAATGGGACGGCCTGACCACGGATATCAAAGATGAAGTGAAGCGCGAGCTTGACCGCCGTTTGGGCTTTATCGATTTTGCCCGCCTGCACTTTATTTCGGCCTTGCATGGCTCCGGCGTCGGTAATCTTTTTGATTCGGTAAAAGAAGCTTATGAAAGTGCCACTAAGCGGGTCAGCACATCCTTACTGACGCAAATCATGGAAATGGCGCAGGAAGAGCATAAACCACCGCTGGTGCGTGGCCGCCGGGTGAAGATGAAATATGCCCATGCCGGGGGCTATAATCCGCCGGTAGTGGTGATCCACGGCAACCAGGTGGACGACCTGCCTGGCGCATATAAACGCTATTTGATGAATTATTTCCGCCGCTCGTTAAATGTGATGGGTACCCCCATTCGCATTGAGTTCCGCGAAGGCGCCAACCCGTTTGAAAATAAGAAAAACAAGCTGACCCTGTCGCAGGAGCGCCAGCGCAAACGCTTAATGACCCATCATAAAAAGCGCAAATAATTATTCCCTTAAAAGCCAGTCAGCCGACTGGCTTTTTTGTTTGTCTATGATGCCAGACGCTGTTCTGAGCACATGTATCATGTAGCCACTAAAACCCGCCCTGAGTACAGTTTTTTCCTAACCGCGGCACGACTATGCTCTTCATGTCGGCTAAACCGGGCTGGCAATCCTGGCGTGCAGCAATGCACACGGGATCACACATTTCATAGTCAAAGGAATAACTATGCACACATTAACAACTCAGGATTTGTATCAGGTCAGTGGTGGTGAAACAAATTGGGGGCAATTAGGCGCGGGCGCCGCATTGATTGGTGTAAGTGTTGCGATTGCGGCCACGCCGGTGGGGTGGGTCGGCATCGCTGCAGCAAGCGCTGCATCCTTTGGAGGCGGCTTTATCGTAGGGGATAGTTTACAGCACGAATTCGAGCGTTTTTATCGCTGGTAAAACGAAGCGGGCTAGCCCGCTTTCATCAATTTAATCTAGTTTTACTGACGAATTTACTTTCAATTAATTTATGAGGCCGCTATGAAAATTATCAGTCGAGGGCTTGAACACGGCCAACGTGTAATTTGGGCTCTACTCTTGGGGATGCTAGCCGGAAGTGCGGTCGATTTACACCAAGATACTTTCCCAACTTTTTTTGGCGTGGTTGGGTTACTGGCAGCACTTCTATGCTATTTAGTGCTCAGATTAAAAGCAACGACGTCATAGTAGAATACCCAACGCGTCACAGTTTGTTTAAGAGTAGCCATATTCCGCGATATGACTACACCTAACTAAGCTTTACTTCGTGGATTTTTCGGACACCGTGCTAACTAACACCCCATCAGCCACCCGGGTTTCAAGCTGCTGGCCGGTCTCCACGGCTTCTACGGAGGTTACCGGTTTGCCCTGGGCAAAGGTAATACTGTAGCCGCGGGCCAGGGTGGCCAGCGGACTGACTGAATGTAGTAGTTGCGCCGTGCTGGCTAAGCGTTGGCGTTCATTGTATAACTGTTTGGCCATGGCACCGGCCAGGCGCTGATGCAGGCTTTGGGTTTTGTCATCCAAGCGGTTTAAGCGTTGTTGCGGATCCTGGCGGTACAGCCGATTGGTTAACTGTTGCTGGTGCTGGTTGCTGCGGGCTAGTCGGGTTTGCATCTGATGAGTCAGGCGCAGTTGCAAACGATCAATATGCTGCGACTGCGTTTGCAGGCGCACCGATGGGTGCACCAGCTGCAACTGTTGAATGGCAGCGCGCTGGCGGTGCCGGGCTTGCTGCAATTGTGACTGCCATGCCCGCAACAGGGCGGTGCGGCGACTGGCCACTCGTTCCAGCAAGGCCAGCGTGTCCTGACTTAACAGCTCAGCCCCGGCCGACGGGGTAGGGGCGCGCAAATCCGCCACAAAATCTGCGATGGTCACATCCACTTCATGGCCCACCGCACTGACCACCGGAATGTGGCTTTCGGCAATGGCATACGCCAATTGCTCATCATTAAAACACCATAAATCTTCCAGAGACCCGCCACCGCGGGTTAGCAAGATCACATCCACTTCTTGCCGCCGATTAGCTGTTTGCAGTGCACTGATGAGCTGGCTGGCCGCGCTGTCGCCCTGGACCAGGCTAGGGTAAACAATCACCTCTGTGGCCGGGCTGCGTCTCTTGAGCACGGTGAGCACATCGTGTAAGGCCGCGCCGGATGCCGAGGTGATAATGCCGATGCGGCGCACCACGTCAGGCAACGCTTGCTTGCGGGCCGGATCAAACCAGCCATCTTGCTGCAGGCGCAGTTTAAGCGCATCAAATTGTTGTTTGAGCTGGCCTTCACCATCGCTTTCCATGTGTTCAACAATCAGCTGATAGTCGCCCCGTGGCTCATACAGCCCCACCGAGGCGCGCACCAGGATCTTATCACCCTCTTTGGGCCGTTGCCTGACCGTCCGGTTAGCATTTTTAAACATGGCCGCGCGCACCTGCGCTTTATTATCTTTCAGGGTAAAATACCAGTGACCGGACGCCGCCGTCACAAAGTTGGACACTTCTGCCGAGAGCCAGATCAGGCCAATTTCGCCTTCCAGCACGGTACGGGCCAGGCGATTGAGTTTGGTAACGCTGAGAATTTGGCGGCTGGTGCTCGGCGGGGTATATAACATGGTTAAAAATTCTTCCTGTTTAAGCTCAAATACAGTTTACCTGAAACTGAAAAAACACTACAATTGCGCCGCAATTAACCCTCGACTAAAAGGTGTTGTTGCATGCTCCGTATCGTTCAAGAAGCCCTGACCTTCGATGATGTGCTGCTGGTTCCCGGCCACTCAGAGGTTCTTCCCCACACCGCAAATCTGCAAACCAAACTGACGCGTAAAATCTCGCTCAATATTCCTATGGTGTCTGCTGCCATGGATACTGTGACCGAAGCGCGCCTGGCCATCGCTCTGGCTCAGGAAGGTGGCATGGGGTTTGTGCACAAAAATATGCGAGCCGAAGAGCAGGCCCGGCATGTACGTGAAGTCAAAAAGTACGAAAGTGGCGTGGTCTCCGACCCGGTCACTGTATCAAAAGACACGCCGCTGGGCGATGTTCTTGCATTAAGCAAGCGCATGGGCTATTCCGGTTTCCCTGTCACCGACGATAAAAATAACCTGATTGGTATCGTCACCGGCCGTGATATGCGGTTTGAAAACCGCTTAGAGCTGCCGGTAGAAAAAGTGATGACCGGCAAAGATAAGCTGGTCACGGTCAAAGAAGGTGCCAGTTCAGAACAGGTGCTGGAACTGATGCACGCCAACCGGATTGAAAAAATTCTGGTGGTCGATGATGACTTCCGCCTGACCGGCCTCATCACAGTAAAAGATTTCCAGAAAGCCGAAAGCAAACCAAACGCATGTAAAGACTCGCTGGGTCGCTTGCGCGTGGGTGCTGCGGTGGGCGTAGGCCCGGGCACCGATGAGCGCATCGAATTGCTGGTGGACGCCGGCGTCGACGTATTGTTAATTGATACTTCACACGGCCATTCACAGGGGGTTATCGACCAGGTCGCTCGCATTCGTAAAGCCTATCCTGACTTGCAAATTATTGCTGGTAACGTGGCCACAGCCGCCGGTGCCAAAGCGCTGGTTGATGCCGGTGTGGATGCGGTCAAGGTGGGTATCGGCCCTGGTTCTATCTGTACCACCCGGATTGTTACCGGTGTCGGTGTACCGCAAATCAGTGCCGTATCCGATGCAGTGGATGCTATCGAAGGCTCTGGCGTACCTATCATTGCCGATGGCGGTATTCGTTTTTCAGGCGATATCGCCAAAGCCCTGGCGGCGGGCGCAAGCTGCGTCATGGTCGGCAGCATGCTGGCTGGTACCGAAGAAGCTCCGGGCGAAGTAGAACTGTATCAGGGCCGCTATTACAAATCATACCGCGGCATGGGCTCGCTGGGCGCCATGGACCAGAAAAATGGCTCATCAGATCGTTATTTCCAGGATCCGAACAGCGCCGATAAGCTGGTGCCAGAGGGTATTGAAGGGCGGGTGGCTTATAAAGGCCCCATCGCCAATATCATCCACCAGCAAATGGGCGGCCTGCGTTCGTCCATGGGCCTGACCGGCTGTCCAACCATCGACAGCCTGCGCACCGAAGCCAAATTTGTGCGCGTCACCTCAGCCGGTATGGGTGAGTCACATGTACACGATGTGAGCATCACCAAAGAAGCGCCCAACTACCGCATGGGCTAACGCATCCTGCGCATTATCAGGCTGGCTTGACCAGCCTGATTCATTTTTACAACAGGTAACACTATGACCAAGAATATTCATGACCAACGAATTCTGATCCTGGACTTTGGTTCCCAGTACACCCAGCTGATCGCGCGTCGGGTGCGTGAGATCGGCGTATACTGCGAATTATGGGCGTGGGATGTCACCGAAGAGCAGATTCGTGAATTTAATCCGCAAGGGATCATCTTATCCGGCGGCCCGGAATCGGTCACCGAACTGAACTCGCCGCGCGCGCCCGAATACGTGTTCAATGCTGGCGTGCCAGTATTAGGCGTGTGCTACGGCATGCAGACCATGGCCGAACAGTTGGGCGGCAGTGTGTTTGGCTCTAACAAGCGCGAATTTGGCTATGCCCAGGTTGAAGTCTCCAAGCCTTGCCCGCTGCTGGCCAAAATTGAAGATCACATCAGCGACAATGGCAATGCGTTGCTGGATGTCTGGATGAGCCACGGTGACAAGGTAGAATCCATACCGCCCGGTTTTGAAACCACCGCGCATACACCTTCGTGCCCCCACGCTGCTATGTACAACGCCGACAAACAATTTTACGGCGTACAGTTTCACCCGGAAGTGACCCATACCCGCCAGGGCATGCGTTTACTGACCCATTTTATTATGGATATCTGCGGTTGTGAAAAACTCTGGACAGCAGGTGCCATCATCGACGATGCCATTGCTCGCATCAAAGAAAAGGTTGGCAAGGACCATGTGATCCTGGGCTTATCTGGCGGAGTGGATTCCTCTGTGGTGGCCATGCTGGTACACCAGGCCATCGGTGATCAGCTGACCTGTGTATTTGTCGATAATGGCTTGCTGCGTCTCAATGAAGGTCAGCAGGTGATGGATATGTTTGGTGACCACTTTGGTTTAAATATTATCAAAGTAGATGCCGAAGAGCGCTTTTTAAATGCACTGGCCGGTGAAGCCGACCCGGAAGCCAAGCGCAAGATCATCGGTAATGAGTTTGTGCGCGTATTTGATGAAGAAGCCTCTAAGCAAACTGATGCCAAGTGGTTGGCCCAGGGCACTATTTACCCTGATGTGATTGAGTCAGCCGGCTCGGCCACAGGTAAAGCCCATGTAATCAAATCGCACCACAATGTGGGGGGCTTACCGGAAGACATGAAAATGGGGCTGGTGGAGCCACTGCGCGAATTGTTTAAAGACGAAGTGCGCAAGATTGGTCTGGAACTGGGCTTGCCTTATGACATGCTTTATCGCCATCCGTTTCCAGGGCCGGGCCTGGGCGTTCGCGTGCTTGGTGAAATCAAAAAAGAATATTGCGACCTGCTGCGTCAGGCTGATGCCATCTTTATTGAAGAATTGCATGCAGCTGATCTGTACCATAAAGTCAGCCAGGCCTTTACCGTATTCTTACCGGTGCGCTCAGTTGGCGTGATGGGCGATGCCCGTAAATACGACTGGGTAGTCTCGCTGCGTGCGGTTGAAACCATCGACTTTATGACCGCCCACTGGGCGCACCTGCCATATGATTTCTTAGGTCGCGTCTCCAACCGCATTATCAATGAGATTGATGGTATCTCCCGGGTGGTGTACGACGTCTCCGGCAAACCGCCGGCCACCATCGAGTGGGAATAACCTGACTAAAAAGCTGCCCCCGGGCAGCTTTTTTTATGCTCATTCCTAAGCCCGTCTGCGTACCACGTATGGAAATTGCGCGGACAATCAGATTTAATCAAATTTGCCTTAATCTTCTAACCACCCTGGCCGATAGCAGGCCAGACTCGCCCGTATACAGGAGCACAACCATGATTGCATTCGGCTATAAGCAAGCCAGTCCCGACCTTCACGACAACGCGATTGCCCCGGTTAATCTGGCTAAGCCGGTGCCGGCTGGCCGCGACTTGCTGGTAAAAATTGCCGCGATTTCTGTGAATCCGGTAGATACTAAAATTCGCCGCAACGTGGAGCCGGATGCTGACAGTTTTAAAATATTAGGCTGGGATGCAGTGGGCGTAGTCGAAGCCACCGGCAGTAACTGCGAGTTGTTCAAAGCCGGGGACCGGGTGTTTTATGCCGGTGATATTTCCCGCCCAGGCAGTAATGCCGAGTATCAGCTGGTGGATGAGCGTATTGTCGGCCATGCGCCTGCTTCGCTCAGTGATGCTGAAGCCGCAGCCTTGCCGCTGACCTCCCTGACCGCCTGGGAGTTGTTGTTCAGCCGGTTGCAGGTGCCGCAGGATGAAACTGGCCGTGAACAAAAGCTATTGATCGTAGGCGCGGCCGGTGGGGTAGGCTCCATCATGATCCAGCTGGCCAAGCAACTCACGCATTTGACGGTGATTGCCACTGCCTCACGCCCGCAAACCCAGCAGTGGGTGACCGAGCTGGGCGCCGATGTGGTGATTGACCACAGCCAGCCGCTGGATGAGGCGTTACAGGCTGCCGGTATTGATGAAGTGGACTATGTCGCCAGCCTGACCCACACCGCCAGCCATTTTGATGCCTGCGTAAAGAGCCTTAAAGCGCAGGGTAAATTTGGCCTGATTGATGACCCGGATACGCTGGACGTGAAAGCGCTCAAGCGCAAAAGCATTTCATTGCACTGGGAGTTTATGTACACCCGCTCGTTGTTTAATACCCCGGACATGATTGAGCAGCACCATATCTTAAATTATGTGGCTTCACTGGTGGATGATAAAACTCTCACCACCACCCTGGGTGAGCATTTAGGTGCCATCACCGCGGCCAACCTGATTCAGGCGCACCGTATCCTCGAGTCCGGCAAAGCCAAAGGTAAGCTGGTGCTGGAAGGGTTTAAAACCGACATGAGTTAAATACCGTCAGGCCTCAGGCAATACACCGGGGCCTGCATTGCTGCTATTTGGCGTTTCGTAACATTTGTGACATGTATTTTGTGTTAACTGTATTTTTGCTGTCTTATTAGGGAAATTCTCATGCGCTTTACCAGTATCAGCCGTCTGGTCATGACCCCCGTTCTTCTTGCCCTGGTTATTCTGGTGGCACTCAACGCCGCCTCGATTTACAAATCTTTTGCGCTGCTCACCAATTTCGATACGCTGGATCGCACGCTGATGCAGGCAGAGCGCGACGCCAATGTGGCACTTTCTACGTTTAAAACCCAGGTCCAGGAATGGAAAAATGTGCTGTTACGGGGCAGCGAAACCGCTGATAGGGAAAAGTACTGGGCCCGCTTTCAGCAGCGCGAAGCAGAAATCACCAGTATCATGCAGCAGCTACAGCAAAATCCACATATCAGCGCCACTGCCCGAGAGCACGTACAAAAATTTCTAGCAGCCCATGCGTTGATGGCTGATAAATATCGGCAAGGGTATGACGCCTTCATCGCCTCAGGCTTTAATGCTGCCGCTGGCGATGACTTTGTGCGTGGTATCGACCGGGCGCCGGCCAGCCTGCTCAGCCAGATTGCCGAGGATATTGCCGGTCAGTCTCAGCTGGCCTTTACTGATTTACGTCAGGGCACAGCGCAAACCTTGTGGCTGATTTTGATTGCCGCGGTGGTGCTGTCCGTGGCCTGTACCACCGGCGTGATCATGATTTTGCGCCGTCAGGTAATAAAGCCGGTAAAGCACATTGCCCGGGCGCTGACCGCGCTGGCGGCAAACCGTTATGATGAACCGCTGACTTATCACAGCCAGCATGAATTAGGCACGCTGGCCGCTCACTGCAATATAAACTGCAGAACACCGTAGCTATGTTGCAAGGCGCCGAACAACAGATGAATCATGCCGCCGGCACGCTGGGTGAGGTGAGCCAGGCCATCCAGTATGGGGCTGATGAACAGTCGGCATCCAGCCAGTCGCTCAGTACCAGTACCACTCAGTTGGGCGATATTGTGCAAAATCTGGTAGCCATCACCGATCAGGTCGCCGCGGCCACCAGCACTTCGCAGCAGCATGTGGCTACCTGTTACACCACCTTTGAAACCGCCAATAAAGGCTTTCACGAGCTTGCGGCCACGGTCAGCCGCTCGGCTGAAACCGTTAACCAGTTGCAGGCGCGTAGCGCCAATATTTTGCGGGTGGTCAATGTGATCAATGAAATTGCGGATCAGACCAATCTGCTGGCATTGAATGCGGCAATTGAAGCGGCCCGAGCCGGTGAGCATGGCCGGGGGTTTGCGGTGGTGGCCGATGAAGTACGGGCGCTGGCGGCCAAAACCCAGCAGTCGACGCAGCAAATCAATGATATTTTGTCGTCCTTTGAAGCCGAGTCGCGCCAGGCGGTCGAGGTGATGGAAGCCGGTCGGTCGCTGGCCGACACCAATGCGCAGGAAGCATCCACCGCCTTGTCGCTGCTTAATGAAGTGGTGGACAATATTCGTGATACTGCCAGCGTTGTCGAAGCGCTCAATGCTGCAGCCGATGAGCAGGAAGCGGTATTGCGTGATGTTGAAGGCGTCATCGCCCGGGTGGTGGAGTCTTCCCAGCGCTATCATGAGCTGTCGCAACGCAACGATATCTCTGCGGCGATGAAAAATATGTCAGGTGATATGGAAAAGCTGGTGGTGTCGCTGAGCCATTGATAAGCTCAGGCCCATCATTGGTATAACCAGGAGCCGGTTTGTCGATACCGCTTGTTTTTGACCCCATCTACAGCCAGCTGACCTTGCCCGTGCGGCATCGCTTTCCCATTGAAAAATATCAGGGAATAAAAGACGCCCTGGCGGCCCAGGGTGTAGCCGAACAACAGTTTTACCAGCCTAAGCCGGTCAGCCCTGATTTGCTGCGCCACTGGTATGCCCGAGATTATGTGGATGCATTACTCACCGGCACACTGGATAGCAAAGCCATGCGCCGGATTGGCTTTCCCTGGTCAGAACAATTGCTTCGCCGCACTCTGACTGCGGTGGGGGGCACCTGTCAGACGGCCGCGCTGGCCTTAGAACACGGCCTGGCGCTGAATCTTACCGGGGGGTATCACCACGCCTTTGCCGACTATGGCTCGGGGTTTTGTTTGTTCAATGATTTGTATCTGGCCGCCCGGCAGATGCAGCGCCAGCCAGGCATCGACAATGTGCTGATTATTGATTGCGATGTGCACCAGGGCGATGGCACCGCCGCGCTGGCTACCGGCGATGACAGCATTTATACCTTATCCCTGCATGGCGAGAAAAACTTTCCCTATCGTAAACAACAGTCTGATTTAGATATTGGTCTGCCTAAATATTGCGAGGATGAGGAGTACTTACACACGCTTGAAAGCGCGCTGGCCGTCGCTTTTCGTTGCTTTAGTCCGGATGCGGTGATCTATGATGCCGGTGTGGATGTGCATACCAATGATGATTTGGGGCTGTTAAATATTTCCACCGCGGGTGTATTGGCCCGCGATACCCTGGTGATTGAGCACTGCCAGCGTGCCGGCTTACCGATCGCCTGTGTAATTGGCGGTGGCTACCAACGGGATATTGATGCGCTGGTGGCGGTGCATCTGCAGCTGTACCGGGCGGCCGGGGTTATCGGTCCGGCTACAAAAACATCAGCTGAAAGCCCAGCCCAATACGCTCCTGGGAACGGTCATAATCAATCAGTGAGTCACCATAGCCGTTAAAATACTGCAGCAGTACTTCATACCGGTCAGACAGCGGGTAGGTCAGGTTGAGCTCGATACTGCCACGGTTGGTGTTGAAATTAAGGTTGTTGCGCACCCGGGCCAGCAATTTAAAATTACCCATTTTGGTGCCATAGCCCAGCTCCATGCGACCGTAATAATCCTGAATGTTGGGATTGTCATCACCGGTGGGGTCGAGCGGCGAGTCTTTGTCATCTTCGGGGATGCGGTACCAGGCTTTTAAATAATACAGGCTGTCATAATCAGAAAATAACACACTGGCAAACAGGCGGTTCCAGCTGCGCGAGCGCAGCCCGCTCTGGCCGTTGGACATATGATTAAAGCCCACCTGCACCGCATCAAAATCATAGCCCAGCACGGTCAAATCTGCCGCTTGCTGATAAAACACTTCCGGCGAATAATTGGTTTCGCGAAATGGTTTTGACACCTCGCTGTTGTAAAGCTGCCAGAAGGAGGTGAGGGTGAAGCCAAAAAAGACACCGTCCACCGTATCTTCGCGTAAATATACCGGCAGTTTCACACTGATTTGAAACTTGGCTTCTTTGTTGTCTACGGTGTCGGTGGTCAGTTCTTCGTTACCTACGGCGTTAGGGTTGGTCACATAGGTGAGTGGCAGCACAAAATTTGGATGATGCTGGGTGATCACAAACAGATTATCCAGCGCACTTTTGTCGGCCTGAAAGCGCGAGGACAAAATCCCCGGGCCTTGTTTGGCTGTTTCTGTTTCGCTGAAGGCTGTCTCTGTCTGGCTCGAGGCCGTTGCTGCCTGGCTCGAGGCCGTTTCCGTTTCACCGGTAACAGGAGCTGGTTGCGACGTTTGCGCCAGGGCCGGGCTGCTCAGTGCCCATAAGCTTACAGTCAGGGCCAGCCCGTGCCGGCAACAGGTATTAATTCCGGACACAGACAAGGCTGGCTCCTCAAAACAATGATTAGATTATAGCGGCAGGCTCAGGCCTTCTGCGGCTGCCAGCAGGGTCAGCGGCGACTCAGCCACTTCTATATACATTTGGCAATGGGCCACCACCGCATCAATGTCATCATCGGTACGCGCCGGATCATGGCTATACAGCGCCACCGCTTTGGCATTGCAAGCCATGGCCAGTTTAACGGCCTCTTCGGCCACCGAGTGCCCCCAGCCTGATTTAGCCGGCATGTCCGATACCATGTACTGGGCATCATGAATGATTAAGTCGGCGCCGCGGGCAAACTCTACAAAGGACAAAAAGTCAGTTTCTTTTTTATACGGCGGATATAACTCGTTATCGGTCATGTACACCAGCTTGGCACCATCGGCATGAATGGCGTAAGCCGAGCCGCGACCCGGATGGTTCATGGGCAAGCGGTCAATGGTGGCCGTGCCTATTTGCCACTGGCTGATTTCTTCATCCAGGACTTTGAGCTGGATTTTTGACGACAATGCGCTGGAGGGTACCGGAAACACCGAGCCCTGCATCTGGCGCAAGATCTGATCATGTTCGGGCAGGGTGGTTTGCCCAGGGGTGATAAAAATAGGGCGGCCTTGCTGATAAATCGGGGCAAAAAAAGGAAAGCCCTGAATATGGTCCCAGTGATTGTGGGTCAACAGCAGGTGGATGGGCGTAGATTTTTGAATAAGCACATTACCCAGTTCGCGGATGCCGGTACCGGCATCCAGGATAATGTCTGTACCGTCGTCGAGCGCCACATGCACGCAGGCAGTATTGCCGCCATAGCGCACGTAATCCTTGCCCGGAGTGGGGATAGAACCGCGCACTCCGTAAAATGTCACCTGCATGTGCTCTCCTGCGCCGTGCCCTGGCGGTTACAAGGTTGCGATGAAGTCGGCGATGGTATCAATGTCCAGCAGCTGTTTGTCACCAGTACGGCGATTTTTGTATTCCACCTGCTGGTTGTCCAGGTTGCGCTCGCCAATCACGATACTGTGCGGAATGCCCACCAGTTCCATGTCGTTGAACATCACACCAGGGCGCTCTTTACGATCGTCAAACAGCACCTCAATACCCATCTCAGTTAGCTTAGCATACATGGCTTCGGCTGTGTCTTTGATGCGCTGGGATTTGTGCATGTTCATCGGGATCAGCGCCACCTTGAACGGGGCAATCGGATCAGGCCAGATGATGCCGAATTTGTCATGATTTTGTTCGATGGCCGCCGCCACAATCCGTGACACACCGATACCATAACAGCCCATGGTCAGCAGCTGGTGTTTGCCGGTTTCACTCAGCACACCACAGTTCATGGCTTTGGAGTATTTGTCGCCCAGCTGGAAAATATGGCCCACTTCGATGCCGCGTTTAATTTCCAGTACACCTTTGCCATCCGGTGACGGCTCGCCGGCTTCCACATTGCGGATATCGGCTTGCTGTGGTTCGCTTGCCCAGTTGGCATGGGTTTGTAAAGTGGCAGGCTGGCCAGCACCGGTTACAAAGTCGGCCAACGCAGCGGCACTGTAATCCACCACGACCGGCACTGGCAGCTGGGTGACATCGGCGCAAAGCAGGCTGTGGCCTAAAATACTCTGGGCTTTTTCCGCGCTTGCTTCTACCAGCGGGCTGGCCACTCCAGTCAGCTTTTCTGCTTTTACGCGGTTGAGGGTGTGGTCGGCACGCAATACCAGCGCCACCCAGTTGTCGGCAGTCTCGGCTTGCTCATCGTCATCGTCAGCTGCTGCTTTTACCAAAACAATCTTGACCGCCTGGCTGAGTGCCACATCATGACGGGCCAGGCTGTCTGCTAATGATTCATTATCCAGGGTCAGCGTGCTGCCATTGTCACCCGAAGGCGTTTGGGTTGTGTCAGGGCGCGCTGCAGCAGCCATTTCCACGTTGGCCGCGTAATCTGACTCGGTAGAAAAGGCAATGGCATCTTCACCGGAGGCCGCCAGCACGTGAAACTCGTGTGACACGCTACCACCAATGGCACCAGAGTCGGCGATAACCGCACGAAAATCCAGGCCCAGGCGGGTAAAGATATTGCTGTATGCCTGGTACATTTTTTCGTAGGTCTCTGCCAGGCTGGCATCATCCAGGTGGAAGCTGTAAGCATCCTTCATGGTAAATTCGCGGCCACGCATCACACCAAAACGGGGGCGTACTTCGTCGCGGAATTTTGTCTGGATTTGGTACAGGTTGACCGGCAGTTGTTTATAGCTGCTGATTTCATTACGCACCAGGGCGGTGATCACTTCTTCGTGGGTTGGCCCCAGTACAAAGTCACGTTGCGCGCGGTCTTTGACCCGCAGCAGCTCCGGGCCGTATTCATCCCAGCGGCCAGACTCCTGCCACAGATCGGCAGGCTGTACGACCGGCATCAGCACTTCAATGCCGCCGGCTTTGTCCATTTCTTCACGCACCACATTGGCGATTTTATTCAATACCTTCAGGCCAGACGGCAACCAGGTGTACAGCCCTGATGCCAGCTTTCTGATCATGCCGGCACGCAGCATCAGCTGGTGACTGGTAATTTCGGCTTCCGCCGGAGTTTCTTTTTGAGTGGCAAGTAGGTATTGGCTTGTACGCATTTCGGGCGTTTCATCCTTTGGGAAAATTGACAACGGCGCGTAGTTTAGCAGTATAAAAATACGCAAAAAAGCAAATTCTTACCCAACCGCCGGTTGCAGGCCGGTTACCTCTATGTGTCCCTGGCGAACCTGCCATGCCACATCCAGATCGTACAGCATGACTTTGTATTCTTTCGGATCCTCATCCAGCTGTTGGCGATAGGCCGGGCGTGGATCTTGCTGCAAGGTGGCAACCAATAAAGCTTGCAGATCGGGGTGGCGGGTAAGTGCTGCTGCCAGCTGGGTCTGCGCCTGAGGGGTAAAGTGCACCTTGCGCTGCGGAATAGGGGCCAACTGGTCCAGCCCGTCGGTGGCCTCAGGGTGGCTGTCGGCATAACCCAGGTAGGGTTTGATATCCACGATGGGGGTTTGGTCGAGTAAATCGACGCCACTGACGTTGAGTACCGGTTTGCCATTTTCTATGACAACGCCCTCGTTACGCACCACCGACATGCCTAAATGGTTGGGGCGGTGGGTACTGCGGCTGGCAAACACGCCGATGGTGGCATTGCCGCCTAACCGCGGCGCTTTAACGGCCGGTTTCCAGCCGCGGGCAATATTTTGATGAAAAAGAAAAATCAGCCACAGGTGGCTGTATTGCTCGAGCCCCTTAAAACAAGCCGGGTCATCAAAGCCGGGCAAAAAATGCAGTTGCCCCTGCGCCCCAGCGAGGTTCGACTGCCGCGGAATGGCAAATTTTTGTTTAAACGGCGTATGGATGGTAGCAACCGGCGCAAGCGAATACACAATAACCCTAGAAACGATATGAAAGAGTGATGGTGCTGATTATACAGATTTTGCAGGGGAGTGAGGGAGAGGGATTAAGTTATAGATACTGGTGCTGAAGTGGTAAATAGCACTTAAAATTGTAAAAGGTAGGTTCAGTACACGTAACGGTGAAAATCACTAAACCAGAAAAATGCCAGCCTGGCTTATCGGCTGGCATTGTTAGTTAATTCTGGTCATCCACTTAAGACATTATTCAGTAGCGTCCATCAGGTCATGGTAATCGTTTTTGTAGCGTGAGTAGCTAAGGTCGTTGCCAGCTTCATCTACAAATTCTTCGTTATCCCACGCCTTGATAAATGCGGTGCTTTCTAAACCACCAGTTTCACCTGGCGTAAACTCGTACCCTTCAGGCAGTGCTTCTTGAGTGTAAACAGCCGGGTCATGGGCAATGGCACCCAGTAGATCCCAAACACGCTGCCGTTCAAGCACTGGTAAAGCGCCCTCAATATATTCAAACGCCAACATAAAATGCTTGTTCAAAAGCGCTTGGTCCAGTCCGTACTCATCTTCAGCGTCTACGTACATTGTCGCATCAATCGATTGATGTTCGCTGCGCTCAGCAAAAGCAAACCCGCCATACGCATAAGACTGACCTTTTGCATACCATACTGGCAGCGGGTTACCGTAAACTGAATGTGTTAGTGACTCTTGAGCCATTTGAAACAATGCAGTCCGTAACAAGCCAAAATACTCGTCTGGAATCGTATCGCTTGGCTTGGCGATGGCTACACCGGTATAGAATGACTCAAAATATGCTTCATTCTCATCATGCAGACACACCTTGATCTTATCAACATGTGATACCTCTTCGGCAGTCCAGCCATAGCCCCGGTAATCGGAAGCTTCAAGTACGAGCTCCAGACGCTGGGCATTATCAGCATTGATATAAGTTTCCCAGGCAATTGCACTTTGCTCGCTCTCGCTCAGCTCAGCATAATTATCAGGCAGGTCATTTTGCACCGAGTCTAAGTTTGCATAGCTTTCCACATAAGCATCAATCGCGAATTGAGGGATATTTCTGCGCTCAGACATGTACTCTGTCCAGCTTGTCTCTAGCGTGCCTAAAAACCCTTCCAGGCTCGACTCCACCCATCCGGCGACAAGTTCATAGTCCTGAGTTGTTGTGTCCGCGCTTCCAAACACCAATACTTTGTCTGTTTCAAAATAATTCGAGCTGTCGTTAACACAGGCTGAGGCCAGCTCGCCCATATTTTCGTATTCGCCGTCCAAAGAGACTTTACTGAAGGCGTTTACAGCACCACCTGTTTTTACCTCACCCTCAGCTTCCCGGGTAACCACTTCCTTACCACTATCTGTTTGAATGATGGATTCACCCTCTTCCAATACAGGGCTTGTATTTGTTCGTGAATCATCATCACCACCGCCGCCGCACGCTGCTAATAGCAGAGTCAAGCTCACTGCGACCGCTGATTTTTGACCTTTTAACATTTCCATATTGCAATCTCCTGAATTCTGGATACGTGAATGATGCATAAAAGAATTTTGGGTATGACAGTTGCACTCACAGATAAAGAGTAGAATCATTATCGAAACATCGAACGCGGGGAAGTAAGCTCTTCAGCAGATTTCAATATGAGGGCCATAGACATTTAACACCGTCAGGTTTTTTAAGTGTCGAGCTTCTTTCCTACAATATAAATAGTCAGTATTTTTCTGAAACTGCTAAAAACTAAACGGACAGCAATGAAATCTTTAGTTTAAATTGATTACATTATTTTGATTGAGTGCAATCACTTCCACAGAGGGTTACATTGAAGCAGAGTCAATGTGCCGCCAATGTCGAAAAATCCACCTTGTCCATAATTCTATATTGAATATTACTTCCCTGTATTTTTAATTAAATCACAATTTGATTTTCTACTCGTGATAAATGTGCGCAAGGGTCTGCCCGTTTGCGTGGGGCGTTTTATCATATTGCTAATCAGGGTGGGGCGTATAGAAATATATAACTGGTAAAAATAAAATATCCCTTTAGATGGATTTTATCTCTATGACTGGGGGATGGTAATTTTCTTATGTCTTGCAATGCCTGACTTCACTTAAACAATGACGTGAAAAACAATGTCAACATTAGCCTTAAAGCTTACGATTAATCATTTTATTTTTTTTCTCAAAATCACTTTAAAAGTTACTAGGTATAGATGCACTGTTTAATTATTAAGCTGCGCATGTAATGTAGAGTTGTACAGTTATTAAACTTTTCATAGTAGTGGCTTGTGATGCTATGACGAACAAACAAAAAATAATCATGGCGGCATTTTAGTAAGTTGCCAGCGACATTTTAGGAGATCCCGGCATTCGCGATGTATGGACTCCTCCCCCCCCGGAGGAGTATTTTGGTTATCGCCAAACAACCTCTAAAAGGAGTCCATACATGGCTGAATCTAACGTAATTGCTATCGACCTTGCAAAGAGTTCTT
>NZ_JBUZOV010000012.1:0-6628 GCF_055326825.1 Alteromonas sp. WD8-37
TTTGTCTGGCGGCCATAGCGACGTGGCACCACCTGATCCCATTCCGAACTCAGAAGTGAAACACGTTAGCGGCGATGGTAGTGTGGGGTCTCCCCATGTGAGAGTAGCACACCGCCAGACTCCCAATTCGAAAAACAAAAGACCCCGCGCAAGCGGGGTTTTTTGCTTTTAGGACCCGCACTGGCGTGCGGCTCCCCATGGACACCCAACCCATCGGGTCGTTGAGTCAATGCATTCGGAAACATCCATGTTAGTTAGTGCCAGGGCGTACGTCCTGTACGCCCGTTCGTTCCTTTTAAGGTGACGTTAAGTCACCTTAAATTTGCGTTGCAAACCGCAGCCTCACCCATCCCTGGTGCATTGTCCAGCTCGGCATCCATGCCTCGCGCTTTTCACTCTCGGCGTGCCACTGGCACCCCTCGCTCGCTACGCTCACCGCTCATCGCCCCCATGTGAGAGTAGCACACCGCCAGACTCCTATTACACGAAAAAGCCCACTCATTCGAGTGGGCTTTTTTCGTATAAGCGCAGCAAAGCTGCGCGTACACCCGTGGACATCCAACCCATCGGGTCGTTGAGTCATTGTGACGTTTCTCCACTAATTTAATCCACCACTGATGTGAGTTTTCAGTATTGCCATTGGTCAACGCCGCGAAACACCGTATAATGCGTGCTTTTCTCCACTAGGCAGGCAATATAAATGCTACGGAAGTTGTTGGTAAGGGCATTGTTTGAACCCTACCTACCGATCTCTCGACTTAAGCACGCGGTGCGCTTTCCGAAGCCTAAGGTACGTTTGGTCGCAGTGGCCAAAAATGAGGGGCGGTACTTAGCGGAGTGGATTCTGCATCACTTGTATTTCGGTGTTGCTCATGTCGAAGTGCATTATAATCAATGTGATGACAATACCGTCGCACTAGGTGAGCACCTGCAACAAAAATATCCTGTTTCTTTTATCAACGCTGACGCTGGGTTTGATGGTCATATCAAATCGCCGCAAGTGGCGATTTATCGCGATGCTATTAAGCGGGCTCGCGCTGACGGGTTTTCTCATGTGTTGTTTCTGGATGTTGATGAATTTTTGATACCTAAAAATCTTGAACGCTCGATTCCTGCAATGCTGTTGGATAACAAGCACGCTGATGTCACCTGTATTCACTGGGCCAATAAACTTAATGACATGTCACTTTTTGGTCGGGCAATCGAGCCAAAGTTAGCTGTTGAGTATTCCCCCACAGTGAAATCATGCGTGAAGTCTTTTGTCGAGCCGCCGGTGATGAACCCACACAATGTCGTGAGTTCGAATCTTACCTATGCAATGACCGGTGAAGCAACCTTTAGCTCACAACGCGATGATATGTCCAAAGTGTCTAACGAAAAGCACGTTTACGAAAAGTCTGAGTTTGTAGTTCTTCATCGCCAGTACCGCAGCGAGCTGGAGTATGTAGCGATGCTTGGGCGAGGCAGGCCTATCGAAGAGGCCAAGCGCTCGTCGATATTTAAAAATAATCGTCGCGGCTACGATGTTTATACAAAAAGATCCACACTCAATCTTCCTGAAAAAGCCTTCGAGAACTACAGCGCATACTTAGATGAGCATTTGTCCTCATCAGAGATCCGGCAGTTGCACGAACACGCTGAACAATCCGTGTTGCAGCGGTACAATACGGTATTACAGATGCTAAAGGATGCACCGCAACAAGAAGATATTTTGTTAAAGCGTTTATTGAAAAATATCACGCTAAGCGATGTTCTTGAGATTGTAAAAAAACGGAAATCAGAAAAGTCTGGCGCACGTGTATCATCGCATTAAGCAACATATTGAAAAGTTAGTACGCAGTACAACATGGCGACGACGTGCTCATATATTGCGACACCGGCGGCGCATCAAGCTCAAATTAGTTGCAGTTGCGCGCAATGAAGCAGCCTATTTGGCAGAGTGGATTTGCCATCATCAGTATTTTGGTTTTGATGATATTGAAGTTCATTACAATAACTGTAGTGACAACTCCGCTGAACTGGCTCATCATTTTGAACCATCGCAAGTTCGGTTTTTCAATGCGGACAAGGTGTTTAATGCCAACCAGTCCGGGTCTCCACAGGTAGATGTTTATCAACACGCCTTTGCCCGTGCGTACAAGCAGGGTTACTCCCACGTCATGTTTTTAGACATTGATGAGTTTTGGGTACCCGCTGATTTGACCACTTCAATCCAGCAGTGGCTACATTCACATTGGCAAAATGATGTTGTGTGTTTTAACTGGTTGAACAAAGTCGATGAGCAAGAGGCTTTTTGCCCGGTCCTACAGGCACCCGCTATCCAGGTGCAGGCAGCACAACAGATTAAGTCGGTTTATAAAACGTTTCTTAAGCCGACACCCATGAATGCACATAATGTGGTTGCCGATGATCTGCATTACGCGCGCGATGACAACTCGGCATTTGAGCCTTTGAACACGCACTTTTCAAGGTTGCAGCCGCTAAACCTTGCTGATGTAACAGGACGGGCGTTTGTTATTCACCGCATGTACCGCAGTGAACTCGAATACGTCGCGATGCTCTCGCGTGGGCGCCCAATCGGCCAAAACATTAAGAAATCGCGGTTTAAAGATAATCGCAGCGGCTATCTAAACTCAGGTAAAGGTCAGTCACTGGCATTTAACCATGAGGCATGGAGCAGATATTGCGAGTGTGTACACAGTCGCATGCAAACACCAGAGCTAATCGCAGCGACCGAACAGGGACGTAAGCACGTGGGCGATGCTTACAACCAGGTTTTACAAATGATTGCACAATCCAAGCAAGCTGAAGCGCCAATACTTAAACGTCTGTTGAAAAATGTTTCTGATGAAGGGGCGCTAAACGCACTTCACGCCTTTGAGCGCAAAACCACAAAATCCAAGGTCCAATAGCCTGATTCCCTTCATTTATATAGGCATCACCTTTCCATCCCCGGCAACATCCCCTAATATGACGGCAGTTTTGCAATATCTATAAGGTGCGTCTGTGCCCGAGTTACATCCTCACCATACTTTCCAGTTACCTGCTTCTTGCAAGGCCCTGGTGCATTTTGATTCTGTTGACCAGTTGCGCGCACTCGTTGCGGAAACCAAGCACTTTTATTTGTTAGGTGAGGGCAGCAATACGCTGTTTATCGAGGATTACCCTGGCACCGTGTTGGTCAACAAAATTGCCGGTATTGAGACTGCGCAAACTGACGACGCTTATCTTTTGCGCGTAGGGGCGGGGGAGAACTGGCATAGCCTTGTGACCACTGCGCTGGAAAATGGCTGGTATGGCATGGAAAACCTGGCACTCATTCCGGGCTCGGTGGGTGCCTCACCGATTCAGAATATCGGTGCCTACGGATTAGAAGTAGCGCAGTTTATTGCGTCAGTAGAAATGCTGAATCTTGCTACCGGCGAGATAGACACGCTTTACAACACTGACTGTGCTTTTGGTTATCGCGACAGCATTTTTAAACATGCGCTGGCAGGCAAAGTGATTATTACGCATGTGAATTTTAGTCTTCCCAAAGCTTACCAGGCCAATACCAGTTACGGGGAGTTAAAAGCCCTGGCAGATCCGAGCCCTGAAGCCATCTATCAGGAAGTGATACGGGTGCGTCAGCAAAAGCTGCCCGACCCGAAAATGCTGGGCAATGCAGGAAGCTTTTTTAAAAACCCCGTGATCAGTGCCGCACGCTATGCAGCCCTGCAGTCTGAATTTGCCGATATCCCCGGCTATGCGGTGGGGAATGAACAGGTCAAAGTGCCCGCTGCCTGGCTTATCGACCAGGCCGGATTCAAGGGGCATCAATTGGGGCAGGTGCGCTGCCACCCGACCCAGCCTCTGGTGCTCACTAATTTAGGCGGTGCCACCGGTAAGGATGTGGTGACACTGGCCAGAGCCATTTTGGATAAGGTAAACAAGCAGTTTGAGGTGACACTCGAGCCAGAGGTGAGGTTGGTCGGACAACAGGGACTTATCACATTATGAAACAAGCATCGAAGCTTATCCGTCAACATATCTTAGCCTTACTGGCTGATGGCCAGTTTCACTCGGGCGAAACCATTGCTCACCAGGTTGGGTTATCCCGCACTGCAGTGGCCGGCCACATTACCCAGTTATCCGACTGGGGGCTGGATGTCTTCAAAGTTAAAGGCAAAGGCTATCGCCTGAACCGGCCATTTACCTTATTAAGTACTGACAAAATTAAAAAGCATCTGACCAAAAACCGGTTGGCGGTGGTGGATGTGGCTCCAGTGCTGGAGTCCACTAACTCTGAAGTGAAAAAACGTATTCAGCACAGCCGCGATGAATTAGCCGATGGCGATACCGTGCTGGCGGAGATCCAGACCGCCGGGCGAGGCCGGCATGGCCGCCAATGGCTGGCGCCGGTAGGTGGCAGCCTGACTTTTTCGATGTACTGGTCGTTTCCTGATGGGTATCAAAGCATGGCAGGGCTGTCATTATTGGTTGGCGTGGCCATGTGCGAAGCGCTGCAACAAGCCGGGGTGCCCGATGCTCAGGTGAAGTGGCCCAACGATATTTATCTGGGCAATAAAAAATTAGCCGGGATATTAATAGAAGTTGAAGGGCAGATTGGCGCCACTGCACATTGTGTCATTGGCGTCGGGCTTAATGTGCATATGCCGGTTGATCAATTTGATGTTGGTCAGCCGCATACTGATTTGTGTGCTGTGCTCGATCAAGAACCCGATCGCAATGCCCTGGCCGCCGCGATCATCGAACAGTTGTGGCATCACCTGGAGGAATTTTCGTCCCATGGCTTCGGCAAATTTGTGCCGCTGTGGGAAACCCTGGATATTTTTGCCGACAAGCGCATTGTATTGCAGATGGGCGAAAAACGTTTTTGCGGCATCGACCGCGGCGTGGATGCCAGTGGTGCGTTACTGGTAGAGACTGAAGACGGTATCACCCGCTTCCATGGTGGCGAGGTCAGCCTACGTGGCTACTGAACAGCACATTTTATTGGTAGATGCTGGTAACAGCGCGGTTAAATACGCCCGGCTGGATGACCCCGACGTTGTTTTTTCTGCCACCACCCCTGCGGCACTGTTTGAAGCACTGAAAAATCAAGCGCAGGTCACTGCAATTTATCTCTCCAATGTCGGATCGGTAACTATCGAGCAGCAATTTTCTGATTATTGTTCCCGTCTAAATATCCCCTTACGCGTAATCGAAACAGAAAAAAAACGATTTGACCTGCAAAATAGTTACAGCAAAGTAGAAAAAATGGGGGTAGATCGCTGGCTGGCAATGTTGGCTGGCCAAGCAATAACCTGCAAACCCTTTGCGGTGATCGATATTGGGACCGCCATTACCTGTGATTTTGTTGCGAATGGACAACATTTAGGCGGTTGGATCACCCCGGGTTATACCCTGATGCGTGATGCATTGGTGAAAAATACTGCAAGGGTGACTGCGAACAGCCATTTTCCGGACGATTTTGGGGTAGGGCAGGATACCGAAGAATGCGTGGCATTTGGGTGTATGGCGGCGGTGCGTGGTGTTTATTTGAGCGCGCTTGATTATTTGGCGAGCAATCAAACGGATTTTTCAGTAATTGTAGGGGGTGGCGGCAAAAATATGCTTGCATTCGCACAATTCGATGGTAGCATCCTCGTCGCGAATTTGGTGGTGCTTGGACTCGCCCGCTACGCCAAGAGTGAAATCCTGGCGTCTGGTTCTGAAAGTTGATAAGTGATTCAACGGTCAGAAAAATTTCGAAATTAATTCGAAAAGGTCCTTGCACTGAGTAAATGATTACTCTAGAATGCGCAGCCACTTGATGTAGTGCCGACTTAGCTCAGTTGGTAGAGCAACTGACTTGTAATCAGTAGGTCGCCAGTTCGATTCCGGCAGTCGGCACCATCAATCTCTGGAGGGGTACCCAAGCGGTCAACGGGAGCAGACTGTAAATCTGCCGGCTCAGCCTTCGCAGGTTCGAATCCTGCCCCCTCCACCACTTTTCTATGAGGTGGCCAGAGAATTAGGAACGCGGGCATCGTATAATGGCTATTACCTCAGCCTTCCAAGCTGATGATGCGGGTTCGATTCCCGCTGCCCGCTCCATTATAGTGTGCTGATATAGCTCAGTCGGTAGAGCGCACCCTTGGTAAGGGTGAGGTCGGCAGTTCGAATCTGCCTATCAGCACCATTCTTCTCCCCAGCTCATATTTTATGTATTTGAAATCAAAAAAGTTTTTAAGTAACTTTGCTGGGATTATAGAAAATGGCAAAAGAAAAGTTTGAACGTTCCAAACCGCACGTAAACGTTGGTACTATTGGCCACGTTGACCACGGTAAAACCACTCTGACTGCAGCAATCACTACTGTGCTGGCTAAAGCACACGGTGGTTCAGCGCAAGCATTCGACATGATCGATAATGCGCCTGAAGAAAAAGCTCGTGGTATCACCATCTCTACTTCACACGTAGAATATGACACTCCTGCACGCCACTATGCGCACGTTGACTGCCCTGGACACGCTGACTATGTTAAAAACATGATCACTGGTGCCGCGCAGATGGACGGTGCAATCCTGGTTGTTGCTGCAACTGATGGCCCTATGCCTCAGACGCGTGAGCACATCCTGCTGGGT
>NZ_JBUZOV010000013.1:0-2361 GCF_055326825.1 Alteromonas sp. WD8-37
GGTGACTGCGTACCTTTTGTATAATGGGTCAGCGACTTATATTTAGTAGCAAGGTTAAGCGTATAGCGGAGCCGTAGCGAAAGCGAGTGTTAACTGCGCGTTGAGTTGCTAGGTATAGACCCGAAACCCGGTGATCTAGCCATGGGCAGGTTGAAGGTTGAGTAACATCAACTGGAGGACCGAACTCACTGACGTTGAAAAGTCAGGAGATGACCTGTGGCTGGGGGTGAAAGGCCAATCAAACCGGGAGATAGCTGGTTCTCCCCGAAATCTATTTAGGTAGAGCCTCGGACGAATTCCATTGGGGGTAGAGCACTGTTAAGGCTAGGGGGTCATCCCGACTTACCAACCCTTTGCAAACTCCGAATACCAATGAGAACTATCCGGGAGACACACGGCGGGTGCTAACGTCCGTCGTGGAGAGGGAAACAACCCAGACCGCCAGCTAAGGTCCCCAAATATTGCTAAGTGGGAAACGATGTGGGAAGGCACAGACAGCTAGGAGGTTGGCTTAGAAGCAGCCATCCTTTAAAGAAAGCGTAATAGCTCACTAGTCGAGTCGGCCTGCGCGGAAGATGTAACGGGGCTAAGCAATATACCGAAGCTGCGGCAGCACAGTTTACTGTGCTGGGTAGGGGAGCGTTGTGTAAGTGGACGAAGGTGAACTGAGAAGTTTGCTGGACATATCACAAGTGCGAATGCTGACATGAGTAACGATAATGGGGGTGAAAAACCCCCACGCCGGAAGACCAAGGTTTCCTGTCCCATGCTAATCAGGGCAGGGTAAGTCGGCCCCTAAGGCGAGGCAGAAATGCGTAGTCGATGGGAAACGGGTTAATATTCCCGTACTTATATAATCAGTGATGGAGGGACGGAGAAGGCTAAGCAAGCCTGGCGTTGGTAGTCCAGGTGAAAGCGAGTAGGCCGAGTGTTTAGGTAAATCCGGACACTTAAAGCTGAGACGTGAGACGAGCTCCCAAGGGAGTGAAGTTGTTGATGCCCTGCTTCCAGGAAAAGCTTCTAAGCATATGATTATATGAACCGTACCCCAAACCGACACAGGTGGTCAGGTAGAGAATACTAAGGCGCTTGAGAGAACTCGGGTGAAGGAACTCGGCAAAATAGTACCGTAACTTCGGGAGAAGGTACGCCACCGGTGGTGAACGCTTTACGCGGTAAGCTATTGGTGGCCGCAGTGACCAGGTGGCTGGGACTGTTTATTAAAAACACAGCACTCTGCAAACTCGAAAGAGGACGTATAGGGTGTGACACCTGCCCGGTGCCGGAAGGTTAATTGATGGGATTAGCGTAAGCGAAGTTCTTGATCGAAGCCCCGGTAAACGGCGGCCGTAACTATAACGGTCCTAAGGTAGCGAAATTCCTTGTCGGGTAAGTTCCGACCTGCACGAATGGTGTAACCATGGCCACGCTGTCTCCACCCGAGACTCAGTGAAATTGAAATCGCAGTGAAGATGCTGTGTACCCGCACCTAGACGGAAAGACCCCGTGAACCTTTACTACAGCTTGGCACTGAACATTGAACCTACTTGTGTAGGATAGGTGGGAGGCTTTGAAGTGTGGACGCCAGTTCACACGGAGCCGTCCTTGAAATACCACCCTGGTATGTTTGATGTTCTAACATAGACCCTTTATCGGGGTTGTGGACAGTGTCTGGTGGGTAGTTTGACTGGGGCGGTCTCCTCCCAAATAGTAACGGAGGAGCACGAAGGTTAGCTAATCACGGTCGGACATCGTGAGGTTAGTGCAATGGCATAAGCTAGCTTAACTGCGAGACAGACACGTCGAGCAGGTACGAAAGTAGGTCATAGTGATCCGGTGGTTCTGTATGGAAGGGCCATCGCTCAACGGATAAAAGGTACTCCGGGGATAACAGGCTGATACCGCCCAAGAGTTCATATCGACGGCGGTGTTTGGCACCTCGATGTCGGCTCATCACATCCTGGGGCTGAAGTCGGTCCCAAGGGTATGGCTGTTCGCCATTTAAAGTGGTACGCGAGCTGGGTTTAGAACGTCGTGAGACAGTTCGGTCCCTATCTGGTGTGGGCGTTGGATGATTGAGGGGAGCTGCTCCTAGTACGAGAGGACCGGAGTGGACGAACCGCTGGTGTTCGGGTTGTGATGCCAATCGCATTGCCCGGTAGCCACGTTCGGAACGGATAACCGCTGAAAGCATCTAAGCGGGAAGCCGGCCCCAAGATGAGTCATCCCTGAAGTTTAACTTCTGGAAGGGTTGTCGTAGACTACGACGTTGATAGGCAGGGTGTGGAAGCGTTGTAAGGCGTTAAGCTAACCTGTACTAATTGCCCGAGAGGCTTAACCATACAACCCAAAGCAAGCTTT
>NZ_JBUZOV010000014.1:0-1069 GCF_055326825.1 Alteromonas sp. WD8-37
GTCACTTAACCATACAACCCAAAACAGCCTTCTGCTTTGCTTCCTGTGCGGCGCGTTTTTCCTCGTTCAGTCAGTTACATACTCAATGTATGCGCCTTTCCTCACTCGTCAGTCCGCTTGCACAAAAACCAAATCATCGGCCGTTACCACTTATTAAGATAAGTATAACAACCTGACCTGCCCGCCTTTTGACTTCGGGCTTTGGTAATGTTGTATGCATGACAAGCTAATCGTGAATATCCTTGTTATCAATCAAATCGATAACAAGCAATTCAAGTCAAGTAGAGTAGCTTTGAGAGAACACCTTTCGATATTCTCAGTTACTCAATTTTGATTGATTACTAATATCAGCTTTCCAAATTGTTAAAGAACATTTCGCAAAATGACGAATCATCTCACTTTAGGGTAAAAAACCCTAATCAATGCTTACTCACAAGAGTAAATATTCATTAGGATTTGAATCCGTGCCGACCAGGTCGTTTTCGTGTATTTCTTTCTTGGGCAAGGCATTCGATAAGGAAGCGTATTATCAATACGCGACGTTCGAATAACGCAGCACAAGGAAGAAATGGTAGGCTTGGGCAGACTTGAACTGCCGACCTCACCCTTATCAGGGGTGCGCTCTAACCAGCTGAGCTACAAGCCTGTTCTAGCTTTTCGCTTTGCCCTGATTGAGCACCTTGGTCTCATCGTTTGTCAGTCACATACTTTATGTATGCTCCTTCCTCACTCTTCAAGTCGGCGCGCACTCAGACCAAATCGCTTCGCTATAACCTTTTTAGCAATCTGACTTTAACTAAATCAAATGGCAAAAACTGGTGGAGCTAAGCAGGATCGAACTGCTGACCTCCTGAATGCAAATCAGGCGCTCTCCCAGCTGAGCTATAGCCCCGTAAAACGGTCGTTCTTTATATTTATAACAAGACTATCTGTGTGAACACTGCATTAAAAGCGTCAACGACGTTATCGGTAAGGAGGTGATCCAACCGCAGGTTCCCCTACGGTTACCTTGTTACGACTTCACCCCAGTCATGAAACACAAAGTGGTGATCGCCCTCTAAAAGTTAGG
>NZ_JBUZOV010000002.1:0-766063 GCF_055326825.1 Alteromonas sp. WD8-37
GTGCGAATACATGCATGGACAGGGTTAGCTACCCAAATAGAGTCCGAATATACGCACGCATCAAACTTTTTACTGGGTCACAAACGTGTTGCTTAACAGGAGGAGTCCATATACGGGATGACGGGGGTGGTGGGTGCCGGGTTATGGTCTACATGAACACCTATTAAGTCCTCGCGGCCCCTTCCCGGTCATCGCGGCGCAGGCCGCGATCTCCCACTATGACTGACTCGGGTAGCATTTGCGCACCAAGGCGGTAGCCCAGGGAGATCCCGACTTTCGTCGGGACGACGGGGGGCATCATTGGCGCAGCCAACGGTTGCTCACCGCTTTAATTTCCCTGCGTTGCTCAAAATTTGATAGGGTGGCAAAAAAACACAAGGGAACTCACAAATGAAAAAAACACTGATTGGACTGGCGTTGGGGCTGGTATGGGGTACTGCTGCGGCAGCGCAGGATGTTGAATCACTGGTCTCTGAGGTGGAGCCCAAGGTGATTGAATGGCGTCATCATTTTCACGAATTTCCAGAGCTGTCTAACCGCGAATACGATACCGCCAAATACATCACCGAATTTTTGCAGACACTGGATGTGGAAATCACCACCGGCGTGGCCAAGACCGGCGTAGTGGCTGTGCTTGATAGCGGCCGTCCGGGTCCGGTAGTGGCGTTGCGCGCTGATATGGATGGCCTGCCGGTAGAAGAGCGTAACGACCTACCGTACAAGTCCACCCAAACCGGTGAGTTTGACGGCAATACCGTGCCGGTCATGCATGCCTGTGGGCATGACACCCACATGGCCATGCTGATGGGCGCGGCCAAGGTGCTCTCGCAGATGAAAGATAAACTGCACGGCAAAGTGAAGTTTATCTTCCAGCCAGCCGAAGAAGGCGCACCGCCAGGAGAAAAAGGTGGCGCGGAAGTGATGGTTAAAGAAGGCGTGTTGAAAAACCCAGATGTGGATGTGATTTTTGGTTTGCACATCAATGCCAACACCGATATCGGCAAAGTACGCTACACACCCAAAGGGGCCATGGCCGCGGTCGACCCGTTTAAAATCGTGATCAAAGGTAAACAGGCCCACGGTGCCTATCCATGGAAAAGTGTCGACCCTATCGTGACTGCTGCCCAGATGGTGATGTCACTGCAAACCATTGTCAGCCGGGAAATTAAGGTGATCGATAGCGCTGCGGTGGTCAGTGTGGGCTCGATCCATGGCGGCAACCGTTCCAACATCATTCCTGAAGAAGTGGAGTTGGTGGGCACCATTCGCACCTTAAGTAAAGAAGCCCGTGAGCATATCTACGAAGCCATGGAGCGCAAAGTGCAGGGGATTGCCAATAGCATGGGCGCTAAAGCCGAGCTGACCCTGCCGCTGGATTACAGCTATCCCATTACCTTTAACGATCCGGCACTCACCGCGCAGATGCTGCCCACATTAAAACGCACTGCGGGCCAGCAAAATGTACTGCTGTCTAAGCCGGTCACCGGTGCCGAAGACTTTTCATTTTTCCAAGAGCAGGTGCCCGGGTTGTATCTGTGGGTCGGCGGCAAGCCGTTGGATGTGTCGGTGGAAGATTCTCCGGCGCACCATACGCCGGAATTTTATGTGGATGACAAAGGCATGAAACTGGGGGTCAAATTGTTGACCAACATGACCCTGGATTACATGCAACAGGCTCAAAACTAGTTCGACGAGTCTTCTTTTTGTTCGCCTGCCGGTGTCACGGTGGGAGCATCCTGATGCACTTCGGGGCTCTCACCATACTGCTCACCGGTATGGCGATGCCGGCCAATCACATACAACACCAGGTAACCGGCAATGGCCGATACCAGTGAGCCGGCTAAGATCCCCACCCGTTCATCAAACATCCGGTTGACCCCGGACTCTTCAAACGCCAGCGCGCCGATAAACAAACTCATGGTAAAGCCCACGCCACATAGCAGTGAGCAGCCGTAGATATGCTTAAAGTTTATGTCCTCCGGCAATTTGGCCAGGCCCAGCTTGACCACCAGCCAGCAAAAGGCAAACACCCCAATCTGCTTGCCCACCACCAGGCCTAAAAAGATCCCAAAAGTGACCGGGTGAAAAATCCCCTCGGGGCGGATCTCACCAAAATTGATACCGGCATTGGCAAAGGCAAAGATCGGTAAGATGGCAAAACTGACCGACGCATTAAGCTCATGTTCCAGTTTAGTCACCGGGGAATGAGATGGGTCGTGTTTGGCCCGCATGGGGATAAAGGCGGCCAGCACCACACCGGCGAGGGTCGCGTGCACGCCGGACTTAAGTAGCGCAACCCACAACACCAGCCCAACCAGAATATACGCCGGCAAATCCACTACATTACGCCGGTTCATCAGCCATAACACCACCAGACAGCCGGCCGCGATTAATAGCGCGGTTTCGGTGATATTGTTGGTGTAGAACAACGCAATAATTAAGATGGCACCGATGTCATCGATGATGGCCAGGGTGACCAGAAAAACTTTTAAACTGGCTGGTACCCGGCTGCCCAACAAGGCCAGAATACCCAACGCAAAGGCGATATCGGTGGCTGCCGGTATCGCCCAGCCAGACATGGCTTCGCTATCCCCCCAGTTGATCCACACATACACCAGCGCCGGGATGGCCATGCCGCCTATGGCACCAGCCGTAGGCAGCACAATTTCTTTGGGATTGGCCAGCTCGCCTTCACACACTTCACGTTTAAGTTCTAAGCCTACGTGAAAAAAGAAAATGGCCATCAGGCCATCATTGATCCACAACAGTAAGGGTTTTTCGATACCCCAGCTGCCGGCGGCAATGATCACCGGTACTTCAATAAGTTGGTTGTACCAGTACTCGAGTGGCGAATTGGCCACAATCAGGGCCAGTACCGTGGCCGCCATTAATACAATACCCGCCGAGGATTCGCGTTTTAAAAATTCGGTTACCGCCTCGTTAAGCTGTTGGACTTCTTCTTTCAAACTCATGCTTCACTCTCAGTCTTAAAATCGAGGCCGCCGGGTGGCGGCAAGTAGCCGGAACGATGTCACCTGTTAGTGATTGTTCAGCAAAAACAATGATTGATTAGTACTCTTACGAAAATTTGCCGCGATGGTGCGCTTAAGCTGCGGAAAAATACCAAAAATACTGGTTTTGATATGATGATCGCGGCAGGTAGGCAGGGCTGGCCGGCACTGGGCAGACGCAACATCGCTGGCCATTTTGTGGGCTTCGCCGGCATTTTGCGCTACAATCGGGCGCCTTCACGCACACCGGGTGTCAGCGCCTGGCGACTGCGGCTTATTCTTGATTTTGATTGTTACGGGGACGCACAAAAAATGGCAAAAGTTGCAATTGTGATGGGGTCGACCTCCGACTGGCCGACTATGCAGCAGGCAGCGCGCATGCTCAAAGATTTTGGGGTTGAATACCACGCCCAGGTGGTCTCAGCGCACCGCACACCTAACTTGCTGGTGGAGTTTGCCGAAACGGCCGAAGAGCAGGGGTACAGCTGTATCATTGCTGGTGCCGGCGGGGCAGCGCACTTGCCAGGTATGCTGGCAGCGCACACCCATCTGCCGGTATTTGGCTGCCCGGTCAAATCAAAAGCGTTAAACGGGCTGGACTCACTGTTATCCATCGTGCAAATGCCTAAAGGCGTAGCGGTAGGGACGCTGGCCATCGGCGAAGCTGGTGCCGCCAATGCCGGGCTGTTGGCAGCGCAGGTTGTGGCGCTGCAGGAGCCGGCGGTACGCGACGCCATCAAAGCCTTTCGGGCCAAACAAACCGAGACAGTGCTGGCCAGCAGCACACTGGAGCTGGACTGATGCGTATTTTGGTATATGGCGCCGGCCAGTTGGCGCAGATGATGTATCTGGCCGGCGCACCACTTGGCATTGATGTGCAGGCGGTGGAAGTTAAAAATGATAGTGTGGTCCACCCGGTCAGCAAACGGCCGCTGGATCAAACGTTGATCCAGGCCATCGAGTCAGCCGATGCGTTAACCGTAGAATTTGAGCATGTGCCAGAGCGGCTGCTTGAACAGGCCGCCAAAACCGACAAGCTGATGCCCTCCATGGATGCCATTTTGGTAGGAGCCGACCGCGTCCGCGAAAAGCAACTTCTCGAATCGCTGCATATTCCAAACTGTGCTCATCGCATTGTTACTGACCTGGCCCAACTGGATGAGTGCGTCAGCGCGCTGGGTGAGCGCCTGATCATCAAAGCCAGCCGTGATGGCTATGATGGCTATGGCCAATGGCGATTGCACGCTGCCAAAGACCTGCCCGCACTGAAGCAGGATCTGGCCGGTCTGGATTTGAAAACAGTGCCGCTGGTGGTGGAGCAAATGCAGGCCTTTGAGCGTGAAATATCGCTGATTGGCGTGCGCAGCCAAACCGGTGATATCAAAGTGTACCCGCTGGCAGAGAATCTGCACCATAAAGGCCAGCTGCATGTGTCGGTGGCCCCAGCGACACATACCAGTGCGGCAGTGCAACAGCAGGCCGAAGCCATCTTCACCAAGTTGGCCGAAGGCATGCAGTATGTCGGTGTACTGGCAGTGGAGCTGTTTCAAACCGGTGATGACTTGCTGGTCAACGAGCTGGCGCCGCGGGTGCACAACTCAGGTCACTGGACATTGAGCGGTGCCACCACTAGCCAGTTTGAAAACCATCTGCGCGCGCTGGTGGGCCTGCCGCTGGGAGATACCCAGGCGCGTGAGCCGGCAGCCATGGTTAATATCATCGGCTGCGGGTCGTTTTCCCGTGAGCTATTGAGTATCCCAGGGTGCCATTTGCATTGGTACGGCAAATCGGTGCGCAAAAAACGCAAAATGGGCCACATCAATCTGACCGCGCCCAGCTATCGTGAACTGGGTCAAAAGCTGGCGCAGCTGGCCGACTACGTGCCTACCGAAGCCTTTCCGCATCTGGCCGACGAAGCCCGCCGTTTAAGCGCGATAAAATAGTCGCCGGCATAATACTTGACAGCGACCATTTGGCCGCTACAATACGCCCCGCTGCTCGCCACTCAAGGCATGCGGGTAGCGTCTTTTCTTAGTGTGCCGACTTAGCTCAGTTGGTAGAGCAACTGACTTGTAATCAGTAGGTCGCCAGTTCGATTCCGGCAGTCGGCACCATTTTCTTTGCAAATATCTTGTCACCCGCCGCATCCGCGCTAGTATAGACATAAGGTCTTATTGGAGCGCTTCAAATGCGTGCTATCTCTCTGTTTTTATTAAGTGTTACACTGTTTAGCCAGGTTGTCTTTGCGGCCGCCACGGTAACGGTCGACGATCCCTATATTGCCGCCACTTTTACCAAAGCCACCTCGGCGGCCGGCTATGGCACATTGCATAACAATGGTAGCGAGTCGGTGGTGCTGATTGGGGTCAAGGTAGCCAGGTCGGTGGCCGCCGCGGCCAGTTTGCACCGCACCACCATCGAAGATGACATGACCAGCATGCGGGCATTGCCGCAGGTGGAAATCGCCGCTGGTGACCAGGTGGTGTTTGAGCCGGGTGCCCGACATATTATGCTGACCGGCTTAGTCGGTCCTTTGCAGGCGGGCCAGACTATCCCGCTGACTCTGATATTTAAAGATGGTACTACCCAGCCGGTGGACTTTGCCGTGCGAGCAGCAGACGCTCATGCGCATCGGCACCATGAAGATCATTGAGGCCGGCTAAACCAAAACCAGATGCCTGGTGTACTATCTACTCACAATGATTTATCTAAAAAAATCATCGCAAAAACACAAGGAGCGCATGATGAGCAAAATTGATATCGGTATTTCAGAAGCTGACCGCAACACAGTGGCAGAAGGCTTAAAACATCTGCTGGCAGATACCTACACCCTGTATTTGCAAACGCACAATTTTCACTGGAATGTATCCGGCCCGCAATTTCGTACATTGCACCTGATGTTTGAAGAACATTATACCGAGCTGGCCACTGCTGTGGATGATATTGCCGAGCGGATCCGGACCCTGGGCGTAGTGGCGCCAGGCACTTATAAAGCATTTGCCGAGTTAAGTTCCATCACAGAAGTTGAAGGGGTACCGGAAGCCACCGAAATGGTGCGTCTGCTGTGCCATGGCCATGAACAGGTGGTTAAAACCAGCCGCGACGCGCTTAAGCAGGCTCAGGAAGCTGAAGATGAATCATCGATTGCATTGATCTCGGATCGCATGCGCATTCACGAGAAAACCGCCTGGATGCTGCGCGCGACGCTGCCTAACTAAGACCGGAAACCACGATACCATGATGAAAAAAATGACGTACATCGCCCGTGTGGCAGCGCTGAGCACTGTAGTCTGCAGTGCCAGCGGCTGGGCGGCCGATAGCGAACTGCAGGTAAAAGAACTGGCCACCGGATTGAAAAATCCCTGGGGCATGGCATTTTTACCCTCTGGTGACCTGCTGCTGACCGAGCGCGCCGGCCAGGTTCGCAAATATTCGTTTGATGAGGGCTTGAGTGATCCATTGGCCAATGCACCTGCTGTGCAGGCGGTGAACCAGGGCGGCATGCTGGATGTGGCCATTGACCCGGAATTTGCCAGCAACCAGACCATTTATCTGTGTTACACCAAGCAGGGCAGTAACGGTAACAGCAGTGCGGTGATGCGCGCCAAGCTGGACGGTAATAGCCTGACCGACAATCAGACCATCTTTGTGGCCAAGCCTCTGGTGGATAACGGGTTTCACTTTGGCTGCCGACTAACGTTTGATGCGCAGAACAATCTGTATGTGGCCATGGGCGACCGCTATAAGTACATGGATGAAGCGCAAAACACCGATAACCATTTTGGTAAAATTGTGCGCATTCGCCGTGACGGCAGCGTGCCGGAGGACAACCCGTTTGCCGACGGCGAGGCACCTGAGGTGTTCACGTACGGCCACCGCAATGTGCAGGGTCTGACCACCCACCCGCAAACCGGTGCGATTTGGGCCATGGAGCACGGGCCTAAAGGCGGTGATGAAGTGAACCTGCTGGCAAAGGGCAATAACTATGGCTGGCCGGCTATCACCTATGGGGTGGATTACGATGGGACAGTGATTTCAGATAAAACCCATCAGGAAGGCATGGAACAGCCGGTTCTGTACTGGGATCCGTCTATCGCGCCCAGCGGCATGGCCTTTTACGATGCTGACACCTTTGCTGACTGGCAGGGTGATTTATTAGTCGGTGCGTTAAAATTCACCCATCTGCGCCGGATCGAAATGAACGATGGCCAGCCGGGCGAGCAGCACGAATATTTGCGCGATCGTAATGAACGGATCCGCGATGTGGAAGTGGGCCCCGACGGTTTGATTTATGTATTGACCGATGCCCCCAAAGGTAAGTTGCTGCAGCTGTCGCCAGCCAACTAGCTAATTAATTTCTGATGTTCAAAACCGCGCTTTTTCAGCGCGGTTTTTTTATGGCTTTATGGCCACTGCGCCCCCGCGTCTGCGGTACAGCGGTGATCTGGCCACGCTGGCCTGACAGTACCAACCTGTGATACCCGGCCTGGCGAGCCACCACGGCCAGCCAGGCTCTTAAACTTCCCATGCAAGGCGGCCGGGTCGCGCTGTTTATTATTCTCTTCCGGCCAGATGGGTTAACCCAAGGAGATTGATATGCTGCGTTCAGGTTTAGCCGTACTTCCCCTGGCCTTATTGAGCTTAGGCTGCCAGGCCGATAACCATGCTACTGATCACGCCACCGACCATGCTAGCGCCTCACTGACAGTAGAGATGACCAATGTGCAAACCGGCCAGTCGGCCGGCAGCGTGAAATTACACGATCATGAGCATGGTCTTGTGCTGACGCCCGACTTGCAAGGGCTCGATACCGGTGGCCACGGTTTTCATGTGCATGAAAACCCCAGCTGTGACACTGCGATGAAAGACGGCGAAAAGGTGCCCGGTGGTGCGGCTGGCAGCCATTATGATCCGCATAATACCGACAGTCACGGCGTTCCCTGGTCTAAAGACAGCCACTTAGGCGACTTGCCGTTACTGTATGTCGGTGAAGAGGGGCAGGCCACCCATCCGGTAATTGCTACCCGTTTAAGTGTGGCAGATGTCAAAGGCCGGGCATTGATGGTGCATGCCGACGGTGATAATTATGCTGATGAGCCGGAAAAACTGGGCGGCGGCGGTGCACGGGTTGCCTGTGGGGTGATCCGCTAAGCCGGCTGGCTGTGAGGTTAGCCTTGAACGGGCAGGCCAGCCGGCCTGCCCTTAATAATGAGAATTACTGATTAGTGCTGGTTTGCTCGCTGTCCTGATAGCGCTCAAACCAGGCCACAATGTTGCCAACCTTTTCAATCAGGTGAGACGGGCGTGCCGCAATGCCATGCGAGGCACCCGGGATCCGCACCATGGCTGCATCCACCCCTTGCAGGCGCAGTGCCTGATAAAACTGCTCTGATTCGCTGATGGGAGTGCGGTAATCCGCTTCGCCGGTTAGCAGCAGCGTTGGGGTAGTGACATTGCCCACCAGTGACAGCGGCGAATGTTCCCACAGATGATCAGCCACTTCCCACGGTTTGCCCGGCATCCAGTATTGAGAAAAATACGGGTAGGCATCAGCAGTCAGGGCAAAGCTCATCCAGTTGATCACAGGCTTGGCAACCACGGCCGCAGCAAAGCGGTCAGTTTTACCGATGGACCAGGCGGTCAGCACACCACCACCGGAGCCGCCGGTGATAAATAGCTTGTCTTTATCCACATTGCCTTTGGCCACCACCGCATCAACCACATCCATCAGATCCTGATAATCATCCGACGGATAATTGTGGTGGATCATGTTGCCAAATGCTTCACCGTACGACGAGCTGCCCCGAGGGTTGGACCATACCACCACATAACCCTGCGCCGCCATCAGTTGCACTTCCATGGCAAAGTGCGGGCCATACGCGGCATGTGGGCCACCATGAATTTCCAGGATCATGGGGTATTGTTTGCTGGCATCAAATTCAGGCGGGTAGGCCACCCAGGCATCAATGGGGGTGTCGTCGCCGCTGGCTTTGATCGGCAGATGTTCCACCCGCGCCAGTTGCAGATGCCCCAGCGCGTCTTCGTTTAACTGCGTGACCACCCGTTGCTTACCCTTGGCAGAGACCAGGGCAATATCGGCCGGGCGTTGCGGATTGGCGGTAGTGATGGCCAGAGTACCGTCACTGGCCAGCGCGAACTGGCCGGACGTGTAAGGACGGCCCAATGACTGCCCGCCTAAGCTCACATCCAGTTTGCGTATGTCACCCTGCAGGCTGGCCCGCGCCAGGCGGGTATGGCCTTTGTCATCATAAGCAAATACCAGTGACTTGCTGTCTTTGGCCCAGACAAAATCGCCTAAGGAGCGGTCCAACTCACTGGTCAGCCGCGTGTGTTTGCCACTGTCTAAATTCATGACCACCAGATCGCTGTTTTGATACGACTTTTTGCGATCGTTTAGCTGAGTAAACGCCAGATATTTGCCGTTTGGACTCAACTTAGGATTGCCTTCCGGGCCTTCCATACTGGTGACCTGTTCCACCTGACGGCTGGCAGTATCAACCTTAAATAGGTCGGCGCGCAGCGGATGCAGAGCAAAATCGGCCTGGCGATCTGCCGCAAAATACACCGCTTTGCCATCGGACGAAAAGCTTAAAGTGCCGCTATTGGGATACTCCCCGGTGGTCAGCTGGCGCGGGGTACCGCCGGCCAGGGGCAGCAAATAAATCTGGTTGTGACCATTTTGCAAATAACCGGCCCCATCCGCCCGATAATTGGTTTTTTCGATATATTTGGCTGATTCGGCCCATTTGGCGCCATCGGGTTTGCCGGGCATGTCGGTGAACAAACGGGCCGGCTGACTGGGGGTAAACGCGGTAAAAGCCAGTTCGGTGCTATCGGGCGACCACACCACATTGGCCGGGCTGTGCTGCAGATTGGTCAGGCGTGCCTGTAGGCCAGAGTCCAGATAATGTACATACAGCTGGGCACTGCCGCTCTGGTCACTGACAAACGCCAGCTTCATGCCATCAGGAGACAATACCGGTTCGCGGATATTGCCAGCGTCGGCCAAAAAGGGCCGGTGCTCAGCACTGTCGATATCAATCTGCCACAAAGCCGAGGTGGTGCGATCCTGCATGATGTCCATGCTGCGGCGCACATAGTACAGGGTGCTGGCATCTTCGCTGAAAAATGGCGAGGCCGCATATTCGATGTTAAACACATCGGCATACTGCAAGGTGGTTGGCAGTTGATGATCATCCGCCACAGCCAGGCTGCTTAGCAAGGTGGCGCTAAGCCCCAGGCAGGTTGCTTTTAAACCCATAATAGATCCTTGTTGTTGATGTTATTTATCCGCCGCCGGGCGCGGCGCATCATAGGCGCGGCCTTTGAGTGACACCCGGCCACGCAATATATCCTTGAACATCACCCAGTCGCCCAACAGGCTATAACCGGGATAAGTGAATGTTGCCGGGCGGTTTTTTTCAAAAAAGAAATGGCCCACCCAGGCACAGCCATAGCCTATTACGGGCACCAGTAGCAATCCAGCCCACTGTTGACTCAGCATTACCCAGGCCAGCACCGCCAGTACCAGCCAGGAGCCAATAAAATGCAGCCAGCGGCAGGTGGGGTGGGTGTGCTCCGACAAATAATACGGATAAAAATCGCGAAAACGCGAAAAGTGCGGTACAGCAGCCATGAGCATTACCTGACATGTGAACAGATTGTTAATCGTAAAAGGTCGCGGGGCCTAATGCAACGGCGCATCGGCTTGTTTTTTGATGCAATTACCCCATATCATCAGGCAACTTTACGCAATTGATAGGCACTCTTTTATGGACACATTCGGGCAAACAAATGTGGTAGATATCACGCCGGAAAATTTTCAACAGGTGATCCTGCAGCAATCCCAGGAAAAACTGGTGCTGGTGGACTTTTGGGCAAGTTGGTGTGAACCCTGTAAAGATCTGATGCCGATGCTGGAAAAGATAGCCGGTGAATATACCGAGCATATGATCCTGGCGCGGGTAGATTGTGAAGCCCAGCAGGAGATCGCGGCGCAATTTGGGATCCGAAATCTGCCCACGGTAATGGTGGTGCAAAATGGTCAGCCGGTGGACGGCTTTGCAGGAATGCAAGGCGAAGCGCAGATCCGTGAGATGCTGAGCAAATATCTGCCGCAACCTGGCGATGCCGAATTGCAGCAAGCCCTACAACTGGTGCAAGCCGGCGATTACCAACAAGCATTTCCACTGGCTAAACAGGCTGTGGATGTGAATCCGGACAACATTGACGCGCGCTATACCTACATCGATTGTTTGATTGAAACCGGCTCGCTAGCCCAGGCTAAAAGTGAGCTGAGTGAAATTCGCATGGTAGATCAGGACCAGCGCTACCAGGCGCTTAACGGCAAGATTGAACTGGCCGAGCAGGCCGCTGACTCGCCCGAGCTGCGCCAGCTGGAAGAAGCCGTGGCGGCCAACCCGGATGATTTGCAGTTAAAGATTGATTTAGCCGTGCAGTTGCAACAGGCGCATAAGGTCGATGAAGCCTTGCCATTACTGCACAAGGTGTTGCTGACCGATTTGAATTTTGGTGATGGCAAAAAAGTGATGCTGGATATGATCAATGCGCTGCCCGATGGTGACCCGCAAAAATCACTTTACCGGCGTAAAGTCTACAGCCTGCTGTATTAAGCGTAGGGCTAGCGGGCGTTAGGGATTGAAGCCTTCCGCCCGCAGCCATTTGAGCGCGGAAAAATAACTGTCGAAATACTGGCGCTGATAGTTGGCCAGCGGGCCATCAGCCTGGTGGTCAGGATGAGTACGCTCGATTTGCGCACGCTTGACCATGCCCATGTCCAGCACATAGGCTGAACGCTGCAGCCCGCGCTCAATGCAGCGGTTGATTGCGCTGGCCAGCAGCTTTTGACATTCCGGGGTGGTTAATACCCAGCGGCGCCCGTCCAGTAACGCCGCCCAGGGCGCATTATCAAAACTGCGGATAACCACTGTCAGCTCCTCTACCAATGCCTCGGTGGTGGCCAAATTCCACGCCCCGGTGGCATACACTTCCAGCATATTGCCTGACTTATCCAGTGTGTACTGACCATAACTTGGAAATCGCATCCTGCCTCGCTAATTTTAGCCAACCCAACTCACTTGCTACTGATTACAGTGTATGCTTTTTTTGCCGGGCTACCATTGTTCCTTAGGCTACTTTGTTAAACCATTTTTTGCTAAGGTTAAAAAAATGTTTACAGAGCGCCCTTATGTACCAGCAGTATTATCAGCATTTTCTCGACGCCCACCCCGGTCAGCAGCATTTTGCCTGCCACAGTCATTATTATTGGCCAGATGTTACCCGCCAGGCCATGCTGGATTACTGGGACGACAGCGCCCGTTACGCGGATGACAAGTGGAGCCACTTTTTTAGCCATGCGGTACCGGCGGTACAACAGGCCATCAGTAGTCACCTAAACACCGGCCAGCCTGAGCAAATTGTGTTTGCCCCCAACACCCATGAACTAGTGATGCGACTGTTCAGTTGCTTAGATACCAAGAGTACGCCGGCGGTGTTATCCACCGACAGTGAATTTCACAGCTTTACCCGCCAGGCGCAGCGGCTGGTCGAAGACGATGCTATCGCGCTGACCCAGATCCCCACCTTGCCGCTGGCCAGTTTTGCCGAACGCTTTGGCGAGGCAATCCGCTCGCGCCGCTGGGATATGATCTTTATCAGTCAGGTATTTTTTAATACCGGCTTCGGCGGCCATGATTTGGTTGAGCTGGTGCGCCAGGTGGAGGATCCTGAGACTCTGATTGTGATCGACGGCTACCATGGTTTTATGGCGCTGCCTACCGATTTGGCGCCTATCGCTGACCGGGTATTTTATTTGGCCGGTGGCTACAAATATGCGCAGGCCGGCGAGGGTGTGTGCTTTGCTCATATACCGCCTTCTTGCCGTGCGCGGCCGGTGTATACCGGCTGGTTTGCTGAATTTGGCGCGCTGGACCAGCCGCGCCGGCAGGCCGTCAGTTATGCTGACAACGGTATGCGCTTTGCCGGTGCCACCATGGATTATTGCGCCTTGTACCGGCAGCGTGCGGTGTTTGCCTGGCTCGACAGCCTGCAGCTGGATGTGTCGGCCATCGATGCCCACGTCAAACAGGTGCAGGCAGCCTTTTTGTCGCAGCTGGAGACGCTCGATCATCGCCACCTGCAGCGTGCTAATCTGGTAGTCGAGGCGCCTGCGCAGCGCGGCCACTTTTTAACCTTCACGCTACCTGATACGCAAACTTGTGCCGACCTGGCCGGGCGCTTACACCAGCACGGGATCCTGACTGATTACAGGGATGCACGCCTGCGCTTTGGGTTTGCGCTGTATCATAGCCCTGATAAGCTGGATCTTGATCCCATCAGACATTGCTAAGGACGCCAATGGACGCATTTTGGATCGCACTGGCCCTGGTGCTGGTCATCGAAGGCATCGGGCCGCTGTTATTTCCCAACCGCTGGCAACGATTGTTACGCCATATCAGTGAGTTGCCCAGCCAAGAGTTGCGCCAGGCTGGCGCAGTGCTGGTCACCGTCGGCGTACTGTGCGTATTTTTACTGACCGCTTGAAGGTTATCGCTTTTTTTGAAGCAAATTATAGCGGCTAATATTGGCTGCCTATCAAGCTAGTGGCTGCGCGTGATTGCGCATAAAATACACACAAAACAGATGATCCCTGCGACCGATCTCTGGTAGAATCCCCGCCTAATTTTTTTACACATTCGATTCATGGCAAAGAACGTAGTGGTACTTGGCACCCAATGGGGTGACGAGGGTAAAGGTAAGGTTGTAGATCTTCTCACAGACCGGGCAAAATATGTGGTGCGCTATCAAGGTGGCCATAACGCCGGTCATACTCTGGTAATCAACGGTGAAAAAACAGTATTGCACCTGATCCCATCGGGTATCTTGCGCGATAATGTGACCTGTATCATCGGCAACGGCGTGGTACTCAGCCCGGAAGCCTTGATGACCGAAATCGCCATGCTGGAAGAGCGTGGGGTACCGGTACGCGATCGTTTGAAGATCAGCGAAGCCTGCCCGCTAATCCTGCCTTATCATATTGCGCTGGATGTGGCGCGTGAAAAAGCCCGTGGCGCCAAAGCCATCGGCACCACCGGCCGTGGTATCGGACCTGCTTACGAAGACAAGGTGTCGCGCCGTGGTCTGCGCGTAGGCGATCTGTTCAATGCTGAAGATTTTGCCACCAAGCTCAAAGAAGTGCTGGATGTGCACAATTTCACTCTGACCCAGTACTACCACGAAGAGCCGGTCGATTTTGATAAGACCTACCAAGAAGCCATGGCCGTGGCGGATATTCTAAAATCCATGGTGGTTGATGTCACCGATACCCTGGATAAAGCCCATAAAGCCGGCACGCCTATTATGTTTGAAGGCGCGCAGGGCACGTTGCTGGATATCGATCACGGCACCTATCCGTATGTTACCTCGTCGAATACCACGGTGGGTGGTGTTGCTACCGGTGCCGGCTTTGGCCCGCTGAACCTGGACTATGTGCTGGGTATCGTTAAAGCCTATACCACGCGTGTCGGTTCTGGCCCGTTTCCTACTGAGCTGGCCTGTGATGTGGGTCAGCATCTGGGCGAAAAAGGCCATGAATTTGGTGCCACTACCGGACGTAAGCGCCGTACCGGCTGGTTTGATGCGGTCGCCATGAAACGTGCGGTACAGATCAACTCGATCACCGGCTTGTGCCTGACCAAACTGGATGTGCTGGATGGCCTGGATACCCTGCAAATCTGTGTGGGCTACAAAGATGCCGACGGCAATGTGAAAGATGTACCGCCGATGGCTGCCGACGGTTATGACGCAGTCACCCCGGTATATGAGAGCATGCCTGGCTGGTCAGAAAACACCTTTGGTGTGCAGGACTATGACGGTCTGCCAGAAGCGGCTAAAAAATACATCAGCCGGATCGAACAGATCACCGGCGTGCCGGTAGATATCATTTCGACCGGCCCGGATCGCAACGAAACGATCGTTTTGCGTCATCCCTACGACGCGTGATCACACTTTATCCATAAAGTTATCCACAGCCTGCCCCCGGTAGGCTGTGGTTTTTTTTAGCTGGTGGATTTTGCTTGCTTTTCCCCCGCAAACCCGCTTTGATATGACTTCGGTTTAGTTTTTGTTCAACCACCATGATGCAATCTGTACCTACCCCCGCGGCTGTCGAGCCGGCATTACCCGTCCCTGAACTTGATGCGTTGCTGACGCCACTAACCACCAGTTTTGCCAGTGGTAAAACCCGCGATATCGAATGGCGAAAAGGCCAGTTAAAAGCGCTCAAAACCCTGTTGCAGCAAGAAGAGGAAACTCTGCAGGCCGCTCTGCAAGAGGACTTGGGCAAGTCTGCAGTAGAAAGCTGGGCCACTGAAATTGGCTTTTTGTTGGGTGATATTAAACATACTGTCAAACACCTCAAACGCTGGGCAAAACCGCGTAAGGTGGCGACCCCGTTAGTTGCGCAGCCAGCCCAAAGTTATGTGCTGCCAGCGCCGCTGGGCTGTGTGTTAGTACTCGGTGCATGGAATTATCCGTTGCAGTTATCCCTGGCGCCATGCATTGCTGCGTTGGCTGCCGGTAACTGCGTGGTGTTGAAACCGTCGGAGCTGGCACCGGCCACTTCCGCCGCGCTGAAAAAACTTATCCCCAGGTATCTTGACAATGGCGCGATCGCTGTGATCGAAGGTGGCAAGGCGATCAGTAGCGATCTGTTGGCGCAGCGCTGGGATCATATTTTTTATACCGGCGGCGAAGCGGTGGGCAAAATTGTCATGCGCGCCGCCGCACAACACCTGACCCCGGTGACCCTGGAACTTGGCGGTAAAAGCCCCTGTCTGGTGGACCGTTCGGCCGATATTGCCATCACTGCCCGGCGAATTGTGTGGGGTAAGTGGCTCAATTGCGGGCAGACCTGTGTGGCCCCCGATTATGTGATTGTGGAAGAATGTGTCAAAGACGCGCTGCTTAAGGCGATCAAAGCCGAGATCCGTGCTCAGTATGGCAAGCAGCCATTGCACAGCGCAGACTACGGCAATATTGTGAATGCCCGCCATCTGGCGCGATTGCAGGGTTATCTTACGGATCAGAATGTCTGGCTGGGTGGCGAGGTGGACGAAACACGCCCGGCCATGGCCCCCACAGTGGTGCTGGATCCGTCCTTAGATGCTCCCCTTATGCAGGAAGAAATCTTTGGCCCAATTTTACCGATCATCGGTACTTGCCGTATCAGCGACAGCCTGGCTCTTATCAATGCCCGGCCAAAGCCGCTGGCCCTGTATTTATTTTGCGCCGATTCCAAGGTGCAGCAGCAAGTGCTCAACCAAACCAGCGCCGGCAGTGTCTGTGTCAATGACACCATGCTGTTTATGACCAACCCGGACCTGCCATTTGGCGGCGTAGGAAACAGCGGCATGGGGCGCTATCATGGCCAGGCCGGCTTTGATAACTTAAGCCATCTGAAAGCGGTAATGCATCGCCGCTTCTGGCCGGACATCAAATTACGCTACGCGCCGTTCAGTCAGCTGAAACAGGCGTTGCTGCGCAAAATTTTATAAGGAGTTTTTATGCCTGCCCCGTTTCACTTAGCCATTCCGGTGGATGATCTTGATGCTGCGCGTGCTTTTTACGGCGACACATTAGGCTGTGCCCAAGGGCGCAGTGATAAGCAGTGGATTGACTGGAATTTTTACGGCCATCAACTGGTCACCCATCAGGTGGCGCAGATGCCAGACTGGGCCGGTCAGAACGGGGTCGACAGCCATGCAGTGCCAGTGCCGCATTTTGGCGTGGTGCTGGACATGGCACAGTGGCAGGCACTGGCTACCCGCTTAGAACAGGCTGCCATCGAGTTCATCATCGCGCCCTACATTCGCTTTGCCGGCCAGCCCGGCGAACAAGCCACCATGTTTTTTTGCGACCCGGCCGGCAATGCGCTGGAATTTAAAGCCTTCGCCCAGCCGGATCAGCTATTTGCCAGCTAACCAATCATAATCATGCTGGCCACCAAATAGGCGACCAGGGTCAGCCCGCCGCCAAGCAGGGCATAGGGTAACTGCGTGCGCACATGGGTCAAAAGGTCGCAGCCAGCGGCAATGGATGAGACCGCCGAGGTATCTGAGATGGGCGAGCAGTGATCACCAAAGATCCCGCCGCCCAAAATCGCCGCAATCACCAGCGACGGTGGCAGGCCCAGTGCCTGGATCAGCGGCACGCCGATGGGAATAAGGATGGCAAAGGTGCCCCAAGAGGTGCCGGTGGTAAAGCTCATGACCGCCCCGGCCAGGAACAACATGGGCACAATCAGCACCACGGGCAGATATTCACCCACTACACCAGACACAAATACGCCGGTGCCCAACACCTTCAAACTGGAGCCTAAGGTAAGCGACAGCAGCACGATAGTGACCAGCGGCAGCAGTTCGCCCATGCCTTTAAAGCCGACCTTCACCGCTTCCTGATGACTGAAACGACCATGCCCCAGCAAAAGCAGATAGGCCACCGCGGTGGCCAGCATGGTGGCATACAACACTGATTTACTGCCACTGCCTTGCGCCAGCGAGCCGTCACCGGTCCAGAACATAAAGCCCACCATGCTGGTCACCATCACCAACAGTGGCACCACCATAAAGCGCGCCAGGGTAGCCGGCTGGCTTTCCAGCGTGGTTTCTTCCTGCTGACGGCGCTGCTCTTCCACCGCCATGGGGCCATGCACCTTGTCACGCACAATGGTGTACACCACGATGGCCAGGGTAAACAGGGCATAAAAGTTCAACGGTACGGTGCCCCACAGCACGCTGACCGCTGACTGCTCCAGCTCGTAGGTTTCCAGCATACCCAGCACAAAGGCACCCCAGCCGTTAAGCAGGATTAGGATACACACCGGCGCACTGGTACTGTCGATGATGTAAGCCAGCCGGGCCCGGCTCATCTTGTATTTGTCGAACAGACCACGGGCGAAGATCCCCGACGTCAACACACTTAAATTGGACTCGATAAACACCGCTATCCCGGTGGCCATGGTCAGGCCACCCACCTGACGACGGCTGCGCGCCACCCCTTTACCGGTCAGCCAGTTAACCATGGCCGAAACCCCGCCAGAATCGCGGATATAGGCCAGTAGCGCGCCCACCAGTACCGAGAACAACAAAATACGGGTGTTGCCAGGACTGGCGGCCACTTCAATCACCCGCTCCATCGAGGTGATGGGGGCCAGCCACACTGCACCGCTTTGTTGGACCAGCAGCAAGGCTTCGGCGCATAATACCGCCAGCAGCAAGGCCATGATCACTTCTTTTTTCCAAAACACGACAGCAATGGCCACAAGAGGCGGGATTACCGACAGCCAGTCCATAATGAGATCCTGCATTTATATTGGGATGGCAGCGATGCACGGGCCGGCTGGGCGGCACATCGCCAAAACGAAGGCGGTATGATACCCGAGCCGGTGCCATTTCGCGATGACTGTAGGCGGTTTGCCGGTCAGGCTGTATTTCTTTTAACGCGCGGCTTGCGTAAGATTGGCCGCAATGCTGTTGCCGGAGCCTCTATTGTGCGTACTGTGTTTTTTTGTTTATTGATGCTGATTACCGGTGTGACGCAGGCGCAAAGCCCCACACCCGCCCAGCAGATTGGTCAGAAGTTGATCCTGGACTTTCGTTATTTTTGTGCCCAGGGCACCTCTTCGGCCGCCTGTCGCACCCCGGTCACTACCTTACCCGACCAGCTCAAAACGCTGTTACAGGACTACCAGATTGGCGGGGTCATTTTATTTGGCCAGAATATCGAATCTCGCGAACAGGTGCTGAGCTTAAACTATGCGATGCAACAAGCCATGGCAGGCAATGGCCGGCCGCCGCTGTTTATCGCCATCGACCAGGAAGGCGGCCGGGTGGCACGCCTGCCTGATAGCATTACCAGCCGTTTTGTGGGCAACATGGCCATTGGCGCCAGCGCACCAGCCCGGCAGGCCTATTTTGCCCGCCAGGTGGCCGGGCGCACCGCCAGTGCCCTGAAACTGCTGGGCTTTAATACCAATTTCGCCCCCTCAGTGGATATCAACAGCAACCCGGCCAACCCGGTGATCAATGTGCGCAGCTATGGCGAGTCGCCGGCGCTGGTAGCTGAACTTGGCCAGCTGACCGTGGCACAGATGCAGCAACATGGCATTTTAAGCGCCATCAAACATTTTCCCGGCCATGGTGATACCCATGTGGACAGCCACAGCGGCTTACCGGTGGTGACCCACGCGCAAGAACGCATCGAGCAGGTAGAGTTGTTGCCGTTTAAACAAATTCTGGCCAGTGAGACCCCGCCGGCGATGGTAATGACCGCGCATATTCAGTATCCGGCGCTGGATGACAGCACCCTGACCAGCCGCGATGGTGAGCAAATCATTGTACCGGCGACGCTGTCACAGCCGATTCTGACCGGCGTACTGCGTGAGCAGCTCGGCTATACCGGCCTGGTGGTCACCGATGCCATGGACATGGCGGGGATTGCACAGTTTTTTACCCCTGAGCAGGCCCTGACCCAAACGTTTTCTGCCGGCGCGGATTTGGCGCTGATGCCGATGCCAGTGCGCACCCCGGCTGATATTGAGGCACTGACAGCGGTAATAAAGCGGCTGGCGGCAAAACTGGACAGTGGAGAACTTGACCCGGCAGCCACTCAAGCCTCACTGGCCCGCATCGCGCGCACCAAGGCACAGTTTAAGATTGGCCAGTGGGTGAATGAAACATTATCTACCCGGTTAAGCCAGGCCGCGGTATTGCCCCGCCCGGCGGATGCCAAAATCGAGCAGGCCCTGGCCCGGGCTGCGCTAACCGCAGTCAAGACTACCCCAGACACCATACCCCTTAACACCGCCGGGCGCTGGCAGGTACTGATGCCGGATACAGCGCGCTGCGACGCATTTGTTCAGGCGGTGTTACAGCGACAGCCCAAGCTGCCAATACAGTGTCATGCGCTAACCAGCCTGCCGGCCACCGCGCTGCCAGCGCTGGATGCACAGGATGTGGTGATCATAGGCGATATCAGCCCGCAGCACAGTGTGGCAGAAATGGGCGGGTTGGACAGTAACAAAGAAGTTTCCGGGCGGCTGTCGGTCAGCGAGAGCCAGGCCTATGCCCGGCGCCTGCTGCGGCATGCCCGGCAACAGGGCGCGACCGGGGTATTTGTGGCAATGCGGGCACCGTATGCTGCAGCGGATTTTGCACCCGTGAGTACACTTAGCCTGGCCACCTTTGGCTATAATGTGACAGTCAATGAACGCGGCCAGGCCAGTGGCGCGGTGTACGAAGCGCTGGCCGATGCGTTATTAGGCAGGCAGGCGCTTACCGGCGCGGCACCGGTGAGTCTGGCGCGCTAAGCTGCCCCTGTACAAGGTCCACCACCGTGGTTCCCAATACTGCCCGGCTTGGTTGCTGAGCGCGGGCCATCACAAAAACTGCGGGGGTGGCGGGCAGAAGCGTATTTGCCAGCGGCGTACTGAGTTGCAGCACCGGCCAGTCAGTCTCGATGGTAAGTAAGTTCTCACTATCTATAAAATAACTGATCCCCTGGCGCAGATAGGCCAGATAGCTGGCGGTGGTCAGGGTTTCAGGCTGTTGCACCTGATGCCCGCGTCGCACCAACAACTGCTCGCCCTGGCCATCCAGATCGATAAAGCCGCCTTGCTCCTGTAAATCTCCCAGCGCCATAATCTGCGGCCAGTCGGCCTGGGTGTTGATGCCAATATCGGCAAACCAGCGTGCGCCGTCATCCTCTACTGCCACATGGCGCAGCAATACATCGTAAAGACCATTTTCGATATTGGGCGGCAGCGCGGTATACCCGCTGACCGGGGGCAGCGCGGCAGCACCCGGTAGCAATGCCAGTAAGGCGCGGTGTAAAGCAGTGACAGCCATCTGACGGGCGGTGCATCGGGCCGGATCATTATAGGCAGCGCCACATTCTATTAAAATGGTGGGGCACAGAGCGGCACACTGGTCACCAAAACAGCGCGCTGAATAGCTATCCACATAGCGGGCCAGCGCCGCATCAAAATGGTTACGCAGTGTTTCAGCCAGTGCTGCAATGAGCTGCTGGGCATGGTGTTCATGGGCGGTGGCTGTGTGGGCGTCATTTGCTGGTGGCGCATAAAACGCCAGGGTCGAGGGCGCTTTGCTGTACGCGCCGGCCCGGTAATAGCGGCTCTGGTCATGCAGGTTAAACGCCAGCTGGGGGCGATGACGCTTGAATTGTTGCCATAAGATGGCCGCTTCGGGGCTTTGTACCGCGCGGGCATCGCGGTTGATATCAATGCCCTGGGCATTTTCGCGGGTGTGCGCAGCCGCGCCGTCGGGGTTGAGCATTACCAGCATCACGATTTTGCACTGGGTTTGCCAGCCGGCCGGGGCCACTTCACCAGGCTGGCTGGCCAGCAGATGCAGCCAGTCCAGCACCGCCGCGGTGGTGGTGGGCTCATCACCGTGCATTTGGGTCCAGCCAAACAGGCAACGCGGGCCGTGGCCGATACTTAAACAATGAATAGGCCGGCCCTGATGCGAGTGGCCCACCAGCGTCATCTGCATCGCATCACACTGACTCAGCCGGGCCAGCACCGGCTCAATATCAGCATACTGGAGCGTCGGCTTATCCAGTTCCGGCCAGCGATAGTGTGCATAATGGTGCTGCAGCGCGGTTAGATAATCAGTCATGTGCTTGCTTTGTGGGTAAAGGCTTACTTACCTCATTCATCAGGTAAACAATATGGTTGTAAGGAATGCCGGCAGCGCGGGATAGGCCCAGTTCGCAGGTGCGGCTGGTACTAAACCCGCGGCGACACTCGGCCGGCAGCTGTTCTGCCAGACCATGTAGCGCCGCTTGATTCAGCTCAGGCAGAGTAAAGCCTTTATCTCCGGCAAAGCCGCAACAGGCAATATCGTCCGGCACCACCACTTGCTTAGCCAGCTGCCGGGCCAGTTGCAGCAGCGCTGGCGCCTGGCCGCTACGCTGGCTGGCACAGGTGATATGTAATGCCACCGGTTCCCTGGCCGGGGTGATGGCCAGCCGCGGCAAAACAGTGTGCAATAAAAAGCTGCTTAGCTCCTGCACCGCCGGCGAACTGCTGCCCTGCAGTGCCAGGGCGCAGGCACTGGTATCGGCCACCACTGGCCAGCGCCCCTGCTCACTGGCCGCGGTCAGTGCAGCACGCACATCCTGCTGACATCGCTGATGCGCCGCCAGGTTGCCCTGGCTGGCAAATGGCTGGCCGCAGCACAGCGCCGATTGATTATCCGGATACACCACTTCGATACCGGCCTTATTACACACCGACACCACCGCCTGGGTTAGCGGCGGTAAGGCGTTATTGCCCAGCATGCGATTGGGGCAGCCCACTAGATACACCACTTTGTCGGTAAAAAGCTGGCTGGGTGCCGGCCGTGCTGGGGCTGGTGGCGGCAGCACAGCCAGAGGCGCTGGAAGCTGTGGCTGCCAGCGGCTGGGGGTAAGTTGCTTCACCGTATGGCCGGCGCGTACCGCCCAGCGGCCGATGGCCAGACTGCCGGCAATATGCTGGCTGGCCCACTGCCGCGCCTGAGGCTGACGGCGCGCCCGGCGGGCTTTGATCCACGCCCCGGTGTCGATATTTACCGGGCAGCGGCTGGCGCACATGCCGGTGGCCGCGCAGGACTCGTCACCCAGATAGGCAAAATCATCCTCGATACGCGCCCGCTGCGGCGCGGTCAGGCTCACCGCACGCCGCTGCAAAGCAATGCGCTGGCGCGGGGTCAGGGTCAAATCCCGTGACGGGCAGGCCGGTTCACAAAAGCCGCATTCGATGCAGGCATCCACCATGGGGTCCACCGCCGGCAGATGCTTAAGATGGGACAGATGTGTCTGCGGATCGGCGTTAAGGATCACGCCGGGATTAAGAATGTCGGCCGGGTCGAGCATTTGTTTAAGCCGTTTCATGATGGCTACCGCCGGTTTGCCCCATTGTTGCTCTAAAAAGGGCGCCATGTTGCGGCCGGTTCCGTGTTCGGCTTTTAAGGTGCCGTTGAGCTCATCGCTGACCAGCGTGCTGACCGCCTGCATAAACTGTGCGTAGCGCTGAATATCGGCTGGCTGGGTAAACGCCTGGGTAAACACAAAATGTAGATTGCCGTCCAGTGCATGGCCAAAAATGATCGCTTCGTGATAGCCATGGGTTTGCAGTAAGCGGGTGAGCGCAGCGATGCCGCTGGCCAGATCGGGCCGGTCAAAGGCCACATCTTCGATGATCACGGTTGTGCCGGCTTCGCGTACTGCGCCCACTGCCGGAAACAGCCCCTTGCGAATAGCCCACAGATGTTCAACCACGTCAGCATCGTGGCTAAAAGGCTGCAGCGCCTGGCAGGTGGGGGAGTCGGTTAACAAATCGGTAAGCTGCTGTGACTGGCTAGACAGCTGCCGGCCACCCTCGGCGCTGATTTCCACCAGCAAGGCCACCGCCGTATCGGTGATAGGCTGCTGCGTGTAATCATGCAGCAGCGGTTGCACCGCGCGCAAGGCCCGGCTGTCCATCAGTTCAATGGCCTGAGCACCCTGGCTGGCCAGCGTATCGAGCACAGCACAGGCGGCATCAGCACTATCAAACAAAAACAGCCCGGTGGCGCGATGGGCGGGCACCGGCACCGTGTTAAGCACCACTTCGCCGATAAAGCCTAAGGTTCCTTCTGAGCCCACCAGCAGATGACTGATAATGTCTACCGGCTCATCAAAATCCAGCAGCGCCTGCAGACCATAGCCCATGGTATTTTTAAGCCGGAACTGATGACGGATATGCGCGCACAGTGCAGCATCAGCCCGCACAGAATCGCGTAATTTTTGCAGATTACGTATTAAATCCCGGTGTTGGGCATAAAAATTGGCTACCGAGGCGGGCTGGCGGGTATCCACCAGGGTGCCGTCGGCCAGCACAAACTGCATGGCCGCCAGCGTATGATAGCTGTTGTGGCGCACCCCACAGCACATGCCCGAGGCATTATTGGCCACGATCCCACCGATTTTGCAGGTATTGATAGACGCCGGATCCGGGCCAATTTTGCGCTGATACGGGGCCAGCAAACGGTTGGCCTGCGCACCAATCAGCCCTGGCTGCATAGCAATACGCTGGCCGTTGTCCAGCACGGTGGCTTTTCGCCAGTGATGAGACAATAAAATCAGCACCGAATCGCTGACCGCCTGGCCGGACAAGCTGGTGCCGGCAGCACGAAAAGTGACCGGCACCAAAAAGCGGCAGGCCAGCTGCAATACCTGGCAGACCTGGGAAAGGGAATCGAGTACCAGCACCCGGCGTGGGGTCAGATGATAAAAGCTGGCATCGGTGCTGTAGGCCAGCCGGCGGGGCAAATCATCGACGATCTGCTCATGGCGCAGTATGGCGGTGAGCTGCTCACTAAAGGCTGCCCAGTGCTCCCCGACAGAATAGGTTGGTGCCACGTACTTAACATCCCGACTGTTATGATGTGACCATTTAAAGAAACTTTTGCTGCGCAGGCAACCGTTTTTATTCGGTGTCCGGGTACAACAGATACGGCCGGCGCTGCTGTTTAAACGCGGCTAAGCCGGGTTGCCAGCTGGCTTTCAGGGTGGCCAAATCAGTGCCATTTTGCAGGGCTTTGCGAATAGCATCGGTTCCGGCCAGCTTGTCAAAAAAGTCCGGCCGAGTGATTAGCGCGGTATCATTGGCGGCAAACTGGGCATATACCTGGTAGAGCGGTCGCAAGTCGAACCCTTGGATAGCACTGTTGCGTAAATCCAGCGCCATCAGCTCCTGACCGGCCAGTTTGGGATCTGGCGCACCCTCGGTGGGGGCCGGGGTAAGGGTTAAATCCCCCAGTCGGATCTCAGGATGGCCCAGTAGTTGAAACGGGTAGGGCGTACCACGTCCGACACTGACGGTGGTGGCTTCAAACAGGCACAAAGACGGGTACAAGCGCACCGCGGTGGCGTTGGGTAAATTGGGGCTGGGGTCGATAGGCAGCGCATACGGCTGGGTGCGGGTGTACCCGGGCATGGTGATGGTTGTCAGATCCAGCTCATCGGCGGCGTTGATCCAGCCTTCTCCGCGCATCATCAAAGCCAGCTCGGCCACCGTCATACCGTGCAACAAGGGAATGGGATCCACCCCCACAAACGATTCAAAACCTGGCTGGCGCACCGGCCCGGCTACATAGGCCCCATTCGGGTTGGGCCGATCCAGTACCACCACCGCCGTGTCCCGTTCGGCGGCAGCTTCAAGCACATAATGCAGGGTACTGATATAGGTATAAAAGCGGGCGCCCACATCCTGGATATCAAACACGATAGTATCTACATCGCTGAGCATATCCGCCGACGGTTTTTTATGCGGGCCGTACAGTGACACCACCGGCAAACCGGTCTGGGTATCGATATTATCTATCACCGCCTGGCCGGCTCCCAGTTTGCCACGAAAACCGTGTTCCGGCGCCATCACCTTGATCACATTGATTTCTTCGGCCAGTAAAAAGTCCACCAGATGTTGCTCACCCACCCGGGAGGTGTGATTGACCACCAGCGCCACCCGTTTATTTTGAAGTAGTGGCAGGTATTGCTCTGGTTGCTCGGCACCCACGGTCACTGCGCCGGCTGGGGAAGGCAGGCTGGCGGTGATGCCCACCAATAGCAGCATCAAAAATCCGCACAAAGAAAAACGCTGAGGTCGCATAGATCACTCCGGTTGATGGCGGGCCAGTGCCGGGCTTAACCGGCCGGCGCTGGCGTCTAAAATAGCCTGGGCCTCCTCGGCGCTGCTGTGGGTCAGCAGCATCAAGATGGCCGCCTTAGTTTGCTGACCGGCTGCGTGCAAAGCCTGCTCAGCCTGTTCGCGGCCACAGCCGGTGGCCTGCATCACAATACGCAGCGCCCGGGCTTTTAGTTTTTGATTGCTGGCCTGCACATCCACCATCAGATTTTGATAGGTTTTGCCCAAACGGATCATGGTAGCGGTGGACAGCATATTTAATAGCAGTTTTTGCGCGGTACCGGCTTTTAAGCGGGTGGACCCGGTCAAGGCTTCAGGGCCCACCACCGGGCACAGCGCCAGCTGCGCGTCGGTGAACACTGGCGAGTCGGGCGTGCAGGCAATGGCGATAGTAGCCGCACCGTGCTGGCGAGCGTGGCTAAGCGCACCGCACACATAAGGAGTGCGGCCGCTGGCAGTCAGGCCCACCACCACATCGTCCGGCTGCAGCGCAATGGCATCAAGATCTGCTGCGCCTTGCTGTTCATTATCTTCGGCGCCTTCCACCGCATGTTCAATGGCAGTGCGGCCACCGGCAATCAGGCCCACCACCAGCCCATCGGGCACCGAAAAGGTGGGCCGGCATTCAGCAGCATCTAAGATCCCTAACCGGCCGCTGGTACCGGCGCCGGTATAAATCAGCCGGCCGCCGCGTTCTAACCGCGCCACAATCACATCCACCGCGGCTGCTACCTGCGGCAGAATGGCGGCAATGGCCGGCGCCACTTTGTGATCCTCGGCGTTAAGCAAGGTGACAATATCCAACGCCGAACCCTCATCGATATGCAGGGTATCCGGGTTGCGTCCTTCTGAAATAATGGTGTCGAGCTGGCTAAGCAGGTCGGAAGAAGTGGTGGGCATAAGCAAGGCTCATCGGGTTGTGGGTAATCAGGTAGCGGCAGTATCCGCTGCCCGCGCTCGGGTTGCAAGAGGGGCGCGGATTGCCGGCAGCCAGGGCCTCCCTGAACCGTCGAATCATGCTACTATGAGCGCCATCAATGAGCCAGATGCAGGTTACGGTGAGCAGACAAACACAGGCAATCATTCACGCTGACGCCATACTTCATAATTTTACCCAGTTGCAGCAACTGGCGCCGCACAGCCAGACCATGGCGGTGGTTAAAGCCGATGCCTATGGCCATGGCGCGGTGAATGTGGCGCGCATTCTGCGCGGCCGGGCACCGGCGTTTGCGGTGGCCATTACCGAAGAAGCGGTCAAATTGCGCGAAGCCGGCGTCACCGAGCCCATTGTGGTGCTGGAAGGTCCACATCAGGAACATGAATGCCTGCTGGCGCGTCAGCAACACCTGATTTTAGTGCTCCACGATGCCAGTCAGCTGGCGTGGGTGCGCCGGCAATGTGCCGCTACACCGCCAACCTTGTGGCTTAAAGTGGATACCGGTATGCATCGATTGGGCTTTAGCCCGGATGCTGCCCGGCAGGTGTGGGCAGACAATCAGGATCTGTTTGGTCAGGATTGTGTGCTGGTTACTCACATGGCATGCGCCGATGACCCCAGCCATGCCATGACGAGTGAGCAATTAAGCCGCTTCGCTGCGCTGGTGGATAGCACTGGCTTGCCGGTCAGCGTGGCCAATTCACCGGCGGCTTTAGGCTGGCCGCAAACCCATGGGCGCTGGAACCGGGTGGGGCTGGGCATGTTCGGCAGCAACCCGCTGCAACAGGCACACACCATTGAATTGCAACCGGCCATGACCTTACGAGCCGCTGTCATTGGACTGCGTCAGGTGCCAGTGGGCGGCGCGGTGGGCTATGGCCAGGCCTGGCAGGCGCAGCGCCCCTCGTTAATTGCTACCGTGGGGATAGGCTATGCAGATGGCTACCCGCGCCATTGCGGCAATGGCACCCCGGTAGTTATCCGTGGTCAGCGCGCACCGCTGGCCGGGCGGGTGTCGATGGACATGCTCACGGTGGATGTAACTGATGTGCCGCAGGTGGCCATCGGCGATAGCGTGGAGTTGTGGGGGGAGCAACTGCCCATTGATGAAGTGGCCGGCCATGCCCAGACCATTTCTTATGAATTAATGACCCGGGTTTCGCCGCGGGTACCTCGGGTTGTACGCTACCGGTAATCCGGCTGGCACGCTGGCCGGTATCTATTTGTTTGATATTGGGCTGTTATGCAACCAAGTGACATTATCTCGATGGGCTTTATCGCCAGCCTGTGTGCCAGCCTGGGCACGGCGGTGGGCTCATTGGGCGTGTTTGCCATTCGCCGTTTATCCCGGCAGATGGAAGATGGCTTATTAAGCCTGGCCGCCGGCATTATGTTAGCCGCCACCTTTTTTTCGCTGTTGCTGCCTGCTCTGGAACATGCGGCCAATGATTATCAATCTTCACTGGGCGGTGCGCTGGCGGTAGCCGGCGGGACCTTTTTAGGCGCGGCTATCTTATTTGCCATTCACCAGTATGTGCCCCACGAGCATTTTTTATCCGGCCGTGAAGGCGGCGATACTTACAAGCTGGGCCGTATCTGGCTGTTTGTCACCGCCATTACCTTGCATAATTTTCCTGAAGGACTGGCGGTAGGCGTGGGCTTTGCCGGCGGCGAAGTAAAAAATGGCGTGACCCTGGCTATTGGTATCGGTCTGCAAAATATTCCCGAAGGCCTGGCGGTGGCGGTGGCCCTGATGTCGGTCGGCTATTCTGCCGGTCGCTCGGCCGGGGTAGGGATCGCGTCAGGGCTGGTGGAGCCAGTGGGCGGCTTATTAGGCGCCGTGGCGGTATCCAGCGCAGCGGTGATTATGCCCTGGGCACTGGCATTTGCTGCCGGCGCCATGCTGTTTATCATCAGTGATGAAATCATTCCCGAAACGCATAACAACGGCAATCAAAACCTGGCTACCTTTACCTTATTGGGCGGCTTTATCGGCATGATGGTGCTGGATAACGCGCTGTAGCGCACCGGATCGGTAAATTCACCGTTTAAAGCTAACCGACTGAAAATTAGCCAAAAGGATAAGGGCGCTTCAGCCTGTCCTTGGGTATAGTAAAGATGATTGTGGTGCCTCGGGCACGCTGGCTTTGGTAAGGATGCTAAAAGTCATCAAGGATAACCGTTCATTCTGTGGTTTTCACAGTGTTGCATCTGCAAGACAGTTTCCTGTTTCGAATATCAGCCCCCAATCATCCTCATATTCCTTCCCGGCTTCGGCCGGGTTTTTCATTTTTGCGCATAAAAAAACTGCCCGCAGGCAGCTTTTTGTATTGATGAATATAGCCGCTTAATTTTGCGGCTGCGCATTATCTGGCATCGAGACCGATTCCGCCGGCGCTTTAGGCCCGTAGCGGTCGGGGCGATGATTTAACGATAACACCATATTCAGGCACACCGCCGCCAGCACTGAAATCACCACCAGATGCCAGTCGATAAACAGCAAGGCTGCCAGCAGGATAGTGGTGTCTACGCTCAGCTGAAAGGTTCCGGCTTTGAGGTTGTATTTGGCCTGAAGAAAAAACGCCAGAATGCCCACTCCGCCAAGGCTGGAGGTATGCCGAAACATGATAAGCATGCCCACACCAATCAGCATGCCGCCAAATACTGCGGCAAATAACGGATTGACCTGGGAGATATCCACATAGCGGGGCACCAGGTCGGATAACACCGACACCGTGGTCACCGAAATAAAGGTGTTGATGGTGAAGCGCTTACCAATTTGCGTCCAGGCCAGCGCGTAAAACGGCAGGTTGATGATAAAAAACAACTGCCCGAATTCCAGGTCAAACACATGCGTGCCTAACAACGCCAGCCCGGCTGCGCCGCCAACCATCAGGTCCTGGGCCTGAAACAGGTGCACGCCAAAGGCCACAAATAGTCCTGCGCAGACAAGCGCAAAAAGGTCTTCAACAAAACCATGATGTGTTTTCTGCATATGACTAGATACCGAAGTTGAGCAAATCGGCGGCAATTATACGTGACTGGCCAGGGTATGTGAGCCTGCCCGGCGATGTTCAAAATGGTGCAATCCACCGCACCGGTAGGTTAACTTTACAAGTTATGATGGTGCGGTTACGTAACTGTAGCCAGAATGTGAAAATGACCGATTTCGGAGGCTAAGCGTCTACCAGTACATCGCCGATAAACTCGGCTTGAGGAAACAGCGCCTGGGCGTAACTGGCGTTGGAGGATAGATAACGCCGGGTTAGCCAAATTTCCACACTGTCATTGGCTTCGGTAAACAAAGTCAGACATTCGGTGGATACCTGAATGCGACAAATATGCTGTTTGGGCACCAGGGTGGCAAACCCGGACGACAGCCGGGATAAACTGTTGTGCCGCACACCCACAAACCGATCCAGGTCGGTTAACACGTAAGCCGGCTGGTTCAGGCGGGTCGAGCGCATCGCCCACAGGTTAATCAGAATGTACAGGCAAAAAACACTACAACTGATACTTAAATAGACAGACATAGGCTTGTCCTCTTCATCGTGAAGAAAACCCTGCGCCTTTGTATTACCACAAGTGCGCCAGCACATTCTCATAATGCGCGTTAACAAATTATATACAAGATGTGGCGACCTGAATATACCGCTTTGGTCTAATAGCGATAAAAGGCGCGCAGCGTGGCTAAAAAATTAGCGCGATCAGGCGGCCACCTGGCACAGCTGGGCGGCAGGTTCGGCACTAGCCGCAGTGGGCTGGCAGGTAAACGGGATATCAGCCAGGCGCAGGCTGAAAAACGCTTCTACAGCTGGCGCATACACCGGGTCAAAGCGTAAGCAAGGTAAGGCGGTGATGCCATGGGCGGTATGGTGCACCATTAACACTCCTGCGTCACGACACATCACCACTTGCTGGATGGCAGGAATAGGGATATCGACCTGACTAACGCGTAGCCTGCCTTTGCTCATCGCCAGATGATTCCAGGGACTGTTCTGACGGCTTTCGGGACCGGGGCCGGCCATCTGCCGGCTGACCAGGCCGTAGGCAAAACCCACTAACAGCAGCGCAGCGCACCAGGGGCTAGCCAGCCCGCAACACAATAGCCCCACGGTGAGCAGGGCCACCAGATACGGACGCTGTCGCTGCAGGGTCCCGCACAGCTGGGTAGATTGGGTGAAAAAGGTAGTCTGTGTCATGCTCTGCTCCCTGGCGCAGGGCGGCATATGCACACTGTTGGCCTCGACTCTAGCCACTGCTACCCTTAAGACACTGATACAGTAACCTGTTGACCTGGCGCCGGATACTGTACTTTAGACCAAGTTTTTACCGTGCGATTATTTTGACCGGCGGCGGTGCAGCTCGTACAGCTTGGCAGTTTTTAAAAATGCATACATGGCATCAACCGTGGCTTGTACCAGGCCGCGATGGCCGGATAAAAAGCGCTTGCGCAACACATATTCTTTAAACCACATCAGCGGGAACACTGTGTACAGCTTAACCAGCGAGGCGCGTTTACCCTGGTCAAATTTTTGTTGGGCGCCCAGCGACGAATAGCTATTTTGTTTTTGCATGTAGGTGGCCAGATCATCATAGCCATGATGCACAATGCAGCCGGGGATCTTTTGCACCGGGCCGTCCACTGTAACATTTTCATGCACCAGGCGGTCGGTGGGATAGCGGGTCAGACTTTTTTTGAATACTCGCACAATCGAGCGTTTGTGTGAGGCCGGGTGCATCCTCCCCCCCATAAACAGATCGTCAAAATACACCCGCAAGCCAGCCGCCTGGCCATCATCCACCGCTGTCTGAATGGCTCTAGCCACCGCTGCTGGCACTATTTCATCGCCATCTAAGTTAAAGCACCACTCATTGGAGCACTGCTCCATGGCAAACGCTTTTTGCCGGGCAAAGCCGAGCCAGGGTTGATGAATCACCCGGGCGCCATGACGCTTGGCAATGGCCACTGTGTCATCGGTGGAGCCGGAATCCACCACAATGATTTCATCGAACTGCTGCACCGACGCCAGCACATCAGGCAGATGGTCTGCCTCGTTGCAGGTGACTAAAAAAACACTGACCGGCGTGCTCATGACTTGGAAGACTCTTGACCGGTCGGCACGCCCTGCAGACTAAGCGCGTGCAAGGCGGCGTATTTGTGAAAGGCATATTGGCCTAGCACCACAGCCATAAAAAACCCCTGGCGGCCGTCCAAAAAGCCGCCGCGCAACAGATACTGCTGTAAAAAGTCAGTGCCAAAGCGCAGGCAGGCATACGCCAGCGAGCTGCGTTTACCACGGGCGTATTTTTCCGCCGCCAGAATGCAGGCATATTTTAAATGCTTTTCCTGCAAATGCTGGTAGGTACGCCAGCTAAAATGCTGTAAGGGCTGGCTGAGAGTGCGGACCTTGGGATTGGCAATTTGCAACACTTCGTGCACCTGCGAGTTTTTAAACTGCGCACCGTCGCGGTTTAAAAACAATTTGCCTTGCGGGGTCGAATAACGGCCATGGTTGAGCGGTTTGCCAAACAAAAAGGTTTGCCAGGGCAGGCGGATGATATTGCAATCCAGCTCGGGCTCGCTCAGCACAGCATCAATCTCATCTTTAAGCGCCTGAGTGATATTTTCATCGGCATCCAGATTTAACACCCACTCATGCCGGCATTTTTTTAATGCCCGGTTGCGCTGTGGGCCATAGCCTGGCCAGTCTGTCACATACACTTCATCGGTGAAGCGGCGACACAATTCGGCGGTACCATCGGTACTGCCCGAGTCCAGGATCACCAGCTGATCGACCCAGCCGGCCAGCCCTTCCAGGCAGGCTTCGATACGGTCAGCTTCGTTACGTACAATCAAAAAACAAGAAAGAGGGCGTCGTGTCATGTTGGTTCAGTGTGCAGCAGAGCCACCGCCAAACAGCAGCCCGGATTGGTAATGGGCGTAAGTGTGGCACAGCTTGAACCTGTGGATCAATCAGCTAGCCGGCGTTTTGTGCAGGGTATTTCAACGCCTTACGCTGTGCTTTGGTTAATATTTGCGGGCTGGCCACCGGTTTACCCTGTTTATCAAAAAAGGGCGAATGGGTGTGAGTACCGGTCAGTCGTGCCGGCACCACCATTTTGGCGAACCGCCACATGGTGCTCAGTAAGCCATGGCTGTGGGGCTTCGGCGAGCCCAGCGCTGACTCTGTGTGTACTACCGCCAGACGCTGTGGAAAATCCTCCGCGAGGCGGGATTTATCCATAAATGCATCTATCAGCCCGACAAATGCCAGTGCCTGGGTGGGGAGGGTATTGCCAATGGGGGTCTGGCAGCAGCGGGTATACCAGCGAAAAAGCCCACGCTCGCTCAAGCGCATCAGTGCAATGTGCTCATGGCCCTGGCTGATGGTGACCCGGCTGGACGCCACCTGCACAATCCGGGTACCGCCCTGGGCATCCAACACAGTTTCCCCAGCATTGAGAAAGCGGGCAAAGGCCTGGCAGTCTTTGCAATAACACAACACGCGACTGGCCGTGCCGCTGCCACTGATATGGCCCTGGACAGCCTGGCAGCGGCAGGCGAGCGGGTGGTGCATCAAGTTACTCCATTAATGGTGGTTGCCATCTGGCTAGTCTTTAGGCTCCCACAGTTCAATGGGGTTACCTTCCGGATCGTTGAGCCGGGCAAAGCGGCCATTGGGATACTGTTCGGGATCTACGGTCACCTTTATACCCTGCTCTTGCAGTTGTGCGATCATGGCATCTAAATCATCGACCCGAAAATTCAGCATCCACACTTTATCGTGGTCACCAAAATACTCTGAATCTTGTTTAAACGGCGCAAAAACTGTCGGGCCAGCATTCTGCTGCCAGACCGGCGCTTCATAACTGTCTGGCACCAGGTTGATCCCCAGATGTTGTTCGTACCATTTTGCCAGCGATTTGGTGTTTTTGGCGCGAAAGAAAAAACCGCCAATGCCGGATACTTTTTGCATAATTTTGCCTTCTATATAATTTAGCCTAATGACCCGTTGAATATGAGTAATAGGTGCGGTTTGACGTCAGTCGGGCCAGGCCTTTGACAATACGGTAAACTGACCAGATAGCCACAGCGATAAGCATCAGGTAACCGATTAAAATCACCGCCAGCAGGATACTGAGCAGAGTGAGTGCCAGGCCCACCCAAAAGACTTTGATGATATTGGCATAATGATCTTCAAAGCCGGTTCCGGCGGCATCACTTTTTTTGACCATGGCCCAGATAGCGCCGGCAATCCAAAAAATTCCTGTAAATAAGCCCAGAAGCATTAATACATATGCCACCATGGCGTGGGTTTTGGCTGCTTCCTGCTGCGGGCTGAGCGCCAGGCCGGACGGTTGCTGTGACGATGGCGAGGGTACCTCTGACATAGATAAATTCCTTTATTCTTCAGTAAGTAACAAAATTGCTGCTAAACAGATTTACTAAGATAGAGGATCTGACGGGCAGACGCCAGTATAACTTTTGACCACCTGAGCTGCCGCGGAAGGCGGACTGACGATCAGGGTTTAGGGTTGTCTTTCAGATCGGCCCGCGCCAGCGCTAATACCTTGGGATCCATCGGCGGCGGGGTAGGGTCGATATAGGTCGCCAGCTGGTCTGCCAGATAGGTGAGCGCGGCGATCCGGGCGCTGGGTTTATGGTCACACGCCACAATGTGCCAGGGGCAGACCGGGGTATCGGTGCGGCTAAACATATCATCGATGGCCAGCTGATAGTCGGCGCGCTGACGACGGTGGTAAAAATCTGCTTCGGTCAGTTTCCAGCGCTTGTGCGGGTCGGCCAGTCGGGCGGCAAATCGCGCAGCTTGTTCATCGGCACTGATATGCAAAAACAGTTTGATCAGAATGAGGCCGTCGTCGACCCACATGCGCTCGGTATGCTGAATTTCATGATAGGCGCGCTGCCAGGCATGCTCGTTGGCAAGGCTGCTCACCCGCTCTACCAGCACCCGGCCATAATAGGAGCGATCGAATACCGCCCAGCAACCAGGTGGGGGTAAATTGCGCCAGAATCGGTACAAATAATGCCGACCCTGCTCAGTGGCGGTAGGCGGGCCGTAACTGTGCACCCGCACTCCCCGTGGGTCGAGCATGGAGGTCAGGCGCCGGATAGTGCCGCCTTTGCCAGCGGCATCCCAGCCTTCCAATACAATCAGTACCCGGCGGGCTTGTAGAAAACAGGCCTGGTGTAAATGGCTCAAGCGGCGCTGGCACACCTGCAGCGCGCGGCTGGCCGCCTCGCCCTGATAATGCTTGGGTGCGGGTGCCTGGTCTAGCTGGACCGGTGGTTTACGCTGGGTTGCACACATTGATCGCTCCCCCTGCCGATTAGCCGACAAAAAACTCCCGCTGGGTATTCGCCTGAGTGCTGTTGGCCAGATACAGGGTCTGGCGGGCCAGTGCACAAAGATACTGTTCATACCCGTGAGGATTAAAGTTATCCGAGTGAATGTTCATAAACCCATGCTGCATGGTGGTTTGCAGTAACCGCACATTGGGGGTGGCTTGCAAGGTGGATAGCAGGGCGCTGACCGGAAAGGCTTCTTCGTGCTCGGGAAAAATCAGGGTCATCGGAAAGGCTGGCGTGATGGTGGTGTAGTGGCGTATTTGCGAGCCGTAAAACCCCACCGCCGCCCGCACCCGGGCCAGTGAACCATGGTAAGATGCCCTCCAGATGGCCGCTGCACCGACACTAAAGCCGATTAAAAATATGGGTTCGCTGAGCGCCTGGACATCCATGCATAATTGCTGGGAATAGCGGGCCAGCCCGCCGCGATCGCAAAAGGTAGTGTAGGCCTGGGCTTCATTGCGAAAGCGCATAAATTCACCCTGGTACGGGTCGATAATCTTAACTGGCCCAGCCAGGCGCGAGGCCAGCCGCTGTAGCGCCGGGGTACAGCCAAAAATGTCACTGGCAAGAAGAGTCAGCATAGCAGGTTATTGCGCCATCATAGCAGTCGGTGGATCCGGCAGGCAGCGCTGCCGGACAGGATATTTTTAGCATAGCCAATCCTGGGCGATTGTGAAAAGTTCTATGCTGAAGGAGCGGTCAGGCTGCGTTCGGCCCGTATTTCGCCAATGTGGTAATAGGCTATCACTGCATCAATAAGCCCATTTTTTGGGTAATACCATTCGCTGACCGCCAGCGAAAAATCCTGTTGGGTGGCGGTGTAGCGCACGCAAGAGTGGGTGGGGGTGTAAATTTCATCGTGCAGTTCAAACTGCTGGCCTAAAAATTTATCCCGGTTGGCGTTAACCAGCGCCAGATAGGCCTCTTTGCCTTTGATTTCACCAAACGGGCTGGTGTGACAAAAGGTAGGAGTAATAGGCAGCGATTCAGGTTCGCCACGCTGCCAGCAGTCAAACCACTGCTGAACCAGTTGCTGCATCTTTATCGCCTCACAAAGTTGCCGGGTTACTCAGAGTGTAGCGCAATCCGGTTGCCTTCTGAGTCAATTACGATGGCACGTTGACCAAAGGGACCAATTTCATGCGGTGGTTGCTCGATACTACCGCCAAACTGACGAACATTGGCTACCGCCTCGGCCAGCCGACCATTCACATTCAGATAGATCAGCGGGCCCTGGGTGGAAGGCTTGTGCTCGTCGCTTTCAAACAGGCAGCCGGCCACATCGGTGTCGCCGTGGGCAAAAACCGCCACGCCGGGAAATTCTTCTTTGACGTCCATTGCCAGCACAGCCTGATAAAAAGCGATGGCACGGTTTAACTGCTCTACCGGTAAATCAAACCACACAACGGTATGCGACATCATGGCCTCCTTAGAGTGAAAATAAGGTGAAAAATGCCAGCATAGCAAGACTGGACAAAACTACCAGTGGCCTTGAGCGACCTAGTGCTGTTTGGTGTAAAGATGGCCTGCTACTGACACGCCTTGGCGCTGCAAGGTACACGCCTCGGTATACACAAAGCCGAGCTTACCTAACACCCGGGCCGAGCCGGTATTGCCGCTAAATATCTGGGCCACTAATTGCCGCGCTGGTGGAAAGTCTGGCTGGTTGAGCATCAGCTGCAAAGCCGCAGTGGCAATCCCCTGGCCCCAATACGCCTGGCCTACCCAGTAGCCGATTTCATAGCAGGCAAGCGTGGTGGGCTGGTTGTCCGGACAATATGGCCAGTAGCACACACAGGCCACAATGAGCTGATCGCGCACCACAGCATACACATGCTTGCCAGGCAGCAGGGCAAAATTGCTGATCCAGCTGCGGGCTTCTTCAACGGAGCAGGGGTGGGGAATACTGGTGGTCCAGCGCGAAACCGCTTCATCGCCTATCAGGTCAGCAACGCGCGCGGCATCCTGCAGAGTAAATTTTTGTAGCTGCATTACCACATCCTTGTTTATAAATGCGCTGAGTTTGGATGGCGAGGCTAGCGACTAAAGGCCAGCCAGCACTGCACCAGCGCAATGGCCGCCACCGCAATCAGGTTGAGTGCTTTAAAGCGTTTAAACCGTTGTACCTTAGGGTCATTTAAGGTGGCAAACACACCGCTGTGCAGTGCTTGTTGCAAATTGGCGTTAGTTGACAGTGAAGCCTTGCCCTGAATATCTGTCCGGGTAGCCTGGGCCCATTCTTCTGGGTATTGCTTGGCCAGATAGGTACACAGGCGGCTAAACAAACTAAGCTGCAGGATCAGCAACAGCAGGATCAGCCCCACAAAAATGGCAGAGACCATAGGTTTGTCCTTCAAAGTGGCCGTCCCGGCCGATTTAAACAGTCAATTCAGTATGCCAGCAATGCCGGCAGGCGCATACCAGAATCCGTGTGCGCGGGTGGCGCGACCCGCAAAAACTTAATCAATGCCCCACCGCATTAGAAAAGGCGTTGATAATCACCACCCCGGCAATAATCAGCACAATGCCGATAATAGCCGCAACATCGGGGATTTGCTTAAACCATAACGCGCCGGCGACCGTGATCAGCACAATGCCGGCGCCGGCCCAAATCGCATAGGCGATGCCCACCGGAATGGATTTTACCACCACCGATAAATAATAAAATGCGATGCCATAGGCAATCACACAGACCGTACTGGCAGTGGCATTATTAAACCCGTCGGAGGCTTTAAGTGCCAGGGTACCAATGACTTCAGAGACGATAGCAATTGCCAGATACATCCAGGCCATATCGATTCCAGAAAAGGTGAACAGGGTAGTAGGTCAATATACCCAATCCAGCGACTTTTGGCATCTTTGTCACGCCCTGGACATCGATGGCGTAGGCTTGTCTGTCTGGCTGGTTGGACTGACCAATCCAGTCAATAGCATGCTGCCGGCGATACGGTGGGGGATGCGGGTGGTCCAGCGCGACACTTCACGATCGCCGGCCAGCGCTAAAACAGCGTCAGCATCAGTGAGCGCGAACGGGCGCAAGTGTAGCAGCTGATGCTTACACAACAGGTTGTCGGATCTTGATATTGGCCATCTTCTTAACCTGAATGCGGGTTTAAGAATACGACTTATTGATAGCTTCGTCGCGGTCAATAAAATCAATCTGGGTGCGGCTGGCTTTGCCTTCGACCAGAATATGTTTGTCGTTGAAAAATACCAGAGGTGACACCCCGTATCTATGATGCAGCTGGCGTGCTACCTGCGGGTGCAGGGTGACGGTAAATGACGCGGTAGCGTCATCTGCTGCCCTGGCGGTTAACGCTACCCTGCCATCCTGGTAAATGCTGGTGGAAATAACCTTGAACCTGTATGTCTGAGATTTTACATCAGACTTGCTTTGCTTCATGCGTAGATGATTGCCTGCTTTGGATGTTACAGGTTGGGTCGGTGCCAGCACCGGCGGCGTAAGCACCACAGCGGCAGAAGGCGCTGACGCCTGTGGCTGAGTGGGATGAGATGTACAGCCACTTAGTATCACTACCAGAAACAAACGCGCATTTTCATCAGATGATCCTTACTTGGCTTAAAATAGTCGGGTGAGGATAGAAAAGAGGGCCCGTAGTGCAGTCATCACTATGCCATAGCCCACCCGAGTAACAGCGTGGCGGCGCCGGATTGGCAGTAACTCGGCGATAACGGCCTGGCCTTGATGGTGTAGGCTGGCTCGCCACAATACACAGGCGTTGGTTTTCAACTGGTAGCGGCTGTTGCCGATGGTAAAACGGGGCCGGTGCCACGGCCAGAACCACAAGCAGCGGCTTAACCAGACCTGCTGAGCGCTGCTGATTCTCAAGCGTGTGGTCAGGCGATCGTACGACGCAGTAATCAGTGTATCGTCTAGCTGATGCTGACAGGTCTGGAGGCGACTAAAAGCCATTACGACACCATGTAGGAGACCACACTGCTGGTCAGGCACAACATCCCGGCCACTTCGATTTTAACGCGGCGCCGCGGTGCCGGACGACCAGAACGCGGTGCAGCGGCCGTTGGTTCGTTGGTATCGGGTAAAAACGCGAAGCCCATCAAGCCAAAACCTGCGGCCGACAGTGCAAACATCACATCCGGCACAACTGTCAGACCGAGTAAACTGATTGCTGTGAGGATCGCCAGGCTCATGCTTGGCAGATAGTGTTCAGAGGTAGTCATAAATTCGCCTTTTCCCTGGCTATGGTGGTGAACAACCCGCCTGCCATCCTGGCAGCTTTTGCTGTTGCTCGATATTTGTGCTTTACCTTACAGGGTATGGAGTAGAACGCAACCTTTTGTATCGTCAGTGAATAAAGCCATTATCCCGGCTAGGGGGCGGGATTACTTTCCCACACCGTCACCCCGGTGTAGGCCGGGGTCTCCTTTTCACACCGTCACCCCGGTGTAGGCCGGGGTCTCCTTGGAACACTGTGATGTTTCAACCACCGCGCTATCTTGCTCTTACTTTTTCTTTTTCAGCACCATAAACAACACGGCTGCAAAGACAATAAAAAAGATAACGCCAATATCCAGCAGTAGCTCAATCACGCTGTCCATCAATTCCCCCGTTGCTACCTGTAAAGTGCATTATGACCTGTTTACGATAGTCATCCCGCCGTGATCAAACTATGCTCAAGGACCATAACGCGGTGGCGGCGGTTTGAGTGGGGCCAGCAATAAATATATGAGCCAGGAAAACCAGGAGATAAAAAGCACCGCCAGGATCCAGGCTGCTTTTTCGGCGCCTGCGTTGCGTTTGGATAGTGCAATGCCAACAATCGGCACAGCCCACAACACTAGAAGGATGAGCATCTCTAGACCACCTACCTGCATACATAACTCCTTGTTATCTTATCGTTTTCCATAAGCCGCAGAGCCCTCGGCGAGGATTACACTGCCTTGCCATCATCTTCCCCGGCTACTTGACGAGAATTCTCAGCATCCATCCCATCAGGCACTGCCCGGGCGTAAAACGCGATACTTCCGGCATAGACATCCATCAGAATATGAAACGCCATCGCCACCAAAATGCTGTCAAAATAGATATACACCGCGCACAAAAATGCGCCGACACATACGGTTCTACACGCATATTTCCAACCAAGATACACATGCCAGGTGCCAAACAAAAGACTGCTGACGGCCACTGCGACAAGCGAATGAGCGTGCTGGTCAATAAAGCTGTACACATACCAGCGAAAGATCAGTTCCTCGCAAATTCCGGCAGTAACAGACACCAGCCCAGTAAACAGCAGATATTCTTTACGCGTACCGGGCAACAATCGAATAAGCGCAGGCCCGCCACTGCGAAAAGACTCTGCCACCTGACGTTGCAAGGTGTCATTACGTTTTATGGAGGCAACGGCATAGATCAGGTAGGAAATAAAGGCGATGCCAATCAAAAGCGCGAATATCGCTTTGCCGCCAGAGTCAGGCAGCATAGCCGGCGCGCCGACCGTTAGCGCGCCTTGCCAAAAACACACCACTAACAGCGCGGTGGCCTGCCATAACACCGCGGCAAGCTGAATATAGTCGGTGCTTTTGGGTCTAGGCTTGCCGCTGTCCAGTAGTCGATCGGCCACCGGTACCAGCACTATCACTGCTAGCAGTATCATCTCCATAATATGCATATATCGACTCCTGAATGGCAGCAGGCTGGATAGCCCCAAAGAACAAGCTGTTGATTTAATATACAGGGAGCGGGGCAGGATACAAATAAGGCAGGTCTTGTGTGACAACACCTGTAAATACAATGAGGTTGAGCCCGGAAAAGAGTTAGCCAGAGTGCGCTGAAGATTTTGCCGGATATCAAAACAGAGTGATTATTCAACAGCCAAAAGCCAGGTGAGCGTCATTACAATCAGAATAGCGGCTCAGGCCTGCTGTTTAGCCCAAGCAAAAATAGGGATAGCACACAAAGCGACAAACAAGCCGAATAGCATCGCCTGTCCCTTATCAATATGAACAAAAAAGCCAATTAAATTAAACACTACAGCCGTGGCAACAACAAAGATTGTAAATATCAGTAAAAATATTCGGTATTGCGGTGTACCCGAAGCGATTGTCATGTAAGCCTCAACCTTATTGTGCGGCTTTTTAAATATGGCTTACAGCATGCGGCCAATCAGTCGGCAGCCAACTATGTTCAAGGTCTGTTTTTATGACTTATTGCTATTTACAGGTAAATGCTGATGACTTGCCACAGCGCAGCAACCAATTAGGCGATATTGAGCCTGTTAACATCTTTTTTTACCACCAGCACAAGCAAGAATATCAGTGCCAGTGGCGGCACCAGAGCGGTAAAAAAGCCGATTATTGCAGTCAGCACCGGGCGCTGGGTTTTACGCTTGCCCAGGTAATAGCCCAGCGCAGCCATAATAATTGCCAGTACAGCAATTACCTGGCCAAACAACGTGGCATTAATTTCCATAAGATAAATTCCTTTTTAGATAATTAAACAACAAGTTTCCGCCAGTATTCAATCGCATTGAACCACAGCAAACCGGAGTAACTGAAAGTTACTCGACGTTATTTGGCCGGCCAGGCCGAGGCCGCCGAGCACGCCAGCGCTCATACTGTCCATAAAAACGATCTTTAACGATAAACGCTTGAAACTACCAACACGCAGTAAAGCACCGTATTTTCTTACGCACCTGCCATCTTAAACAAAAACAACACAAACCCGGCGCCAGACAGCACAGCCAACACAAGCATGATCTGCAGTGTTTTTGATTGTCGCGCTGATTGTAAAAAAGCCAGGTCGTTTAACAGCCCCAGTGCGATGAGCAAACTGGTTATTTTTTCATTGGGTTGCTGGTCTTTCATGTCACATCCTTTTGTTTCGGTAAGTTCCCTGCACAGCCAGGATAGTTACCCCCTTGCTGCGACTTCTGGTGATCGTCAACTGTTAGGTAAATGATTATCCCTAACCCGCTACCTGCCTAACGAGAAATAACAGCATCCCGCTCCAACACCCAGCAGCGCGGATGGTGGGTAAAGCCAATCTTTTGGTAATACTCATTAGCTGCCGGGGCTGCCAGCAAAATCAGTTTACACTGCGGCCCCAATTGCTGCTGTGTCACAGTTTGCAGCATTTTGCCAATGCCTTGATGCTGGTGGGTTTCAAGCACCGCTAAGTCCGATAAATAACAGGCATAGTGAAAGTCTGTCACACTACGGGCGATGCCTACCAGGGTGTCATGCTCCCAGGCGGTGACCAGTAAATTGCTGTTCTCCAGCATGCCGCGGATACACGCAGCATCCTCGGTAGGGCGGCGCTGGCCCAGGCTTGAGCCTTTAAGTACCGCCAAAAATTGTGCGGTACTGATGGGTTGATTAACCTTATACTGGATGCTCATGAATCGCTCTGGTTATCTTCACTGCAGGTCCGATAGATTGTTGTACCGCTTTTTGCCGGATAATACACCGGCTCCAGAAAAAATAGGGACCGAACAGCGTAACTCAAGAGTTACTGATACAACACCGACACCACTTTATTGTGCTGATCGAGATCGATGGTACAGCTGACCAGATGAAACGTCAGTTTGCTGGAGTGCACAATGCGGGCCCCCCGGCCGGATTGCTCCACGGTAAATTGTGACAAATTGGCTGTGCTGAGCTGGCGCACCACAGTGCTATAGGCATGGCCTTCATCAAAATTGCTGCACAAAAAATAAATTTCTTTTCTGGCTTCGTTGGCATAAAAGGCAAAAAACGCGATCACCATCAGGCACACCACCCCGACACGGGTTCTGGTACCGACCGAAGAAGCGTGAGCGTCTGTTTGACGGGCGGCGCTCATACCAACACGCCGTTAAACAGCATCCCAGGTAAGAAGAAGCTGACGGCTAGGGCGCCTGATCCGGCCAGCGCCAGGGGCAGTACACAGAATCCCGCCTGTAGAGCAAATACCGCCGGGGTGGCTGACGCACTTTGCCGCAAAGCAAGACTGGCCAGCACCATGGCCTGTTTGAGCTTTTGCAGCTTGTCCATCACCCATAAGAGCAGCGGGGTGCAACTGGCAGCCACCAGTGCAAACGCGATTTCCATACCACCAAAATTGATCAAAAATGCAATTTCCAGAAGGATGCCTGCGCCGATTAGCATACACAGGCCCACCGCAAAACGCTGAAGAGGGGTTAAATCATTCCATGATTTCATTATTGTCTTCCTTTAAATAAAAATTTTCAGCCCGGCAAGCCGCTACCCTGCGAAGCTAACCGGCCTGACTCTTACCTTTTAGTAATAAGTCGTGCAGCACGCTCGCTACCCCTTGGCGAGCTGCGCAACAGTATCTTTTTAGCCAGCATATTGGCTGGTGTGTTCAATCCAGCGCATCACCGGGGTCACCCACTGCGGCCTGGGCAGATAAAAGGCCCCGTGGGACTTGCCGGTACTGATGGCTATTTCTGTGAAAGAACGAACCTGGTCACTGCGCTGGTGCAAAAACTCACACGAACCGACCTGGTCAGACGTTTCAAACACCGACAACACATCGCCATAGAGCTGAAGATCAGCGGTATCTTTTACTAGCCCGGCACACCCGGCCAGGATCACGGTTTTGAGGTTGTCCAGTTTCAGTTCATTGGCCGCCATAATGCTAATGGCACCGCCCCGGGAAAAGCCCATCAGAGTAATGTTTTGCGGCTTTACCCCGGCGGCAATCAGTTGCTGCACATCCTGCGCTAACTGCTGAGCAGCGGCGAATGGGTCGGTCTGCGCTGGTCGGTGATAAGCGATCAGGTTTCCCTCAGCACCGGCTAGTGTTTTGGTGATAAGCGGAAAATCGTAAATGCCCCACACCGCATGTTCGGGCTTGGGATTGGTGCCCTCGACAATGTAGCCATGTGAATAGAACACATATTTTTCATCCGGGTGGATGTGAGTCGGAAATGCATCAAAAAGCATACCTGCGAAGCTTTGTGCGCTTAGCAGCAGACACACCAACCCAAGAAGAAATTTTTTATCCATGGTGCCCTTTGGTTTCCTTCGCACGAGATGAATAGTCTGAACGAAATTAGTTCTTGCCCAGAGATGTCGTCTATATAGTCTAGGATGACTCCAGCCCTTCATACCATTGTTGGTAAGGCGTGTTTTTGGCCAGGTAGCGATTGTAGTCTTTTGCGCCATCCTGCCACCATACCGGCCCGCGCTCACCCAGTGCCACCTTGGCCTTATCGACCGCTTGTCGTGCGGCGGCTAGACGCTCTTCATCGTCTGCCGCCTTGGCGGCTTTGACCTCACGGCGGGCATCCATTAATTCTTTAACCAGTGCTTCACGCTTGGCTTCTGGCAGGTTCGGGTTGGTCATGCGCCATAAGCGCCCCTTAACCACCATATAGCGCCCATCAGGCGTCACCGGGTGCTTCATCGTGAGTCGGCCTTTGCATGGCGCCCGATAATCGGATCTTTCACGAGCGACCGCGGGCGACCCGGGAATGCTCTTCCATCGAGATAAGCAGTGCTAGAATCCCGGAAATACCGATAACCACAATCGGCGCTACCGCAAACGAGGCAATAGCCAGATTTGTCTCCATGCCCTTGTTGTAAAATTCTACGCCGATGCCGACTAACACCACGAATAGCAAAACATAGCCGATAGCGGCAAAAAATCGGGTATAGGATAATAAAGTTTTAAAATTTTCGGTTTGCACATTTTTGTACGGTATCACTGGGAACTCCTTGTCTAAAATACCGGGCGGTAAGTAGGAATTAACTTACCGCAATTTATGCTTTGTGGCTATTGATCAGCGATGCCATCCGCATCCTCACTGGTAACCCTATACGAAAGAAGCGTAGAAAGAAGCGCCAAGATTCAGGCAACTGTCTGGTAACCAGATATCACAAATTTTGGGAAAACTTACAAACCGGTACTACGCCCCCGCCATCTTATACAGAAAGTAAAAAAAATCCGGCAAAACCACTCAGGCCGACAATCAGCATGATGGTTAGGGCTTTTGATTGTGCCATTGATTCAACCAATGCCACTTCTGTTTGCATTTTTACCAGATCGGCGGCGTCAGAAGACTCATTCAGGCGGGGTTTGTTGTGCTTTTTCATATGACTTCCTTATACAAACAATCCAATTACAGACAGGAGGGCAGCCCTTACTGCCGGGCCTTTATTGTTATGCCTCTTGTTTAGCATGTGACTTTTTGGGCCCACACACCAAGGTTTCTTCGCCAAGATGATAAACATTGTTGATGGCCACATAGGTACCCGACACCACGCCGGAAACGGGTAGCAAAATCAGCCCGCTGATGGAGTAAAAGGTATTGGTATCTTCGAACCCATTGATCACCTTCAATGTTTTACGGTCCGAGGAAATTTCGCATCGATTAACCTTGGCGGTATCGATTTCTGGCACCACCATGCAACCGCTTAACAGCAGAGCAAGACAAAGCAGAGAAAATTTCATAAAAAATTCTTTTTTTTTAGTGGCTGTGAGATTAGCACACAATGCAAAATCAACCGCCGGGTAAAATGTTTCAAAACATAAAAAGTGCGCAGTAATGAGAGGATAAACAGAAGGAAGAAAGCAGTATGAAATGCATTAAATTATTGGGGTAACGTGCGAATCAACAGTTTTGATAATATGAAAACCACTATGCCAATCGCAATCGTCCAAATGGGAATGAAAATAAAGGCGAGTGCAGATGTCGAAGATCCGGTTGCCGATTTACCAATGTCGAAATACATCACCATGTGAAAAAAGCAGTGAATGATTAATATGGCAAGTACCGCATGAAAACTACTATCTGTGGTAAGTCGATTTTCAACTCGCTTGTTGAATATCGCTGCAGCGAAAATGATAGGAAGGATATTCCAAAACACGAAAATATCGAGATCAAAATCCATAGCAGCAAAGGTAAGGATAGACAGTAGCGCAAGTATGAAATTCATGTTCTTCCTCGATGAAATAGTCAGATTCCTTGTAGTTGTAGTGCTAGAATTAACAGATACGATCTATGCACGTGTTGCAATTCAACTTAAAGAGGTTCGCTACACACCTTTAGCTAGTAACGGCGAAGAGGCAGACGTGGTGTGCTGTGAATATCGATATACAACATCGAAAACTTCACATACCACCAGCATATTTTTGGTCGGCACCAAATCAAATTCACCAAGCTCACGTTTATAGTATTCCCAGTGAACCCTGCGCCAATAGTCAAGGCTTTTATCGCCTTCTCCCTCTATCGCAGCGTATTCTTGTGTAATGTTAATATAAGGGACCACCTCTACACTTCTGGTTTGGATAATACAAACCGCTTGCCCTGACCAGTCTGTGATTACATTTAAATCCTCAACGCTTGGCAAAGCTGCTTTGCGTTGTTCGTACCATGCAAGAGAAGGCGTGGTCGCTCTCTTGATACCTTCCAGAACTAACTTTGCACAGGCATTTGCGTCAGTTTTGTTGTCACAAAAATACCAGTAAGGCAAAATTTTATATTTACTATTTATACTTTTAAAATAAGCCTTGCATATTTCTGTAATAGATTTGTGCATAATATTTTTTATCGTTGCATTGGCCGATGATTCCATACTGCACTAGCCGAAATATTCGGGTTATCTGAGTTTGGTCAATCTTAAATTTGTAGCGCTTTGAGAATTCTATTCAATAAACCTTAGTTCGAGTTAAAGCATGTAACTTTTAAATAAGGGGCGCAAGCACTTAGAATATAATGGCGAAGCCGCCCCCGAAAACGGTATGGGTTTAAAACACCCTGCGAGATAAAGAATGATTATGCGTAATAAATGTTGCACTTGGGAGTTGATACTAAGCATTCGGTTCTTCACATTCGCTGCCAATGAGCTGGATACTGACTTTTGAAAACAATATTGAAATAATCTTCCGACTCTAGATTCCTACTTTTTTACCATAGTAAAAAAATAGATTGCTGCGAAAAGCGAACAGCATAAATATACGCAGAAAAACAGTAACAGGATGCCAAAAGCGAAAACTGAGTACACGATTTGGTCGCTATACTCCTTCAATGGAATCTCAAGGTCTACCCCGAACAATGGTAGAGCGTTCATAAACAATAAATAAGTTATGAATGCTCCCAAAATACCTCCGGAAGTACCAACTTTCGCTGACTTCTCATATAAATGTGGTTTCAGGTTAAGTTGGCTCTTTATCGCTTTAATAAAAATAACCTATACCTCGAGAATGTATAACGCCCGCATAACGGGCAAAAATACGTAGGCTACAATACCAAGCGAAGCGCAGGGAGCCTACGTATTTTTGTCCCCAGCGAGCGCAGCGAGTGGTTAATGCGTTTGTTATACGCAATATGCTTAGATTCTAAAATGCCGAAATACAGTTTTTGCTATTTTTAGCATTAGAAGCGTTAACAACACAATTGAGAATAGAAAGGCAGCTATAAATTGCAATGTTTGCGAAAGCGGAATATTTGCTTCTCTGATTGGGGTATTCATATCTATCCCAAGATAACTACCCAAAACATGAGAAAATACTACCAGCACAGAAACAAATAGCATAACAAGCAAAAGATAAATGAAAGTTCTGGCGCATTGACCAAACTTTGTCTGTGCGGCATCAATCCGATAATTAAAACTCATTATCTCTAGTTAACCTTGATTGCGTATAACTTTTAAATAAGGGGCGCAGGCATGTGGGGCATAATGGCGAAGCCGCCCCGCATGTATGCGTCCCAGCGAACGTAGTGAGTGACTTGATTTTTTTGTTAGGTGCGAATTACAAACAAACATACGTACTGTCATTTATTACTTTGCCATCAGGGTTTGTCCACATTAACTTAGCGTTATAAGCCAGCGGGGTTCCATCATGTATTGCTGCAAGAAGACTAATACTGTTTCCAGGTGGAAGTTTAGGTGCTGGAAGCTTTTCATCGACGTCTGACGCTATTAAAGGACTGGAATCATTTGGCGACAATAATAGTTGAAAGTTTACATTAAGAGCATCAACCGAGCTAATGTTTGTGACAACAAAATTATGGCTGCGACCTGATGAAATTAAGTCTAATTTAAGCCTAGCCGATGATTTAGCATTATCTTCTTTAACTAGAACCTCAAGCTGCTTCTTTGCCAGTTCAGAAGTGGCTTTTTGTAGTTCGTTACTTTCTTTTTGCAGCTTTCTCTGTCCATTCCAAACAACCAAGCTAATAAAAGCAGCGATACATGCGACTCCGACTGATAACATTTCATAATAGGTCATTGATACGTCCTTGTTGTTTTCTTTAGCACTAGCACCTAACAATTTACTAGATCCCCAATCGGTCTGATTCCGCAAACCGAAACGGGGCTTTTAATTTTTGTAGTGGCCACAGATTACGCCATAACCTCCCAATGCAAAAGTGAAAATCCACTGTGGGGTAGTTTGCTCATGAATTAAAAGCACCAAACCGCCTAAAAAATTTTGGTGGTGTACTTTGCTCATGGTATGGACCAAAACCCGTCCAATGGCCAGTATGTTTTGTGAAATGTAGCCGGTAAGCTATTTTTATTTTTCGCTGCCAATGAAGTCCAAGTTTATCGCTGCTCTCTACAAATACATGGTTATGAAGCGTTATGCTAAGCGTACCATCGAAACCTATCTCACCTGGGTAGCCGACTATATTCGCTTTCATCAGTTTACCCACCCGAAGCAGCTAAACGCGACACACGTGGAAGCCTACTTAACCCATCTGGCGGTTAGGCGCAAAGCTGCGGCATCCACACAGGCCACAGCCCTGAATGCACTGGTGTTTTTGTACGCCAGATATCTGGAAGACCCTTTGCCGCAGGAAATGAATTTTGTGAATAGCGGGCGCGAGCGCAAGTTGCCGGTGGTACTTACGCAGCAAGAAGTAAAAGCGTTGCTGGGGCGGGTGAGCCAGCAACATTATCTGGCTGTGGCCATGTTGTATGGCAGTGGCCTGAGACTCATGGAGTGCGTGCGTCTGCGTGTGGGGGATATCGATTTTGACTACAAATGCGTGCGTATCTGGTTTGGCAAAGGTGGCAAGCACCGGGTAGCCACTCTGTCAGAGTCGCTGATTCCGCTGCTGGAAACCCACATCACTAAAGCCACTGAACTCCTGGAGCGGGATGTGCGGGTGCCCGCGTTCGCCGGTGCTTGGTTACCGCACGGTCTGCGTAAAAAATACCAGGCCCGCAACCGTCATTTGGAATGGCAATATCTGTTCCCTTCGCATAAGTTGAGTATCGATCCGGAAAGTGAGCAGTTGCGCCGGCATCATATCGACGAAAAGCAAATTCAGCGGGCAGTGCGCCGGGCAGCCAATGATGCGGGTATTATTAAACATGTCACGCCGCATACGCTGCGTCATTCTTTTGCCACTCACCTGCTCCAGTCTGGTGCCGATATCCGTACTGTACAGGACCAGCTCGGCCATGCCGATGTGCGCACCACCCAGATCTATACCCATATTCTGCAGCAGGGTGCGCATGGGGTGGTCAGCCCGTTATCCAACCTTATTTTGTAGGCAATAAAAAAGGGCCCGCAGGCCCTTTTAATCATCGCGAGCGGTTACACCCGCTCAAAGATGGTGGCGATGCCCTGGCCTAAGCCAATACACATGGTCGCCAGGCCAACAGACTTATCGTTGGCTTCCATCAGGTTAAGCAAAGTGGTGCTGATCCGGGCGCCTGAGCAGCCCAGCGGGTGGCCCAGTGCGATGGCGCCGCCGTTCAGATTTACCTTCTCATCGTAGGTGTCCAGCCAGCCCAGCTGCTTAATGCACGATAGAGCCTGTGCAGCAAAGGCTTCGTTGAACTCGGCCAGTTCGATGTCTTCCATGGTCATGCCAGCACGCTTAAGCGCTTTTTTGGTGGCCGGGACCGGGCCAAAGCCCATGACCGCAGCATCACAGCCGGCCACCGCCATGGCACGAATTTTCGCGCGCGGGGTCAGGCCCAATGCTTTGGCTTTATCAGCCGACATCAGCAGCATGGCCGCGGCACCGTCAGAAATCGCCGACGAGGTGCCCGCAGTTACTGTGCCGTTAACCGGGTCAAATACAGGGCGCAGATTGCCTAATGTCTCCACCGTGGTTTCCGGGCGGATGACTTCATCATAATCCACCATCTTCAGCACGCCGTTTTGATCATGGCCTTCAATTGGCGCAATCTCATTGGCCCAACGGCCTTCTTCGTGAGCCAGCGCAGCGCGCTGGTGCGAGCGGGCACCAAAGGCGTCCTGCATCTCACGGGTGATGCCATTCTGGCGGCCCAGCAACTCGGCGGTCATACCCATGTTGCCTGAGGCTTTGGCGGTGTATTTGGCCAGCCCGGGGTGAAAATCCACATTGAAGGTCATCGGCACATGGCCCATGTGCTCCACACCACCGATCATAAACACATCACCGTTACCGGTCATGATGCCTTTGGCGGCATCGTGCAGCGCCTGCATGGAGGAACCACACAAGCGGTTTACTGTGACCGCCCCGGTGGAGCGTGGGATCTTGGTCAGCAGCTGCGCATTACGCGCAATGTTGAAACCCTGCTCTTTGGTTTGCTGCACACAGCCCCAGATGATGTCTTCAATCTCGGTGGGGTCCAGGTTTGGGTTACGCGCCAGCAACTGGCTCATCAGCTGCGCTGATAAGGTTTCGGCCCGCACATTTCTAAATACGCCACCCTTAGAGCGCCCCATGGGGGTACGTATGCAATCGACTACTACCACATCTTTCATAATGTTCTCCTTGGGTTACGCGAAATACGATTTGCCGTCGGCGGCCATTTGGCGCACGCCATCGGTGACCTGGTACAGTTCGCCCAGGTGCGCATATTTATCAGCCAGTTCTACAAAATTGCTCAGGCCCATGCTCTCAATCCAGCGGAACACACCGCCACGGAACGGCGGAAAGCCCAGGCCATACAGCAGTGCCATATCGGCTTCGGCTGCGCTACCCACAATATTTTCTTCCAGGCAACGAATGGCTTCGTTGGCCATGGGGATCATCAGGCGGGCGATGATCTCTTGTTTATCAAATTCTTTACCGTCAGCTGCATGCTGCTTCACCAGTGCATAAGCCTCGTCAGCGGCTTCTTTGGTGGGGCGGCCGCGCTTGTCGGTACCGTAGGCATAAAAGCCTTTACCGTTTTTCTGGCCCAGACGCTTGTTGTTGTACATCAGCGTCACCGGGTCATTCTCGATGGCCTGCATGCGCTCTGGGAAGCCTTCGGCCATCACGCCAGCTGCATGATTGGCGGTGTCCATGCCAACCACATCCAGCAGGTAGGCCGGGCCCATCGGCCAGCCAAAGTCTTTTTCCATCACTTTGTCGACGCGGGCAAAGTCAGCGCCATCCAGCACCAGTTTGCTAAAGCCAGCAAAGTACGGGAACAATACACGGTTGACCAAAAAGCCCGGGCAGTCATTAACCACAATCGGGGTTTTACCCATCTTCAGGGTGGCCGCAACTACCGCGTTTACCGTGTCATCCGTGGTTTTTTCACCGCGAATGATTTCTACCAGTGGCATCCGGTGGACCGGATTGAAAAAGTGCATGCCAACAAACCGCTCGGGTTTATCCAGACTCTCGGCCAGCTTATTGATAGAGATGGTGGAGGTGTTTGAACAGATGATGGCGTCATCTGCCACGGTTTGCTCGGTTTCTTTTAATACCGACGCTTTCACCTTTGGATTTTCCACTACCGCTTCAATGACCAGGTCGGCATCTTTTAGCGTGCTGTACTCTAAGGTCGGCGTGATGGCATTCAAGGTAGTGGCCATTTTCTTGGCATCAACCTTACCGCGCTCCATGCCTTTGCCTAATATCTTGGCTGCTTCTTTTAAGCCTAAGTCCAGCGCTTCACGGTTGATGTCTTTCATCACCACCGGCGTGCCTTTGACCGCACTTTGGTAAGCGATACCGCCACCCATGATGCCGGCGCCCAGCACGGCGCTTAAGTTAATTTCTTTACTGGCGGCTTTGGCCATTTTTTTGCCTTTGCCTTTTACCAGCTGGTCAGCCAGGAAAATACCAATCTGCGCCTGGGCTGCATCGGTTTTGGCCAGCTTCACAAAGCCCTGGTTTTCCAGTTTCAGCGCACCGGCGCGATCCTGGCCGGCAGCTTTTTGCACGGTTTCAACCATCAGGTGCGGTGCCGGGTAATGTTTACCGGCTTTGGCTGCTACCATCGCCTGGGCAGTAGAGAAGCTCATGGTGGCTTCGTTTTGGTTCAGGCTCAGCGGGGCTTTTTTCTGCTCGCGACGCGATTGCCAGTCAAGCTTTTCAGCTGCTGCATCTTTTAGCATCGACAACGCCGCATCGCGCAGCGCCTCAGGGGCTACCAGCGCGTCAATGGCGCCTTCGTTCAAGGCTTGCTGGCCACGGCGTTCTTTACCGGTGGTCATCCACTCCAGGGCATTGTCAGAGCCAATCAGGCGTGGCAGACGTACGGTGCCGCCAAAGCCAGGCATCAGGCCCAGTTTAACTTCAGGCAGGCCGATGGCTGCGCTGGTATCAGCAACACGCAGGTCGCAGGCCAGGGTCATTTCACACCCGCCGCCCAGGGCAAAGCCATTGATGGCTGCAATGGTGGGGAAGGGCAGGTCTTCAAAGCGGTCAAACACCTGCGAGGTTTTCGCAACCCAGCTTAGCACTTCGTCATCCGGTGCATTGAATAATTCGGTAAATTCAGTGATATCCGCACCCACAATAAACGTGGACTTGGCACTGCGTACCAGCAGGCCTTTTACCTCGCTACGCGCTTCCAGCGCCGCGATGGCATCGTTTAATTCACTTACCGTCTGACGGTCAAATTTATTCACTGAACCTTTGGCATCAAATACCAGTTCAGCAAAACCATCGTCCAGCAGCGACACTGCCAGACTGTTGCCTTCGTATATCATTATCATCTCCTTCGGCGATGGCCGGGTTGCTAATGAAGAGCCAGGTGAACCCGATAACTGTTCCGCTGTCCTACATTAACGCGTTAGGGTGGGTTGATTTTTGACAAACCAAACAAAAAATTCAACAAAAATTCAAACGCGCGTTTCAATTAGTTACACAGATGGCGTTTTTTTGCCGCAATTTCAAGGCTCACAGCGCACGATAAATTGTCACAGGCGCAGTCCGAACGGCCCGCTACAACGTACCAGAATAGGCCGGTCGGCGGCCCTTGGCAATGGGCGTGACATCAACATTAAATCTGCTGTAAACCCCATTGCACAGTGGGGCAGTTCAGACTATTTTGTTTGTCTATACTTATTTATTACCTGCTGCGCAGGTTCAGGGCGGGTCAGGCAGCCAGGGTGGCTGATGATTGTCAGCCGGTTGGTCCACGCAGCAGATCGCGCTGACCGCCGCGCGTTGCGCCAGGCTGGGTTTAAAGCGCTCATCTTACTGTCATTTGTCCGGGATGGTATTCATGCAGTTTTGCAGTTCAATAATTTTGCAGCCCCTGGCCCGCTTCGTGGGGCGGGTGCGCCAGCGGCTGTCTGTTCGCACCGTATTGCCCGCGCTGGCGGTGCTGGTCACCCACAGTAGCGCCGCCACCGTGCTGCCTGATGCAGGTCAGTCGGTGGCTCGCGAGCAGTTTGAGTATTTTGAGCAACAGCTTCGTAAGGTGCCCTACACCGAGCTGGACCAGCTGGCGACCCGCTATGCGCATTTGCAGTCTTACCCCTTGTACCCGTATCTGGAACGCCAGCGGTTGTACCGGCAGATGGATCTGGTGCACCGCAGCCAGATAGAGCAATTTTTATCCCGCTATGCCGGCGAGCCGGTGACCTATGGCATGCGCTCGTCCTGGCTACGCTATCTGGCCAACAAAAATGCCCGCAGCGCATTTTTAGCCAATTATCGTGATGGCCTGGGCGCCACCATTACCTGCCAGTATTTGCAGTATCAGTTGGCCGAGGCCAAGAACCCGGCCTACTGGTTGGAAAAAGTGGCACCGCTATGGCTGAGCGGGCAATCACAGCCAGATGAATGCGATCCGGTGTTTCGTCAGTGGCAGCGTGCCGGCATGCTCACCGATGAGCTGGTGCTGGGGCGCATCGAAAAAGCCGCGATGGCCGGCAACCCGCGTCTGATCCCTTACTTAAAACAAAAGCTGCCAGCGTCGTTGCAGTATCTGGCCGATCGCTGGGTGGCAGTGCGTAACAACCCGGCCTATGTGCTCAATTTTTCCCGCTTTCCACTCACCCAGCGCGAGCACGAAAAGGCCATTTTGGCCTACGGCATCAAGCGCCTGGCCTGGCAGGATAACCAGCAAGCCGCAGCTGCGCTGGAACATTATGCGGATAAGCGGGTGTTTAAAACCGCCGAGCAGCGCCAGATCACCCGGGCTATTGCCTTAAGTAAAGCCATTGATGATACCCCGGATGCCGGCAGTTGGTTAAAACGCGCGGATGAAGCTGGCGCGGAAGAGGATGTTAAACGTTGGCACATGGCGTATCTGTTGCGCCAGCGCGACTGGCAGGGCGTGCTGCAATTAATTAATACTGCACCGGCGCAGCGTCGCCGGGATGATAATTTTATGTACTGGCAGGCTCGGGCATTAGAAGCGCAAGGTTTTCATGAGCAGGCGGTGGAGCTGTATCAGGACTTGGCCGGTCAGCGCCACTATTATGGCTTTTTGGCCAGTGCCCGGCTCGGTCAGGCACCCACCTTACGTCACACGCCTACGCCGGCTAACGCATCGGGTCGCCAGGCGGTGATTACCCAGCCCAGTGCCCAGCGTGCCTATGAATTTTTGCAGCTGGGCCGCCAGTTGGAAGCGCGCCGTGAATGGTATTATCTTATTACCCATATCGACACCCCGCAGGTCAAAGATGCCGCGCTGCTGGCTAACGACTGGGGCTGGTATGATCAATCCATCATCAGTTTTTCACGCAGTGGCCATTTAAACGATGTGGAAAAACGCTTCCCGCTGGCCTACGCCAGTGAGTTTAATCGCATGGGCGAAACCTACGATGTGCAGCCGGCGTTCGCCATGGCCATCGCCCGTCGGGAAAGCTCATTTATGGTGGATGCTGTGTCGCCGGCCGGGGCCACCGGCCTGATGCAGCTGATGCCTGGAACAGCACGCTATCTGGCTGCGCAAAACAAACAGGGCGCACTGGCCCGCAATACCTTGTTTGAACCCGAGCAGAATCTACAGTTTGGGGTGCAGTATCTGCGCTATCTGGCAGATAAGCTGGGCAACAATCCGGTGCTGATTTCGGCTTCTTACAATGCCGGCTGGCGCAAGGTGCTGGAATGGCTACCGGCTGATCAGGATGTGCAGACCGATATCTGGATTGAAAATATTCCGTATAAAGAAACCCGCCACTATGTCAAAGCAGTGATGGCGTACCGCTACATTTACGAACAGCAGCTGGGCAATTCCAGCGCGCTGTTCGAGCAATTGGCCGGCAGCGCCATCCCGTCTTCACAACGCATTGATGATAAACGCCAAAGCCTGCGCCTGGCGCCAGAGTAGCCTGGCGCCGGCGGGCGGCAAAAATTCTGCAGGCATGTTAAGCTAGCCGGATAACAGGCTCTGGCGAGGTGGCTGAATGTGTTTTAGCCCGCCCTATCGCCGTTGTCGCTGGCTGGTAACCAAGCAAGAGGTTTTATGACAATTTTCAATGACACCTACAAAGCGCATATCGATGAGCTTCAAAAGCGCACCGCCGAGGCGCTGCAGCGCGAGGGGCTCGATGGCCTGGTGATCCACTCAGGCCAGGGTAAGCGCATGTTTTTGGATGACAACTACTACCCGTTCAAGGTCAACCCGCAGTTTAAAGCCTGGGTGCCGGTGGTGGATAACCCCAACTGCTGGCTGGTGGTGGATGGCAAGTCCCGGCCCAAACTGATCTTTTACCGGCCGGTGGATTTTTGGCATAAAGTGCCGCCAGAGCCGAATGATTTCTGGACCGAACATTTTGACCTGATTATGTTGCAACAAGCCGATGCGGTGGAAAAGCATCTGCCGTACGACAAACCGCGTTATGCCTACATCGGCGAGTACATCGAAGTAGCCAAGGCGCTGGGCTTTGATAATGTGAATCCGGACCGGGTGCTGCATTATCTGCACTATCAGCGCGCCTACAAAACTGATTATGAACTGCAGTGCATGCGCGAAGCCAACAAGCTGGCAGTGGCTGGCCATAAAGCTGCGGCTGAAGCATTTCATGCTGGTAAAAGCGAGTTTGATATCAATCTGGCGTATGCGGCGGCCAGCCGTCACGGTGACAACGATGTGCCGTACAACAGCATTGTGGCGCTCAACGAACATGCAGCGATTTTGCATTACATGCAGTGTGATACAAAAGCGCCGGCCTATAACCGGTCATTTTTGATTGATGCCGGTGCAACCTTCCACGGTTATGCGGCGGATATCACCCGTACCTACAGCCGCGAGCAGGACCGTTTTGCCGATTTGATTGCGCGGGTGGACAAAGTCACCGTAACGCTGGGCGAAGCACTGAAACCCAATGTGGGCTACACCGATATTCATCTGCTGGCCCATGACGGCATTGCGCAGATCCTGCATGATGTGGGGCTGGTCAATCTGCAGCCGCAGGATATTGTGGATAAGGGCATTACCCGCACCTTCTTCCCTCATGGCATTGGCCACTTCCTGGGCTTGCAGGTACACGATGTGGGCGGCCAGTTGAATGATGATCGCGGCACACCTAAACCGTCGCCGGAAGATCATCCGTTCTTACGCTGCACCCGTCTGGTGGAGCCGCGTCAGGTGTTTACCATTGAGCCAGGCCTGTACTTTATCGACAGTCTGCTGGCTGATTTAAAAGCCTCTGAGGCGTCCAAGTACATCAACTGGGATACGGTGGACTTGTACCGCCCCTACGGCGGCATCCGCATCGAAGACAATATCATCGTGCATCGTGACAAAAACGAGAACATGACCCGGGATTTGGATCTGTAACTGCCGCCAACCCGATACGCACAGACAAAAAAAGCTGGCAGATTCCTCTGCCAGCTTTTTTTATGCCTATACCCTGTCAGAAGGGCAGGTTGAAGGGTTATTTGGTTCGTGCCACCGCCAGGTGGGCCAGCCCAATCAGAGCCTCTTTATACGGCGAGTCCGGCACCGGGGCCAGGCTGTCGATGGCCAGCTGCATTTCCTGCATCGCACAGTCGCGGGTGTAATCCAGCGCGCCGGTATCAGCCATAATAGCCTGAATTTTTTTTAATTTAGACAGGCCATTGGCTTCTTCGATGGCAGTTTTGATAAGGTCACTGTCGGCCGCATCCGACGCATTCCACATGGCGTATAGCAACGGCAGGGTCGGTTTACCTTCAGCCAGATCGTCACCGACATTTTTGCCCATCTCATCGGCATCGGCCGCATAATCTAAGATGTCGTCGGCCAGCTGAAACGCGGTGCCTAAGTGCTTGCCATACTGCTGCATGGCCTGTTCCATCTCTTCTGGCTGGTCGGTCAGTACGGCTGCCAGTTGGGTGGCCGCCTCAAACAAACGTGCGGTTTTGCCGTAAATCACGTCAAAATAGCGTTGTTCGGTGGTTTGCGGATCGTTGCAGTTCATCAGCTGCAGCACTTCGCCTTCGGCAATCTGGTTGGTGGCCTGGGATAAGATATCCATCACCCGCATGCGATCAAGGCTTACCATCATCTGAAATGAGCGGGTATACAAAAAGTCACCTACCAGCACGCTGGCCTGGTTACCAAAGATGGCATTGGCAGTTTCGCGGCCACGGCGCAGGGTCGATTCATCCACTACATCATCATGCAGCAGGGTCGCGGTGTGAATAAATTCAATAATGGCAGCCAGCGTATGATGCTGATTGTTTTGAATATTCATGGCACGGGCAGCCAGCACGCTTAACAGCGGGCGCAGCCGTTTACCGCCACTGTTTACAATGTAAAAACCGAGCTGATTGATCAGCGATACATCAGAGTCTACCTGTTGCTGAATCAACTGATTCACTGCCTGCATATCATCAGCAGTCAGTGCCCGGATTTGGTCTAAGTCCATATGCATTGGCAAAAATAACGCAGGTACATGGGTTTGCCGCTGATTGTACCTGATTCACTCGCCGCTGCCACCAGATTGTCGCAAAAAGCTGTCACTGACCGAGATTCTTTGTTCAAGCCAGGATAAGAGCACTTTGAGCTGTGTTGATCAGCCATGCGGCAGCAGCACTAACCAGCGGTGCATGGCGCGATCCGGCTGATCAGAATGCTGATCGCACTGATCATCAGCAGACATCTGCGCCAATTTGTTGTGAATTTTTGTGTATAAAAACCCCGGCTTGTGCTAAATTTTGCCGCCATAAACTGCGGATTGCACAGGGATCCCGGCCTCGGATGAAAAATAAGCAAAAATTGCTGCATGTGGGGTTGTGATTACGGGATGTTTCACGTACAATTCGCGCCCTGTTTTTTGAATTGAAGCGTCAAGTGACGCAGAGCGGAGTAGAATATGTACGCGGTTTTCCAAAGTGGCGGTAAACAACACCGTGTGGCTGAAGGCCAGACCGTTCGTCTAGAGAAGATCGAAGTCGCGCCAGGCGAGACTGTTGAATTCGATAACGTATTGATGGTTAGCAATGGTGACGATGTTAAGATTGGCACCCCTTTAGTTGCTGGTGGTAAAATTACTGCTGAAGTAGTACAGCACGGCCGTGGCGATAAGATCAAAATCGTCAAGTTTAAACGCCGTAAGCATTCCCGTAAGCAAGCGGGTCACCGTCAGTGGTTCACAGAAGTGAAAATCACTGGTATTAACGCATAATAGGAGCACGATTCCATGGCACACAAAAAAGCTGGTGGTAGTACCAAAAACGGTCGCGATTCCGAAAGTAAACGCCTTGGTGTTAAGCGCTTTGGCGGTGAAAATGTTCTTGCTGGTAACATTATCGTAAGACAACGTGGTACTCGTTTCCACGCTGGTAACGGTATCGGCATCGGTAAAGACCACACGTTGTTTGCACTGCAAGACGGTAAAGTTCAGTTCGATGTGAAAGGTCCAAAGAACCGTAAGTTTGTAAGCATCGTAGCTGAATAAGCGCGAACGCTTTTTCGCCGACAAGGCTAAAAAAAACCCCGCGCCAGCGGGGTTTTTTGTTTGCATAGGTTATTCACGCCTGCTGCGTCCTGCCGGTATCGAGAGAAAGATACTGTTGTTGTGTAAACTTAACGTTCGCAAAGGTTGGCGAGCGGTAAGCATCTTGCCCGTCAGAGGCAAAACTGGAAAAAAATTCCGGAGTATTAAATGAAATTTGTTGATGAAGCTGAAATTCGTGTTGAAGCTGGCGATGGCGGCAACGGCGTAGTTGGCTTTCGGCGTGAAAAATATGTGCCCAGAGGCGGGCCCGATGGTGGCGATGGCGGCGATGGCGGCCACGTGTACCTGGAAGCGGATGAGAACCTGAACACCCTCATCGATTACCATTTTGAACGTTTTCACCGTGCTGAGCGCGGCAAAAACGGCCAGGGCAGTGACTGTACCGGTCGCGCTGGTGCCAGCCTGACCCTGAAAGTGCCTATCGGTACCCGGGCCACCGATGTGGAAACCGGCGAAGTGTTAGGCGACTTAACCCGTCATGGGCAAAAGCTAAAAGTGGCTCAGGGTGGTTTCCACGGCTTAGGTAATGCGCGCTTTAAAAGCAGTACTAACCGTGCCCCGCGGCAAAAAACCAATGGTAGCCCGGGCGAGATCCGTAATCTGCGCCTGGAGCTGATGCTGCTGGCCGATGTGGGTTTGTTAGGCATGCCCAATGCCGGTAAGTCGACCTTTATTCGCTCGGTCTCGGCAGCCAAACCTAAGGTAGCCGATTACCCGTTTACCACTTTGGTGCCTAACTTAGGTGTAGTGCGTCAGCACGCCCAGCGTAGCTTTGTGATTGCTGACATTCCCGGATTGATCGAAGGCGCGGCCGAAGGCGCCGGGCTGGGGATCCGCTTTTTGAAGCACTTAGAGCGTTGCCGGGTGTTATTGCACTTGGTGGATCTGATGCCAGCCGACGGCAGCGATCCGGCGGACAATGCCAGAACCATTATCAGTGAACTGGAAAAATACAGCCCCAAACTGGCCGACAAGCCACGCTGGCTGGTATTTAATAAGGTGGATCTGCTGCTGGAAGAAGAAGTGGATGAGCTGGTCAAATCGATCACCGAAAAGCTCGAATGGGATGGCCCGGTATTCCACATTTCGGCATTCCAGAAGCTCAACACCACTGAGCTGTGTAACGAGGTGATGAAGTTTATCGAGTCGCTGCCGGCAGAAGAGCCAGCACCGTTAGATGACAACGAGACCGAGTTTAAGTGGGATAGCTACCACAAAAACACCCTGGCAGAAGCTGATCAGGATCTGGACGATGATCTGGATGACGATGACTGGGACGAAGATGATTACGATGTGGACGTGGAATACCGCCGCTAATCATAATTAAGGAGTGTGTCAGTGAAGATTGCCATGATTGCTGCGATGGCGGGTGACCGGATTATCGGGGCTAATAACAAGATGCCCTGGCACCTGCCGGCCGATCTGAAGCATTTTAAAGCCTGTACCCTGGGTAAGCCGGTGGTGATGGGCCGCAAAACCTACGAGTCTATTGGCAAAGCACTGCCCGGCCGGCCCAATATTGTGGTGACCGGTCAGGCTGACTATCAACTGGACGATGCGTCGGTAGTCACCAGCCTGGAAGAAGCGCTCGACGAGGCTGCACACCAGGCCGGCGATGCCGAAGAGATCATGATCATTGGCGGTGGCACACTGTATGAAGCCTTGATGGACCGGGCTGATACCTTGTACCTGACCTTTATTGATGCGGATTTTGATGGGGACACGCGGTTTCCGGATTTTACCGAGCGTGGTCAATGGCAGGAAGTGGCCTGTGAAACCCACGATGCCGATGACAAAAACCCTTACCCCTATCAGTTCGTGACCCTGACCCGGGGCCAGGTATAAGCTTCGACTGACCAACTCGCACAAAAAAGCCCGCAGCATGCGGGCTTTTTTTATTCTTATCCTGTCACACGTAGATTGGGTGTTACCGGCGCTCAGGGCTGTTACCGGCGCTTAGGGCTGTTACAGGCGATCAGGGCTGTTACCGGGCAAGCAGCCCTCCCTGGTGTAAATTATAGCTAGTACGGTTGATGGGGTAAGCCAGCCGGCTTATTCACCCATATGCTCAAACAGGCTTTCCAGGGTCAGGCCCTGATGGCTGAGCATATCGCGCAGCCGGCGTAAGGCTTCTACCTGGATCTGGCGAACCCGTTCGCGAGTCAGACCAATTTCGGCGCCTACATCTTCCAAAGTAGAAGGCTCATAACCCAGTAGGCCAAAGCGGCGGGCCAACACTTCGCGTTGTTTGGGATTCAGTTCTTCTAACCATCTGACAATATTGCACTTGATGTCGGAGTCCTGCAGATTTTCTTCCGGGCTGTATTCAGCCTGGTCGGCCAGAATATCCAACAGGGCTTTGTCATTGTCACCACCGATAGGGGTGTCCACCGAGGTGATGCGTTCGTTTAGTCGCAGCATCTTGGTCACATCTTCCACCGGGCGCTCCAGCGCGCTGGCAATTTCTTCGGCGGTGGGTTCATGGTCCAGCTTTTGTGCCAATTCACGGGCCGCACGCAGATACACATTCAGCTCTTTGACCACATGGATGGGCAAGCGGATGGTCCGGGTTTGATTCATGATGGCCCGTTCGATGGTTTGACGGATCCACCAGGTTGCATAGGTGGAAAATCGGAAGCCACGTTCGGGATCAAATTTTTCGACAGCGCGGATCAGGCCAAGGTTGCCTTCTTCAATCAAGTCGAGCAGAGCCAGCCCACGGTTATTGTAACGCCGGGCAATCTTCACCACGAGGCGCAGGTTGCTCACAATCATGCGTTTACGCGAGGCATCACAGCCTTTAAGCGCACGCCGGGCAAAGTACACTTCTTCTTCGGCGGTCAGCAGAGGGGAAAACCCGATTTCGCCAAGATACAGTTGGGTGGCGTCCAGGTTTTTAGTTGGTTCTTCCTGGGCAACGAAAGCTTCTGAGGCATCATCGTCCATGGATTCGGTTAGGGTTTCTTCTTTCATGTCGATATCGTCGATTACTTCGATATCATCATGGCTTGATTTGTTTTGTGCGGTTTTCATTTTTCCCACGACAGCATCTCCTGCGTAAATTAAATTACCTCAATAGTTCTCCTTAATGCTTCTAATAATTATTTATTGTTATTGTGTGGGCAGATAACGCAGTGGGTCTAACGACTTGCCCCGGTACCTGACTTCAAAGTGAAGCTTTACAAGGTCCGTGCCACTGTTCCCCATAGTGCCTATTTTTTGCCCTGCACTAACCCATTGCTGCTCCTCCACAGCAAGAGAATCATTGTGCGCATAAGCACTTAAAAAGCTATCGGTATGTTTAATGATTATCAGGTTACCGTAGCCCCGCAGGCCATTGCCTGCGTACACCACTTTTCCGTCAGCCGCTGCTTTCACAGATGTTCCTCGGGCGGCAGAAATGGCGATACCTTTGCGTCCGGTGGCGTTGCGGTTAAAGGTGCTGGTCACCTTGCCCTGCGCCGGCCAGACCCAGTGTTTTACCCTGTCAGGAAATTGTCGCCGTGGCGATTTTTTGACGTTCGACGACGCCTTTTTGACAGGAGTAACCGACTGGTTGTTAACATTATTTTCACTTTCACCATACGCCTGCTTGGCAGGCCGGTCAACACGTTTTTTCACCGGCGTAGGCGTTGTCGGACCAGCCTTTTTAGGGGGGGCTGAAACCGGTGTCGGGGCCTTTACCCGCGCGGTTTGCGGCGGGGTCAAACGGAGCTGCTGACCAGGGTGAATGTTATAAGGTGGTGACAAATTATTATAACGGGCCAGGTCCTGATAATCCTGATTGGCGTACCAGGCGATGGCAAATAAGGTGTCACCTTTCTCTACGGTATAGATATCGCCCGCATAATGAAAATCTTGAGGTTCGGGCTGGCTGTTAAGAGTCACCACCGGGGCAGGGGTATGCGGGGCGCTGCACCCAGCCAACATCAGACTGGCGCTAAACAGCAGTGCCCGGGTCAACCGGGCTCGCTGCAACCAGGCAGCGGCAGGACAACACACTCTGCGCTGCATGTAGTGTCATCCTTTGACGATAAGAAAAGCCACCACGACCAGGGCAACCACTGCCCAACCGAGGATCTCGACATACTGGCGCAACTTGGCTTCCATGGCCTCACCGCCCCAGCGCATTAAGCCGGCAACTAAAAAGAAGCGAGCGCCACGGCCCACAGCCGACGCCAGAATAAACGGCAGCATCGCCATCTGCATAAAGCCGGCGGTAATGGTAAACACCTTATAGGGGATAGGGGAAAAGCCGGCCAAAAACACCACCCACACCCCATAGGCTTCAAACCAGCCAGTGGCCTGGGCCATTTTTTCGCTGTAGCCGGCCGAGATGATCAGCGGCTCCAACCAGGCTTCAAAGGCAAAATAGCCCAGGATATAACCGCCGATACCGCCAAGTACCGAGGTCAGCGTGGTCAAAAAGGCAAAGTACCAGGCCCGGCTGGGCTGAGACAGCGCCATGGGGGCCAACATCACATCAGGGGGGATTGGAAAAAACATGGATTCAGCAAAGCTCAGGCCGCCCAAATACCGGCTGGCATGACGGTGCCGTGACCAGCGGATGGCCAGGTCATAACAGGGCTGAAAAATTTTCACAGAAGATCTCCTGCAACCAGGGGGACAAAGCGCACTGACTCCACTTGTTGGGTTTGCAGTTCGCCGTCCACCCGGTCGATACACAGCAGGTGTTGTTGCTCGTCACCCACAGGAATAATAAGCCGGCCACCGTCTTCTATCTGATCGAGCAAATCGTCCGGAATGCGGCTGGCCGCCGCGGTTACGATGATCGCATCAAAAGGCCCTTTGGAAGCCCAGCCCTTCCAGCCATCGCCGTGTTTCATGGCGATATTGTGCAGATCCAGCTGGTTCATGCGCCGCTTGGCCTGAAACTGTAAGGACTTGATGCGTTCAACGCTGAAAACCTGATTGAATAATTGTGCCAAGATGGCAGTCTGGTAGCCCGAGCCTGTCCCAATTTCCAGCACCTTGCGCGGATGGTTGGCCGCGCCTAACAATAATTCGGTCATCCGCGCCACAATATAAGGCTGGGAAATGGTCTGGCCCTGACCAATGGGCAGGGCGGTATTTTGATACGCTTTGTGGCGCAAGGCATCGGGCAAAAACAATTCGCGGGGTGTCGACGCGATTGCATGAAGTACCTGCTGATTTCTCACTCCTTCCTGGAAGAGCAGTTCAGCCAGTGTTTCCCCTTTTCTCGATGTTCTCATTACGGTGCTTCTATCCTGCAGAATCAATCCAAATAATGCTGTTATTTGCTCAGCCAGTCTTTCATTTCATCCAGGCTCTGGTGGGCGGTCATATCCACATCCAGTGGTGTCACCGAACAATAGCCGTTGGCGATGGCATGAAAATCGGTGCCCTCTGAGGCGTCCTGCTCGGCGCCGGCCGGGCCATACCAGAAGATCGGGCGGCCAAACGGATCAGTGGTTTTGACCATGCCTTCGGCGCGATGGCGGCGTCCCTGGCGGGTCACTCGAGTGCCGGCCAGCTCGCTGTACGGCACATCAGGCACATTGACATTAAGAATCTGATTACTGGCCAGCGGATGCTGTTGCAGCTTTTCAATAATATCCACCACCACCTGGGCAGCGGTTTCAAAATGCTCGCCATCGTGGCTGGTTAGCGACACTGCAATGGCCGGCAGGCCCATGTAACGGCCTTCGGTGGCGGCTGCCACAGTGCCCGAATAAATCACATCGTCGCCTAAGTTAGCGCCGTGATTGATGCCAGAGACCACCAGGTCGGGTTCTTCCTGCATAAAACAGTTCACCCCCACATGCACACAATCAGAGGGCGTACCATTGACCGAATAAAAGCCATTGTCCAGCTGCTGAATGCGCAGCGGCTGGTGCAACGATAAGGCATTACTGGCCCCGGAGCAGTTGCGGTCCGGCGCAATTACCGTCACATCGTGCTGCTCGCTTAACGCGTGGTACAGCACATTGATACCTTTAGCAAACACACTGTCATCATTACTGAGCAAAATCTTCATGGAGTCTCCGTTAATCCGATGCTGAGTCAGGCAGGCCGGTGGTCAGGCATTCGCGCAATACCGAGGTGGCAAAACAGCCACTGGGCAAAGAAAAACAAACAGTTAATGTATCACCTTGCGATTGCCATTCAAGATTTTCCGGCCAGATTTTTAGCGCCCTGCGCTCATGTTTTAAGTCGGCACTGGCTAAAAAGTCTGTCGCCTGGGCATATTGGTCAGCCACTGCCTGTTCCAGCCGTGCCGGTGCCGCGCTGGTCGGCAGCTTGCCGGCGCCCCATAGCGGAGCCGACGGGCTTAGATCGCGCGCCTGATAGCGCTGGCCAACACTGGCATCAGTGCCATCATGTATAAAAAAGCTGTTGGAGCCGCATAGGATCACCGCATCGCCGGTGAGCACCTGTTCAAACAGGCCATCTTGTAGCCGCTGGCTAACACACTCGTTGAATATGAAGCTGCGCAGAGCCGACAGCGCCATGGAGCGTTTATTACGGTTACGAATGGTTTCGCCGGCTACCATGCGGGACGCCAGCTGCAAATTGCCGCCTTCCTGGCGCTCGCCATTTTCATCAAGGCGCACCATGCCAAAGCGTTGCTCGCCAAAATAATTGGGCACGCCGGTCTTATTTATCAGGCCTAAACGCGCCTCTACCGCCGCCACATCCGACACCTCACGCAAGGTTAAGGTAAAGCGGTTGCCTTTGAGCTGACCGGTTTTCAGCTTTTTATTGTGGCGGGTCTGGGTCAGCACCTTGACGCCGGGCAGGGCGAAGGAGCTAAAGTCAAAGTCGGCTTTGCCCGGCGCATGCAGGCCAAACCACTGGCGGGTTACCGCATATTTGTCTTTGCGCCCGGCATAGGTCACCGCGCGCAGCGGCAGACCGGTGAACTTAGCCAACGCCTCAGCCACAAAAGCCGTATTAGCATTGGTTTTTTCCACCAGGATCAGCTGATGTTCGCCGTCACCGGATAGCGGAAAACCTAAGTCTTCCACCACCACAAAATCTTCGGCATGCTGTTTGATGATGCCGCTGGCCTCGGGCGCGCCATGTAAGTAAGCCCAGTTGGCAGTTGATAACATCATACTGGCTGCCTGGTTTGCAGCAGCACCACCGCATGGGCAGCGATGCCTTCTTTGCGCCCGGTAAAGCCCAGCTTTTCGGTGGTGGTGGCTTTCACATTCACCGCGCCAAGCTCGCTCTGGCATAGCCCGGCGATGATCTGGCGCATGGCATCAATGTGCGGCGCCATTTTAGGCGCCTGAGCAATAATGGTCATATCGGCATTGCCCAGCTGATAGCCGTGCTGAGCCACCAGGCTCATCACATGGGCCAGTAATTGTTTGCTGTCAGCACCGGCATAGGCTGCATCGGTATCCGGAAAATGCTTGCCAATATCGCCTAACGCCAGGGCGCCTAACAGAGCATCACATAACGCGTGCAGCAACACATCGCCATCGGAGTGGGCCAATAGGCCTTGTTCATGGTCTATGGCTACGCCGCCGATAAAAATCGGGCCGTCGCCGCCAAATTTGTGTACGTCATAGCCGTGGCCAATTCGCATGGTGGTACCTCTTACGCTAGTCGGTCTGCCCGGCTGGCCAGATAAAACTCTGCTAAGGCCAAATCTGCCGGGCGGGTAATTTTAATGTTGCCGGGGTTGCCCTCTACCAGCGCTACCGCATAACCGGCGGCTTCCATGGCGGAGGCTTCGTCGGTGATCGTCAGCCCCCGGGCCAGGCCGTCGCTTAATGCCTGGCGCAACTGGCCGGTGTGAAACAGTTGCGGGGTGAGCGCATGCCACAGGCCATCGCGGCTTTCGGTGCGGGCAATACAAACCGGATCTGCGCCACTCACTGCTCGCTTCATGGTATCGCGTACCGGGCTAGCCAATATGGCCCCAGCGGTGTGCGGGTTGTGGCGACTCGCCAGTAAGGCATCTACATCGGCTGCCTCCAGACAGGGGCGCGCCGCATCATGAACCAGCGCCCAGCTGTCAGCCGGTAGAGTCGATAAGGCCTGGAGCACCGAATCAGCGCGCTCGGCACCGCCGGTGACCACTTCCAGCCAGGGCGCGCGGGCCATCGGCAACTGCGCAAAATACGGATCGTCAGCGGCAATGGCCACCACTACCCGGTCAATCTGCGGGTGCTGGTGTAAGCCCGCCAAAGTGTGTTCTAAGATTGTACGGCCGGCCAGGGTCAGATATTGTTTGGGCCGGTCGGCTTGCATCCGGCTGCCGATACCGGCCGCCGGAACCACGGCAATCACAGGGGCTTGGGTCATCATTACTGCTGTTCTGCGGGTAAAATACGGTAAAAAGTTTCGCCTTGCTTGATCAGGCCCAGCTCATTGCGGGCGCGCTCTTCGATGGCTTCTAGGCCGATTTTCAAATCATCGATATCGGCTTCCAGTAAGGCATTGCGCTGGGCCAGATTGGCATTTTGCCGGGCCTGACGCTCGACTTCTTTTTGCAGGGCCAGATAGTCAGGAATACTGTTTTTGCCCAGCCATAATCGGTACTGGAGTAAGCCCAGCAAGGCCAGTAACACCAGGGGAACCCATCTTCGCTTCAACACAACCTGTACCTGTTATTCAAAAAATGTGATGGCATGTACGTATCAATGCACACTGCAAAAACCAAGTTTACATGGGCTGGGCAGGGATACCAACAGCAATCCGGCAATAATCCGATGCTGCCATGCTGTCCATTACCGGTGATTCGCCGTGCCTGCAAGCCGGCTGACCGCATAACGCAAGTTTAATGTTTGTTAGCACAGGTCCGGGAGGCCGCCAAAACGCCAACTTTTCTGTCAGCCAATCGCCACGTCAATAAAGCGCAAAATTGTAAGCAAAAACTCACCCAAATTACGTATCACTGAGCATACTGTGTGCTATAGCCACTGCTACACCTGAGTTTTACCCCTCCACATCCGGCCAGCAATGAAATCACCTCGCGTTAATCCGATTTCATCGACCTGTAAGCAGCGTCTCGCATGGCTTTGAGAAAAATAGCGTAGCTAGTAAAAAAGTCGTGCTTGGCCGGCATAATTTGTGTGCTAGTATCCGCCCATCGGTGCCGCCGGCGCTGATCTGTAACCGGCCTAAGCCAGTTAAAAGGCCAACAAGCGATCAAAAAGTGGACATAGCGATTTCGCTTGCACAGGAAGCAGATGAAAACACGGTATGCTTTTGCGAACACGCTACGTATTTTTATAACTATTATTTTTTGAAAGGCGAGCAATGCTTAGTAACGAAGAACTCAATACCCTATCTTCTATTCGCCAGCGCATTCGTGATCACTACCGGATTGACGAGTCGGTGGCAATCGATCAAATTTTACCAATTGCCGAGGTAAACCCGCGGGCCCGCAGCCGGGCCTGGGAACGCGCCCGTAAAATGGTGCTCAAAATCCGCCGTGAGCAACAAGGCCATGGTGGGGTGGATGCCCTGCTAAATGAATATTCACTGTCTACCGCCGAAGGGGTGGTATTGATGTGTCTGGCCGAAGCGCTATTACGGGTTCCGGATGAAGAAACTCAGGATGAATTGATCCGCGATAAATTATCGCAGGGCAAATGGACCCCGCACTTAGGTAATTCTGAATCCTTATTTGTGAATGCCTCGGCCTGGGGCCTGCTGCTGACCGGCAATATGGTCAACTATGCCGACAAGCGCAAATCCGAACAATTTGGCTTGCTTAAACGTACCCTGGGCCGCCTGGGCGAGCCGGTGATCCGCCGCTCAATGAACATTGCCATGCGTGTGATGGGCCGTCAGTTTGTCATGGGCGAAACCATCGAAGATGCGGTGGAGCGGGCCAAGGAAAAAGAGAAAAAAGGCTACGTGTATTCGTACGATATGCTGGGTGAAGCGGCCCGCACCATGAAAGACGCAGAGCGTTTTTATGACTCGTACGCTCATGCGATTAAAATCATCGGTAAAGCCGCCGGTGGCCGCGGGCCGAAAAAATCGCCGGGTATCTCGGTTAAACTGTCTGCCTTGCACCCGCGCTTTGAGTTTTTGCAGCGCGACCGGGTTTTAAAAGAAATTCCGCCCAAGCTGAAAGCGCTGTGCATGATGGCCAAAGAGTATGACATCAAGCTCACTGTGGATGCTGAAGAAGCTGACCGGCTGGATATATCGCTGGATATTATCGAAGAAGTGTTCCGTGATGAAGACTTAGGCGATTGGACCGGATTTGGTATGGCAGTACAGGCTTACCAAAAACGCGGCCTGCATGTGATTGACTGGATCCGTAAGCTGACCCAGGAAACCGGCCGGACCATGATGGTGCGTTTGGTAAAAGGTGCCTACTGGGATACCGAGATAAAGATGAGCCAGCAAGCCGGTGTGGATACCTTCCCGGTATTTACCCGCAAATCCTCTACCGATGTGTCGTTCCACGCTTGTGCGAACCGCCTGCTGGATTACCGCGACACCATCTACCCGCAGTTTGCCACGCACAATGCCTACTCGGCATCGGTGATCCTGGAACTGGCCGGCGATGATAAGAATGGCTTTGAATTCCAGTGTCTGCACGGCATGGGCGACACCTTGTATGACCAGGTGGTGACCGAAGATAAAATTCAGTGCCGGGTGTATGCCCCGGTTGGGGATCATGAAGATCTGCTGGCCTATCTGGTTCGTCGCTTACTGGAAAATGGTGCGAACTCCTCGTTCGTGAATGCCATCGTGGATGATGAAAAGCCAGTGGAATCCCTGCTGGAAGATCCGGTGGAAAAAACCCAGCGCCTGAAAAACCGCTATAACAAGTTCATCAAGCCACCGCGCGAACTGTACGGTGATGAGCGTGAAAATTCCCATGGTCTGGATTTGACCGACCACATCGCGGTCAATGCCCTGCACCACGAACTGGAAAAATGGAATAAGCATTATTCCATCAGTGAGGGCGATATCCCTGAAGGTGGCACCGCAGTGCGCAACCCAGCTGATCACAGCGATATTGTGGGCTACCACATGTATGCCAATCAGGAAGACATGCGAAAAGCACTGGATACTGCCGCTGATGCTTTTGATGGCTGGGCAAAACGTTCCATGGATGACCGCGCTGAGATTCTAGAGCGCACTGCCTTCGCCCTGGAACGCCACATGGGTGAACTGATCGCTATCTGTATCCGCGAAGCCGGTAAGGTAGCGCAGGATGGTATCGATGAAGTGCGTGAAGCGGTAGACTTTTTACGTTATTACGCAGCCCGTGCCCGTGAGCTGGATGAGGATCAGCGTTATGTGCCGCGTGGTGTGGTGCTGTGTATTTCGCCGTGGAATTTCCCGCTGGCCATCTTCACCGGCCAGGTGGCCGCAGCGCTGGTTACCGGTAATACCGTAGTGGCCAAGCCGGCCGAACAAACCAGTCTGGTAGCTAAACGCTGTATTGAAATCATGCGCTCGGTAGGCTTGCCGGACGATGTATTGCAGCTGTTGATTTGCCCGGGTAAAGGCGTGGGTGAAACCCTGCTGCCAGACGAGCGCATCAAAGCGGTGATGTTTACCGGTTCAACCCAGACTGGCTCGCTGATCTCGCGTACCCTGGCGGAACGGGGTGGTGAACAGGTACCGCTGATTGCGGAAACAGGTGGCCAGAACTGTATGATTGTGGACTCTACTGCCCTGCCTGAGCAGGTAGTGGATGACATCGTACACTCCGGCTTTCAAAGTGCCGGCCAGCGCTGTTCGGCGCTGCGGGTATTGTATGTGCAGGAAGACATTGCCGACAAGCTGACCACGATGCTCATCGGGGCGATGAAAGAGCTGCAAATCGGCGATCCGCTGTATCTGAAAACTGATGTGGGCCCGGTGATCGACCAAAAAGCGCTGGATAGCCTGCAGAAGCATGAAGAATACATGAAAGATCATGGCAAGTTGCTGCACCAGTGCCCGCTGCCAGAAGGGGCCGAGAACGCCACCTTCTATCCGCCAACTCTATATGAGATTGAAGGCATTGATGTGCTGGAGCAAGAAACCTTTGGCCCGGTCATCCATGTGATCCGCTTTAAAGGTGACGAAATTGAATCTGTGGTAGAAAAAGTCAACAGCACCGGCTATGGCCTGACCATGGGTATTCACTCGCGTATCGAAGAGCGGGCGTACCATCTGGCGGCATTAAGCCGGGCCGGTAATGTGTATATCAACCGCAATATGATCGGGGCAATTGTCGGTGTGCAGCCCTTTGGTGGGCGTGGCTTATCCGGTACCGGCCCTAAAGCGGGCGGTCCTAACTATCTGCCGCGTCTGATGATGGAGCGGGCCACGCCTAAACCATCACGGGTGGAAGACTTAGAGCATCTGGATAGCGCACTGGCCGGTGATGACAACGCCCGCCAACATGCGGCCGACCTGATGGACCAGGCATTGGCTGTAGAAGCCAAGTGGCGCCATACGGCGCTTAACGATCGCATCTCGGCTGTACGCCAGTTGCTGGCCAAAATTGCCAAGGTGGATATCGTTGACGAGCTGGCCGATGACTTGAATCGCACCCTGGCCACATCGCGCCAGCAGCTGATTCAGATTGAACGCCGCTTAAAAGAAGCCAAGCAGTTGCCAGGGCCTACTGGGGAGTCGAACAAACTGTATCTGGAGCCCCGTGGCATCATGGTTTGTTTTGCTGATAAAGGGGTATCGTTTGAATACTGGACCCTGTCGGTGGTAACCGCACTGGCAACCGGCAACGTGGTGGTGTCCGTGGTGTCTGATTTATTCTACGAAGAGGCCAAGGAATTCCAGAAAAAATTCAATAAATCGGGTGCACCAGAAGGGGTGTTCCAGGTGGCGAAGCTGGAAAACTTAGAAGCCTTGCTGATGGATGAAGATCTGGCCGGTGTGGTGGTGGATTCACACACCGAACGGACTGCACAGATCTCGGCGATGCTGGCGTCCCGTGAAGGTGGCCCCATCATTCCGGTGATCACAGCTGAATATAATGACAATATGATTCAGCGGGTCATGACAGAAAAAACCATCAGTATCGACACTACAGCGTCAGGCGGTAATACCTCTCTAATGACCCTGGTCGAAGATGAGGAATAATCAGGCGCAAGTCTGCTAACAAAAAGCCCCGCTCGACGCGGGGCTTTTTTTATGTCTGTGATATCAGTAACTGTTACCAAACAGCAACAGCGTGCAGGCTAGGCCCACTCGCTGTTGCGACTGCGCTTTTTCGGCAGATAGGTCAGGATGACACCCAGCAGAATACCGGCGCCGGCCACCATACCACCGCGGGTAAACCATTTAATCATTTCATCTTTTTCCTGATTTTCCAGGGTGGTGGACAATTGCTTTAATTCCCGCGCCTGCTCACCGGTTTCAGTTTTCAGGCTGTTGAGCTCCTGGCGCGCGTCGGCCAGTTGCTGTTTCAGGCGGCTGTTTTCTGATTGCAGACCCTGCAGGCTAGCCTGGCTGTCGGCCAGGCGCTGGCTTAAAATAGGCAGCTGTTCGGCGCGCGACATCTGATCGCTGACATACCGACTTTCTACCCAGCCGGTGCGGCCTTCGGTATGTTCTTTTATTTTCATAAACTCGGCATCACGATTATTTTCCAGGATCGTGATGGGGGTACCGGCTTCCACACTGCCTAAGATCCGGTAATTTCTGCCGGCACCCGAATGCATGAAAATATACAGCTCGTCTTTAATATAATGGGAGGACGAGGGCTCCATGTCCGGCGTATCCTGAAGCGCGAAGGCCTGAGAAGAAAATGCAATTGCGGCAACCGCAAGCCACTGTCGAAACATAAAGTATCCGTTATGAATTAACCAAACCAAAATTGGCAGAAACTGTGAAAACCATTTGCCGGCGTTAACACCGGTCGTTGAGTCAGTCTGACCACCCACTCTTTTGCACGTTAGAGAGCAAGCATCGTGCCGCTTGCTACCACAGCCAATACTGTAACCTGCCGGCATCCGAAACGGTAGGGGCTAAGTGAAATTCGCCGCCATTTATCTGCATTGTGATTGCTAAACACCCCTTGCGCGGGTATGGTGACACACACTTGCAATTACCATCACGCCCTTGTGTTTCATGGCTGAAATTGAATTAAAATTTATTTGTCAGGACGAGGCCATTCAGGCTTTTGATCAGGCGGTGGTCCCGGCGCTTTCCCAACTGGGCATGAGTATCAGCACCCCGCGCCAGCTGACCCTGCAAAATACCTACTACGATACTTCCGAACATGATTTTCAACAGCGTAAGATTGGCTTTCGGGTGCGTGGCTGTGATGGCCGCTACGAACAAACCCTGAAAACCCAGGGCACCGTACGCGGCGGCCTGCATGAGCGGGCCGAGCACAATATTGACCTGCCCCAGGCTGAACCGGATTTGACCCTGTTTGACGCCTCGGTCTGGCCGCGGGGCTTGCGGGCTGCCGATTTGAATGCGCGCTTGCAGGCGCAGTTTTCCACCCATTTTACCCGCACGGTGTATGACATAAAGTTTGAGGGCAGCGAGGTGGAGCTGGTATTAGATGTTGGCCAGGCAACCACCGACAAAGCCGAATCACCCATCTGTGAGATTGAGCTTGAGCTTAAGGCCGGCCCGGTGGCAGCGCTGTTTGATATTGCCGAGGTGATTAACAGCATTCTGCCGGTGCGGGTGTCGGATGTGTCCAAAGCCGCCCAGGGCTATCAGTTACTCAATGGCGTGACCGCTACGGTGCGACCACTGCCGGAAGTGCTGCCGCTGCCCGCCGAAGTGGCCACCGAAAAAGCTTTCATTGAATCAGCGCAGCTGGCGCTGGCTCACTGGCAGTATCATGAGCATATGTATTTGCAAACCGGCTCGCTAAAAATGCTGGCCGAGGTGGCTACCGCGGTGCGCTTATTGCTGCAGTGTGTGTCCTTGTATTTGCCGGTGCTGCAATGTAATCAGCTGCTCGAGCTGCACCGTCAGCTGATGCACTATGTGCCGCGCTGGGCATGGCAGGATGATTTGCAGTCACTGCGTTATGTGGTGTCGAAAAAGAGCCTGTTTAATAAATGTTTGACGCGCTACCCGGCGGTGCAAAGTTATCTGCAGGGGCGTAAGGCCGGTATGCTGCAGGCCCATGATCCACAAACCTTGCTGTTTGATACCGAGTCCACTGCCATCAAACTGGCCACCACCCGGCTGTTGAACGACAAGCCCTGGCAGCAGGAATCCACCACCTATGCCATGCCGGTGATTGAACATGCCAAGGGTTGGTTGTCGCAGGGCTGGCAGACCGTGCAGCAAAGCATGGTGTCGGCCAATACCACTGCCGCGGCCAATTATATTGCGGTGGAAGTGGTACTGCGCCAAACTCTGTTAAACGGCTTTTTGCTGGCCGATTTGTTCAACGGCGAGTGGCGCGCTTTTCGGGCCCCCTGGCTGGATATTTTGACCGGTATTGATGAGTTAAAAGCCCTGATATTGCTTAACACCCTGGTCAGCGAGGCTGAGGTGGAAGAGCGCGAGGCCATCGCCAGCTGGGTGAAAGACAAAAAGCACAGCCTGCTGGTGGTAATGGATCGCACCCGTCAGGTGGGCATGCAGGGCGATACCTACTGGTAATGGCCATGGTCTTTTTAAATATCCAAGGATGTTCGCATGGATGATAACAACATCTGGACCCTGTACGCGTTGGTGTCGCTGGTCGGATTATGGCTGGTGGCACTGAGCCTGTTTTGGGTGCGCCGGGAACAGCTGCAGCGCGCTGGCTGGCTGGGCGCGGCCTTACTGTGCTGGCCATTGCAGCTGCTTGACGAAGTGGTGCGTTTTAGCCCGCCCGCCTGGCAGGTGCTTGCCGGACTTACCGATTTTATCCCGGTGCTGGCAGTCAGTCTGGCCTACCGGGCGTTAAAGCCGGCGCTGGTAGCCAAGGGTATTGCCTCGGTTCGCTTATCATGGCTGCCGCTGGCCATCTGCGTGCTGGCTCAGTTGCCGTTTGCCTTAAGTGGCGCGGCTGAAAAACAGCAAATTCTGGCACTGGCCCCTATCGGCCTCCCACTGGATTTTTGGCCGGTGTACACCAGTGCCATGCTCAGCAGCTTTGCCGTCCTGGTGCTGGGGCTTATCACCATTGAGCTGGTGCAAACCTACCATCATTATTTGCCCGAGCAGGTGGTGGACCCGCAGGAATATCGACTGCGCGGCGTGACCGGCGCCTATATTCTGCTGGTGGCCGTGGGCATCATCGCGGTATTGCTGATTACCGCCGTCACCTTTGGCTTTTTAGCCGTGGACAGCTGGCCCACCATTGTGACGGTGATGCTGGCAGCCGCCAGTTTGCTGGTCCTGGTGGTGTTATGCCGGCCGCAATCCACCTCGCCGTCGGTACTGGATTACGATCGCCTGGAAGCCCGCCGCGCGCCGCAGGTCGACATGCGTGATGCGCTAACCCGTGCCGAAGCCGTGATTGCTCAGCAAAGTGTATTTACCAAGGTCGGCCTGACCATCAACGAAGTAGCGGTGCGGGCCAGGGTGGATGCCACCACGCTGGCCATTGCCCTGCATCTGCTGGAGGACAAAAGCTTTCGCCAGTATGTATTTGGCTTTCGGCTGGAATTTGCGCGCAAAGTGTTGCTGCGCACCGATGCCAATATTGCCGGGCTGGCCAAAAAGCTCGGCCTGCACTCAGAGCAGTTTATGGGTAAAGTGTTGGTCAATCATCTGCGCAAACTGCGCTAGCTGAAGGCATCGGCCAGAATGTCGGCGGTAAAGGTTTTGCGTAAATAAAAGCCGCGCGGACGGGTGCGGATCAGTTGGCCGTCCGGGCCCATGGCTTCGGTCAGCGCGCTGCCGTTGGCTGCCTTGGGTCGGATATGCAGCGCCTGACCATGGCGCGCCGTGATTTTTTCCACTTCCCCCAGTACCACCATTTCGGTCAACTCTTCCCAGTCTTGTTGCAACACCGCATCCTGTTGCGCGCTGGGCTGCCATAAACAAGCCGTGGCGACCCGCCGCTCGGCCACCGGGATGTGGCGTTCCCCTTCTACCGGCAACCACAACACCTGGCCCAGTTTGTTGCGCACATTACTGGCCTGCCAGGTAATGCCTGGCGGCTGTAACAGTGGCGCATAACACACATAGGTGGTTTCCAGCGGACGCAAGGCTGCATCAATGGGAATAGTTTTAAGCTCTACCCCCAGGGTGGGAAAGTCCTGCTGCGGACGGGAGCCGGCAGTGGCGCCTAACCACAACTCCAACAACTGACCCTGCCAGCCTTTATGCCGCTGCAAATTGGCCGGCACCCTCACCCCGGCCATGTCGGCCAGCTCGCCCAGCGATAAGCCGGCAATGCGCTGGCAGCGCTCAAGCAGGTCGGCCACCGAGGTTGGCGGTGTGGTCGGATGTCGCACAGGTCACCTTTGTAATGTGAGGTCGGGGCTGCAGTGTACGTGGCCTGCACGCGAATGAAAAGATCCACGCCGGGCTGGCAAAATGCGCGCGCATCATTAATGCTTTGAATGGGCAACAGATTATGGTCAAATGCAAAGTAACATAAAAATTAAAGGTGCCCGGGAGTCTACGTGATCGATGCCGACGGATTCCGTGCGAATGTGGGCATAGTGATTTGCAACAAAATAGGACAAGTGTTTTGGGCAAGACGTTATGGTCAACATTCATGGCAGTTTCCACAAGGCGGAATTGATGAAGGGGAAACTGCAGAGCAAGCGATGTACAGGGAGTTGCATGAGGAAGTCGGGTTACGCCCCAATGATGTGTCTGTCATGGGAGTTACCCGCAACTGGTTGCGCTACAAGCTGCCAAAGCGGCTGATTCGCCAGGGGAGCAACCCGGTCTGTATTGGCCAGAAGCAAAAATGGTTTTTGCTACAACTCACCTGTCAGGATGCCGATGTGGATGTGCTCAAATCGGGCCATCCGGAATTTGATGACTGGCGTTGGGTCAGTTACTGGTATCCGGTGCGTAATGTGGTGTCATTTAAACGTGATGTCTATCGCAAAGTGATGAAAGAGTTTGTGCCACTGGCGATGCCGCCAGGCGGTAAACCCGTTCAGACCCAGCAGGCCAAACGGCCGCGCAAGCGGCGCCGGGGGTAACACAGGAGAGGTGATGCGTGGCTAACCAGGGCAGTATGCTCACAACGCTTAAGCGGATCGTTCAGGAGGTCAGTCAGATCCCGGAACTCGATCAGGCGTTGTTGCGCGTGGCCAGCCGGGTCAAAAAAGTCATGCAGGTCGACTCCTGCTCCATTTACCTGGCCGATTATGACGCCCAGGATTTTGTGTTAAAAGCCACCGACGGCCTCGACCCGGATGCGGTGGACCAGGTTCGCATTGGCTTTGCCGAAGGCTTGATCGGCCTGGTGGGGCAGCGCGAAGAACCACTGAACATTGAAAATGCCCCGGAACACCCGCGCTTCAAACATTACCCCGAAGTGCGCGAAGACAATTACAAAGCCTTCTTGGGGACCCCGGTGATCCACCAGCGCAAAGTGCTGGGGGTTATCACCATGCAGCACACCCAGCTGCGCTATTTCAACGAAGATGAAGAAGCCTTTTTGGTGACCCTGGCAGCGCAGCTGGCGCTGGAGATCACCAATGCCGAAATTCGTGGCGCGCTGACCAATAACAGCAGTGTTGTCAGCCGCGGCCCGCAGCAAAAAAATGTTATGGGGATCGCCGGCTCACCGGGGCTGGCCATCGGCCATGGGTTTTCCACCGACTCCACAGTGGATTTACGCCGCCTGGTGGTAAAGCGCGCCGATGACCTGGCGCGTCAGGTACAAATTTATCGCAAGGCAGTGGAAATCACCCGCCGGCAGGTGGATGAGCTGTCCAACAGTTTAGAAGATGGCATCCCGGATGATGTAAAAGCCATTTTTCAGCTCTATCATCATCTGTTGGATGCCAACAGCTTAGGCCGCGAGGTGGAAGCCAAAATTCAGCAGCACTGGTGCGCTGGCTCGTCGCTAAAAATGGTGGTGGAAGATTATGCTGCACGCTTTGCCAACATGGATGATCCCTACATGCAGGAGCGGGCCATCGACATCATTGATTTGTCGAATCGGATCCTGACCAATATCCTGCTGGAAACCAAAGGCCATGATGCACGGGCGCCCATCGCCGAACGCGACAGTATCCTGGTGGCCGAAGAAGTCTCCGCCACCATGCTGGCTGAATTTCCGCGTGAATTTTTAAAAGGCATCATTTCTATTCGCGGCTCCAATAATTCCCATGCAGCCATTCTGGCCCGGGCCATGGGAGTACCGGCGGTAATGGGCTGTCAGAATGTGTCGCCCAGCTTGTTGGAAGGCAAAGAAATCTTGCTCGATGGTTATTCCGGCGAAGTCATCATCGCCCCGGAGCGGCATATCCGTTCAGGCTTTGTGCAGCTCGTGGAAGAAGAAAATCTGTTATCAGAGCGCATTGATGCTGAGGCCAGCCAGCCCTGTGAAAGCCTGGATGGCTGCCGTATGGCGCTGTTGATCAATGCCGGCTTGTCGGTAGAGATTGAAACCATGGCCCGCAGCCAGGGTAATGGCATTGGCTTATATCGCACCGAAATCCCGTTTATGCTGCGCGAAAGTTTTCCGTCAGAAAAAGAACAAATCAAGCTGTATCGCGAGGTGCTTAGCTGTGTGCCCGAGCAGCAGGTGACCATGCGTACCCTGGATGTGGGCGGCGATAAACCGCTGCCGTATTTTCCTATCAATGAAGAAAACCCGTTTTTGGGTTGGCGCGGCGTGCGCCTGACTCTGGATCATCCGGAAATCTTTTTGGTCCAGATACGGGCCATGCTTAAAGCCAGCCTGGGGCTGGATAATCTGCAAATCATGCTGCCGATGATTTCCTCGGTCAATGAAGTTAAAGAAGCCACCCGGTTGATAGATCAGGCCTTTTTTGAAGTGCAGGATGAGGTCAAAGACCAGGGCGGCCTGGTACGGCCTAAAATTGGGGTGATGCTGGAAGTCCCCTCAGTGCTTTATCAACTGCCGCAACTTGCCCGCCATGTGGATTTTTTCTCGGTGGGCAGCAATGATCTGACCCAGTATTTACTGGCGGTGGATCGCAACAATACCCGGGTGGCCAGCCTGTATAACAGTTATCACCCGGCGGTGCTGAGCGCCTTGTACGACATTGTGCGCCAGTCTGATGGCAACCAGATTCCGGTCACCGTGTGTGGTGAAATTGCCGGTGAGCCGGGCGGCGCGATTTTACTGATGGGCATGGGCTATCGGCGCTTAAGCATGAATGCCCACAACCTGCGCAAAATCAACTGGGTCATACGCAATGTGAACCTGGTGGAAGCCCGTCATCTTCTCTCCTGCGCCCTGACCGCTAGCACCCACCAGGAAGTGTATGCGCTCATCAATCACTATCTGGAGCAAAAAGGCTTGGGCGGCCTGATCCGCGCCGGTTCCTGAGCGCAGTCAGTTTGCCTGTCGTTCCGACAGAATATTTTATCTGAATCAGCCCCCCCGGCCGGCCAATCTGTGGTAGGCTGAGCGCGCATTTTGACCGGCGCGCGCACTGACTTGCATAAATATATGGGCTGCGCCCGGCACGATCTCACTGGCACATCGTTGGAAAACATATGGAACCGCTGTATACAATTGTAACCTGGTGCCTGGGGCTGGGCTTGCTGGTGGGCTTTTTAGCCGGCATGCTGGGAATTGGCGGCGGCCTGATTATTGTGCCGGCCTTGTCCTTTCTGTTGGTACATTATTTAAAGCTGGATACCGGCCTGGTGATGCCGATAGCGGTGGCCACCTCGTTATCCACCATCATTTTTACCGGCACCTCTTCGGCGCTGGCCCATTACCGGCTGGGCAATATTAATCTGCGTGTGGTGGGCTATGCCGGCATCGGTATTGCTGTGGGTGCAGTGGCCGGGGCTCAGTTTGCCAGCAGCATTTCCGGCCATTTGCTGAAAAATATTTTTGCGGTGCTGGTGATGCTGATTGCCGCGCAAATGGTTTTTGGCAAACGCGAAACATCGCGCCATCACGCCGGACCGGTCATCTTAGGCGGCATCGGCGCTGGCACCGGCTTTATCAGCGCATTGATGGGCATTGGCGGCGGCGCGCTGCTGGTACCAGCGCTGGTCTGGTTTCAGGTTAATATTCGCCAGGCGATTGGCTGCGCTGCGGTCAGCGGGCTGGTGATTGCGGTGTTTGGCAGTGTGAGCTTTGTGTTGGCCGGGCTGGGTAATCCCGCTTTGCCAGAGCAAGCGCTGGGCTTTATCTTTTGGCCAGCAACCTTAGGCATTGTGGCCACCTCGGTGTTTACCGCTGGTATGGGGGCCCGGCTGGGCCAGCGCATGGACACTCAACTTTTAAAAAAGGTACTGGCGGTGTTGCTGGTACTGGTCAGTATTCGCATGATTGCAGGAATTGAATAACCCATGACGGAAAATAGTTTTTTGGTGTTTCCGAACATCGATCCCATCATTTTTAGCTTAGGCCCGGTGCATGTGCGCTGGTACGGGCTGATGTATCTGATTGGCTTTGTGGCGGCCTACCTATTGGCACACAAGCGCCTGGAACAAACCCGCTGGACCAAAGAGCAACTGGCCGATTTGTTATTCTGGGCGTTTGTCGGGGTAATCCTCGGCGGCCGTGTGGGCTATGTGCTGTTTTATCAGTTCGAGGTGTTTTTGGCCGATCCGCTCTATCTGTTTAAGATTTGGACCGGCGGCATGTCATTTCATGGTGGCTTGCTGGGGGTGCTGGCGGCGCTGGCCTGGCAGGCCAAACGCATGCAGGCCCGCTTTTTGGAACTGGGCGATTTTGTTGCCCCGCTGGTGCCCATCGGCTTAGGGGCCGGGCGTATTGGTAACTTTTTAAATGCCGAATTATGGGGCCGGCCCACCGATGTGCCCTGGGCGATCATCTTTCCTAATGCCGGCAATGAGCCGCGCCACCCCTCGCAACTGTATGAATTTGCTTTAGAAGGCGTGGTGTTATTTGTGATCTTATGGCTGTATTCGGCACGGCCTCGCCCGGTGGGCGCGGTCAGCGGGCTGTTCTTGTTAGGCTATGGGACGTTTCGCTTTATCGTGGAATATTTTCGCCAGCCGGACGCGCACATCGGCCTGTACGATGTGGGCTTAAGCCAGGGGCAGTTATTGTGTGTGCCGATGATTGCGCTGGGCCTGATTTTGATGGTTCAGGCGTATCGCCGCGGGGCTATCTCGCCGGCCGTCCGGCCTGCGGATAAATCGTCGGCAGCCAAACAGCCCGGTCAAAAAAACAAATCCCGGTCAAAATAGCAGGTAGGGGTATGAAAGAATATTTACAGCTGATGCGCCACGTGCGCGACAATGGCATTGAAAAGCATGATCGCACCGGAACCGGTACCTTCAGTGTATTTGGCTACCAGATGCGCTTTGACCTGCAAGATGGCTTTCCCTTGGTCACTACCAAAAAGTGTCATCTACGCTCCATCATTCACGAGCTGCTGTGGTTTTTAAAAGGGCAGACCAACATTGCCTACTTAAAAGAAAATGGTGTGTCGATCTGGGATGAGTGGGCCACCGACGAGGGTGAACTGGGGCCGGTGTACGGCGCGCAGTGGCGCAGCTGGCCGGCACCCGATGGCAGCACCATTGACCAGATTGCCCAGGTGATTGAGCAGATTAAAACCAACCCGGATTCACGCCGCCTAATTGTCAGCGCGTGGAACCCGGCGGTGTTGCCCGACAGCAGCCTGTCTCCTAAAGAAAATGCCGCGGCTGGCCGACAGGCGTTGCCGCCGTGTCACACCCTGTTTCAGTTTTATGTGTTAGACGGCAAGCTGTCCTGCCAGCTGTATCAGCGCAGCGGGGATGTCTTTTTGGGGGTGCCGTTTAATATCGCCAGCTACGCGTTGTTAACCATGATGGTGGCGCAGGTGTGTGACTTACAGCCGGGTGAGTTTATTCACACCCTGGGCGATGCCCATTTGTATTCGAATCATCTGGAGCAGGCTGACACCCAACTGGCCCGTGAGCCGTATGCGCGGCCCACCATGCACATTAATCCCCAGGTCAAAGATATCTTTGGCTTTTGCTTTGAGGACTTTACCCTTAAAGACTACCAGGCCCATCCGCATATCAAAGCCCCGGTCGCCATCTAGCTAACCTATCCCGCCCCGGCCGGGGCGGGTGTACCGGTTTGCTCAGCCCGGGCTATCTCGCCGCGCAGGCTGCGTAAAAACAGCAAGCCGGGGATGACCATCAGGGCGGTGAGCACAAAGAATACACTCCAGTTGCCGTTTAACGCATCCACCAGCCAGCCACTGGCGCCTGCCAGAGTGTTTTTGCCCGCCACACTCAACGAAGCCATCAGCGCGTACTGGGAAGCCGAAAATGCGCGATTACACATTAAGCTGATAAAAGCCACCATGGCCACGGTACTCCAGGCCGAAGTAAAGCCGTCGATGACAATGGCTGCGGCAAACAGGGTTTTGTCCGGGCCGGTGGCAGCCAGCCAGGCAAACATCAGATTACTGCTGGCCATGGCAATTCCGGCAATCATCAGGCCGCGATAAATGCCATAGCGGATATTCATCATACCGCCGATGATGGCAAAGACAATGGTCACCCACCAGTTAAGCAGCTTGGAATAAAAACCAATGTCGGTATTGGAAAAGCCCACCTCTTTGTAAAACACAATGCTCATGCGGCCCAAAAAGGCCTCACCCAGCTTGAACAAAAAGATAAACATCAATATCGATAGCGCCAGGCGCACCCCGTTGCGCCTGAAAAATTCGCTGAACGGTTCTTCTAACGTCACCCGTAGCCAGGCCCACATGGCCGGCAAGCCGCGGCTGCCGCCGGCCGCCTGCTGGTAGCGCAGATAGGCCTGCTGCTGCACACTGTCGCGGTCCACCTGCGGCTCTTTGGCCAGCAGGGTGAACAGGCTGATACCGGCCATCAGGCCAGCGAGCAACAAATAGATATCAGCCCACTGCCAGCCGGGCAGATCGGCAAAGATAAACGGCACCGCGCCCAAACCGCCATAGCCGGTCCACCAGCCGGCGGTGGCTAACGACGAGCCAGCCGACAGCTTGTCTTTTTCATGATCGGCAATCACATCGATGCGATAGGCATCCACCGCAATATCCTGGGTGGCAGAACAGATGGCAATAAGCAGAGCGAGGGTGGCCAGGCTGGCCAGATTTTGCTGGATATCCAATTGCGAGATGGCCACACAGCAAGCCATGATGGCCAGCTGCATAGTAAAGATCCAGCCGCGCCGCTGGCCTAACGCCAGCGGCCGTAACCGGTCAAGCAGCGGCGACCATAAAAAATTGATGGAATAGACACTGAAGATGATGCCGAACAGACCAATACCGGTGCGGCTTAGGCCTTCGTCAGCCAGCCAGGCCGAGATCACCGAGCCGATCATCACAAACGGAAACCCGCTGGAAATGCCAAATAAAAAAATGCTTAACAGACGACGATCGCGATAAACGCGCAGATACTGTGAGTAGGACATGGATAGGCCGGGTTAGTGGCAGACACTCCCGAGCCAATACCTCAGCTGTGGGAGCGTGCCTTTATTAAGGACGAATTCCCACACAGTCTATCGGACAACGGCCATGGCCTTCAAGAAAACCGGCGCACGCCTGCAATTCATCGATAAGCTCATTGTCGTACATCAGCTTATGCGCGTCCCAATAATGGATCTGATGAAGCAAATGCCAGAATACCCGCTCTTTATGGGTATAGGGCTGTTCGAGATGATAATCAACCTGGCTCCACTCTTCTAAAACATCCCAGAAGAACAATTCCAGTTCACTATATCCGATCAGACTTCCCCAATAACCGCGCAGGTAATAACAAAGCTGTTTCGCTTTTTCATCGATAAAGAAAGTAACGTTCACTAGGCCTTCGCCGGTGCGTTGATTTAACTTACTCAAGTATAGTGGGTAATCCAGTTTTGTCACATTACGTTAAAGTTAACCTGAACTACGCCGGCAAATCCAGCGAAAAATAGTTATGTTCTTATAAGTTACCAGCCCAGGTGGCGGGTCCAGCCGTGGATCTCCCGACCCAGCCGGCTGGCAAACGGCGAAGCCTGACCCGGCGTGCTGCGCAGGCTGCTCAGCTGCACCGGCAAATCGCGCTGACGATAATGCAGTTTTAAGCCGGTGCTGGCCGCCACCCGCCGGGCCTGACTGGTGTGGGCCGCCCAGCGGTTGGTCAGGCCGCCGGCGATATCCAGCACGGGTGCCTGAGTCTCAGCAATCCAGCGGGTGACTTGTTGATTGCGCTCCAATTCAGGCCAAAAGGGCGCTACTACCACCAGGGAGTCGGGCGTGGGCAGTTGCTGAGCAGCACTGAGCTCAAGCACTTGCGCTGCGACCATGCCCTGGGTAATTACCAGCCGATAGCCCGGTTCATCGGCGATGGCATCAAATACGGCGGCGGTCGTTTTAGCCACTACCTGCGCCCAGTCGGCCGGTTCTGATTGGCCGTCGCTGGCAGCAGGCTGAGCATCTTTTTCAGCAGCTGGCTGGTGACCCGGTAGCGCCTCAGCAGAAGCAAGTGGCACCACCAAAGTATGCCAGCCCCATTGCTGTAACTGCGCAGCCAGCGCCTGGCCAGTTTGCAGGGTCAGCCCCTGGCGTGCCGGCTCCACAAAAATCATCGCCACCCCACGGCTAAGCGGCACCGCCGAGGCAAAGCGCAGCGCTGTGTACTCAGTCTCGCCAACAGTGTAGGTGAGGCGTTGATGGGCCAGATAACGTTCCTTGAGCGTTTGGCTAAGCGGGCTGGCCAGCGCAGAGCTGAGCCAGACGACCATAAGCCATATACCGATTATGTACTTCACCCTGGGTTACCTGTGCTGCTGTCTGTGCTCAGGTTATCGGCAAAATGGCCGGATTATTGAGGCCGGATTGTGGAAGCTGTGTTGATGAACAGCAGAGCGCGCCGGTATTAGCCGGCGTCCACATACTCCGGCAGCGCTAGGGGCGCGGGTGTGTGCGTACTAAACGGGATGGGGGTGGTAAAATGGCTCCACTGTTGGGTATCTGGGTGACGGATGATCAAAGTCTGGGCATGCAACTGCAGGCGCGGTGCCATGGCAAGGGCTTCTGGATGCGCGTACAGACGATCGCCCAAAATAGGATGACCCAGCGCCAGCATATGCACACGCAGCTGGTGAGAGCGGCCGGTCACCGGCTTTAGCGCCACCAGGGTGCTGTCAGCCTGGCGCTCTACTACCGTGTAATAGGTCAGCGACGGCTTGCCGGTTTGCTGGCAGACCATTTGTTTAGGCCGGTTGGGCCAGTCACAAATCAGCGGCAAATCCACCATGCCGGCGGGCTGGCGCATACAGCCGTGAACCCACGCAAAATAGCGCTTTTGGGTTTGGCGGCTGGCAAACTGGTGCGACAGATAGCGGTTGGCGGCTTTGCTTAAGGCCATGATCATAATGCCGGAGGTGGCCATATCCAGCCGGTGCACCACCGAGGCGGTGGGAAACACCCGCTGCACCCGGGTGATCAGCGCATCTTTATGCGCGGCGGCTTTGCCCGGCACACTGAGCAGCCCGCTGGGCTTGTTAGCCACCACAATCGCATCATCCTGATACAAAATATTCAGATATGGCGACTGCGGCGGATTGTACACAAACGACGGATTGGCCATTATGGATTGTTCACCACGATGCGTAGCGCATCCAGTTGTACCTGGGCATCATCAAATGCCGCATCCAGCGCTTCGCGTTGTTGCTCGATAAACGCAATCTCACTGTCGCGAATGGCCGGATTGGTTTGCTGCAACTCACGCAAGCGATCGGCTTCCTGATTCAGGGTGTGCTGCATTTGCTGACGCGCGCCCTGCAACAGGCTCTGGCCTTGGTTGTCGGCCAGCTCGCGAGCGGTGTCGATTTGCTTTTTGACCGGTGTTTTTAACGCGCTGATAAGCTGCTGGGCAATTTTTTTGTTGGCCCGGCGGGTTTTATCAAAGGTGATATCCGACGGCTCGCCCTGCGCATCAATACACAGCTTGATGGGGGTCGGCGGCAAAAAGCGCCCGGCCTGCAACTGCTTGGGCGCATTGACCGACAAGGTGAATAACGCTTCTAACCAGTACGCGCCTTTGGGCAGACTGCGATCGCCGATAAAGCCCAGGCTGGCTTTGCCGATGGTGTCGGTGAGGATCAAATCCACCGCGTTATGAATAAGCGGATGATCCCAGCTTAAGTAATGCACATGCTCCAAGGTGGTGGCCACCCGGCGGCGGAAGGTCACGGTCATGCCGTCCGGGTCCAGCCCCGGCAGACTGTTAACCATGGACTCGCCCGGCGTTAGCACAATACAGTCATTGCCTTTGTCATCCTGATTAATGCCGATGGCATCAAACAGCCAGTTGGCAAAATCCGCCAGAGTCAGATTAGCATCCTGAGCAATCAGCTCATCCACCAGTTCGTCGACCTTGCCTTCACCAGAAGCATTGAGCTCCAGCAGGCGGTCGCGGCCCTGTTCCAGCTGCGCAGTCAGGCTGGCATTCAGTTCTTGGGTGGTGCTGACTAAATCGTCTAAGTTGTCGCTGTCCTGCGGTACCAGCAGGCACTCCTGCAACTGATCAGCAACCTGCTCGTACACGCCAGTACCAGTGGGGCAGGTTTTGCTAAAGGCATTGAGGCCATCGTCATACCAGCGTACCAGCACAGCCTGAGCAGACTCTTGCAGGTAGGGCACATGGATAGCGATATCTTCGCGCTGGCCAATCCGGTCCAACCGGCCGATACGTTGCTCCAGCAAATCCGGGGTCATGGGCAAATCAAACAGCACCAGGTGATGAGCAAACTGAAAATTGCGTCCTTCTGAGCCAATCTCGCTACACAGCAAAATCTGTGCGCCATCTTCCTCGTCGGCAAAAAAGTGCGCGGCCTTATCGCGCTCCACAATGCTCATGCCTTCATGAAACACCGAGTGGCGGATGCCGGTGCGCTGGCGGATGGCTTCACCCAGTTGCTGCGCGGTGACCGCGCTGGCACAAATCAACAGTACTTTATGTGGTTTGACCTTAGGTAAAAAGTCCAGCAACCATTCTACGCGCGGATCTAAGTCGGTCCAGGTGTCCACCAAGGCGGGCTGGCGCTCGGGAAACAGCATCTCATCCAGGCTGTCGCTGACCTCCAGCATGTCTTCATAGACCTCTGGCAACGCCAGCGGGTAGGTGTGCAGCTCTCGGCTGGGAAACCCGCTGATACTGGCGCGGCGGTTACGAAACAGCAGCCGGCCGGTGCCGTGGCGGTCAATCAGTTCATGCAGCAAGGCTTCACGGGCACTGGCATCGGTCAGATTATCCCAGTCGGTGTGGCTGTGCGGAGCCAGTTCGGCCAGGCGGGCTTTTTGGTCATCACTCAATGCCTCATCGCTTAACAGCGGGCTTACCGCCTCGGCCAGTTCGCTATAATGCGCTTCTTCGTCCAAAAAGCTGGCATAACTGTGAAAGCGCGCCGGGTCAAGCAGACGCAGGCGCGCAAAATGGCTTTCATGGCCCAGCTGGTCGGGCGTTGCGGTTAACAGCAGCACGCCGGGGATGTGCTGAGCCAGGGCTTCAATACGCTGGTATTCGGCAGAAGGTGCGGTTTCTGACCAGGCCAGATGGTGCGCTTCATCCACTACCAGCATATCCCAGGAAGCAGCCAGCGCCTGCGCATGATATTTGGGATGATCGCGTAAAAAGTCCAGCGAACACAGCACCAGCTGTTCTTGTTCGAACGGGTTGTCGTCGCTGTCAGCTGCTTGTTCGCAGCGGCTTTCATCAAAGATGGAAAAGGCCAGATTGACCCGGCGCAGCATTTCCACCAGCCACTGATGCACCAGCGAGTCGGGCACCACAATCAGTACCCGCTCAGCACGGCCAGTTTTGATTTGCTGATGAATGATCAGCGCTGCTTCAATGGTTTTACCCAGACCGACTTCATCGGCCAGCAGTACGCGTGGGGCATGACGGCCGCCAACCTGCGAGGCAATGTGCAGCTGATGGGGAATAAGCTCAATGCGCGCACCGCCCAGGCCAATAGTGGCCGAGCGCTGATAATCGCTCATGTGGGTCAGGGCATTAAGACGCAGGTCAAACCATTTGGGAATATCATGCTGCAGGCTGAACAAGCGCTGTTGCGGCTGATTAAGCTGGATATGATGGTCCAGCAGGGTTTCGGGCAAGCGTGCCATCTCGCCGGTATCCTGACGCGGGCCATGATAGATCACTACCTGCTGGGACACTTCCATCTCTTCGATGGTCATGCGCCAACCATCCTGACTGGTGATGGTATCACCCGGTTCAAAGGCCAGGCGGGTAAGCGGCGCGTCGCGCTTGGTGTATTTACGGTTGTCACCGGTGGCCGGAAAAAACACTTCTACCGAGCGGCTATCCTGATTGATGATAGCACCCAGCCCTAATTCTGATTCGGTGTTGCTTAGCCAGCGCTGGCCGACAGCGTATTCGCTTGCTGAACTCATGATACCTAGCTGCATGTTTAAAAATGGGGGCAGTATTGTACTTATCCGGCCCCGCTGAATAAAGTTCACTTTGCATAAGATTGGCCGCCGGCGCTGCTTTTAGCCCTATTTAGGGGGCTAACTGCTTGCCAGCAAAAAATAATTTACACAATTTGCGTGATAAAGCCGGCAAACTGGATTATGGTGAAAGTGTACGTCGATACGGCACAAGGTGGGTCGTAGTGTTCGGCCCTAAAACTTTGTGGTTGTTAATTGCCCGTCAGCTTTGCCGACGCGCCAGGTATTGCCAACCGGAGTGAAGGATGCTTAGAAAAAAATCTACTGCCACCAAAATATACGTCCTCGATACCAATATCCTGCTACACGAACCGCACGCATTTCTCTCGTTCAAAGAACACGATGTCGTGGTCCCCATGACTGTGCTTGAAGAACTCGACTACATCAAAGACAGCAAAAAAGATGTGGCCAGAGATGCCCGGGTGTCGATTCGGGCCATGGAAGACTTACTGCACGATGCCACACCCGAAGATATGCTGGCCGGGGTCAGCTTAGAAGGCTTTGGCGCCGGCAATGATGCCCCCACCGGCTCGCTGTCGATTTTTTCTGATCTGCGCATGACCGAGTCGCAGCAAAGCTTTACCAGCAACGAAAATGACAACCGCATCATCAATGTGGCGCTGCATCTGCAAAATACCTATGCGCCGCAACAGGTGGTGCTGGTGACCAAAGATTTGAACATGCGGCTTAAGGCCAAGGGCGCGGGTCTGGCCCATGTGGAAGATTATCGTACCGACCAGCTGATCAGTGATATTAAACATTTGTCCCGGGGTTATCATGAATTTGAAGGCGATTTTTGGTCGCAGGTGCGCTCGGTGGACAGCCGCACCGAGGGCCGTGACACCATTCATACCCTGCCGCGTTCGATACTCCCCGATGCGTATGTAAACCAGTTTTTACTCGATGACTCCAAGCATTTTGCCGGCTTGATTGAGTCGGTGAACCAGGATCATATTGAGCTGCTGGATTTGGGCTATGAGCGCCTGATGGGCCGCCATGCCTGGGGCATCAGTCCCAAAAGCATCGGCCAGGCCATGGCGCTGCATGCGCTGCTGGATGCCCACATCGATCTGGTGATCCTGACCGGCCCGGCGGGCAGCGGTAAAACCCTGCTGGCGCTGGCGGCGGCGCTGGAAATGGTGATCGAAAAAAACATGTACGACAAAATCATTGTCACCCGCAGCACCCCGGACATTGCCGAGTCCATCGGCTTTTTGCCCGGCACCGAGGAAGAAAAGATGGCGCCGTGGCTGGCGGCGATTACCGACTCGCTGGAAGTGCTGCATAAACATGATGAGCATGTAAACAGCTCCATGAATTACATCATGGAAAAAGCCAATATTCAGTTTAAGTCGGTAAACTTTATGCGGGGGCGCAGCATTCAAAATGCCATCGTGATTTTGGATGAATCGCAAAACCTCACCGCGTCACAATTAAAAACCATCATTACCCGCTGTGGCGAGGGCACCAAGCTCATCTGTAGCGGCAACCTTGCTCAAATCGACAGCAATTATTTGTCGCCGGTGACTTCGGGGCTGACCTATCTGGTGGAAAAATTTAAAAACTTTTCCGGCAGTGCCACGATCAATCTGGAAGGCGTGGTGCGCTCGCGTCTGGCACGCTTTGCCGAGGAGCATTTGTAACCAAAAAAGTCATAGCCGCAGCGCGCTGCGGCTAGATTTTTTCCACAGTATAATGGCGGTTGGCAATGGCTGCGCGGCTGTCCGGTGCAATCTGGCCAAAGGGTAGCTGGGCCGGGCCGGTGGGCTCATACAAGATATAGGAAGTACCGTCCACCTCTACGGTGTCATCGCCCTGACGTGGGGTTAGCGCTACACCGAGTAATGCATGCTGCGGCAACAGGATGAGGATCATCGGCGTGTCGGGCAAAAAGCCCCGGGCAATGGCGGCGGTCAATACCGATTTGCTGTCACAATCACCCTGATTGTGGGCCAGCAGGCCGGCCGGCGGTAAAAAGCCGGCGCCATTGGTTTGCGAGCGATCTTCTAAGGTATCGTAGGGAATGCTTTGTACCCAGCTCAGCAAAAAATCAAAATACTCACGGGCATCAGACTGGCTGGCAATATTGTCATAAATGGCCTGCGACAGCGGGATCAGCGGCTCCTGATATTCGCGGATAAAGCGGATGTGGTCAGGTTTAACCGCTTGCTGGTTATATACTGTGGTATAGCGGGTGTAATAATGGTCGCGAAGGTATTCATCAAATGCAGCTTGTTGCACCTCACGCAACTGGTCACTGATGGCCTGGTTGCGTGCCTGACTGGGTGAGCGTACCGCAATTTTTATGGCATCCTGCTGCTGGCTGAGGGTTACCCGGGCTTGTTTGGGATCAATCGCCTTTGCAGCTTTCATCATCTGCACATACACATACCGCTGGGCCAGTGCCGGCGAATAATTATGTTGCTGGTGAGGCAGGCTACTTAAGGCTTGCTTTGATAAGGCAAAGGCCAGGCTACGCGGTGAGCCGTCATTCGGCTGCCAGCGATATTCATAGGCGATCTGTTCAGACGTTTTTTGTGCAGAAAACGCCAGCTGAGCGGCCACACAGGCGCTGCTTGCGGCTATCAGCCAGCCCCACAACACAACTTGGAAGTACCACCGACGCAACATGCCAGCCCCTTAGTGAATGCCTGTCTGGCATAGTAGGGCTTTTGGTCGGCAAAGGCAAAAGCGCTGGTTAGGGGGTGTACCAGTCCATTTTTGACTGCAGCGAGACCACCGTGCCCACAATCACCAGGGTTGGCGGACGCAGGGTGGCAGTCTCCGGATTGCTGGTGATATCGGCCAGGGTGCCGGTCGCCACTTTTTGGCCTGGCAAGGTGGCCTGCTGTACCAGCGCGATAGGCGTATCCGCCGGCAGGCCGTGTTCGATCAGCTTGCTGCAAATAATTGGCAGCCCGGTCAGGCCCATATAAAACACCAGGGTCTGGTTGGTATGCGCCAGAGCCGGCCAGTTTAAATCAATGGTGCCATCTTTTAAGTGGCCGGTGGCAAACACTACCGACTGGGCATGATCGCGGTGGGTCAGCGGAATACCGGCATAGCTGGCGGTGCCACTGGCCGCGGTGATCCCCGGGACCACCTGAAAGTCGATGCCTTCGGCCAGTAATGTTTCAATTTCTTCGCCGCCGCGGCCAAAAATAAACGGGTCGCCGCCTTTAAGGCGTACCACCCGATTACCCTTTTTGGCCTCACTGACCATCAGTGCATTGATATCCGGCTGGGGCAGCGAATGGTGACTTTTGGCTTTACCGACATAAATTTTTTCGGCATCCCGGCGCACTAATTCTAAGATTGGCTTAGACACCAGCCGGTCATAAATCACCACATCGGCTTTTTGCATCAGGCGTAACGCGCGAAAAGTCAGCAAGTCCGGATCGCCGGGGCCAGCGCCCACTAAATAAACCTGGCCTTGCACCTCAGTGTCGTTTTCAGCGGCGCTGAGCATGCGTTCAAACAGTTGCTCGGCCTCGTCATCGCGGCCTTTTTCAATCAGCTCGGCCACATCGCCATCTAATACATCTTCCCAAAAATAGCGCCGGGCGGTAACACCGTTGAGGCGCTGCTTAACAATGTTACGGAATTTTTCGCTAAAGCGCCCCAGTCGGCTGATATTGGCCGGGATCACTGATTCCAGCTTTTGCCGCAAATAGCGTAACAATACCGGGGCCACGCCGCCGCTGGCCATGGCAATGGTGACCGGCGAGCGATCGATAATCGAGGGGGTAATAAACTGGCACAGCGGGGTGTTGTCCACCACATTGACCAGCACCTGGGCTTCTTTGGCCAACTGATAAATGGTGGCGTTGAGTTGCTCATCGTCGGTAGCCACAAAGGCCATGTCGGCCTTATTGAGGTCCTCGTGTTCAAACTTGCGCTGAACGAGGATGACCTGCGGGTGGTCGGCATATCCCAGCACGGTATTGCACATCCAGGGCGCCACCACGGTAACCCGGGCCGGGCTTTTTAAGATCAGCTCCAGCTTGCGCGCGCCCACTTCCCCGGCACCCACAATCAGAACATCAAGATCTTGTGCATCCAAAAAAACAGGAAAATAACGCATGGATTCGCGGCCACCACAAACAATAAAAGCGTCATTTTGACGCTTTTATAAAAAGATGAGAAACAACAAAAACCGCTCTCATATTGCTAACGGTTATATTGCCCTTTTATTTTTGCCTTAAGAGCGTTTGGGTCCGCGCTTTTTCGGTGGCTGATCGCTCCACTCACGCAGATTCAGGCGCTGGCCGGCAACCCGTGCTTTGCGCAGGACATCGCGGGTTTGCTCTGGCATACCATCTGGCAGATCTACGGTGCTGAAATTATCATAAATTTCAATCGCACCGATATTCTTGCTCTTCAGGTTGGCTTCGTTGGCGATGGCGCCGACGATATTGCCCGGCTTGGCCCCATGCACATGACCCACCTCGATACGAAAACGCTGCATGCCAGCTTCTGGCTTGCTGCTGCGGCCACGCGGTTTTTTGCGCTCGCCACGCTCGCCTTTACCATCGCGGCGCGTATCGTTATCACGACGCGGCGGCTTGCTGTGCAAGTCCGGGCGGTCGGATTCTTTGAGCAACAACGGCTCATTGCCTTGGGCCAGCTGGATCAGCGCGGCAATCAGGGTTTCCGGATCAGCTTCGGTCTCAGTTTTCAGCGACTCCACAATGGGCATCAAGGATTCGATGCTGTCGCTGGAGCAGGCTTCTACCACCGACTGTTTAAACTTCGACAACCGGGTTTCATTCAATTCATTAATCGACGGGATGGCCATCGGCTCAATGGGCTGGCGGGTGGTCTTTTCGATTGCAAACAACATGCGCTTTTCACGGTGCGAGATAAACAAAATCGCATCGCCGCTGCGTCCGGCACGGCCCGTCCGGCCAATGCGGTGCACATAAGATTCTGTGTCGTAAGGCACATCATAGTTGATAACGTGACTGACACGCTCAACATCCAGACCGCGGGCTACCACGTCGGTGGCTACCAGAATATCAATTTTACCCTGTTTCAGCTTTTCTACCGTACGCTCACGGGCATTTTGCGGAATGTCACCATTGAGTGCTTCCACATCATAACCGCGGGCAGCCAGTTTATCCGCCAGTTCCACCGTGGCGGTTTTGGTGCGCACAAAGATGATGGCGCCATCAAACGGCTCCACTTCCATGATCCGAGTCAGCGCTTCGAGTTTATGATGGCCGGCCACCTGACAATAACGCTGACGGATAGTCGAAGCCGTCGAGACTTTCGAGGCAATCTTTACATGCTTAGGATTGTTCAGATAACGCTGGGTGATTTTTTTCACCGGTCCGGGCATGGTGGCAGAAAACAGCGCAGTCTGACGTTCGGTCGGGGCATTCGATAAAATGGTTTCCACATCATCGATAAAGCCCATGCGCAGCATTTCGTCGGCTTCATCCAGGACCAGGAATCTCAGCTGGCTCAGATTCAGCGTTTTACGGTTGATATGGTCAATCACCCGGCCCGGGGTGCCCACAACTACCTGCACACCACGTTTTAACTGGCGAATTTGGTTGTCGTAGGATTGCCCGCCGTATACAGGTAACACTTTGATCTTCTGAGAGAAGCTGGCGTAAACCTGAAAGGCTTCAGCAACCTGAATGGCCAGTTCGCGGGTGGGAGCTAACACCAGCAATTGCGGATATTTAGCATCGGCATCAATATTGGCCAGCATGGGTAAAGCAAAGGCTGCGGTTTTTCCGGTCCCTGTCTGTGCCTGCCCTAACAAATCGTGGCCTTCCAGTAGCAATGGGATACTTTCAGCCTGAATCGGTGAAGGTTTTTCATAGCCAACTTTTTCTAGCGCTTGCAGAAGAGGTTGGGGTAAGTTGAGGTCTTTAAATGTCAAATCGACAGTAGTGGTCATTCACGATCCTGATGGGTAAGGCAGAGTCAGTAGCACAAGACGTGGTACTGGCGTTGTTGCAAAACCACCATTATAAGCCATCCTGACAGCAGATACCATGCAAATGCAAGTCTGTTTGTTAAGTTATCAGCCACACTACAAAATCTTTGCTGGCATATTCGCCGGCACGCGATAAACTCAAAACAAAAGCGTGCTCCAATCGTTAAAATTAACAGGTGTATAGGATGAAATTATCTACAGTGAGTAAATCGGTGTTCGCACCCCTGTGTGTGGCACTGTCAGTGTCGCTGGCCTTAGGTGGCTGTAGCGGCAAATCCATGGACGAACACTTGGACTCCGCCCGCAGTTATGCCCAGCAGCAGGACACCGAAGCGGCCATTATTGAATATAAAAATGCCATTCGGCTCGATCCGCAAGCGGCTCAGCCGCGCTTTGAACTGGGTCGGTTGTATTTAGCTGCTAACCAGTTTGAAGCCGCTGAAAAAGAGCTCAATCGCGCGCTGGAGCTGGGCCATTCGCCGTCAGAGGTAGTGCCATTTTTGTCGCAGGCCTACCAGCAAACCGGTGCCGAAAATGCGCTGGTCAATATGGATTACAGCCTGGAAGGCATGGACAGCAATCAGCAGGCCCAGGTGGCGTATTACAAACTGCAGGCGTTTGCTCAGCTAGAAAAAGAACAGCAGGCGCGTGAGCTGATTGACGCCATTGGTGAGCTGGACACCGATTCGGTGTACAAACCGTTGGGGCTGGCATTTAGTGCGATTTTGGATGAAGATTTTGAACAGGCGCTGGTGCAAACCGAAGCAGCTGCCAAGATTGCGCCGGACAATCAGGATGTATTGTTACAACAAGCCAAATTATATGCGCTGACCAAGCAGGCGGAAAAGGCCATTGATGTGTATCAGCGTTATGTGGCTGCTTATCCCGAAGATGTGACCAAACAATTTGCGTTAATCAGTTTGCTGGTGGAAAACCAGCAGATGGAAGAGGCGGCGCCGTATCTGGCCAAGCTGCTGAAAAAACATCCCAACAATGGTTTGTTGAATCAATATCAGGGCCTGGTGGAAACCTCCCGCGGTGATTACGACAAAGCCCTGAAACATTTAGAAAAAGCCATTCAATCCGGGCAAACAGGGCCGGCTGCCCGCCTGATTGCCGGGTTTGCCGCCTATCAGCTTAAAGATTTTGCGGCGGCCAGCCAGCATCTGTCGATGATTGCCTCTAATCTGCCAGACAACCACGCCGGCCTGCGTATGCTGGCCGACAGCCTGCTGCAGTTAGGCGATAACGAAGAAGCCACCGATGTATTAAGCCGCATGGATGGTCAGGGCGACAAAGACGCTGCGTTGTTTTCCAAAGCCGGCTTTCAGCTGCTGCAGGAAGGCAACACGGTTGAAGCGCAAAAAATGATTGAGCGTAGCAGCGAACTGAGTACCGAGGCCGAAGATCTGGCCCGCCTGGGGATCCTGCAGCTTTCCATGAATGATGTGGAAGGCATGGTTAACTTAGAAAGTGCGGCGGCGCAGGCTCCGGACAGTGTGGCTACGCAGAAAACCCTGATCTCGGCCTATATCCGCACCGGGCAGCTCGACAAAGCCCGCGAGGTGGCGGGACAGTGGATGCAAAATGCGCCGGATGATGTGGCCCCGTATCTGTATTTGTCAGAAGCCGAAGTGGCTGAAGGCAACACCGACAAGGCACTGGCCCTGCTGGATAAAGCTGAGGCGCTGGACAGTGACAATCGCATGGTCAAACTGGCCCAGGCCAAAGCCTATATTGTGGCAGGTGACTATGCCGATGCCGATCCGCTCTTAACCCGCCTGTTGGCCAATAATGAAGCCGATACGCAGGCGTTGTCATTACTTTATGCGTCGACCAAACAGCAGGATAAACCGGTGACAGCCATTGAGCAGCGTGCTCGCAAGGCGCTGGTAAATCACCCGGACAATGCGTCATTGCGCATCGGCCTGGCCCGCTTGCAAATGGCTGAACAAGACTTTGCTACGGCGCTGGATACGTTAGGACCGTTTAAAGCTGACAAAAGTGCGCCCATGGCATTCTGGCCGTTGGAAGGCCAGGCGCTTATACGCACCGGCGCGATGAACAAGGCCGAGCAGCATTATAAAAAATGGGCATCTTTGTATCCGGCCGATAAAGCCGCGGTATTAGGCAAGCTGATGCTGGATGATGCTAACAATCAGCGCGAGTCAGCACTGCAAACCATCGAGCGCTTTTTGGATAAACGCCCAGATGCTCAGATTGAAGTGTTAAAAGCCTATTTTCTGGCGCTGGAAAAACAGATAGAACCGGCTCGCGAGGTGCTGACCAGTTTGCCAGAGAAGGTCCAGGCGGTGCCATTTGTGCGCGGGATCAACGCCCGCTTATTATTGCTGGAAGGCAAGGCTAAGGAAGCGCTGGCGGATGCCAAAGCTGCCTATGGCGAAGATGCTAACCCGAAAAATGCCATGCTGGTGATTGCCAGCTATCAAAACAGTGGCCAGAAACAAGCCGGCTTTGACTTTTTAGCAGATCATTATGCCAAGCATCCGAATGACCTGAATGCGGCGGTGTTGTATGCCGAGCGGCTGATCACAAAAGACCGCGCCAAAGCCAAAGAGGTCTACCACACCATTATGGAGCAGTTGCCGGATAATTTTGTGGTGTTGAACAACTTAGCCTATCTGCATCTGGAAGACGGCCAGCTGGATAATGCCGAGCCGCTGGCCCGGCGCGCAGTCGAGCTGCGGCCAAAAAGCGCCAACGCGGTGGACACTCTGGCTCAAATTCTGATTGCCCGCGACCGCGTGAACGAAGCAGCCGGGTTATATGATCAGGTCAATGTAGAGACCATCCGCGATGACGAGGTATACCTCAATTATGTGGAAATTCTGATCAATACCAATCAGCACCAGTTGGCCCAACGCCGCCTCAACGCCCGCGAATTTGCTCAGGCGTCGGCGCAGCAGCGCGCCAACCAGCTGCGCCAGCTACTCTAACCGGCGCTCAGCGAGAGGCACGGTCTGCGCCGACTTCCTGGCGCAGCCGGTGCAGTTCATCCAGCACATCCTGTAAGGTGGGTTCGGCGTCTTCGGCATCGGCCGCGGCCGCCGCCCGTGCCTTTGCATTTTCATGCTCCATGGTGTTGACCACGATGCCGATCACCATGTTCAAAAAGGCAAACGCAGTAAAAAAGATAAACGATAAATAGTACAGCCAGCTCATGGGATACACTTCCATGGTTTCGTACATGACATCGGTCCAGTCTTCAAAGGTCATGACCCGGAACAGGGTCAACAAAGAGATGGTGATATCGCCCCACAACACCGGGTTGATAGCTTCAAACAGGGTACTGCCAATGGCGGCATAGATGTAGAAGATGATAAACATCAGCAGCATTACATAGCCTAACTGGGGCAGAGCTTTAACCAAGGATACCAGCAAAATGCGCAGCTCCGGGATGATGGAGATCATGCGTAGCACCCGGAACACCCGTACCAGCCGGCCCACCACTGCTAATTCGGCATTATCCGCCGGGATCAGCGAGACCACCACAATCAGAGTATCAAACCAGTTCCAGAAGCTTTTAAAAAAGTTTCGTTTGCGCCGCTCGGCCATAAAGCGAATACTGATTTCGGTTAAGAAAAACAGGCTGATAAACCAGTCCAGCACCAGTGTCAGACTGGTCAGCGGGGTCGGCAGTTCGTAGGTTTTTGCCCCGACCAGCAGGGCCGAGATGATGATCACCGAGATCACAAAGGTTTCAAACAGTTTATTGGCCCGAATGGCCTCGAATTTGGATTGTAATACAGCAGCTTGCGTTGACATAGTGGTTATACAGTGAGGTTGAGAACGACCGCGGCGCATTACCGCGAGGATACGTTAGGCAGATAAAATAAACTAAAACCGGCGGCTGGACGAGCCTGATGGCAGCCGGGCAAAGAAAAAAGGCACGGTAAGCACCGTGCCTTTTTTAGGTGCGTAGCACCTGGGGCAGGCCTAGCCCTGTGCCGGCTGGCCGGCCTGATTACCAGACTGATTGGCGGGCTGGGGAGCCTGCAAGCCCTGGTTGATCATTTTGACATCTTTCTCGGTCAGGGTGCCGGCAGCTTCTTTTAAGCTGACCACCGCCTGGATAAAGTCATAGCGGGCACTGGCTAAGTTGCTGCGGGCGTTGAACAGGTTACGAGTGCTGTCTAACACATCCACAATGGTCCGGGTCCCTACATCAAAGCCGGCTTCGGTGGCTTTTAACGCACTTTGCGCTGAAACCACGGCCTGCTCCAGCGCACGGATACTGGAAATCGCGGCTTTAACATCATTAAACGAGCTACGCACCGACTGCACAGTCTGGCGGTAGGTTTGTTCCACCTGCTCGCTGGCCGCAATAAAGTTAAACTTGGCCTGGTCGGTCTGGCTGGATACCCGCAGTCCCTGGAAGATGGGGATATTCAGATTGACGCCCACACTGTAGTCGTTCAGCCACGGCGTTTCAAAATCAATGCGGTCGCCGGTGATATCATTTTTGGTGCGGTTGGCCTGTGCTGATAACCCTAAGGTAGGCAGGTGGCCGGCCCGGGCGCTACTGATATCTTCTTTAGCAATGTCCAGCGCCAGACGGTTTACCAGCAATGCCAGGTTGCTGTCTTCGGCAAGTTCTAACCATTCGTCGGCTTTGCTGGGCGTGGGCATAGTGGCTGAGAACGAATCTTTGTCCAGCGGGTACAAGCGGTCATGGTATTTGCCGGTGATCACTCGCAGTGCTTCTAACGCCAGTTCCACCTGGTTTTCGGCCTGAATTTCCTGGGCCACGGTGCTGTCAAAGTTGGCCTGGGCTTCGTGGACATCGGTGATGGCGGTCAGACCCACTTCAAAGCGCTGTTTGGTTTGCTCCAACTGGCGCTCGATGGCGCGTTTTTCGGCGCGGACAAATTCCAGATTGTCTTTGGCGCGCAGCACGTCAAAATAGCTGTTCACAGTACGTACAATCAGCTGCTGCATGGTGGAGGCCAGTTGGGCATCGCTTTGCTCGGCCACTTTTTCGGCCCGATTCAGGCCCACCCAGTTAGCATGATCATACAGTGACAGGTTCATGCTGATGCCGTATTGCATGGTTTCATTATCGGAATCAATAACCACCAGTTGCAGGTTGTCCTGGTCAGAGCCGGCAAACTGGGTGTTTTCGCGGCTGCCTTGCTGGTAGCTGACTGCGCCGGAGATTTGCGGCAGCAGATTGGCCCGGCTGATAGGGATCCCTTCATAGGCGGCATTGCGTTGGGCCTGGGCACGGTTTACCACCGGGTCATTGGTCAGTGCTTGCTGGTAAACCTGCAATAGATCGTCGGCCAGCGCAGAAGTGGTTGCGCTCATGCCGATGACAAGCGACAGAAGTGTTCGTTTCATTAATCCGCCTTCCTGTTTTTAATTTGCGTCGTTAACGACTGCTAAAGGTTGTCAAGTGTATGAAAGTCAAATGCAATTCGGTAGTCCAATAAAGTTACAGAGCGTATTTAACTGTAACAGAATGTGATAGCTGTCCCGCCGAGCCTGTTTGTGGCCGAGGCTTTTGCAATATTCATGCGCAAAAGCGATGCACAGTGATCCTGGTCTACCGGTTGCCACCCAAGTGCGCTGCCCGTGTGTTGGTTATTGCGCCTACACCTATTATTGTTTGAGTCATAGTATCTTCTTTACATGCAAAGGTGAATGTAAATGAGCAAGAAAATACCTAAGTTCAACGTAGATGATGTCAAAATTCAAAATATCCAGCCTTTGTATGATGGCTTTTTTAAAATGCAGCGCTATGAATTTGTGCACCGGTTATACAACGGGGGCTGGAGTGAGGTGGTCAAGCGAGAAATTTTTGAGCGGGGCCATGCGGTGGCGGTCTTACCGTACGATCCTACCACCGAAGAATTTGTGTTGATTGAACAATTTAGGATTGGCGCGGTGCCTACCAGTGACCATCCCTGGCTTATTGAAGTGGTGGCCGGTATCATTGAAGAGGGCGAAACACCGCAGGATGTAGTGCATCGAGAAGCTAAAGAAGAAGCCGGCATCAGCTTGAGCCACCTGACCGCGGCCACCTCGTATTTAAGTAGCCCCGGCGGCACCACGGAACGATTACATATTTACATGGCCCAAACAGATGCCACCCAGGCCCACGGCATCCACGGGCTGGACACCGAATCGGAAGATATCCGGGTACACCGGGTGGCCGAGACTGAGGCGCTTGAATGGTTGCAAAATGGCCATATAGACAACGCCGCAGCGATCATTGCGTTACAATGGTTTTTTATGAACAAACAACAACTACTCGACAGGTGGCAGTCCTCGTGAAAAAAGATGTTGCGTCAAGCCAGCGAAAATATGTGCCGCACCTGCCCAGTATGCAGGCGGTGTGTGAGCTCAACTATCGGCACTTTTTACAGGTGTTGCCCGATTGCGATACCGCCGATCTGCGTTACGACTTTACCATCAAGCAGGCGCTGCGCTATCGCATCACCATCACCGAAACCGCCCGCTATACCACCACGCTGACCATGGAGCAGCTCAATGCTCATTCGCCGGCCTATCTGAAACCGGCCATGACAGTGCGCCTGTACCATGATGTGCGCTTAGCCGAGGTGATAAGCAGCCAGCACACCGGCGCGTTCGCGCCCTCGTATGCTTACCCCAATAACAAGATGCGCCAACGTAACGAAAAACAGATGGTGAATCTGTTTTTGGCTGAGTGGCTGGCATTTTGTCTCAAACATCGGCCCCGGGTTACCAGCGAAGCCTGATGCGGCTGGTCCAGCTATCCGACTGCCATTTGCTGGCCGAAGCCTCTCGCGCCGGCTATGGTGGCATCCAGCCGTACGCCAGCTTACAAAAGTGTGTGGCGCTTACCGCCAGCTTGGCCCCGGATGCGGTGGTACTGACCGGGGATATCAGTGGCGATAACAGCGCCGCCAGTTATGCCCACTGCCAGGCTATACTGTCTGCCGGGCTGGGCGATATCCCGTGGCGGGTCATCCCGGGCAATCATGATGTTAATGCCCGCTTTGCCCTGGCGCTGGGCCATGCTCAGCTTAGCGCTGGCCAGCCCTGGTCCATCGGGCGCTGGCGGCTGCACGGGCTGGATACCTGTGATCACGCCAGCGGCGGGCGCCATGCCGGCGGCTTTATCCAATCTACCCAGTTAAGCCGGATTACCCAGGCCATTGCCCAGGCGCCCGATGCCTATCATTTGCTGGCCATGCATCATCCGCCCCTGCTGTCGCACAGCTGGATGGATCGGCACAAGCTGGCCAACCCCGGCTATTTTGAACACTGGCTCACCACGACCCCGGCTATTCGGGCGGTGTTGCACGGTCATCTGCATCATGCTGGCCAACAAACGCTGAGCCAACGACCAGTGTGGGGAGCACCCTCCACCTGCTGGCAGTGGGCCATGACCGCGGAGTTTGGCCTGGCCGACACCGCACCCGGCCTGCGCATTATTGAGCTGCCGGATGATGGCCAGCTCACCACCACAATCAGGAGAATTGCATGACGCATGTGCTGTATCTGCACGGTTTTTTAAGCTCACCCCAATCTCAAAAAGCCCGCCTGACGGTGGACTGGTTTGCCCGACATTATCCGCAGGTGACATTACATGTGCCGCAGCTGACCAACCAGCCCAGCGCGGTAGCCGACCAGCTGGCAGACTATCTGGCTGCGCACCCAGAGGTGCTTGCCGATGGCCTTAAAGCCATTGGCAGCTCCATGGGCGGATTTCTGGCCACCCATCTGGTGGAGCAGCACGGGGGCCGTGCGGTGCTGATAAACCCGGCGGTCCGCCCGTACGAACTGTTGCTGGATTATCTAGGCGAGCACACCAATCCCTATACCGAGGAACAATTTGTGTTACAGCCGCAGGATATGCACAGCCTGCAGGCGTTGGACACCCCATTGCTGGCTGCGCCACAAGCGTACCGGGTGATGCTGCAAACCGGTGATGAAACCCTGGATTACCGGCAGGCCGAAGCTAAATATCAACACGCCAGCCTGGTAATAGAACATGGCGGCGACCACAGCTTTGTGGATTATGCTCGCCACCTGCCTGAGATTGCCGCATTTTTGCTGCCGGACCAGCCGGCCAGTTAACCTTGGACAAACACGCACGGGGCAAATTGCCCGGCGTTGACAGTCCTGATACTATCGTCTTCTGGCCTAAAAATGTTGGGCGAGATCGCTGTAGCCCACGGGCTACGCGGGCGGCACTGTGACTCTTTGTGAAGTAATAAAAAAAGATATGACAAACAATTATAATTCTGAAGCAATTGAAGTACTTAACGGACTAGAACCCGTTCAGCGCCGGCCGGGTATGTATACCGATACCATGCGTCCCAATCATCTTGGTCAGGAAGTTATTGATAACAGTGTGGATGAAGCCCTGGCCGGGCATGCCACCAATATTAAGGTGATTTTGCACGAAGATCAGTCACTGGAAGTGACTGATGATGGCCGCGGCATGCCGGTGGATGTCCACCCGGAAGAAAAAATCTCCGGGGTCGAACTCATTATGACCAAGCTGCATGCCGGCGGTAAGTTCTCCAACAAAAATTATGCCTTTTCCGGTGGTCTGCACGGGGTGGGTATTTCGGTGGTCAACGCGCTGTCCAGCAAAGTTGAGGTGACTATCCGCCGTGATGCGACTGTGTATCAGATTGATTTTGCTCATGGCGATAAAACTCAGGATTTACGGGTTATCGACAGCTGTGGCAAGCGTAATACCGGCACCCGGGTGCACTTTTGGCCCGACCCGCAATATTTTGACTCGGCCAAATTCTCCGCTTCGCGCCTGATCCACAATTTACGCGCCAAAGCAGTGTTGTGCCCCGGTTTACGCATTAAATTTGATAACAAGGTCACTAAAGAGACCTATGAATGGTATTTCGAAGATGGTCTAAAGGACTATTTGTATCAGGCGGTGGAGCAATACCCGACCATTCCTGAGGATGAGCCGTTTGTAGGCGCTTTTAGTGGCAATACCGAGGCGGCCGACTGGGCAGTGATGTGGTTGCCTGAAGGCGGCGAGCTGGTCACCGAAAGCTATGTGAACCTGATTCCCACAGCCCAGGGTGGTACCCATGTTAATGGTTTGCGCCAGGGCCTGCTCGAGTCCATGCGCGAATTTTGTGAATTTCGCAATCTGTTGCCACGCGGTGTCAAACTGAGCCCGGATGATATCTGGGATCGCTGTACCTATATTTTATCCACTAAGATGCAGGACCCGCAGTTTGCCGGCCAGACTAAAGAACGGTTGTCCTCGCGCCAGGCCTCGGCATTTGTGTCCGGAGTGGTCAAAGACGCCTTCAGTCTGTGGCTGAACCAGCATACCGCCATCGCTGAAAGTCTGGCCGAGATGTGTATCAGCAATGCCCAGCGCCGCATGCGTCAGAATAAAAAAGTGGCGCGTAAAAAAGTCACTCAGGGGCCGGCATTGCCGGGGAAGCTCACCGACTGTTCGTCGCAGGATATAAACTATTCTGAGCTATTTTTGGTAGAAGGTGATTCAGCCGGAGGATCGGCAAAACAAGCCAGAGATCGGGAATTTCAGGCTATCATGCCGCTGCGCGGTAAGATTCTAAACAGCTGGGAAGTGGATTCTTCGCAGGTGTTAGGCTCGCAGGAAATTCATGATATTTCGGTGGCGCTGGGGATTGACCCGGGCTCTACCGACTTAAGCGGACTACGCTATGGCAAGATTTGTATTCTGGCCGATGCTGACTCAGACGGCCTGCATATTGCAACCTTGCTGTGCGCGCTATTTGTGCGCCATTTTACGACGCTGGTAGAGCAGGGTCATGTGTATGTGGCCATGCCACCATTATTTCGTATAGATGTGGGTAAAGAAGTGTTTTATGCCCTGGATGAAAGTGAAAAACAAGGCATTTTAGATCGCATTGAAGCCGAGAAAAAACGTGGCAAAATCAATGTGCAGCGGTTTAAAGGCTTGGGCGAGATGAACCCGATGCAGTTGCGGGAAACCACCATGGACCCCAACACCCGGCGGCTGGTACAGCTGACCGTGGAAGATGCTAGCGACATGCTGGAACTGATGGATATGTTACTGGCGAAAAAGCGCAGTGGCGATAGACGGGCCTGGCTGGAAAGCAAGGGCGACAAAGCAGAAGTTATTTAATATCAGCTGGCAAGGCTGGTGAGAAATTATTACCGGAAATCGAACCTCTATGGAAAAATCAGCTTCACCTGATAAAGATAATTCGCAGCCTGTGCCCTTTATTGCTGGCATCGGCTCATCAGCGGGCGGTATTGAGGCCTTGATCAGCCTGGTTTCCAACCTGCCTGAAGATGTAAATGCGAGTTTGGTGATTGCCCAGCATCTATCGCCCAGCCATAAAAGCCAGATGTCAGATATTCTGGCTCGAGAAACCAAATACACCGTCAAAGAAATCAGCCAGAATATGGTGGTGGACAAAAACACCGTCTATGTGGGCCCGCCCGGCTATCACATTGTGTATCGTGACGGCCGTCTGAAACTGGAAGAAAAGCCTGAGGAAATCTCGCCCAAGCCTTCTGTTAATATTTTATTTGAATCACTGGCCGAAGAGCTCGGTGATCACAGTATTGGTATTGTGCTGTCAGGCACCGGCAGTGATGGTTCGCGTGGATTGCGCACCATCAAAAGTGCCGGCGGTTTTGCCATTGTGCAAAGCCCGGAAACCGCCAAATATGATGGCATGCCCTCAGCGTCGCTTAAAGCCGTGGAGGTAGACCGGGTATTGTCACCGGATGAGATTGGTCAGGAAATCGCCTCGTTCACCAGCAATATTGTGGAAAGTTTTTTCCCGAAGTCCGATGAAGATCGTGACCGGCTGATGAATGAGATGTTTGATGTGGTGCGTGAAACCACTAAAATCGATTTTAGCTTTTACAAACCTTCCACCTTGCTGCGTCGCGTTAACCGACGGCTTATAGCCACTGACAATGATAACTTGGATAATTATCTTAAGCAGCTGAAAAAAGACCCGGACGAAGTGCAGGCCTTGTCCAAAGAACTGCTGATCTCTGTTACTAACTTTTTCCGGGATAAAGAAGCCTTCAAATCGGTGCGCAATTTTGTAGCAGACATCGTCGAAGGCAAAAAGCGCGGGGAAAACCTGCGCGTCTGGGTAGCGGGCTGCGCCACCGGCGAAGAAGCTTACTCAATCGCCATGCTGTTTTTAGAAGAGCTCAACCGCCAGGACAAAGAACTGACTCTGCAGGTGTTTGGTACTGACATTGATGAGCAGGCCCTGGCTATCGCACGCAAAGGTAATTATTCGGCACACTCTGTCAGCAGTGTTGATTCGGCTTTAGTTGAAAAATATTTCAAGTTTGAAGACGATGCCTATCAGCCCAAAAAAGCGCTACGCGATGTCATCACCTTCTCGCGTCAGGATATCACCCGGGATCCGCCCTTCTTGCATCTGGATATGATTTCCTTTCGCAATGTAATGATTTATTTTAATACCGAGTTGCAACAGCGGGTGTTGTCGTTATTCCGCTATTCACTGGTGGACTCCGGTATTTTATTTTTAGGCAAATCCGAATCCATTGGCCTCAAAGAAGAATATTTTGTGGCTGTGGACCGTCGCAGCCGGATTTTTAAAGTTAGCGAAACTTCTAAGCGCCCGGCCGTGCCGCGCATGCTTAAAGGGGTAATCACCCCCACTCGCGCCAAAGAATCAACCTCCAGCAGTTATGAGCGGCTGTTTAATGAAACGCTGATCAAAGAATTTGGCCCGAGTATCCTTATTAATTCGCGCTTTAATATTCTGCATTCGCGGGGCGACCTGCGCGCGTTTGTGAAATTTCCTTCTGGCGCGCCCGAGCTGAACCTGTCTAAGTTGATCACTTCTGAATTTTCCGCTGAATTGATTTCTGCTTTCAATAAAGCCAAGCGTGATGGCGAAACCATTACCAGCCGGCCCCGGCAGGTGGCTGAGGACCCAGATCATTATTATAAGTTGTCAGTGGTGCCGCTGGACCAGAACGAAGCCGATTTGTTTATCGTCAATTTTCGCAACGCCGACGCTGAACACACCGAGATCAATCAGGACGAATACGACACCGAAAATGCCGATGTGGCCGAGCTCATTGCAGCCCGCGAACAGTTGCAAACTCTGACCGAAGAAATGGCCGCCTCGGCTGAAGAAATGCAGGCGCTGAATGAAGAAGTGCAGGCCGCCAATGAAGAGCTACAAGCTAACAATGAAGAGCTCGAAGCCACCAACGAAGAATTGCAGGCCACCAACGAAGAGCTGATCAGCGTTAATGAAGAAAGCATGCGCAAATCTGCTGAGTTATCGGCCATTAACAGCGAACTGGAAAGTGTGTATGACACCCTGGACTTTCCATTGTTTATCTTTGATGAGAATTTAAAACTTAATCGCACTAACGATGCGGCCAATCGCAAATATCATCTCAATAATGGCATTTACCATAAGCCTATTTCGCAGTTGAATCTGCCAGAATATTTTATCGACATTGATAACCGGCTTAAATCCACCATGAAAAGTGGTGGTAAGCTCAATATCATCATCAAGCCCAGCGAACGGGAAACGCTGAACCTGTTCATTACCCCGTTAGTCAATGCCAAAAACAAAACCACTGGGGCCATCCTGGTTATTATTGATAACTCTGAGCTGGTTAAAGCCCATGAAGATGTGGAGAAAAACCAGGACCAGCTGTTGTCTATCATGAATAATTCCTTGTCGGTAATAGCCTTAAAAGACAGTTCTGGCCGCTATGAGTTTGTCAATGCACGGTTTGAAGAGATCTTTGACCTAAGCGCTGATGAGGTGCTGGGCAAAACCGACAACCACCTTTTTAGCCGCGAAGTGGCCCGTAGCCTGCGCGAAAAAGATTTGGATACCATGCGCTCTCTGGCGCCAGTGCGCACGGTAGATGAGTTTGAAGCGGATGGCGGTCGCCAGGTGCTTGATGCGGTGCGGTTTCCGATCTTTGACAGTGATGGCACCGTCAAATCCATTTGTACTCAGGCTAATGATATTACTCGGGCTCGCCATGCTAATGAGCAGCTTAAACTGGCCGGCAAATTGTTCGATCGCAGTGGCGAAGCCATCCTGATCACCGATGAAAGCAAAAAGATCATCACCTCTAATGAGGCCTTTACCGAACTGACCGGTTTTGAGCTTAATGAACTGATGGGTAAAAGCCCGCGGGATCTGGCTGCCGATGAGCACAGCGAATCTTTTTTTGAGGGTATTCGCGCCCAGTTGGATGAACATGCTTATTGGCAGGGCGAGGTCATTAACCTGGCCAAGGATGGCAGCACCCTGACCTTGTGGCTGACCATCAACGCAGTAAAAGATGCCGAAGGCAAGCACATAAATTATGTGCTGAGCTACAGTGATGTCAATGAAATCAAAAGTGTGCAGCGAAAAATTGAATTTTTGGCCACCCACGATGAGCTGACCAAGCTGCCCAACCGCAATGTGCTGATGGAGCGGCTGGAACTGATGTTGAGCAATGCCCGGCGTCAGGATTATTTAAGTGCCGTGGTCTTTTTTGACCTGGACGACTTTAAAAAGATCAATGACAGCCTGGGCCACAATATCGGTGATCTGCTGTTAAAACAAGTCACCCGCCGTTTGCAAAAATGCATTCGCGATACCGATTTGCTGGCGCGCATGGGGGGCGATGAATTTGTGGCGATTTTGCAGGCGGACACCATTGATGAGATTGACCAGATAGCCAGCCGCATCATCAATACTATTAATGCACCGTTTGAAATCAACGAGCATACGCTGTTTGCCTCGGCCAGCCTGGGTATCGCAGTGTTTCCCGAAGATGGTGAAGACAATTTTACCCTGCTTAAAAATGCCGATACTGCGATGTATCGTGCCAAAGAGCAGGGCCGCAATCAGTATCAGTTTTTCACCGAGGAAATGAAGCAGGAAGCCGACAATAAACTGGATATCGAGCAGGCGCTGCGCGATGCGCTGGTTAAAGGCCAGTTTCATATTGATTTTCAGCCGCAGGTGGAAGTGGCCTCTGGTGCCATTGTGGGTGTAGAAGCGTTGCTGCGCTGCACAAATGAGGCATTAAGAGACACCTCGGCCTTACGCTTTATTGAAGTGGCTGAAAAGGGCCGGCTGATTGAAGAGGTGGGCATTCACGCCATTGAGCTGGTATTTGAGCAAATGCAGGCCTGGCGCAAAGACAACGTGCAGTTGCCTAAGGTGGCCATCAATGTGTCGGTCAAGCAGTTAAAAGACGAGCGCTTTGCGACTCGCTTAGAGCAGCTAATGAAAAAATACAGCATTGCGCCTCGCAGCCTCAAACTGGAAATTACCGAAAGCGCACTGGCTGAACGCATCGATATTTTGCTGGCCGAATTGAATAAACTTAAAAATATGGGCATTACCCTGAGTGTCGATGACTTTGGGGTAGGCCATTCATCGCTATCGCAGCTGCGCAAATTGCCGATTCAGGAAGTGAAGATTGATAAAAGCTTTATCAAAGGTATCGCGGATAACGAAGATGACCGCGCGGTAGCGCTGGCCATTATCCGTATGGCCAATGCCATGGGTTTGCAGGTGATTGCCGAGGGTGTAGAGACTGAAGCCCAGCTACAGGTGCTTAAAGAAGAAAATTGTGAAATTGTGCAGGGTTTTTATTTGTATAAACCCAAAGGCAGTAATCAGTTAGCCGATATGCTGTCGGTGCAGCCCAGCAATGTCTTGGCAGATTAATAATAGATTCTAAAACAGGAAATCGCATGGATGTAGAGCAGTTACTAGCCAATTGTGAAAAAGAGCAATTGCACTTATCCGGACAAATCCAACAATTTGGCGCGCTACTGGTGTTTGATGAAGCCTCATTGACCATCACTCATGTGAGCAGCAATATCGACCTATTTACCCGGCGCAAGGCCAGTACCCTGGTGGGCGATACCATCAATACCCTGAGCTGGCTGACCGAAGATATGCTGGCCGGCCTGGATAATCAGCCTGGCCAGCGCAGTGTGCATTTTCATCATGAGGTAGACGGCCAACAGTGTCATGTACGGCTGATTCGCAGTGAGGGGGCGGTGGTAGTGGAGCTGGAACATGAGAGTCCGGCCTCCAACATTCCCTATCTCGCTCTGGAGGCGGAGCTTTACCCACCGTCCTCTAGCAATTGGGAGGAGCAGGACTACTTCAATCAACTTCTAACTACGTTAAATAGCATCTTACCTTTTCAGCGACTGATGCTTCATCGATTCGAATCAGACTGGTCAGGCGAGGTGGTAGCAGAATCCGGCAGTGATGAAATGGAAAGTTATGTGGGGCTGAAATTTCCCGCATCGGATATTCCCGACATCGCGCGTCGTCTTTATTTCCAGAATCCCTCAAGAATTATACCCAATGTGGATGAATCACCTGCTGACATTGTTGGGTTAAATGATTCGCCTCCGGACTTAACCTGGTCTGATTTACGTAGTGTGTCGCCAGTACATATTCAATATCTCAAAAATATGCAGGTCGGCGCGTCATTTTCAATCCCGCTGATTATTTCCGGTAAACTTTGGGGGATCGTAGCATGTCATGATCCCAGCCCACTTTTTTTAGATTTGCAGACTCGCAACACGGCTGAAAAGTTGGTGCGACATTTTTGCACTTTGTTTAACACCTATCGCTCACGACAGCGGCTAGCATTGCTTTCCTCGGTTAATGATATTGTAGATCGCATCGCAAATGTTATTAAAAATGATGATACTGAGCAAAGCTGTCAGCAGCTTGCAAATATGCTCAAAGACGAGCTGAATAGCTCGACCACCGCTGTCTTTTTCAATGATACCTGGCACCAGGCCGGGCAAAAAATAGATGAGGCCTTGTTAGAGAAACTGGACCGCCAGATAAAGAATGATTTCTCCGACTATATATTTGCTACTCAAAATGTCATGGAGCAGTACGGTGAAGATTTTTCGGATGATAGCATTCGTGGGGTACTGGCAATCAAACCTAATTTCGAAACGCGGGCCTTGCGGTGCTATTCGTTTCGATTGCCTGAAGCCCAGTATACCGAATGGGCCGGCAATCCGGACAAATCTTTGCAAAAAGCAGACAGTGCGGGAGTGCTTACGCCACGGTCCTCTTTTAAAAAATGGACTGAAGTACGGGGGGAAGCCTGTGGCGAATGGAGCAAGAAAGACCAACTGCTGGCTAAAAAAGTTCGCGCAGTAATATTAAGTCGAGCCGATAAATTTTTGCTGTAACCCCAAAATCATTGCTGCTTATCAGGCAGCATATACGCATGCACGGTTGCGGCCATTGGCTTTGGCCTGATACAACGCCTGGTCAGCTTGCTGCAACACCTGCTCCCAGTGGTTGACCTGGCTGGCCTGAACCACCGCAACGCCAAAGCTGGCCGAGGTACGAATGGTGTCATTGTCATCTTCATACGGCTGAGCGGCGATAGCTTGCCGGATCCGCTCTGCCACCGCTAGCGCTGTGCTCTGGTCACAATCAGCTAGCACCAAGGCAAACTCTTCGCCACCCAGGCGATAACAATGTTCATGCTCGCGGGTCACTGCCCGTGCCACCTGGGTGATATGCACCAGCACATTATCGCCCACGGTGTGGCCGTAGGTATCATTGATAGCTTTGAAATAGTCCACATCCAACACCACAATGGCCAGAGGTTGGCTGTGCTCTGCGCAGCGTTGCAACAGCTTTGGCGCGGTTTTTTGCAGGCCATGGCGGTTCAGCCAACCGGTCAGGTTATCGGTAATGGAAAAGCGGTGCAGGGCTTGTTCTTTTTCCCAGGTAATTAAAAACGCAAACCCCATGGCCATGGCAATCAGATATACCACCATAAACAATGACCCGGATTCAAAAATCACGTCATTGCTAAGCAGGGTGATACCCACCTGATCCAGTAACAAGGCTACCGCACGCAACGTCAGCTGAAAAATATGCACACTTAATATTGCGATCAGAGGCAGTACGCCGATGGCATCGTGGCGTTGATGTTTTTGCCATAGCAGCCGCACGCTGGCGAGGCTGAGCACCAGTAATATCGGATGCATAAACAAAATGCGATATTCGATGCCGGCTTGCGCCAAAGGGGTTAAATGTAAGATAAACGCCAGCACACTGGCGCCCAGCACAGTGGCATAAGCAGGTTGTTTGCGTACATAGCGGGTGATGCCGCTTAACACTAAAGCATGGCCAGCCACAAAAAACGAGTTGGCTAACGCAGGTAACAGCCAGGTATCGGGCAGCGCATAGATGCTGAGGGCCGCAAAACAGCTGCACAAACAAAATGCAAAAATGCCGCCAAACCAGTCGGCAATGGCGGTGTCCCGGGGACTGGTAAAAAATAACGCCAGCATGGCCAGGCTCATTAATATACTGATAAGCAGGGTGCATACCAGCAGAGTAAAGCTATCCAAACAGACAATCCTTTGTCAAAAAACAGCTAAAATGGCGCGGGTGTTCTTCCCGAATGATGACTCACTAAAATGCATGAGTGGGCAAAAAAATGCAACAAAAAAATGGCTTGCATAGGCTGAAATCGGGGTTTCACAGTCGATACAGTGCGCCAGGCTGAACAATCTGCGGCTGTTTGCGTATAAACCGGTCTGCTGTTGATGTAAGGATTATAACGTGACTCAGGCTGTGCTTTCTTCTGCCACCCAGGCCATTTTGTTTGACCATGATGGCACACTGATTGATTCTGAAACCAGTCATTATGAGTTATGGCACCGCTTGTTACAGGGTCATGGTGTCGAGCTGTCGCGGGCATTTTACAATGACACCATGGCCGGCATTCCGGTGGCGCAGGAAGCCGAGGATCTGGTGCACCAGTTTGGTTTGTCTGTTCGCGCGGCTGACCTGGCCGAACAAAAACACCAGGCCACCCGGCAGTTTTTACAGCAGCAGGCGTTTGCCCTGATGCCGGATGCCACAGCCACGCTGCAGCGCTGTGCCGGGGCGGGTTACCGCCTGGCCATTGTGACCGGGGGCAGCCGCCTGGCGGTGGAGCGCACCTTGTCTTGCTATGGACTGCACCATCTGATCGAAACGGTAGTAGCCGCTGAGGATGTCAGGCAGGGCAAGCCAGCCCCTGAGTGTTATCAGTTGGCGTTGTCGCAGATGCAGCTAACACCGCAGCAGGCGGTGGCCGTGGAAGACACCATGCATGGGGTACAGGCAGCTCGGGCGGCCCAGCTGGCATGTGTGGCGATCCCGGGGCCCAACAGCCAAAATCATGATTTCAGCCAGGCCAGTGTGCAGCATCGCTCATTGGCCGCATGGCTGGCCTGCGAATGGCCGGCCAAACATTGAGATTGAATTTTACCCGATGATCGCCAAAAATACGCGTTCATTGTATTAACCGGATAGCAAGCTTGGCGGTATTTCGATTTATAGGCTGGCTGATTAGCCTGCTGCTGTTGACTGTTGTAGTGTTGGGGATCTTAGTCATAGACCTGCGGCCCGCAGTGCAAGCCGATGCGTCGCAGCAAATCAGCGATGCCGATACGGTCAAAAAACTGTTGCAACAGGTGCGCGTCAGTATTGAAGAGCGCCATGAATCGCATGTGATTGTGGTCAGCCAACAGCAGGTGCAAAGTCTTATCGGTTTTGTGCAGCGCGCCACGCCACATATTCACGGCGATGTGCAAATCAGTGATGATGACGGTCGGGTGGCGGCCAGTATCGCCTTACCCAGCAATCTGGGCACCGCGTACCTGAACCTGGCGGTGCGCATCTTACCGGCCGACAAACTGGTGGTGGACTATGTGCAGATAGGCAGTCTCACCCTGCCCGGTAACTGGGCGGTATATCTGGCCAAAACCGCGCTCAATATCTATACCGACAGCCATATTGGCAGCCAGGCAGTGCATCAGGTGGCCGGGGTGGCCATGCACAATCAGCAGGTGGCGGTAAAAATTCGTCCCATGCACAGCTTTTTAGAGCAGCTCAACCTGATCCGCGCGGGCCTGGACACCCAGGACCCGGACGCGCTGACCCAGCATACCGCCTATTACTTACGTTACATCGCCGGGCGCGACATTGCCTTAAAAAAGCGCCCGCAGCCTTTTCATCGGTATCTGAATTTGATTATGGCCCGGGCCCGAGAACAAAGCACCCCGGATAATGCCGTACTGCATAACAAAGCTGCGGTGCTGGCGCTGGCGATCTTTTTAGGTCATCACCGCATCGCCAATCTGGTAGGCGATGTGCAGCCTGATACTGAGCACGCCTTAAAACCGGCGGCACCGGCGCTGCTGCGTGGCCGCAATGATTTGGCCCGGCATTTTATTATCTCGGCAGCACTGCAAATGCTCAGTGAGCAAAATGTGTCGGTGGCGGTGGGCGAATTTAAGGAATTGATGGACCGTGCTATGGGCGGCTCGGGTTACAGTTTTGTGGATCTCACCGCTGATTTGGCCGGGGTGGAGCTGGGTCGGGTATTAGGTGACGCGGCGACCGCACTAGAAGCGCAGGATATGCTGGCCCGGGCTGCTGACGAAGCGCTGTATATGCCTACTATCGATGGGTTGACCGAAGGCTTAAGTAAGCAGGAATTTGTGCAGCGCTTTGATAAGGTCGACAGCCAGGCCTATCTGGACGAAGTGGCGCGTATTCGCCAGCGTCTGGCTGCGTTGCCTCTGTATCAGCTATCGCCCTAGCAGGTTATTTTAATGACTGCTGAAACTGGGTAATGGTTTCCAGCGCCTGCTGTAACTTGGCGACCAAGAGCGGCAGGGCTTCTTTGGCCGTGTCTTCGTCCATATCTTTTAGCTGTTGCCAGTCTTCAGCAATTTCCTGCACATACGGGGTAAACCGTTTGGATTGCGTGCGAAAGCCGCTGTCCTGAGCAAAGATAGCGCTGAACTTACCCTGTTGCGCCTGTTGGAGCTGGTCCAGTTTATTGTCGGCATCCACCGCTTTTCGATACAGCGCCTGGATGGTTTCCTGCAGCTGGGCATGAACCGCTTGCATGTACACCTCATTATCTAAAGTTTGGTTCAATCTGGCCGATAACCAGAAGAAGCGGGCAATTTTGCCTGCTTTTGACTGATGTCACAAGCAGCACAAGGAGACGATGATGGATCTGCAAGGCGCAAGTGGCGCAGCCAGTACCAGCGCCGCGTTGGAACTGGCGTCACTCAAGCTGGCCAAAAACCAGCAGGAGCAGGAAGGGCAAGCGGCCCTGGGGCTGTTAGCCTCGGCAGCAGAAGTGGCCCCGCCGGCCTCCTCGGCCAACCCCGCACTAGGTGGTCAGATAGACACCTACGCCTGAGCGGCGGCGGGCAGCTGTAAATCCACCGGGGTTTTGCCCGGCTGCCCGCCAATTTCCCGTGCCAGCCGCGGCACCAAAAAGCCGGGCAACTGGCTAATCACCTCATGCATCATACTGCGCGCGTCTTCTTCGGCGACCTCAAAATGGGCGGCGCCCTGTACCTTATCCAGCAAAAACAGATAATACGGCAGAATGCCAGCGGCAAATAAGGCTTCACTCAGTGCCACCTGAGCAGTCGCGCTATCATTAATCCCTTTCAGCAGTACCGCCTGATTCAAAATGGTCACACCGGCGTCGCGCAAAGGCTTGAGCCGCGCGGCCAGCTCGGCGCTGACTTCATTGGCATGATTGATATGCAGCACCAGAATGGGTTTGACCCGGGTGGTGGTGATCCACTCGATAAAGGCATTATCGATCCGCTCAGGCAGTACCACCGGCAAGCGGCTGTGGATCCGTAAGCGGGTAAGCTGAGGCAGGGCATCAAGCTGGCTGGTCAGCCAGGCCAAAAAGTCATCTTTGGCCATCAGCGGGTCTCCGCCCGAATAAATCACTTCATTGACCTGCGGGTGCGCGGCAATATAATCCAGCGCATCCTGCCACTGACGGCGACTGACCGCATTGTCAGCATAGGGAAAATGGCGGCGAAAACAATAGCGACAATTTACCGCACAGCCGCCGCGCACAATCAGCAACACCCGACTTTGGTATTTATGCAGCAAGCCTTTGCCGGCGGTTTCATGTTCGGCCAGCGGGTCGGCACTAAAGCCCGGCGCTTCGGTAAATTCGTCGGTATGCGGCATCACCTGGCGCAACAAGGGATCGTCCCAGTTGCCTTTTTCCATCAGGCTGGCGAAATGCCGCGGAACCCGCATACTGAATAGCCGCCGGGCAGTCCCATGGTGGGCCAGGCTGGCAGTATCCAGCTGCAGGTATTCGAGTAATTTGACCGGGTCTGTAAAACTGCTGGCCAACTCTTTTTGCCAGTTATGCTCTACAGTCAACCGATTTTTAGGTATTATTTGGGCCACTTTGTGTTTCACACCTTATGTTTTAGCAGAGGACTTATGGCTAATTACAGCACGAACGAGTTTAAAGGTGGCCTGAAAATCATGTTGGACGGCGAACCTTGTAACATCATGGAAAACGAATATGTTAAGCCAGGCAAAGGCCAGGCCTTTAACCGGGTTAAGATTCGTAAACTGATTTCTGGCAAAGTGCTGGAAAAAACCTTCCGCTCTGGTGAATCTGTTGAGGCAGCAGATGTTCTGGATACAGAACTGGCCTACCTGTACACCGATGGCGAATTCTACCACTTTATGAACAACGAAACATTCGAACAAATCGCGGCGGATGAAAAAGCGGTTGGCGAGAATAAAAAATGGTTGGTAGAAAACGATGTGTGCACCATCACATTGTGGAATGGCGCGCCCATCACGGTGACCCCGCCTAACTTTGTTGAGCTGGAAATCACCGAAACTGATCCGGGTCTCAAAGGCGATACTGCTGGCACCGGCGGTAAACCTGCCACCCTAAGCACAGGCGCGGTGGTCCGTGTCCCACTGTTTGTGCAAACCGGTGAAGTAATCAAAGTCGACACCCGCTCCGGCGAGTATGTGTCGCGGGTGCAAAAATAAGCTGCACTGCCAGCTAGCTCAGGCAATGCGGCCGCGTTGCCTGACGCTTTTCTCTCTTCGCTTTTACCGGTATCCCCACTATGCCATCAGCACTTTGGCAGCCTTGTGCCAATCAGGCCGCACGGCAGGCCCGCGCTACCTTACTGCGCACCATCCGAGAATTTTTTTACAAGCGCGAGGTGCTGGAAGTTGAGACGCCGGCGCTTAGCCATGCCACGGTCACCGATGTGCATCTGGATCCGTTGATCGCGCCCTTTGATCCTGACCATCGCGGCCAGGCCAGCCCATTGTATCTGCAAACATCCCCTGAATATGCCATGAAGCGCCTGTTGTGCGCCCACAGCGGGCCCATTTATCAAATAAGTAAGGCGTTTCGGCATGAGCCAGAAGGGCGCTGGCATAATCCTGAATTTACCATGCTGGAATGGTACCGCCCTGGCTTTAGCCATGTGGAGCTCATGAGCGAGGTCGACAGCCTGTTGCAGGCCGCTCTGAAAACTGGCCCGTCCCGCATGCTTAGTTACCAGCAGGCGCTGCAGCAGTATACAGGGCTGGATGCGTTGAGCACCTCGGATGCTGACTTGATAGCCGCATTGCCGGCCCATGGCATTGATATTGATGCCCCCGAGACCTTAAGTCGCGATGCCTTGTTGCAGTTATTGTTCAGCCAGGCGGTAGAGCCGGCCATAGGACAGGATGTACCTTGTTTTATTCACAGCTTTCCGGCCAGCCAGGCGGCACTGGCGCGGATCAACCAGGTCGACCCGCGGGTGGCTGACCGGTTTGAGGTGTATTATCGCGGCATTGAGCTGGCCAATGGGTTTTACGAGCTGGCCGATGCGGATGAACAGCGCCAGCGCTTTGTGGCGGATAATCAGCAGCGTCGTGCACAGGGCCTGCCCGAGCGGCCGGTGGATGAGCACCTGTTGGCGGCGCTACACAGCGGCCTGCCAGACTGTGCCGGCGTGGCATTGGGTATCGATCGCCTATTGATGCTCAAACTGGATGCGGCGCACATTCACGAGGTACTGAATTTTCCGGTTAGCCGGGCCTGACCCGCTGTAAGCTTGATCAGGCTGGATAGGCGGTGGCTGTTTGCGGGATTTGCCGTGCAGAAACCAACTGTTTGTGGCCGCGTGTCTGGGCCTGGGCGAGCAGGCTGTGGCATTGCTGCAAAATTTCCTGCAGTGGCGCTTTGTGATGCACATGCACCAAGCCGGCGGAAAAACTGATACCCTGAATGCCCGGACAGTGAGGCAGATGCAAGGCCAGCGCCTGACGCAACACATCGTTTAACACCAGGTTGGCCAGGCTCGGCGAGGTACCCGGCATGCCCAAAATAAATACCTCGCCACCGTGCCGGCCAAAGATATCTGTTTTGCGGATGCGTTCACTGACCTGACGGCAAAAGGTCTGCAGCACTTCATCGCCAACCCGGTAACCGTATTCGTGGTTAATTTGTTTGAAAAAATCCAGATCAATCAGGGCAACGGATAAGGCGGTTTGATAACGGGCGACCCGCTCAATTTCGCTTTCCAGTAACAACAAGGCGCTGCTGCGATTTAATATACCGGTGAGGCTGTCATGACGGGTCAGGCGCTGGATCTCCGCCCGATAGCGACTATTGCGCCAGGCCAACAGCCCGCACGCACTTCCCAGTACGCCACTAAGCGCGGCGGCCACCAGCCAGCCAATACCCATGCCTTGCTCGGTGCCGGCCACCCCTGCACTTTGCATCCCGGCCAGCACTACATCAAACATCATAGTTTACTTCCAGTTACGGCAGCGTTGAACATGGCTCACTGCCGCTCATTCCACCCCCTAATTCTTCATAAAATACTAGCATGGCTGGTTTTTTATGCAATTTAATCTATATCATCAAAACGTCTAATAGCCGCCTCGCAAGGTTAAACAACCGTTGACATTCCACCGGCAACACGCAAAAATGTTATAACATCACATAGATAGTTATTTTACAGGGTAAAACGCGCATTATGTTTAAGCAATCGTTACTGGCCGCCAGCATGCTGGCAGCAGCTTCTTCAACCGCCTGGGCCAATACCGTCACTGGTACTGTAACCGATGAACAGGGGCGGCCGGTTGCCGGCGCCACGGTGTCGGTGGAAGGCTCGCGTAAAACAGTGACTACCGACGAAAATGGCCGCTATACCCTGACCAATGTGTCAGCTGCTGATGTGCATATTCATGTGGCCTCGGAAGCCTATTTGCATGGTAATAAAGATCTGGGGCCCATCACCGGCAACCCGCAAGTCGATTTTGTGCTGACCCCAGCTTCAGTGGAAAATATTTTGGTTACCGCGACCGCCATGCAGGCTTCCGTCCTTGAGTCCGTCACGCCGGTGTCGGTGTTAGGGGCTGATGCGTTGCGCAAAGCGCAGGCGCCCACCTTGGGTGAAACGTTAAAAAACACCCCCGGGGTGCACAGTACCTATTTTGGCCCGGTGGCCAGTAGTCCGGTGATCCGGGGTAACGACGGTCCGCGGGTCAAGATTGTCCAAAATGGCCTGGATGTCTCGGATGTCTCACGGGTGGGGCCGGATCACAACGTGGCGGCCAGCGCTGCCACTGCTACCCAGATTGAAGTACTGCGTGGCCCGGCCACCTTACTGTACGGTAGTGGTGCTATTGGCGGGGTGGTCAATGTGGTGGACCAGCGCATTCCCAAGCAGGTGCCGCGACAGCTAGAAGGTGAAGCCGAAGTACGCTATTCCACAGTGGATAATGGCAAATTTGGTAAGCTGGATGTCACCGGCGGCCAGGGTCCGTGGGCGTATCATGTAGATGGCTTTGCCCGCGATACCCAGGATGTGGATATTCCCGGCTTTGCCTCAGCTCAGCCGGATGAGGATGAGCCGTACGGCACGCTGGAAAACAGCGACATGGAAACCACCAATTTTACGGCCGGCTTGAGCTATGTGCAAGATGAAGGCTTTTTGGGCTTCTCGGTGGAAAAACTGGATAACACCTATGGGGTAGCCGGCCACCATCATCATGACAGCCACGCCGGGCACGATGAAGACCACGACGAACACGATACGCATGACGAAGAACACGACGAGCATGAGGCGCACGAAGCCGTAGGCGACGCCGATACCCGTATCGATGTAGATATGACTCGTTTTCAGCTGGCCGGTGAGCTGCATTCGCCGCTGCCGGGTCTTAACAATATCAAGCTGGGCCTGGCCCATACCGATTATGAGCATGTGGAGCTGGAAGGCGAGGCCGTCGGCACCCGGTTTAGTAACCAGTCCACCAATATGCGGCTGACTGCCAACCATATCAAAGTGGCTGGCTGGCACGGCGTGATTGGTTTTCAGGGCAGCACCAGTGATTATCAGGCGATAGGCGCCGAAGCCTTTACCCCGAGTACTGAAAGTGACTCGGCGGCATTGTTCATCGTTGAGCAAAAGCAGTTTGATGAGGTGACCGTGGAGCTGGGTGGCCGGGTGGAACACACCCAGCATAATCCAGCCAGCACAGTATTGAACCTGGAAACCGGTGCACATCATGAGGAAGGTCACCATGAAGAAGGTCATCACGAAGAAGACCCTCACGCAGACAATCATGATGATGAAGAGCTGCAACGCTTCGACTTTGACGCCTATGATTTTACCGCGGTGTCGCTGTCAGCCGGCGCTAACTGGGAATACCAGCCAGGATATTCGATGGCCATCGCCGCGTCGCGCAATGAGCGCGCGCCCAGCTTGCAGGAACTGTTTGCCGGCGGTCAACACCTGGCCACCCAGACTTACGAAGTAGGCTTGGTATTTGACCTGGACGAGGACGGCGAGCTGGCCGACACCCTGGGCGGAGTAAGCAAAGAAGTCAGCAACAACCTGGATCTAACCTTTCGCAAATTTACCGGTGACTGGGGTTACACGGTCTCGTTTTTCTACAATCAGGTGGACAACTACATCTTCCAGCGTGACAGCGGCCTGATGGCCCTGGAAGGCGAGCATGAAGAGCATGAAGAACACGATGAGCATGCCTCGCACAACGAGCATGATGAGCACGACATGCACGAAGAGCATGAAGGCGAAGAAGAAGGCTTACCGGTGTTAGTCTTTCAGCAAGCCGATGCCGATATCTACGGCGTGGAAGCGCAGGCCTACGTCAATTTAGACAGCCACTGGCGGGTTGATGTTTTTGGTGATGTGATCCGCGCTCAGCTGGAAAATCAGGATTTACCACGCACGCCACCGCTGCGGGTGGGGGCAACCCTATCGTACCAGGCAGATCAGCTAAGCGGTGAGTTCGGCGCGACCTATTACGACAACCAGGACCTGATCGCGCCGTTTGAAACCGCCACCGACAGCTATACCCTGGTCAACGCCAAAGTGGAGTATGAGCTGGCTGGTCCGGGTGGGCGCTGGGTGGTCTTTGCCCACGGCGATAATCTGTTTGATCAGGAAGCCCGCGTTCACACCTCATTTTTAAAAGACCGTGCCCCGCTGCCGGGTCGTAATCTTACCGTCGGCGCCCGCTTACTGTTTTAATCTCCATTCCCGGCTCCACCTGACAGGATGAGCCGGGCTTTTTGCTCTGGTATACTCAGGCGCAAGTTATTGCCGACCAAAGGAGCAAACTGTGACCCTGACCCAGCTACAGCATTGGTTTTCATCATTTGATTATGAGCATCTGATTGTCGGCTATGGCAGCCTGATGAATGCTGACAGCCGCCTGCGCTTTTCGCATATTGAGCATCAGGGCGTTATGGTGACAGTGCAAGGCTTTCACCGCGGCTGGATCACCCGTAGTGAACAAGAACAGCAAACCTATGTGGGCGCGGTGGCCGAAGCTGGCAGTCAGCTCAATGCCCAGCTTATTCCTACAGCCATGAGCCCGGCGCTGGCTGAACGGGAAAAAGACTACCGTTTTGTGCAGGTTTCCCCGCAGGCGCTGCAAACCCAGTTAAGCACCCCGGTGCACAAGTATCTGCAGGCCCGGCTGGCCGACTATGCCCTATGGATCTGCCAGACGCTCACCGAATACCCAGCCAACCAAGCGTATCCGGTGTCACAAACCTACATCGATACCTGCCTGGCGGGCTGTCTGGAATACGGGGGCGTCGACCAGGCCCGCCAGTTTATTGAATCCACCTCGCACTGGCCGACCCATGTTCGGGCCGACCGGCAACAGCCGGTTTATCCCCGGCCCGGCCGGGTCAGCCCGGCGCAACATCAACAAATTGATGCGCTGCTGCGTGAGGCCGGTCATGGCTAAGTACCAGTTTACCTCGCCGCGCTTAGGTCTGCGTTCGGCTCACGAGCAGGATGCCGCCTGGCTCTATGCACTTAACAACGATCCGATCTGGGTGAAATACATTGGTAATCGCAATGTGCACAGCATGGCCGACGCGCGCCGTTATATCAGACATATTCGCGGCCATCTGGACCAGTGGGGCTATGGCTTATGGGTGGTGGAGCGCCAGGACAGCGGCACCCCCTTGGGGCTGTGTGGTTTGCTGACTCGCGGAGTGTTCAGCGCGCCGGATCTGGGTTTTGGCTTTTTAGCCGAGCATCGTGGTAAGGGGCTGGCCCAGGAAGCCTGTAAAACCGTGCTTAAGGCTGCCCGCCAGCATTATCGGTTTGCCTATGTGACCGCCATGACCCATCCGGAAAATCAGGCTTCGCAGCGATTGCTGGGGCGGTTGGGTTTTGCCAGCCGGGGCCAGTTGTTTATGCCTGGGCTGCCGCGCCAGCGACTCTACTGGCGCCATCTGAACCAAGATTAAAAAGAGGCCGGCAGCACGCTGGCTTGTTCTAAAATGATAGGTTCCACCGGGCTATTGGGTTCGCGCAGACGCATCTGATACTCGGTTTCCACTTCCATCATTTTGTCTACCACATCCTCGCCTTCGACAATCATACCAAACACGGCATACCCCCAGTCTTTGCCCGGGTCCAGGCTGGGGTTGTCGTTCACATTAAAAAAGAACTGGCGGGTGGCCGAGTGGGGCTCGTTCTGGCGCGCCATGGCTACGGTATACAGGGTGTTTTTCATACCATTGCCCGACTCATTAAAAATCGCCGGGTATGCCGGTTTTTCATCAAACTCCTGGTTGTAGCCACCCCCTTGCACCACAAAGCCGGGGACCACCCGGTGAAACAGGGTGCCGTTGTAACCATTTTTGGTCACATAGCGCAAAAAGTTGTTGGCGGTGATAGGCGCGCGGCGCCGATCCAACTCCACCACGATGGTACCCATACTGGTTTCCAGCTTCACCCGTGGATAGTAGTTGTCCGGCTGTACCTGGGTGCCGGCATGATTTTCTTCGGTGGCGGCTGCCGCGGTAAACGCCACAGCAGGCAATAGCGCCAGTAACAAAGCAAATGTGCGTAACATAGTCAGTCCTTATCGTTTGGCTGCACTCAAAATAACGAATTTTCGATTACTTGCAAGTACCTTAACGCCGCCAAACAAACGCTTCAGGCGGGTGTGATATTGCAGGTGGCGGTTGGCCACCACCAGCAGGTGGCCGCCGCGGCGCAGCAGCGCCTTGCTGTCATGAAACATCTGCCAGGCAATATGATCAGTAATGGCATTTTGCTGGTGAAAGGGTGGATTACATAAAATCTTGTCGGCTTCATACAGACCCGGATCGGCCAGTAACTGTTCCAGACAATTACTGGCCACAAAGCGGCATTGCGCCAGCGCCGAAGCAAAATTGTGCTGCACATTGTCTTTCGCACTGGCCAGGGCCATAAAGGACTCATCCACAAAGGTCACCTGCGCCTGCGGCGCCTGAGCCAGGGCATTGAGGCCTAAAATGCCATTGCCGCAGCCTAAATCAATCACCCGTTCGTGATTGGTCACATGCATATGTTCCAGCATCAACCGCGCACCAATATCCACCGACTGGCGTGAAAACACATTGGCATGATTGGCGATAGTCAGTGGTTGCCCATTGCTGGCAGGGTGCTGCCAGATCGTGGGATAGGGGGAGCGGGCTGGCTGAGCCAGCACCGCCGCATCCGGCGTACAAAATATCAGGCGCGATTTTTTTTGGGCCAACGAGGTGCTGGTGGGCCCCAGGTAGCGCTCGAATAAGCCTAACACCGAACGGGTGATGGTTTTGACCTTGCCAGCGGCTATCACTTTAGTAGCCGGGGTCACCACTTGCCCCAGGGCATTCAGTTGTTCTTCAAGCAGAGCCAGCGTGCGGGGGATCTTGATCAGCACCTGAGCCGGCGCATCGGGTAATGCGGCCAGGTCACTGACAGCCTGCACCGGGCTGGTCACGAGTCCATCAAGGTGAGTGCTAACAGGCATATCGTTAGCCTGTAAGTTCGCTGCTAGCGACTTGTGCGCAATCCACGAATCGCTGTACCAGATGGGGGCTGTGTCGGCATACCACACGCCCAGCGCGCCAAAGTCATCATTGAGTATGATAGACTGAGCAGCATCCGCCGGCGCGGTATTGTTGGCCTTCTGATCCGCTGCCAACTGGCTGATTAGCAACTCATCGGCGCTGTCCCAGGCCTGTAAACTTTTGTGCTGATGGTCAGCCGGATAGCGGGCCAGCTCCAGCTGACGGTCCAAAAGGCAAAAGGTGGTATTCATAAACCTTATCTATTGTTGAAAGGGGTAACTACATGCAGCCGGATTTATTTGATGTAGCCAATCAGGCCCGCGGGCAGAGACTGCCGTTGCCGGATGCCACAGTGACCTATTATCCGGGCTGGTTGCCGGCCGCCGAGGCTGATGCCATCCAGACGCAGTTACACACCGAATTAAGCTGGCAGCAGGATACCATTAAACTGTTTGGCAAGCTGGTAAAAATTCCCCGTCTGCAGGCCTGGCACGGTGATCCGGGCACCGCCTACACCTACACCGGTCTGACCATGACGCCAAAGCCCTGGACACCCACTCTGGCCGGTTTGCGCGACCGCCTGGCTCAGCATTGCCAGCAGCCGTTTAACAGTGTGCTGGCCAACTGGTATCGCGATGGCAATGACAGCATGGGCATGCATGCCGACAATGAACCCGAGCTGGGCCCTCAGCCGGTGATAGGCTCTGTGACCCTGGGCCAGGCGCGCGGCTTTATTTTTCGCCATATTCACACTGGTTTGCGGCATAAACTATTATTGGAACATGGCAGTTTGCTGGTGATGGCCGGGACGACCCAGCAATTTTATCAGCACGGGATCAACAAGACGAAACAGGTGGTGAATGATAGAATAAACCTGACATTTCGCCACATTATGCCACCGGGCAAAGCGCCGGGTGTTACCGGGTAAGGAGCCTGTATGCAAGTAGACGCGTTTATCACACAGCAGCTTGAGTCTGCCTTGGCCCCTGAGTATTTAGAGGTGGTCAATGAAAGTCATATGCACAATGTGCCGGCGGATGCGCAAACCCATTTTAAGGTTACCGTAGTAAGTTCTCACTTCGAAGGTAGCCGGCTGCTGGCCAGGCACCGTAAGGTCAATGAGCTATTAGCCGAGGCGCTGGCCGGGCCGGTGCATGCGCTCGCCTTGCACACTTTTACTCCACAGGAATGGCAGACCCGTGGCCAGGCTGCGCAGGTGTCACCCCAATGTCGAGGCGGCTCAGCCGAACAATAGCCGCGCTTAAACCAGCCCGGCTGCTCGTACGCTGGCAAATGCCGCGGCGGTCACCGGCAACGACAACAGGGTGGTTAGCGCAATAATGCTGGCCGCCAGGCGCGGATCACCGCCTAGCTGGCGTGCCATGATATAACTGGCAGCCGCGGTGGGCGCGATACTCATCAACAGCACGATGCCCAGCTCCATCTCCCGAAATCCCATCATATAGGCTGTGCCAGTTAGAGTTAGTGGATAAAGTAAGCATTTACTCACCGTGGCGATGGTGAGATTGCGCCAGTCACTGGAAAAGGCCCGAAACTGCAAGGTGGCGCCGGTACAAATCAGTGCCAGGGGCAGCGTCAGCTGAGCAAAATAGTCCCCGGTGGCCAGCACAAAGGTGGGCAGGGCCAATTCAAAGTAGGACACCGGTAAGGCCAGTAAGATAGCGATAATCAGTGGGTTTCTGGCCATGCCGGTCAGATGCTGAAACCAGGAACGCTGGCTGTCGAGATAAAAATTCAGTACAAACACCGACAATATATTAAACAACACCGTCACCCCGCCCAGATACACCGAGGCCACGGCCAGTCCTTCCTGGCCGTAGGTGTTGGCACAGTAGGCCAGCCCGATGATTCCCATATTGGCGCGAAAGCCGCCCTGAACCACCACCCCACGGGCATTGTTGGGCGTTACCCATACATGGCAAAACGCCATCAGCAGCAGAAAAAAGCCAAAGGTGGCCACCACGCCGGTGGCAATCAGGGTAGGGTTGGCAGCGCGGCTAAAGTCGGCTTCAGCAATTGCCACAAACAACAATGCCGGTAGCGCCAGATTGAACACCAGCCGCGAGCCGGTTTCGATAAAGCTGTCGTTGAGCACCCCACGCCGGTACAGCACATAGCCAATTATCAGCAAGACCAGCACCGGGCCTAACGTATTGGTGATAAATCCGTACATGCACTGTCCTGCTAAAAAAAAACGCTAGTGTAGCAACAAATCTGCTGGTGCGCCGGGCTAAACTCTATCGCAGTTCGCGCAGTACCAATGAATATTCATCTTGGAGGCAGCAAAGCATGTATTTACGCAAACCAAGCGGACGCCAGCTGGTGGTTCTCGGGCTGTGTTTTTTGGGGTTGTTCATACTGACCGCAGTGTGGGTAACGCTGGATGCCACGCCAGCTCTGGATACCGCCATCATCACCGGGCTGCGTCATGCTGACGATGTGACGAACCCCTTAGGGCCATTGTGGCTGGAAGAAGGCATGCGCGATATTACTGCCATGGGCTCAAACTGGGTGTTGCTGTATTTAAGCGGCTTGGGCGCAGGGCTCTTGTATCTGCGCGGCTATACCCGGCTGGCCGGCTATACGGTGCTAAGCATTCTGCTGGCGCTGGCGGTGACTTTTGCGCTCAAATATGGCTTTACCCGGCCTCGCCCGGATCTGGTGGAACATGGTACCAAAACTTTTACCAGCAGTTTTCCGTCGGCCCATGCCATGATGTCGGCCATTTGCTATTTTACCCTGGCGGCCACCAGTATGCCGGTGTCAGGGCTGGCCCGGATACGCTGGCTGTTTTTTATTGCCGCCGGGGTGACTACCGTGCTGGTGGGCTTTAGCCGCGTGTATTTAGGCGTGCACTGGCCCACCGATATTCTGGCCGGCTGGTTCGCCGGCGCCATGTGGGTATTGTTGTGGTATGTGCTGGTGATCCACCAACGCCGCGGACCGGAACAGCCGCAGTGATGTTTTGATTACTTTTTATGCCGGACCGTGCGTAAAAACCAGCCTACAAAGATGGAGATCAAAAAGCCAAAAAAGGCCATCAGGGCGGTAACAGTCAGTAACGACTGTGAAATGTCGGCGGTCTGGCCGGTTTTGTCACTGACCAGCATGCCGGCCGCCTGAAAAATAAATAATGCGGCCACAGACAGCAATAAAATGGTGGCGGTGGAGGTTAATGTTGCCCGCCAGAAGGCACGCGGGGCATGCCAGTGAATAACGCCGGCTACCAATACAGACAAGCCGGTAAGTAAATAAGGAACCACGCTCCTTCTCCTGTGTTGCAATGAATATATGCCGCTAAGGGCTGCTACAGCCCCTAGTGTGCCTGCTCCGGGCGCGCCATGCAATGGCAGGGCCAGTCAGCCGCTACCCAATCGAGTTTTTACATTCTGTTAAAGGACTTTAAGCTGTTTTGGTGATAGAATCGCCGCCCGAATTTTAACCACTCAATTTGATGGAAATGCATGTTTGATCTCATCAATACCAAAGACAGCAATATAAAAAATGATGTGCTGTCCGGCACCACGGTCGCCTTAGCGCTGGTGCCCGAGGCGGTGGCGTTTGCCTTTGTGGCGGGCGTCGAGCCAATGATTGGCCTGTACGCAGCCTTTATGATGGGCCTGATTACCTCTGCCATCGGCGGCCGGCCCGGCATGATCTCTGGTGCTACCGGCGCCATGGCGGTTGTGACCGTGGCCCTGGTGGCTGAACACGGTGTGCAATATCTGTTTGCCGCGGTGATTTTAGCCGGGGTGTTACAGATATTGTGCGGGGTGTTTAAACTGGGCAAGTTTATTCGCCTGGTGCCGTACCCGGTCATGCTGGGCTTTGTAAATGGCCTGGCCATTGTGATCTTTCTTGCTCAGCTGGGCCAGTTCAAGGTGCAAAATGCTGTGGGCGAATGGCAATGGATGGAAGGCACCATGCTGTACTGGATGGTGGGCCTGGTGGCCCTGACCATGGCCATTATTTATTTGCTGCCCAAGCTGACCAAAGCGGTTCCGGCTTCCCTGGTGGCGATTATTGTGGTCACTGTCCTGGTCCATTCACTGGGCTTAGAAGCCCGCACTGTGCTGGATTTTGTCCGCGATCTGTTACCGGCTGACCAAAAAGCCACCGCCACCCTGGCCGGTGAGCTGCCCAGCTTTGCCATCCCGATGGTGCCGCTGAATTTGGAAACTCTGTATATCGTGCTGCCAACCTCCATCATTTTATGTCTGGTGGGCCTGATTGAGTCGTTGCTGACTCTATCGTTGATCGACGAGATGACCGACACCCGCGGCCGTGGTAACCGCGAATGTGTGGGGCAGGGCGTGGCCAACAGTGTGAATGGTTTCTTTGGCGGCATGGGCGGTTGTGCCATGATTGGCCAGAGTATGATCAACATCAACTCTGGCGGCCGTGGGCGCTTGTCAGGCATTACCGCGGCGCTGGTATTGCTGGGCTTCATCCTGTTTGCCGCCCCGCTGATTGAAATGGTGCCGCTGGCGGCACTGGTTGGGGTGATGTTTGTGGTGGTTATCGCCACCTTCGAATGGGCTTCGTTCAGAATTATTCGCGGAGTAAACAAAGAAGATGCCTTTGTGCTATTCCTGGTGACTGCGGTCACTGTGATTGCCGATCTGGCTGTGGCGGTGGTCGTGGGTGTGATTGTATCGGCCCTGGTGTTTGCCTGGAAGCACGCCCGGCATATCGCAGTACAAAGCCACATTGATAATGACGGCTGGAAAGTGTATGAACTGGATGGCCCGCTGTTCTTTGGCTCCATCAGCCACTTTAAAGATCTGTTTGATATTCAAAACGATCCGCAAGATGTGGTGATTGATTTTCAAAATAGCCGCATCTGGGATTCATCCGGTATTGATGCGTTGGATACCCTGGCGGACAAATATGAAAAGCAGGGCAAAAAACTGCACATCCGCCATATCAGTCAGGATTGCCGCGGCTTGCTGAAAAAAGCCAACAAGTTTGTTGAAATCAACGTGCAGGAAGATCCGCGTTACAAAGTGGCCTCAGACCAGCTGGGCTAGTCACTTAATAACAAACAGCAAAAAACCCATATCCGGCGGCCCCGGATATGGGTTTTTTTATGCCCGGCTGCTACAGTGCGCGGTATCAAAGAAAAAATGTGATTAGCCCCATGTCCCACCCATTCAGCCAGTACATCAAGATCATCGGCAAAGGCAATAAAGGCAGCCGCAGCCTGACCCGCGAAGAAGCCTTTGAAGCCATGAAGATGGTGCTGGCCGGCGATGTTACCGGCGAACAGCGCGGCGCATTTTTGATGCTACTGCGCACCCGCGAGGAAACTCCGGATGAAATCTGTGGCTTTTTGGATGCCTGCCGCCTGTTGCTCACCCCTCAGGTGGCCAGCCTGCCCAGCGATCTGGACATCGGCTGTTATGCCGGCAAACGCCGCCAGCTGCCCTGGTATTTGCTGGCAGTGGCCTGTTTGGCCCAGGCCGGCTATCGGATCTTTCTACATGGTGCCCATGAGCCTGGCTCAGGCCGTCTGTACGCCAGCCAGGTGTTGCCGGCCTTAGGGCTGGAGCTGGCGCAGGATACCGTGCAGGCCGAGCAGCAGCTCACCGCTTATGGAGTGACCTATCTGGATTTAGGCGTGGTGCTGCCAGCACTAGATGCCATCATAAAGCTGCGTGAGGTACTTGGCCTGCGCTCGTGCGCTAATACCTTAGGTCGCTTGCTTAATCCCAGTGCCAGCCCGTTTTCGGTGCAGGGCGTCTTTCACAGCGGGCTGGATATCAAACATGCCCGGGTCAATGAGGCCTTTTTGACCACCCAGGCATTGTGCTACCGCGGCGATGGCGGCGACCCGGAAATTAACAGTGAGCGACCCACCGAGCTGTACCTGACCCGGCGCGGCCAGACCGACTGTGTCACACTGCCGGCCCACAGTGAGCAGTGGGCCCTAAAGCAGCGGGATATGAGCGCTGCGCCCATGCTGGCAGTGTGGCGCGAAGAACTGCAGCATGGCTATGCCAGTCAGGCTATTCAGGGCACCTTAACCAGCTGGTTGATGTTGCTGGAAAACCTGCCGGTTGACGAGGCACAGGGCCGGGCGCGCACAGTGTGGCAGCAGCGCCGGGGGCAGGAGCTGCCGTTTGGGGCGCTAAGCGCAAACCGGTGATCTGATCCGCCTCGGTCAACCTATCAATCCGGCGGGCCTGTTGCTGTTGCCAGGAGCCGCGGGTTGAATCAAAGATGAGGATCCGAGCGATGCAAAATATTCAGTTAAATGATGGCCGAAGCATTCCTCAAATCGGCTTTGGCACCGCTGCCATCGGCGCCATGCATCAGGATGATGGCTATGTCAAAGAAGTGATTTCAAAAGCCATCGATGCGGGCTACCGGCACATCGATACTGCTTCATTTTATGGCAACGAGCGCAGTGTGGGCCAGGCGGTGGCCGAATCAGGCTTACCCCGTGACCAGTTTTTTATCACCACCAAGGTGTGGGACACCCAGCAAGGCTACCAGTCGACCCTAACCGCCATGGAGCAAAGCCTGGCCAGATTAGGGATGGACTATGTCGATTTGTATTTGGTGCACTGGCCGTACCCGGAAAAAACCCGGCCCACCTGGCAAGCGCTGGAAAAACTGCATCATGAAGGGCTGGCCAAATCATTAGGGCTGTCGAACTTTCGTAAAACCGATATCCAACAACTGCTGGAGTTTGCTGAAATTCAGCCGGTTTATAATCAGCTGGAACTGCACCCGTACTTCACTCAGAAAACATTGACCGAATACTGCGAAAGCAAGGGGATCGTGGTGTCATGTTGGTCGCCGCTGGGCTCGGGTTCCTGGAGTGATGTGAAAGCCGAAGATAAGCCGGTCAATGCGTCAGTGATTAAGCAGTTGGCTGAAAAATATGAAGTGTCGGCTGGGCAAATAATCTTACAATGGGATGTGCAGCAGGGCCGCATCGTGATCCCCAAATCCGAAAGTGATAAACACATTGCGGCCAATCTGGCGCTGGATGGTTTTTCCCTGACCGACGATGAGCTGTCGTCAATCGATGCGTTGAACACCGATACGCGGTTTGGCGGGGATCCGGATACTGCCTGGCAGGATAACCTTAATAATCCGGTGCCGGACTAACCAGCATCTTTTGCTGTGCAGCCCGGCGTATGTCGCGCCGGGCCTCTTTGCTTATTCGTCAGCCGGCAGCCAGCCCTGTTGCTGGGCCAGGGTAAGCTGGTCATTGACATAATCCCATAACACTGGCGCGCAGTCTTTAAGCAGCACATTGCGGGCCAGGATCTGCTGTTTGGTAACCCCGTGCCGGGCCCAGCTGCCCCCTTTATTCTGCATATTCTGAAACACCGGCAGCACCCGGTCCATAGCCTTGGCAAAGCGCGCATCGGCGGTTTCGGCAGCTTCAAACTCCAGCCACAGCTCCAGATAATCCTGAGCCTGCGCATCTGGCAGCAAACCAAAAATGCGCTTGGCGGCCGCCAGCTCTTTGAGCGCCTGCTCGGCATGATCTTGATCTTGGGCAAAGGCAAACATATCGCCGGCATCAATCTCCACCAGATCATGCAACAAAATCATCATAATCACCCTGTCTATGGCAATCTTCTCGGCAGCATAATCCTTTAACATCATGGCACTGGCAGCCACATGCCAGCTATGTTCGGCACTGTTTTCCTGGCGATCATCATCTTCAGGCAGGCGTAACTGGCGCCGAATGGCTTTAAGCTTATCCAGTTCTTTGATAAAGCCCGCTTGGGGTAATGCTGTTGTCATGCGATATCCTTCAAACAAAAAACGCGCCGGTGGGCGCGTTTTATCTTCGCTGAACCAGGCGTGTTTAGCCTTGTTTGGTCAGCCATACAATTAAATCGATCATCTCTTGTTCAGACATGTCTCTGGTAAACTGAGCCTGATAACGACCATTGACAATAAAATTCGGCACACCGCGCACATAGCTGCGGTACTGGTCCATCTGTTTGTCATTGCGCTTCATCATGTTGTTCACGCCAAAGCTGTTGGCCAGCTTATCAAACTCGGCTTTGTCGACACCGTTAACCACAAACACATTGCGCAGGTCGTCCAGGCCGGTAACACTGGCGCGTTGTTTATGGATGTAATCAAAAATAGCGCCGTTTAACTCTTCTGAACGCTTTACCGCACGGCCAATCATCATGGCGCGCGTGGCAGCATCCTGCACTTCCTTAGAAGTAAAGCCCATGAAGTTGACATGAATTTTGGTAAATTCGGTGTCGTCACTTACCTTACTTTTGATTTTTTCTACCAGCGGCTCAAACTTGTAGCAGTGCGGGCACCAAAAAGAGAAAAATTCCATAATTTCAGGTTGCTTAGTGGCAGGCTCGTCTAACACTTTATAGTGTTTTCCTTCTTCCCACTTGGCATCAGCCGCGCATGCCTGCAGCGGCAAAAGCACAGCCATCACCAGTAACAGTGCGATTTTTTTCATGCAATAGTTCCTTAAAAACGGTACAGACCGGAGGCGACTGGCCAGCGCCACACACGGTGGGGCTATCAGGCAAGCCGCTTTTTTTCGTTAATTGAATGCATCCTACCTTAGGTAGCAGACACACCAAGGCGCTAAACATAGCACCTTCGGCGCGTTATGTCAGCCAGCTTGGCGCAGCCTTGATGTCAGACATCCCGCCCACGTGGCGGATCGCCGCATGGCTGGCGGCCGGATCGTGGATGGGAAACGACAACATCAGCTCATCTATCCCGGTGTGGGCAACAAACTTCTGCAACTGCTGCTGTACCTGCTCCGGTGTGCCCACAGCGGCATAACGCAAGGTCTGGTCGATAGCCTGCACTTCAGCTTTACTCAGGAGCTGATAAATATCATCCACCGGCGCCGGCATGGGCGCATTGGCGCCGCGTCGTAACAGGCCAAACTGCTGTTGCACCGATGTATACAGGCGCAGCGCTTCAGCCTGGCTATCGGCAACTACCGTCATTACCCCGGCACCCACATAGGGCTGCGTGCACTGGGCTGACGGCCGAAAATTGATGCGATAGATCTTGATGGCATCCAGCAAGGCCTCAGGGGCAAAATGCGAGGCAAAGAAAAATGGCAGGCCCAGCTTGCCGGCCAGTTGCGCCGAGTACAGACTGGAGCCGAGTAAATACAGCGGGACCTTAGTGCCGGCGCCGGGGATGGCCAGCACATCCATGCCGGCACTGTCATCATCCAGATAATCTTGTAATAAAGCGATGTCATCCGGATAGGTTTCCACCTTGCTGTGTAAATCGCGGCGCAGGGCGCGGGCTGTGGCTGGGTCGGTACCTGGCGCTCGGCCCAGTCCCAGATCGATACGGTCCGGGTAGAGTGAGGCCAGGGTGCCAAACTGCTCGGCCACCATCAAAGGCGAATGATTGGGCAGCATAATACCGCCGGAGCCCAGTCGGATCTGTTGGGTGTGCGCGCCGATATGGGACAACAATGTGGCGGTGGCGGCACTGGCGACCCCGCGCATGCCATGATGCTCGGCCAGCCATAGGCGCTCAAAGCCATGCTGTTCGGCTAGCTGTGCGGTAGCACGGGTATGCTGCAAAGCGTCGGCAACACCTTGGCCTTCCCCAATGTGGGCCAGGTCTAAAATGGAAACGGGAACAGCCATACGGTTCCTTAAACAAGTCTGGTTAATTCTCCATTCAGGGTGGGGATCAATTTTGACCAGACAAGGGGGCTGGCTGATTGTGCTTAAAAGCGTCGGCAGGCGTTAAGTGGCTAGCCCGCCAGTGCGCGCGGGTGCAACGGGCGAGGCGCCAGACTGCAATCGTCCGGGGTCAGTGTGCCGGCGATTTCATATGATTGATGGCTGATAAACTGCCAGCGATCCTGCTCTTGACGAAAAGTATGGACTACCAGTTGGGTTGAGGTTTCCAGTTCAATTAAAACATCGCCATCCAGATCCATATAACAATAGCCATTGGTACCGCTGTCCAGCCGCACTTTGAGGTAGCCTTCATCGGAAATGGTCAGGATCTCTTCCACCCGTCGGTCAAAGCGTTGGCAAAACACGGACAATACGGTGGTGACTTCGCGGTGCAATAGCACCGGGCTGGAGGCGGTTTGTTTTTCGATACAGGCCAGTAAGCGTTTCATCACATATCCTACGATAATTAGAAATCCATAGCCGAAAAAATCCGGCCAGAAAGAGCATACAGGCGCGTGCAAGAGTGCTAAAAAAGCACGAGAGAATATATGTTTTCAACAGAAATAAGCATAGCATAAATGCGTATGACACGCAGTAGCTGTTTAGCAGCAAAGCGCGCAAATGACGCACAAACTACGCTTTATTGCAGCCGCACAATAGCTGTCAGGCCTGCGGTGGCAGTGGCTACACAAAATTGTGAGAGCGAGGTTATTTTTTTGTGACAGTCAGGCCGGTGATGAGTGAGCCTGACGTGGACATTGGAACACTACCACCTGATTGCGACCCTGCAACTTGGCCTGATACAACGCTTGGTCAGCATAGGCAACCAACTGGCCACTGGTGTCAGCATCCTGATTCGTGGCCAGGCCGATGCTGACGGTGACATAGTTTTCTGCCAACGGTGAATGAAAGGTAATCGACAGTGCGCGCACCGCGCTCATGATCGCCTGAGCGACCTGGCTGGCATGGTGGCGGTGACTGTGCGGCAAAATCACAGCAAATTCTTCACCGCCATACCGCGCTGCGGTGCCCTGGTACAAGGTGGCGATATCATCAATGGCCTGAGCAATGCGTTTGAGGGTGATGTCACCGGCCTGATGGCCATGGCTGTCGTTGTAGCGTTTAAAATAATCCACGTCCAGCATCAGCAGACTTAACTGACCGCCGTCAGTACGCACACTGTGCCAGGCCCGGCTGAGCGCTTCATCAAAATGCCGGCGGTTGGCTATCTGGGTCAGGCCGTCGAGGTTGACCAGCACTTCCAGGGTTTGATTGGCGCGCAGCAATTCTTGTTGCAGGCGATGCAATGAACAGCGGGTTTTCACACTCTGTAAGGTTTCGCTGACCATTTCGCCAATCAGTTTCAAGTGCTGAATTTCGTACTGGGTCCAGCGGTGCGCAACAGCCAGAATATCGCAGCCGATAAAGCCAAATAAATCATCGTTAAGCACCACTGCCACACAGAGCACCGCGCCGATATCTTCACGCTCAAATTCGGCTTTTTCCAGGCAGGCCTCGGCCGGTAGCAGGCTGACATCATCCACCACAAACACCTGCTTCTGCTGGATGATTCGGGCAAAATAAGGCAGGGCGGTGAGCGGAACCTGCTGCAATTCCTGCTTAAACGGTGCTACTCCCGGTGCCACCCATTCGTGGGTGTTGTCCATGTAGTGTTTATCTTTTGAAAAACTAAACAGATAGCAACGGTGAGCCTGTAAAAAGTTACCAAAGGAGGCCAGACTGTCTTCAATCAGACGGTCAACATCGTCTTCATGGGCATTAATCAGACGGGTAGACAAAGAAGACAATAACATACTGAAATTTACATGCTCTGCCAGTGAAGAGGCCACAGGCCCAGCGACGCTGGGATCTGTGGCACTATGCACCGCGACCCGGATCACCAGCCAGTCTTGCCCGTCAGCGTGGGTTACCTTGCTGTGTAACACACAGTAGCAACGCATTGCGGCCACCGCCACGATACAGCGCTGGCACAATTCGCCGCTTTGCTCAGCCAGCTGCACGGGGTGCTGGTCACCGGACAGCAGGGTCAGGTTGTCGGTGGCATAAAAGCGCCAGTCTGAAAGACGGTGGCTAACCTGGCCTGGCTGAGTATTGAATTGGCAGGCCAATGCCGGGCTGATAAAAAAACTTTCATCCCCGCGCGGTTTTACCAAGAGTGCGGTGGGCAATTCAAACAATGTGTCGAGGTACGGGCTGGGCATGGGCCTTCTCATCCATGGGCTGCCAAACTGCCGCGCACAGCAATGACCTGTGCACAGCATGTTGACTATAGCCAGCCTGCCGGATTTTTACCAGCAGGCTTGCTGGCAGCTACAGCTGATAATCTATCGACAGCAACCAGCGCCGGGCAGGAGCGCGAAAGCCGACGATATCCTGATAGCGTTCATCCAGCGCATTATCCAGCCGCAAAGCCAGTTGCCAGTGGGCTGAGAGCTGATATTGCAGATTAATATCCAGCAGAGTATAAGCGTCTAAGCCGACCCGCTGCGGCATGGCCGCCGGCGGAAAAAACTGGTCGTCACGCGACCCGGTGTAGGCGGCTTTGGTATACAGATGCAGATTGGGCACCGGCAGGGCGGTGAGCATGCTCACCGAGGCCTGATGACGGGCTACCCGCAGCTCCGCAGTGTCAGCCTGTTCAGCATCCACATAGCTGTAGGTAGCGCGCCACGTAGCGGGCCCCTGACGCCATTCCAGCTGGGCCTCAGCGCCGCGGCGCTGGCTGGTACCCGTGCGATTAACCGCAGTGCCGATAAAGGTGTCAGGCACAAAGGCAAAACCGTCGATTTCATCTTCCAGACGAGTATCAAATACGCTAATCTGACCATGCAGCGCCTGCTGCAACTGCCAGCGGGCACCGACTTCCCACTGCCGGCTTTGCTCTGGCTGCAGGTCGGGGTTGCCCTGGAAGGTTTGCGGAAAATAACCAAAGCGTTCGGTAAATGACGGGGTTTTCACCGCCTGGCTATGACTGGCAAACACACTGTACGCATCGCTTATCGCCCAGCTCAATGCTGCCCGGTAGCTCACCGCATCGTCATATTCGGTATTGTCATCATAGCGTCCGGACAGCGCCAGAGTCAGGTCATCCGCTAAGTCACGGCTGACCTCAGCAAATACGCTGGTGGTGTGATCTTGCTGGCGCTGGTTGGGATCGCCGAAGGTCAGTGGGCCACGCTGGCGAAACTGGCGCGCCAGATATTCCAGGCCGCCTGCCAGTTGCCACTGCGCCACAGCATAACGGTTGAGCCAGGTCAGCTGGTAGCGGGTGCCGGTGGTGCCGCCATCGGCACGGCCGCCGGCCACATTGTCGTTGCTGTCCTGGCGATACTGCGCGGTGAGCGTGCTGGCATAGGCTGTGTCAGCCGGGGTGTAATGCCAACTGGCCAGGCCGCTGTATTGTTTGCCATCGGTCACATTGGCCGCATCTACCGGCAAGCCGGTACTCACATAATCGATAGCATCATAATCGGTGGCATAATCCACCAGCCGGGCGGTGGCGGTAAACTGATGCGCCGGGTCGGCCTGCCAGCGTAAGGTCGCGCCGGTGCTGATATTGCGATAGCCATCTTCCTCGGCACCGGATAAGGCAATATTCTGACCGCTTGCTTCCAGGTAGTTGGCATAGCTACTGAGTTTTACCTTGCCGGCCTGGCCGCGGGCGGTGACACCGCCTTGTACGGTGCCCTGATTCCCCAGCCCGGCCGTGGCACTGATCTGGTTGCCACCCAGCCGGGCGGCTTTGGTGGTGATGCTGAGCACCCCGGCCACCGCGCCGCTACCCCAGATGGCACTTTGCGCGCCGCGCAGCAGTTCGATGCGGGCAATATTGCTGGCCTGCAGGTGCGATAAATCAATGGTACTGCCCTGGCCGATATCATTGGCCACCACGCCATCAATCAGCACTAGCAAATGATTGGTTTCACTGCCACGCAGACGGATTTCCGTAAAGGTGCCCAGGCCGCCGGACTGGGTCAGGGTGACCCCCGGCAATGCGCGCAGCAGATCAGTTAACTGCACCGCGCCGGACAGGGCGATTTCTTGTGCGCCCAATACGGTCGAGGCGACACCCAGTTGCGCGGTAGACAATCCCAGCCGGGAGCCGGTGACGGTGAGGGTTTCAATATCAGAATTGGCCATTGCTGTTGGGCAATAGCTTGCGCTCAGCAGTAAGGCTGCTGGCAGGCCATAAGAAAAAACAGATTGAGAGAACATAACGATTCCAGCCAGGCACTCCACCCGAGTGCTGCTTTAAAGACACCGGCCTTACAGCCGATCGCGTATCAGGCCGGTCTCCGGGCTGGTTCGCCTGACAAAAGTCAGGTTTTTCACGTCTTCCCATGGCATTCGCCACAGTGACTTAACCGCCGTCAGGCGGGGTGAAAAAAAGCAATGCTTGAACTTACCGTTGCGGGGGCAGCGTTAGCTTTTCACTAACTTCCCGTTTAATCTGCGAAAAAACAGGCACCTGAATAGTTTGGCAGTATACCCGAGGCGATCAGAAAGACAAGGGTTGCTAGACCAGCGTGATCACCAGGGCATAGCGGCCAGCTTTGCCTAAAGCCACCAGCAGCAAAAACCAACCCAACGGTACCCGCAGCAAGCCGGCAATCAAGGTCAGCGGGTCGCCTATCACCGGCACCCAAGCCAGTAATAGGGTGACCTTGCCCCAACGGGCAAAGCGTTCATCGGCGCGTGCCAGGGCGGTATCAGAGACACCAAACACCCGCTGGATCCCGGGCCGACCCCAATAATAACCGATGGCATAGTTCACCCACGAACCGGCCACATTGCCACTGCTGGCCACCAGCCATACACTGGCCGGGCTAAACCCGTTCAGCACCAGGGTGACCACCAGCCATTCGGCGCCTAAGGGCAGCAAGGTAGCGGCTAAAAAGGCGGCCAGCCACAGCCCGGGCAGGCCCAGGCTGGTCAGCAGCTCCATTATAAACCTAGTGAGAGCGGGGGTTCCTGCAGCGCTGCGTATTGTTCTTTTAGCGCCAGAATCTGGCCTTCCCAATATTTGTCTTCAGCAAACCAGGGAAACGCTCGGGGAAAAGCTGGGTCCTGCCAGCGGCGTGACAGCCAGGCCATGTAGTGGATCATGCGCATGGCCCGTAACGGTTCAATCAGGGCCAGCTCACGGCGGTCCAGTGGCTGAAATTCCTCGTAGGCTTCCACCATCACATCCAGCTGCAACAACTGCTGGGAGCGGTCGCCATTTAGCATCATCCACAAATCCTGAATAGCCGGGCCGCTGCGACAATCGTCCAAGTCCACAAACATGGGGCCATCGCGCCATAAAATATTGCCCGGGTGGCAGTCGCCATGCAGGCGAATGTGGCTGGTGGGGCTATAGCGGGCATCGGCCAGCTTAACCAGCGGCTCGGCAATAGCAAAAAACGCGGTTCTGAGCCCTGACGGTAACAGCTCGCTATGTTCCAGCTGTTGATACGAAGCATGCAAAAAGCTGGCGCTGTCCACCGCCGGGCGATGGGCAAACTGTCCGGCCTGGGCTACCCGATGCATGCGGCCGATAAAACGGCCCATCCATTCCAGCTGGTCCAGGTTGTCGATTTCGAACTGACGGCCGCCCACTGATGGAAACACCGCAAAGCGAAAGCCATGGCTGTGGTGCAGGGTGGCGCCGTTAATTACCAGCGGAGCGACCAGCGGGATATCAGCGCCATTGATCTCCAGGGCAAAATCATGCTCTTCCTGGATTTGCGCATCGCTCCAGCGATCCGGGCGGTAAAATTTTACCACCATGCGCTGGCCATCGTCCGCGCGAAACTGGTAAACGCGATTTTCATAACTATTGAGCGCCAGCAAACCGGATTCGGGATAGATCCCGCAGGCTTCCAGGGCATCCAGCACCGAGTCCGGCGTCAGGCCGGTGAAGGTAAAATCAGACATAAGATCCTTTAACGGTATAAAAATTTACTCGGTTCGGTGACGCTCACCGGCGCCTCGGCCGGGCTTTCACTGGTCACGGTGAAGCGAATATCGGTGACCGCATCTTGCAGATTATAGGCATCGGTGGCAACCGATATCGGCAAGGTGGCCACCGTACCAGCGGCCACAGTGAGCTGGGCGTCGCCAATAATCTCATAGCTAGGCAGGCCTTCCACCTTGATGCGATAGGTATACTGCTGCTGCGATTTGTTAAGCACTTTCAGCGTATACACATTTTCAATCAGGCCCTGATTGGTCTCGCGGTACAAGGCATTGCGGTCGCGGATAATGTCCACCTCCAGCGGCACCCGATTGACCACCGCCAGCACCAGCACACTGACCATTACCACCAGCACCACAAAATAGCCAATCAGCTTGGGCCGTAAAACCTTGACCGGTTTGCCGGCCAGCGCCGACTCCGAGGTAAAGCGGATCAGGCCCTTGGGATAACGCATTTTTTCCATCACGCCATTACAGGCATCTACACAGGCGCCGCAGTTGATGCATTCGTATTGCAGGCCGTTGCGGATATCAATGCCAGTGGGGCAGACCTGTACGCACAGATGACAGTCGATGCAGTCGCCCATGCCCTGCTCAGCCAGTTCGCTGCGTGCTTGCTTGCGCGGACGTGGGCCGCGCTGTTCACCACGCTGGGCGTCATAGGCCACGGTGATGGTATCGCGGTCAAACATGGCGGACTGAAAACGCGCATAGGGGCAGATATGGGTGCACATGATCTCGCGCATATATCCGGCATTGCCATAAGTACACAGGGCAAAAAACAACACAAAAAAGCCAGCCCAGAAGCTAACCTCAAAAGTGAAAAAGTCGATAAACAGGCTGCGCACCGGCGTGAAATAGCCCACAAATAATAGCCCGGTGAGGATCGCCACTGCCCACCAGCATACCTGTTTGGCGGTTTTGCGCCAGAATTTGCCAAAGTCCATGGGCCGTTCATCCAGCTTCATACGCTGGTGGCGGTTACCTTCCAGTTTTTCTTCCAGCCAGGTAAACAGGTACACCCAGGTGGTTTGCGGGCACATAAAGCCACACCACACCCGGCCGGCAAAGGTGGTAACAAAAAACAGCGCAAACGCAGAAATGATAAACAGATAAGCCAGCAGGGTCAGATCCTGCGGCCATAGGGTCAGGGCAAACAGGGTGAAGCGCTGCTCGCCGATATCCAGCAAGATGGCCTGGCGGTCGTTATAAGTCAGCCAGGGCAGCAGGGCAAACAAGCCTAAAAAAAACAGCCCAAAGAAGCGTCGGAAGGTTTCCAGCGGGCCCTTTACCGCCCGCACATAAATGCGGCTACGCGCACGATGACGCTTCGTCGGTGTGGCCGCCGGCGGATGCACCCTCACCGAGGTGTCGGTTTTTACCGGGATCCGTTCATTCATAACCGCCTCGCTGTGTTGAGCCGCGCTTAGGCTGTGCCGGCCATGGTCTGCTTGTGCATTATTAGGTATAAATAAACCGGTTTTTTGCCCGCGTGCAATGGGCTAGGCTTAGTGCAGTATTTTCTACCATGCTGTGTTCAGAATGCGCCGAGCCCTGATTTTACTGGCTGAAATTGCCCTGTTAATAGTAATTCTGCGCCTGTCGTTTGTACAGGATGTATTGACGCATGCCCAGCAGCGGGTCAGCAGCTGGATTGGCTATGTGGATGCCTTGCCGGAACAGCGCGCCCTGAGCCAGCTAAGAAACAACATCGATACCCTATACGTCACCTTGCGCCCTTACCAGCAGCATTATCTGGATGAACTGCTCAGTTCGCGCCATCAGGTGCAGCATTTTTACACTACTTACTGTCACAGCGACGATAAAAATCCCTTTTTATTTGGAGCGTCGCGCGCGTTTATGTGTACCGAGATAGAAAAATCCGACCTGCTGGAAAATAAGACCTAATTCAGCTCCAATATTCTTTTGCTGCTTTTTGCCAGCCAATGGAACTTGCCTGCCACAGGCGCCTCTAACCAGTATCAATCCGTTTGTTGCCTCAGGCAACATGGTGTGAGGTAGTCACAATGATAAAGTATTCCTGTTTGCTGATGGGCCTGCTGGGGCTGTGCAGTGTGCCGGCACAGGCGGCCGCAGAGGTGAAAATTACCTGGCAGGATCCCGATTCCTACCGGGATATACAGCCGTCTAATCAGTCACGCATCTCCTTTCGCGACCGGGTATTTGCAGATATCGAAGAATTTTTGGCTGAACTGGCCGAAGATCTGCCTGATGGCCAGGTGTTGTCGCTGACTGTGACCGACATGGATCTGGCGGGTGAAGTCTGGCCGGCCAGCTTTTTTGGTGGCATGGGTGGCGCCGATATCCGGCTGGTGAAACCCTTGTATATTCCGCGTATGCAATTTAGCTATACCTTGCAGGGAGCAGATGGCGCCACCTTGCAAAGCGCCGATGTGAAACTTAAAGACATGGCATTTATGGATCGGGGCACCCGCCTGCGCAGCCGCTATCAAAACCTTAGTTATGAAAAAAACATGCTCAAAGACTGGTTTGAAAAAACCATTGAGCAAACCGCGGCCACCTATCAGCAATCCAGCTTGAAATAAGTCGTGTCGCGTCAGCGGCCTGCTCTGACCAGCCTGTCATCTGCGATTAGCACTAGCTTAATCGATTAAGTCTGTTATTGTTTTGTTACAAATTCTGTGCTTGTGCGTAAGCGTAAGGCACACTTGGAAACATAAGGACTTATATGCGTACTCTTGGCCTTGCCATGGGGCTGCTGACAGCCTCCTCTTATGCCGCCACCGTGTCAGTGTCGTCCCCGGATGGCGCGCTGACCTTGCAATTCAGCGATGACGATGCCCTGGCGCAATACAGTTTACAGCGCAACGGCCAGGCGGTGATCCTGCCCAGCAAACTTGGCTTTACCTTTGAAAAAGCGGCACCCATGTACCGTGATTTTACGGTCAAAGAAGTCAGCCGCGACAGTCATCAGAGCCAGTGGGAACAACCCTGGGGCGAGCAGCGCCTGATCACTAACCACTATAATGAAGTGGTGGTGCGCTTTACCCACACCGATGACAAAGACCGCCAGTTTGTGGTGCGAGCGCGGGTATTTGATGATGGTATCGGTTTTCGCTATGAAGTGAGCGGGCAGGGCGAGGTGGCCATCACTCGCGAACTGACCCAGTTTAATCTGGCCCGCCCGCAGTCTGCCACAGCGTACTGGATCCCCGGTCAGGGCTTTGAGCGCTACGAGTATGTGTATCGCGAAACCAAACTGGAGCAGGTGGATGTGGCTCACACCCCTCTTACTGTCACCTATGACGACGGCCTGCACGTAGCCATTCACGAAGCTGCACTGGTGGATTATGCCGGCATGAGCCTGCAGCGCCTGCGTGGCGGACGTCTGGAGGCTGACCTGGCTCCGCGCGCCGATGGCACCGCGGTACTCAAAGAAGGTGATTTCACTACGCCCTGGCGCACCATTACGGTGGGCGATAAAGCGGTGGACTTAATCAACTCCTACCTTACCCTGAACCTCAATGAGCCCAATAAGCTGGGCGAGGTGGACTGGGTAAACCCGGGCAAATACATCGGTATCTGGTGGGGCATGCACATCGGCAAGTACACCTGGGGCACAGATGGCACCCACGGGGCGACCACCGAACGCACCAAAGAGTACATGGATTTTGCAGCCAAATACGGCTTTGACGGCGTGCTGGTGGAAGGCTGGAACACCGGCTGGGATGGCAACTGGATTGAAAACTCGCAGTTGTTCAGCTTTACCAAAAGTTACCCGGACTTTGATATCGAAGCCGTGACTAAGTATGGCGATAAGCAGGGCGTTAAGTTAATTGGCCATCACGAAACCTCTGGCGGGATCACCAACTATGAAGAACAGATGGAAGACGGCTTCAAGCTGTATCAGGACCTGGGCGTCGAGCAAATCAAAACCGGCTATGTGGCTTTTGGTCAGAACCTGAAACGGCTGGATGATGATGGCATCATGCGTTATGAATACACCGATAGCCAGCCGGTGGTGAATCACTTTTTAAATAATGTGCGCACCGCCGCCAAGTATGAGCTGTCCATCAACACCCATGAGTCGGTCAAGGACACCGGCCTGCGTCGCACCTATCCGAACTGGATCTCGCGCGAAAGTGCCCGCGGCCAGGAGTACAATTCCGGGGTGGGCGCACCTAACCCGGCAGACCATATCCCCACCCTGGTCTTTACCCGTATGCTGGCCGGGCCGATGGATTTTACCCCCGGTATCTTTGATTTTGACTACCAGCGCCCGGATGTACCGGAAAATGACACCGTGGATTTTGTACGCCGACCCATGTCGACCCTGACCCGCCAGCTGGCCCAGTATGTGGTGCTGTACAGCCCTATTCAGATGGCGGCAGACTTGCCAGAAAACTACCTGAAGCACCCGCAGGCCTTTCAGTTTATTCAGGATGTGCCCACCGACTGGGAAGCTACCGAAGCGCTACAAGGCGAAGTGGGTAAATTTATTGTGATTGCCCGCCAGGAAAAAGCGCACCGGGACTATTCGGGCAAAGACTGGTATTTAGGCGCCATCACCGATGATAAAGCGCGCAAGGTCACCGTCAAACTGGACTTTCTGGCTGACGGCCAGACCTATGAAGCACAGATTTATCAGGACAGCGACAAGACCGACTGGCAGGATAATCCTTATGCCATGGACTATGTTACCAAGCAGGTGACAGCCAAAGACAGCCTGACCTTGTCGATGGCAGCCATTGGCGGAGTGGCAGTGCGCTTCAAAGCTCTCGACTAGACTTGTACACCGCGCATAAAAAAACGGGAGCCAGTGGGCTCCCGTTTTTGGTTGATTAGGTTGGGTTACAGATAATCAAACTCAGCGCCCTGGGTGGCCAGCACACTGTCTGCGCCGGCCCGCAACGCTACCTTGTGGGCATCACGACGTGGCAGGATCCGCGCCTGATAAAAGTTGCTGGCTTTTTGCTTGGCAGTGGCCAATGTTGTGTTGGCACTGTGTTTCGCCGCATCGGCCTGGCTATACCACAGTACACCAATCAGTGAGTAAGCGGTGTAGGCCAGATAATCGCAGGCTGCACTGGCCACATCCGCAGCATCCATAGCCAGGCAGTCAGCAGAGGTGGCGCGCCAGTCATCCAGCAGTGACTGGGCCTGCGAGCGGGCCTCGGCATCACCGATGGTGTCCACCAATGCGGTTAGTTCGGTGTAGGTGGTTTCCATCATGCGGCCCTTATCCCGGGTCAGCTTGCGACCAATCAGGTCCAGCGCCTGAATACCATTGGTGCCTTCATACAGCTGGGCAATACGCACATCCCGCATCAGCTGTTCCATGCCCCATTCACGTATATAGCCGTGGCCCCCAAATACCTGCACACCCAGGCTGGTGGTCTCTAACCCCATGTCGGTCATAAAGGCTTTGCACACCGGGGTTAAAAAGGCCAGTACCTGCGCCGCGGTTTGTTTGCCGGTGTCATCGCCCAACCGTTCGATATCCATGTATTTGGCATACCACACCGCCAGTGCCCGGCACCCTTCGGTGAGGGTTTTCTGGGTCATCAGCATACGTGCCACATCCGGTTGAAATACAATCGGATCGGCTTTGCCATCAGGGTTTTGCACCCCTTGCGGCGCACGCGACTGGACCCGCTCACGGGCATAAGCCAGGGCGCCCTGATAAGAAGCTTCGGCCGCGCCCAATCCTTCCAGACCCACCTGAAAACGCGCATCGTTCATCATGGTGAACATGCAGACCAGCCCCTGGTGCGGTTCGCCCACCAGGTAGCCGGTGGCGCCGTCATAATTCATCACACAGGTGGGGCTGCCTTTGATACCCATCTTGTGCTCGATGCTGCCCACCGACACCGCATTGGGCTGACCGGGCTGATTATTTTCATCCAGCAGATATTTTGGTACCAAAAACAGGCTGATGCCTTTGACCCCAGCAGGCGCGTCGGGCAAGCGTGCCAGTACCATGTGCACAATGTTACTGGTCCAGTCATGATCGCCGCCGGTGATAAAAATTTTGTTACCGGTGATGCTGTAACTACCGTCATCCTGTGGCTCGGCTTTGGTGGTCAGCAAAGCCAGATCGGTACCGGCCTGCGGCTCGGTCAGGTTCATGGTGCCGGTCCACTCACCGCTTATAAGCTTTTCCAGATACTGGTCTTTCAGGGTGTCGCTGGCATGGCGGGAAACAGCCAGTACCGCACTTTCGGTGAGCATGCTGGTGAGCCGCCAGCTTAGGTTGGCTGAATGCAACATTTCATGCACCGGCACCGCCATAGTGTAGGGCAGGCCCTGACCGCCGTAGGCTTCGTCGCCCAACATGCTGTTCCAACCGTTGGCGATATAATCCTGGTAAGCCTGGGCAAAGCCTTCGGGGGTGGTCACCTGGCCGCCTTCTAAGCGGCAACCCTGCTCATCACCACTGCGGTTTAGCGGCGCAATCACATCTTCAGCAAACTTGGCGCCCTGAGCAATGATTTCATTGGCCAGATCGCTATCAAAATCGGTCACGCCCAGTTGCTGATAGTGGCTATCCAAGCCCAGCCATTCTTTGAGCAAAAATTGATAATCGGCCATTGGTGCCTGATAGTGCGGCATAACCCACTCCTTTACTTTTAAACGGGTGTTTGAATTTTAATTATACCCACAAAACACGCACCGCCAAGCCTCTGTAATCATTTTGTAAAAAAATTAATTCACGCAACGCATTCGCACCGGCGATTAGCGCATTGTGATTGCATTTTTGGTGCCCTCTGGTCATGCTAGAGCCCTTTAAATCTCAATGAAGGCGGAGTACAGCATGAGCTATGAATCACCGGTGTGTGTGGTAACCGGCGGCAGCCAGGGCATAGGCCTGGCAGTGGCAGAAAAATTTGCCGCCAAAGGTTACCGGGTATTTAACCTGGATATGTGCGACTTTGCCCGGCCGGTGGAAAATGCCCAGTGGCTGGAATGCAATGTAGCGTATACCTCGCAGGTGGCTGCCTGTGTGGATAAGGTGCTGACCCAGACCAACCGCATCGATGTACTGGTGTCCAACGCAGGGATCCACTTCTCCGGTACCATCGAGCAAACCAGCGAAGCCGAACTGGATCAGGTCTTTGCCACCAATGTGAAAGGCGCCTACGCCGCTATCAAAGCCGTGCTGCCCACCATGCGTGCCCAGCAGCGCGGCGCCATCATTTTAATGGGCTCGGATCAGAGCCTGGTGGGCAAGCCATCCTCGTTTGCCTACAACTTAAGCAAAGCCGCGCTGGCGTCAATGACCAAAACCACCGCGCTGGATTATGCCGCTGACAATATTCGGGTGAATGCTGTATGCCCGGGCACTATCGAAACACCGTTGTATCACAAGGCGATTAATCGTTATGTCGAGGCCAGTGGCGCTGATAAAGCCCAGGTGCATGCCGAGGAAGCTGCTGCGCAACCCCTGGGGCGCTTAGGCCAGCCCGAAGAAGTGGCCGAGCTGGTGTTGTTTTTAGCCGGCGATAAGGCCACCTTTATCACCGGCAGCCTACAGGTGATTGATGGCGGCTATACCGCACGCTGATGCAACTAATCGACAGCCACCTGCATTTTTTTGCCCCGCAAGACGGCGACTATCACTGGCTGCAGCCGGATAAGCCGCCTCACTGGCCGGATAAAGCCCAGCTATATCAGGCATTCGATGAAGCTGCGTTGAACTCGGCGGGGCCGTGTGAATTGCGCGGCCTGGTGCATATCGAAGCCGGCTTTGATAATGCCAGACCCTGGCGCGAGGTGGCCTGGTGGCAGAGCCGGGTACAGCAGCCGCTGCGCTGTGTGGCCGGCATTGATTTGCTGGGTAAGGCGTGCACCGCCACCCTGACGCGACTGGCGGACTATGTTTCGGTAGTGGGCGTGCGCCATATTCTGGACAACGAGGCTGTGGCAATTCTCAGCCAGCCGCAGGTGCGGGCAGCCTTCGCTGCGCTGGCAGCTCGTGACTGGCATTTTGAAGCCCAGTATCCGGTGGCCGATGACACCGCCACCGACTTATTGCTGGAGCATGTGGCCGCCACCGGAGTGCGCTGTGTGATCAATCATGCTGGCTGGGCGCCGCAAGATGCCAAGGGGCAGGGTGCCTGGCAAGCCAATCTGGCGCGCCTGGCTGCCTGCCCGCATATTGCCATTAAAGCCTCGGGCTGGGAGATGCTCGGTTCGCAACGCCAATGGTCAGAGGCCTGGGCCCAAACTTGCTGGCAGCAGGTGCTTAGCGCTTTTGGTCCGCAGCGGGTAATGGCGGCCAGTAATTTTCCTTTGTGCCGGCTGGCTTGTTCCTACGCAGAGTTTTGGCGGCGTACCCTGACGCTGCTTAACGCGCTGGCGCTGGATGCAGAGCAGCAACAGGCGGTGCTTCACGACAACGCCGCCCGCTGGTACCAGTTTGACTGAGATTCAACAAGAACGGTAGATGACAAAGCTGTAACAACCGGGCTTGCGGGTGGGGCGTATATAACGCCAAAGGAGACAACTATGCGTTTAATCATAAGTATCGTGGCTGCTTTTGCTCTGCTGGGCAGCGGCTGCAGTAGCCAGGACTGGCAAACCGCCAGCCGTGAACCAGCCGGCATCGCGCCGGCGCCGGAATCCACCGAACAGGCGGTGATTGAAGTGTATGCGGCTGATGCCTTTGGCTGGCGCGGCTGGGTTGCGGTGCATACCTGGCTGGCAATCAAACCTGCACAGGCTAACGATTACACCGTATACGAAGTGGTGGGCTGGCGCACCGAAGATGGCTTGCCGGCGCTGGATGCCTATCGCACCACCACGCCGGATCGCTATTGGTATGGCGCGCGGCCGGAGAAATTGCTTTCATTGCAGGGCGACAAAGCCGCCCGGCTTATCCCACAGCTGCGTGCGGCCATTGCGCGTTATCCGTACGCAGACCGTTACCAGGTGTTTCCCGGCCCTAACAGCAACACCTTTCCAGCCTGGGTGGCCAAAGAAGTGCCCGAGCTAGAGCTGGAGCTGCCATTTCGCGCCATCGGCAGTGGCTATGCCGATTAAAATAACTTCTGGCTTATTTGAGCGCCGTCACCGTCATATGCGGTGAGCGGTAAACAATCTCATCATTAAGCTCAATGCCAATCCCAGGCGCTTCAGACACTTCGATGTAGCCATTTTTGGGCTGCGGATCCTGAATACACAGCTCGCGGTTCCATGACTTGGTGGCATAGGTGTGATGTTCGTGGATTAAAAAGTTAGGAATAGCGGTTTCCAGGTGCAGGCTGGCTGCGGTGGCCACCGGGCCGCCACACACATGGGCCTGAATGCGTACATCGTACACATCAGCATAATCACAGACTTTTTTGGTTTCAGTAAAACCGCCGCACAGGCCAATATCCGGTTGCAGCACATCGATGGACTGATCTTCTAAATACGGGCGGATATCCCAGCGATGGTATAAGCGCTCGCCGCCGGCGATGGGGACATTGACCCGCTGGGCCACTTTGTCATGCAGCTTAGAATTTAAATAATTCACCGGCTCTTCATAATAATAACAGCCAATTTCTTCGACCATTTCACCAAGCTGGATGGCAGTGGATGCGCCCAGTAAGCTATGACATTCAAAAATGATATCGCCTTCATCGCCCATGGCATCGCGAATAGCCTGCAAGCGGGCTTTAAATAATTTCATTTCAGCGCGGCTAAACAATTTGGTGCGATCAAAATGCGTGACGCCGTCTTTGTCGTACACAATGGGATCGACCTTGACCGCAGTGTAGCCGTCAGCCATGGCTTTTTCGGCAGCGCGGCCATAGTCGGCCGGGGCATTGAGTTTGGTGATCTGGTCATCCCAGTCAAACTGCAGCTGGCTGGCATAACAACGTAATTTGTCATTGGTTTTGCCACCCAGTAACTGATACACAGGCACGCCCAGGGCTTTACCGCGAATATCCCACAGCGCAGTATCAATAGCGCTCATGGCGGCATAGATCACCGGGCCGCCACCCAGTCCCCAAAAGCTTTCGCGTAGCATCCGGCTCCACAGGTGCTCAGTATTAAACGGATTCCAGCCAATCAACATGGCCTCGGCAATTTCTTTGATCATATGGGCCGCTGCGCTGTGACCCAAATCATAGGCCAGCCCGGCTTCGCCCACCCCGGTGATCCCCTCATCGGTATACACCCGCACAAATACCGGGTTCCATGGTGGACGCTCCGGGCATTCAATATCAAAAATTTCAACTTTGGTCACTTTCATGGCAGTTCCTGTATATGGTTATTCGCAAAAACCGGGGTCGAGTCGATAGGCTTTTCGTAGCATGGCGGGCCAGGCTTTCTGGCCGCCGGTCTGGCCGGCATGCACGGTATTGGCCTGCTGGTAAATGCCGGCCACAATATCATCGGGAATGGCAATGACCTCGCGCCCTGAATTCATCAGTTCCAGCTGAATTTCGCAGGCTCGTTGCAGATCGTAAAAACGCATAAAGGCATCGCCCACGGTGGGGCCTAAGGTCAGCCCGCCATGGTTGGGCAACAGCATATGATTGGTTTGCCCCAGATTTTGCTGCAAGCGAGCACGTTCATCATCGTTTACCGCCAGCCCTTCATAATCGTGATAGCTCAGCGACGGCAGCGAAAACAACGAATACTGGCTCCAGGGCTGAAGACCGCCTTTTACTGAGGCGACTGTGATAGTGGCCTTAGTATGCAGATGTACAATGCTCATGGCATCGCTGCGCGCTTCATGAATGGCACTGTGAATGGTAAAGCCGGCCGGATTGATGGTGTCGTCGGTGTCATCCAGAATATTGCCGTGCAAATCCACCTTGACCAGATTGGAGGCAGTGACCTCCTCGAAGGTCAGGCCGAAGGCATTGACCAGATAATGGCGGGTGCCGGGCACTTTTGCCGAAATGTGGGTATAGATTAAATCGCCCCAGCCCATATCGGCCACCAGACGGTAGCAGGCCGCCAGGTCGACCCGGGTTTGCCATTCAGCTGCGCTGACCTGGCCTTTCTTACTGGAATATTGCAGTTCAAACACAGTGACTGTCTCTTGCTTGTAATTGATGGATGCAGTAGAACCATTAAAGCTAACAGACGTCTAGACGGTTAACAACATTCGTTTAGTAAACTCTGTTTGCAGATTACCGGGTCGGCTGTGTAGCCTGCACAAATCCATCGCGCAATGGCACCAGGTGATCCGGGTAGGTCAGGTCGCGGTGCGACAGCTGATAGATATCGGCTTTTTTCATCTTCTGATCATTGTAAGTGAAAGATTGCGGCAAACGTGCAATGCCCGCGTCACTGGTACAGTGATACAGCATGGTGGTGGGGGTGAGCCAGCCTAACTGTTGGGTGACCTTCCCATTGATCCCGGTAGCCTGCCAGGTGGCCCGATGGGCAGCACAGGCCGAGGTTTCCAGCGCACCGGCTTCGGCCTGGGGTAGCTGCCAGCGGCCGTTATCATCGGCAACCAGTAACACCTGTTGGTTGGCAACAATCAAACAGGCGCCATGGGCGGCGGTGACCGCCACCACAGCCTCTGAGCGGCACTCAGGTGCAGCCAGTTCAGCCGGGCCACAGCCTGTCAGACTGACCAACCCAGCCAGACTGGCAAACCAGGCGGTGGCGACGCGCCGAGGATTATTTTGCCTGGGCTTCGGTGGTAATTTGCAGCACAATTTTATCAGACACATCCGGTACATATTTATCCAGGCCAAAGTCAGAGCGCATCACCGTCGTGGTGGCATTAAAGCCGATGGCCGGTTTTTCGGTCATGGGGTGTTTGGCCTGTTTGTTTAAGGTGGCATCAAAGGTGACCTGACGGGTGGTGCCCTTAATGGTCAGATCGCCTGTCACTGACAATTGATTGTCGCCGTTGGCCGTGACCTTAGTGCTTTTAAAGGTGGCTTGCGGATATTCATCCACATAAAAATATTCTTCGCCTAAAAATTCTTCATTTAGTTTGTCTGAATAGCTGTCGACCGTTTCCACATCAATGGACACCTCAATGCTCGACGCACTGACATTGTCATTATCATAGGTCAGTGAACCCTGGGCCCCGCTAAAGGTGGCGGTGGGGTAGGAAAACCCAAAATGACTCCAGGATACAATTACATTGGTGTGTTCCGGATCGATACTGTAGGTCATAGGCTCGGCCATGACCGGGGCAGACAGAGCAGAACAAAGTGCGGTAGTGGCAACAGCAGCAGAAAGTCGACGCATAACATTTTCCTGTTTGGTTGGTGGCAAAAGTGCCTTCATCGCTGTTTGTAATCGCGGTATTGGTAAACGGTTCATCTTCATTGCCGTGGTTATGCGAATCAGTTGTGTGATTACTTCGAACCTTGCGGACAGGGCAGCAGTTGCCACACCTGCACGTGAGCCGGGCAGCGGCCTTTAAGCCCGCCTTTAACCGGCGAGTCCTGCAACAACAATGGCTGATAGGCCGATGCATAGGCGGTATGTACCCACTGGGCCGGCACTGAAAATGGCGGGCCGGGCATGGCATGCTGATCATAGTCAAAGGTGATCAGCAGCTGCGGGGCCTGTTCGGTCAGGCTAGTCAGATGGCGAGTATACTGAAGGCGCATAGTGTCAGGTAATGCCACCAGCGCAGCGCGATCATAGATGCCGGCCACCGGTCCCAGCGTGGCTGGCGTCAGGGCAAAAATATCGCCTACTAAGACGGTAATGTTGCCGACCTGATAGCATTGGTGTACACCCGCGTTGCTCACGGACGGCGTCAGCCCGGCTTCAGAAAAAAACTGTTCTACCGCCAGGGTGCTCAGTTCAACGCCCACCACCTCATAGCCCTGCTCGGCCAGCCACAGCATATCCTGGCTTTTACCGCACAGCGGCACCAGGATCCGGCTGCCGGGGGCCAGGCCTAGCCGGGCAAAATGCCGGGACAGTGCCGGGTTAGTGGTCTGTTCGTGAAAGCCAATATCATTGGCTTGCCATTTTTGATGCCAAAAGTGAGCGTCCATGGGTAAAGTCCGGCAAGAAGAAAAGTCTACCTTACCTGCAAAGCCGCCCGTCGCAAAGCTTACGCCGATAAAATCTCGTACTCGATGGGCTTATAGGAAAAGTTATTGGATTCACCGGCAGAACAGGCAGTTAGCCCCACAATCATATCCATCTTGGCTTCGAAGACCGTGTAGTCGCCGGCTTTACTTTTGGGCGGTAGCACCGCCAGTTTGCCCGTGCTGTCTACCGCTACATTCATAAAGGTATTGAAGGTGGTGGCAATCAAGTGTTCGGGTATACCGTATTTGGCAAAGGCTGCAGCCAGGTTGCCATGGCAACCTGGCACCGGCTCTTCATCCGGGTAAAAATGGCGAAAGGTGGCCTTGCTGCAGGGGGTCAGTAAAAAATCATGGTCTTCCACTGTATCTTCAATGATTTCAAACATCTCATGACTTTCGTTGGAATACAGCTTAGAGCCGGTTTTAAAGGTCAGGCTTTCGTTGTAATCCAATGAGCGGCCGGATGACAAATATTCGTGATGATTCTGGGCATTAAATGCGTACAGGTCGGCGACCTGTTCACCTTGGGGATCGATCACTTTTAAACGTTGGCCTTGTTGCAGTTCAAAGGCGGTACCGCTGCGCGGAGCAATAGTATGCACGGGTTAAGTTTCCTTATTGACGTGAAAGGGGCACTGCCAGTCTTCTTCCAACAGCCGCCCGCTGTATTGTTTGGCTTCTGAGTCTGTACCATGATTTTGCAGCATTGGATTAGCTTCGCCGTTAAAAGCATCATCCCGCTTGCGGATATGATCGCGAAATTGTTCAAATCGACCCTGCTCACGCAGATGCTCAAATTGCTGGTGCAGATTAAACACGATGGCCGGACTTTCGAAGCGCCGACTCTTGCGGCGACTGGCCGGGTTTAAACAAATGATAAAAAACGCCTGGCCGCCGAGGCTGTAACTAAAGTCGGCGGCTTCGGGGTCCTGGCTGACCGACTTGTCCCAGGGGTGCAGGCGGGCATCAATCTCATGCAGCTGCTGCAGTTTTTGCCATAGCAGATATTCATACTGGCGCTCGGTGTAACCGTAAGGGCCATCAAATGCGCACACGAAGGATGAAAACATATGTTGGCGCAGATCAAAGCCGTCGATAAAGTCGTACAGGTCGCTCAGAATATCTACATTGAGCTGTTCATCGTCCAGACTATCGTATTCATGGCAATGCACCTGCTGTTTAGACAAGGCGGTTTTGGCCCCCACACAGGGAAACGCTTTTTGGCCGATAAACTGCTGCAACTGTTCATCCAGCTGGCGCAAATGGGTTCGCATCAGCCATCTCCTTCTTCAGCATTGGTATGCGTGGCGGCCAGGCGTGCTGTTTTGCGCTCGTCATCGGTCGGCAGGCGCGCTACATGGAGACCATTTTCTTCATAATCTGAATTGATACAGCCTTGCTGGGCGTATTGTTCTAACACTGCTTTATTCGGATACACGCCCCATTTGTCATGATAAATCTGGGCATTGCGGGTGAAGTCGAGCACATGATTAAGCGGGCAGCGGTAGTTGGCGCGTTCCTGGCGAAAAGTCACGCTATCAGCCACGGCAAAGGCTAAGCCTAGCGTGCGGCAGTTGGTGAGAAAATCCTCATCATTGATGCCAAAGCCATCGTAGCGGTCATCGAACCCGCCGGTGCGGCTGAAATCTTTTTTATGAATAAAAAACAGTGCAGCGCGATCATTATCGCACACAGAGTTTCCATAGTTTTCTCGCTGTGTTTGTGATTGTAAAAATGCATATCCCTGATACAGGTCGCCTTCGGCTACCCCGGGGTAGGCCTGGCTAACCACCACCGTGCCCTTGGTTAACAAGGCTGTGTGCTGAGCAATAAAGTCAGGCGCCGGCAATACATCCACTGCCATGTAGCACAGGGCGTTGTTACGTGCTTCCAGCAAACCTTTATTGCGCGCTCGGGCGATGGGCAGAGCTTCGGTTGTGACAAATTTATGCGTGATAGTAAAAGCCTCAGAGCGAACCAGTGAGTGCGGTGATGGCGAGGTCATCCACACCACCACCAACTCATCGGGCAGTGGGTCACACTGCTCCAGATGCGCAATTAAATTGCGCAACTGCTTAGTGCGATTTTTAACAATGGTGACCAGACTGGTTTTCATCTTTACCTCTTACTTACTCTTATCTGGAGAGGTAATAAGCAAACATTTTGCCAGTCTGGTTCAGTGTTTAAGGTTATGATTTTCTGAAGTTTTAAATAAAGAATTTTGCAATTTTTCGCATGTCTTCTGCTTTTGGCTGCAATCTCTGCAGGCCGCTATGAAGCATTTTCTGGTACAAAAGCGTGAGCACAGCCACAGCGTTCTAACCTGCCTGTTAACTCGTTTTGAACGTCCACGGGTGAGGAAGGTGTCGGCCACATTGACAGCTGCGATGGGTGGTAACAGGCGGGGTTTAGTCGAATTGGGAGGTTAGTCAAACTTCTCCGATTTTTGGCATAACATTATTAATTTCAATGGTTTATAAACTTTTAAGGCAATTAGTCCAGTTGTCCGAGTTCTTTACAGGCTAGGATCACTGAATAGATAAATTTAATCCTTAAAAATACGAAAGTTTGTTTTGTATCAATACCTTAAAAAACATGGCACACCTTAAGCAATAGTTCTCATGCAAGTTAATGAGTGGAATACAAAATACTACAAAGAGGTGATAGCGATGATGTTCTTAACTGCAAAATCAACCATGAGAAATATTGTTGCCCCGGCCGCCCTGGTGTTATCAATGAGCCTGAGTGCTTTTTCTGCCCATGCCAAAGTTATTGCCGGCAGCAGTGAAGGCCATGCGATCAGTGTCGATTTGATGATGGATGGCCGTAGCGTGGATTTTAACCTGCCTGTGCGCACCCATGGTGAAGCGCCGGATCCATATCGTATTACACGCATTCTGGGCGGACCGGGTTCGCCTCTGGCCACGCCAATGCGCGATCCGTTGGGCGGCCCCATCGCTGGGTTACTGCGTCAATTCACCTTAGGCGGGCATGCCATGTCTAATGTGGATGGTGGCTTGGGCAATCGCCGGGCTCGGGGCGCCTCCGGCATTATCGGCCCGATGCCGGATCGCGATATCGGGCCTATGCCGAATGGTGATATACGTCCGGAACGAATGATTCCTGACAGCTTTTTTGATATTCCTTTTGATGTGTTTTCGCTGTCGCGCATTTCGGGTGATTATGGGGACTGGAATATGCGTGGCGGCTCTTTTATTAGCCCGCGGCTGATGCGTTTGCTAGCCAGCATTGGTGGTGGACCCAGACTTGCTCTTGATGGCCTGCGACCCGAAAATGGCATGATGCGCCTGCCTTCCTTTACCTGGGAGAATTTTGCTGGCGTGAGCGGACTGACCTTGTTTGTGAATGAACAATGGCGCCGGTGCGTGGCCTCTGAATGTGGTATGTGGGTAAATGCGTTACGCTTTAACTTTGATGGTGTGATGCTGCCCAACGGTAACGATATTCGCACGCTGGATGATGATGAACGCGGTCTGAATGGCGACATCATCCTGGGCCGCTCTGCTGCCCGCCTGGTAGCAGTGCCAGCACCAGCGACGCTGGGGCTGTTTGGTCTTGTACTGATGGGTGTGACCCTGTTACGCAAACGTCGTATTCATCAGTAATCCATATCTCATTACCAAAAAGGCCCGAAAGGGCCTTTTTTATTGGGATAATTTTGACCCACTGTGGGTGACTTTGGCCGCGCCACCCATTAGTTTAAGGTTACTTCTGTACCAATCATATCGGTGTATCAATGCTCTGAATACCACCGAACTGCAACCCGAATCAGAAAAACTACCGTAATAGGAGCACACTATTAAATCCACTCTGGAGCATCTATGATTAAGTGGCGTCACAGCCTGCTGGCCGCAGCCATCACCATCAGCGGGTTGGTTTCCGCTGCCGACAGCATCAGTCGCGAGCAGGCGCTTAGTACCGCACAGACCACCGCCCGCACCATGGCGTTTAAAGATGCTGGCTTTGAGGCCGGTAAATTGCATAAGAGCTGGAAGTATCTGGCGGCTGACAATTTTAGTGTGGTAGAAGCCGGCGATCAGGGGGTTGTGATCAAAGCGCGCAACACTGAGTTTGACCGGGTGTTGTATTTTTCCATCGCCGCCAATGGCGAAGTCATCGCGGTGTCGGCCACCAACCCGGTCACTGTGCAATAAGCATCTGCACTGAGCTTATCAGCGCAGTCCTTAGGGCTAGCCTGCTTAACGTGGCTGGCCGGTACCCCAAAGCAGATTAGACGGGCGCCGCAAAATACCATTTTCAATGGTAAAGCCGTTTGGCCGGTCTTGTTTCACCAGCACCGGGCCATCCAAGTCCACAAAGCTGGCGTGCTCGGTCAGCAAGTAAGCCGGCGCCATCGCCAGCGAAGAGGCCACCATACAGCCCACCATAATATCCAGCTGATGATGACGGGCCGCACGCAGCAGCGACATGGCTTCAGTCAATCCGCCGGTTTTGTCCAGCTTGATATTGATGGCCTGATACCGGCCCACCAGCGCCGACAGTGATGCAGTCGTATGGCAGGATTCATCGGCGCACAGTGGCACTGGGCATTGATAATCGGCCAGGGCATCATCTTCACCGGCCGGCAGAGGCTGTTCAATCAGCGCAACATTGAGGCGGGCTAACTGTGGTGCCACCTGTTTAAGTAAATCCAGGCTCCAGCCTTCATTGGCATCTACGATAAAACGGCTGGTGGGGGTAACTGCATGAATAGCCGCAATCTTATCCACCACATCCTCAGGATCCAGTTTGATTTTGAGTAATTCAGCGCCAGCCAGTGCCCTGGCATCCTCCTGCATGCCGGCCAGGGTGCCGACACTGATGGTTTGAGCTGTGACACACGAGGCTGGCTCGGTCAGCCCGGTAAGTTGGGCCACCGGCTGCTGTTGTTGCTGGGCACGCAAATCCCACAGCGCGCAGTCTAAGGCATTGCGGGCCGCGCCGGCCGGCAGGGTGGCATTCAAGCGAACATGATCATCCACACAGGCAATCGATTGCCCAATCCGGTTGAGGCTGGCCAGAGTGCCCTCGAGGGTTTCATCATAGCGCGCATAGGGAACGGCTTCGCCCCAGCCAGTGTGAGTACCGTCTGATACTTTGACGACCACCACATCGGCGTGGGTCTTAGCGCCCCGCGAGATCCGAAATTCTCGGGCCAAAGGCAGCTGTTCATGCGACGCTTCGATAGTTAATCGCATAAGCGGGCCACCAGAGAATCGACGCCATGGCGTACTGGGTCTACACAGGGCAAACCCAGTTGTTCGGCGGTTTGTTTACACCAGCGGCGCGCTTCTTCATCGTCCACCGCCGAGGTGTTCACTGCAATGCCAATCACCCGAGCCTTTGGATTGGTCAGTTGCGCGGCCTGCAGATTTAGGTCGATGGTTTGCTGTAAGGTTGGCTGGGGCACATGAGGCAGCCCGCGCATATGATCGCGGTTTAGCGCATGGCAAATCACCAGCGCATCAGGCTGTGAGCCATGCAGCAGGCCCAGGCTGACGCCCGCAAAGGCCGGATGTGAAAGTGAGCCCTGGCCTTCGATAATATCCCAGTGGTTATCATTATTATCCGGGCTTAACGACTCGGCGGCGCCGGAGATAAAATCCGCCACCACACAATCCAGCGGCACGCCTTCGCCAGCCACCAGGATCCCGCTTTGGCCGGTGGCTCTGAACGTGGCGTTCACACCTTGCTCCTGTAGGGCGCGGGTCAGACACAGCGAGGTATACATTTTACCCACCGAACAGTCCGTGCCCACGGTCAGCAGGCGCTTACCGCTACGCTTTTGGCCGCGGCCGGTGGTAAAGCGGGCTTGCGGATGGCGGATATCAATCAGGCGCACATTGTAGCGGCGCGCGGCATCCACCAGTTCGGCGTAGTCGGTAAGCTTATCGTGCAGGCCACTGACAATGTCCAGGCCGGCTTCAATGGCCTGGTGCACGTGGGTCAGATAGCGTTCATCCAAATGGCCGCCGCTATTGGCAAAGCCCAGAATAAAGCTTTTGGCGCCGCGCTCCACTGCCTGATCGATAGATAATTCCGGGCAGCCGGTGCTGACTTCACAACCAGGCAGGCGTAGCTCGCCCACACATTTTTCGGCCCGCCAGTCTGCAACACTGCGGGCCATCTTAATACTTAACGGATCGGTGGCATCACCGATAAATAATAAATAGGGGGCTTGGATCACAATCGGGTCCCTTGGTAGCCGCGGATGGTTGTCACACAGATAACATACGCGCTCGCCAAAGGATAGATTAGTCTCACATGGTTTTGCATTAAGCTATTCATTCTTAAGCATTTCAATGTGCGGGATGCCATCTTCATCATAGCCTTCACCGACGCACACAAAGCCAAAGCTCTGGTAAAAGGGCACCAGATATTGTTGTGCCGAGATGCGCATATCAGCCCGGCCAAATTGGGTATGGCTGCGCGTGAGCGCTTCACCGACCAACTCTTTGCCCAGTTGCTGGCGACGCAAGGCCGGCGCGGTGACAACGCGGCCCATGGCAGGTTCGGCATATTTGTCGCCCGGCGCCAGGACCCGCGCATAAGCAGCCAGTTGATCATCTTGCCAGCCCAGCAAATGCCAGGCGGTCAGGTCCAGCGCATCGATATCCGGGTAGAGGCAGGTTTGCTCCAACACAAACACCTGCTGGCGCAGGCCAAACAACGCGTGGGCGTCAGTAGCGGTAAGTTCGTTGAGGGGGGCCCATTGCCATTGCATAGAGGAGCTCCGTGGTGTGGCCTGGTCACAGGTGATTGCTAACCAGGGGCGGTTAAAAAATCAAAGTATACCGTGCTACAACAAAAAAGCCCGCCAAAAGGCGGGCTTGTATCTGTTGCACAGGGTGCAACATTATTCGTCTAAGAAGCTACGCAGTTGCTCTGAGCGGCTGGGATGGCGCAGCTTGCGCAGCGCCTTGGCTTCAATTTGACGGATCCGCTCGCGGGTCACGTCGAACTGTTTGCCCACTTCTTCCAGCGTGTGGTCGGTGTTCATATCGATACCAAAACGCATCCGCAAGACTTTGGCTTCACGCGCAGTCAAACCGGCTAGCACTTCCTGGGTGGCATTTTTCAGGCTTCCGCCGGTAGCCGAGTCCAGGGGCTGGATAATAGTGCTGTCTTCGATAAAGTCGCCCAGATGCGAATCTTCATCATCACCAATGGGCGTTTCCATTGAGATAGGCTCTTTGGCGATCTTCAGCACCTTGCGGATCTTGTCTTCAGGCATCGACATGCGCTCAGACAATTCTTCCGGGCTTGGCTCGCGGCCCATTTCCTGCAGCATCTGCCGCGAGATCCGGTTGAGCTTGTTGATGGTTTCAATCATGTGCACCGGGATCCGAATGGTCCGCGCCTGGTCCGCAATTGAACGGGTAATCGCCTGACGGATCCACCAGGTAGCATAAGTTGAAAACTTATAGCCCCGACGGTATTCAAATTTATCTACCGCTTTCATCAGGCCGATATTCCCTTCCTGGATCAGGTCAAGAAATTGCAGACCGCGATTGGTGTACTTTTTGGCAATCGAGATAACCAGACGCAGGTTGGCTTCGACCATCTCTTTTTTGGCCCGACGTGCCTTGGCTTCACCAATAGACATACGGCGGTTGATATCTTTGATGTCAGCGATGATCAGGCCGGTTTCCTGCTCAACCTGCAGCATCTTCGACACACTGCGCTCGATGTCTTCTTTATGCTGGGCCAGCGCGTCGCTGTACCCGTGGCCGGCTTTGATCGCTTCATGCAGCCACTGGGTTGAGGTTTCGTTGCCAGCAAAGGCCTTGATAAAGTCTTTTTTCGGCATCTTGGCATTGATGACTGCGTACTTCATCACCAGGCGTTCCTGGATGCGTACCTTGTCCATCATGCCACGCATGTTTTTCACCATGCGATCAAATTGCTTGGGCACCAGGCGGAATTCTTTGAAGATTTCGCTCAGTGCAGCAATTTCTTTGCGTGCTTTTTCGTGCGCCCGGCCTTGAGTTTCAATCACATCACGGGTTTTGATGTACTGCTCGCGCAGCTCAGCAAATTTTTCCCGGGCCTGCTCAGGATCAACGCCGCTTTCATCATCATCCGAATCATCATCGTCGTCATCTTCATCGTCGTCTTCGTCTTCCAATTCTTCTTCCGACAATTCTGAACCGATGTGCGTCGCGGTGGGAGCCAGGTCACGCTCATCATCTGGATCCACAAACCCAGAGATAATATCGCTAAGGCGAATTTCTTCGGCTTCGTACAGATCCCACTGCTCTAACAAATAGGTGATCGCTTCGGGGTATTCGGCAACCGAACACTGAACCTGATTGATGCCGTCTTCGATACGCTTGGCGATTTCGATCTCACCTTCACGGGTCAGCAGTTCAACAGTCCCCATTTCACGCATATACATGCGCACAGGATCGGTGGTGCGGCCAATTTCACTTTCTACGGTCGCCAGCGCCTGCGCGGCGGCTTCTGCCGCATCTTCGTCAGCCGTGGTTTCCTGCATGAGCAGTTCATCAGAATCAGGTGCCGATTCGGAAACCTGGATGCCCATGTCATTAATCATGCGGATGATATCTTCGATTTGATCAGAATCGACTATGTCTTGCGGCAGGTGGTCGTTTACTTCTGCAAAAGTTAAGTAACCTTGCTCTTTACCTTTGGCAATCAGGAGTTTAATCTGAGATTGCTTGCTTTGCGCCATAGAACCTACACTTCTCACATTTAAAATTAAGCAATAAAGCACGCCAGAGGGCAGGGGGAGACCTGCATATAGCCTGCTTGCTGTTGTCTTGTTACCGCACCAGTCAAGGGCTGAAACCCTGTTTTAGCGATTGATATGTGCTCCGCAGCTTTCTACGTAAGCTTGCAGCGAATTGACCAGTATAACAGAAAAACAGCCCGACTTACCAGATTAGGGGCATGTTTTTTAACCAAAAACAGTTCCTGACTCAATGCATCGATTGACGTTCTTTCATCAACATATTGAGCTCGGCCTTTTCTTCTCGGCTCAGTGCCTGCACCCGCGACCGTGACAGTAAGGTTTCAATCCGACTGTCAAAATGCCAGTCGAGTAAGCGGGCAAAACTGTCGGTATACACCCGCTCTTCATCCTGTTCGCTGACCAGATGTTCCTGTTGCAGTAACTTGGCAATGCTCAGAGAATGGGGATGATCGCGGAAGTTTTCAATAAGCTGGGCAGTGCTGGCCTGTGGCTGGGCACTGGCGTATTGATAAATATCCTGCAGCAACTGCATGCCGGCAATGCCGCTGTTGGCCAACACCGCAGGCACCACATCCGGGCAGCGCTGGGCCAGCGACGGGCTGTCGATGAGCAACCGCACCAGTGTGCGGACCGGAGAAAGCCGGGTTTTCTGGCGGTTAAACCGCTGCTCGGTGCCACCGGGGCGCTCGGCGCGCTGGTTAGCCTGTTGAATATCATGTTGCAGGCGAAAGCGATCATATTCACCGGTATGCTTGGCCAGCTCTTCCTGAAGCATAATCTTTTGCTGTTCGCCGGCCACCCCGTCAATCAATGGCTGCGCAGCGGCTTTGATTGCCTGTTTGCCTTCCGGGGTACCCACTTCATGCTGTTTAAGCAAGGCATCAAAAAAGAACCGCGATAAGGGCAACGCCTGCTCCTGGCACATTGTCAGAAAAGCCTCGCGGCCAACCTGGCGCACCATGGTGTCGGGATCTTCGCCGTCCGGCAGAAACAAAAAGGTCAATTTGACGCCATCTTTTAATACCGGCAGGGCATTTTCCAGTGCACGCCAGGCGGCCTGACGGCCGGCGGCATCACCGTCATAACAGCAAATAATATGGCCACACGAGCGCATTAGCAGGCTCAGATGATCCGGGGTGGTGGCGGTGCCTAACGCGGCGGTGGCATGGCGGATATCAAACTGGCTGAGTGCTACCACATCCATATAGCCTTCCACCACCATCACACTGTCGAGCTGACGATGATGCTGACGCGCTTCATAAAAGCCGAACAGCTCCTGGCCTTTGTGAAAGATGCGGGTTTCTGGCGAGTTTAAATATTTCGGGCCACTGTCATTATCTAGCACCCGACCACCAAAGCCCACCACACGGCCGCGTCGATCGCGGATCGGAAACATGATCCGATGGCGGAAAAAATCATATTGTTTGCCACTGTCATTCTGGCTGATAAGCTTAAGATCCAGCAGCTGTTTGCGTCGTTCGGCACTGGTGCCAAAGGTGCGCAAGACACCATCCCATTGATTGGGCGCATAGCCAATTTGCCATTGCTTGACCACCTCGCCGGACAGCCCGCGACCTTTTAAGTACTCGATGGCCTGGGTGCTATTGGTATGGCTGCGCAACTGGTGGGCAAAATACCGTGCTACCTGTTCCATTAGCTGGTAGTCATCCTGTTGCTGTTGCTTCACCGCCTGGCTCACTGGCGCCGGGCCGCCTTGTTCGCGGGGCACTTCTAGACCATGTAGTTTGGCCAGCTCTTCTATCGCCTCGACAAACTCCAGGCGATCAAAGTCCATCAAGAAGGAAATGGCATTGCCATGGGCACCACAGCCAAAACAGTGAAAAAATTGTTTTTCCTGACTGACGGTGAAAGAGGGGGTTTTTTCGTTATGGAACGGGCAACACGCCGAATAGTTTTTGCCGGCTTTTTTGAGTTTTACCCGGCTATCGACAATGTCGACCACATCGGTGCGGGCTAGCAAATCATCTATAAACTCGCGGGGGATCTTTCCGGCCATGAAACTGCGCTAATGCAAAAAAGAATTACTGTATCAGGTTGGTAAGTCAGCGCAAGCCAAGGCGGCTTGCGCTGGAGCAATCAAGCAGGCAGCGCCCTAGGCGTTAAGGCGTTGTTTGATCTTATCACTCAGTGCGCCCATGTCGGTGCGGCCCTGGACTTTAGGCTTCAACTGGCCCATCACCTTACCCATGTCCTGCATGCCGCTGGCACTGGTATCGGCCATGGCCTGGTCAATCAATGCATCCAGCTCGGCATCGCTAAGCGGTTGCGGCAGAAATGTTTCGATCACTTCAATCTCTGCCCGCTCGGTGGCTGCCAGTTCCGGGCGCTCGGCCTGGTCGTACTGCTGGGCGGCATCCTGACGCTGTTTTACCATTTTGGTTAAAATCGCCAGAATGTCGGCATCGGTCAGGGTGATCTGATCATCGATCTCGCGCTGCCGGATCGCCGCCAGGGCCATCCGGATGGTACCCAGACGCACCTTATCTTTTGCGCGCATGGCTTCTTTTTGCGCGCTTTTTAATTCTTCAATCAACGCCATGGTAGCTGTCCTGCAAAAAATACTGCCGTAGAAACAACAAAGGTGCCGTAGAAGGCACCTTTGAGCATAAACACTATCTTAGTAGAGTTTTACGCGACGTGCGTTTTCGCGAGCCAGCTTCTTCAGATGACGTTTCTTAGCAGCAGCTTTCTTGCGTTTACGTTCCCAGGTCGGCTTTTCGAAGAATTCACGACGACGAACTTCAGACAGAACGCCTGCTTTTTCACAAGAACGCTTGAAACGACGAAGCGCAACATCAAACGGCTCGTTTTCTCTAACTTTAACGATAGGCATTAAGTACTCACCTCAAAATTATCACGGTTGAACCGGGCAAATTCATCAAACGGAAATGGCACCCGGGTTAAAAATGGTGCGAAATTCTAATCATTCACGGATCAAAAGTAAAGACAGAATTGTTAAAAAATAAACAATTTGTGCCAAAAGCGCCAGGCCATGATTCACTGTTAGGCCAATAACCGGTAAACTCTGCGCCTCTTTTTTGGCAGGCGGGATTTAACAATGCGCATTTTGGGAATCGAAACATCCTGTGATGAAACCGGCGTGGCCGTGTATGACGACCAGCAGGGCTTATTATCTCATGAATTGTACAGCCAGGTAAAATTGCATGCCGATTATGGCGGTGTGGTACCGGAGCTGGCCTCGCGCGATCATGTGCGCAAGATCCTGCCACTGATCGATAAAGCGTTAGCCGATGCCAACACCACGCCCAAGGATCTGGATGGCATCGCCTTTACCCAGGGGCCGGGCCTGGTGGGTGCGCTGCTGGTTGGCTCGTCAGTCGGTCGCGCGCTGGCGTTTGCCTGGGGGATCCCGGCGGTGGGGGTTCACCATATGGAAGGCCACCTGCTGGCACCCATGTTAGAAGATAACACCCCGGAATTCCCGTTTGTGGCATTGCTGGTTTCCGGCGGCCATTCAATGCTGGTAAAGGTAGAAGGCATTGGCCGTTACGAAGTGCTGGGTGAATCCATTGACGATGCCGCCGGTGAAGCCTTTGATAAAACTGCCAAGCTGCTAGGCCTGGATTATCCGGGCGGGCCCTTGCTGGCCAAGCTGGCCGAGCAGGGCGAAACCGGCCATTATCAGTTCCCGCGGCCGATGACCGATCGCCCGGGGCTGGATTTTAGCTTCAGTGGTTTAAAAACCTTTGCCGCCAACACCATTCGCAGCGAACAAGATGATCCGCAAACCAAAGCCAATATTGCCCGCGCGTTTGAAGAAGCAGTGGTGGATACCTTGATGATCAAATGCCGCCGCGCGCTCAAACAAACCGGCCTGAAGCGGCTGGTGATCGCCGGCGGGGTCAGTGCCAATAAGCGCCTGCGCGCGTCCATGGCCAGCATGATGCAAAAGCAAAAAGGCGAGGTGTTTTATCCCAGCCTGGCGCTGTGTACCGATAATGGCGCCATGATTGCCTATGCTGGGATGCAGCGGCTTAAAGCCGGCCAGACTGTGGGGCTGGATGCTTCGGCCCAGCCTCGCTGGCCGTTGGACAGCCTTGCGCCGGTTTAGATTGGGGATTGCCCGCAACTAGTGCGGGCGTTTCAGCTTGCCCTGTTTATCCCATACCTTGGGTTCGGTGCCACGAACCAGGCGCACAATATTGGGCTTATGACGGGCGATGATCAGCAGCGACAACATGGCCACCGGCAGGGTATAGACAGGTTTTAAAAACCAGGTGTACAGCGGGGCCAGCGCCACTGCCACCATGGCCGCCAGCGATGAATAGCCCCAGATGAACAAGGCCACTCCCCAGGTTAGGATCAGCAAACCGCCCAACGGCAGACCAATGGGGAGCATGGCCCCGAAGGCGGTGGCCACCGCTTTGCCGCCACGAAAGCCAAAATACAGCGGAAAGATATGGCCCAGACAAGCCGCGATGCCAATTACTCCCAGCGCTACCGGCTCAATGCCCATCCAGTAACTGACATAGACCGGTAAGGTGCCTTTTAAAATATCCATCGCAAGTACCAGTACCGCCGGGATCCGGCCGCCTAAGCGATACACATTGGTCGCACCAGGATTTTGCGAGCCGGCCTGACGCGGATCCGGCAACTGGTATACCCGGCATATCACCACCGCACTGGATAGTGAGCCGCACAGGTACGCCACACAGACCATCAAAATTATCATTGCAATCATGTTATACCGGATCGGTTCGGGTTACACTGCCCACACACTACACAAATCCGGCGAACAGCGCCAGCTGCTTGATCTGCAAAGATAACTGGCAGGGCCAGTGGCGCCGGTTAACAGGCATATACATTATGGATGTAATTCGGATTCAGGGGCTGCAGGTGGCTGCGTTGATTGGCGTATATGACTGGGAGCGCACCCAGACTACTACCCTATTGATGGATATCGAGGTGACCGCGGATCTAAGCCGCGCCCGGCACAGTGACCAGGTCTGCGACACCATCGACTACGCGGCACTGGCCAGTTTTATTCAGCAGCAGGCTGCGACCACCAGTTTTGAATTGCTCGAAGCACTGGGCCACTGTTTATGCCAGGCGGTGCTGCAGTCATACCCGGTGGCCAGCGTGCAGCTGGCCATTACCAAACCAGCCATTTTGCCGGATGCCAGGGCGGTCACTGTGATCATCCGCTCAACCCGGGAAAGCCATGAATAAATGTTTAATCAGTATTGGCTCGAACATTGACCGAACCCACCATATCCGCGCGGCCGTGCGCGCCTTGGGCCAGCAGTTTGCACACCTGTGCTGCTCGCCGGTGTATGAAACTGAGGCGGTGGGTTTTGACGGTGAGGCCTTTTATAATTTGGTGGTGTGTGGCTACACCGAGGCCACGGTGGCGCAGGTTAATGACACATTGAAACACATCGAACAGCAAAATGGTCGGCGCCCCAGTAACGAAAAATTTTGCCCGCGCACCCTGGATTTAGACCTTTTGACGTTCAATGACGTAGTGAGCACGCAACCTGTGGTGTTGCCGCGGGAAGAAATCTTGCATAACGCCTTTGTTTTACAGCCGCTTGCCGATCTGGTGCCCGATGATGTGCACCCGGTAACCGGGTTAACCTATCAGCAATTGTGGCACGCTTTTGATGCCAGCAAACAGCGCCTGTGGCCTGTAGCGTTTAACTGGAGTGAAGTATAAGCATGACGCTTTTTGAAATTATTGTGCTGGCGATTATCCAGGGGATCACCGAATTTTTGCCCATTAGCAGTTCGGCACATCTGATTTTACCCGCCGCGTTATTAGGCTGGACCGAGCAGGGCCTGGCGTTTGATGTGGCGGTTCACGTAGGCAGCTTGTTAGCTGTAATCATCTATTTTCGCCACGATGTGTGGCACATGGCCGGCGACTGGCTGCGTACCGGCTTTAGCCGCGCGCCTAGCCCGCAGGGCAAATTGGCTTGGTGTGTCATCATCGGCACCTTGCCGGCGGTGCTGATTGGCTTTTTACTCAAAGACGCCATCGAAGTGTATGCCCGCAACGCATTGATTATTGCCTGTACCACTATCGTGTTTGGCTTATTGTTATGGTATGCCGATAAAGCTGCTCGCCACACCAAGGAGCTTACGGTGATGCGCTGGCCGGCGGCCTTAATGATAGGGCTAGCTCAGGCGATTGCGCTTATTCCTGGCACCTCGCGCTCGGGTATCACCATGACTGCCGCCTTATTGCTGGGCTTTAACCGTGAAAGTGCGGCGCGCTTTTCGTTTTTGCTGTCCATTCCGGTGATTTTAGGCGCTGGCACCCTGGCCACCTATGAACTGGTTGAAACCAAAACCGCCGTCGACTGGAGCGCCTTGTTATACGGTGCAGGCTTTTCGTTTGTCAGCGCCTATTTGTGTATTTATTTGTTTTTGAGCTGGATCTCACGCATCGGCATGCTACCGTTTGTGCTGTACCGGCTGGCGCTGGGCGCAGTACTGCTGTGGTTTGTGTTTGCCTGATATCCCGTTTACCCACACAAGGAATTTGCTATGGCTGAAACCATTTTTACCAAAATCATCAACCGCGAAATTGATGCAGACATTGTTTATGAAGATGACCTGGTGCTGGCGTTTAATGACATTAACCCGCAGGCGCCGGTGCATTTTTTGGTGATCCCCAAACAGCCCATCGCCACCATCAATGATATCAGCGAAGCTGACCGGGAAGTGGTGGGGCACCTGTCACTGGTGGCCGCCAAAGTGGCCAAAGAAATGGGCATCGACCAGGAAGGCTATCGCACGGTCATGAACTGTAACGAATTTGGCGGGCAAAGTGTGTATCACATCCATCTGCATGTCCTCGGAGGCAAGCTGCTAGGCTGGCCGCCGTACACCGACAAGCCAAAAAATCTTGAATAAACCTGATTAAAAAAGGGAAGCCGCGGCTTCCCTTTTTTATTGGCAATCCCGTGAGCTTATAGGCCCAATACGTCTTTGCCTTGTTCAAAATGGATGTCTACCGGGATCTCGGCTCTTTCCAACCGGGCCAGATCATTGGCCAGTTGCGGCTTGATCACACCCATCTTTTCCACCAGCTGGCTAACTCCTTGATAGTCGCCGTCGCCCTGGTAGGTCAGGATCATCTGCGACAGGGCTTTGATGGCATCGCCCATCTTTTCCATATTAACCCGATACAGACCGGCGTCAGTTTTTTCAAAAGCGCCTTCCTGAGCAAAAAAGTTAAACCGGATCATATTGGCTTTGCCGTGGGCACTGGAGGCGCCAAAGCGTACCGAGCGAAAGATACCTGCCATAAAGGTGACATAATAATCTTCCAGTGTACCTTCGCTGATTTCACCCTGTTCCAGCAAGCTTTGCACCATGTAAAGGCCCAGAATGTCGGCTTTGCCTTCTTCCAGCGCAGAAGCATGCTCTTTGAGCGCAGCGCGTACTGTGCCGCTACCATCCAGGGTGTTTTTAATGCCCAGGCCGTGGGCCACTTCATGGAACATGGTATTAGCAAAAAACGCATCAAAGGTAATATGCTGGCGCTGCTCTGGCACAATCAGCTGCTCGGCGATAGGCAGCAGGATCTGGTCAAACTTGGCACGCATGGCATTTTTTAGCTGCAGGCGGCGGGTGCCTTTTTCCAGCTGAACCCGCTCATCGTTGGGCAGGTTGATGGCAATGGTTTTACTGCCGGCATTAGAATGCCCGGCGTAATACACCACATCATAGGCGCCCAGGTCGGCATCCGAGCCTGGCATCTCGGCTTTATATTCTGCCGGTACCGGCAGGCCGCGTTGCAGCGCAGGTAAAAACTCGGCGTATTTGGCCAGCTTATCGCTCCACTGTTTGTCTTTTAACAACACATAAGCTTCAAACGCCGCACGATAGCCAAACAGCTGATCTTCATAGGTTTCGATCGGCCCGATGACCAGTTCCACCGCATTGTTTTTCATGTCCATCCAGGCCATGTCGGAGGCCAGGTAGTCATTGCTAACCAGCGCTTCGGCGCGCAGCATCAGATAGTCTTTAAACCCAGGATCAGCGGCCAGGCTGGCCGCCTGTTTAAGTAAATCAGCGGCTTCATTGAGCTGCGCCTTATAGGCTTCATTGTACGGTACTGTGTACAGCTGGCCTTGTTCATTGCGCTTAACCAGAGAGTACAGGCCTTTTTTATCATCAAACTCGGCTTGTTCAAACTCTTCTTTAGTCATGTCGACCGGGTAAAATTGCGCGCCGGGCGGTTTGCTGTCATAGCCGCCTAAAAAAGCCGCGTCGCCATTTAAGCGATCCCAGGGGCCGTAATTAATGCGGGCAAAATGGGCCACCGCTTCATCATCTAATGGCTCCAGCAGCGCATTGGGCTGCGGCCCAAAGGCCTGCTGCCAGAACAATTTGTCCATGATATCAGCAGCATCAATCAGCAAACCGACCATCTTTTGCTGATCGTCGCTTAACTGGCTCAGGTCACTGGTCAGTTTGACCGGCTGGTAGATCGACAACCGGCTACGTTCCACCAACAGCTCCGGGCTGGCTGTCTGGCTGCTGGCCTGACTGTCGGTGGCTGTCTGTTCGTTGGTCGAGGTGGATGGCGCGTCACTGCAGCCAGTGAATAATAGGGTTGCAGAAGCTACCGCTACTGCTAGAGAGGTTAAACCAAACTTTCGCATAATTGCTTTCTTATCTGTTATCGGTGAATCTGTCTGACAGGCGTAACCCAGCCTGCCGCCATGGCGCTAGCATAGCCCGACAGGCAGGCAAACGCTATAGCATCTGATACCCGAGCGTGCACAATGACACGTGTCAGCTGCACGCCGGGCTGGTATAGTGAAAGCTAACTTGCACCAGGCCAGCGCGCCGGCATCAACACACTTTGATTTTTATTATTACAGGGACACCGCCGCACGGCGCGAGAAGGTTTTTATGTCAACGGAAAATGCACTGTTATCCATCCTTAAAGAAAAAGTCGATAATGACACCCTGGTCCTACCCACACTGCCAGCAGTGGCCTTGCAGGTGCGCCGCGCGGCTGACAACCCGGACATCAATCTGGCCGGCATGGCAGAAGTCATCAGTAAAGATCCGTCACTGACCGCACGTATCATCAAAGTTGCCAACAGTGCGTATCTGGGCCGTACAGTAAAAGTGACCTCAGTCAATCAGGCAGTCACACGCATTGGGCTGGATCAGATTAAAAATATCGCCACAGCGCTGGCCATGGAACAATTGTTTGTGTCACAAAACAGCCTGATTGCCGATTATGTCAAGGCTGCCTGGGCCAATACGGTGGAGGTGGTGGCCAATGCCATGGCGGCGCTGCAAACCTATGCCCACGAAAATACCCGCCAGGAAATCAGCATCGAAACCATGTCGCTGGTGGCGCTGGTGCACAACATTGGCGTGCTGCCTATCTTTACTGAGGCCGAGCGTAACGCCCAGGTGTTTGCCAGCGCCACGGTGATTGATGAAGCCGTAGACAAAGTGGCCGGTCCTATTGGGGCCAGTATCATGCGTGAATGGGGCTTTGGTCCGGCGTTTGTCAATGCTGCTGCGCACTGGCGCAATCTGAGTAAAGTACCCAAGGCCTTAGGCTATCTGGATTTTGTCCGGGTCGGGGCTGCGCTGGCCGGACGCATGGAGCCGCATACCGATACGGTATTGGAACGTGCTGTCCAGCGCGGTGCGTTAAGTTCGGTGGACGTAGTGACCAGTGAGGCGTTCCTCGAGCGTCGCGATAGCGCCCGCGAGATATTTGCATAAAAGGCCGGCGCGATAGCGCACGCGAGATTTTCGCTTAAGCCGGTCGGCGCAAATGCTCAGCGCCGACCATTAGCAATCCCAGCATCAACCCCCACACCGGCGCGCCCAAGGCAAACAAACTCATACCCGAGGCGCTGCACACCAGGGTCAGCAACGCAGGTCCGCGATAGCGTTCCTGACGCATGCTGTTAAGCAGCGCGCTTTGCAAGGTCCCTAATAAAGCCAGCCCGGCCAGTAGCTGCACGACCACTGCCGGCATCAGCAAAAACACACTGACCACCAGCCCGGCAAAAATACCCAGAATAATGTAGGCCACCCCGGCAACCACCGAGGCCAGATAGCGCTGTTTGCGGTCGCTGCCGGCATCCTCGCCCATGCACAGGGCGGCGGTGATGGCCGCATAGTTAAAGGCAAAACCGCCCAACGGCCCCAGCCCGGCCTGCAAACCGCCTAAGCCAGTCAGCACCACCTTGTGATTGGGCGCAAACTGATAGGCTTGTAAGATGGCCATGCCAGGCACATTTTGCGACAACATGGTGATCACAAACAGCGGTACCGCCAGGCCGATGGCGGCGCTTAATGAAAAGGTCGGGGTGACCCACACTGGGGTGGCCAGTGCTTGGTCAACACTGATGGCCAGTGCCGGGTTCAGCCACCAGGAACAGGCCGCTGCCAGCAGCAATAACACCAACATCATATAGCGCGGGAAAAACCGCCAGCCCAGAATATAGGTAACTAAAAACACCGCACAGGTCAGTGGAAACGCACTGGCATTGGAAAAAATGGCCAGGCAGATGGGCAGCACGATGCCGGCTAGTAGCGCGGCGGCTATGCTATCGGGAATGCGGGTAATCAGCCCGGTCAGCCGGCGGCTTTGGGCACATACAATCGACAGCCCGCCGGCCAGTACAAAGGCACCGATCACATCGGTCAAGGCATAATCGCCGGCAGCGCCCAACAAAAACGCTGCTCCTGGAGTGGACCAGGCGGTAACCACCGGTAAACGATAAAACAGGGAAAAGCCGATACAGCTCACCCCCATGCCGATGCCCAGGGCAAATAACCAGCTCACTACCATGGGCGGGCTGGCGCCGGCTGCTTTGGCCGCTTCTATCACCAGTACTACCGCACTGCTGTAACCCACCACCACCGCGGTCAAGCCGGCTGATACATGCGAAAGACGAAGCGGGCCGAACATAATAATCTCCTTTGACCGGGGCAGGGGGCATGCTAGGTTGTGCGTTAAAGCGCACGTGCTGGCCAGCCTATCACTGTGCGCTATAGCGTACAACCGGTTTTAAGGAGTGCCTATGGCGTCTGTTCAACAACTTAATCAGCATGTGGCCTACCAGCTACGCAAACGGCGCCAGGCCTTGGGCTGGTCGCTAAGCCGGACTGCCGAGGCTACCGGAGTGTCTAAGGCCATGTTGGGCCAGATTGAACGTCAGGAGTCCAGCCCTACCATTGCCACACTGTGGAAACTGGCCACCGGGCTGGCCTGCTCGTTTTCATCCTTGTTGCAGCCGGCCCGCCAGGCTGAGGCTACCGAGACACTGGCCCCATTGATGGCACAGGATCCCCATATGCAGGTCACCACCTTGTTTGCCTTTAATCCGGCCACCGGTATGGAAGCTTTTGAAATTGTGCTGAGTAACCAGCACACCCAGCAATCAGCAGCGCATGCGCAGGGGGTGTTGGAGCATATTCATGTGCTGTCCGGCGAATTGGGGGTATATGAACAAGGTCAGTGGCGGCAGTTGGCCGCTGGGGAACAAACAGTGCTGGCAGCGGATGCTGAACATGGTTACCGGGATAACACCGGCCACACCCGCTTTATTGATATCATTTGCTACCCCTGACCGGTCAGCCAGGGGCGGCGCCGCCGACTTACTACGAGTCGGCCAGTTCCAGGGTGGAACGGATATAGTCTAAAAACTCACACAACTCTGCCGACATCAGGGCAAACTCGGCATCCAACCGGGCCTGGGCCTGATCTTTGGGAATATCGTCAGTTTCTTCTTTTAATCGATCGGTGAATTTAACCCGCTTGAACGAGCCGTCTTCGGCAATCACCGCGGTCAGACTTTCCCGCCAGGCAAAGCCCAGCTTTTGCACCAGCTTGCCCGAGTCCAGGTGCAGCTGAATTTCTTCTGAATCCAGCGGCTGGTTTTTACACCGGATCACACTTTCCAAATCATCGGTGGATTTGAGCTCGGCTTCTTCGAGCAGCTCAATATCATCCGGTGCACCCTGAGTCAGCCAGTGAGTCAGCTCAGGTTGCAGGCTGCGGCGTGACAATGGCACCACTGGCAGTGACGAAATGGCTTTGCGCACCATGGCTAAAAAGCCTTCAGCTTTGCCATCAGAAGAGCTGTCGATGACCACCAGGTTGTCAGGTAGTGAGATAAAGCCATGGGTAAAGGTGTTTTTAACAAACGCGCGCGGCATCAGGTTAGTAATAATTTCCTGCTTTAAGTCGGCCTGGGCTTTTTTACCCACCGGCGAGCCGGTTTCGGCTTCGATTTTTTCGACCTTTTCAGCCAGCTCGGCGTTAACTACCGTGGCCGGCAAAATGCGCTCTTGTTTTTTGATGGTGATCCAGTAACGTTCCTGCACCTTGTGAAACAGCATTGTGTGCTGGCCGGCTGCTGCCAGCGGGGCAACAAATCCGCTGGTGGCCAGATCCTGGCTGCCACAGGGGCGAAAGGTAAATTCCTGCAGTGCGGCTTGCAAGTCATCATCGTCAAGGGATAAGGGTTGGGTGATCTGATACGCTTTTAAATTTTTAAACCACATGAGCAAAGGCTGTTGTTATCAATTTGGGGCGGCAAGCGTATCAACCCGGGGCATCTGGCGCAATCGCCAATCAGCCTAATGTGTGCCAGGCTGGCACGGGAATGTAATGTGATAGCGCAAGCCCTGGCCAGGCGCGCTGTGCGGCTCGATGCGGCCGTTGAGCGCCTGGGTGACCAGGTTATACACAATGTGAGTGCCCAGCCCGCTACCGCCTTCCCCGCGACGGGTGGTGTAAAAGGCATCAAACAATGACGTTAGCTGTTCTTCGGATAAGCCGCGGCCATCATCTTTAAATTCCATTACAATCTGTTCATCCTGCTGGCGTACGGTCAAAGAGATATGCCCGGCCTGGTCAGGCTCAAACGCGTGGACCAGTGCATTCATTACCAGGTTGGTCACAATCTGGGCAATGACTCCAGGAGCACAACGCACTAGTAGGCCGGCCGGGCATTCGATGGTGACCTGGTGGGCGGTGGGCTTGATGCTCGGCTGCAGTGATTGCAGTACTTCCTGCAGATAGTCTTTGAGCTCAAACTCGCGTACCGCTTCGCTGGTCTGGTCTACCGAAATTTGTTTAAACGAGGCAATCAGGTCGGAGGCGCGCTGTAAATTGGTCATCAGCAGGGTTGAGGTTTGGCGCGCTTCATCAATAAAGCTTTGCATCTGGCTGTTGGTCAGAGATTTATCTTCAAAGCCCTGTTGCAGGCTATCCAGGCGGTCTTCCAAAAAGCTGGCGGCGGTGACACTCACGCCGATGGGGGTATTTACATCATGGGTGATGCCGGCCACCAGACCGCCCAGGGTTGCCATGCGCTCGGATTCTACCAGCTGGTCGCGGGCTTGTTGCAAGGTGGCCATGGAACTGGCCAACTCATCATTACGCTGGCGCAACTCATCCTCAGCATGACGGCGGTGTTCTATCTCCAGGCGCAGTTCACGCTGGTTGGCAATCAGCTCATCTTTTTGCTGCTCCAAATCCAGCATGATTTGCGACAGCGAGGCGGTTTTTTTGGCCACTTCCTGTTCTAACAACAAATTTTGTTCATCGATTTGCTGGTAGCTACGTTCCAACGCACGCTGGGTGCCACGCAGTTTGTTTTGCGAGGCAATCAGATCGTCAATCACCTGGTTATAGGAATACTGCAGCTGACGCAATTCGTTGTCATCTTCCACAAACACTGAGATTTTGGACTCTTTGGGATGATCCGGGTCAAATGCACCCATTTGCTCGGTGATATGGGCCAACGGCTCTGACAGCAAGCGTCGGAATGCGGTCATAAATAAAAAGACCAAAAAGGCGGTTTTGACGATGGCATTGCCAATCAAAAAAAACACTCCCACTTCAATTCGGCTGAAAATAATGTCAAAACTGGAATACAGAGTCACATCGCCGACATGGGAAGTACGCCCGGAAAATTCAAAGATCAGCGGAAAACTGTAGCCAAATACGCCGCCGGGATGGTCCTGCATCAGGCCTGTTTCCACTGGTTTGCGTGGCTGTTCAATGGTTTTGCCCAGGTTGGCAATAAATTCGCCGTTTTCATCGCGGATTTGCACGCCTTCCACACTGGGCAGTTCCATCAGGCCCCGGGCGATCGACATGGCCTGCGGGGTATTTAACTCCCAGATGGCACGGGTGAGGCTGGTGGAGAAGGTGTTCTTGAGAATTTTAAGTTCACTTTCAATATTTTGCTTAGTGCTTAAATATTCAGTGAAGATCTGGCCGAGGGTCACAATCAGGGTCAGCACAAAATACACCGACAACACGCGCGTCAGCAGCTTTTTTGATAAGCCGGTTTTCACGAGGCCCATGTGACGTACGTATCCTTAACAGCATTCCCTAATAGGCCAAGAATATGCACAAATCGATGTTTAAACAAGCGCTATTGCGCTAAGCTTCGTTTTAAGCGTGTTTGTCACATCCCTGACATCTTAATGTCACAGCTTTAATAAAACTGTCACAGATTCACCTAATAATGGCGGCGTTTAATTATGACCAGGAAACCTTTTATGTCCCGTACTGTGTTGTTGGTGGAAGACGAAGCGCCGATCCGCGAAATGCTCAAGTTTGTGCTGGAGCAATCCGGATTCACCACGGTCGAAGCCGAAGATTATGATGTGGCCCAGGAAAAAATCTGTGAACCCTATCCCGATCTCATCCTACTGGACTGGATGCTGCCTGGCGGCAGTGGGGTACAGCTGGCCAAATCGTTAAAACAACACGAATTTACCCGGGATATTCCGGTGATCATGCTGACCGCCCGGGGCGAAGAAGATGACAAGATCCGCGGGTTGGACGCCGGCGCCGATGATTACATCACCAAGCCGTTTTCACCCAAAGAGTTGGTTGCCCGCATCAAAGCGGTTATGCGCCGGGTGACCCCCACCGCCAAAGAAGAGCCGATTGAGTTTAATGGCCTAAAGCTGGAGCCCGTGTCGCATCGGGTTAGCGCCAATGATGAGCCGATCGACATGGGACCGACCGAATACAAATTACTGCATTTTTTGATGACCCACCCGGAGCGGGTGTATTCCCGCGAGCTGCTGCTGGACAATGTGTGGGGCACCAATGTATATGTGGAAGATCGCACGGTGGATGTGCATATCCGCCGCTTGCGCAAGGCCATCTCCGAACATGGTCACGATGCCATGATTCAAACTGTGCGCGGCGCCGGCTACCGCTTTTCAACAAAATAAGATGCATACGCGGGCCCGCCCCCTTACACTGGGCCCGCAAAATGATTTGTGACCCACAGTAAGGCGTGTCTGTTTTATTATGTACTATCCCTTTTCCTGGCTAAAAAGCGTGCTGCGGCTCACCGGCCTGGTCGCCTTATCGGCGCTGATTGGCTGGTGGCTGGATAATGTGTTGCTGTGTATGTTGCTGGGTCTGGGTGCCTTGCTAGGCATCAATTACTGGCAGCTGTACAAGCTTAATCGCTGGTTGTGGCACAGTCGTAAGATGTCGCCACCCACGGTCAAAGGATTGTGGGAGCATATCTATGAAGGGATTTATTATCTGCAGCGGCGCAACCGCAGCAAACGTAAAGAGCTCAGCGAGCTGGTCAAACGCTTTCGCGAAGGCTCTGAAGCATTGCCGGATGCGGCTGTGGTGCTGGACGCCAAAGCCTGTATTATCTGGTGTAACCGGCTGGCGCGGCTGGATTTAGGCTTAAAATGGCCGGCCGATGCCGGCCGTCGGATCGATAATCTGATCCGCCATCCGGCCTTTATTGAATATTTTCATGCCGGCGATTTTGACCATCCCATTGAAGTGCCGGCCCCCACCAATCCCAATAAGGCGTTTGAATACCGCATCATGCCCTATGGCAATGCGCATTTATTGCTGGTGGCGCGGGATGTCACCCGGGTGTCGCAATTAGAAGAAATGCGGAAAGATTTTGTCGCCAATGTGTCTCATGAGCTGCGCACGCCGCTGACCGTGATGCACGGCTATCTGGAATTGCTGTCGGTGGATGAGCAGCGTGACCCGTTTCAGGCTAAGGCGGTGCGCGAGATGACCGCCCAGGCCCAGCGCATGCAAAATCTGATTGAAGATTTGCTGGTGTTGTCGCGCATTGAGGCCAGCGCCGAACGCATCTATGAACATGTGGTGGATACCCGGGCTATGTTTCGTCAGATGGAAAACGAAGCCCACGCGCTCAACAAACAAAAACAGCATACTATCCGCTTTCATATTGACCCGGATCTGCGCGTATACGGGGTGGAAACCGAGTTGCGCAGTGCCTGTTCTAATCTGGTGTTTAATGCAGTGCACTATACACCGGCGCCGGGCAACATTGATGTGTACTGGCAACGCACCGAACACGGCGCGCGCTTTGCGGTGGTGGATAATGGCGACGGCATAGCGCAGTCGCATCTGGCCCGGCTGACCGAGCGCTTTTACCGGGTGGACAAAGCCCGTTCGCGTAAAACCGGCGGCTCCGGCTTAGGCTTATCGATTGTTAAACATGTGCTTAGCCACCACAACTCAAAGCTGGAAATCGACAGCACTGTGGGCCAGGGCAGTACCTTTTGGTTTGTATTGGACGAAGAGTTGATTGCCGAATGATCCAGTGGCGTCGATGTCTCAAATGTCTCCTTTTAGTGCTATCCAGTGGCCTGGCATGGGGGGCACAGGCTGCCACGGATGAGATCCCAGCCTATGAGCGCCAGCCAGGCGTGGCCGGTAAAATCACTTCGGTGGGCTCAGACACTCTGGCCAATCTGATGACCTTCTGGTCCCAGGAGTTCAAAGCACTTTACCCGCAGGTTAAATTTCAGATTCAGGCCACCGGCTCTTCTACTGCGCCGCCGGCGCTGACCGAAGGCACTGCCACCATCGGCCCCATGAGCCGCGAGCTTAAACCCAGTGAAATTCGCGAATTTGTGCGTGAGCACGGCTATCCGCCCACCGTGCTGCGGGTGGCCATGGATGCTATTGCCATTTTTGTGGAACGGCGCAACCCATTGCCGGGGCTGACCCTGGAGCAGGTGGATGCGATCTTCTCGGCGACCCGTTTTTGTGGCGGTGCACAAACCTTGTCGCGCTGGCAGCAACTGGGTGCCCAGGGCGAGCTGGCCAATGCGCCATTACGCCTGTACGGGCGTAATTCGGTCTCCGGTACCTACGGGCTGTTTAAAATGATGGCGTTGTGTGACGGCGATTTTCGTAACACTGTCAATGAGCAGCCCGGCTCGGCCTCGGTGGTATTGTCGGTGGCCACCAGTAAAAATGGCTTAGGCTATGCCGCCTACGGCTACAAAACCGCTGGCGTACGCGCGCTGCCTATCGGCGAAACCGCTCAGACCCTGGTGCCGCTGACCATGGCCAATGTGCGCGATGAAAGTTACCCGTTTGCCCGCTTTTTGTATCTGGTAATCAACAAAGCACCCGGCCAGCCATTGCCAACGCTGGAACGAGAGTTTTTACGTTTTGTGCTTTCTAAAGAAGGCCAACAGCAGGTCCAGCGCGATGGCTATTTCCCGGTGCGTGAAGATGTAATACTACGACAGCGCCGCCTGCTCGACAGTACCCCTCGCTAGGCTACACCCCGCATATCCTCTGCGTTTGAAATTTAATCATCTAAAATGGGTTAAACCCAATATAAAACTTTTGTGACAGAAGTGGGATGTAACAAAAGTGTCATCAAGCTTCGGTAGGCTTCTGGGCGTCTTATTTCATAACAATAGTTCTTTTGGAGATACAAATGGCTATCAAGCAATTTTTCACAGTATCTGCGGTTGCCAGCGCCTTGGTTCTGGCAGGGTGTGGCGGTGATATCAACATCAACGAAGGCGATATTACTAATGAGGGCGGTACTGTAACCACCCCGGATCCTGCTCCTGGTGACGGCAATGACAATGCTGTGGTTGCTGCCGGCCTGGCCACCGATGTTTCGGCCAGCTTTCCTGAGATCACTGATAAGCCAGTGTACCAATTGAACGCCAACATCGAATTTAACGACGATGTTACCTTAAGCTCTGATGCACACTGGGTGCTAAATGGCCGTACCGCAGTGGGCGGAGACAACCAAAACTCTGCCGTGATGACCATCGAAGCCGGTACCACCATCATTGGTCAGGCCGGTGAAGATTTTCTGGTGGTGCGTCGCGGCTCACAAATTATGGCCAACGGTACCGCCGAAGCACCGATTACTATGACCTCTGTACAAGATGCCACCGGCCAGGAAACCGCTATCGGCCAATGGGGCGGACTGGTGATTCTGGGTCGCGCACCAGCTAACTCGTGCGGTGACCAGGTGGGTGAAACTACCGAAGACGAACTGAACAACTGTGGTATCTCGGCTGAAGGTGATGCCGGCCAGTTTGGTGGTAATCAACCAGAGGACAACTCTGGTGTGCTCAACTATGTGGTGGTCAAAAATGCCGGCCGTACGTTGGGTAACGGCGATGAGCTGAATGGTATCAGCTTTGCCGGCGTGGGTTCTGGCACCCAGGTAGATTACATCCAGGTCCACCAAAACTTAGATGACGGTATCGAATTTTTTGGTGGCACCGTCAATGTGAAGCATGTGGTGCTGACCGCCAATGGCGATGACTCGTTTGACTGGTCATTTGGCTGGACAGGTAAAGCGCAGTATGTGCTTATCAAACAGGATGCGGCTGACGGCGACAATGCGTTTGAATCCGACAACAGTGAATTTGACGCCGCCGCGACCCCGCTGACCAACCCAACCGTAGCCAATGTCACCATCATCGGTGCTGACGATGCCAATGGCGTACGTCTGCGTGCCGGTACAGCCGGTACCCTGGCTAACTTTGTTATCACCGGCCCGGACACCTACAATAATTGTTTGCGGGTAAACGGTGCGGAATCTCAGGCCAATGCCGATGCCAGCGACCTCTCGATGGTCAACTCAGTTCTTGCCTGTGCCGACGGCAATAACTTCAGCGATGACGAGGGCACGCCGGGTTTCACCCAAAGCTGGTTTGAAGGCCAGACTGGCAACCAGATAGTGGCACAGGATGGCTTAGGCCTGGCCGCCAATGGCTATCAGCCTGCGGAAGGCTCGGTGTTGCTGGAAGGCGGCGCAGATTTATCTGCTCAGGATAGCTATTTTGAAGCGACCACCTTTATTGGTGCCATGGACGCATCCAATGACTGGACCGCTGGCTGGGTGACTGTGGGCCTTAACTAAGGCTGCGACCTGCTAATAACCATTGATACTTAGGCGCCTTCTGGCGCCTAAGCTGTTACAAGCACAGTATTTCAGTTACAGCTCTCATGGAGTGTTTTACATGACTCATTCAAATCGTTCGTTGCCAGCCAAATCAACACTCTGCTCGGCGATCTCGCTCGCCCTGTTGGCTGGCACCGTGACGTCGTTACCAGTGGTGGCCCAGGACAGCACGCAGGCTGACGACCAGCAGGTAATTGAAGAAGTGGTGGCCACCGGCACCCGCTTAAAAGGCACCGCCGAAGCGGTGATGCAAGAACGTCAGAACCAGGCCTTTGTGGCCGATATTTTAGGTGCCGATCAAATTTCACGGACCGGCGATGGCGATGCCGCCAGCGCCCTGCGCCGGGTGACCGGCCTGACCCTGGTGGACGGCAAGTTTATTTATGTGCGCGGCTTAGGGGAGCGATACTCCAGCACCCAGCTCAACGGCATGGGTGTGCCCAGCCCGGATCCCACCCGCTCGGTGGTGCCGCTGGATTTATTTCCGTCCGACATCATCGAATCACTCAATGTGCAAAAATCCTTTTCACCCAGTATGCCGGCGCACTTTGGTGGCGGCAGTGTGAACATTCGCACCAAATCGATTCCATCTGATTTTGTGTTTAAAGTGTCTGGTGGGGTGGATTACAACACTACCAACTCTACCCAGGGCTTTTTCTACAGTGGCGGTGGCGATGACTGGACCGGTCGCGACGATGGCACCCGGGCCTTATCATCTGTGATCCAGAATAATCTAGATCAGGCGCAGGCCGATGATGGTATCGAAGGCTCCGGCACGTACCCGCTGACGCTGGAGCAGCGCAAAGAAATGCTCGGCTCCATGTTTTGGGACATTGGCCCGGATGCTAAAGATATCGACCCGGCATTTGATTTAGGCGCCACCCTGGGTAACCGTTTTGTCACCGATTACGGCGAGATTGGCTTTTTGTCCAGCATCTCGTATGAAAATGAATGGAATGTGGGGCGCGAGCAATCCGGCACCAACTTAGGTACCGTAGGCTGTTCAGACCTGCCGGACAGCAAAACCAATGGCGGCAAATGTTTTGCGCAATCTTTTGATGGCGTGGAAACCGAACAAAGTGTCAGCTGGAGCGGCATGTTCAATGTTGGCTATGAATACAACAGCAACCACCGCCTGGAACTGACCAATGTGATTTTGCATGACATGAATGATCGCGTGCGCGTACGCGACTTTGTGGATGTGAATGAAACCATCTTTGGTACCCGCGAACTGGCCCGGGTCGACATGCTGTTTGAAGAACGTCGCATGACCTCCAGCCAGATCAAGGGTACGCACAACTTTCCGGAACTCAACTTTTTGTACTTTGACTGGTACGCCGGTACCAGTCGGGCCAATCGGCAGGCACCCGGTGGGCTCTCAGCCACCTACCAGATCAATCTGCAGGACGGTGAGTTTTTATCCCAGCAATTGCAGGATGTATCGGCCACCAATGTGGATCGCCAATATCAAAGTCTGCGCGATGTGTCAGACACCTGGGGCTGGAATGCCGGCTATCCCATTACATTGGATGGCATTGATTTAGAAATTAAAGCCGGCGCGGACTTTTTTGAAAAAGCGCGGAAAGCTGAAAACATCACCATCCAGGTACCACATCGTGCCATTGCCGATGATGCCCTGTTTGGCGATCAGATTGATGAAATTTTCAATCCTGACGCACTGGCCAGTGATGACTTTTATGCCAGCAGCACCGGTGCCGGGATTTTGCAGTCGAACATGGCTAACGGTGACGAATACGCTGCGGGCACCAAGATCGATGCTTATTATCTGATGGCCGATGCCTTTATCGACAACACCTGGCGGGTGTCGGGCGGGGTACGCTATGAGGATTTTCGTCAGATTTCGGTGCCGTTTGAAGCCCATGCCAATAGCTTTTCGGCAGAGTCCGCAGAGCTGGCCGACCTGGCCTTCCAGGAAGATGACTTTTTCCCTTCACTGGCACTGACTTACATCATGGATGACGAGATGCAGTTTCGATTGAACGTGAGTGAGTCGGCGATCCGCCCGGATTTGCGGGATGTCAGCACCACCTTCTTTATCGATCCGCTGACCGAGTTTTTGGTGCGCGGCTCACCGCTGCTGAAAAGCTCCAAGCTGACCAACGTGGATTTTCGTTGGGAATGGTACCGTGAAGGCGGCAACAATTTGTCTGCGGCGCTGTTCTACAAAGACATGGAAAACCCCATCGAGCTGGTGGAGTTGGGCACCGTTGGGGGCGCCGCGCCTAACCTGCTGACCGCCAATGCCCAGTCTGGTGAGCTGTACGGGGTGGAAGTGGAGTTTTTGCAGGATTTAAGCATTGTGGATGAGCGCCTGGTAGACTTTTTTGTTACCGGTAACGTCACGGTGTCAGATTCCAATGTGGTGATTGGCGCTGCCGATGATGGTGTGACCAGCCTGTTTGAAGAGCAATTGCTGGATGCACTGAACGCCACCAGTGCCTCGAACATTGTGACCAACAATGAGCGCCGCCTGGTGGGCCATTCTGAGTGGGTGTTAAACCTGCAGGCCGGTTATGACTCTCCCAATGGCGAACACTCGGCCACGGTCGTGTATAACGCGTTTGGGCCGCGGATCATTGTGCCGGGCACCCGGGGCAACCAGGATGCCGAGGAGCAGACTTTCCACTCGATTGATATCAACTATTCGTACTACCCGGATTTCAACACGCAGATTAAATTCAGCATTAAGAATCTGCTGAACGAAGAAAAGCAAATTACCCAGGAAGGGCTGGATTTGTTACGTGAACAACGGGGTGTCGAATTTGGTTTAAGCTATAGCTACAACTTCTAATCTTTTGATTAGCCAACACATCCTAAGAGCCGCGCCATGCGGCTCTTTTTATTTGTACGAGCGGGCGCCAGAGCCGGCAGGAATGCGTCCAATATGTAATAAAACTGTCACAGAAAACTCCTATCCTACGCGCAGTTTTTATCAGGGTCGGTGTCTGCCGATTTCTTTTCACCAAAAAGGTTTGAATGTATGAAGCTTTTCAACTCCTTGCTACTGGCGAGTGCCATGCTGGCATCATCCGCCATGGCCCAAGACGATGAAGTCTTAAAACCCGTAGTAGACGAAGCTGCCAAGATCAATGAGTCGGCCGCGCAGTCACAGGAAAAAATCAACCAGATTACCAATCAAATCGATAGCAAACTTCAGCAGTTCAAAACACTGAACAAAGAAATCGAAGGGCTGGAAGTGTATAACAGCCAGCTGCGTAAGCAGATCGAAAACCAGCAGCAGGAAATGCAGGATCTGAATGCGTCTATCGACGAGGTGTCTGTTATTGAGCGCCAAATCACGCCCCTGATGATCCGCATGATTGACGGCCTGGAACAATTTATTGCGCTGGACGTACCGTTTCTGGCTGAAGAGCGCGCCAACCGTGTAGCAGACTTAAAAGCGCTGATGGAGCGTGCTGATGTAGCTGCCTCTGAAAAATTCCGCCGCGTGATGGAAGCCTATCAGGTAGAGATGGAATACGGCCGCACCATGGAAGCTTACAATGGCATTCATGAAATTGAAGGCCAGGAGCGTGATGTAGAATTTTTACGCTTAGGCCGCACTGCGCTGATTTATCAAACCCGTGATGCCAGCCGTCAGGGTGTGTGGAACAAACAAACCCGCCAATGGGAAGAGCTGGATAGCAGCTATCGCACCCAAATCACCAAAGGCTTACGCATGGCCAAGAAACAGCTTGCGCCAGATATGTTAATGCTGCCAGTGGCAATCACGGACTAAGAGGTAGATGACCATGTTTAAACAAATGAAAAAATGGGCTGTTGGTCTGGCTGCCGTCAGCTTAAGTGTTTCTGCCCTGGCGCAGGACGATCGTGCACTGGATCTGGATGCACTGCTCAAGCAGTTGGAAGAAGGCCAGTTTGCCCAAAGCCAACAAAATAAACAGCGTGAGCAAGAGTTCATGCAAAAACGTGCGCAGCAGGATGACATCCTGGAACAAGCACGTGAGCGCCGTAATGCGCTGTTGCAACAATCTGAAACCTTAGAAACCCAGTTTGAAGAAAATGAATTTAAACTGGCGGATCTCAATGGTGCGTTGGATAACCGTATGGGCTCACTCAAAGAGCTGTTCGGTGTGCTGCAACAAGTTGCCGGTGACACTAAGAGTAAATTCCAAAACTCAGTGATTTCAGCGCAAATCCCTGGCCGTTCTGAATTTTTAGACAATATGGCGCAGGAGATGGGCAAAAGCTCTAAGCTGGCCTCGATTGAAGAAATTGAGCGTGTCTGGTTTGAGATGCAGCGCGAGATGACTGAGTCTGGCGATGTTGAAAAATTCGAAACCAGCGTAGTGGAAGCCGGCGGCGAAAAGGTCAATAAAGAAGTGGTGCGGATTGGCCCGTTTGCTCTGGTCTCTGACGGTAAGTACTTAGACTACAACGGCACCACCGGCACTGTGGCTGAGCTGGTTCGTCAGCCAGCTGACCGCTATCAGGATTCTGCGGCTGAACTGCAAGCTTCCAGTGGTGAACTGGTGGAATTCGGCTTGGATCCTACCGGTGGCTCTATTCTGGGCTTGTTGGTACAAGCGCCTACGTTGAAAGAGCGTGTTGAGCAAGGCGGTGAAGTAGGTTACATCATCCTGATTGTGGGTGCCATCGGCTTGCTGTTAGCCCTGGAGCGCCTGATTTCACTGACCATCATTCACTCAAAAGTGAAAAAGCAGCTGAAATCGTCAAAAATCAAAACCACCAACCCGCTGGGCCGCATTTTGAAAGTGCGTGACAAGTACCCGGATGCGGATACCGAAGCGCTGGAGCTGCACTTAACCGAAGCCATCCTGGGTGAGGTGCCAAAACTGAGCCGTAACCTGACCATCATCAAGATCATCTCCGTGGTGGCCCCGCTAATGGGTCTGCTGGGAACGGTAACCGGTATGATTAATACCTTCCAGGCAATTACCCTGTTTGGTACCGGTGACCCTAAGCTGATGGCCGGTGGTATATCAACCGCGCTGGTGACCACAGTATTAGGTCTGGTTGTTGCCATCCCTATGACCCTGCTGTACGCCTTGCTCAACACACGTAGCAAAAACATCGTGTACATCCTGCAAGAGCAAGCGTCAGGTGTTATCGCAGAGCGCGCTGAGCGGAGCTAGATCATGACCGAGTTTCTCGAAGCAATTCGCGATTTCACAGAAACAGGTGGCCAGGTTCTCCTGGTCATCGGCCTGCTGATATTCGTTATGTGGCTTTTGATCCTCGAGCGTGCGATGTACATCCTGGTTTGGCATAAGAGCAAGAAAAAACAAGCGATCAAAGAATGGCAAAACCGTGCTGATCGCTCGTCCTGGTACGCTGAACAAATCAGACAAAAAAAGATTTCCAAGCTGTCGATTGAGTTAAACGGCAGCATTCCCATCATCCAGTCGCTGGTGGCCTTGTGCCCGCTGTTAGGGCTACTGGGGACGGTGACCGGAATGATTGAAGTCTTTGATGTAATGGCGATTTCTGGCTCAGGTAATGCGCGTTCGATGGCCTCCGGGGTATCGAAAGCAACGATTCCAACCATGGCCGGCATGGTCGGCGCCTTATCCGGCGTGTTTGCCTCGACCTGGTTGAACCGTAAAGCCAAATCTGAACGCACGCATCTTGAGGATGCAATTATTATCGAACGTAATGCCAGTTAGGGCGTTAAGTTAAGGGTTAAATTATGAAACAGCATTTTCAAAACCTGGTGGACGAAGAAGAAGCCCAAATTGATATGACGCCCATGCTGGACGTGGTCTTTATCATGCTCATCTTTTTCATTGTGACCGCGTCGTTCGTGAAAGAAGCCGGGATTGATGTGAATCGTCCAGAAGCCTCGACGGCAGTGAAAAAAGACCGGGCCAGTGTGCTTATCGCCATCTCCGATAAAGGTGAGATTTGGATCAACAAACGCCGGGTGGATGAGCGCGCGGTGCAGGCCAATATTGAGCGTCTGCATGCTGAAAACCCGCAGGGGACGGTAGTGATCCAGGCTGATAAAAAGGCTACCACCGAGACCCTGATTAAAGTAATGGATGCCTCCCGCGCGGCAGGTGTCTACGATGTATCGATCGCAGCACAAGAGCAATAAGCCATGCCACGATTTATTATCGCATTTTTTGTTTCGCTGGCGATAACGTTAGGCCTGTTCTTTTTGATGCAGTCACTGATCAAAATGGGTGGCAGCGCGCTGACTGAGCCGCCCAAGGGCAGTGTACTGGACTTTGTGCGGGTGAAGCAGGAAGAAACGGTTGAGCAAAAAGAGCGTAAGCCGCGTAAGCCGCCCAAGCCGGAACAGCCACCGCCGCAAATGCAGCCACAGCAGATGGACTCGCCGAGTCCGGATGCCGAAGCCTCCTCCATGGACTTTAGTGCCGAGGTCGGTGACGATGGTGGCCTGGAAGGTGGCCTGGCACTGGACTCCGGCGACGGTGAATATCTGCCGATTGTGAAGGTCTCGCCAGTGTATCCACGCCGTGCGCTACAACGGGGGATTGAAGGATTTGTAATTGTTGAATTTACTGTAAGCAAACAAGGCGCAGTCAAGGATCCGGTGGTGGTGGAAGCCAACCCTGAAGGGATTTTTGAACAGGCAGCCATTGATGCGGCAATGAAGTTCAAATACAAGCCCCGCGTGGTGAATGGCGAAGCAACTGAAGTATCTGGTGTGCAAAACCGGATTACATTCCAGATTGACGGGTAACACGATATGCAAAAATCATTATCCAAGCACCTGATAGCCGCGTTGGCTGTGGTGGGCCTGCTGGGCGGTACAAGTGTGCTGACCAGCCCGGTGGCGCTGGCCCAGCAAAAGGCCAGTGACAAAGAAACCCGCCAGGTGCCCACGCTGCGTTCCAAAGTGTATGAGCAATTGTCTCGGGCCCAGACCGCGGCCGATGAGGGCGACCTGCCTGAAGCGATTGCCATTTTGGATGAAGTGCAGGGCAAAGACTATTCGATGAATAGTTACGAACAAGCCATGATGTACAATTTCTACGGCTTTATCTATTACAACGATGAGCAGTACGAAAAAGCGCTGGAGTCGTTTGCCCAGGTTGTAGAGCAACAGCCCATCCCGGTTAAATTTGAGATGTCGACGCTGTTCTCGCTGGCCCAGTTGCACCTGATGCAGGGCAACTACGATAAGGTGGTGAGCTATCTTGAGCGTTGGGAAAGCCTGAGTGAAGGGGATGCGCCGGCTAAGCACAAGGTGCTCAAAGCCCAGGCCCTGTATCAGGATAAGCAGTACCAACCGGCGGTGGAGTACATCAACCAGGCCATTGCTGAGCATGAAGCCAAAGGCATGATCCCGGATGAAGGCTGGCTGATTTTACAGCGTGCCATTTATTATGAGTTGAAAGAGCCGCAAAAGGTTAAGGATATTCTGATCAAGATGGTGAAGCTGTACAACGAGCCTAAGTACTGGATCCAACTGGCCGGCATGTATGGTGAGCTGGGCGAAGAGCGCAAGCAACTGGCCATCATGGAAACTGCCTATCAGGAAGGCTATGTGCAAAGCGCTGCGGATATCTTCAACTTAGCCCAACTGTATTACTATCATCGCGTGCCTTACAAAGGCGCCAAGCTGATGGAGCAGGCGCTGGAAGAGGGTGTGCTGGAAAAAAATCTGCGTAACTGGAAATTCTTAGGCCAAAGCTGGCAGCTGGCCAAAGAAAATGGCAAAGCGATCCCGGCCCTGACTGAAGCCGCGGCATTGTCAGAAGATGGCGAGCTGGACGCTCAGCTGGCGCAGATTTATTTGAACGATGAACAGTGGAGCGAAGCCATTGCCGCCGCCGATACCGCATTGGAAAAAGGCCAGTTGCGTAACCCAGGCATGCCGCACCTGGTCAAGGGCATGGCGCTGTACAATACCAAGCAATATGCTGCCGCACTGAATCAGCTGGCTGAAGCCGAGAAACATGCGCAAAGCCGTGCCATGGCGCAGCAATGGACCAAGTTTGTGCAAGCGGAAAAAACCAGCCAGGAACAACTGGACGCCTCTTAACCTAGGCTGTCTACCCCAACCCAAAAACGCCGCTCTCGCGGCGTTTTTTATGCCCGCCGCCCGGCGTTGGCACTGGACACCCACCTTTTCTAGTGGACACCCACTGTTGCTACTGGACACCCACATGAAAATAATCAGGCTCGTTCTTGCGAGCTGAAGACATCAGATAACAGCAAGGGGGTTACAAAGAAAACAAACGCAGTATTGGTAAAGACGCAGGCAGATGAAAAGCGCGCGATCAGCTAGATAAGGTCATCCGCTATGAGTGAGAGCACATCCTTGGCGCTGTGCTAAATCCCTAACCCACTTTTAAGACGTGATGGCAGGTGACGACGTCGAGATTCAGGCCGCCGGCGTGCTGGCGTTCCGGGCTGAATAAACCCAGCCAAACACAATCCCACCGATAATGCCGGCACCCACCTGCATGACCACCCCCACCGGTTCACGGGCTCCGGCAATCAGGGTCACCTCCATGATGGGCTGCATGGCCAGTAAGATCAGCAGCATGGTGGCGCCCCCGGCCAGCCCGGCCAGCAAAATAATGTGCGAAAAGCGCCGCGCCAGAATAGTGGTGAAAATGAGACTGATAAACAGCCCCAGTGCAATCGCACTGCCATAGGCTGGCAATAATCCCCAGATATCCTGCAAGGTGGTGGCGATGCGATCCGAGATACTGATCGCAATTTCAATTTCTGTTAGTTCGTGCAGTACCCGCTGAGTATGAAATACGCAGGCCAGGACATAGGTACATAGCCAGGCACCTAAAAACGCCAGGCCAAATTGTTGCAGATAACCGCGCGCCATAACGCCCCAAAACTCGATGAATTTTGGTTAGTCTAAGCGTGGTAGGCCACAGATACCATTGAATTATGTTTAAAGCTTGTTCACACCCGCCAGCAACCCTGCCTCACTGGCCGGATAGCACTGTAATAAAACAGTTGTCGCCACCCCAGCTGCACAGTATGTTGGGAAACCACCAACCATGAGGTGCTTATGCGCATTGTTCTGATCCTATTCATCCTGTTCGCCGGCGGAGCCATAGCAGCCCCTTACCATACCATCCCGGCCTTTTCAGAATCGCTCAACCGGCCATGGGCCCTGACCGCGCTGCCCTCCGGTGGCTGGTTGGTGACCGAACGTGCCGGCACCCTGGTGCATATTACTCAAGCCGGCACCGTCAATCGCTACCCGCTTGATTTGTCTGACCTGTATGATGCCGGGCAGGGCGGTCTGCTAGATGTGGCAGTTGCTGACTCGTTTGGTGCCACCGGGACAATTGTGCTGACCTACGCCGCCGGAACGGCGCAAGCCAATCAGTTGACCGTTGCCACCGCCAGGCTGTCAGAACAGGGGGTGAGCCAGTTGACCCCGATCTTGCAGGTGCAGCCAGCCAAGGCGACCCCGGTGCATTTTGGCGGCCGACTGGTCCAGCTACCTGATAAAACCTGGCTGGTAACCACTGGTGATGGCTTTGATTATCGCGAGCAGGCTCAGGTGCTTACCAGCCGGATGGGCAAAATCCTGCGCTTTCAGCTCAATGGCGAGCCAGTGGCCAACCCACCTTTTGCGCAGGCGCCATTTGTGCACTCACTGGGTCACCGCAATCCACAGGGTCTGGTGGTGGTGGACAATACAGTTTATGCCCATGAGCATGGCCCGGACGGCGGCGATGAAATCAATATCATCCAGCCAGGGCAAAATTATGGCTGGCCGGTGGTGACTAATGGCGACGATTATTCTGGCGCCCGAATCAGCCCATTCCGGGACTACCCGGGTATGCAGGCGCCGTTATATGACTGGACACCCTCGGTGGCACCTTCTGCGATGGTGTATTATCAACACAGTCGCTGGCCGCACCTGCAAAATAAATTGATGATCACCACCCTCAAGCAGCAGGCGATTTTGGCGGTGGATATTGCAGCCAACCCTGTGCAGGCAAAGGAGCTTAAAATCGCCCAACCGCAGCGCTGGCGAGACATTGCGGTAAATGCCGTCGGCCAGCTTTTTTTGCTGCCTGATGGTGAACACGTGCAAATTTTGCAGCTGCAACCACCGGCACAATAGATGTGTAAAATAATGCCAGCGCCAGCTATACACAGGCTGAATGGCCGCCATAAAAGAACGAAAGCGCACAGTCATTCAAATAGCCGCGATAACCCGCTATAATCCCGGGGTTTTATAAGTCACGTCCTGCCGCCAAGACCGAAAACATTGCCCAGGCAGGAATAACCATGAGGAAGAAATCGTGTTAGAAGAGTATCGTAAACACGTAGATGAACGTGCTGCACAAGGTATCCCTCCGAAGGCGCTTACCGCCGAACAGGTCGCCAGCTTAGTTGAACTGCTGAAAAATCCGCCCGCCGGAGAAGAAGAATTTTTGTTGGAGCTGATTTCTGAGCGCGTTCCTCCTGGGGTCGACGAAGCCGCTTATGTAAAAGCCGGCTTTTTGAGTGCCGTGGTCTCCGGTGAAGTGGCCTGCCCACTGATCGATCGTGAAAAAGCGGTAGAGCTGCTGGGCAACATGCACGGCGGTTACAATATCGTTACGCTGATCGACCTGCTGGACGATGAGTCACTGGCACCACTGGCAGCCAAAGAACTGAAACACACGCTGCTGATGTTTGATGCATTCCATGATGTGGAAGAAAAGCACAAAGCCGGTAACAAGTTTGCCACCGAAGTGATTGAGTCCTGGGCCGAAGGTGAGTGGTTCACGTCGCGCAATAAGATGGACGACAAGATGACCTACTCTGTGTTTAAGGTCACTGGCGAAACCAATACCGATGATTTGTCACCTGCGCCTGATGCCTGGTCTCGTCCAGACATTCCGCTGCACGCGCTGGCAGCCTACAAAATGACCCGTGATGGTTTAGAGCCAGAAGAGCACGGCGTTAAAGGCCCAATGAAGCAAATTGAAGCCATCAAAAACCAGGGCCACCCGGTAGCCTTTGTTGGCGATGTAGTAGGGACGGGTTCTTCACGCAAATCGGCCACTAACTCTGTCTTGTGGTTCTTCGGTGAAGACATGCCTGGCGTACCGAACAAGCGTGGCGGCGGTGTCTGTATCGGCAGCAAGGTTGCCCCTATCTTCTTCAATACCATGGAAGATGCCGGTGCACTGGTTTTTGAAGCCGATGTAGAAAAAATGAACATGGGCGATGTGATCGACATCTACCCGTACGAAGGCAAAATCACTAACCATGAAACCGGTGAAGTGCTGGCCGAGTACAGCTACAAATCAAAAGTGATTTTGGATGAAGTGCGTGCCGGTGGCCGTATCAATCTGATCATTGGCCGTGGCCTGACCGATAAAGCCCGTGAAGCATTAGGCTTAGGTCCAACTGACCTGTTCAGAAAGCCAGAGCAGCCGCAGGATACTGGCAAAGGCTATACCCTGGCGCAAAAAATGGTCGGTAAAGCTTGTGGTGTTGAGGGGATCCGCCCTGGCACGTACTGTGAACCTAAGATGACCACCGTGGGCTCGCAGGATACCACCGGCCCGATGACCCGTGACGAGCTTAAAGATTTGGCATGTCTGGGCTTCACTGCCGATCTGACTATGCAGTCTTTCTGTCACACTGCGGCTTATCCAAAGCCTGTGGATATTGAAACCCAGCATACGCTGCCGGACTTCATCATGAACCGTGGCGGTGTGTCACTGCGTCCAGGCGACGGTATCATCCACAGCTGGCTGAACCGTATGTTGTTGCCAGACACCGTGGGTACCGGTGGTGACTCGCACACGCGCTTCCCGCTGGGCATTTCCTTCCCGGCAGGCTCTGGTTTGGTTGCCTTTGCTGCCGCCACCGGTGTAATGCCTCTGGATATGCCAGAATCAATTCTGGTGCGCTTTAAAGGTAAGCGTCAGCCTGGCATCACCCTGCGTGACCTGGTCCACGCCATCCCACTGTACGGTATCAAGCAAGGCCTGCTGACAGTTGAGAAAAAAGGTAAGATTAACCAGTTCTCCGGCCGTATTCTTGAAATCGAAGGCTTAGAAGATCTGACTGTAGAACAGGCGTTTGAATTATCAGATGCTTCGGCAGAACGTTCTGCGGCCGGTTGTACCATCAACCTGTCAGAAGAGTCGATTGCTGAATATCTGCGCTCGAACATCACTATGCTGCGTTGGATGATCAACGAAGGCTACGGTGATCCGCGTACGCTGGAGCGTCGTGCCCAGAAGATGGAAGAGTGGCTGGCCAACCCAGAGCTGATGCGCGCCGATAAAGATGCCGAGTACAAAGAAATCATCGAAATCGATCTGGATGACATCAAAGAGCCTATCGTATGCTGCCCGAATGATCCGGATGATGCCAAAACCTTGTCTGATGTGGCCGGCGACAAAGTGGACGAAGTGTTCATTGGCTCGTGCATGACCAATATTGGTCACTTCCGTGCGGCCGGTAAATTGCTGGACAACTACGGTAAGACACTGCCGACACGTCTGTGGATTTCACCACCGACCAAGATGGACAAAGCGCAGTTGATGGAAGAAGGCTATTACAACATTTACGGCCGGGTAGGTGTACGCACCGAAATGCCAGGCTGTTCACTGTGTATGGGTAACCAGGCACGGGTTGACGCCGGTGCGACAGTATTGTCGACCTCTACCCGTAACTTCCCCAACCGTTTGGGTGATGGCGCCAATGTGTACCTGACGTCTGCTGAATTGGCGGCTGTTGGTGCTATCGTCGGTCGCATTCCGACCGCTGAAGAATACATGGAATACGCCGGTAAGATTGACTCTATGGCAGCCGATGTGTATCGCTACCTGAACTTCGATCGCATGGAAAGCTTCAAAAAAGCCGAGGAAGATGCCAAGGCCAATATCATTCCTACCTTAAGCCTTGCCTAAGCACGGCTAACGGACTGATTACACACTGATAAGGCCGGGCTGTTTTACAGCCCGGCTTTTTTTATGCGTGGCAATTAACATCTCTAGATAAAAAGGCAGGGCAACGGTAGACTGCCTGAACACCCGCCACATGGCTTAAGTGCAACGAGGATAATAATGAAGGCGCAACAACACCGGATATTGCTACTGACATTGAGCTGGCTGCTCGGCCTGCTGGGTCTGGCGGCTACCGCCGCTACGCCCATCGAGTTTGAACAGGCCACGGTGACCGTTAACGACACAGCCTATCAGGTAGAGTATGCGCAAACCTTCGAACAACGAGCCCGCGGACTAATGTTTCGCAAGCAGTTATGTGAGGATTGCGGCATGCTGTTTCGCTTCAGTCCACCTAAACAAGCCAGCATGTGGATGAAAAACACCTTTGTGCCGCTGGATGTGGCCTTTATTACCAAAGACGGCGTGATCACTGATATTAAGCCGCTGGAGCCCCATGACTTAACGTCTGTGGGCGCTTCGCGCCGGGTCACCTATGCGCTGGAGATGAACCAGGGGTGGTTTGCCCAGCATGATATTCAGGTGGGCGACACCGTACACATAGTCCTGCAATAAGTTGCAGGCAAAGTTTTAACTGAAGATGGAGAAGATTGTGACTGATGCATTAACCATCGCCAAGTTTGGCGGAACCAGTGTAGCCAATTATGATGCGATGCAGAATTGCGCGCGGATCGTCGCGGGCAACCCGGCCACCAAAATCGTGGTAGTCAGTGCGTCGGCCGGGGTAACCAATCATTTAGTCAGCCTGGCATTTACCCCTATGACTCAAGAGCAAATTGACGCAGTTTGCGATGCGGTTATTAAGATTGAGATGGCGATTGTTGAGCGCCTGCAACAGGCTGACGTGGTTAAATCCAAGCTGCAGGAGTTGCTGGATGAAATGCGTGAGCTGGCATTTCACACCGAAATCTTGCATCGCGATGACTTAAAAGATCAGTTGCTGTCGATGGGTGAGCGCATGTCTTCGCTGTTATTTAGTGCAGTGCTTGATGAAACCGAGGCAACGGCCCTGAACTTTGATGTGCGCAAGGTGCTGCGCACAGACAGCGAGTTTGGTCAGGCTGCGCCGCAATTACAGACTATTAAAGAACTCAGCGAATTGTTGCTACGCCCGGAGATCGACAATGCGGTGGTGGTAACGCAAGGCTTTGTTGGCGCCGATGAACAAGGGCGTACCACCACCTTAGGGCGTGGTGGCTCAGATTTCACGGCGGCGCTGTTAGCTGAAGCCCTGGATGCCGAAGTCTGCGAAATCTGGACCGATGTGACCGGAGTCTATACCACGGACCCGCGCATTGCGCCTAATGCTCATCCGCTGCCAGAGCTGAGCTTTGAAGAAGCAGCAGAAATGGCCACCTTTGGTGCCAAAGTACTGCATCCGGCGACTATGGAGCCAGCGCTGCGCCAGGACATTAAAGTGTTTGTCGGCTCCAGCAAAGAGCCGGAAAAAGGCGGTACCTGGATCATGCGTGATTGTGAGCATGAGCCTCCTTACCGGGCCATCACGCGGCGTAAAGAGCAGGTGATGGTGACGGTTAAAACCCCGAAAATGATGTACGCCCAGGGCTTTTTGCAACAGGTATTTGCCATCATTGCCAAACATCGCTTGAGTGTGGATCTGGTGACCACCTCAGAGATCTCGGTATCCTTTACTCTGGATAATCCGGCTAATTCGGTAGCCTCGCGTTTAAATCGGGAAACCATTGCCGAGCTGGAAACCATCTGTGATGTCAAAGTGGAAAAAGGCTTTGATTTGGTCACTGTGGTGGGCAATCACATGCAAAGCGCTAAAGGAGTCTCCAGTAAGATCTTTGCCGCAGTGAGCGATTACAACTTGCGGATGATCTGCTTTGGCGCCAACCCGCATAATATGTCGTTTTTGGTAAACGAAACCGACAGTACCGAAGTGGTGCGCGGCCTGCATCAGTCTTTGTTTGAGTAAGACAATGCGGGCAAGCGTAAGCTTGCCCGTCTATCAGGCTTTATTCAGTTCATCATGTAATTTCAGAACTTTGTCGCCATCCTCTTGTTCAATCAAATAAGCCGGCTTGTTATCGTCCGCCTTACGGGTGACCTCTTCGCCTTGCAGGGTTCGGGTGACTTCTTCCCAAAACACCTCTCGCACATATCCCTGACCTTTTCCGTTGCCCCATTCCCACTCTACTTTACTGTTGGTTTGATATGCTTTGCTCATCTTGGCCTCCTTGTTGGCTATTCAAGCTGATTACGGGGTAACCGGTGGGATAGCCCAAAAGCGGCCGCTGCTCAAATTGCCGCCGTGCATTGAAGCTAACCGGCCCAGGTGAGGACAGCCACACATTTCCTGGACAGCCACTCGCAGGCGCAACAAGACAGCCATCGTTAACGTTGGACAGCCACCTATGGACTGCTTGTGCTTATAACCCTTACGAGTGTTACTTGGGGCAATTACTGCGGGTCAACCAAGAGTTGAGGGAGAGGGGCAATACTGCATTTTACCAACTGTGGGTGTCCCGGCTTTGGGAATAAAAGCCAGCTTTGCAGAGAAGCGAATTGAGAGAAGAGGATAGGAAGACACATACAAAAACGCCAGGCAGTGCCTGGCGTAATAAGACCAACAATAAGGTTGGTTAGCTTACAACTACGTTGCTCGCTTGAGGGCCTTTTTGGCCTTGTTCAATAGTGAAAGTCACTGATTGACCTTCTGACAGGGTTTTGAAGCCGTCAGATACGATTGAACGGAAATGAACAAATACGTCTTTGCCACCGTTTTCTTGAGTGATGAAGCCAAAACCTTTGTCTTCGTTAAACCATTTTACGGTGCCGTTTACTGTATCAGACATGTTAGTCGCCTTTTTAAATAAGTGAAAAAATAATTGAGCAATAGATAGAACTTAGCTAATAACGCAGCTATGAATCTAAAACCAACTTAAAAAGGAGAATAAAGAAAACAGTGCAGTAATAGTAAAGTGCTTTAATATCTAAAGCGTGTGTATAGTATAGTTTGTGCGCAGCCGTGTCTAGTAGTATTTTGCATTTATTGTAAATGTAATCTTTTATACAGCGAACCAATGTCAACCGGTCAGAGAAGATGCAGTGTGCGCCCGGCGATGAAGCCGCTTTCGCAACAAGGTGGTACTGACTGAGTTGCCGAATTGTTTTTCAATGGTGCTTGCCTGGTTATTCCATATCGGGTCTAAAGGCGAACTGCAGGGGGGAGCCTGACAAAGAGATGGACTGCGTTTGTGGGTGCCAGCTTGATTCACTGCGACCGTAGTGTCTAGCAACGTAGCGTAGGCCTGCCAGGAAAAGGGCAGTACGGGGCGCTTACCTGTCGATGCGGTACAACTAAATTGGCTCAATACACGCGCGGTATTTGTGCGTCGCAACCGCTGGTAAATGCTGGTGTGTCGGGACGCTTGCAATGTTTTGGCGATACCAGCACGAATAGGGTTTGAGTCAACATACGCCATGCAGGCTGCCAGTGCAGTATGATCAAGCAATGCTTGCGACTTATACCGGCCTTCCCAAAAACGGCCGGTGCACTCATCTTCTTTATTAGCCTGCCGGGCAATGTATTCATTCAGTTCGCGCATAAACCAGCTGATATCTGCCAATCGACGCCGGTAGACGGCAACTGCATGGCGTACGCTTTCTTTGTCTGCCGGGCTCAACCGGTCATGCAACGAAGGGTTGCTGTAGTCGCGTTCACAAGCCGTTCCTTTATGGAGCCGGTGCCAACGTGTGAGCACCTCTTCGTTACTTAAATGCTGCGCCTGGCCGGCATCAATTTGCAGGACCAGGTGGGTGTGATTATGCATCACAGCATACGCACAAATATGGATTGAAAACACTTCACCCAACAGCAGCAGCCGTTCTTCTACCCATTGCCGCCTATGCTCGTAAGAGCGTCCTGTCACAACATCCTTACCGCACAAAAATGCCCGGCGCACACAGCGCGAAACACAGTGATAATAAGGAGTGCGAGATACATCAATCAGGCTGCGTCGTGGTAGGGGCATGTGAGAAACTCCAATTTGCGTAAAACACAAACTATGAGCTATGCGGGCCCGAATAGCTGCTGTACCTAAGGCGAGTTTTTGCGCTACCCGTGGGTGCCTAGTAGACAGATAATGTGTGGCTGTCCACTACCAGCAGTGGCAGGTGAAAAACACAAAAAAGCGGCCCGGAGGCCGCCGTGTACTTATGTGTTGCTGATTAGACTTTAAACTGACGAATAGACTGTTGCAGCTCTTCGGCCAAACGTGCCACTTCGTGGCTAGACTCAGAGGTTTGCTGAGCGCCCACCGTGGTTTCTTCTGCAATACCCACAATGGTTTCCAGTTTTTCGCTGATCTCCAGTGAAACCGTATTTTGCTCGCGGGCCGATTGCTCGATTTGAGAGCTGACATCATGCGCCTGGCGCACGGCTTCTGAGATAATATCCAGCGCCCGGGTGGCTGATTCGGTCTGCTCTACGCACACTGCGGTTTGATCTTTACCCTGATTCATCACATCCACCGCGCGCTCCGCGCCAGCTTGCAGCACTTCGATCATGGCATTAATTTCTTGGGTCGACTCCTGCGTGCGGCTGGCCAGCGTACGAACCTCATCGGCTACCACCGCAAAGCCGCGACCTTGCTCGCCGGCTCGGGCGGCTTCGATCGCCGCGTTTAAAGCCAACAGGTTGGTCTGGTCGGCCACTCCGCGAATCACATCCAAAATGCCGCCGATGCTGGCGCTGTCCTGATGTAATTTATTAATTACTTCTGCCGCTTCTTGTACATCACGAGCAAGCACTTCAATGGTGCGTTTATTTTCCAAAGAGATTTGACGCACTTTTTCGGCTTCACTGTCCGCATGACGAATCTGGCTTAAAGTATCTTCAGCATTTTGCATCACCAATTGTGAGGTGGAATGCATCTCGGTTGTGGCGGTAGCAACCTGAGATATCTGGGATTTTTGATCCTGGATGGAGTGGGTGGTTTGTGCGGTGACAGTAGAGGTCTGTTCAGATGCTGCCGCCAGCTGTTCAGCCCGGTTATTGATACCATTGATCAATGATTTCAGACTGGCGATCAGTTGATTACAATTGCGCGCCAGTTGGCCAAATTCATCCTGGGCAGAGTCATCTAAGCGGTGGGTCAAATCACCTGACGATACTACCTGCAGCAGTTCGTTCACGCGGTTAAGCGGGCGGGTGATTGCGCGTACTGTGAAGTAGCCGATAATTATTGCAATCAGCAGTGAAACCAGCACCACGACAATGACCACCAGGTTGCCGCTGCTGACCTTTTCACTTACCTGGGCATCAATTTGGGCCGAGCGCTCGTTGGTCAACGCCAGCAAACGTTCTAACTCGACCATCGCTTCAGAGATATTGTTATCAGACTGGTTAAGCGCTTGTTCAGCGGCATTACGGTAGGCCAGACGGTCGGTATGCAGTTGCACCACGCCGTCCTGAGCGGTAATCGCATTTAACGCATTGCTCACCATCTCGCTGATTTCTTCTAAACTGCCTGAGGAATCCTGCCCATTGGCCGCATCCATCATGGCTGATAGCTTGGTCGATACATCGTCAACCACCAGGCTTACCTCGTTGCCCAAGGTTTCCGCCCGCACCAGTGTCTGGGTTTTGACATATTCATTAGACACGGTCAGCATCGACAGGAGTGCAGACTCCAATTCACTGCCGATTTTAGCAGCTTCGCTTAATGCCGGATTGGTTTCAACCGCTGGTAAATAGGAAAAATCGAGCAAGTAGGTAGAAGCATCGTCAGCATTGTCTTCAGCATCCATTAAGCGCTCGTCAATGGTATTGCGCATGCTCATATACTGACGATGGCTGGCATACATTTTTTCAACATTGCGGATGTAGGTGGCGTAACTGCTTTTTACCTTATCCAATGATGCTTTAAGCGCCGGGTCGTTCTCGACAATGGGCACCAGGCGTTTGTAAGTTTGCTCAAACAACTGGCGGCTGTCATTGAAACTGGCCTGTTTTTCATTAAGACCCTCCAGGCTTTCTTCAATGTATGACTCAAAGGTCAGCCGGCTCATGTTTAAAAAGGTGGCTTTTAATGTGTTGCTTCCCGACAGGGTCGGAATGGCTACATCGTTGACCTCGTCGGTGGCTGCGCCAATTGAGTTGAGGTTGTATAAAGAAGAAATACTGATCAATACCAGTAATAAACTGATGGTAACAAACCCACCGATTATTCGCATGGCCACCGTGATTTTCATCGAGACTCCTGATGCATACAAGGTTTTGTTAGAATTTTTAGGCTAGTGCTGAATTCTTGTAAATTACACCCACTATTTAACCACAATCTTTGCTGTTTGCGTGTAGAAAGAGTAGTTTTCGCCATTCCCTTGAGGTTATCGACATGGGCAGGGCTAACTTTAAAGAAATCCCTTTGGTGATTAAGATTTAATATCCATCATTAAGTATATTTTCTACACTTGAAGTTTTTGTCGAATGCCTACAAAGCACTACAAATACCCACTTGCATACCACTTCTTTATGAACGTCTTATATTCTTTTATTTGCTAGCTCACACATATTGCCAGTCAGTTGCAGATGCGACAGCAAGCCTCGCAGTCTACTTGGCTGGACAGCCACCGGTTATCCCTTTACTGGACACCCACATTGTTTCATCAGGCAGAGCGTTCGACGTCAGGAGAAAGTGGTAAAGATGAGCCGAAAGATGATGTCTACCAAGAGCTAAATAAGTGGGTGCCCAGTGCGGAGCATAATAGCTGGTCAATACGGGGCTAGGTGGGTGTCCAGTGCGGCCGACCTCTTGCGCAATTGCTAAGAGCTAGGAAGGAAAACTGATGCGTTCGCCGGTATGCAGACGCAGGGCGGTCAGCTTGTTGCCCCACACATAGCCGGTGTCCAGGCCGATAAACTGTGGGTGTCCAGTGCGGCCTTCCAGGGCAGCCCAGTGCCCGAATACCACATGTTGGTCCTTGGGCAGTTGGGGGTTGGATAGTAGATACCAGGGCTTGAGCCTATTGCTGGCACTGGCCGGTGTGCCTTTTTCCTTGAGATTCAGTTTGTAATCGTCAGTAACAAAGCGCATCCGGGTACAGGCATTGATGATAAAGCGCATTCTGGCATCGCCGCTAAGATCGTCGTGCCAGTGTAAAGGCCCGTTGCCATACATGTGGCTTAACACATCCTGATACGCTGGCCCCTGTAACTGGGCGCTGACCTCAGCAGAAAGCTGCAGTAGCTGCTCCGCTCCCCAGCCCGGATACAAGCCAGCATGGACCATCACATGCCGGTCGTCGATACGCATGGCCAGCGGAAACTGCCGCAACCAGCGGGCGATGGCCGGAGCAGCCGGGCTGGCCAGCAGGTTGGCCAGGTTGTCTTTTTTGTTGACGGGTTTAATGCCTTCGATCACTGCCAGTAAATGCAGATCATGGTTACCCAGCACAGCGCTAAAGCGCTCGCCCAGCGACATCAGATAATCCACGGTGGCCAAAGAATCTTCGCCGCGAGCGACAATATCGCCCACACACAGCAACTGGTCCTGCGTTGCATCAAATTCACATTTGTCCAACAGCCCGCGTAGCCCGCTATAACAGCCTTGGATATCGCCCACGATGAGGGTTTGCCGGGCCTGCATGTTTGTCATCATCAATTAATGACGTTGGGCACAGCCAAACGAAATACCTCAATTGGCACTCGGAACATATCACCGGTTTCTGCCTGCATCTGGTAATAGCCTTCCATGGTGCCCACCGGGGTGTCGATGACCGCGCCGCTGGTATATTCGAAATGTTGACCGGGTGCGATGGTGGGCTGTTTACCAACCACACCTTCGCCCTGAACTTCAGACTTTTTGCCACTGCCGTCGGTAATCAGCCAGTAACGGCTGATCAACTGGACCGGCACATCGCTGCCATTTTCGATGGTGATTTGATAGGCAAATGCGTATTTATCATCGTGATTTGCCGGATGCTCTGGCAAATGCCGGGTGGCCACTTTCACTTTAATCAATGTTGAATCGTTCACTCCTGCACAACCTCTTGCTGAGTGATGTAATTGGCAATGGTCGCAAAATCCTGCAGTGACAGAGTTTCCGCCCGCGCTGCCGGGTTCAGGCCCAGCGACTGTAGCGCCGCCTCGCCTATACAGTCCTTTAGACTGTTTCGAATGGTTTTGCGGCGCTGGTTAAATGCCTGCGCGCAGACCCGCTCCAGGGTGTTGACCGAGGTCACCTCCACCGGCGGCTGCGCATGAGGCACCAGACGCACTACGGCAGAGTCTACTTTGGGTGCCGGTTTGAATGCATCAGGCGGCACGGTTAGGACCGGTGTCACCGCGCAATAATACTGCGCCATCACCGACAGCCGGCCATAATTTTTTGAGCCAGGGCCAGCCGCCAGACGATTCACCACTTCTTTTTGCAACATAAAATGCATATCCGCAATGCTTTGTGCATAGTCGAATAAGTGGAACATTAGCGGCGTGGAAATATTATAAGGCAGGTTACCAAACACCCGCAGCGGCTGGTCGGCGTTAGGCAGGCTGGCTTTGACTGTGTCAAAATCCAGGGTCAATGCGTCCTGCTCGATAATATTAAGTTTGCTGCCGTGAAATGGATGATGCCGTAAGCGCTTGGCCAGATCGCGGTCCAATTCCACTACGGTCAGAGCCTCTACCCGTTCGCAGACCGGGTCAGTCAGTGCCCCTAAACCGGGGCCGATTTCAACCAGATTTTCGCCATTTTGGGGATGAATGGCATTCACAATTTGCTCAATGACATAGTCATCATGCAAAAAGTTTTGGCCAAACCGCTTACGTGCAGTATGGCCTAAATGGGTTTTACTCATAGATGATTGTTCGCAAGTTCGATGGCTTTTTCGAGCGCTTTTTTGAAGCTGCCGGCATCTGCCTGACCGGTGCCAGCCAAATCGGTGGCAGTGCCGTGGTCAACAGAGGTACGGATAAATGGCAGCCCAAGCGTGATGTTAACAGCAGCCCCGAAGCCTTTAAATTTTAATACCGGTAAGCCTTGATCATGGTACATGGCCAGTACCACATCTGCGTGCTCCAGATATTTTGGTTGGAAAATTGTATCAGCTGGCAGCGGACCGGTCAGCTTAATTCCTTCGGCGCGCAGTCCTTCAAGCGCTGGAATGATGGTATGCAGCTCTTCTTTTCCAATATGGCCATTCTCGCCGGCATGCGGATTGAGCCCGCACACAAAGATATGCGGCTCGGCAATGCCGAACTTTTGCTGCAAGTCGGCGTGGATGATCCGAATCACCCGGTGCAGGCGCTCTTCGGTGATTGCGCGCGACACATATTCTAATGGAATATGGGTGGTGGCCAGAGCTACATTGAGCCCTTCAGTGGCCAGTAGCATCACCACATCCATGGTATTGGACTGATAAGCAAAATACTCGGTGTGACCGGAAAATGAGACACCGGCTTCATTGATGATGCCTTTATGTACCGGGCCGGTCACCACCGCATCAAACTGCTCGTGCATATTAGCATCACAGGCCTGACGCAGGGTTTCGACCACATACTGGCCATTGCCGCTATCCAGTTGTCCAGCGATGACCGGCACATCGGTATCAATCTGGCGGATGAACAGTTCACCGGGCTGCTGCAGCTCGCCCTGAGCTGACTCAAACGGGCGTAAAGTGAGAGGCAGCCCTAACAGCTTGGCCCGTTCGGTTAGCATAGTGCCATCGGCAAAGACCACCAGTTGCGCGTCCCATTGCTGCTGCGCCAACTGAATAATCAAATCCGGGCCAATGCCCGACGGTTCGCCGGGCGTGATGGCTATTTTCAACATGGTCATAGTCTGGGTGGCCGAAACTACAGCACTTCGATGTATGCGGCATCGCGCATTTCACGAAGCCAGGTTTCTGACTCTTCCTTGAATTTACGGCTGTAGATAAGCTGTTGGGCTTTATCTTCTTTACGTTTTTCGGTGGCATCGTCAAACCGGCGATCCAGTAAATGAATCAGATGCCAGCCATGGGTCGACCGGATTGGCTGGCTGTATTCGCCAGGCTCTAAATTGGCCAGCGCTTTTTGAAATGCCGGCACATACATGGTCGGGTCAGCCCAGCCCAGCTCGCCGCCTCTTAACGCAGAGCCCGGATCTTCCGAATGCTCTTTGGCCAATTCAGCAAAATCGGCTTCGCCGTCAATCACTTGCTGGCGGAATTTCTCCAGGCGTTGTTTGGCTTTTTCTTCGCTCAAAATAATCGATGGCTTGATCAGAATATGGCGAGAATTGACCTCTTCTACCGTGACTTTTTCAATGCCGCGGGTATCTTTGATTTTTAAGATATGAAAGCCGGCGCCACTGCGGATTGGCCCAATCAGGTCGCCTTTTTCATGCTCCTGGACTGCTTCAGCAAATAGGGTAGGCATGGAGTTGATGTTCAGCCAGCCCATGTCACCGCCTTCCAGCGCATTAGAGCCAGAAGATGAGGTGATAGCGATGCGGGCAAAATCCGAACCTTCACGCAGCAAAGACAATACTTTACCAGCGCGCTGGCGGGCTTCTTCCACTGCTTCTTCATCCGGTTCTGAAGGCAGGCCGATCAAGATGTGGCCTAGCTGATATTCTGCCTGTTCAGCGCCTTGCTCGTTCATGACTTTCACCAGCGAGTCCACTTCCTGCTCAGTGATGTAGATCCGACGACGGACATTGGCCCGACGCACTTCACCCACAATCAGCTCCTCGCGGACGCTTTCGCGGTAGTCATCATAACTGATCCCCTGATTGCGCAGTTCCTCACGCAGCTGGTCCACCGAGACGCCCTGATTCTGCGCAATATTGGCCACGGTTTGCTCTAACTGTGGATCGCTGACCTGGATCCCCATCCGCTCAGCGCGCTGCATTTGCAGATTTATAAGGATCAGGCGTTCAATAGCCTGGGTGCGCAACACCCGGTCGGCCGGAAGACTCTGGTCCTCGTCCTGCGCATTGCGCTTCACTTCTTCAATTAGCGCCTGGACTTCGCTTTCCAGGATCACGCCCTGATCAACAATTACCGCCACGCGGTCCAGTGAAACTTGCTGCGCCCAGCTTGTACAGGTAAGCAGGGCAGTAATACACATAGCCCGAATAATGAACTTCATAATTACTCTTTATTGTCGTTAAGAAAGCCGGCATTGCATCATGCCAGCCGGTAAAATTAATTCAAATTGTATGGCTGACGATAACCAAACATACCATCTTCCAGCATTCGGCGGCTGGATTTTGCCGAGCCTAAGCCTTTGAAGATAAATTGCAATCCTACACCAGAATCGTACTCATCGGTTGATTGTAAGCCATCCAGTCCAAACCGGTTGCTTAGCTGGCGTTGGGCTACCAATTGCACCGCCCAGCAGCATGACTGATATTCCAGCCCAAAGTAGGTTTCCACACTGCGGTGGCGCTCCAGGTCGCGATACGACCGGCCTACCCAATGCCACTGTTGGTTGATTGGCCAGCTGGCTGATATGCCAATCTGGTCAATGGTTTCGCCACTCAGCTCGCGCACATAGCGGTGGGTCAGCTGGACCAGGCTATCGTTATCGCGGCGATACTCCAGCGACAAACTGCTACGTTCAACCTCGTCGGTCTGGGTGGTGATTTGAATATCAGAATGTACATACCAGCGTGCGTCGATGCGCCAATCCAGCTCTGCCGCCAGGGCTGAGCGGTCGCGATCATCATTGGGCGACACGATGCGATTATCATCAAGATAGAATATCTGACCCAGGCTAACCGCAAAATGTTCCCGGTTGTCTTCATCCATGATGCGAGTGGTGGCGCCTAGCGTGATCTGATTGTTGTCATTGATGCGATCTAAGCCGATAAATTCGCGGCCACGAAACAGCCCTTCCACGTCGGTGAGCAACGTGGCGGTGTCGTACAGGCCGATATTGCTCTGATCTTCATAACTGGTGTACAGGTACTGAAATTTTGGCTCCAGTGTCATCAGGTCGTTGTCATTAAACCAGCTACCCTGACGTTCAAAATACAAGGTCCCGAAGACCCGGCCCTGGCCAAGCAGCCGGTTAACATTTTCCTCCAGCGGCGTGCCTTCGACATTGTCTTGCCGGTAGGTGGTATTCATGACTTTTGCCTCGGCCGACAACTCGCCCCAGTGGCGCTCAAACGGTAGCAACAACGATGGTGCCACATGAAAACGCATCGCAGTAGGGGCATCGCTGTTGATGGTATCAAAATATGCCAGCTCAGAGTCAAGCTTGAAGGTTAACAGCGACCCCACGGGCTGGTCGATTTTGAGCCGGGCTTCAGGCAGTGCGCGGTAGGCGTCGGGCCGCTCGCCGATAATCTCAAAATCGCGAATGTGCAGATCCAGCGTCAGGTGGTCAGAATAAAAATTCATGCCCACGGTGCGAAATAAGTGGGTGTCAGCGCGGTTATAGTAATCGGTGCCCAGATCCACAATGTAGTTATCATCACTGATGCCATTAACATCAACGCCCACCGTCCAGTGCTTACCTAATACGCCATCGTGCTTGATACGATAAAAATAACGATCCTCTTCATCCTGAGTATCTTTATCAGAGGGCAGGTATTCGATATCCAGCACGCTGTAGCCTTGCTCACTTAAATAGCGAAATTCGGTTTTCAGCTGCACCCCGCGATTCGACATCCACCGCGGCGAAAGAGTCATGTCATAGTTAGGGGCCATGTTCCAGTAAAACGGCTGCTCGTAGTCGAGACCAACATTGGAGGAACTGCCAAATTCGGGAAACAACAAGCCGGTCTGGCGCTGATCACTGACCGGAAATGCAAAATAAGGCAAATAAAACACCGGGACATCACCCACATAAAAGCGGGTGTTTTTGGCCTCGCCCCACAGGGAGTCACGGGAAATCTCAATCTCAGAGGCTTGGATTGACCAGTCCTCGGCGCCGGCCGGGCAGGTAGTAAAACGCACATCGGTCAGGGTCAGCCCCTGCGCGGCAGATAAATCAATGGTATTGGCTGTGCCACGCCCATTGGAGCCATTTAAAAAATACTCGGTATTTTGCATGGCCAGGGTCTCGTTGACCGAGTCGACACTCACCGCATCGCTGCGCACCTGCAGCTGGTCATCCTGGTACACCACATCACCACGTGCATCCAGCTGGCGGCCGTTGTTACGGATCTGCGCTTCGTCAGCGCTGATAATGGCCGAATCAGAGGTGATATCCACCTGACCGGTAAAGTTGGCCTCGCGCTGCGACAAAAATTCGGTTTGTTGCGCTTCGACTTTTACCTCGCCTGTCGCCATCAGCTGCTCGGAGGAAAACTGCACGGGGGACGCAGGGCAAAGCAAGTCTGCAGCCTCAGCTGCAGAATCAGAAGAGGCGGTTGATTGCGCGGCAGCCTGCCAGCTTAGTGAAATCAACATCAATGATGCGCAGGATGTTTTCATGCGGTGACGGATGGCCTGTGTCTAAATGTGTTTGTTTTTGCTCCCCGACGCAAAGCCAGGCAGTAAAAACGCGGTTCAGAAATGCGATGCATTTGAGCCTTCTACGGCAAAACGCAAAGTTAACGGCCAATTCTAAGCACTTATTTTGCAATAACCAACCGCTGAGCATAAAAAACTGCGCAAATTGCCGCGTTAACTATCCACTTGCCCCTGCCGCTATTGCCTGATTAGCAACTGGACACCCACCTCATACACTGGCAGCCACAGGCCGAATGAGCGCGAACAAAAACTGGATACCCACCTTGGATACCCGCCATCAACCTACAGGCACGGTGGGGAGTAAATTTGCTCGGTGGCACACCAGCAAGCAGGCTTTTTTGCGTACTGATGCGTGGAACACAGCGTGACTATCCGTGTAGGTGTCCTATGTAGGGGGTGGGTGTCCAGTGAATGAGGTGGGTGTCCAGTGGATGGAGGTGGGTGTCCAGTGGATGGAGGTGGGTGTCCAGTGAATGAGGTGGGTGTCCAGTGGATGGAGGTGGGTGTCCAGTGGATGGAGGTGGGTGTCCAGTGAATGGTGGTGGGTGTCCAGTGAATGGTGGTGGGTGTCCAGTGAATGGTGGTGGGTGTCCAGTGAATGGAGGTGGGTGTCCAGTGAACGGGATGGGTGTCCAGAGAATGAGATGGGAAGATTTTTGTTGCGTGATGCGGCGGGGGCCTTTATAACCGGCGATAAGATCTCAATATCTACCGTCTTACGGTATAGTGGGTGCGGTGTACGCACGATAACAACGGGAGCAGGGGATGCCGTTTTGGGGCAAATTGCTGGGGCTGATTTTTGGGTTTATGTTTCTCAAGATCCCCGGCGCCATTTTAGGGCTGATTGTTGGGCATTTGTTTGACCGCGCCTACAGCCAGGATTTCAACAAGCTGGGCGGCTTTGGGCGGTTTTTTACCGACCAGTCAGGGCTGCGGCAGCAGGCGATCTTCTTTCACAGTCTGTTTGCTGCGTTAGGGCACCTGGCCAAATCTGATGGCAAGGTGACCGAGCACGAAATCACGCTGGCCAGTGCGCTGATGGACGAAATGCAGCTGCACGGCGAGGCCCGCCGCGAAGCACAAGAGGCATTTCGCGAAGGCAAAGCAGCGGATTACCCGGTGGTGGACACACTGAAAAACTTGTACGAGCACTGCCATGGTCGACGCGATATTCTGCAGGTGTTTTTAGAAATTCTCATTCAGGCTGCGTTTGCCGACGGCAACGTGAGCCAGGCTGAGTACCGGGTGCTGGAAAAAGTGGCGCGGGCGTTGGGCTTTCGGCGCACCGATCTGGACTATTTGTTGTCGGCCTACGATGCCGAACGCCGCTTTCGGGGCCGTGCCGGCGCTGCCGGTGGCCAGCAGCGCAGCGGCTATTCTGACAGCCAATCCCTGGAAGATGCCTATAAAATTTTAGGGGTGAGCGCCCAGGATGATGAAAAAACCATCAAGCGCGCCTATCGCAAGCGCATGGGCGAGCATCATCCGGATAAGCTGGCCGCCAAAGGGCTGCCTAAGCAGGCTTTGGAAATGGCCAAAAATAAAACCCAGGACATCCAGGCGGCTTATGAGCTGATCAAAGAGCGACGCAAATTTTGACCACGCAGCGCCTAAGCGAGGCCAGCCAGCAGCATATTGATGCATTTATCCAGATGCTATGGCTGGAAAAAGGGCTGAGCGAGCATACCCAGCAAAGTTATCGCACCGACCTGACCAAGCTGGCCGGGTTTGCCCAGTCTCAGCAGCTTGCCGATATCAGTGTTCTGGGCACTGAACATATTCAGGATTATCTGTGGCACCGCCACGAAGCCGGATTGTCGACCCGCAGTACCCAGCGGTGCATGAGCGCCATGCGCGCCTTTTACAATTTTTTGATTGCCAGCCATCAACGCCCGGACAACCCGGTGTCCGGCCTGAGTAATCCTAAAGCCGCACAGCATCTGCCTGCTTCATTGAGTGAAGACCAGGTAGACGCCCTGTTACAGGCCCCGGATCCTGACGATCCTATCGAACATCGCGACCGCTGTATGCTTGAAGTGCTGTATGCTACCGGCTTGCGAGTGACCGAACTGATTAGCCTGCAGATGAATCAGGTTAGCCTGGTGCAAGGCGTGGTTCGGGTCACCGGCAAGGGCAACAAAGAGCGTCTGGTGCCGCTGGGCGAAGACGCCATGGACTGGCTTGACAGCTACCTGCGCCGCGCCCGCCCGGCCTTGAGCCAGGCGACCAGCGATGTGGTGTTTTTAAGTAAGCGCGGCCGCCAGATGACCCGCCAGACTTTTTGGCACCGTATCAAGCACTATGCAGTGCGCGCCGGTATTGAGCAGCATTTGTCGCCGCACACATTGCGCCATGCTTTTGCCACCCATTTACTTAATAACGGCGCGGATTTGCGCGTGGTGCAGATGCTGCTGGGGCATAGCGATTTGTCTACCACGCAAATTTACACCCATGTGGCCACCGAGCGCTTGCAAACCCTCATCCATACCCATCATCCGCGTGGCTAGTGCCTGCCTAAGTGCTGCAGCTGTGGTAGGATAATGCGGTGAAAGATGCAGCCAGCCGGTCCGGTCTGTACAGTACACCCCTTAAAAGGAGACATTGTGGTCAAGCCAATTTTACAACTGATAGTTGCCGCCAGCCTGTTGTTCAGCACTCTTGTGAGTGCCGACACCGATGCGCTTAAACAAAAAATAGAAAGCACACTGGGTATGCAGGTCACAGCGATAAAAGCTGCCCCGGTGGCCGGTTTATTACAGGTCACCACCGACAAAGGCCTGTTTTATGTCAGCGAAGATGGCCGCTATTTCATGCAGGCACGCATTTTTGACCTGCAACAGGGCATGAAAAATATCACTGAAACAGCCATGGCCGAGATGCGGTTGGACGGTTTGTCTGATTTTGCCGATGATGCGATTGTGTTTAAAGCCAACAATGAAAAGCACACAATCTCGGTGTTTACCGATATCACCTGTAGTTATTGCCGTAAAATGCACAAAGAAATCGACCAGCTCAATGCTTTAGGCATCACGGTGCGCTATTTTGCCTTCCCGCGTAACGGCTTGTCATCACCCACCTACCAGGACATGGTATCGGTATGGTGTGCCAGTAACCCACAACAGGCACTGACCAGCGCCAAGCAGGGCGATGATGTGGCGCAAAAACAATGCAACAACACAGTGGCCCAGCAGTTTGAGTTTGGCCAGTCAATCGGCGTCAATGGCACGCCCAATATTATTTTAGAAGATGGCACCTTGATTCCCGGCTATCAGCCTGCCGGCGTGCTGGCGCAGATCCTGGACCAGCAAGGCTAAGCGTTTCCAACAAGATTTAGCGTAAATAGCGAAAACCGCCAGTCGGGACAGGTTACCGAATGGACGGTTTTCGCGCTATCATACCCCTCTACTTTTTAAGATTGTCGTAAGGTCATAACACTATGGGATTGCCTATTGCCCGGCGTGAGCTGACGCCCACTCCTTTATGCCACTCATTGCATCCATTATTGGATCGCATTTACCGGGGCCGTCAGGTTACCTCGCTGAACGAGTTGGAAACAGCCGCCGGCGAGCTGGCCCATGTGAGTCAGCTCAAGGGCACTGACACAGCGGCAGCGCTGTTGTGTGAAGCCATCGTGGCCGGTAAGCGGGTGGTGATTGTGGGTGACTTTGATGCCGATGGTGCCACCAGCACCGCGGTCTGCATGCTGGCGCTCAAACAAATGGGGCTGACTAAGGTGAGCTACCTGGTGCCCAACCGGTTTGATTTTGGCTATGGCTTAAGCCCGGAAATTGTAGATGTGGCCTGCGATGAAGGCGCCGAGGTGATTGTCACCGTAGATAATGGCATCGCCTGCTTAGAGGGGGTGGCTCGGGCCAAGGCGCGTGGCCTGACCGTGATTGTTACCGACCACCATTTGCCCGGCCCGACCTTACCCGAGGCCGATGCCATCGTGAACCCTAACCAGCCCGGCTGTGAGTTTATCTCCAAAAATCTGGCCGGAGTGGGTGTGGCATTTTATCTTATGCTAGCCATTCGCGCCCGGTTGCAACAGCAAAACTGGTTTAGCGACCAGGGGCTGAGTACGCCCAACCTGGCCAATCTGCTGGACATAGTCGCGGTAGGCACGGTGGCCGACGTGGTGCCGCTGGATAAAAATAACCGGATCTTGGTGCACCAGGGCTTACAACGGATCCGGGCCGGGCGCTGCCGCCCGGGTATCAAAGCTATTTTAGAGGTGGCCAACCGGCAGCCGGCTGCCATCACCGCCACTGATTTAGGCTTTGTGGTGGGGCCAAGGCTCAATGCTGCCGGCCGTTTAGATGATATGGCGCTGGGGATCGAATGCTTATTGTGTGACGACCCCATGCAGGCTCGGTATATGGCCAGTGAGCTGGATCGTCTGAATCAGCAGCGCCGGGCTATTGAAACCGATATGAAAGCTGAAGCTGAAGCCGCTCTGGCCGCCGTCTCGGTGGACGATAACAGCTTGCCGGCCGGGCTGGTGTTATATAAAGCTGACTTTCACCAGGGCGTGATTGGCATTGTGGCCGGACGCTTAAAAGACAAATACAAACGGCCTACCATCGCCTTTGCCCATCAGGATGAGGACACCATCAAAGGCTCGGCCCGTTCAATCCAGGGCATTCATATTCGCGATGTGCTGGAACATGTTCATACCCAGCATCCTGGTATGATCAGCAAATTTGGCGGGCATGCCATGGCCGCCGGGCTATCGCTGCCGCTGGTTAATCTGGCTGATTTTAAGGCTGCCTTTGATCAGGCGGTAGCCGAGCAGCTGGCGGCAATTGGCCCGCAGCAGCACATTCTTACCGACGGCGAATTGAGTAAAGACGAGTTATCGTTATTGGTGGCTCGCTTACTCAAGCAAGCTGTGCCGTTTGGTCAGGGCTTTGAAGTACCAGTGTTTGACGGGGTGTTTGAGATTGTTAATCAGCGCCTGCTCAAACAGCAGCATCTTAAACTGACCTTACGCTTGAACTCGGGCGAAGAAGTGGATGCCATTGCCTTTAATGTCGACCCGAATGCCTGGCCCAATCACAATACCCGCCAGGTTCAGCTGGTATATCAGCTGGATGTTAACCAGTTTCGCGGAGTTGAGTCGGTGCAGTTACTGGTGCAGGAAATAGCCGCCTATGACCAGTGATGCAGACAAACTGACCGCCCGCCACCCGGCACTGGTGCACAGTGAGGGCCTCAAAGTGGTCTCACATGTACAGCGCGAAGAAGGGGAGTGGGTGCGCCACACCCTGATGCTACAAGATTATGATGTACCGTTTATCTTTCGTCGTCGCGGCCGCTATAAACCGCTGGTGGGGGCGCGGGTCAATCTGACCTATTATCCCCAGCAAGAGGAAATAGCCGGCGTGGTGTTTGAACAGATGAAAGTGGTACGGATCAAGCGAGCCTGACATTATGCGCGCTTCTGTATGGGTGGATGCCTATGTGCTGCACCGCCGGGCCTACCGCGAAACCAGCTATCTGGTGGATTTTTTTACCCTGCAAACCGGCCGGATTTCGGCGGTGGCGCGCGGCAGTCGCCAGGCTAAGTCTGACCGCAAAAGCTTGCTGCAACCCTTCGGCCCGGTACGCCTGCAACTTACCGGTAAATCTGAGCTAAAAACCTTAACCCAGCTGGAAAGTGGCGGCAAACCCTGGCCCCTGGCGGGCAATGCGCTGTTTTGCGGCTTGTATGTCAATGAAATTGTTAATCGCACATTACCGCCGGGACTGGCCAGCGAGGCTTTGTTTGACCGTTACCAGCAGGCGCTGGCGATGCTGGCTACCTCAGAGCCGGCCGATATTGCCTTACGCAGCTTTGAGTTTGCGTTACTTGATGAGATGGGCCAGCTACCCGACTGGTTAACCGATGCCCACACCGGCGCGCCGATTGAGGCGGAGCGCTGGTATGTGTTTGTGCCCGAGCAGGGCGTAGTAAGCGCCGCAGATCCCAGCCAGCCAGGCCGATTGTCAGGCCAGGCGCTGCAGCAAATGTGCGCACAGGACTGGACCCCGGCAGCTCGTCAGACCGCCAAATGGCTGGCACGCCAGGCTCTGGCCCCTCTGTTGGGAAACAAGCCATTAAAAAGTCGTGAATTATTCGCCCGAGGTCTGTGGCAGTAGCATTAATTTGCTACACTAGCGCCATTTATCGTACACCCTGATATTGCTGGATACGCCTATGAATGAGATTCTGCTTGGGGTCAATATTGACCATATTGCCACGCTGCGCAATGCGCGCGGTACCCGCTACCCGGATCCGGTGCATGCTGCGGATATTGCCGAGCGGGCCGGGGCCGACGGCATCACTGTGCATTTACGTGAAGACCGCCGCCATATTATTGATCGTGATGTGTTTTTACTGGCACAAACCATCAATACCCGGCTTAACCTGGAAATGGCGGTGACCGACGAAATGCTGGCTATCGCTGAAAAAGTGCAGCCCGCCTTTTGTTGTCTGGTGCCCGAAAAACGCCAGGAGCTGACCACCGAAGGTGGTCTGGATGTAGCAGGAAATCTTAGCCAGATCAAACAAGCCTGCCAGCGGCTGGCCGATGCCGGCATTCTGGTCAGTTTGTTTATTGATGCCGAACAAGCACAAATCGATGCGGCGCTTGCCTGCGGTGCGCCCTATATCGAAATTCATACCGGTAAGTATGCCGAAGCCAACACCGAGCAGGCCGCGGCCGAAGAACTGGCGCGGCTTAAAAGCGGCATTGAGTATGCGCATCAGGCAGGCCTGAAGGTCAATGCGGGGCATGGCTTGCATTATCATAATGTTAAGCCGGTGGCGGCCTTGTCACAAATCGTGGAGCTTAATATTGGCCACGCCATTATTGCTCGCGCCGCCTTTGATGGCTTGCACACCGCCGTGGCCGACATGCGCCGCCTGATGCAGGAAGCCCGCCTGGGTAGCCAGGTTGCCCGCTAATGGCCATCGTAGGGATGGGCACCGATATTGTGGAAATTGCCCGTATCGAGCAGGCGGTGGCGCGTACAGCGGCGTTTGCCCGGCGCATCTTAAGCCCGCCTGAGCTGATAGTGTATGAAACCCATGCCCAACCGGTGCGTTATCTGGCCAAGCGCTTTGCCGCCAAAGAAGCCGCGGTCAAAGCATTAGGCAGTGGTATCGGCCGGGGCGTGTCCTGGCAGCACATCAGTGTGTTAAATACCCCGCAGGGTGCGCCGGTGCTGACATTTTATGACGGCGCACTGGCACTGTGTGAAGAGCGCGGCGTCACCGGTTGCCATGTGTCATTATCGGACGAAGAACATTACGCGGTAGCCACCGTTATTTTAGAGCAATAACCCCTTGCCGGGGTGTTGTGCCTTACCACCCAGAGTCACCGAGATTACCCATGGTCAGCTTTTACAAACCCGCTAAAAAAACCCGTAAACCCGCGTCCTCAAAACCTGTTTCTGACATTGTTATCGATGAGCTGGATCTACAGGGCCACGGGGTCAGCCGGCAGGCGCGGCCAATCATGTTTGTCGAGGGCGCGTTGCCCGGCGAAACCGTTTCAGCAGTACTGATCTCGCAGCAAAAGCAGGTACACAAAGCGCGTCTGAGCAAGGTGCAGACTGCCAGCAAGTTGCGCCAGGCGCCATTTTGCCCATTGTACGAAAAGTGCGGCGGCTGTCAGCTGCAACATATTGATGCCGATCAGGCCTTAACGCTTCGCCAGCAGGCCATGGACAATTACTGGCAGCATCAATGGGGAGTGACTGAGCTACCCTGGCAAGCACCACTAACCGGGCCCCGTCCTGGATACCGGCGCTCGGCGCGTTTGGCCATTGATGCCAGAGACCCCAAGGCGATACGCATTGGCTTTCGTCAGCAGGGCGCCAAAACCATCGTTGATGTGCCGGCCTGCCCGGTGTTAGTGCCGGCCCTACAAGCCTTGCTGGCCCCGCTGCGCGAGCTTTTACAGGCGCAGTCTGCCAGCCGTCATCTGGGTCATGTTCATTTGCTGGCCGGTGATGAAGTGTGTCAGCTCTCGCTGCATGCCACCCGCGATGTGCCCGACAGTTTTATTCAGGCGCTGCATACGTTTGGCCAGACAGAACAGGTTAATGTGCGGCTGAGCGGCAAGCAGGCCCAGACGGTGTATGAGCAGGGCCCGGTGCTCTGTCAGACCGAGCCAGGCTTAGCGCTACAACCCGACAGTGACGATTTTATTCAGGTTAACGGGCCGGTCAATATTGCCATGATTGCTCAGGCTATCGACTGGCTGGCACCCCAGGCCGATGAGCAAATTGCTGACTGGTTTGCCGGGCTGGGCAATTTTAGTCTTTCGCTGGCGCAGCGCTGTGCGCAGGTTCATGCTGTAGAAGGCGTGGCGGCGATGGTGGCCAAGGGGCAGCGCCATGCCACCGCTCAGGGGATCACCAATATTCACTGGCAGCATCTGGACTTAAGCGATAGCCAGGCAGTGGCGCAGGCCCTGGCCAGCGGGCCGGATAAAATGCTGCTGGACCCGTCCCGCGAAGGCGCTGCCGAGGTGTGCGCACAACTGGCTAAGGTGCCGGTGGCTCAGGTGTTATATGTGTCCTGCAACCCCCATACTTTTACCCGTGATGCCCGCGAGCTATTAAAAGCCGGTTATCAATTGAAAAAAATCGGCCTGATTGAGATGTTCCCCTATACGCGTCACCTCGAGGTTATGGCATTATTCACCCATGCGCCGTAAGCAACTAGCAAAAGTGTAAGAGTATGGTATCCACACGGAAAGTTCACGAACCGGACCGCCCGCCCTTCGAAGCCTGGCTTGACAGCCTGGCCTTATCCACCGACACCTGCCAAAAATTGCGGGCCATTTCCAGTGCCCCGGAGCGCTTGCTGGTAGGCCAGGAGATGGTGGAGATCCTGGCGCAGCTCAATATGGATGATGTGACGTTGCAAACCGCGCTGATCTTACCCTACTGTGAGCAGCACCAGCTGGATGAAGAACACATCAGTCAGCAGTTTTCACCGGATATTGCGCATCTGGTGACGGGCGTACGGCGCATGGATGCCATCAAGGCGCTGCACGCCCGCCGCTCCGGCCTCAAGCAGGTGCCCGACGAGCAGCATATCGACAGTATCCGGCGCATGCTGCTGGCCATGGTGGAAGATGTGCGGGCGGTGGTGATCAAGATGGCCGAGCGCATCTGTGCGCTGCAGCAGGTCAAAAAAGCCGATGAGGAAACCCGCGTCATGGTGGCCCGCGAGTGTGCCACCATCTATGCGCCGCTGGCCAATCGGCTGGGCATCGGCCAGCTTAAATGGGAGCTGGAGGATTTGGCCTTTCGTTATCTGCATCCGGTGACCTACAAGCAGATTGCCCGTCAGCTGGATGGCAAGCGCAAAGAGCGCGCCCAGTATATCGATGATATTGTGCAGGAATTGCAGGGGCTGGTGGACGCGCAGCAAATCAAAGCCGAGGTCTACGGGCGGCCCAAGCACATCTATTCCATCTGGAAAAAGATGCACAAAAAGCATCTGACCTTTGAACAGTTATTCGATATTCGGGCGGTGCGCATCATCGCCGAGCGGTTGCAGGATTGTTATGCCGCACTGGGCGTGGTGCATGCCCAGTTCAAACATATTCCCAATGAATTCGACGATTATATTGCCACGCCCAAAGCCAATGGCTACCAGTCTATCCATACGGTGATTGTCGGTCCCGGCGGCAAGGCGGTGGAGATCCAAATCCGCACCCAGCAAATGCATCAGGATGCCGAGCTGGGGGTAGCCGCCCACTGGAAATACAAAGAAGGGGGCAGCGGTAAAGGCTCTGGATCGGAAGATCGCATCAACTGGCTGCGCAAAATTCTGCAATGGCAGGAAGAGGTGGCCGAGTCTGGCGACCTGGTGGAAGAGTTACGCAGCCAGGTGTTTGATGACCGGGTCTATGTGTTTACTCCCAAAGGGGATGTGATTGATTTGCCGCAGGGCGCCACCCCGCTGGATTTTGCCTACTATATTCACTCCAATGTGGGGCACCGCTGTATCGGGGCCAAAGTCAACGGGCGCATTGTGCCGTTCACCTATCAACTGCAAAGTGGTGATCAGGTGGAAGTGCATACCGGCAAAGCGCTTAACCCCAGCCGCGACTGGATGCATCCAGGCTTAGGTTATGTGCATTCATCGCGGGCGCGGGCCACCATCCATTCGTTTTTCAAAAAACAGGATAAAGAAAAAAATCAGCAAGCCGGCAAAGAGCTGCTGGAACGTGAACTACAACGCGCGGGCATTCCGCTTAAAATGGTACAACAGGCACCGGACAAGTTTAATCTGCACCAGGTGGATGATCTGTATGCTGCCATCGGGGCCGGTGATGTGCGGGTGATGTCAGTGGTGCATTATCTGCAACAGCAACTGGCACCGCCGACCCCCGAGCCCGAGATCAGTCCTAAACTCAAAACCCGCAAAGCGCCGGGTGCCAAGGGTAAGAGCGATACGGTGGTGGTCGAAGGAGTGGGCCATCTGATGAGCCAGCTGGCCAATTGCTGTAAACCAGTACCCGGAGATGCCATCATTGGGTATATCACGCAGGGCCGTGGTGTGAGCGTGCACAAAACCAGCTGTGAACAGTGTCAGCACCTAAGCGAAACCCATCCGGAGCGGCTCATTGAAGTTAACTGGGCGGATGCCTTGTCGGTGGGCTTTGAAGCCGAGTTATTGGTGTATTGCAGTGACCGCGATGGCCTGGTGCGCGATGTGACCACCGTGCTGGCCAACGAAAATGTGGCGCTGCTAGGGCTGAACAGCAGCACCGATAAGCCGCGGCGTACAGCCAGTATCGAGATTGCGGTGGAGGTCAGTGAACTGACCATCCTCAACCGGCTGATCACGCGACTTCAGCAGTTAAACGGAGTGGTGGATGTCAAACGCAAAGCCCACTGACCACACAGACAATCTGACCCGCCTGTTACAGATCATGGCCAGATTGCGCGACCCGCTACATGGCTGCGCGTGGGATAAACGCCAGACCATGCAATCGCTAACCCGCTATACCATCGAAGAAGCCTATGAGGTGGCCACCGCCATCGCAGAACAAGAGCCTGCGGCGGTGCGTGATGAGCTGGGCGATTTATTGTTTCAGGTGGTGTTTTATTGCCAGATTGCCCAGGAACGCGGCGAGTTTGATTTTTATGCGGTGGCCGGCACCATTGCCGATAAACTGGAACGGCGTCATCCGCATCTGTTTGCCGATCCGCCGCTGGCTGCTGAAGATCCGCGCGCGCAATGGCAATTTATTAAAGCCCAAGAGCAAGCAGAGCAGCGTGCCGGCAATAGCGTTTTTGATGGGGTCAGCGATGGCCTGCCAGCCCTGCTGTACGCCCAGCATCTGCAGCAGCGCTGCGCCGAGGTAGGCTTTGACTGGCCCGAGGTGGCGCCGGTGCTGGATAAAGTACGCGAAGAAGTGGACGAGATCAGTGCCGAGCTTGACCACATCCGCCCGGATCCAGCGCGGATCAGTGAAGAAATTGGCGATGCGCTGTTTGCGCTGGTCAATCTGGCCCGGCACTGTCAGGTGGATGCCGACACAGCATTGCGCCAGGCCAGTGTTAAATTTCGTCAACGGTTTCAAGGTATCGAGGAATTAGCCGGGCAGCACTTAGGCGAGCTTGAGTTGGATGAGCTGGAAGCTTTATGGCAACAGGTCAAAGCGACGGAAAAGGCAGCGCCTTAAGCGACTGACGAAACTGCTCTGGTTGCTGACTCCAGCGCGGCTCGGCAACGCGGTAGCTCAATCCTGGGTTGGTTAGCAGATGCACCACCCGCGGCTGATTGATCAGTATCATAGCTTGCTGGTGCTCCGGGTAGGCAGCAAACAGGTGCCCCAACTGGCCACTTTCCAATAATCGGTGCAGGCCCAGCTCAAGCCGTTGCTGTAGCTTGGGACGCAGGGGGGAGACAAAAAAGTATTCATAACTGGGGTAGCTAAGCCGGTGATGTTGTTCAATCACCAGGTGGCGGTTGGGCTGCTGCGCCAGATCACGGTGCACCTCAATCACATTGCGCGGGAAATAATCCACCAGCTGGCGGGAGAGCGAGCGATACATGGTGGTGTACCAATCACTCCAGTCTGCACCGGTCACGGTAAAACCATTTTGTCGCATGATGGCGAGATCCGGCCAATCACTGCCCTGAACCGCCGTAAGTTGTTTTAACTGCGCCAGCGTCAAATCAGCTGGAAAAGCTTGCTGGCGGGGCGCCACAATGGCAAATACGCGCTCGCCGCTCAATCCTTGCAATAGGGGAAAGCGCACGGGTAACAAGGTTTGTTCTAGCGTATCGCTGGTCACGGTCCACATCACATCGGCATCGCCGCTGGCGACCACCTGAATCTGGCGGCTTTGAGTCATGGGCACCGGGTGAGGCTGCAGGCGGGCCGGGCCATATTCGGCTTCGGTAATGGCCAGCGCCGAGGCAAGCACGGTTTGTTGATAGCGGCCATAAAACTGGCCGGAAAATGACTGGGTGTATGAGACGGGCTGCGCCTGGCAAAAAACAGCCACAACCATAAGCCAGCCACCTGCCAGCAGTGAGCACCAGAATCGCTGCCTGGCCTGCCAAAATCCGTTGTTGCGCATACTGTCACGCTTGCTAAGTCCGATAAGGCTAAAGGTAGCGCAGATTTTTTGCTTTACAAGCGTAAATTTTTGATTCTTGGGGGTTCGCTTTTTGCCCAAAATCTGTATAATTCGCGCCCTGCCCAGTTACACCCACCTTTGGGAAGGTGGAAGAATCGATTGGCTCGAAGGGGCCGGGAATTGATTTAATGGTGATGCCAACAGTCGTTGGGATCAGTAACGACGATTTTTTTCGGGTGAATTTAAATGAAAACTTTTGTTGCTAAACCAGAAACGGTACAACGTGACTGGTTCGTGGTTGACGCCACAGACAAAACATTAGGCCGTCTGGCTTCTGAAATTGCGCGCCGTCTGCGCGGTAAGCATAAGCCAGAGTACACGCCTCACGTTGACACTGGTGATTACATCATTGTTATCAATGCTGAAAAAGTTGCTGTTACCGGCAACAAAGCAAAAGGCAAGATGTATTATTCTCACACTGGTTACCCAGGTGGTCTGAAAGAAACAAACTTTGAAAAGCTGATTGCTCACAAGCCAGAGATGGTGCTTGAGAAAGCAGTTAAAGGAATGCTGCCAAAAGGTCCTCTGGGCCGCGCAATGTTCCGTAAAATGAAAGTTTATGCTGGTGGCGAACACGCTCACGCAGCTCAGCAACCACAAGTTTTGGACATCTAAGGAGCATTTGATATGGCAGATACTCAATACTACGGCACTGGCCGCCGCAAAAGTTCTACTGCTCGAGTGTTCCTGCGTCCAGGTACAGGTAACATCACGGTAAACAAACGTGCTCTGGATGAGTACTTTGGTCGTGAAACCGAGTGCATGGTTGTTCGTCAGCCGCTTGAACTGGTAGAAATGACTGAAAAGTTTGACGTTTACATCACTGTAGCCGGTGGTGGTTCAAACGGTCAGGCAGGCGCAATCCGCCACGGTCTGACTCGTGCTCTGATGGAGTACGATGAAGCGTTGCGTTCTCCGCTGCGTAAAGCTGGCTTTGTTACTCGTGACGACCGTCGCGTTGAACGTAAGAAAGTTGGTCTGCATAAAGCACGTAAACGTCCTCAGTTCTCAAAGCGTTAATTTTCGCTTTTTTACTGTGGCAAAAAACCCGGCTCCTGCCGGGTTTTTTTATGCCTGACAGTCAGTCGCCAGCCTGGCTCTATCCTACCTGTACCCCTCGCCGCCACCATCTCGCTTTTACTGTTGGTTAAATTTTTACCAGATTGACGCAGGAAGTCCTTGTAAACAGAAAGGCTTTTCCCGTATGATTTTGTACGAAAAATAACATATTATAAAAATATTCTTACAAGTCGGTAACGTTCTGCAGTTGCGTTAAAGACTGGCTGTTGTGGCCTGTATGAGGCGTCAGGAGCATCTGACATCGTAGCCACAACATTCCTAACCTGGAGACAATGTGGATGAGCGATGTACCTGTAGATGCGCAAGAGTCTGGGCCTGAGAAAGGATCGGGCGACTCAACCCGACGTCGTTTTCTGACTGTGGCCACCTCCGTAATTGGTGGGGTTGGGGTCATTGGGGCGGCAGTGCCCTTTATAGCGTCCTGGAATCCTAGTGCCAAAGCCAAAGCAGCCGGGGCCGATGTAGAAGTGGATATCAGTGCCATTGAGCCGGGTCAGCTTATCCGGGTAATGTGGCGCAGCAAACCGGTGTGGATTGTACGCCGGCCACCCGAAGTCATCGAAGCCTTATCGGCGCATGAAAGCCAGCTTAAAGATCCCAACTCAGAAGCCGAGCAGCAGCCGGCCTTTGCGCAAAATTTTTATCGCTCATTAAAAGAAGAATACCTCATCCTGGTGGGGATCTGTACTCACCTGGGTTGCTCACCGCAGTACCTGAAAAATGGCGCCTTTGACAAAATTGTTCAGGGCGTGCCCAATGGCTTTTTCTGCCCCTGCCATGGTTCAAAATTCGATATGGCCGGGCGGGTATTCCAAAGTGTGCCGGCACCTCTGAACCTGGTGGTGCCTCCTTACCAATACATCAATGACACCACCGTGCTCATTGGGTCCACCGAGCAGGAGGCATAATGGGTAAGTTCATGTCCTGGATAGAGGCGCGCATTCCGTTGATGCGGGTGGCCAACATGCACGCCATCCAATATCCCGCACCCAAAAATATGAATTTTTGGTATGTTTTTGGTTTTTTGGCCACTATCGTACTGGTCAATCAAATCATCACCGGCATATGGCTGACCATGAATTATGTGCCCACCGCAGAAGGCGCGTTTGCCTCGGTGGAATACATCATGCGCGAAGTCGACTACGGCTGGGTCATTCGCTATATGCACAGTACCGGCGCTTCTGCGTTCTTCATTGTGGTGTATTTGCATATGTTCCGGGCCATGATCTATGGCTCATACCAAAAACCCCGCGAACTGTTGTGGGTCTTTGGAATGTTTATCTATCTGTCACTGATGGCCGAAGCCTTTATGGGCTATGTGCTGCCATGGGGTCAGATGTCCTACTGGGGCGCTCAGGTAATTGTGTCACTGTTTAGCGCTATTCCGGTTATTGGCCCGGATCTGGTGATTTGGCTTCAGGGGGATTATGTGATCTCCGGGGCGACCCTGAACCGCTTTTTTGCATTACATGTGATAGCACTGCCACTGGTGATTGTCATCTTAGTGTTTTTGCACATTGTGGCGTTGCATGAAGTGGGCTCGAACAACCCTGATGGTGTGGCCATCAAGCACAAAAAAGGCTCATTGAGTGAGAGTGAAAAGACGCCGTATAAAATCCATGAGTATTACACCAGTAAATACGATATTGCCGATGATGTAGTGCCGTTTTTCCCCCACATTGTGCTTAAGGATCTGGTGGCATTTTGTGTATTCCTGGCGTTGTTCTGCTACATCATGTTTTTTACCCCCGAAGTAGGCGGTAAATTTTTGGAGCATCCAAACTTTGAAATCGCTAACCCGTTAAAGACGCCTGAACATATCTTCCCGGTGTGGTATTTCACGCCCTTCTACGCCATCTTAAAAGCGGTGCCGGATAAACTGTTTGGGGTACTGGCGATGTTTGGAGCTATTGGCGCGCTGTTTGCCATGCCCTGGATTGACCGCGGCAATGTGAAATCCTGGCGTTATCGCTGCGGCCTGCACAAAGTCAATTTGCTGGTGTTTGCAGCGGTCTTTATTTTCTTGGGGTACCTGGGCGGTACGCCGCAGGAGCCGTGGAAAATCATTGCCTCGCAAATCGCCACTGTGATGTATTTTGGCTTTTTTGTCGCGCTGTTTTTGTACAGCAAAAATGAAAACACCAAGCCTGTGCCTGCGAGGATCCCTAAATGAAGCAATTGATTGCCCTGGTAAGTTTGCTGTGTATGCCGTTGGCCGCGCTGGCGGCCAGCAGCCAGGTGCCGCTGGATGAGGCACCCATTGACCTGACCGACAAAGCCTCATTGCAGCGCGGTGCCAAGATCTTTATGAACTATTGTTCTGGCTGCCACTCCATGCAATATCAGCGCTACGCGCGCACCTTTAACGACTTGCGTATTCCAGAAGAGCTGGGCGAAGAGTATCTGCAATTCACTGGTGATAAGGTCACCGATTACATGCAACGGGCTATGCCTGAAGAAGCCGCCGGCACCTGGTTTGGTGCGCCCCCTCCGGATTTGACTTTGGTGGCACGGGTGCGTGGTACCGACTGGTTGTACACCTACTTGCGGACATTTTATGTCGATGAAAGCCGGCCGTTTGGCGTCAACAATAAGGTATTCCCGGAAGTGGGGATGCCGCATGCCTTGCAGGCCTTGCAAGGCACTCCGCGGGAAACCTATGAAGAGGTGATGGTGGACGGCGAGATGGTAGAACGGTATGTGGGGATCCGCTCGGACGGCGACGGTGAATTATCTGCCGATGAGTACGACCAGGCGGTGGGGGATCTGGTCAACTTTTTGGAATACACCGGTGAGCCCTTCCGGTTACAGTCTGAACAAATTGGCAAATGGGTGCTGGTATTTATTCTGGTGCTGTTTGTATTTGTTTTTCTTCTGAAAAAAGATTACTGGCGAGAAGTACACTAATCGCACGAAATTCTGTATAATGCGTTAGGGGGCTATGGGCCCCCTTTTTCAGCTTAAGGCGCACTGCTTTTTTCCCGGCGGTGTGACAGTCTCTCGACGGAGGAAATTTAATGGCCGTAGCCGCGAATAAACGCTCTATTATGACGTTGTTCTCAGACAGTATTGATATTTATAGTCACCAGGTACGTATTGTGCTGGCCGAAAAAGGCGTGGGTGTAGAAATCAGTTATACCGACCCAAGCAACCTGCCAGAAGACCTGTTAGATCTGAACCCGTACGGCACGGTTCCTACCCTTGTTGACCGCGAACTGGTCCTATACAAGTCGCATATCATCATGGAGTACCTGGACGAGCGCTTCCCGCATCCTCCATTGATGCCGGTTTATCCGGTATCGCGCGGGCAATCTCGTTTGATGATGCACCGTATCGAGCATGACTGGTATTCATTGGCTGCCAAGATTTTCCGTGGCGAAGGTGATGTGGAAGCTGCGCGAAACGAACTGCGCGAAGCCCTGCTGTCGCTGGCCCCGGTGTTCTCAGAAATGCCGTATTTTATGAATGAAGAATTCAGCCTGGTGGATTGCTATCTGGCTCCACTGCTGTGGCGTTTGCCGGCGTTGGGTATTGAATTAAAAGGCGCTGGTGCCAAGGAAATTAACGCGTATATGACCCGCATTTTCTCGCGCGGCTCATTTAAAGCGTCGCTGACGGATCAGGAACGCGAAATTCACAACCCATTATGAGTACTATGACATCTAACCAACCCTATCTGCTGCGTGCCTTTTTTGACTGGATAGTGGATAACCAGATGACGCCATATATTGTGGTGGATGCCACTAATGCTCTGGTGGAGGTGCCGCAAGAATTTGTCAAAGATGGCCAGATAGTGCTGAATGTATCGCCATCAGCCTGTGCCAACTTTACGTTGGACCTGGAGTTTTTAGCCTTTCAGGCCCGTTTTGGCGGCCAGCCCCGGCAGATCCGTATGCCGTGCCAGGCAATCATGGCCATTTATGCCCGTGAAAATGGTGCAGGTACGGTGTTCGCGGTAGACGAAGAGCTTACCGCAGCTAGCAGCGAAGAGCCGGCTACCAGCACGCCTGAGGCGTCTGAGCCAGCTACCCGACCTTCTGGTGACACCAGTGAGGGTGATGCCGACAACGCGCCGGTCCCGCCGAAAAAAGGCAAGCCAAATCTTAAAGTGATCAAGTAGACTAAAAAAGCTTCCCCCCTGGGAAGCTTTTTTTTTGGCTCGCGCCTGGGAAAGGGGAATGCCAGGCTAGGGCATCAGGAACAAGGTGGCGGTGCCTAGAAAGGCAAAGATCCCCACCACATCAGTGATGGTAGTTAAGATCACGCTGCCCGCCAGCGCCGGGTCTATCCGCAGCTTTTTCATAATGATGGGAAGGGTGGCCCCGGCCAGCGCCGCAGCCAGTAAGTTCACCATCATGGCAAAGGCAATAATGGCCCCTAACATCAGGTTTTGCTTCCACAGAGCAATCACAGAAGCAATCAGCACTGCCCAGATCACACCGTTTAAAAAGCCGATAGCCAGCTCCTTACTGATCAGCCAGCGCGAGTTGCTTGGATTCACATGGCCCAGCGCCATCCCGCGGATCACCAGGGTCAGGGTCTGATTACCGGCCACGCCACCCATGCTGGGCACGATGGTGTTCAATATGGCCAGCACGGCCAGTTGACTCAGGGTAGCTTCAAATAAATCACTGACCGCGGCGGCCATCAGTGCAGTGACCAGGTTGACCCCCAGCCACACCGAGCGGCGCTGGGTACTCTGCCACACCGGGGCAAAGGTATCTTCTTCGTCATCCAGACCGGCCATGCTCATCATAGAGTGTTCGGCGTCTTCGCGAATAATATCCACCACATCGTCGATGGTGATCCGGCCCACTAAGCGGTACTTGTCATCCACCACCGGCGCAGAAAGCCAGTTATAGCGCTCAAACAGGCTGGCGACTTCATCATCAGGCATATTCACCGGGATGGCTTCGGCATCATCATCCATCACCTCCGATACGGTGTCTTCCGGGTCGGCGGTGAGCAGACGGGCCACCGGCACCAGTCCGACCAGGTTGTCGGTGCGGTTGACCACATAAAAGGTATCGGTGTTTTCCGGCAGTTCCCCTTTGAGCCTGATATAGCGTAGCACCACATCCACGGTCACATCCGGACGCAGCGTGATGGTGTCGGTGTTCATGATGAAACCGGCGGTTTCCTCACCGTAGGACAATGCCTGCTCGGCGCGCAGCCGATCCTGGGTGTCCATGGATTGCAGAATATCCTGCAACACTTCATCCGGCAGACTGCTTAAAGTCTCGGCCAGATCATCGGTGTCCATTTCTTCCAGCGCGTCCACCACGCTGACCGGCGCCATCTTGGTGATGATGCCGTTACGTACATCTTCGGAGAGTTCTTCTAGGATATCGCCGTGCAAATCGCCGTCAATCAGCTCCCATAGCTCATCACGGGTTTTGGTGGGGCTGGACTCCAGTACCAGAGCCACATCCGATGGTGGCAGCTCGTGCAGCATTTTGCGTACCGCCACAAAGCGCCCGGCCGAAAGCGCTGCGTTTAAGGTACGCAGCTGACTTTGTGCAAATTTTGATTCCAGTGCTTCTGCCACAGTGTGTCGGGTCCGAAATAAAAAGGGTCGCTGAAAGATGCTGTGCGCCAGCTTATGGCCGGCGGCGTGTGCCGAACTTATTCGTCTTCGTTAAACCGTCCGGCAATCAATGATTCAATGGCCTGCATGGCTGCTTCGGCATCCGGGCCATCACTGATCACGGTAACCTGCTCGCCCTGGTGACTTTCCAGCATCATCAGCCCCAGCACACTGTTGGCATCGGCGGTTTTATCGCTTTTGACCAGGGTGATGTGAGCATCAAACTGATTGGCCAAAGACACCAGCTGCGTGGCGGCGCGGGCATGGAGGCCCAGTTTATTAACAATGGTCAGTTGCTTTTCTATTTTCATTGTTTTGCCAGCTCCCGATGCCGGATCTGTACATCCGGATGAATATCACGAAAGGTTTTGGCCAGGGTCTGAGCCACAAACACTGAACGGTGCTGACCACCGGTGCAGCCAATGGCAATGGTGACATAACTGCGATTATTACGTTCTAGGTGAGGCAGCCAGGTGGTGATCAGATTTTGGATTTGCCAGATAAACTTGGTTACCATGGGTTGCGAGCCTAAAAAGACTTCCACCGGGCCGTCCAGGCCAGTCAGATGTTTCAGATCCGGTTCCCAGTGGGGATTAGGTAAAAACCGCGCGTCAAAGACATAGTCGGCATCTTTAGGGATACCATGCTTAAAGCCGAACGATTCAAACACCATTACCAGCCGCGAGCTTTTTTTGCCCAGGATCCGCTCCCGAATCAGTTCGGCCAGTTGGTGGATAGACAGCGAGTCGGTATCAATGTACAAATCAGCGCGTTCGGCAATCGGCGCCAGCAGCTCGCGTTCGGTGTGAATAGCATCGGCCAGCGATTTATTCATCTTAGCCAGCGGGTGCAAGCGGCGGGTTTCACTAAACCGTTTTACCAGGATATCGTCGCTGGCATCGATATACACCACGGTCATGCCCCAGGATTCGGGCAAATAATCGAGGATTTCCACCAGTTCATTGGGATCTTTGGGCAGGTTACGCACATCAATGCTGACCGCGACCTGATCATATTCTTCAGACACCGAATGGGTCAGCGCAGGCAATAAATTGACCGGGATATTATCGACACAGTAATAGCCTAAATCTTCCAGCGCCCGCAGCGCCACCGATTTACCTGAACCAGAACGGCCACTGATGATGATAAGTTTCAACGCGTGTCTCCCTGCCGTATGCAACTAGGATGCTGTGATTTATTGTAGTGCTGTGACTATATCATCACTGGTGGCAGCGCGGCGAATGGCTTTTACGGTTTCTTTATCATTTAGTTTACCGGCCACCATGGCCAGCGTTTGCAGATGTCCTTCGGTTTGTTCTTCAGGAACCAGCAGGGTAAAAAAGATATCCACCGGCTTATTGTCGATGGCATCAAAGTCGATGGCTGGCTCACTGGTTACCACAATGGCGATAACGCGGTCTAAGCCTGGCAGGCGGCCGTGGGGCAGGGCAATACCATTACCGATGCCGGTGCTACCCATGCGCTCACGGTTGAGCAAACTGGAGAGCACAGTACCTTGCTCGATCTCAGGATTGTTCTGGGCAGCGATGTCGCTGATGATCTCCAGAATCCGTTTCTTACTATTGCACTGGACCGCACATTTTGTGCGGTCCAGGCTGACAAGGGTTTGAATATCCATACCAGACATTAGTGTTTTTTCAGTTTTTCCTTATGCTTGATAACCTGGCGGTCGAGCTTATCAATCATACTGTCAATGGCGGCATACATATCCGTATTCTCGGACGATGCAAATACCTCTGCACCGCTTAAATGAACCGTAGCTTCAGCTTTTTGTGTCAATTTTTCAACATTCAAAATGACATGCACATTAGAAATGTGGTCAAAATGGCGTTCCAGCTTACTAAATTTTGAATCGACATAGTTACGCAAAGAATCAGTGATCTCAACATGATGACCAGTAAGGTTTATTTGCATATTTCGTCTTCCTTATTGTGAAGCTCGCCTTTACTGCTAGATAAGGCTCTTGCGTTGGTTAGACGGGGGAATCGATAACGACTCCCGGTATTTTGCAATTGTCCGCCGGGCAACTTTAATGCCTTGCTCGGCCAACAATGTCGCAATTTTGCTGTCGCTTAACGGTTTGCTGGGGGTCTCAGCGGCCACCAGTTTTTTGATTAAAGCACGAATCGCAGTGGAAGAACATTCCCCGCCGGATTCTGTAGCTACATGGCTGGAGAAAAAGTACTTCAGCTCAAAAATACCGCGCGGCGTGTGCATGTATTTTTGCGTGGTAACACGTGAAATGGTGGACTCGTGCATATCGACCATCTCGGCCACATCATTAAGCACCATTGGCTTCATCATTTCCGGGCCGTGCTCAAAAAACGCCATCTGCTGCTGCACAATACAATTGGCCACTTTCAAAAGGGTTTCATTGCGCGATTCTAAGCTTTTGATAAACCACTTGGCTTCCTGCATATGCGAACGAATAAACTGCGAGTCGCTGCTATTACGCGCGCGCCGGCTCATTGCGGCATATTGCTGATTTACACTTAATTTGGGCAGGCTGTCCGGGTTTAGTTCCACATTCCAGCGCCCATTTTTTTTGCTTACTGACACATCGGGAATGACATATTCAGGCTCTTTGGTCACCAGCGCGCTACCCGGGCGTGGATTTAGGGTTTGCAGCAACCGCATGGCTTCACGCAACTGGTCTTCTTTCAAACGGGTCTTGCGCATCAGGGTACGGTAATCTTTGCTGCCTAATAAATCCGAATATTCCTGCAGTAGCATGGTGGCTTCGGCTACCCATGGGGTGTCTGGAGCAAACTGCTTTAATTGCACCAGCAGACATTCCTGCGGCGTACGTGAGCCAGAGCCAATGGGGTCAAACATCTGAATGCGTTTAAGCACACATTCCACCTCATCGGCTTCCACCAGCTCTTCCATGTCTTCATCGTTGACGCTTTGTAGAATGTCGTCAACAGTCACGGTCAGGTAACCCGACTCGTCAATGGAGTCGATGATAGCGGTGGCAATCGCCCGGTCGGTGTCTGAAAAATGGGTCAGACGCATCTGCCACAGCAGGTGGTCCTGAATATTTTCGGTGGTTTCGCCCTGAAACACTTGGTCTTCATCATTACTGGGGCCGGGCGCAGGCGCCGACGAGGCCGAATAGTATTCGTCCCAGGTGCTGTCGATGGGCAACTCATCAGGTAAATCGTTTTTTTCCAGCGCTTCGCCAGAGTCTAAATTGTCTGACGTACTGGCGGTGGCATCGGCCCCGTCACTGTCGCTATCGAGGTTATTCTTTTCGCTGACCTCGTTATCGCCAGACTCATCCACTTCCAGTAACGGATTGGAATCAAGCGCTTCCTGAATTTCCTGTTGCAGATCCAACGTCGACAGTTGCAACAACTTGATAGCCTGCTGCAATTGCGGCGTCATGGTTAACTGTTGACTAAATTTTAGCTGTAAAGATGGTTTCATCTACGTCTTATTTAAAATTCTGGTACGCGTTTACAAAAAAGGTGACAGATGCGGCTAACAACAGTGTTTGCTTAAACTATAGCCTGAATTGTTCACCCAGGTATACATCCCGTACTTTCTGGTTGCTTAATACTTGTTCAGCACTGCCCTGGGCAATTAGCTCACCATGACTAACGATATACGCTTCTTCACAGACATCGAGGGTTTCGCGCACATTATGATCAGTGATCAAAATACCGATACCGCGGTCACGCAAATGCTGAATAATTTTTTTAATGTCGTTTACTGATATAGGGTCAACACCGGCAAAGGGTTCATCCAGTAAGATAAACTGTGGGTCGGCGGCCAGCGCGCGGGCAATCTCTACCCGGCGTCGCTCCCCGCCTGACAAACTCATCCCTGTACTATTACGTATATGGTTGATATTGAATTCATCAAGTAGCGCATCGGCTTCTTCTTCACGTTTGTCGGCCGACAAATCTTTACGGGTTTCCAAAATGGCCATGATATTTTCAAGCACGGTCAGTTTGCGAAAAATCGACGCTTCCTGCGGCAGATACCCAATACCCTTGCGAGCGCGTTCGTGCATCGGCTGGTGAGTCAGCTCATGCTCATCAATGGCAATTTTGCCTTTATCCAGCGGCACCAGACCCACAATCATGTAAAAGGTTGTGGTTTTACCGGCCCCGTTCGGGCCCAGCAGACCAACGATTTGACCGGTCGAGACCGCTAGGCTGACATCGGTCACCACCTGGCGGGATTTATATGCCTTGGCCAGATTGGAGGCTGTCAATGTTGCCATAGTTGTTAGTTACCTTTACTGCGCGATTGTGAGTTGTCTTGTTTGTCCTCAGCAGCCTTTTTTTGCCCATCGCTAAGCTGTTTTACGGCATTGGGACGAAAGATTGTCTTGACCCGGCTTTCTTTATCATCAGAGCTGCTGGTTGCCAGCAATTGCTCTTTAACCATGTCATAGGTGATGGTGTCGCCCTGCACCATACTGGTGTTCTGGCGGATCTGAGCATTGCCTGACATAGAGATAGTGCGCTTATCGACTTCATAACGCAGTTCATTGGCCTGGGCCTGCACCTTGCTGCCATCATCCATGGTTTGCGAATAGGTGGCCGGATTACCGCGGGCAATCATAATTTCACGGCCTTGTCCCTGCTGTGCATTCACCTCGACCTCATCGGCCTGGATGGTCAGCGACCCCTGGGTAATGACCACATTGCCTTTAAACCGCGTGATCTTGTTTTTGCCGTCCATCGACTGCGTGCGGGCGTCCACCGCAATGGGTTTTTGAAAATCGGCGGAGCCGGCATAGGCAGCAGGGCTGCTCAACGCCAGGGCCACTGCACTAGCGGCCAGTAGAGTAAACAGTTTGTACATGGTCAATTAACTCATATTCCTGGGTGCGAAGATCGCCTGTGATGCCATTGCTTTTTACCGTGAATTCAACACCGTGAATTGCCACCGGCTGATTGCTCGACAAGGTTTTATCTTCTAAATTAATCCTAATAAAATCAGTAGTTATACGGCTGACATACTCATTTGGCTGTAAACTTTTTACGATGACATCGGCTTCCAGCTCAATCAAATTATTGTTGTATAGCGTGCCTTCTTTGGCGGTCACCTGCCATGGGCTTTCGCCGCTGTCCATGTAGACGGTGTACTGGGGTTTGCCAAATAGTACAAAGCCCAGCTGGTCATAATGTTCCATGCTGGTGGCAAAAACCCTGTGATTAAGTTTGCCCTGCGCATCATACAAGGTGGTGGTCAGATTTTTGGCTGTGTACGCCGGCTTTAGCGCGTCACTGGTGGCCCCGTCCGGTAACCCTGGCGGTTCGGCCAACCACACCGGCAAATACACCAGCAGCACCAGCGTAAACAGCGCCGCAATGGTTAAGCCTAAACGGCTCATACACTGGCACCGCGGGTATGATGGTCTTCACCTTTTGCCTGTAAGATCACATCACACAATTCGCGTACTGCGCCAAAGCCACCCGGCTTGGTCAGTACCCAGTTGGCTGCAGCGGCCACCCGGGGGTGTGCATCTTTGACCGCCACCTTAGTGTCGGCAAACGAATACATGCCTAAATCCGGCACATCATCACCAATGGCGGCGACCTCTGACGGACTTAAATCCAACTCATCCAGCAGCGCCGACAGGGCACTGGCCTTATCTTCGGCGCCCTGCACTATGTGCTGAACGCCCAGAGCCTGCATGCGCTGACTCACGATATTAGAAGAGCGCCCGGTGATAACAGCAACCTTTGTGCCACTATTTATCAGCGCTTTGACCCCAAAGCCATCGCGGGTATGAAAAGCCTTAAGTTCTTCGCCATCATTGCCCAGATAAATGCGGCCATCAGAAAACACCCCATCCACATCACACACCAGCAATTGCAGGCGGCGCAAGCGATCAAAGGTTTGCTCATCAATCATGCCGTAATGAGTGACTACACGTGACATTATAAAACTCCGGCTTTTAAAAGCATGTGCATGTTAAAGGCGCCCACCGGACGACGCTTGGCATCGACCACCATCAGGGCTGTAATTTTATGTGTTTCCATCAGATTCAGGGCTTCCACCGCTAGTATTGCCGCATCGACAGTTTTGCCGCCCCGGGTCATCACCTGGCTGATTGGCGTTTGATGAATATCGACCCGGGCATCCAGCACCCGGCGTAAATCGCCATCGGTAAAGACTCCGGCCAGGATGCCACTGTCATCAATGATCCCGGTCATGCCCAGGCCTTTGGTGGAAATCTCCAGCAAGGCGGCACTGACCGTGGCGTTTGCGTCAACCAGTGGCAAGGCCTGCCCCTGCAGCATCAAATCTTCGACTTTCAATAATAGCTTACGGCCAAGGCTGCCGCCTGGATGGGATAGGGCAAAATCGTTAGACGTAAAGCCACGGGCATCCAGCAGTGCGATGGCCAGGGCATCGCCGAGCACCAGCGTGGCGGTGGTGCTGGCGGTGGGAGCCAGATTCAGCGGGCAGGCTTCCTGGGCCACCTGAATATTTAATACCACATCGGCATGCTGGCCTAAACTGCTGGCCTGGCTGTTAGTCATGGCGATGACCGGCACCCCCAGGCGCTTAACCACTGGTAGCAGGTTTAATAGTTCACTGGTTTCACCGGAATTTGAAATGGCCAGCAGAACATCGTCTTTACCCAGCATGCCGAGGTCGCCATGGTTAGCCTCTCCCGGGTGCATAAAAAACGCCGGTGTGCCAGTGCTGGCCAGGGTCGCAGCGATTTTGTGGCCAATATGGCCCGACTTGCCCATGCCGCTGACCACCACCTTGCCCTGACAGCCCATTAACAGGCGACAGGCACTGACGAAGTGACTGTCTAAGCGTTCGTGCAATGCCGTGATGGCATCGGTTTCTATGTCAATCACGCGCCGGGCTGACGCTAAAAATGAATCGTGCATACCCTGTTACCCAAATAGCCAATACTGGTAGCCCAAAAAGGCCGCGAGCAGTAAGCTGCCTTCGAGCCGGCCGATTTGTTTTTTGCCGATAATGCTAAAACTAAAGAAAAACAGCATGCCGGTGAGTCCGGCCATCACAAACATATCGCGGTTATACACATCCGGGTCAACCGGACCGGGCGCGATCAGGCCAGGCATACTTAATACCGCTAGCAGGTTGAAAATGTTTGAGCCAATGATATTGCCCAGGGCCAGATCATCTTCACCTTTCATCACCCCGGCAATACTGGCAGCTAACTCTGGCAGGCTGGTTCCCAGCGCAATGATGGTCAGGCCGATGACCAGGTCACTGATGCCAAAGTAGCGAGCGATAAAAACCGCCGAATCGACAATATAATTAGCACTTAAAGGTAACAACACCAGGCCGATGCCGATCCACATCACCGCAGTGCCAGTGTTGACCCCAGAGGGGATCTCATCAGCGGTTTCGGCCATCAGTGGGTCTTCTTTATCCACCTGCAGCGATAACCAGGCCATGCCGGCCAGGACAAAGATAAACAGCCCAAACAAAATCAGGCCTTCAATGTGAGCCAGCTTGCCATTGTACAAAAAGCCCATGGCCAGAAGGGTGATGAGCAGCAAAGCCGGCATTTCGCGTTTTAAGGTGGTGGAAGAGACCACTAACGGTTTGACTAACACAGTGATGGCCAGCACCAGACCAATGTTGGTGATATTTGAACCCAGCGCATTACCCACAGCGGTATCTGGAGAGCCGTTCACTGAGGCAATCAGTGATACCACAATTTCTGGCGCCGATGAGCCCATGGCCACAATGGTCAGGCCGATCATCATCGGCGAGATGCCAATGTTTTTCGCCAGGGCTGAAGCACCGTACACAAAACGATCCGCCGCCCAGCTAAGAATCACCAGTCCGATAATGAATATGAAAACCTGTAACAGCACGCTGAATTCTATGATGATGAGTTTGCAGCGATTGTCGCAGAATCAACAGCTTTTGCCTATGGCTATCGCAACAAATCCCGCTGCCTGGGCTTATCGCCCGGCGCATTTATTTGAGATGGGTGTCCAGTGAGGAAGGTGGGTGTCCAGTGAAGGGGGTGGGTGTCCAGTGAAGGGGGGGGGTGTCCAGTGAAGGAGGTGGGTGTCCAGCGAAGGAGGTGGGTGTCCAGTGAGGAAGGTGGGTGTCCAGTGAGGAAGGTGGGTGTCCAGTGACAGGGCCACAATGTGTGTGGCTCAGGCAACACCGGGGGACAGATATAGTGGCGGTTGGTCGTGCAAATTGATCAATTGGTCGGCAAGGTGAATAGCTGACGGTGGAAGAACGGTCTTAAATCTTCATATGCAGGCACCTGGCCCGACACTTGCTTTGAGCCAGGTAAACCACCGGATGGTTGGTTTGAACAAGAATGCCATTCGGCTTTTTAGAACATAACTTGTAACTAAATCCTTTTGGTCGCGCTGTTGAAATCATCGTACAATGAACCTAATTACACTGGTCAGTAAACTTTGTGGCGACTGGGCAGACAAAGTCGCACCACGCAATCGGGTGGTCGCACCTATACAGTAAGGATTTTTAAAGCGTTGGTATGGATAATTTAGTCGACATAGACAACTTGACCTTTCGCCGTGGCGAGCGGGTTATTTACGACGATATTTCGTTGCATGTGCCCCGGGGTAAAATTACCGCGGTGATGGGGCCCAGCGGGATTGGTAAAACCACTCTGCTGAAATTGATTGGCGGGCAGCTGCAACCAGATGCCGGCGATATCCGTTTTGACGGCGACTCGATTGTGGCCATGAGCCGCAGTGAGTTGTATCAGACCCGGCGGCGCATGAGCATGCTGTTTCAAAGCGGCGCGTTGTTCACGGATATGACAGTGCACGACAATGTGGCGTTTCCGCTCAAGGAACATACCCGGCTGGACAAGGACATCATTGATACCATCGTCAAGCTTAAGTTGCAGGCTGTGGGCCTGCGCGGTGCCAGCCGTATGATGCCCAGCGAGCTCTCTGGCGGCATGGCGCGGCGGGCGGCGCTGGCCCGGGCCATCGCGCTGGACCCGGATTTAATCATGTACGATGAGCCGTTTGCCGGCCAGGACCCCATCTCTATGGGCGTGTTGGTCAAGCTGATCCGAGAGCTGAACGATGCGTTGAATGTGACCAGTATTGTGGTGACCCACGATGTAACCGAGGTCATGACCATCGCCGACCACATTTATATTCTGGCTGATCGAAAGATCATCGGTGAAGGCAGTGCCGAAGAGATCCGCAACAGTGACTCGCCGCTGGTACAGCAGTTTTTAAAAGGTGAGGCAGACGGGCCGGTACCGTTTCATTATCCATCGGATAATCTAGAGTCGGCTTTATTTGGAGACCGCGCATGAATCCGATCCAGGCCTTAGGCGCAAACACCATCGCTCGGATCAGTGCGGCGGGGCGGGCTGCCCTGATGTTGTTTGGTGCATTGTTCGCCATGCCCAAACTGAAAAATATCCCGCTGACCATTAAACAAATTTATGTTGTAGGTGTGCAATCTTTGCTCATCATCATCGTATCTGGGTTATTCATCGGAATGGTAATGGCACTGCAAGGCTATACCATTTTGGTCGACTATGGCGCCGAGGGCAGCCTGGGGCCGATGGTGGCATTGTCACTGCTACGCGAATTGGGGCCGGTGGTCACCGCCTTGCTGTTTGCCGGCCGTGCTGGCTCGGCGCTTACCGCAGAAATTGGTCTGATGAAAGCCACCGAGCAATTGAGCAGCCTGGAAATGATGGCGGTAGATCCGTTGCGCCGGGTGGTGTCACCGCGGTTTTGGGCGGGGGTGATCTCGATGCCTATGCTGGCGGTCATCTTCAGTGCGGTGGGGATCCTGGGCGGCCACCTGGTGGGCGTTGACTGGTTAGGCGTTGATGGCGGTAGTTACTGGTCGTTGATGCAATCGTCGGTGGAATGGGGCTCAGATGTGGGCAATGGGGTGATAAAAAGCCTGGTTTTTGCCCTGGTTGTGACCTGGATTGCCATATTTAAAGGCTATGATTCTATTCCGACCTCGGAAGGGATCAGCAAGGCCACCACGGAAACCGTGGTATTTTCATCTTTAGCAGTACTGGGGCTGGACTTTGTGCTTACCGCCCTGATGTTTGGAATTGAGTAAGGGAACAACATGACAAAACATAAAGCAGAGCTACTGGTTGGCGTATTTGTGGTCCTGACCATTGGCGCGGTCTTGCTGCTGGCATTAAAGGTGGCTAACCAGTCGATGGCGACCAGTGAGGATTCATACACCCTGTATGCCAAGTTTGACAATATCGGTGGCCTCAAAGAGCGCTCGGCAGTCAAAGTGGGCGGGGTCACCGTAGGTCGGGTAGCGTCCATCAGTCTGGATAAAAAAGACTACACACCGGTGGTCGAGCTGAGCATTATGAAAAAATACAGCGAGTTTCCTGAAACCAGTTCGGTTTCAATTTTAACGTCAGGCCTGCTGGGTGAACAGTATGTGGGTTTTCAGCCTGGCTTTTCTTTTGACGGTATCGCCAATTTAGAAGATGGCGATTATTTGCAGGACACCAAGTCGGCGCTGGTTTTGGAAGACCTGATTGGCCAGTTTTTGTTTAATCGTGGTGACAGTGAAGAATAATGTATAGCAGGAGAATTCCCGTGAAAAAATTTATGACCGCCGTAGGCATGACCATGCTGTTGGCAACCAGCGCTGTGCAGGCGCAAGAAGCGAATGACGATAATCCATATGTGATGATCAAAGATGTGGCCATGCAAACCTTTGATCGCATCAAAGATAGCCAGGACGGCATTAAAGACGATCCTGAGAAGATGCGCGTCATCATGGAAGAAGAATTGCTGCCTCACGTGGATTACAAATTTGCCGCTTATAAAGTGTTGGGCAAGCATGCCGCCTCGGTACCGCGCGATAAGCTGGCTGAGTTTGTGAAAGTCTTTCGCGAATACTTGATCACCACCTATGCAGTAGCGATGAGCTACTATGATAACCAGGAAGTAGTATTCGAACCGGCCCAGGAAGTGGGCGACTCCAGCTATGTGGTGGTACGGGCGATTGTTAAGGATCCCAGCCGGCCGGAAATCAAGGTTGCATTTAAAGTGCGTAAAGACTCCAGAACCAATGAGTGGCGCGCCTTTGACATGGTGGCCGAAGGGATCAGCATGCTAGACAGCAAACGCAGCGAGTTTGAAACCATCATTCGTCAGGAAGGCATTGATAAAGTCATTGCGCTGATGCAGGAAAAAATTGCCAATCCGGTGCAGCTCAAAGAAGAGCTCGACCCAGAGAAAACCGCGTGAGTTTGTTTCAGGTCGACGATAACGGGGTGGTCAATATTCATGGCCACCTGGACCGCGATACCCTATCCAAAAACTGGTGGCCCAGCCTGGCCAGCGCAAAGCAACAGCAACTACGCCAGCGTGGTAACTGTGTAATGGATTTAAGTGAAGTTGAGCGGGTCGACAGTGCCGGGTTAGCCTGGTTGATTAACGCCGTACGCGATGGTCGTCAGCAACAGGTGGCGATCACCTTTAAGGCCGTGCCTGAAAAGCTGACCAAGCTGGCTAAAATCAGCGACGCCGCCGGCCTTTTACCTGTACAATAGTGTTTAAGTAATACCAATAGAGCAACAAGATTTATGCAACTAGCTGAAATTGAAGCAATGTTGAAAGAAGCATTGAACCTGGCCGAAGTCCACGTAAAAAGTGATGGCTCACATTTTACCATTATTGCGGTCAGTGATGAGCTGGCCCAGATGAGCCGGGTCAAACGTCAACAGGCCATTTATGGGCCACTGACTGACAAAATCGCCGATGGCAGCATGCATGCTATTTCCATAAAAACCTTCAGCGAAGCAGACTGGCAGCGTGAGCGTCAGTTTCATGTAGCGCAATAATCTGAGCCTGTCTTGTGGATAAACTTGTCATAAAAAAATCACCGGCGCTGCATGGTGATGTGCGCATCTCTGGGGCCAAAAATGCGGCGCTGCCGTTATTGATGACCAGCCTGCTGACCGATCAGCAATGCCGTTACACTAATGTGCCGGCTTTGCGGGATATCAACACTACCACCGCGCTGCTTAAAGAGCTGGGCGTGGCGGTGGTGTGTGAAGGCGATGAAGTACGTCTGACTGCTGCAGACCTGCACAGTGTTACAGCGTCTTATGACCTGGTGAAAACCATGCGGGCTTCGATTCTGGTACTCGGCCCGTTACTGGCCAGGCACGGCAGAGCCAATGTGTCTTTGCCGGGCGGGTGTGCCATTGGAGCGCGGCCGGTCAATTTACATCTGGCGGGCCTGGAGCAAATGGGCGCGCACATTGAAGTGGAAGAAGGCTACATTCGTGCCCATGTAGATGGTCGCTTAAAAGGCGCACGTATCTTTATGGACATGGTCAGTGTCGGCGCCACCGAAAATCTGATGATGGCAGCGGCGCTGGCAGACGGTGAGACGGTGCTGGAAAACGCGGCCCGCGAGCCCGAAATTGTGGATTTGGCTAACTGTCTGAACCAAATGGGCGCGCAGGTTCGCGGCGCCGGCAATGACACCATCCACATCACAGGTGTCCCTGCGCTTAACGGCTGCGACTACCGGGTATTACCGGATCGTATCGAAACCGGCACTTTTTTGGTGGCCGCAGCAGTGACCGGCGGTAAAGTTCGCTGCACTCACGCTGCACCAGAAACCCTGGATGCAGTACTAAATAAACTGCAGCAGGCAGGCGCTAAGATCACCTGTGGTGACGACTGGATTGAACTGGATATGGAAGGGCGCAAACCCAAAGCGGTCCAGGTGAAAACCGCGCCGCACCCGGCATTTCCTACCGATATGCAGGCGCAGTTTGTCACCCTCAACTGCGTAGCCGAAGGTACTGGGGTAGTCACCGAAACCATCTTTGAAAACCGCTTTATGCATGTGCCTGAATTACAGCGTATGGGGGCAGAGATAGCCCTGGAAGCCAACAGTGCAGTGTCGAAAGGCTCATCCAAGTTGCGCGGCGCGCCAGTCATGGCTACCGATTTACGCGCCTCAGCCAGCCTGGTCATTGCCGGCCTGATTGCCGACGGTGAGACCCATGTGACGCGCATTTATCATCTGGACCGTGGCTATGAAGCCATTGAGCAAAAGCTTAGCGGGTTGGGTGGTATTATCAGCCGGGTCAAAGATACTCACTAATGCCCGACTAAATGGTTTTCTTACGTAATTATACAAACGCTGCCTTGGAGCAGCGTTTTTTATGTGTGCTTACATCATGTTAACACGCATGCATAAAATCTAATCAGTTACGCATAGGCTGGCATACGGTGGGTGATGACAAAATACCCGGATCATGGCCGAATCTGACAAAATAATGTCCTTGGGTGATGCATCTTAAATTAAATACAGTATACTCTCGATAATCTTCGCTTTGAGTTGCGGTTTGGTTGTACGCCATGTAGCGGTGTCATGTTTGTGGTTGGCAGGATGCCAACAAAACAGTCTCCCAAAAGCGCAGAGATGATAAGAATAAAAGAGGTGTTAACGTACGTATGCAGGGAAAAGTTGGTTTGAAATACGTTATCTTTCGGCTTCGTCCATACCTAGAGCTCCGCCATTCCATCCCCACCGTGCTGTTCGCGCTGATGGTGATGACAATGTTGTTTATCGGGGAGCCGCCATACGCACTGGCAGACGAAAATCATGACGATGGGCTTAAAACAGCGCATCAGGAGAACAAGCCGTCTCCTCAGCAAAAAAAATCACCCGGCAAAGTCAATAACGGCTGAGCCGGACTTGCGGTGGCAGAGCCGGTTATCCGCCCAGCTCTGCCACCGTCACTTCCATCGACATTACTTTTCCATTACGACTGACCCGCAGCTCCAGCGTTGTGCCTGGTTGAGTTTCTGCGATCATATCCAGCGTTTTGGCTGCACTTTCCAGCTTTACGCCGTTGATGGCTAAAATCACATCATCAGGTTGTAAGCCAGCCTGTGCCGCCGGACTTTGCTTAGCCACTGCGGTCACCGCCACGCCCGGGCCATTGAGAATTTCTTTTCCGATAAAGCCCAGTTGACCCCGCGTCACGCGGCCCTCAGTGATAATTTCATCCATCACTCGTTTGGCCAGTTCATAAGGTACCGCAAAGTTGATACCGTCCACATTGCGCACGCCATTGCGGCCATCTCTGACCTGAAAGTTGGCATTGGTGATCCCCACCAGCAAGCCATTACTGTCGACCAGCGCGCCGCCAGAGTTGCCCTGATTAAGCACCGCATCGGTCTGGATAAAATCCACAAAGTTCGACAACCCGGTACGGCCGGCGCGGCTGACAATGCCATGAGTGACGGTCTGGCCTAAATCAAACGGGTTACCAATCGCCATCACCATATCGCCGACACTGACCGCCGGGTCATCGGTTTGCGGGATCACGTTAAGATTTTCGGCTTTGACTTTGAGTACCGCCAGGTCGGTGTACTGATCGGTACCAACAATTTGGGCTTCGATAACCTGGCCATCCTGCACAGCCACTACAATACTGTCAGCATTTTGCACAACATGGTTACAAGTAAGAATGTAGCCGGACTCAGTCATGATCACCCCAGAGCCCAAACTGGTGCGTTCCCGCGGGCGGCTTCGAAACAAGCCCACATCATTTTCGATGCTGACACTGTAGATGTTGACCACTGCCGGGCCAGCGCGGCTGATGGCTTCTTTATAGCTATTGCGGCCGGCATGGCCGCTGGGCGCAGACAACCAGTCGGGCAGGGTGTAACCGCCACGCAAAGAGGGCACCAACAACAGCATGATAGCCGCAACTACCACACCCAGGATGACAGAGTTAACTAAAAAACGAATCACTGGCCTGCTCGACACCGTGGTTATATGAGTGGCTGCCGATGCGCCAACAGCCGGGCGGCGGCAGGGTATATAGTGCAAGCAAGAATAACATCGTTAAAAAAGATGTCCAAAACAATCTGTCCGCAGCAGTTTGGCTAAGTTCTTGAGCATCAATAAAAAAGGCTGCCGGTGAGGGCAGCCTTATAAATACTTATGGAATGCCAGCGTTACTGGCGGATCACCAGATAGCGGGTCGAGGCACCACGCTTGATGTTAAGTGCAATCACGCCCTGGGCCTGCTCCAACGCATCGCGCAGCTCAGACACCGCCGTGACCCGGGTGCGATTCACACTGACAATCACATCCTCTGGCTGCAGGCCGATGCGCGCGGCCGGGCTGCCACGAGCCAGCTCTACCACTTCAACCCCGGCATTGCCGGCTGCATCTTCTCCGTTGGCCAATTCGGCACCCTCTAGTGCCGGGTGAAGCTGTGCCGCGGTAACTTGGGTGTCACTGGCATCGTCCAGGGTCACCTCGACCTTTTCGGTCTTGCCCTTACGCAAAATAGTCAGTTCAACTTCGGCACCGGCGCCCATACTGGAAATACGCGCTGCCAGTTCCCGGAAGCTGCTTAACTTGCGACCGTTCACCGCAGTGATGATGTCGCCGGCTTGCAAGCCAGCAGCTTCGGCTGCCGACTCTGGCTGCACCTCGCTGACAAACGCACCACGGTTAACCTGCACATTCATGGCGTCAGCCAAAGCAGCATCTACATCCTGACCCAGGATCCCCAGCAGACCGCGGCGGACTTCGCCAAACTCGGCAATCTGATCGACCAGGTTTTTCATCATATTGCTGGGAATGGCAAACCCAATGCCCACATTGCCGCCGTTGGGGCCAAAAATGGCAGTGTTGATGCCCACCAATTCACCGTTTAAGTTAACCAGCGCACCGCCAGAGTTACCGCGGTTAATGGCCGCGTCGGTTTGAATAAAATCTTCGTAGCCGCCAATGTTCAGGCCGGAGCGCCCTAACGCACTAACAATGCCGGAAGTCACTGTTTGTGACAAGCCAAAGGGGTTACCAATGGCCACTACAAAATCACCCACCAAAATGGCATCGGAGTCTGCAATGGGCAGCGCAGTCAGATTTTCCGGGTCGATTTTCAGCAGGGCAATATCGCTTTGCTCATCAGCACCCAGTTTTTTGGCTTTTAACTCACGGCCATCTTTAAGCTTGACGGTAATTTCATCGGCATTGTCCACCACATGGTTGTTGGTGACCACATAGCCTTTGTCGGCATCAATAATCACGCCGGAGCCTAAGCCTCGAAATGGTCGCTCCTGCAGCTGTTCCTGCGGGCCGCCAAAAAAGTAACGGAACATCTCAGGTACTTGCTGCCGGGCGGTCTGAGTGCCTTCAACCGAAATGCTGACTACCGCCGGTGTGGCCTCCTGCAGCATCGGCGCCAGCGATGGCACTTCCTGTTTGCCGTCGCTAAAAAACGGCAACCCGGCCTGCGCCGGCAGGCTCATGGCCGCCGTGCTGGCCAGTAGCCCGGAAATCACAGCAATCTGACGAAAAGATTTATTCATGTTCGCTTACACTCCTCACGATTATTGCGAAACGTCTGTGTTTTCAGACAGACACAAAAAAAGTATGAAAAGTTCCTATTTTTGCTTCTTGTTTGCGGCCGACGGCGCCTCGGTGTCGACAAACAACCCCGAACCTGAGTTGGCAAAGTCCCGGGGCTGGGTGCTGGCCACACTGGTTACCGCGGCTTTTTCGCGGCCTTTCAAATTGTTGCGCAGGTAGGTCGACGCCTGCTCGCCGTAGAATGGCACAGCGCTATTGTCATCCTCGTTGCCATTTTTTAGCAGGGATTCATATTCTTCCAGCTGCATACGCAGTGACTGACACTGGTTCTCCAGGGTATCTACAATCTGGCGGGTCTGGTGGAAATGATGATCGGCTTGCTGCGCCATGATCTCTTTCACATTTTTTTCCGCCTGTTTGGCTGCCTTGCCATTGCTGTCATTGGCATACCGATAGCGGGCTACAAAAAAGCCGATGATCAAACCGACCACTAATAACGCAACAGGAATTAACACTTCCATTTAGTTCTCCGATAAATTCAGCGCCGGTATTCAGCTGCTTACTTTACTTACTACTGTGATTGCACACACCAGGTTCAGGCTGACAGCCCGCGCGCAGGCGACTGATGTGACGGTTAAAATTGACGTTGTGGTGAGCTTTTTCACCACACCATGAATAAGGTATGATTGCAACACTGTCAGCCGCTAAAGCTGGTACGGGTACTCCCACAGGCGAGTAATGCAATCGTACGCAATTCTACCTGTTTTTGGGAACAAAATAAGCGCAAGGCCGGCCTTTTTCAAGCAGGTCGGTGCAGCTAATTATATATTTTAGTTTGGCCGGAGATGTAGTAGTCATGACACCGTGGGAACGTTATCAAGCGGATCTGGAGCAGCCCGATTTTCATCACGATCCGGCGCAGGAAAATGCTGTACGCCAGTTGCAGCGTTTATATGATGACCTGGTCAATCAGGTGCAGGAAAGCCGGTCGCTGGCCACCCGGGTAAAAAGCTGGTTTGGTCAGGCGCCAGCGCCTGAGCCGGTCAAAGGCTTATATTTTTATGGGGGGGTGGGCCGTGGCAAAACCTATCTGGTGGACACCTTTTACGAATGCCTACCGTTTGACAAAAAAATGCGGGTGCATTTTCATCGCTTTATGCATCGGGTGCATGATGAGCTTAAACAGCTGCCTCAGTCTCAGGACCCGCTTAAAATCATTGCCGCCAAACTGGCCAAAGAAACCCGTATCATTTGTTTTGATGAGTTTTTCGTCTCGGATATCACCGATGCCATGATTCTGGGCACGCTGATGCAGGAGCTGTTCGGCCATGGCATTTCACTGGTGGCCACTTCCAATATTGTGCCTGATGAATTGTATAAAAACGGCTTACAACGCGCGCGCTTTTTGCCAGCCATCGCACTTATTAACAAGCATACCGAGGTGGTGAGTGTCGACAGTGGCATTGATTATCGCCTGCGCACCCTTGAACAAGCCGAGATTTATCACTACCCGCTGGATGCTGCGGCCACGGCTAATTTAAATGAATACTTTGTGCAACTGGCACCTGAAAAGGGGACCGAGAATGCGGTGATTGAAATCAATAACCGGCATATTCAAACCTGCTGGAACGCCGATGGCGTGATGATGGTTGAATTTAAGGCTTTGTGTGAAGGGCCGCGCAGCCAAAGCGACTACATTGAAATCAGCCGGTGTTATCATTCGGTGTTGCTTGCCAATGTGCGCCAGATGGGGCAGCACAACGACGATACCGCACGCCGCTTTATTGCCATGGTTGACGAATTTTACGAGCGCCATGTTAAGCTGATTATTTCAGCCGAAGTGGCGCTGGATAAGCTATATACCGAAGGCAAACTAACTTTTGAATTTAGGCGCTGCCTGAGCCGCTTAAAAGAAATGCAGTCGCACGATTACCTGGCAGAACAGCACTTGCCTTAAAGCACTGTATTGCCGCGGTGTTTCTGGGTACACTTCACCGGACAAAATTTAAGACCGGCGCCAGTCAGCGGCGCCCGCATCAACAAGAGAACCACGATGGGAAGAGCATTTGAAGTAAGAAAGGCAGCCATGGCCAAGACCGCCGGCGCCAAAACCAAGGTTTATTCAAAATACGGTAAAGAGATCTATGTGTGCGCCAAAAATGGCGGCACCGATCCGGAGACCAACCTGTCGCTGCGCCGTTTGATGGACAAAGCCAAAAAAGACCAGGTGCCGGCGCATGTTATCGATAAAGCCATCGACAAAGCTGCCGGCGGTGCCGGTGAAAATTATGAACCCGCGCGCTACGAAGGCTTCGGCCCGGGCAATTGTATGGTGATTGTCGACTGTCTGACGGACAACGCCAACCGTACCATTACCGATGTACGCAACTGCTTTACCAAGACCAATGCAAAAATTGGCGGCCCGGGCGCGGTTAGTCATATGTTTGATCATCAGGCAGTATTCCAGTTTGCCGGCGATGACGAAGATGCAGTGCTAGAAGTATTGATGGAAGCGGATGTGGATGTCACTGAAGTGGAAGCCGATGATGGCATGATCACTGTGTATGCGCCGCATACCGAATTTAATAATGTCAAAACCGCACTGGCCGAAGCCTATCCAGAGTTAAGCCTGGAAACCGAAGAAATTACTTTCATCCCCCAGACCGAAACCGATATCAGCGAAGAAGATTTGCCGATGTTTGAAAAGTTCATGGATATGCTTAACGACTGCGACGATGTGCAGGATGTCTATCATAACGCTAATTTGCCGAAATAACGGCCACTGACACAACAATCAAAAAGCCCTCTTGTATGAGGGCTTTTTGATTTATATTACGCGTTTGGCTTCAATCGCCTGTTTATCAGAACGAGTAAGCCTAATGCAAACACTGCCAGTGAAGCAGGCTCAGACACATTTATCAGTCGGGCTTCAAAAGTGGCTTGTGTACTGCCGTCATTGAACACCAGAGTGCCGCCAGATGTTTCGACCGGTATCATATCCCATTGCACAAACAACAGAATGTCTTCAATCGGGCTTAACGTTGAGGCCAGATCATAGTCTGGGATGAAAAAAGTATTAAACAAGTCAGCGCCACTAGCACGAGAAAGCCCGAGTAAATTACCGTTATGAAACACTCGTGTGGGTGTAATAAAGTCAAACAGACCGAAACTGTCAATATGTACGGTGGAATTGTCAGAGGCCAGAGACAGGCAGTTTGCACCACACGATACAATGTTGTCTGTATTGGAGAACTCGGTAAATGTCACTTGCTTGTTTTCGAATGGAATACCATCAAATGTGCCGGACCCAACGCCGTTAAATTCAAACTCGATCAATCCTGCATTTGCCAGGCTGCTAAAAGTTAACGCCAACGCCGCAGCAAAACCCTGAATACCTCTGATTTTCATAAATCTTCCTGAATATTTTTTTCTTATTTAAAATTTTGTTAATAAGGTAAAACGCATGTCTGGAGCGACTTAGCAATAATGAGGCCAGTAATTAACTCCCTTATAATTCAAATCGTTACGATTAATCTAATAAAAAAGTATTAGAGAGTGTAAAATTTTCTGACACAAGAATTTGTGTTTGTTGAAGTTGGAATTTTCTACCTAGCGAGGTTACGACAACCCGCACGGCCTTAACTGAAAAAGTATTGTCACTGGACCAGGCTCATACGAGCCCCGGTGTCCCGTTGAAAGCGGGGATCTCCAAACAACCGTCATTCCGGCGAAAGCCGGAACCTCCCTGGATACCTGACTAAGTCACATACCGCGAGTATGCACGGAGATGGCAGCGTGCGCGGCCATGACAGAAACACCGTCACCTTCGTCGCTATCCCGTACTTTCATCAAACCGCTATCGTAATTGCTTGCCGACTCGGGTAGAATGAGCCGCGGAGTTGGCCAGGCAATCGCCGCTTGTTAGCGTGCTAACAAGGGGAGGAAAGTCCGGGCTCCATAGGGCAGGGTGCCAGATAACGTCTGGGCGGCGCGAGCCGACGACCAGTGCAGCAGAGAGTAAACCGCCTAAGTACAGCAATGTACCGGTAAGGGTGAAAGGGTGCGGTAAGAGCGCACCGCGCAGCTGGCAACAGTTTGTGGCACGGTAAACTCCACCCGGAGCAAGACCAAATAGGATCCCGTTAAGTGCGGCCCGCGCGGGGATCGGGTAGGTTGCTGGAGCCAGTGAGCGATTGCTGGCCTAGAGGAATGATTGCCTACGACAGAACCCGGCTTATCGGCCAACTCCCCCTCTTTTGATTACAGACCCCCTGGCGGGGCCTGGACATCTTCAATTAGTGCTTTTTCTCGCTCAAACGCGCATTTTTACGATTTATCAAATCATAAATGTGGGCGTGAGAAGCCAGCATGGTGTAAGCCGGCGCTAAAAAGCCGCGCTCGTGCAGCATGGCCACCGTTTCGCCATACAGGTTGGCCAGCCGATCTTCATCAATGGTGTAAATGCCTTCGACTTTTTTATGACTGTTGTCCACAAAGCCAATGTCCAGCGAGATAGGGGTAAGCAAATCCAGTTCTACCAACGCTTTGATAAAGGCCCGGGTTTGCTGCTTGCCTTCCAGCAGCAATGCTAACAGCTCCTGTTTATCCGCCATTAGTGTGGTGGGCTGGCCCTTGTCATCAAATAACGGTTCGCCATCTTCATCACTGACCGCGGTGCTGTCAGTGTCGATGCACACCATGTGGTGGTCGCCTTCTTCATCGTGCTGCTGGCCGATATAAAACGGCCGCCGCTGAATATGCGCCGGAATGTACAAGCCTTCCCAGCGCTCGTTGTGCCAGAATAAATTTTCACCTTCTTCAAACCCTAACAGGGCAGAACAAATAAACTGGCCGGTTTCGGCATCTTTGGTAAACACAATGGGGTACTGGATGATTAGGTCACTGAACTCACTGAGCACCACAGGCACAGTGTGTTCTTGGGCACCGGTTTGGGCTACTTTGTCAGGGCGAATCTTTAGCTGGTTATGCTGATGAGGATTAAGCGCAACAAAATGTGACATCACAATCTCCTAGGGTAACCTGACAAATAAAAAAATATTCCGAGTAATCGGCATACATACGCACGTCAGCAGACGATTTGTTCATGCAAAGGTAAAAAAAGTGTAAACGCCGCCGTCAGCGGCCCGCTACACTATCATTGTGATGGGGGTAAAAAAAGGCTAGTGGCAGTGCCGGTGGACTACTCAGTACGACGACGGCCGTGGGGGCTAAGCTGCCAGGCCATGGCCAGTAGCAGAATAAACAGCATGGGTAACACCAGCACACCGATGTTCACATCGAAGCTGGCCTGAATTAAATACGCCAGTGTGGCGGTCTGAATGCCCAGCAGCAGACCATTATGCTGCGGTAGTACCGACACCTTGAAACAGCGGTGTAGCAAAAGCACCAGGGGCACCGCCAACAGAAAAAAGCCGATCAGACCCTGACTGGCCAGGGTTTCCAGATAATCATTGTGGGCACGTTTAGACATTTGCGAATTACCCAGCTCCAGCGGTTTGTACTGATGTTGAACCAGCGGATAGGTGCCGGGCCCGGTGCCCAGCCAGGGCGACTGCATCCAGGCTTCGGTGGCGGTCTGCCGTAGCAGAGTACGACCGTTATCCGCCATTGCCTGGCTACTGAAGCGTTCATAAATGGAGGTCTGGGTAAAGCCGGCCCCGGCCAGAATCAGCAACACCGCCCCGCCGGCCAGCCACTTAGGCTGAACAATCACTGTCCACAGCGAACGCTGGCGAGCCAGCAATAACAAGATGCACAGTCCGGCAGCCAGCAGTAGTGCCAACAATGCCCCCCGAGAACTGGTATTGAGCAAGGTTAACAGCATGATGAGACTGGCTACACTGCCTGCCATCACAGCCCGATTGCGCTGTGGCCGGGCCAGAGCTGCGTCCGCTGTCAGGCCGAGTGCCAGGCACACGCAAATCACCATATACAGAGCATATTGGTTTTTATAGCTAAAGGTGCCGCGGATCCCCTCCTGCCAGCTAAAATCCCATGGCGGAATAGCGGCCACTACTTCATAGTCGCCACCGGTGGCGTAATTAAGCTGAGAATACAGCGCGGTCAGGGTGCCGCCGACCACAATAGCCCAGGCCAGCTGGACCACGCGCTGGCGTGTTTTGCATACCGCCCACACCAGCAATAAGCCAGTCACCAAACCGGCAAATTTAAGCAGCTCCAGCGCACTGGCTTGCCAGCCCACGGTGAGGTGAGCACTGCCGCCAGGCGCTAAGTTCTGCTGCCAAATGGCAGCAGCCGGGTTGAGCCAGGCTACCCAGCTCATGGGCACCGGCATCAAAAACAGAGCGCTATACAGCAGCCAGCCCACCAGCCATATCACCACCGCCCAGGCGCTGCGACTGAGCGATGACAGCGGACGATGAGCCAGCAATAGGCAGCTTAGTACCAGTAACATAGGGCTAACTATAAACAGCTGCTCAAACGGCAACTCGGCGCCATGTAGCCAGGGCACAATCAGCACCATACTGATCAGGGCAAAGCGGCCCAGCGCGCCAAAGGGATCACTGGTAAATATCATTGACCGCCTGCGCTTCTAATATACGTAATCTGGCAGAAGTTTCCCGGTTGGGGGAGCAACAGGTAAACGGCGACACGATTTTGTGGCGGGCCATGGCGGCCAGTAAAATCTCACGGGTAGACGGTTCGCGCAAAGCGCCAGTGATCATGGGGATCGCTTGCTGCTGAACGATTGGTGGCAAGCTATACCAATGCTGCACGACAACTGGGCCGACCCATTCCTGGACCTGCTTTTCGTACGGCGCCATCTGTAACACTGTGCTTAGCGCATCGATCATTTGCTGTTGCGGTCCGGTGTGGGCATAGACCAACACCTGTAAAGCCAGCGGGCCAAAATGACTGGGCCGAGCGCGCTGTGCTGCAAGCAGGGCCTGGTGGGCAGCGTCAAAATAATGCTGGCTGGTGGCATGCTGACCTTGAACAAAATACAGTTTGGCCAGTGTGGTGTGCACTGCTCCGTCATGCGGCAATACCTGTGCGGCGGCTTCAAGCTGCTGCATCGCCTGGGCGAGTTGAGCTGTATCCGGCAGGCGCTGGCCGCTGAACCAGTCATTGACCTGATTGGCCATCCGGTGGGCGGCAAAATAGGCGGTGCCAGCGCGCAGTCCCCACAACCCGCCACACACTGCGGCGATAAGCAGAACAATCCCCACTATCCGGCGGCTACGGCTGTGGATGCGTAGTGTATTTAAGCGGCTGGCAGTGGCAGCAGAAGGCGTTGGCATCAAACAAATCACATCATTTCGTCACAGGTTGTACGGTTGCAGACACTGACCAGACCATGTTGACCGGTGCATCGTAAGCCTGGCCATCTAGAGGAGGTGTTCCGACCATGAGTACTGTATCCTATCTTAGGCGGGGCTACCTTATTCGTTTTGTGCTGCCGCGGAGGCGCAGGGAGCCAGATTGTCCTGGATCACAGCCTCAAGCTGCGGGGCGGAGAAGGGTTTGGCAATATAGTCGGTCATGCCGGCTTCCAGACAGAATTCGCGATCGCCTTTCATGGCATTGGCAGTGAGCGCGATAATCGGAATATGCATATTTCGTTCACCCGCTTCACCAGCCCGGATCCGGCGGGTGGCTTCAAATCCGTCCATTTCCGGCATGTGGCAATCCATGAGGATTATATCAAACGGCGTTTTGATTTGTTGCAGTGCCGCAAGGGCCTGTTTGCCATTCCCGGCCGTCATCACTTTATGCTTGGGCATATTTTCCCGGGCGATAAGCTGATTGATTTCGTTATCCTCCACCAGCAGCACGCGGGCCACCCGCGAGCGCTCGGCATCGGCTTTTGTCACTGTGCTGCTGGGTAACTGATACAGCGCATGCGAGCATTTTTGCAGCTGTAGGGTAAAGATAAACTGGCTACCCACCCCTTTTTCACTTTGCACCGTGATGTCACCTTTGCACAACTGACAAAGTTGGCGGGTGATGGCCAGGCCCAGTCCGGTCCCACCAAACCGGCGCGTGGTGGTGCTGTCTTCCTGGGTAAACACATCAAAAATCGAGGCCAGTTTGTCGTCGGCGATACCTATCCCCGAGTCGCGTACGCTGCCGGTGAGTTTCCAATTGTTTTTATCGCTTTTAAGCGCAAGTGACAGGCGAACCTGCCCATTTTCAGTGAACTTCACCGCATTACTTAACAAGTTGCCCAGAATCTGTCGCAGCCGGACGGGATCGCCCTGGACCTGCTCGATTCCTTGAAAGGTGGTTTGCACCTGCAGGTCGATATGTTTTTGCGCACATAGTGGCTCATACTGCTGCACAATGGTGTCTATGAGCAAGGGCAGATTAAACGAGATGGCTTCGATCTTAAGCTGGCCAGCTTCGATTTTGGAAAAGTCGAGAATGTCATCCACGATATGCTGCAAATTGCGCAGACTTTGTAACGCCAGCGATAAATAATGCTGCTGGCTGTTATCCAGCGCTGTTTTGTCCAGCAGTTTCAGGGTGCCGTCAATGCCGTGTAAGGGGGTGCGTACCTCATGGCTCATACTGGCTAAAAAGCTGGATTTCATACGCGCAGAATCTTCGGCTTTTTGGCGCGCTTCTTCCAGATACTGGCGGGCTTTTTCCTGTTCTGTCACATCCTGGAAAAATGCCACATAGTGAGTCACTGTCTCACCATCGGTAACCGGGTTTAAGATCACCCGGGCATGAAACGTGCGCCCCGTGCGATGATGCAGGCACAGGGTTTGATCAATGGGCTTGCCCTCACTGACCCGTTTTTTAATCAGGCGTAGATTCTCAATCCCACTGGCAATGCCGGTAAGGAGGGTCATGGGTTTGCCCTTGGCATCGGCAAAACTAAAGCCCGAAAGCTTGGTGAAGAAGTCGTTCACATACACGATGGATAGCATACCATCGTGCAATTGACCGATGGCGATGGCCACCGTGGCAGATTCCATAGCATGGGTCATTAGACGGTTGCGGCTTTCCAGCGTGCGCCGGGCGGTTATGTCATTGCCGACTAAAATTTTGCCGATGACTTCGCGCTGCTCGTTAACAAAGGGCAGCTGCATCCATTTTATGGTGACCGGACCCTGTTCAGTATGTTGGTACTGCTGGTCCAGGGTGTCTGTCTGATTGTCTATCTTATCCAGAATCTGATTAAGGGTTTTTTGGGAAAAAGCACAATCACGCGCCAGAGCTTGGTACTGATGGTTGGATAACAATATTCGGTTATGGGTATCCAGCACCACCAACACTTCTTCCAGCGAGTCAATCACATTGGAAAACTGTCGGTTAGACAGTGTGATGGTCATTAAATTGGTCGTGAGCTGATTAAATGCATTGCGAATGTTGCTTAGCTCTTTGGCTTCATCGTGTGGCGCTGCGGCGACATGTGGGTTTTGAAATTGCAAACCACTGGCAATGGAAGTGTACAAATCGGAAAGGGTGGCCGCAGCCAATCGCGCCGAGCGTCGCATGGCATACAAGCTCACCACCAATGCGCCGCCGATGCAGCTCAATAATACCGGCAACAGCCAAAATACCGGTTGGTAAGCTGTGGTCAGCGGTGCCATAGAATGAATGTTTACATTTTGCCAGCTATCGGAGTGAATCACCCAACTGGCAAACCGGCCGGCTACAAAGGCCTGGCCAGGCTGTAGCACCGAGGGTGCTGATGAGTAGAGTACAGTGCCCATTTCATCGGTGACAAAGTGGGTGGCTTCGTCGGTGCGCTGGTAAATCAAATGATCAATGGAAGGACTGTGCACCACTAGAGCGCCCTCCACCGACGTGCCCAAATAAACCGGTACCGCCAGTAACGCACCATGTTCGCCCAGCAAACTGACCGAACGCCCCTGTTCCAGCACACTGCCTTGCCAATAGGTAACCAGTGCCGGGGGCAGGGTGCCCGGCCAGTTTTTATCGATGATGGGGGTGCCAGCAAAATCGTATAAAGCCAGCCCCATATTCTGAGCCCGGCTCAAACGCAGCGTGCGAAAAAATAGCGGCAGATAGGTGTCGCGTTGCTGCAGGTCGATAAAACTGTTGATAATGATATCGTTGGCCGCGATGCTTTCCAGTAGCAACAATGTGTCGTTTAGATTATTTTGCAGGTCATCGCGGACCTGTGCTACCTGAACACGTTGGGTATCAGCCACTTGTTGTTGGGCGAAGTACACCGCCATTGCGCCTAACACCAGGCAAATCGCAAACAAGGCTGCCAGTAACTTGGGCAATAACGTCCGTTGTAATAGTTGCGCCAGCGACAGCTTGTCGGCCATGGGTTACCTCTGAATAGGGATCAAATGCCCGTGTTTATCAAGTTTTGCCATAAAATAATCATCAGCCCACAGGGCATCGTGCCGTGCGTGCGAAAATGCCGGCGCATAGGTTTTAACCGCGCCCTGGTAGGGCGGCAATTGCTCCAGGGCTACCCGCAAGCTGGCTGCCTCAGTGGTGCCGGCCTGTTTAGCAGCTAACGCCAACAAGTGGACCAAATCATACGCATGAGCCAGGCCCACCACCGCCGGTACAGCATGTTTATGCGCAACCGGACCGTATGCCTGCGCGTACGCCTGATACAGGTGCTGGGCGCGGGCGTGGGTCTGATGTAAAAAACTAAATGTCTGGATCACCGAAATGTCCATGCTAGCAAGGATAGACGAGCCCACCAGATTTTTGAAATTTCCACTGCCAATTCCCCAATGCGAAATCACCGGCATGTTGTCACCCATGACTTGGTGCAAAGCGCGGGTGATAGTGGCGCCCTCAGGCGCATTGGCTACCAGAATCACTGCTGTGGCAGCGCTGTCGGCAATGGCCTGGGCATCCTGCAAAAAGGTCGACTGCTGCCAATTGATCCAGGTGATTTTTACAATCTCTATGCCCTGTTGCTGAGCGGCCTGGGTCAGTGAGGTTACGTTGGAGCGGCCCCAACCAGTGCGCTCCAGCGCCAGAGCGATGCGTTGATGGCCCATGGCTTTAGCATGGCGGATGAGTACCTCGGCAGCTTCGCTATCGCGAATCGACACGCGAAACACGTTGTTGGGTTCAAAACCATTATCTACTAATGGGGTGCCGGCCGCCCAGGGGCTCAAGTACAATAAATCGTGCTGGTGCACGGTCCCCAACTCGGCAATGGCCACCGGGGTATGGACTCCGCCCATCACCGCCAGCAGGTTATCCAGTTTGACCAAGGATTGTAGGTTAGCCAGCCCGCGCCCTGGATTGCCACGGTGATCCTTGTGGATCACCTGGAGCGGGCGGCCTAAAATTCCTCCGGCTTGATTAAGTTCGTTGACCGCCAGTTGCACCCCCTGGGCAATGGCGTTGCCACCTTCCACCGCCACCGTGCTGAAATCAGCGTTGATGGCAATGATAAGAGGCGCTTTAGTGGCGGTTTCATTCGCAGCGGCGGGCGATCCTACTGCGAAAAAAGGCAGTAACAAGCTCATTAAAAAGAAAAAAGTGCGAACAGCCATATCGACATCTTACGTTAAAAAAAATTCATCGTGATCACAGCATAGAAGGTCTTGCGTGACATGCAATTAGACAAAGGATGTGATCAAACTAAGCGGAACAGTAAGATATTGCGTAATTAGAGTGTCGGGTGGCAAACATCCAATGTGCAAATGTTGCTAAATCATCTTATTTTACCTTAAGGAGAGACCCTATGCCGGCAGCGCGGCCGCCTACCATTATTGATGTGGAAGCCTCGGGATTTGGTCCTGACAGCTACCCGATTGAAGTGGGGGTGATCCGTGATGATGGTGAGCGCTATTGTTGCCTGATCCGACCACAGCCCAACTGGCAGCATTGGGATGATAGCGCGCAGGCCTTGCATGGGATTAACCGACAGGAATTGTTCACCTACGGCCGGGATGTGACTACGGTGTGCCAGCAGCTAAATAGCTTTATCACCGCTCAAACCGTGTATTGCGATGGCTGGGTGGTGGATTATCCATGGCTTATCAAGCTGTTTGATGCCGCTGCCATGAGCATGAATTTTCGGGTGTCATCGCTGGATTTTTTGCTTAAAGAAGCTCAAATGGATGTGTGGCAGCGGGAAAAAGAGCGGCTGTTGAGCCAGTTTCATGAGCGACGCCACCGGGCCAGCTCGGATGCCGAACTGATCCAGTTAACCTACATGGCGTCGTTGCCCGGCTGATGGGCCGCTAAACATTGTTATCAGAAAAAATACTGCACCCCTATCACTACGCTGCTTAATTCCAGCTCACCCACTTCACGGTATTCATATTCGACCGCCAGGTTTAACGTCTCTGTCTGACCGAGCTCCCAGCCCAGGGCGGCAGCAATACCCGCATTGTCTGGCAAATAAACCCGATTGGGGGTGTGATAATGATGCGTGTTACTGGTTTGCAGCGCCGCAAAGATGCGCTGGGAGTGCGCAGCATCCAGTGCTCGATGGGCCTGTAGCCGAATGGAATCGATGGGGCGCAAATTATCTATTTCATCAATCCACACAGTGTCGCGGGGCAGTTCACGGCTGACATTCACCCGAAATGACCAGCGCGGCAAGCGTAGGCTGTTAAATGACATATCCGTCTGATATTGCGAATTAATGACTTGCGTAACCGACGCTGGCGCAGGAATGTCCAAGGGCGCAGCTGCCCACGCCCAGCTTCCTTGCATGATCCCGATGCTTAATAAAATTACCTTTAATTTCATTGTATTACGTCCATTTTTTTTGGCCCTGGTTTAGCGCCGCAGCGTTCTGCTTATGCCATTTTCTACGGTAATAATTTCAGTGTAGTTTAAAAAACAACCAGCGCGAATTTTGCTGGCAAAAATGCCCATTGCCGACTAGCTTTTTAGATAATGGGGCAATCCCAAATGTGCCTTTGATGCACAAGCTTGCCAGCCCAGATCAGGGTTTGACCGAGCATAACAACTTTCTTCTTTTCATCATCAGGCGGAGACACTCCTATGCCAACACACTGGGCGTTTGAGCGAATATTTTTGATCACTGATGCACCAGTGGACGGGCAGCCGGTGACCTTTATCAAACTGGGGCTGGTGGCTGTGGAGCCAGATAAAACGGTGACAGTGGTGGATGTGGGCGGGCGCTATAGCCTGGAAGTGAGTCAACAACCGCCTGGCTGCAGGCAAAAACATTTGCTGACACCCAGCCTCATCGTGCCATTGGCTGAGCCACAATTTGCGCAAATCTGGCCGCACACATTAGGCCGGCGTATGGCCTTTACCCGAACCACATTGGAGTGCCGCACCGGCCATGCGGTGGTTGAAGATTATGCCGGGAATTTAGCGCCGCTGCGCTTGTTGCGCATGGGCTTTGATACAGAACTGGCCAGCCACCGCTTTACACCGCCGTCGTTTGCCGGAGCAGAAGTGACTGCTAACAAAAGCTTTAGCATGCTGGCCCTAATAAAATATGGCCTGCCTGAACTGACCATGCCGGCCAGCCAGGCAGGATTTGCCGGCTAGTTACAGCGACTGACGCAGCGCGTCGGCTTTATCGGTTTGCTCCCATGGGAACGCATCGCGGCCAAAGTGGCCATAGGCCGCGGTGGGGCGATAAATCGGCCGCTCCAGGTCGAGCATCTTAATCAGACCATACGGGCGCAGATCAAACTGTTCACGCACCAGCGCCACCAAGGTCTTCTCGTCCACCTTTCCTGTACCAAAGGTTTCGATACTGATGGACGTCGGCTCGGCCACACCAATGGCGTAAGAGATCTGGATCTCGCAGCGCTCGGCCAGGCCGGCAGCCACAATATTCTTGGCCACATAGCGGCCGGCATACGCTGCTGAGCGGTCAACCTTAGACGGATCTTTACCCGAAAATGCGCCGCCACCATGACGGGCCATGCCGCCGTAGGTATCAACAATGATTTTGCGCCCGGTCAGGCCGCAATCACCCATCGGGCCGCCAATTACAAATCGGCCGGTGGGATTGATATGAAAGCGGGTAGAGCGAGTCAGCCACTGTTCCGGCAGTACTGGTTTGATGATCTCTTCCATCACGGCTTCACGCACCTGCTCGGTGGTCACGCTGTCGCAATGCTGGGTCGACAATACAACAGCGTCGACGCCGACCGGCTGGTCGTTTTCATAGACAAAGGTAACCTGGCTTTTGGCATCCGGGCGCAAAAAATCCAGCTTACCGGATTTACGTACTTCGGCTTGCTTTTGCACCAGGCGGTGCGCATAGGTAATCGGCGCTGGCATCAGTACATCGGTTTCATTGCTGGCATACCCAAACATCAGGCCCTGGTCCCCGGCACCCTGTTCTTCCGGTGCGGCGCGATCTACACCCTGGTTGATATCCGGTGACTGTTTGCCGATGGCATTTAAAATCGCGCAGGAGTCGGCATCAAAGCCCATGTCAGAATGGGTGTAGCCGATCTCTTTTACCGTTTGACGGGTCAGTTCTTCAATATCCACCCAGGCCGATGTGGTCACTTCGCCGCCTACCAGTACCATGCCGGTTTTGACGAATGTTTCGCATGCCACACGGGCTTTGGGGTCCTGTTCAAGAATGGCATCCAACACCGCATCAGAAATCTGATCAGCGATTTTGTCAGGATGCCCTTCGGAAACGGATTCGGATGTAAATAACTGCGTTGCCATGATGACTCCGTAAGGTTTGTTTGGCCTGATAATGGCGTTAATTGTACTAGAAGAAATATAGAATGCCAGTCTTTACTTCTGGACGTCTAAAAGTCTGTTTGTCAGCTTTGCTTGACAGCTATTGCCGCTTACCGCCACCCACGAATTGGACGCTTTAAGCTGGCTGGGGCCGAAAACCCATTGCAGTAGGCTATCGGTTAGGTAAGAATAGTTTCAATTTTTTCAAATCCCGGGCCATTTCATCGCAGTGAGCCAAACAGTCGTGCTTACGTATGTGCTGGTCCGTTGGAACAAAACCAGGAGACATCATGCCCACTCGTCGAGAACTCGCCAATGCTGTTCGTGCGTTAAGTATGGACGCAGTTCAAAAAGCAAAATCCGGCCATCCGGGCGCCCCTATGGGCATGGCCGATATTGCACAGGTGCTTTGGTGTGATTATTTGTCACACAACCCTACCAACCCAGACTGGGCAAACCGCGATCGCTTTATACTGTCCAATGGGCACGGTTCCATGTTGCTGTATTCGTTGCTGCACCTGACCGGCTACGAGCTACCGATTGAAGAGCTGAAAAATTTCCGTCAATTGCATTCTAAAACCCCGGGTCACCCCGAATATGGCTATGCGCCGGGTGTGGAAACCACCACTGGCCCATTAGGCCAGGGCTTGAGCAATGCCGTAGGCATGGCAATTGCCGAAAAAGTACTGGCAGCGCAGTTCAACCAGCCTGAGCACGACATTGTTGATCACTATACCTACACCTTTTTAGGTGACGGCTGTCTGATGGAAGGGATCTCGCACGAAAGCTGCTCGCTGGCCGGCACCTTAGGCTTAGGCAAGCTGATTGCCTTTTATGATGACAACGGCATCTCCATTGATGGCGAAGTGGAAGGCTGGTTTACCGACGATACTGCTGCGCGCTTTAAATCCTATAACTGGCAGGTCATTGAGCATGTGGACGGCCACGATGCTGACCAGGTGCGTCAGGCCATCGAAAGCGCTCGTGCCAATACCAGTCAGCCAACGTTGATTATCTGTAAGACCATCATCGGGTTTGGCTCGCCGAATAAGCAAGGCTCAGAAAGCTGTCACGGCGCCGCGCTGGGTGAAGATGAAATTGAACTGACCCGTAAAGAGCTGGGTTGGACTGCACCGGCTTTTGAAGTGCCATCAGACATCTACGCTGAGTGGGATGCCAAAGAGCGCGGCCAAAAAGCCGAGCAAGACTGGCACGATGCCTTTGCCCGCTACGAAGAAGCGTACCCGGAACTGGCCGCAGAATTTAAACGCCGCGTTGCCAATGAAGTACCGGCTGATTTTGTCGCCAAAGCTGACGAATACATCGCCAAGCTGCAAGCCAACCCGGAAACTGTGGCGACTCGTAAAGCTTCGCAAGCTGCACTGAATGCCTACGGCCCGTTGTTACCCGAATTGCTGGGCGGCTCGGCTGACCTGGCCGGCTCCAATCTGACTCTATGGGATGACTCCAAAGGGGTGACCAAAGACGATGCCAGCGGCAACTACTTGTTTTATGGCGTGCGTGAATTTGGCATGTCAGCCATGATGAATGGCATCACCTTGCACGGCGGCTTTAAAGCCTACGGTGCCACGTTCCTGATGTTTATGGAATATGCCCGTAATGCGGTACGCATGGCGGCGCTGATGAAAGCGCCGGCAATTTTTGTGTATACCCATGATTCTATTGGCTTAGGCGAAGATGGCCCGACTCACCAGCCGGTGGAACAAATGGTGGCGCTGCGCTCCACCCCGAACCTTGACAACTGGCGTCCGTGTGACCAGGTGGAGTCAGCAGTGGCCTGGAAACAGGCGATTTTGCGCACCGATGGCCCCACCACACTGGTGTTTACCCGTCAGGGTGTACCGCAACAAGAACGCACCGATAAGCAACTGGCACTGGTGGAAAAAGGTGGATATATCCTAAAAGACACCGACGGTACGCCGGATGTGATCCTGATTGCCACCGGCTCGGAAGTGCAGTTGGCCATGGAAGCAGCGCAGCAACTGGCCGACGCCGGCACCCTGGTGCGGGTGGTTTCTATGCCGTCTACCGATGTGTTTGATCGTCAGTCGCCGGACTACCGTGAACAGGTGCTGCCTGCTGCGGTAAGCAAGCGCGTAGCGGTGGAAGCACTGGCCAAAGACAGCTGGTACAAATATGTGGGCTACACCGGTGCGGTTGTAGGCATGGACACCTTTGGTGAGTCTGCGCCAGCGGGAGACTTGTTTAAACACTTCAACATTACCACTGACGCGGTTGTTGAGGCTGCCAGGTCGTTACTGTAAGCCGATGCTGCGAATTGCCATCAACGGCTTTGGCCGAATTGGTCGAAATGTGCTGCGCGCCCTGTATGAAACCGGGCGCAATCAGCACATTCGCGTCGTGGCTATCAATGAGGTGGCCAAACCTGAAGGCATTGCACATTTACTCAAATACGATACCGCCCACGGGCGGTTTCGTTTTGATGTTGCCTTAAAAAATCATCACCTGGAGGTGGCCGGCGATACCATTGCCTTGAGTGCCTGTGACGATATCGGCGGGTTGCCGTGGCAGGAGCTGGCGGTGGATGTGGTGCTTGATTGCACCGGTACCTATAGCGACCGGGCAGCCGGCGAGGCGCATTTAGCGGCCGGTGCTAAAAAGGTACTGTTTTCACAGCCTGGCAGTGGCGATCTGGATGCCACCATCATCTTTGGCAGCAATGAAGATACGCTGCGCCCGCAGCATAAGCTGGTGTCTAACGGCTCCTGCACCACCAACTGCATAGTGCCGGTAATCCAGGTACTGGACAGCCACTTTGGCGTGCAAAGCGGCACTATCACCACCATTCATTCATCCATGCACGATCAGATGGTGATCGATGCTTACCATGATGACTTACGCCGGACCCGTGCAGCCAGTCAGTCCATCATTCCGGTGGATACCCGCCTTGCCCGGGGAATTGAACGCATTTTGCCGCAATTTGCCGGCAAATTTGAAGCCATCGCGGTGCGCGTGCCCACCATCAATGTCACCGCCATGGATTTGAGTGTGACCCTGGCTGAACGGGTCAGCATCAGCGAAGTCAACCAGGCGCTCAAAGCTGCCCGTCAGGGCCGCTTGTCCGGCATTTTAGACTATACCGAAGAGCCACTGGTGTCGGTAGATTTTAATCACGACCCTCATTCATGCATTGTCGATGGCACCCAGACCCGGGTCAGCCATGGCCAGCTGGTCAAAACCCTGGTTTGGTGCGATAACGAATGGGGCTTTGCAAACCGTATGATAGACACCGCCCAGGCGATGTATCATGCCGGCAGTGTAGAGTAAATATATCGGCAGGCCGGCCTGACCGGCTGCCTTCAACTAACAAGGGAGACAATATGGCTATTCCACGTATGCAGGATTGCGATCTGCAAGGTCAACGGGTATTGATCCGTCAGGATCTGAATGTGCCGGTCAAAGACGGCAAAGTCAGCTCTGATGCACGCATTAAAGCGTCGTTACCCACCATTCAAAAAGCGCTGGATGCCGGCGCCGCAGTCATGGTGATGTCTCATCTGGGTCGGCCTACAGAAGGCCAGCCAGAAGCCGAATTTTCGTTACAGCCAGTGGTGGATTATCTTAATGATGCGCTGGATGTGCCGGTGCGTCTGGCCAAAGACTATCTGGACGGGGTGGACGCTAACCCCAATGAGTTGGTAGTGCTGGAAAATGTGCGCTTCAACACTGGCGAAAAAAGCGATGACGAAAGCCTGGCCAAGCGCTACGCCGCGTTGTGCGATGTATTTGTGATGGATGCCTTTGGCACGGCTCACCGCGCCCAGGCCTCCACCCATGGGGTGGCCAAATTTGCACCCAAAGCCTGTGCCGGCCCGCTGCTGGCGGCCGAGCTGGATGCGCTGGGCAAAGCGTTGGATAACCCAAAACGGCCCATGGTGGCCATTGTGGGTGGCTCAAAAGTATCCACCAAGCTTACCGTATTGAAAACCCTGGCCCCTAAAGTTGATCAGTTGATTGTGGGAGGCGGCATTGCCAATACCTTTATCGCGGCCAATGGCCACAATGTCGGTAAGTCGCTGGTGGAAATGGACCTGGTGGAGGAAGCTAAGCGTCTGATGCAGGAGGCCAAAGATAATGGCGGAGAAATTCCGGTCCCTACCGATGTGGTGGTGGGCAAGGCCTTTTCTGAGGACGAGCCGGCACACCTGAAAACAGTGGCAGAAGTGGCCGATGATGATATGATTTTTGATATCGGCCCGGAATCGGCAGATGCATTAAAAGCGGTATTAAAAAATGCCGGTACCATCGTCTGGAACGGGCCGGTGGGCGTATTTGAATTTGATCAGTTTGGCGCCGGCACCAAGGCGATTGCCGAAGCCATTGCAGCCAGTGACGCTTTCTCCATTGCGGGGGGCGGGGACACACTGGCCGCGGTCGATAAATATCAAATCGCTGATAAGATATCTTACATCTCTACCGGTGGCGGGGCTTTCCTGGAATTTCTGGAAGGCAAAACCCTACCGGCTGTGGCAGTACTGGAACAAAAAAATCAATAATATCCAGCTGCAGTAAGAGGTACTCCCGGCGAACAGTGATGCTCGCCGGGCATAATTATAAACCCTACGCCTGCTAGCAATAGCAGAAAAACCAACAAGGAGTGCTGCTCATGGCATCACAAGCCCAACACCAAATGCTGGAAAAAATCAAATCAGCCGACGGCTTTATCGCTGCTCTGGACCAAAGCGGGGGCAGTACGCCCAAAGCGCTGCGTCTGTACGGCATTGAAGAATCGCAATACAGCGGCGATGAAGAAATGTTTGCTCAGGTGCATCAGATGCGTACTCGCATCATTACCAGTGCCCCGTTCAATGGTGAGCGTGTCTTAGGCGCGATTTTATTTGAGAACACCCTGGACCGTGAAATCAAAGGCAAAGCCAGTGCCCGCTATCTGTGGGAAGAAAAACAGGTAGTGCCCTTTTTGAAGGTAGACAAAGGCCTGAACGACGAAAAAAATGGCGTGCAGACCATGAAGCCTATGCCTAACCTGATGGATTTGCTGGAAAAAGCTAACCAACAGGATGTATTTGGAACCAAGATGCGCTCGGTAGTCAAAATGGCTAACCAGGATGGCATCAATGAGGTGGTTTCGCAGCAATTTGAAATTGGCAAGCAAATCATTGCTGCCGGTCTGGTGCCCATCATTGAGCCGGAAGTGGATATCCATAGCCCGCAAAAAGCACAAGCCGAAGAAATGCTCAAAACAGCCATTATGGAGCATCTCGACAAGCTCAATGACGGCGAATATGTGATGCTGAAACTGACGCTGCCCGAACAAGCCAATTTTTATCAGGCGCTGATTGAGCATCCTAAAGTGCTTAAAGTGGTGGCTTTATCCGGTGGTTACAGCCGCGAAGACGCCAATGCCAAGCTGGCGCAAAATAATGGCATGATTGCCAGCTTCTCGCGCGCGCTGACCGAAGGGATCAATGCTCAGCAAAGTGATGAGGACTTCGAGCAGACTTTGGATACAGCCATCGAGTCCATCTATCAGGCCTCGCGCAAATAATGCGAGCCTGACCAAATATCAAAGCGGCCTGGTGGCCGCTTTTTTTTGCCTGACTGTTTTGCCGCCACACAAAAATACAACCACTGTGCTGCTTTTAATACCTAACCCGGGTGCCGCCAGTGCCTGTCAGGGCACAGTGTGACCCGGTCTGTATCATGCAGCCTCCCTGATTTTTAGCTAAATGGGCGGCCACCACACCTGCCACATTGCAACATCGTGCTTGGGTATCTCTGACGATACCATCGACTATTGGCTAACTAGTCGAATTTCCGAGGCTGACTTATGCTTATTAGCAGGGCGTAGGATAACCCTGCAGCACACTCGATAACGGCGGGCACAGAGTGGAAAACCTGACACCGATTATTTTACAAATCGCCATTCTTGGCCTGGTAACACTGGTTGGCAGTGTCTTTACCTACGCTTTGCCGGCCCCGTCGCAACGTCATAAAGCCAGCTCCGGCCTGTATGCCCGCTGGTTTTTGTTTTCCTTATGGCTGGGGTATTTGTTTTTATGTTTATGCTTTTTGGACATTCACTGGCTGCATGCGCTGGGCTATCAACTGAGTATGGTAGGCGCAGCCTATCTGGTGCTCGCTACGGTGCTCAAGCGCCATGGCTGTGCGGTAGGGACGCATCGCAAACGCCTCATCGGAGCGCATCTGGTAGTGGTGGAGATTCTGTCTGTGGCTGGCTGGGCGTTGAACTGGCCCGTACTGATTGCTGATGCCACCCTGGCCATCAGTGTGCTTATCCCGCTGGCGCTGGCAGCCCGGCTCAAATACAAATTAATGGATCGGCGCAACTTAGGTGATCGCTTGTTATTCCGGCTGCTGGTTGGAGTGAGCATCAGTCTGAGTATTGCTATGCCGGTGTATATGCTTGGCATGACGCCGCCAGCGGCCCAGCAGGCTCTATATGCGTTTGGCACCATCGTGGTGTTAGAGCTGCTGTTTATGCTGGGGTTTGTAGTGTCGGTGATCCATTCGCTGGTGATTCGGTTGCGCCGCCAGATCTACAAGGACCCTCTGACCGGCTGCAAAAACCGGCATTATCTGCATGACTATGCCCAGGACATTGTGCAGCGCACCCATCAGCTTAAACAGCCATTGTGTATGCTGGTCTGTGATATCGACCATTTCAAACAGGTCAATGATGCCTATGGTCATCAGATTGGTGACAAAGCGCTACATCATTTTTCCCAGCAACTTTACAGCGGCCTGCGTAAGGAGGATGTGCTGATCCGTATGGGCGGTGAGGAATTTTTGATGTTACTGCCCGGCAGCACACTGGCCCAGGCACACAGCCTAGCCGAGCGGCTGCGTCAGCAAATCGCCCAAAGCGCCTTATGCGCCGATGGCCAGACAGTGTTTTTAACCGCCTCGTTTGGCCTGGTACCGATGCTGCCGCAGGATGAACTAAGTACCTGCATGAAAGCTGCCGATGATGTGTTGTACCGGGCCAAACATCAGGGACGTAACCGGGTGGTCAGTGCTCATCAGGGCCTTCAGCCAATCGACAATTCCATATCGATGGCTTTCCAGTAATCCTGCTCCTGCGCCAGATCGGCCGATAACACAGGGCGCTGGTCAAGCCAGCCCTTGGGAAACGATAAGCGTAACTGGCGTTTGCCGGCGCGGGCGGCAAATTCGGGCAAAAACATTTCCTGCCGTTTGATATTCAGCAGCACACCCAGCCGCAGCAGGCCAATCAGGCAGCGCACACTCTGAGGGTCGTACTGGCTGAAAGCAGGGATCTCTGCATTTTTGATTTTTTTACGATAAAAGCGTACCAGGGTGGCTAGAAGTTGTTGTTGCTCCTCGGTAAAGCCGGGCATGTCGACATTGGACAAAATGTAGCCGGAATGGCGCTGAACCCCACGGGAATTGATTTGCAGACCCACTTCATGCAGGGTGGCTGCCCATCCCAGCATACTGCGAAAATCCTGTTGTTTGAGTTTCCAGGCTTTGGCACAGCGGTCAAATAAAAAGCGGGTGGTGTTTAACACCATATTGGCTTGGGCGATATCCACATCGTAGCGTGTGGCCAGGCTGGCCGCGGTGCGGCTGCGAATATCGGCATGGTGAAGCTCATCTTCCATCTGGTACAGCACCCCTTCACGCAAAGCGGCTAATGAGTATTCCAGTCCGCTGGGCTGTAAGCTTTTAAAGATGCCAATCAGGATGGCCAGTCCGCCGGCCACCACTGCGCGCCGATCTTCACTGATCTCAGCCATATTTAACTGATCCACATGTCCGGCTTCAATAAACTGCTTCATCAGTAATTTTAAGCATTTCAGAGTCACCGGCACGGCATGACCATTGGTGCGATCCCGCTGGGCCAGATTAAACAGGGTTTTCATGGTGCCGGAAGTACCGATACATTGCTGCCAGCCCAAATGCTGAAATTTGTCCTGAATGATTTCCAGCTCCTTCTCAACAGCTGATACCGCCGCTTTAAACGCTTCTTTAGTCAGGGTGCCATCGGCAAAAAAGCGTTCAGTATAGGACACACAGCCCATTTGCAGGCTGGAACAAATCAGTGGGTCAAAACCTTCACCAATCACAAACTCGGTGGAGCCGCCACCAATATCAATCACCAGGCGTCGGCCATCGGTATGGCTGGTGTGGGCCACGCCAGAATAAATCAGGCGGGCTTCTTCCTGGCCGGAGATAATTTCAATCGGGTAGGGCAGGATGGCCCGCGCCCGGCGAATAAAGTCTTTGGCGTTCTGGGCCCGGCGCAGGGTGTGGGTGGCCACAATCCTGACCGAATCCGGGGCAAACCCTCGCAGGCTCTGGGCGATAACCTCTAAAGTTTCCAGGCCGCGTAAAATGGCTTCTTCACTTAAGATGTTATCGGCGGATAACCCCGCGGCCAGGCGCACCTTTTGTTTGACCCGGTGCAGAATTTGCACCGAGCCGGCATTAATGCGTGCCACCACCAGATGAAAACTGTTCGAGCCGATATCCAGCGCGGCGACCTTGGTCACATCGCGGCTGGCGGCACTATCCAGTGCCGATTCTTGTTGTGTCATAGCGATGGTTACTCGTTTTCCAGCTTTTTCAGATAGCCGTAAATTTCAATTTGTGAACGCAGCTTTTTACGATTACCACGATCCACATAGCGGTTGACCTGATCTTTATCAATTTCCCGCGCTTTTAAGGTGTCACGAAACTGCAGCTCGATAATATCCACAATGCGTTGCTGCAGGCGCTTGTCATAAATCGGGCAGCCCACCTCAATACGATTATCCATATTGCGGGTCATCCAGTCGGCCGACGAAATAAACACCTTGCGGTCACCGCCGCCGCCAAAGATCATCACCCGAGGATGTTCCAAATACCGATCTACAATAGAGATAATTCTGATGTTATCGCTGATTCCAGGCAGGCCTGGCACCAGTGAGCACATGCCCCTGACCAGCCCGCGAATTTTCACCCCGGCCTGGCTGGCGCGGTACAGATCATCAATCAGTTCTTTGTCGACCAGATTGTTCAACTTAAAGGTGATTTCGGCCGGGTGGCCTTCTTTGAGATGCTGAATTTCCTGCCGGATCAGCGACTGGATCTTGGTACGGGCATTGAGCGGCGAAATTTGTAGATGCTGAAATTTGTAACGCCGGTATGGATACTGAATTAGATCAAACACATTGACCGCTTCTTCGGCCAGTTCTTGATTGCGGGTAAACAGGCTAAAGTCGGTATAGATTTTAGCGGTTTTTTCGTTGAAATTGCCGGTACCAAAATGGGCATAATGCACCAGGCTACCACGCTCTTCGCGGGAAACCAGGCACAGTTTGCTGTGAATTTTTAGCGTTGGCACGCCCAGCACCACCCGAATCCCGGCGTCGGTCATGCGTTTTGACCATTCAATGTTGGCTTCTTCATCAAAGCGTGCACGTATTTCCACCACCACCGTGACTTTTTTGCCGTTGTCTACCGCATCAATCAGTGAATTGATGATTCGGGAATTACTGGCCACCCGGTAAATATTGATGCGAATGGATTTGACGCTGGGGTCAAAGGCAGCCTGGCGCACAAATTCGGTAAAGTGCAAAAAGCGGTGGTACGGGTAGTACAACAAAATGTCATGGGCGGTGATGGCATCAAACACCGTGTTAAAGCGGGAAAAATCCTTCGCGTCCAGCGCCGGTAAGGGTTGATGCTCTAAATATTCACGGCCTACATTGGGAAAGCCGATAAAATCTTTAAAATTGCGGTAGTGACCAGCAGCGTGCATGGTATCCAACGAGGTGATCTTGAGCCGTTTGCGCAAGTCTTTAACCATGTCCTCGGGCATCTGGTTGTCATAAATCACCCGCACCGGCTCGGCAATCAGGCGCTGCTTCATGCTTTCCGACATTTTCTCCACATAGCTCTCATCAATCTCATCATTGATTGAGTATTCACTGTCGCGGGTCATCTTAAAGGAAAAAGCTTCCAGGCTGTCGTATTTGATAAAGCCACGAAAGATATCTTCCAGACACAACTGAATGATGTCGTCTAACAGCACAATATGTTTGCGCTTGCGGCTTTTTTGCGGCGGGATCTGCACAAAGCGGGACATCTCCTGGGTAGGCACTTGCAGCGCGGCATATCGCGTTGTGCGGTCTTTGCGCCGTATTGCCACATACAAATATACCGCAGTGCCATTAAGCCGGCTAAGCACATCAGTTTTTTTATCAATCAGGATGGGCGCAATGTGGCGCAGGATCTTATTGACAAAAAAGTTGCGCACCCAGGTGCGCTGGTAGTCATCAAGCTCCTGCTTACGCAGGATAAAAATGTTGTAGCGCGCTAGCTCTTTGACCACCTCTTTGTGGATTTGGTCAAACTTGTTGGACAATGCCACCACTTTTTTCTGGATTTGATCCATCAACGCAATCTGGCTGTCGGCTTCACCGTCATTGCCATCGTTTTGCGCAATAGTGATCTGGCGTTTCACATCGGCCGCACGCACCCGGTAAAATTCGTCCAGGTTATTAGAATAAATGCCTAAAAACCGGATGCGCTCCACTGCCGGGTTGTTTTTATCGGCGGCTTCCTGCAGCACCCGCTCGTTGAAGGCCAGCCAGCTTAGTTCTTTAGGATAGTACAGCGTTTGCGATTCCATAAGAGTCTTCTGTGAATTTGTCAGTAACAGCACAGCGTGTCAGCTTGGGATGACACGCCCATGACAGCCTGTACCGGCACTGCGGATGCTGAACGCATAGGCAGCGCGGCCGGTATTAAGCGTGGGTGGTGATATCCACTACCAGATCATTGGCCAGCGCTTCTAACGCTGACTGCAACGGCGCATGGTCAAACGCTTCAGGCACCCGCACCACTGCTTTGGCTTTGAACATCAGGCTGCCCCAGTTGGGAGCACTTTCACAGGAAGAAGAAAATGTCACGATGCTTAAGTTGAACTGGTTCAAGGTGCTAGTGAGTTCCTGCACAATGCCGGGCTTGTCGTTGCCCATGACTTCGACGGACAGAGTATCGGCAAAAGGAGAATCGTCCTTTTTCAACGAGACCGCCTGTACCGACAGATCCGGCAGGCCGTCTAAGGCCGCCACCAGCTCCTGATGCCGGTCTTCAGGCACCAGCACTTCCACAAAGCCGGTAAACATGCCGGCCATATGAGCAAAACTGCTCCCCTGCCAGTTTCCGCCATGCTGATACACACGCTTGGCAACAGCATCAACAATCCCGGTTTTGTCTTTTCCCATGATGGTGATCACAACTGGTTGCATAACTAGCCCGCCTTATTGGTTGTCTGTGGTTAGGGTTGCCTGCACCCGGGCCAGCCTGTGAAGGTTGCCGCGGGACAACTTTAGCTTGATAATAGCCCATAAAATACCACATCATACGCGCCTAACCACCGCAATTTGCACACAAAAAGCGCCGTTATTCAGCATGATTTTTAGCATCAGAACAAAAAACCGGCAACGCATGCGTAAAGATCTGCGAATGCGGGTGGTGGTGACCACCTTTGGCGCGCTGGTGCTGCTGACGCTGCTGATCCTGATTGGCCATTTGCTCAGCCAGGCCCTGCCGCTGGCCTTAAGCCCACAGTTTTCGTTGCAACAGCATGTGACCGCCCCGCCAGACAATATTTTTGTAGGTAGCGCGGATTTGGTCGAACGCCAGCCGGCCATGACGATGGGGCCATCCTGCACGCTGAATCTAAGCATCCTTAAAAACGATACGCTGAGCCCCAGCCGCACCTTACACCGGCCGTGCGAGCAAGCCGCGCATATGCTGACCCTGGCCGGCGAACATTATCTGGCTACCGTGTCCGCCTCCGGTCTGGTGCGGCTGGCCCGGGTGCAGAATTTACAGCCGACACCGACTGGCCAGCCGGTGCTGGGGCAAGGCACCGACAACCTGCCCACCGGGTTTTCCTTTGCTCTGCCGCCGGCTATCTGGGCCGCCCAGCAACAATGGCAAATCAGCTTGTCAGATGACTGGGTGGTGGCCATCGTCACTACCGCGGACAAACAATTTGTGCGCTGGGTGCACCGGCGCCAGCCCACCCGTATTCGCGACCAGGTGTTTGCCACCGACGCTAAACTGCTGCCGTTACCCAATACCCGACAACTGGCCGTGTATCAGCAACAGCGCCTGCGTTTTGTCAGTATGGACGGCGACATTTTGGCCCGGCACAGCATGCCGGCGTTACGCTGGTGGCAGACCCTGCCAAAAAATCGGACCTTGCTGTTGACCACCGAGACCGGCCGGCTGACTCGCTGGGTGCTGAAAAACCAACAGGGCCGTCTGGTCTATCTGCCGGCCAACACCCTGACCTTGCCCCGGGGCACTTTGCCCACCGCGCTGGCTGCCCACCCCAGTAACAATGCGCTTGCGATCACCACTGATAGTAACCACTTACTTTTATACAACCGGATCAGTGGCGAGCAGGTGACCGACAGCCGTGTGCCGGCTCAAGTCAACGGTATCAGCTGGTATGCCGATCGGCTGTATTTATTCGGCCCGCAGGATCTGTTGTATTACCGGGTGGCATATTTGTCTGGGGTGACTACCTGGGCGTCGCTGTTTGAGCCGCAGATCTATGAAGGCTACAGTCAACCCATGCATATTTGGCAGACCTCCAGTGCGTCGGATTATCAGGAGCAAAAATACAGTCTGGTGCCGTTATTGATGGGCAGTCTTAAAGCAGCGTTGCTGGCCCTGATGATAGCTATCCCACTGTCGGTGGGGGCTGCCATCTACACCGGTTTTTTTGCCCGCACACGATTGCGGCAAAGTGTTAAACCCGCCATTGAAATGCTCGAGGCGATTCCGTCGGTTCTGATTGGCTTTATTGCTGCAATCTGGCTCTCGCCGCTGGCTGCCAATATGCTGTTTGCCATCGCCTTTTTTCTGATGACTGTGCCGTTTTTACTATTGGCCGGGGCGATGCTGCAGCAGGCCTTGCTGACCCGCTTTGGACGCTGGCGGCCAGGACTGGAACTGCCCTTGATTATATTGGGGATCCTCGTTCTGGGGTATGTCAGCATGGCCTCTGCGTCTGACGGATTGCTAAGCCTGCTTGGTGTGGCCGATATGGACGAGCTGACCGGGCAGACCACCAGCCCCATCGGCAAAACCACCATCGTGGTCGCGCTGGCACTGGGGATCGCCATCTCGCCCAGTATTTATTCGCTGACCGAAGATGCTATTGCCGGGGTACCTGATGATCTCAAACATGCCTCCTTTGCTCTGGGCGCCACTCGCTTACAAACCCTGCAACGGGTGGTACTGCATGTGGCCCGGCCGGGCATTTTAGCCGCCATCATGTTTGGTTTTGGCCGCGCTTTTGGTGAAACCATGATTGTATTAATGGTCACCGGCAATACGCCCATTGCGTCCTGGAGTTTGCTGGAGGGCCTGCGTGCGCTCACTGCCAATCTGGCCATTGAGCTGCCCGAGGCCGATGTCGGCAGCACCCATTATCAGATTTTGTTTTTGACCGCGTGCATTCTGTTTGCGTTTACTTTTGCGGTAAACACGGTGGCTGAGTTGTTGCGACAGCGCTTACGCAGGCATTTACGCCATGATTAGTTTTTTTCGCGGCCACGGCTTGTCCCCCGACCAGCGCCAGGCGTTTTTTATCAGTATTGGGGCTTTTTTCACGGCTGTCTTGCTATTAGCCATGGTCAGCATTGTGCTATTGATAGTAGCACGGGGAGGTGGCTATTTTTGGCCGCAACCCATCTACCAGGTAGTGTTTGAACGCAGCGATGGCAGTGGGTCGGTGCAGGTGTTCGGGCAAAACCAGAGCCATTTTGAAGAAGACGGTGAGCCGGTGCGCTGGCTGCAGTACTCGGCCGCCGATGCGCCCTTTGGGCGCCAGGCATTGCTAAATGATAAGCAATTATTGCAAATTGAGCTGGCTGAACAGGCGGCTCGCATCAGTTTGCACGATGGCCGCCAGATGCTGGCCCGGCCGGTGGCGCTGGCCAGCCCCGGCCACCCGGAGTTGCCGGTATCCGCCTTTACGCGCCAGATGCAGCAGGTCAAAAAAATCGAAGCCACGATTGCCGAGCTACGCGATGCCCAGCTGGCCGATATTCATCGCCAACTGACCGAGTTGGATCGGCGCAATGTTAGTGCCAAAGCACCAGCCCGCCAGCGTCTGAATCGCGCCTTCAATCATTGGCATCAAAAGGTTGTTAAACTTGAGCAGCAGCGTAGTGAGTATGTACTTACTGTTGCCTTTGCGCAAGGCGAAAACTATACCTTGCCGCTCAACCAGATTTACCGGCTAAGCTACCCGGGGCAGCTGTCGCTGGTCGACAAGTTGGCGGTGGCTGGTAGCCGCATCTGGCGTTTTTTAAGCGAGTCGCCCAAGCAGGCCAATACGGCCGGCGGCGTGTTTCCAGCCTTGTTTGGTACTGTGCTGATGGTGTTTTTAATGACGATCATCGTCACCCCATTTGGCGTGCTGGCTGCGGTGTATTTGAACGAATATGCGCCGGATAATGGCCTCACCGCCATGTTGCGGGTGTGTGTGGCCAACATGGCCGGGGTGCCATCTATTGTGTATGGGGTATTCGGGTTGGGCTTTTTTATCTATGGGGTAGGCGGCAGTATCGATGCACTGTTTTTTGAAGATACCCTACCGGCCCCCACCATGGGCACACCTGGGGTGTTTTGGGCAGCGCTGACCATGGCGGTACTGACCCTGCCGGTGGTGATTGTGGCCACCGAAGAGGGCCTGCGCAATGTGCCAGAAAATTTGAAAGCCGGCAGCTATGCGCTGGGGGCCACCAAAGCCGAGACTGTGTGGCACACCATCTTGCCTATGGCCTCGCCAGGCATCATGACCGGCGTGATCTTGGCCATCGCCCGGGCCGCCGGTGAAGTGGCGCCGCTAATGCTGGTAGGGGCAGTCAAATTTGCACCCAATCTGCCGGTGGACAGCGAATTTCCGTTTTTGCATCTGGACCGCCAGTTTATGCATCTGGGTGTATTGATTTACGATGGCGCTTTTCACAGCCAGACCGATGCCAAAAGTGCATCGATGATGTTTGCCGCCTGTCTGCTGTTGCTGGTGGTAGTATTTGTGCTTAATATTCTGGCGGTGATCCTGCGTGCGCGCTTGCGCCGACGCTATCAACAAAGGTAACCCATGCTGACACTTTTTGACCATGAACAGCTCGAACTTGATACCTTAAGCGACGAGCAGACAGCTATCCGGGTAGAGGATTTAAGCCTGCAGTTTGGCCACAAGCAGGTGTTGGAGTCTATCTCTATGCGCATTCCTAAGCATCGGGTGACCGCGCTGATTGGCCAAAGCGGCTGCGGCAAATCGACCCTGGTGCGCTGCTTTAATCGCATGAACGATTTGCACCCGCAGTGCAAATATTCGGGTGAGATCATCATGGACGGGCGCAATATCAACAGCCGCAAAGAAAATGTGTCGGCTCTGCGCACCGAGGTGGGCATGGTGTTTCAACAACCCAACCCATTTCCCATGACCATTTTTGATAATGTGTGTTACGGCCTGCGCCTACAGGGCATCAAAGCACGTCGCCAACTGGATGATGCGGTTGAACGGGCGTTAAAAGAAGCTGCGTTGTGGAAAGAAGTCAAAGACCGCCTGTTTGAATCGGCTGCGGTGTTATCCGGCGGCCAGCAACAACGGTTAGTGATCGCCCGGGCGCTGGCATTGCGACCGCAGATTTTGCTGCTGGATGAACCCACTTCGGCGCTGGACCCGCTAACCACACTGTTTATTGAAGAGCTGATAGCAGAACTAAAAACCCGCTGTACTATTGTGATCGTGACCCACAATATGCAACAGGCTGCGCGGGTGTCTGATTACACGGCGTTTTTGCATCAGGGGCGGCTGATTGAATATTCTGACAGTGACACTCTGTTTACCACGCCAGCAAAAAAACGCACCGAAGATTATATAACCGGCCGCTATGGCTAAGGGCTGTCCATGCGACAAATAGCATTTAACACTCACATCTCCGGAAAGTTTAATACCGAACTGGAAAACCTGCGTAATTCGGTGCTGACCATGGGCGGCGAGGTTGAGCAACAGTTAATCGATACCCTAAAAGCCATCAAGCTCAATCATGCCGGTCTGGCCGAAAAAGTGGCGCTGAATGATCTCAAAATCAATTCCATGGAGATGCAGATCGACAAAGAATGCATGCGCATCATTGCTAAACGCCATCCCACTGCCACCGACTTACGCCTGGTGATGATCATCTCCAAAGCCATCACCGATATCGAGCGTATGGGTGATGAAGTTGAGCGCATCGCGCGGCTGGTGACTAAGCGCAAGCTGCCCAGCTCGGAAACCGTGAAAAGCAGTATGCTGTCTATCGGTGAAAAAGTGGCGGCGATGATGCGCGGCACGTTTGATGCTTTTGCTCGTCAGGATGACAATGCGGCGCTAGATGTGTATGACCAGGACAATGACATCGACAGCGAGTACAAGCGGCTACTGGCGTTTATCGTGACTGAGATGGAACGCTCAACCGATTCGATGCAGGACTGGCTGGAAATCTTGTGGGCGCTACGCTCGCTGGAGCGGGTAGGGGATCGCTGTAAAAACATCTGTGAATATGTGGTGACCCTGACCCGGGGTGAGGATGTGCGGCACACCCCGCTGGAAAATCTGGAACAAAAATTAGACAAACTGTAAGCCGTTTGGGCGGCGCTGTCATAAAACTGAAATATTTGATGTTAATTTCAACAAGTCTGAGATGATTTATTCGATTTGCCTGATTAACTGAATTTTGGACTATGGCAATTAAAGTGATTACGTTATCATGCGCGCAGCCAAACAGAGATCAGTTTAAAAATTGACCTATGCTTAACACCAAATACCGTTTGTTACGCTCCACCAGCGCCGTGATTCAGAGGCGCCAAATTCATTGTACGCGCCCGGCGCATTCTGGCGTCAGCCAAAAGTAGTTCAGGAGTATTTTACCTGTGGAACTTCTGCAAAACTATGGAACAACCTTAATCCTGCTGGCTGCGGTCGTAGGGTTTGTTATGGCGTGGGGAATTGGCGCCAACGATGTTGCAAATGCAATGGGTACGTCTGTCGGGTCAAAGGCATTGACCATCAAACAGGCGATCTTTATTGCAATGATTTTCGAATTTGCCGGCGCTTATCTGGCCGGGGGCGAGGTGACCTCGACCATTCGAAAAGGCATTATCGACTCCTCCTTTTTTACCGATAAACCTGATTATCTGGTGCTGGGCATGATTGCCTCGCTGTTTGCCGCTGGCATCTGGCTGGCGTTGGCATCGTGGCTGGGTTGGCCGGTCTCCACCACGCACTCCATCATTGGTGCCATCATTGGCTTTACCGCCACCGGTGTCAGTATGGATGCAGTCTCGTGGGGCAAAGTCGGGGGTATCGTGGGCAGCTGGGTGGTGACACCGGCGATCTCCGGAGTGATTGCTTATCTCATCTTTATGAGTGCACAGAAGCTGATTTTCGAAACCGATAAACCCTTTTTAAATGCCAAACGCTATGTACCGTTTTATATGGCGCTGGCGGGCTTTGTCATGTCGCTGGTCACCATTAAAAAAGGCCTTAAGCATGTGGGCATGGAATTATCGTCGCTAAATGGCTATTTGCTGGCCATTGCTATCGGTGTGGCGTTGGCGTTCCTGGGCCGGCATTGGATCAAAAAAGTGCATTACAGCGAGTCTCATGATGCGGATTTGCAGGCTGCCAACATTGAAAAAGTGTTTGCCATCCTGATGGTGGTCACTGCCTGTTGTATGGCGTTTGCCCACGGCTCTAATGATGTGGCCAACGCTATCGGTCCGCTGGCGGCGGTAGTGAGTGTGGTGAGTTCAGGCGGTATGATCAATGCCAACGCCGAGCTGGCCCCGTGGATCCTGCCGTTGGGCGGATTAGGTATTGTGGCCGGTCTGGCTCTGTTCGGCCACCGGGTGATTAAAACCATTGGTCAGGGGATCACCCACTTGACCCCCAGCCGAGGCTTTGCTGCTGAATTAGCCGCAGCCTGTACCGTGGTGATCGCCTCGGGCACGGGCCTGCCTATCTCGACCACCCAAACCCTGGTAGGGGCGGTACTTGGGGTTGGTATGGCACGAGGTGTATCAGCACTCAACCTGGGCATCGTACGCAATATTGTGGTGTCCTGGGTGATTACACTACCGGCCGGAGCCATCCTGTCGATTATCTTCTTCTACCTGCTCAAGGGCGTGTTTAACGTAGCTTAAATTTAGCGGCTGAAGGCTCAAGCATATTGCCTGAGCGCTAAGGTGAACAACCAGGTAGTCTGCCACAGCCGGCAAGGGAATCCTTGCCGGCTGTGTTGTTTATAACGCCTGCTAGTGGCTGTCGGAGGTGGTATTACCGGCGGGCGCCTCGCCACCAATAAACCCTTCTGGCTTGATGCCTAAAATGGCGCACTCCAGCTGGCTGATGGTTTCTTCGGCAGTGTCGCCCATCATGTAGCCAGGCACACCGAGGCGTGACACTGTGCCCATTACCACCGCTTTGGCACCCAGTGATTTGGCCGTGGCCGCAATTTCGCGCCGCGGGTAGCCGTGCACAATATGGCGTTGCGGCTGCAAATAATCCAGCGTACCTGGCTCTAGCTCGCTGTCCAGCTGGTCCAGCAGCCGATCCAGTTCGGCATCGCGCTCGGCATAGATGGTATGCAAATCATTTTGCAGGTTATCCTCATCCACAGAAATAAAGCCGCCGCGTAAAATATTTTCTGGTACCGCATCAAACACGTGCACGATGTGCAACTGGGCAAACTCCATCAGCGCCACCTGGGCTGCGTAGCGTAAAATATCCAGGTTGAGGCGCTTGCGCACCGAAATCTCATGGGCCGGATAGTGGTAATTAAGATCTACACAGGCCACGATGGTGTCGTACTGGCGGCTGTTGCCCTGATGGACCACCCAGACCGGGCAGGGGCACTTGCGCAGTAACTGCATGTCCTTGCTGCCCAACAGCCGGTCTAAAAAGTCGGCCTCTGACAGCTTGATGACCAGGTCAAACTGGTGTTGCACGATATATTGGATAAGCTTTTCATCACTATGGCCAATCTTGACCTCGGTGCGCAGCGGATATTGCTGGCGCCACTGGTTCGCTTGGTCTTCCAGCCAGCCCTGCGCGGCATTTTCCATCGACGTCTCTGTTTCCAGGTAAGCAAACGATTGCATCACCATATTTGCATTGGGCGGCAGCGATTCTAACGTCAGTACTACGGTCAGGTCGGCCTGATGGCGCTTGGCCACATGGATCGCCTGTGCCACCACTTCGTCTTGTTTGTGCGTGTCATTCAGCACGCAGATAATATTGGTAAAATGTCCTTTCATGACAGCCTCTGGCATCTTGATATTTCTGCTGGTGTGTCAGTCCACCTGTCTATAAGTATATAGGCTGAGAAAAGCGGTCTTGCTCACCTTATGTGAAGCTTTTGTGGGTATGGCTGCCGGGTAATTTGTATGCTAGATTAATATTAAAAATATCAATCGAAAATAGTATTTATGAAATGGCCTAATCTGAAACATCTGCATTATCTGGTCACTCTGCATCAGGAACAGCATTTTCACCGCGCCGCCGCTCGCTGCAATGTTAGCCAGTCAACCTTGAGTACCGCCATCCAGAATCTGGAAGAACATTTTGGCTCGCAGCTGCTGGAGCGTGAGCATAAGACCTTTGTGTTCACCTCGCTGGGCCTGGATGTGGTGGAGCGCAGTAAGCTGATTTTGCAGGAAGCCGGTGAGCTGGTGGAGTATGCACAAAACGCCGGTAACTGGCAGCGGGGTAAACTTCGCCTGGGCGTGATCCCCACTATTGCACCGTTTTTATTTGAAGGGCTGATCGGCGCATTTGATTCATTTTTGCCGGATATCAATCTGGAGTTGCAGGAAGACACCACCGGCAATCTGTTGCAACAACTCACTGACGGCGAGCTTGATCTGTTGGTGCTGGCCCTGCCCATGGAGACCCCGGGCTGCAAGCAGATGATATTGGGGCACGATCCGTTCCATCTGGTGGCACATCAGGAGCTGACGGATGACTTACCGACCCCGCTGGATATTGCCAGCCTGCCAAAAAAGAGCATCTTTTTATTGCAGCAGGAACATTGTATGACCGGCCATGCGGTCAGTGCCTGTAATCTGCAGCATCAGGAGCAGGTCAGTTCATTGGCGGCCAGCAGCCTGTACACCCTGGTTCAGCTGGCTAACAGCAAGTTGGGTTATACCTTTTTGCCGGAGCTGGCCATCAATCAGGATATCATCAAGAACACCGAACTGTGTGCAATGCCAGCCGAAGACAAAGCCTACCGGGAGATTGGTCTGGTCTGGCGGGGCGGTACCACGCGCATGCGTCTTTTTCGCCGCATCGGTGAGATTTTATCGCCCCTGTTACCGATCCCAACCTTGCGCTAGCCCTGCTACAAAAGTACCAGTGTCAGCTAACGGGTAGCGGATTAAAGAAGAAAGTTTACAACAAAATGGCCGACAAGCCAGCCATTTAAGTAGATTGGGTATCACTGAATCAGCCGGTAGGCCGGTACCAACCGCGGGCAAAAATTACAAAGTGTTAATACAGCGCAATCTACGCCCTGCCAGCCTGGCATCAGTACACATTATTGCCGGAAAATCCGCCCAGCACCGTCTTGGCAATGATTTTTAAATCAAACCAGACCGACCAGCGGTGCATGTAATCAAGATCGTATTCCACCCGTTTAGCCATCTTGTTAACTGTTTCAGTTTCGCCGCGCAGGCCGTTTACCTGAGCCCAGCCAGTGATGCCGGGTCGGATTTTGTGGCGCAGCATGTAGCCGGTAATAAGCTTGCGGTATTGCTCATTATGCGCCACTGCATGGGGCCTTGGGCCGACTATGGACATCCGTCCCTGCAGCACATTAATAAACTGCGGTAACTCGTCCAGCGAGGTTTTGCGTAAAAACGCGCCTAGCTTAGTGACCCGCGGATCATTTTTAGTCGCCTGCTTTACGTCGGTACCATTATCCTGAGTTGTCATGGAACGAAACTTATACACCGTGATTTCTTTGCCATCCAGGCCATAGCGCTTTTGTTTGAAAATGGCCGGGCCCGGTGAGGTCAGTTTAACCGCAGCTGCAATGGCCAGCATCGGCAGGGCCAAAAAAGCCAGGATGATGCTGCTAACTACCACATCTTCAATTCGTTTAAGCACATCGCTGGAGCCTTGAAACGGGGTGTCGTAAATACTCAGGGCCTGCACATTACCCACCGTTTGCCAGCGCGAGTTCAGCAATGAATACATAAAGAAATTCGGGATTAAATACACATTGGCGGTGGTGTCGCTGCATTTTTCCAGAATGGCTCGAATGCGGTTTTCAGCAGCAGTGGGCAGCGCGATATAGATATAGTCCACCTGATGACGTTTGGCCATGTCAATCGCATCGTCAATGGAGCCTTTGATATCATGAGGTTGTTCGCCCTCCAAACGATCGCTGGGGCGGTCGTCATACATACCCATAAAGTGGATCCCCAGATGTTCATTGCGGATCATCTGTTCGGCCATATCGTAACCGGTATGGGTGGCGCCAATGATAATGGCCGAACGGGTGTTCATGCCGCTGCGGCGGATCTTAAATAAAAACTGCCGCATCACAATCCGCCAGACCACTAACACACCAAAGGAAGCGGTAAACCAGAACAGCATCATGTCCGGCGACAGGGTCACACTGTGTGAAAATAAAAAGCCCAATAGCAAGGTGACACAGAAGCTGAGTAACCAGGTGCCAATAGTATTTTTAATCATGGAGCTGGTGGGGCTGCTGCGCCAGGAGCGGTACAAATCAAACGCCTCAGCGGCCATTTGAAACGATACCACATTGATAAATAACAAAATCATACCGGTGGTGGTGAGGGTTAGCTCATAATGAAACACCGCCGCATAAAAACAGACGGTAATCAGCGACAGGTCGATTAACCGGTACAAGGTGGAAAAGCTGCTTTGATAATGCCCGGTAATGCCACTTCGTCTGCCGTCGCGCGTGGCACTGTTGCTATTTAGCGCCTGACTTTGCAGTAGATTGAATTTCATAACCCATTCACTCCGATAAGTGGTGAGCCCAGAACAACAAAGGCCCGTCCGACGTCACACACCACTAAAATAAAAACCTGGTTGATGCTGGTACAGCACATACGTAACAGGTTGTCTGCACAAACTATTCCAGATTTGCACAAAATGTTCCGCTTTATGCCTGCAGTAAGTGGTTGATTACTAGTGGCCGGCATTCGCGGTAGGCCGGACAACCCTCTGGTGCGCTTGTGGATTTTTTACCACATTATAATCGCATCAAAGTTTTGCACTACAAAAAATAGAGTAGCAAAAAAGAATGAGGCTCACCCTGCGCCTGGCCTCATCCTGCCTTACTGTATACACCCTTGCTGTTTTTATTGTTCACCACTGGCATACATCTGGCATAGGCCTGTGCCGCGTTCGAATTCGAACATTATCAGGCGTTACTTTTCTGCCTGCGGTACTGCCTGCCAACGCTGCTCTGATGCGCTTTGGCAAGTTTGTAGGCGTGCCGGCGCCAAACAGGCCGGCGTAAAGGTAGCGAACTTTATCTGTTGTCAGTATGCATCAAATTTCGGAGAGAACATGATAAAACAAGCTTCCAGTGTGGTAGCAATGTCACTGTTGGGCACCGGGCTGGCTCATGCGCAGCAAGCCGGTAAATTACAATGGGACAAGGTCGATGTGATCCCGGTACTGAATACCGAGCTGCAGCATGTCGGTAATGTGACCTACAGCAGCGATGATCAGGCCCAAATCGATAGCTGGCTAAGCATTGTAGCGCCCCAGCTGACCGCGCAGACCGAAATCGGCGGGCATCAGCTTGAAGTCGGTTATCGTTTAGAGCGTGGCGATTATTTTTCCAGTGAAGCGGATAACTACACCGATCATTTTGCTCACGCCCGCGGTGACTTTACCCTGGACACACGCCACGCGGTGACTGTCAGCGCCGCCTTCGAAGATGGCCACGATGACCGCGGCCGGGTGTATTCCAACGGTTTTGGCAATGCGCTGGCTTCGCCAGACACCTTTAAAAATGGCCGCCTCGATGGCACCTATATTTACGGGGCGCCCAGCACCGCGGGCCGGGTTGAATTATCTGCCGGCTACGAAAAAATGGATTATGATACACGTCCGGCCATCGACGATGAGCGGGCTGCGGACTTTTTGATGTTTCGGGACCGCGACTATCTGCGTTATGGCGCAGCATTTTTTTATCAGGTAGCGCCAAACACCGACGTGGTGCTGGATGCCCAGCGTCAGCAAATCCGCTACGACCAAACCGCTCAGCCTGGGAATTCGCTGGACTCGGATGAAAATACCCTGCTGGCCGGGGTAACCTGGCATGCCAATAGCTATACCCGCAGTTTTGCCAAACTGGGGTATCAGCAAAAACGCTTTGTGGATGCCGGCCGCGAAGATTTTTCTGGCGTGGCCTGGGAAGTGGGCATGCGCTGGTCCCCGGTGTCGTACTCCACAGTGAGCCTGGCCACCAGTGCCAATACCCGGGAAACCAACAGTCAGGCGGACTATATTCGCAGCCGCGATGTCAGTCTGGACTGGCAGCATCACTGGCTGGAGCGGTTTTCGACCCGCGCTGAACTGGCCTATGCCACCGAAGAGTTTGTCGGGCAGGCCACTAATTTGCGCGACGACAATACCACCCGGCTCAAGCTGGGCGCTGATTACGCATTTCGGCGCTGGCTGACTCTGGGCGCGTTTTATCAAATTAATCAACGGGACAGCAACCGCGAGCTGGTCGAATTCGACCGTAACGTGGTGGGTCTGACAGCAAAGGTAACCTTGTAATGAGAGCAAGCGTGAGGATAGTACTGGCCATGCTGTTGCTAACACTGGCCGGGCAGGCAATGGCCCAACAGGGCAACATGAACATGAGCCAGTACCGGCTGGGGGTTGGCGACAAGATTCTGATCAATGTATTTGGCCAGAGCGAATTGTCGATGGAAACCCGCATCCCGGATGTCGGCAAAATCAACTACCCGTTTCTGGGCGAGCTGAAACTGGTCGGCCTCACGCTGACCGAAGTGGAAAATTTGATCTTTAAAGGGCTGCAGGGCGAATACCTGGTCAACCCGTCGGTGGCGGTGTCTATTGTGGAATACCGGCCGTTTTTTATCGACGGTGAAGTGAAAACCCCCGGCGGTTATCCGTATCAGCCAGGCTTAACAGTAAACAAAGCCGCTGCGCTGGCTGGCGGGTATACCGAACGGGCATCACGCTCTGATATTCAAATCATCCGCGACAAAAATGGCCAGCCACAGTCTCTGGAAGTGGAAGTGGGCCATATGATCCAGCCGGGTGACATTATAACCGTACCACAGCGCTTTTTCTGACCGCTTACGTATTTGTTTTTAGCCGTTTTTTAAGGATACGCTATGTCTAGTAAAATGAGGGACCAGCTGCAGGCCAATATACTCGATGACGAAACCATCGATTTTGCCCATTATTGGCAGGTCTTTAAGCGCTATGCTGGTCGCATTATCCTGTTAGCCATCTTATCGACCATTCTGGTGGGCTTAATTGTCATGAAAATGACCCCCATCTATTCGGCCACCGCCAGCTTGTTGATAGAATCGCAGCCGGCCAATCTGATGTCGATTGAAGAAGTGTATAAGTCTGACACCACGCGTAAAGACTACATGCAGACTCAGTATGAGATCATTCAGTCGCGCCAGGTGGCGTCACGAGCGGTGGATGAACTGGATTTGTCGAATGATCCGGTATTTATGCCGCAATCCTCTGGCGGCTTTACGCCATTAAAAGATGCCAAGGCCTGGCTTAAAGACCAGTTGCCATTCCTGCAGGAAAAGCAGACTAAATCGCTAACCGAAACGCAAAAGGCTGAAAAGCGCCGCCAGGCGGCCATCAACAAACTGATGGCCTCGATTTCGGTCAAGCTGGTGAACAACACTCAGGTGATAGAGATCACCGCCATCAGTGAATCGCCGGAACTGGCGGCACGCATCGCCAATACTATGGGCGATGTGTATGTGGAAAACTACCTGCAGGCCAAGGTGGACATGACCACCAAAGCCACCTCCTTTTTAACCGAAAGCATGGAAAGCTTAAAAGATAAGCTGGAAGACGCCGAGCGCGCGCTGACCGATTTTTACGAAGACAATCAGCTGGTCAATTTGTCCAACGGCGTGGTGGGGCTGGCTGCCGAAGAGCTTGAAGAGCTTAGCGATCAGCTGCTCAAAGCACAGTCGACCCTCAAGCAAAACCGCACTATCTATGAGCAAACCCAGCGCAATGGCGCGGATATCGGCGCGCTGGCTCGTTTACCAGAAGTGTTGAATCATCCCAGCATTCAAAGTGTGCGCCGCCAGGAAGCCGAAGCGCAAAGCCGGGTCAGTGAACTGAGCAAGGTGTACGGACCCAAACATCCTAAAATGGTGGCTGCGCAGGCTGAGCTCAGCTCGGTGCGAAATACGTTGCAGACTCAGATCCGCGACTTGATTTCCAGTATTACGACCCAGTATCGCGCCTCCCAGGAGCGGGTCAGCACCCTGCAACAGGAAGTGTCGGAGGCCAAGTCGGAGTATCGCAAGCTTTCCGGCTTGGAAAATCAGCGCCGCGCGTTGCAACGCGAGGTGGATATCAATCAGCAGTTATATAACTCCATGTTTACCCGGTTAAAAGAAACTAGCGAAATTGGCGGCTTCGAGTCGGCCAATGCGCGTATTCTGGATCCGGCGGTGCCGCCCAATAATCCGGCCAAGCCCAATCGCAGCCTGTTAATTGGTGCAGCCTTTGTAATCAGTTTTGGCTTTGGCGTGTTTTTGGCATTTGTGCTTGAAGCGCTTAACAGCGGCGTACGCTCGGTGGAAGATGTGGAGAAAAAACTGGGTCAGCGAATGCTGGGCCTGATCCCGTTGATCCCGCAAAAACGCAAAGAAAGCATGCCGCTGCGGGCATTTTTCGACAGTCAGTATCATCAGTTCAGCGAAGCTGTGCGAACCTTGCGCACCAGCTTATCGCTGACCAATCTGGAAAAAGAAAACCAGGCGATCCTGATCACCTCCAGTGTGCCTAAAGAAGGCAAATCCACGGTATCTACAAACCTGGCCTTTGCCTTAGGCCAGTTGGATAAAACCATTCTGGTGGATGCCGATTTGCGTCGCCCGTCCATTGGCAAGCGCTTCAATGTGCCCAATTATCAGCCGGGGTTGTCTAACCTGACCATGAAAACCCACTCACTGGATGAGTGTCTGGTGCATGATGAGCAATCCGGCATCGATCTGATTTGTGCCGGCAGTATTCCGTCCAACCCGCAGGAGCTGCTGGCCGGCGAAGGTTTTGAAGCGCTCATCACCTATCTGAAAAAACACTATAAATACGTGGTGGTGGATACCGCGCCCACTCAGGCGGTCAGTGATGCCATGGTGGTGTCTAAGTCCTGTGATTCGGTGATCTATGTGGTGCGCGCAGACAGCACCAGTGAGAAGATGATTCAAAATGGCCTGGGCCGCTTTTTACAGGTGGGTCACCGGGTCGATGGAGTAGTGCTGAATCAGGTGGATCTGCGTCGCTCAGATGTGTCGGAGCGCTACGGTGGTTTTTATGATCAGTACGGCTATAATGCCAGCTAGCGAGCCAGGCAGGAGGGCCCTATGATTGATGTACACAGCCATATTATCCCCGGCATTGATGACGGTGCCCGGGATATGGAGATGGCACTGGCCATGGCACAACAAACCGTGGATGCCGGCGTCACCCACTTGGTGTGCACCCCGCATATGCATTGGGGGACCTTTGACAACACCAAAGACACCATTCAGGCCGGCTATACCGCGCTGGTAGCAGCCATCGACCAGGCGGGCATTGACCTGACTCTATCCTGGGCCGGGGAAGTGCGGGTCAATGAAATGGTGCCGGTGTGGTTCAAACAGGACAAGCTGCCCTATCTGGGCATGAAAGACGGCAAGCGGGTACTGCTGCTGGAAATGCCTCACAGCAATATGCCGGCCGGGCTCGACCAGTTGTTTCGCTGGTTACTCAATGCCGGAGTACGGCCATTGATCCCGCATCCGGAGCGAAATCGCGACATCTGGAAACAACCGCAAAAAATTCAATGGCTGCGCAATCAGGGTTGTTTGCTGCAGGTAACCGCCGGTGCGTTCACCGGACGCTTTGGTGAACATGTGCAAGAGCTGGCATTATCGATGCTGGAACATAACCAGATTGATCTGGTGGCCTCAGACACCCACGATACCAAACGCCGACCCAATGAAATGGGTGAGGCATTTGAAGTGGTAGCGCGCGAGCACAGTGAAGCCCGGGCGCAGCAGTTGTTTGTCACTACCCCCGGCGAAATCATCGCTTCCCCGGTGGCCGGCTAACCGGCCACCATATCAATCCCTAACGCTGATTTGAGCCAGTACACCCCTAACCAGCCCACCAGCCCCAGGCCGATGGCCAGTGCACAGGTGAGCAGGGCCAGCGCCAACCGCCCGGCCTGGCGGTAGGCGCGCGGGGTACTGCGCAGGCTGCGGCCGGCTAATACTACAAGATAAAAATGCCGTTTTCCGATACGCAGGCTGGGACGCCAGTCGAGCCGGTGGCGGCGCTGGCGGGCCGAGCTGTGGGCCAGGGCCTGCTGCAAATGGTGCAGCTGTTGCTTGCTAAAGCTGGCTGCCACCGCAGGTGGCATCTCATTTAGGACATGTTGCAGCGCGGCCGGGTGCTGATTGGCCCGCGCCGCTGAAAAAGAAGACTCAGGCACATTCTTTCCGCGCAGATGATCGACACTGCAAGCATACCAGCGCCAGGGCCAGCAGGACAGTCAGGCTGGCCACACTGGCCGGGGTTTGCCACAACGGAAAAAACGGCATCATCAATACGCTGGCCAGCCCGCCGACCAACGCTGCCAGCGCGCCGCCGCGCCACAGCGGATGCCGGCGCCAGGCCAGTGCCAGCCCGGCCACTAAGACTCCTGCTACCAGCAACGCCAGCCAGGCCAGGCTGGCCAGGCCCCATTCTGCCATAAGCAGAGTCAGGCCCTGCTCGGTAGCCACCGGCAGCTGGCCGGGCAGCGGTATGCGTGGTGCGTGCTGGGCATAGACTGTCCAGGCCGCCGGACCGGCTCCCAACCAGGGATGCTCACCGGGTTGCGGCGCCAGCGACGGCCATTGCCGTTCTTCTAACGTCGGGCCGGGTGGATCCGGCAAGACCCGCGCCTGGCTGGCCAGGTATTCACTGGCTAGCACAGCCAGTGCGCAGGCCAGGACGGTGCCATATACCAGCCGACGGAGCTGGCGCGGACGCGGCCGGATCATCGCCACCACCAGCAACATCGCGCCGCCCACTGCCAGCGCGGTTACCCAGCTCAGCACTGGCTGGGCGGTGAGTACCAGCGCGGCCAGTAATAGCAGCGCAGCCAGGCGTAGCAACGCCCGGTAGGAAAAAAACAGTAACACTACGCGGCGCAGTCGCTGACGGGCATTGCGCTGGCGGCGCGGGCGGATCTGGCTAAGCAACAGCCCCAGTGCAGCACCAAGGGCCAGCACCAGCAGATGCGCGAATGCCGGGCTGGTAAGAAACGTGCCACTGGCCCCGGGAGCCAGTGGCAAATCCAGCACCAGTGACTGTGCCGACCCGCTGAACAATTGCAGGGCGGCGTACAGCGCCTGACCCAGCCCGGCAATTAGCACCGCGGCCAGCACCCAGACAACCCGGGCCGGGGTGCGGCAGGTCCATAGGGTGAGCAGGAATAAACAGGCGTAACTAAGAGTGCGCGACAACGATAACCAGGTATCCGCCTTCTGGTACGACAGGCTCAGCCAGGGGTCGCTTTCGGCGCTGGTAAAAAAAGTTTGATATGGGCGTAGCACAGCCACCCAGTCGAAGGGCAGGGGCAGTAAAAACAGCCCGTGCCAGAGAATGAGCAGCGTCCACACGCCCAGTAGCCAGCGCTGCGCGCCTGCCACCTGGCGGGCATGGGCCGGGTATTGCCAGACATAGGCGGCGCAGCCGATTACCAGTGCGCTGGCCAGGACCGGCCAGCCCCAGGCAGTGACCGCGCCTAATGGCAACGGCAGCCACAGCAATACCGCCAGTGCGCCAAGCAAATAGGCAGCATGGCCGGCGTTCTGACCGGCTGGGGCAGACTGGGTGCTAAATATTGAAAGCCGGGCCACGGGGCGCCAGCGAGAAAACAATCCAGACATACGGGTCGAGCCACTGATTAAGTGGTTACGGTTTCCTGTTACACGGTTAGCCGGTATGCCCGGCAGGTTCAAATCCAAACAAAAAGCAAATTGTCAGCCACATTGTAAGCGCGTGGTGTAACTATGACTTATTGAGGCGGATAGGATTGCCATGTTTTGAGCAAAATCCCACCAGAGCGCGGCCGTGGGCAGCTGTTTAGCCGATGGGTAAGCAAACCGCTGGCCGTTTCGTCGCGTAATAAGATTACATTTTTGCCAGAGTGTTGCCGCCAGGCAACAATGGCGACCCAAAAAGTCGCGGGAGGCTCTCAGGGTGCATTGCCCCGGTCGATTTGCCGCGGGCTTCCCATTGGCCTGATGAGTTGGCACAGATGCTGAATGCCAGTGGGCCAGTTAGCAGTCTGCCGGGGCCAATCTTTTCGCCTTCAGGCATTGAAGTTACAAGGAAATTTTCATGTCGCAGCAACCGCGTTGCCTTGCATTTGTGATCAACTCGCTGGAAGGTGGCGGCGCCGAACGGGTGATGTGTAAATTACTCGAAATCATGCAGCCGGTCTTTGAGGCCCGGCAACTCACAGTATGGCTGGTGTTGCTGGACAACCTGCCCGAAGCTCACCGCTGCCCGGAGTATGTGCATAAGCGAACCTTGACCACCCAGGGCTCGCTGGTCAAAGGCTATCGCCAGCTCAAACAGGCACTGGCCGAAATAGCCCCGGACCAGGTGCTCAGTTTTTTAACCCGCGCCAATATGCTCAATGTAGTACTGGCCCGAACCCTGGGCTACCGATGTGTGATCAGTGAACGGGTCAATACCTGCAGCCATTTTGCCGGCGGCGTTAAAGATAGCATCAGCAAGTTGCTGGTGCGTGCCACTTACCCACGGGCCGACAACGTTATGGCAGTATCCGCTGGAGTCAAAGCGGATCTGGTGGCCCACTTTGGGGTGGCCGATCAGCAATGCGACATCGTGTATAACCCGTATGATATTGACCATATCAGTGAGCTAGCCAGCGCCGAGATTAACGACCTGCCGGCCCGGCCCTACATCATCGGCACTGGTAGGCTGGTAAAAAACAAAAATTTTAGCCTGATGATCCGGGCATTTGCCCAAAGCCGACTGACCTGCGATTTGGTTATCCTGGGGCAGGGCGATGAGCAAGCCGCCTTGCAGGCGCTGGCGGCCCAATTGGGCGTGGCCGACCGGGTGCATTTACTGGGGTTTAAGGCCAATCCTTATCCGTATCTGAAACAGGCCGAATTTTTTGTCTCTACCTCCAACGCCGAAGGCTTTCCCAATGCCATTGTCGAGGCCATGTGTCTGCAAAAAGCGGTGATTGCCACCAACTGCGAGTCTGGTCCGGCCGAAATTTTATCCGGCCAGTATCCGTATCCTGTCAGCCAGTGTGAACCGGTTGAGCATGGCATTCTGTGCCCGGTCAATGATGCCGACGCTGTTTGTGTGGCCATGAATGCCTTATGCGATCCGGCCCGGGTGGCCGATTATGCTAAGCGCAGTGCAAAACGCGCCGAGGATTTTAGCTACGCTATTTTTGAGCAGCGCATCAGTGCCTGTCTTGCCTTGCCCGCCAGTCAACCGGACTCTGCTTATGTTCATTCTGGTTAAACTGGTTTTTGGCCTGCTCAGCGCGCTGCTGGTATATCGGGCGGTGTCGCGGCGCTGTAATAAGTACCTGGCATTTGCAGTCATTGCCCTATGGCTGCGTTATTTTTTGTCGGCTTTTCACGACATCACTTACGAACCGCTGGTGGCCGGCTTTTCCATTAATGCGTTGTCGTCCATCGGTATCGCCGGGGTGGGCTTGTTATTGCTGCCCCGCAGCATGCTGGCCCTGCGCTCGCTGATGCTCCTGTATGTGTTTTTTGCCTGCATCATTATCAGTGGCCTGCTCAATGCCAGTGTCATTGGCCTTATTAACGTAATGGTGAAATGGTGCTTTTTTCTGGCGGTGGCCGGGGCCATCTTTATGGCGGTGCGCAAGGTGGGCAAAGATGAAACCCTGCGAAAGTTACTGGTTGCATTCTTCTTGCCGGTCAGCCTGCAGCTGATGTCGATTTTATTAGGCGAAGCCAAGGCTACCGAGGCCGATGGCTCCACCAGCTATATCGGCGGCTACAATCACGAAGCCGCGTTTTCTATGATCATTGCCAGTTTTACCCTGGTGGTGGGCCTGATGTCGCCGGGTACGCTACGTTTTCGTAGTGGCTTGTTTTTACTTGGTTGTGGCTTGCTGGTGGTGGCCAACTACCGCACCTCAGTGCTGGCGATTTTGCCGCTGGCCGGTATCTTTGCCTATACCGCACTGGAGGCTAAGGTCGCGCCGCGCTACAAGCCGGTCTTTTTTATTGCCGCACTGTTTGGTGCCGGCCTGGCCTTTTTGTTGCTTTCCTATTCCATGCAAGAGCGTTTTGCCGATGTGTTCGTGTTTATCGGCAGTATTGATGAGCTGATCAAAGCGCCGATGTATTACTCCGAGGCGGAAAAAGACATCTTTTCGGCCCGGGTCTACATCTGGGCGCAGTACATACACACCTTCTGGCAGGGCAGCTGGGTGAACCAGCTGGTGGGCTGGGGGCCCGAATCGTGGAGTGGCCGCTTTCCCAAGTATGCCCACAACACCTATGTGTCGTATTTGTTTGAATATGGCGTGCTTGGACTGACTTGTTTCTTGCTCGCCATCGGCGGCTTTTTGCGCCAGGCCCTGCGGATTAAAAATCGCCGTTATGCGCTGATGCTGGCCGGCTCCATGCTCGGTTTTTTAATCATGTGTTTTGCCACCATGCCCTTGTGGAATATCGAAGGGTTGATCCTGTACGCCATCCTGATTGGCCACACCATTGCGCCGGTGCGCTGGCTGGGCGATCAGGAAAGTCACGCGCCGGCATTCTTGCGGCGCTTTATTCGTTTGTAGTTGTGCCCCCGGTCATACCGGGCGCTTAGGAGAGACACCATGAAATTGTGTGCGGTTGGCTTACGCGGTATGCCAGATGTAATGGGCGGCATTGAATCCCATTGCCAGCAATTGTACCCGCGCATGGTAAAACACGGCATGCATGTTACCGTGATTTGCCGCTCGCCGTATGTGCCGGCGGATGTAAACGAATACCGGGGCGTGCAGTTACGCCGGGTATGGACGTTGAAACACAAGTTTTTTGAAACCATTCTGCATACCTTTCTGGCTATCTTGTATGCGCGCTTTGTGGTCAAACCGGATGTGCTGCATTTGCATGCCATCGGCCCGGCGTTGTTTGCCCCGTTAGCCCGGTTGTTAGGCATGACCGTGGTGGTGACTCACCATGGCGCCGATTATGACCGACATAAGTGGAACCACTTTGGGAAGAAGTTACTCAAACTGGGCGAAAAGCTGGCGGTCCGTTATGCCCACCAGGTGCTGATCGTGGGCAAAACATTAACCGAGCGTCTGCAACAGACCTTTCCCGAGCAGGCCCACAAGCTGACTTACATCCCTAATGGCGCGCTGACTGACGTGGATGCAGACTTGCCGGCATCAAAGTTACCTGCCGATCTGGACATAACCCCTGGCCAGTACATTTTAACCGTGGGCCGACTGGTACCGGAAAAAGGCTTTCATGATTTGGTCAAAGGCTATCAGCAGTCAGCGTCGCCGCTGAAACTGGTGGTGGTGGGCAGCGCCGACCATGAAGATGACTATTCCCGCGAGTTACTGCGCCAAGCCTCCGACAATATTGTGTTTGCCGGCCGCCGCAGTGGCGATGCGCTGCATGCGCTGTACAAGTACGCGCGAGTATTTTGCCTGCCGTCTTATCATGAGGGATTGCCGATCGTCGCACTGGAAGCCATCGCTGCCGGCACCGATGTGCTGTTAAGTGACATCACGCCCAATGCTGATATCGGCCTGCCGGCCGACTGTTATTTTAAGGTCGGCGATCCCCAGGCGCTGGCCGACAAATTATCGCATCTGGAGTCATTACAGCTAAGCATCGACCAGGCCCGTTTTTTAGAAACCTTTAACTGGGACAGCATTGCCGCCGACACCTATCAGACTCTGACCCGCCTGCAACCTGGCACGACCACGGGGGCGGCCCGCTAAGATGACCCGTCGTGCTAATTTGTATCTGTATCCGATTGAACACAATAATGATTTTATTGCGCGCTGCAAATCTGTGTATGACCAGCTGGGTTTTAGCGTGCGCCCGTTCAAGCAGTTGTTTCGCTGGCCCAGCCTGCGTGAGCGCCAGCACAATACGGTGGTGCTTAACTGGTATGAAGATCAGCCTTACCGGCAGGGACTCACTGGGGTTAAGCGGGCGCTGTTTGTCTGCGGCTTTTTATTGAGTATCCTCAGTATGCGGCTGTTTAGCCGCAACATTGTGTGGTTGCGACACAATTATAAACCGCACAATGTCAGTCACAAACCGCTGTTGTTTCGCCTGACCACCACCTTGTTACAGTGGGTCAGCCATCAGGTGGTGAGCTTAGAGCCTACCGGAGAGTTTTCCTCACAGGTGGTAAAACATCCACTGTACCTGGCGGATGAAGCGTTGCTAGACCGGCACCCGGCGCTGGCCCATGGGCCGCGGGATACCGACTTTTTGTACTTTGGCGCCATCAAGCCCTACAAGCGGCTGGATAAAATGCTGCGGGTGTGGCCGCCCTCGGTGCCCCTTCGGATTCTGGGAAAATGCAGCGACAGGGCGCATACTGCGTTGCTGGAAAAAATCATCGATGGCCGCCAGCTTAAGGTCACCTGGCAAAATGCGTTTATTGAGCAAGACGACCTGGAACAGGCGGTGTCGCGCAGCCGTTATGTGCTGATCCCTCATGAGGACGGTGCCATGGTGTCATCCGGCTCGTTTTATATGGCGTTGAGTTTTGGCGCCAATGTGGTGTGTTTTGAATCGGCCTTTGGCCGCGCCAAGGCGGCCGAGTTTGCCAGTGTGCAGGTGGTGGCGGCAGAACAATTAGCCTCGCGCTTACCGAGGCTCTCCTACACCAGCCCGGGGCTGGTGCTGGAACAAGCGCTAGTCCACAACGGCGAGCAGGCGGTCAGGCAAGCCTGGCAGGCGGTGCTGGGCAGCCCCGGCCGGTCGAGCTAGCTGGCCAGGTTTTTCACCTGGTCGTAAATTGCCTGGTCAACCTCACAGCGCTTAGCGATGGCGGCCATCATGGCGCTGTCGCCGGTGATTTGCGCTGAGGCTCCCTGGTTCGGCGAAGTGTTTTGGTTGGCGATGTGCAGCTTGGTGCCAAAGCGTTGATTGAACCGCGTGCTCCAGCCGGGCATATCATCTAAAGTACCCACCACGGCAAAGCGTCGAAGATTGGCTACAGCGGCGTCAATGGCAGCCTGCGGCTCGGTCAGGATCTGTTGGGCATCGGCCACACCGCTAAAATAGCGGGCATAGGTCAGCCCCGCGCTGGTCCCTTTGTCCGAGTCCACATATTGTTCTATGTCTTCATCGTGCTTTTGCCATTGCGACGCCTTGTATTTGTTGTACACAAATTCTGAAATAAAACGGTCCACCGGGTCTCGTAGGATCGTAAGAAAGTACCACTGGCTGGCAAACTGATTGACCACCGCCGGGCGGGCGATGCAATGACCATTGGTGTACAGCATATGCGGTGAGCTTAACTGGCTGACTAACTGGCATTCGCGGGCGGTCATCATCGGCATGTCCAGCAGGTCACTGCTAATGCGGCTACTGGTCAGATCGATGTGGCCGGTAAAGCGGGTGGCCTTGAACATGCTCGGATACACCGCCGAATAGATGGCTTTGGACAGCGACACGCCGGCACATTTGGGAACATGGCAAAAAAAGATTTTGGGGTAACGGGCCAAAAACTTTTCTGTCTGCTGTTTCAAGATTTCTTGCATGATTCTTGCTCCTGGGTCTTCATGTATAGGAAATCTAAACAGACTTCCTTCAGGCAATAACGTCTTTTTATCATTTTCACAGGGAATCTATGAGCTTAACTGTCAGCGTTGTGATCACCACGTACAACCGCCCCAATGAACTCAAAGAGGCGCTGGAAGGCGTGTATGCTCAAATAGAACCACCACTGGAAGTGTTGGTGGTCAATGATGCATCTTCCTTGCCATATGATCAGATTATTGAGCCGTTTTATCAGTATGACAATTTTTCCTATATTCCGCTGACCGAGTCGGCCGGCGCCAACAAAGCCCGCAACATCGGCGTGGATGCTGCGCGCGGCGATGTCATCGCCTTTTTGGATGATGACGATATCTGGTTGCCCGAGTATTTGCGCGAGCATCGCCTGGCCTACGAGCAGGGCGCCGATGCCGTGGTGAGCGGCTATCGGGTATTGGGCAAGCCTGACGAAGTGTACGTTCAGCCCGGCTCTCGGGTGCAGGCTGAAGTGCTGCGTACCGGCAATCAGTATTGTGGTATGAGCGGGTTTAGCTTGCGCCGGGCCCTGGCCAGAGAGGAGCGCTTTGACGAAACCCTGCCCAATGGCCAGGACTGGGATATGTACGTGCGACTGCATCAGCAGAGCTATAAGTTGATGAATATTCCCAAACCGATTTTTGAATACCGCTTTATGAATATGGATGGGATCGGCGCCAAGGTGGCCAAAATGACGCCCGAACAAGCCATCGTCAGGTTGCGTTCGGCCGATAAACATCGGGATTTTTTGGGCGAGGAAAATTACCGTAAGCGGGTAGCAGCTCAGCTGTTAGTGTATCTGCCGCTCAAACAACATAAGCCGCAATGGGTGATGCAATCCATTCGGGTAGCCGGTTGGCGGGTGACCCTGAGCCATATTGTGCAGGTCATGATAAAAAAGCTACGCCAGCGGGTGGCGGCATAAGGAGACCTGGCGGTGGAATATTATGAAAATCAGTTTGATGAAGCCCATGATTTTGGCCGTTCCCAGCACACCGACAAAACCCTGATTATTGCGTCCACCGTGCGCTCGGGCAGCCATATGCTGGGGCATATTCTGCATCAGACCGGTGCCTTTGGCTTTCCACTGGAATATGCCAACCGGCAAAATCTTCAGCGCTGGAAACAGCAACTTCAGCTGCCTGACACCGATGCTGTGCTGCGCGAATTAATGCGCCGACGTACCTCGTCCAATGGGGTATTTGGTATCAAGCTGCATTATTGCCATCTGGCCGAGCTGGGCGGGTTTGCCCGCCTGGCAGGACTGTTTCCTGACCCACACTTTGTGCTGCTGACCCGCCACGATTTGCTGGCGCAGGCTGTGTCACTGAGCCGCGCAAAACAAACCGGCGCGTGGATTGCAAAACAACAAGCGCACGGCGAGCTTAAGTATAACGGGCAGCAAATCGATGACGGCATGCGCCGTATTGTGTTTGAAAACAGTTCGTGGAAATACACTCTGGCCGCCACCGGCGCGCGGGTTTTGGATTTAGAATTTGGTCAGGTCAAAAACCATACCGCCGACACAGTGGCCCGAATCGCCGACTTTATGCAGGTGGTGGTGCCCGCTGATGCCATACCGCAACAACCGGTGACCCAGCGCCAGGCCGATGCCGACAGTGTGCGCTGGCAAACACGATTTATTGAGGAGTTTGCGCCACATCAAGAGTTGCTGCGATACAACCGTGAAAGTGTATGGCGGCGGCTGAAAAAACGCTTTTTATCCTAACCGGCACCGCGTGTGCCTGACAGCATGTTTTAAAGGAAATTCGATGTTTTATAACTGGGCCCAGAAACAAGTTACTGCCAAAGAAAAGTCGCTGATTTTTTGGTGGCAGTCGAAAAAAGATCCGCGCCCCAATATTGGCGATTATGTGGCCTACGATCTGGTTGAGCGGATGCTGGCCATGAAAGGCCGGCGCATTATTGATAAGCAGGATCACAGCCAAAAGCTGGTCAGTGTCGGCTCGGTGCTGCATTTTGCCAACACCGGGGACACCATCTGGGGTACCGGCCTGAACAAAAAGATGGATGATAAGGTCAATCGCTTTGGCCAGCTGGACGTACGCGCGGTGCGCGGTCCGCTGACCCGTCAATATCTGCAGGGCAGGGGGCTGGATGTTCCGGCCATTTACGGCGACCCGGCTTTGTTGCTGCCGTATTTTTATCCGCGCAGTCTGATGCAAACAGGGGTGCCGCGCGACTATATTGTTATCAATCACATGAATGACGATATGAGTCATTACCACGGCTATGAAGATGCCCTGATCACCCCGATGCAATACCCCGGCGCCTTTATCGAGTCAATTGTGAACAGCAAGCGGGTGATCTCCAGTTCGTTACACGGCGTGATCATCGCCGAGGCCTATGGGATCCCGGCGGTATTTTTTGACTCCAACAGTGGCGAGTCGATGTTCAAATACGAAGATTATTATCAGGGTACCGGTCGCAGTGATATCCCCAAAGTTACCAGTGTAGCCGAAGGCTTGTCGTGCTCAATTCCATCCTTGCCTGATTTTACCCCCATTTCGCGTAAGCTCTATCAGGCGTTCCCGTTTGATTTGTGGGGGGTATAAGCCTTAAGACTGGCTGTCAAAATCGGCAGCCGGGGCAGTCCCGGCTGCTTTGCGCGGCCGTTTAAGCTCGGCCATTACCCGCAGAGTTTTGCTGCGGAAAAACAGCAATAAGATACCGGCATAAATCGCCGCCCCGGTGCCCACCAGTGCCGCCAGCTCCACAAAAATATTATCCAGCCCGTACACCGCATAGCGCTCCAGATACAGCACCACGCCGTACATGATGATGGCCGCCAGCGAGAACATCCAGGTATTGGCCAGTGCCGATTTGATACCCACCCCCAAGTGTTTTTTCACCAGCGCGAATTTCAAGAACAGGGTGATGTAGTTGGCCACCACCAGCGCGATGATCACACCGTACAAGCCCCACGGCACCGCCATTAGCGGTAACGCCATATTGACTACCAGATTGATCATGTTCAGGGTGAATGCCTGGTGGGGCAGCCCTCGTGAAATCAGCAAATTAGGCAGGTAATAGGCCATCACCTGAGTGGGCGCCATGATAGCCAGGATAGTCAGCAGATAGGCGCTGGTGGTCCATTTATCGCCGAACACCAGCTCCACAAAGGGGTGAGCGATAGCGCCCACGCCAAAATACACCGGCGACACAAACAGTGCGGTCATGCCGACCATGCGGCCAAAGGTGGCGTTCAGACGGTCGCCCTGTACCCGGGAAAGACCGGCCAGCGCGATACGGTTAAGCGGTTGAAAGGTGAGGTTATTAATTACCGAAAAGCCCTGACGGGCCACCGAGGCGTAACCAAAGGTGGCTGCGCCCAGAAAGGCGGCAATGATGATGTTGGACGCTTTTTGCGAAAAAAAGTTAACAAACGACATGCCGATCAAGGGTTTGGCAAAGGTGATGATCTCCGGCAGATGTTCTTTGCTGGTCACTTTTTGCGGCGAAAAATCGGATTTTACACAGGTCAGCACGGTGGACACTACTGCTTGCACCACCTTACCAAAAATAATCGCCCAGGCACCAAACCCTTGTAGGGCGGTCACCACCGAAACTACGCCGCCTACCAACACACCGGCAACGTCATAAACCGCCAGCTTTTTGTTTTCAAAGTCTCGTTCCAGCTTGGCTTTGTGCACCAGGCGAAAACCATTGGCCACCGGCACAATGGCCAGCGCGGCAATCAGCTGGGCAGCCAGCTCGGAATAGGTGTAATAGGCCACCGGCACGGCCACCACAAAAATCAGCACCGCGATAGCGGCCGACACGCCCATCAGCACCCAAAATGACAGGCTGGCAAATTCGTTATCCCACTGTTTGCGCTGGATCAGGTTCTGACTAATGCCCACCGTGACAAACAAATTACAAAATTCCACCACCATGAGGCAGATGGCCACCAGGCCGAATTCCTCCACGCCCAGAATGCGCGCCATGATGGCGTACACCACAAAGTTAACGATTTGGGCGAAGCCATTGGCCGACAGATTAAAAAAAGCGCCGGCGATGGATTTTGCTTTTAGGGACATGAATTACCGCACTGGTTGATTAGGATAATGAAAAAGTACCAAAGGCAAGCATAAAGCCTGCCTTAATGTAGCACACCGTTAAGAAAATATTCGCCATCGGCACTGGTCTGCGAAAAGTTGTTGATCATATACCCAGGCCGTGCTGGCAGCTGCGCCTGGCGCTCGGCCTCATAAAAGTCACGGGCGCGGCTTAGCTTATCCGGTGAATACGCATAAGGAACCTGAATGGTCGCTTTGATTTTGGGCGCCTGACTGGACAGGTTCAGCATGAAGTTGTTGATAAACTGGCTGCCGCTGTAGCGCTGCGGATCGTACACCCCGTAACCTACCATATTGGCATCATTGGCAGTGACAATGATGTTATTTTGCGCGTTTGTAAGCAGGGTGCTGTCCTGCTGAAAGCGTGAAGCAGCAATGCCATTACGGCCCACGGTCAGCAAATTGTGATACACATGGGTGGTGCCGGCCGGGCCGGCCAGCAGGCCACCCAGTTTGACGGCGGCCCATTGTTTGCCGGTACTATCCCCCAGTGCCTGGACCCGGTTATTAAAAATAAATGCCGGCCCAATGCGGCTGGGAATGGCACTGATGCCGGTATAGCTATGGGCAATATCGTTATTGTACACCAGCACATTGTACTGGCCGCCATCAATCTCAATGCCATCATCCTGGGCATAGCGCAGGGTGTTGTTGTAAATGGCCGAGTCGCGCACAAAGCCGCCCAGCGGCTCACCATTTTTGCGCCCTTCAATCACATCATTAAATCGGTGTTCCGGGTGCCCGGTGAAGGTGTTATTGCGCAGGATCACCTGGCCTTTGTAAGCAGGATTTGGGTGATTAGCATGGGCAAAAAACGCATTGGGTCCTTTAGGATGGCCGGCGCGCCAGTCATTGGCATACGGCGTAGGATCATGCACCTGGCAGTTTTCTACCGTGATCACACCGCTGCGGCGAAAATACAGCGCAGAGTCATAGTTAATCGGCTGGGCATCCTCCAGCTCATAGGCAATACCGTCTTTAATGATATTTGGCTCGCGCCCCCACTGGGCAATATCACAGCCGTCGATCCAGATATGGTGGGCTTTTTCGGCATATACACTGTGAGTGCGGCCGCCGCGTACAGTGATATTTTCAAACAAGACATAGCTGGCATCGCCAATATTAATAGCATGTTTTTTTCCTTCGCCGGCCACAATAGGCAGGTTTGGATCGCCGATGATTTTAGCCCAGCCATCGGCATTGCCATTGATGTTCAGCTTACTCAGATCCAGTGTCCCGCCATCATAGATATCGGCCAGATGGTATACCTTGTCCGGATCCACCGGCGGGCTGTCGGGCCGGGTGGTGGCATCGGTGGTCAGCTCCTGTCGGGTACCATCAGCATGGGTCAGGGTGATTTTCAGTGCATACCGTGTGGCAGGCTCAAGATACACAACAGGCCCGGTAAGATAGCCGGTCACCGGCTCATAGCTTAAGGCTTTAGCTGCCTGCCAGTCGCCTGTTGCCCCGGTGGCATCGACTGGTCGATAGGCCACCTTGGCGCGGGTGTCAGCCGGCTGGCCGGCCAGGGTAATGCTTAACGATTCAATCAGTGGCGCTACCAGCACACCCTTGGCATCAAATTGCTCGGCCGGGTATAGCGGCGTGGTGAGCATGCCTACCGATGAGGCCCACTGTCTTAATTTACCCTTGGCGACTATGTCCTGGCTTAGTAGTGCCCGATAGGTTTCATAGCGGTCCAGCGGGAACAGTACAAACGCCGCCCGGATTAACGCTTTGGCCTGGTCCGGCTGGGCCTGTATCAGTTGGGTCAACGCCGCGGTCAGATTACGCTTATCAGCCAGCGCGTTTAACAACGCTGGGCTGGCATCAAGATCCTCGGGGCGCAACTTGGCAAAGAGACGGGAATAGGATTTGTCGTTTTTTAACGACACGATTTCCTGTTTTACCGCATCTAGGGTAAAGGTGTTTTGCCCGCGCAACTGGGCAAGAATAAGCGCGCCGGGCTGAGCCGGATTGAGTGGGGCCGCAAGCGGCTGGCGGCATACCGCCACTATAATGAGCAGCGTCGAAAGCAAAATAAACTGGCGCATGAAAAAGCTCCCTGGCAAATAGCTGTGAGTGCGGCTATGCCAAGCAATATACGTGCGCAGTACAGATTTTGATTGTTGCCAGCCGGCCTAAAACTGGTATTTGACCGAACAGCCCAAATCCGCCGCCCAGGCAAGGTCGGGCCGGGCGATGCGATTGGCGCCGCTGGCGGAAAAACTGTGTAACGCGCTATAGGCGTTGGCCGAAGGCATTTTTAAATGATGACACAGAGCATAAAACAACAGCCGGCAGCGGTAGCGCGACGTATCGCAATGCAGATACAGGCTGGCTCCTTCTGTAAGCAACTGACGTAACTCAGCAACATATTGCTGCAGCATGCTGACTTCGGTTTCACTGCTTTGTCTAGTGCGCTCAAAGGGCAGCCATACCCACTGCATGCCGTGCGCGCGAGTCGCCTGCTCAATGGCGTGAGCATCTTCTTCGCGGGTCTGTACTGTAACGACATGGGAAACATGGTCAGCTTGCAGCAAGGGGAGCTGCTTATCATCCGGGCGGGGGCCCAGGCTGATCCGGCCAGCGGGGGTTTGAAACCAACGTAATGGTGGCAGGTCGGTAGCTTCACTGGCGGTTGAGGTCATAACACTCCGGCAACTTCAGACAACATACAAATAAATCGAAAAATAATGGCAGCCACAGCCGCCTAATACAAAGAGATGCCAGATGGCATGGGTGTATTTTACCGTTTTTGCCACATAGAAGATAACCCCCAGGCTAAAACACAAACCACCGGCCACAATCAGCCATAATCCGGCGCCCGGCAATGCCTGGTATAACGGATAAATCACGCCCAGCGCAATCCAGCCCAATAGCAGATAGGTGGCCACTGAAATACGCGGAAAGCGGTGCTGAGCGATCAATTTAAAAGCGACCCCGCCCAGAGCCAGCACCCATACCAATGCTGTCATGGTGATGCCCAGCCAGCCGCCTACCGAAACCAGTAGCAGCGGCGTATACGTACCGGCGATTAACAGGTATATCGCACTATGATCAAACAGTTTCAGCCAGCTTTTGGCTGGATGGTGGCTGATGGCGTGGTACAGGGTGGAGCTTAAAAACATTAAGATCAAGGTAGCGCCATATACTGCTGCGGCGGTGGTGGCTAGCGGATTTTGGGCACGCAGCACCAGTAACACCAGCCCTACGATGGCGGCAATACAGCCAAGGCCGTGGCTGATGGTGTTGATCCATTCTTCGCTTCGCGAATAGGCGGGAGGGGTCACTGCGGTCATCGGCACTCTCGTCTGGTCAGTTTATCCGGCTGAAATATTTCAGCGCACAATTGTACACTCAATGCCAGTATATACGAGCAAACCGCGTTCTGCGATGACCATCACCGCTGATTATCAGTTCTTGCTTCGCCGCGGGTGGGCTAGCCCGGCTCCGTGGGTTCGGCCAGACTGGTGGTTTCCAGCGGCGTGTCCAGCGCGTGACTGACTTTATCAAGCAGCTGAATCAACTGGCGGGCTTCGTCATCGCTGATATTGCTTAGATGGCAACGCATCTGCGCCGGAATAGCAGCGGCTTCGGCTTTGATTTTTCGGCCATAACTAGTCAGCGACACGATGCGTACCCGGCGATCATACTGGGTATATGCCAGGGTAAGATACCCTTTAGCCTCCAGTTTTTTTAAGATCAGGCTCATAGCACCGCTGTCGATACGGGTATGCTCCACCAGATCCGAAATGGCAATTCCTTCGTTTTCCCAAAGACTCATCAGTACCACGTACTGCGGGTAGGTCAGATTCAGCTGGTTTAATAACGGCCGGTACGCCCGGCTAAATGCATTGGATACGGTATAGAACCGATGGCACAGCTGATTTTTTAACAATAGTAATTCGTTCATACATCACCTCGGTGGCTATTTTGCATACACACACCTTGCACTGCAATGGGGCTTGAGGTAATTTAATTTGCGTGCAAACTAAATCCACCTTAAAGGAGCTCATCATGCATAAATTAGACAGCGTAATATACACAGGCAAAGCCACCGCAACAGGCGGACGCGACGGTACTGCCGAATCCAGCGATGGCCGGCTAAAAACTAAACTGTCAGTGCCTAAAGCGCTGGGCGGCGATGACGGCCAGGGGACCAACCCTGAACAATTGTTTGCGGCGGGTTATTCAGCCTGCTTTATTGGTGCCCTTAAGCACGTGGCAGGCAATGAAAATGTCAAACTGAGCGATGATGTGGCCATTACCGGTGAAGTGTCCATTGGCCCGATTGAACAAGGCTTTGCCATTGCGGTGAAACTGCACATCGACTTGGGTGATATGCCCAGAGACAAAGCTGAAGAGCTGGTGGCCAAGGCACATCAGGTGTGCCCATACTCCAACGCGACCCGTGACAATATCGAAGTGGAACTGGTCGTGGTTTAAACCGGCGGTTTCGCTACCGTAAACCCCACATTGCCTGACACCGCCTGCAATTCTGCCACGGCGGCGTCGGGCAAGCGGATGTGCATGACCACTTCCTGGTGGTAATGCACTTCATCTACCTGCCCCTCGTGCTGCTGCACAAAGTGGCGGATAAACTGCTCATGTTTAAAGTCAGTGGTGACAGCCAGCGCTGTCTGTCGCACCAGCTGTTTACGCGGAACTGCATCCAGGGTTTGCTGGGCACTGGCCGAATAAGCCCGTACCAGACCGCCGGCACCTAATTTGATACCGCCAAAATAGCGCACCACCACCAACATCACATCGCCTACCGGATTATGCTGCAGCACATTTAGAATGGGCTTGCCGGCAGTCCCGCTGGGTTCACCATCATCGCCCATAGCCACACTGGTAGGCTGCTCGGGGTTGCCTAACAAATAAGCCCAGCAATGATGGCGTGCATCCGGATATTGCTGGCGCAGGTGCGCCAAAAATGCCATGGCGCTGTCGCGGTCCGGCGCATAGGCAGCGAGGCCGATAAACTGGCTTTTTTTCACCTCAAAGGTGGTCTGGCAGGAACTGTCGGGAATTTGATATGGCATAGCCTGCCAGTATAACGGATTTACGCTTAGTCGGCATCTGCCGGTTGGTTCCTGGCTTCTACCACGGTTGCGGCGACGCACTGTTATCAGCTGAAAAGTTTCTCGGAATAATACTTGTGAGACAGTCGCTATCTTATCCCCAGCTCAGGTTCAAACTATCACTTGGGTGAGGTGAACCATCAATGAATAAAATGAACTATTGCTTAGAGAGTCGAATATTAACTAAATAGACAGTTCAGGGCTTATTATGCCCTGGCTACCAATAGAGATATGCTGATGAAAAAGATATCGACTCTTCTATTAAGCCTGGCCCTGTGCACCGGTGCGTGCAATACCACTGTTGCGCAAACCAATACCGTGGCTTTGGCACCCTTACCTTCACTTGATGATATCACACAAGGCAACAATGGTTGGGCCTTGGGGCTTGGTCTTGGCATCGAATATGAAACTGCCTACGAGGGCTCAGACGAGTTTGGCTTTGAGCCTCAACCTGCCGGGGCGCTGCAATGGAGAAGCGGTGAGCATATTTTTTATTTTGCCGGAGAAGCGCTGGGGTGGCGAGGAAGATTTGGTGATCTCTGGCTACTGGAAGGCGCGCTAGCCTTTGACGAAGGCCGGGAGGAAGCCGATTCTGATGAAGGGCATTTGGATGGGCTAGGCGATCGGGACGAAAGCTTTGAGCTTGTGCTGCAAGCGCGCCGCGCATTCACATCAGACTGGCGCTATTGGCTGGTTGGGCGCATGGTTTCAGGAAGTGACGGAAATCTTGCGTTGTTCGGCGTGGGTCGGCGCTTTGGAGAACACATTGATGGGACTGGCCATGAAGTGAATGTGGTGGCTGTGTTGCATGATAGCGAATATGCAAACAATGACTTTGGCATTGATGCGATACAAGCGGATGCATCGGGTTTGCCCATTACGTCTCTTAGTGGTGGATTACGTTCGGTAGGGGTTGATTATAATTTTAGGTTTTACATTAATCAGCGTTGGCAACTGTATGGTGAGGCGCTTTTTGAATACTACAGTAGTGATGTTCGAGCAAGTCCAATCGCCCGAAGTAACTATGAAACCGAAGTAGGTTTCGGCGTTATCTATATCTTCTGACAATACCGGTTTTTCATCTGACTTTCGGCAGTGTCTATAGAGTCTGCGTTATTCTCATCAGCAAGCCTCAGCTATCTTGTCATTGATCTCTTGCACCGATTTTTTTGTCACCAGATTAAGCGCCAGTGCATGGTGTGCCGCTTCTGCAGCATCCTGAATAAACTTAAATGGCACATCGTAGTCAGCAAATTTTTCACTCGCTTTCATTAATTTGGGCGAACGTGAGGCGGGTTTTAGATCACGAATATACACCGCTAAGATTCTGTTTGAATGGACTTTGGCCATCTCTAAGTAGGCATAAATATCGTGTTGCCCGGAATCGCCTATCAACACCAGATCTAGCTGCGGGTAAGTATTTAAAATGGCTTCAATACGGTCGGTTTTATAGCTTGCATGGCCGCTCTTAAACCAGCGGTCTTCGCGCAAGCCAAAATCCTTGAGCAGCACGGGGCCTTTGGGCAGTTCGTGAATCGCTATAAATTCAGCAATGAGGTCATAAATATTCCAAGGGCTGCTGGAGACATAAAAAAACGGATTGCACGCAATACCCGAAGCCCCGTGGTGCAATGCGTTGTAAAGCTCTGATGTACCCGGGAACAACTCACGGCTGTGGGCGTTATTGAGAAGGACGGTTTTTGTGTGGCGCAAAAAGTTCGTTGCGCCAGTGCGCATGATGGTATCGTCAACATCGCTGACCACAGCAAATTCCGCGCTGTCAGCCGGCACTGATACCTCAGCCGTACTTTGCGGCTCTGCTTTAGGAAGTTCGGGGTCAGCGGGCTTAAGAGTGAGCGTCGTCCAGGGTTGCTGCACATGTTTGGCCGTGGGCTGTTTCCATTGATAATGAAAATAACCATCAGCATCTGTAGTTACCGTGCGCACATCATTACCCATGGCTACCGTAATTGGGGTAAAGGGGATTTCATCGCTTCGATAGCGCCGCATCATGTGCACCAGATTTTTCCATCTACTATCCTCGAGTTTTCCTTCTACCCCTTTGGCTTCCAGCAAGCGCCCGGCCACCCAAAGTTCCTCTGTGGTTCCGTAGGTCATGTATGGCTGAACAATGACCGGTGAGTAGCCATACCACCGTTTAAACCTGTGTTTGAGTCTGTCCACCCGTCTTTCTAAACGATAAACCCAGCGGCGTACTGTTTTGTGCATAGTGGTCCTGACAATATACGAGGGGCAGTAGCTTACGTGTCCAGGCTATCCCCACTAAAAAAGATTACTTAGAACATATATGCTTTAACTCACAATATGGACTTGTTATCAGACGGGGTCGCCCTTGAGTATTATGTTGCAACCAGGGTGCATACACATTCCGAAACACTCTCGTCCTCATTAGCGCTCTACTAGCTGCTATCCGGGATATCAGCCGCATCGCGCCGAACATTTATCGCAGGGCCGCAAGAGCGAGTCGGCGTGATCGTGGCAGTATTCATCGCATTGCACGCATTCGTGTTTATGTTGCTGTCTGCGACTTCCTCCACTGGCTCTTTTGACAACCACGGCAGGAACCGCTGGTGACTCGTGCCGTTGAAATCACAGGCACACTGATTCGACAAACTGTAAACGCACAAAAAAACGCCGGGAAATCCCGGCGTTTTTATAATGGTATGCCCGGCACCTGCCGGGCGGCTGAAAGGTTATTTCAGGTCAAAGCGGTCGTTAATCATTACCTTGTGCCAGGCGGCGATAAAGTCATCCACAAATAACCGACCGGCATCTTCGGCGGCATAGGCTTCGGCCACTGCACGCAGCTCAGAGTTAGAGCCAAACAGCAGGTCCACCGGAGTAGCGGTCCAGCGGGTTTCGCCCGACTCGCGATCCTTACCGACATACACACCGGCTTCATCGTCCGATTTTTCCCAGCGGGTAGACATGTCCAGCAAGTTGACAAAAAACGCATTGTTAAGCTGGCCGGGCGAGGTGGTCAGCACGCCATGCTGAATGCCGTCATGGTTGGCATCCAGCGCGCGCATACCGCCTAATAACACCGTCATTTCAGGAACCGTCAACCCCAACAGGTTGGCCCGTTCTACCAGCATCGGCGCGGGTGGCATCCAGGCCTGGTCAGAATAATAATTTCTAAAGCCGTCAGCATGGGGCTCTAAGTAGCTGAACGAGTCTTCGTCGGTCATCTCGGCACTGGCATCAGCCCGGCCGGGCTTAAACGGTACACTCACATCATAGCCGGCATCGGCAGCAGCCTGCTCGATGGCGGTAACCCCACTTAGTACAATCACATCTGCCAGAGACACCTGCACCTGGCCAGCCGACTGGTTAAAGTCCTGTTGGATCTGGCTCAGGGTATCTAAGACCCGGTCCAGCTCGTCGGGGTTATTCACCGGCCAGTTGGCTTGGGGCGCAAGACGTAAGCGCCCGCCATTGGCCCCGCCACGCATATCGGTGTTGCGATAGCTGGCCGCGGCGGCCCAGGCTGTACGCACCCGCTCGGCCACGGTTAAATCGGTGTCATTAATGGCCTGTTTAAGCTGGGCGATATGGCTGTCGTCAATGATGTCATAATCCACCGCCGGGATAGGATCCTGCCATTTGAGCACTTCTTCTGGCACCTCATCACCCAAATAACGGGCGCGCGGGCCCAAATCGCGGTGATTCAGTTTAAACCAGGCCTTAGCAAACGCTTTTTCAAACTCCTCCGGGTTGTTTTTAAAGCGCAGAGCAATTTCACGAAAAGCCGGATCTTCTTTTAACGCCAAATCGGTGGTGAACATGATGGGCGCATGACGTTTGGATTTGTCGTGTGCGTCCGGCACCATATTTTTGGCCGAATCGGATTCGGGAATCCACTGAATGGCACCGGCCGGGCTCTTGGTTTGCACCCAGTTAAATGCAAACAGGTTATCCAGATAGTTGGTGGTCCATTGAGTCGGCGTGACTGTCCAGGCGCCTTCCAGGCCACTGGTCATGGTATCTTCGGCATTGCCTTTACCGCATTTGTTGGACCAGCCAAATCCTTGTTCTTCGGTGCCTGCAGCCGCCGGTTCTTTGTCCAGACACTCGGCTTTTTTAGCGCCGTGGGCTTTACCAAAGGTGTGGCCGCCGGCAATCAATGCCACAATCTCTTCATCGTCCATGGCCATGCGGCCGAACGACATACGAATATCCTGAGCCGCTGCAATGGGATCGGGCTTGCCATGCGGGCCTACCGGATTGACATAGATCAAGCCCATTTCCACGGCACCCAACGGCCCTTTCAGTTTGCCCTTTTCATCACGGCGCTCGTCAGTTAAAAACTCGCTTTCCGGGCCCCAGTACACCAAGTCTGGCTCCCAGTCATCTACCCGGCCGCCGGCAAAGCCAAATGGCTTAAAGCCCATGTCTTCCAACGCCACATTACCGGTGAGCGCCATCAGGTCGGCCCAGGAAATGTTGCGGCCATATTTTTGTTTCACCGGCCACAACAAGCGACGGGCCTTATCAAGGTTGGCATTGTCTGGCCAGCTATTAAGTGGATCAAAGCGCTGCTGACCACCGCCGGCGCCGCCGCGGCCATCATGCACCCGGTAGGTACCGGCAGCGTGCCAGGCCATACGGATAAAAAACGGCCCGTAATGGCCGTAGTCGGCTGGCCACCAGGCTTGTGAGTCGGTCAGCACCTCTTTGATATCAGCTTTTACCGCCGCTAAATCAAGTTGCTCAAAGGCTTGTGCGTAATCAAACTCGGCCCCATATGGGTTCGACTCGGCGCCATGAGCGCGTAGAGCCGATAAATCCAGTTGTTCAGGCCACCAAAAATTATTGCTGCGGGGAGATTGCTGAGCGGGTGCTGACTGGGCAGGTTCTGCCGCCAATGCCAGTGGGCTCAGTGCCAGGGACACGGCCGTGGCGACCGAAAGAGCGTGTTTAAACATGGTTATTTTCCTCTAAGCCATGATGTTTAATTTGCCTATAAAGCATTGTTCAAAATGGACAAAAAGGAAAACTAGGAAAATAGATTAGCTTAATCGGGAAATTATGGGGTAGCCGCTCGCAAAAATACGATGGCTACCCAAACGCCTACTGACCGGCGGCAGGAAGTTCGCTGGCCAGTGCTTCAATGGCCTGACGGCGGCCTTCATCGGCCAGCGGACGCGCGAGCCGGGCGGGGGCAGCGCGGGCTTTATTCAGATGCTCACGGGCCGCGGCATATTCGCCCTGGTCGGCCAAAAATGCGGCATAAAAATAATGCTGATCGATACCAGTGGGGTTGATGGCAAGTGCTTGTTGATACAGTTCCCGCGCTTTATCGTCATCACCAAAGCTCACCGGCCAGCCGGGCACTTTGGCATACAAGGTGGCCAGGCTGGATACCGCGGTGCCGCCTAAAACCGATGGGTCGACGGCCATAGCCCGCTCAAAATTCTGGCGCGCCTGTTTGGCATAATCCAGCGCACCCAGGCCGCCCTTAGCGCGCGCAGCGCTGGCCTGAAGCACTCCCAACCAGGCACGGGCGGCGGCATCTTTGGGGGTCGCATCCACCAGGGCCTGCGCCTGGCTGATTTGCTGCTCAAACTGAGCCAGCTGGCTCTCACTGTCATTAACCTGATAATTGGTGACCGCCCAGGCTTGTTGAAGAGGCAGAACATCGGTGGCCATCGAAACAAACGGTAGCCCGCTCCCCACGATTGCAATTAGCCAATTTTTCTTATTAATCATCGATAAAAGCCATATACAAAAAGCCGCTAGCTTACCTTAATTCAAATAGGGTTCACCAGCAGCCTAATGTATTTAAACCCTATAGCTTTGCAGTAACTGCTCGATAGAGGTGGCCAGACCGGATGCATTACGCGCTGAATCATCGGTTTCTTTGACATAGCTGGCGTTGTCGCGGGCCGACAGGCGAATGGTTTCCACATTCTCGCTGAGCTTCTCAGTCACCTGGCTTTGCTCTTCGGCCACGCTGGCCATTTCCACGTTGGTTGCGCGGATCTGGTCAATTTTTTCATTCAGGCCGCCAATTTCGATGGCGGTCTGGCTGCATTGAGTTTCCACTTCCTTGGACAGATCCGAGCATTCCAGTACCAGGCCATTCACTGATTTCACTGCACCCTGCACCTTATAGATATTGTCCTGAATTTCCTTAATGGAGGTTTGGGTGCGTACCGCCAGTTGACGCACTTCATCGGAGACCACCGCAAAGCCGCGGCCGTGCTCCCCGGCGCGGGCGGCTTCGATGGCCGCATTCAACGCCAGCAGGTTAGTCTGGTCGGCAATTTCTTCAATCACTGACAACACACTGCCGATATTATTCGACAGCTCGGTCAGGTTATTTGAGCGGTCGCTGGTTTCGGATAGCGCTGTGCGCTGTTTTTGTGCCAGTTCTGCGGTTTTCGCCACCATATTACGAGTCTTACTCGCTACATCGGCAATTTCCACGGACAATAACTCGGCCCCGGCAGCACTTTGCGCCACAGATTGCGCGGTGGCATTCAGCTCGGTGATGGCAGTAGCCACCTGCTCAGTTTCTTCAGCCTGGTTAGCCGCGGCTATCTGCGATTTTTGTGAGGTCTGGGTTAGCTGCAAACAGCTCACAGCAATATTATCGGTGGCGGATTTAACCTGGCGGATGGTGTGCTGCAGCTTGTCTAGCAAGCCATTAAAGCTGCCGCAGATTTCATTGATTTCCTGCGTGCTGTCAGTGGCAAAGCGCTGGGTGAGATCGCCCTCAGCCCCAGTGAGATCATCAATTCGACTGCTTAGTGCATGTAATGGAGCTGATACCAGGCGGTTGATTAACCACACCAGCACGCACACTAAAATGGCCCCGGCGATGGCCAGGGTGGTCAACAAAAAGGTCAGGCGGCTGGTGACAATGGCGCTGACTTCATCGGTAGAATAGGCAATATCCAGGCTGTAGCGCCAGGCATCAAAGGTATAGCGTTGAATGTTCCAGGCCGGGCTGGTTGCCAGATTGGTTTGCTCAAGCTGAGGATCGCTGATGTTGCTGCTGTGCACGCGGACCCGGTCGCGATCATCGCGCAGCACGACGATGCCGTCGCTAAGCACCCGAGCACTTTGGATGGCGTGGGTAAGCACACTCAAATCGGCGCTGTAGCCTACATACCAGATCCCAATGACTTCGCCGGCGCGATTGGTAATGGGCTGGTATGCCGTCAGATAGGGCTTGCCCAGAATATCCACCTGGCCGCGAAAGGTCTGCTGGTTGCGTATAGCAGCAATGGCCAGGCCGTTTTTGTCCAGGGTGGTGCCGGTAGCACGGCTGCCATCATCGCGTTTTACATTGGTGGCCACACGTACAAAGTCGCTACCCTGGCGCACAAATAGGGTGGCAGTGCCGCCCACCAGGCGAGTCACATTGTCGACCAAACGGGTGTTGCCATTGATCAGGGTGTCGCCAAAATACAGCTGGGGGGTCCCATTGGCAGCAGGCTCTAACCGGGGCTGGCCCAAGGCGCCAGACTGGCTGACCAGCACATTTAACGCAGCATCCACCTGCTCGCTCATCAGGGTGTGGGTCACCGCCAGAATGCCGAGCAATTCGTCTTTAATATCCTGACGTTCCGCCGCGGCTTTTTGCGCGGTTTGCGCACTGACAGACTGATATAAATACACGGATAAGCCCAGGCCAAACACAAAAATAATGGCACTAATGGACCAGGTTAAGATATACCGAATGGATTGGTTTTTTTGACTTAAAAAACGCACAGACGCTCCTCAAACGACTACTGTCTGGGGCACTACAGGGGGAGTGACCCATGGCTATGAAAAAGGGCGAAAAATGGTGTTACTACAGTATAGGAGACTGATAAAACCGCTTTGCTCGCATGGTGCAAGGCGAATGGTTACTTACTTGCACAGAAATGCATATCGGCATACGTGAAAAAAATTTAAGAAAAAAACAGCAGTTTTTGATGTGCTCAGGCAGGGGGGATGCAGGAGGAGGCGCTAAGCCACTGTGGTGGTTGAAATTATCACAGTGGCTCGGCCCGAAAAAATGATTACGCGTCAGGTTAGCCAGCCAGCTGTAGTTGCTGATGGTCTAAAAATTCTTCGTAGGTGCCTTCAAAATGATTCAGCTGCTGGTGTTTAATTTCAATCACTTGTGTGGCCAGTGAAGTCACAAATTCACGATCGTGGCTGACAAAAATCACTGTGCCGTCAAAGTGCAGCAAGGCATGGTTTAGCGCTTCTATGGACTCCATATCCAGGTGGTTGGTGGGCTCGTCCATCACCAGCACATTGATGTCCTGCAGCATCAGCTTACCGAACAACAACCGGTTTTTCTCACCACCTGAGCACACATTCACTTTTTTATTAAAATCATCCGAGCTGAATAATAAGCGGCCCAGCATGCCTTTGACCTGCAAATCATCATGCTTTGGTCCGCGCCATTGTGACATCCACTCAAACAACGTCAGATCGCTGGCAAAGTCGCGGGTGCTATCTTGCGGAATGTACCCGATAGCGGCATTTTCGGCCCATTTCACGGTGCCGTGCTCGGCTTGTAAATCATCGATCAGACATTTAAGCAAAGTGGTTTTGCCGGCGCCGTTTTCGCCGATGATGGCCAGCCGGTGACCGGCTTCCAGCAGCAGGTTGCCATCGCGGAACAATGGCAGATCCGGGTAGCTGTGGCCCAGTTTTTCTAAGGTTATGGCCAGACGGTGTAGTTTTTTGTGTTGCTTAAACTGGATAAAGGGTTTGCGACGGCTGGAGGCTTTGACTTCGGCCAGCTCAATTTTTTCCAGCCGGCGCGCCCGCGAGGTGGCTTGCTTGGCTTTTGACGCATTGGCCGAAAAGCGTGCCACAAAGCTTTGCAGCTCTTCGATTTCGGCTGACTTTTTGGCATTTTCCTGATGCAGCTGCTCTTGAGCCAGGGCCGCGGCCTCGGCGTAGGCATCATAGTTGCCTGGGTAGATGCGCAGCTCGCCGTAATCGAGATCGGCCATGTGGGTACATACCGAGTTTAAAAAATGACGATCGTGCGAGATGATGATCATGGTGGACTTACGCTTATTAAGCTCTTCGGCCAGCCAGTTGATGGTGTAGATATCCAGGTTATTGGTGGGCTCATCCAATAGCAGCATGTCCGGGTCGGCGAACAAGGCCTGGGCCAGGAGTACCCGTACCTTTTTGCCTGGTGCCACTTCTTTCATCAGGCCAAAATGATAATCTTCATCGATGCCTGCGGCAGCCAGGATATCTCCGGCGCGGGCCTCGGCAGTGTAGCCATCCATCTCCGCAAAGCGGGTTTCCAGCTCTGCCACGCGCATACCGTCTTCTTCACTCATCTCCGGGTTGCTGTAAATGGAGTCGCGTTCCTGTTTAACTTCCCACAGTTCGCTATCACCCATGATGACCGCATCTACTACGCTCATTTCTTCAAAGGCAAACTGGTCCTGGCTTAAAATGCCCAGCTTGGTGCCCGGCGCATACGACACATTGCCGGCTGATGGGGTCAGCTTACCGCTCAGAATTTTCATAAACGTCGACTTTCCGCTGCCATTAGCACCGATTAACCCGTAGCGGTTACCGCTGCCAAATTTTGCAGAGATATTTTCAAACAATGGCTGTGAGCCAAATTGCATGGTGATGTTGGCGGTAGTTATCAAATCAAAATCCAGGAAGTTGCAAAGAAGAATGTATGCTTTGGAGCCAAAGCAGCGGGCGCGCAATATAAAGAATCTGGCCGCCAGTGTCGAGGAAATTTTGACCGTTTGTAGTCTCGGTAAGCGCATTGGCTGGTGGGGCGGGGTGGGCTGAGCGCCCTTGGCTGGCGTGTTATGCTGGCATCTATCATCATTTTCAGCAGGCAAAATTACACTAAGTCATGGCAAAACCGAATAAAAAAGGCCCGGTGCGCACAGTGCAGATCTCCTGCAAGCAATGTAAGGCCCCGATTTTTAAATACCGCAAAGGCGGCAAGGGCGCACTGGTTAAATGTTTTATTGAGCGGATCGTTGAAGATTACACTACCACCAAATGCCACTGCCCGGGCTGCGGCCAGGAATTTGCGCGGGAAACCATGATCCGCGGCGCCCCGGCCTTGAAGATGATTGGCGGCAAGGTGCACATGAAGTGAGTATCTGTATGGGGCCGGGATGGTAAAATTATAAAAAAAAGGCCGGTCTTGCCGGCCTTGTTCAGTCAGGTAAGACGTTTAAATCATATTGCTTGCCAGCATACCGGCCACTGCCGCTGCAATTCCACTGACCAATGCGCTGGCAAATAACCACCAGGCCGCGGTCATGGCGAGTACCCGGACAGATTCGGCCTTTTGCTTCGCGCTTTGCTGTAATTCATCGAAGCGCTTCTTGGCCTCTTGTTGGTAATGCTCCAGCCGTGTGTTCAAATCTTTTTTGGCTTCTTCAAAACGCGCCATGTACTGGTCAATATCTGCCTCTGACAATTGGCTATTGTTGGTAAGCAACGCACGAACAGTTTTATCATCAAATTGTGCAACGCGTTTAGACAAGATTTCCGGGGCTAATTTGGGATTGTCTAAAATCGCCATGAAGTCAGCTTTAATATCCCGGTAGGCGAGTTCGGGGCGTTGCATACTATCAAACCACTGTTGCACCCGAGTTTCTGCTTTACTGCGTTTTACGGGCAGGTTGTCTGTAGAGCTTGTCGCCTTAGTGTCTTTACTTGTTGCTGAACCCATTGACTGGGTAGCTTTTGCCGCCAGTTTTTTCACTGTGCTGATAATCGACTCTGCTTTTTTGTCATCCATATCTTTATGACTTGCCAACACTGCCTTGAGAGTTTCTTCATCCATGGCATTGTAGCGTTGCATTATGACTTGCTGAGACTTAGATGGATCCTCGAAGATCTTCTGTAGATCTGACTCCAGAGCTTCAGCGGAGACTTCATCTCGACCGATTTGGTCGAGATACTGGCGAAGGTTGTCGCGTAGCTCTTGGCCCTCACGTTCGTCGCCAGGGGACAATTTATCAAAAGCGGCAGTGGCACGTTGCTGGTGGGTGTCACCTTCGCGCATAGCAGATTTAGCATCATCCAGCGCCTGAGATAGTTGTTGCTTTTGTTTATCATCCAAATTGGACTGTTTATTTGCCACCTCGACAATTAACTTACGGGCTGCATCAGAATCGTCAGTCACATACTGCTCTTCCACTTCAATCTGATGTAATAAGGTTTCTACTTCTTTACGCAGATCTTTTACCGAGAAATTTGGCGTAGCCTTACTAATGTATTCTTTGATTTTTTTATCGATATCTTTGGTATCGAACTCCTGGCGGATTTCATCATGGATGGCCTTCACCGTTTTACGGGCAAACTTGTCGGGATCGGCGCGGTTATCCGAAGAAAAGACCGACGCTACAGATGAGCCGGTAGCAGAAAGACTGGCCTGAACCATGGAAGTCAGCTTGCCGGCCATCCCCGAGGCGAATTTGATGTCGAAATACAGGCAAATAGAAAAAAACAGTGCCCAAATTACCAGGCCGGTGATGGCGCCATTAAGCACCGTCGCACTGTGTGCCAGATCGATGGCTAACCAGGTACCGACAAACAGCGCTAATGACATACTGATAACGCTAAATATACCCATTCCACTAATGGCTTTTTTACCGGTGTTAGTCATTGAAGAGTTACTTGAACTATTGGAAGATCCCGCAGCCGAATCTTCACTGAGATCACCTACCGCGGTAACCCCTAGCGCTACAGCTAGATTGCCAATTAATAACTGAATACCGATAGCAATAATAACGCCTGCCAGAACACTGGTAAAAAAGTGTCCTGACAACGAGACTGTGTGTGCCACTTCGGTCTGTGCTTGAGTGATAGCTGGCAGCATTGCTGAGGTAGCTATCAATGATTTTGTGTATATGTTCATTTTATGCCTCTGGTAGTTCACTTAATGTCTTAAATAAGAAATGAATCCAACCACGGGGACGGCCCGGTCACAGCTAGGCGAACCACAGCGTTTGGTTAATCAAATGACTTTCTACATCCTGAAACAACGTTCAAACTTTATATAGGTGAGGGGGCCATGCGATCACAAAAAACTATAATATAGGCAGGTGTTTTTAGGGCGGCCATGAAAATCTGAATAGCTCGAAGGTAAAAGAGGAACTAGCGGGCACCACGGTACCCGCTAAAGGAAAAGCGTAGCCTAGAGTTTTGAAGGTATATTACTAATCTCCTCGAGCCATACATCGGCTTCGGCATCACTCGGCGCCCGCCAGTCGCCGCGCGGCGATAAAGATCCTCCTGAACCGACTTTAGGTCCATCAGGCAAAGCTGAGCGCTTAAACTGACTGATTTTGAAGAACCGGTAGCAGAATACCTCTAGCCAATGTTTTATATCCTCTAGCGAGTAATCCCGCCGGTTTTCTTCTGGTATCGTACTTGGCCAATGTCCCTGGCTAGCATCATGCCATGCGTGATAGGCGAGAAACGCCACTTTCGAAGGGCGTATACCAAACCGAGTAATCCAGTACAGGTTAAAATCCTGAAGTTCATATGGGCCAATTTTGTCTTCGGTTTTTTGGGCCGGTTCGTCTGAATCTTGTTTACCAGGGACAAGCTCAGGCGAGATTTCAGTATTCACAATATCGGTAAGTACCTGCCGGGTATTCTCGCCAAACTCGTCCTGCTCAGCGATCCATCGGATAAGATGCTGGACCAGTGTCTTAGGCACACTGCTATTTACATTATAGTGAGACATGTGGTCACCCACCCCATAGGTCATCCACCCCAGCCCAATTTCTGACAAGTCACCTGTGCCCAGTACCAAAGCGTGGTTTTGACCGGCCAGCCTGAACAAGTGGGAGGTACGTTCACCGGCTTGCACATTCTCAAAATTAACGTCATACACTTCTTCGCCGTGGGCGTACGGATGGTCTATATCTTCGAGCATCTGGTCACACGATGGTTGGATATTTATTTCCTTAGCAGTCACCCCCAGGCTTTCCATAAGAATATGTGCATTGCTCTTGGTTTTTTTGCTGGTGGCATAGGCTGGCATGGTATACGCCAAAATATTAGCCCGCGGCAAATTCAGGCGGTCCATCGTCTTAGCGGCAACAATCAGTGCATGGGTAGAATCGAGACCACCAGATACGCCGACGACCAGCTTAGTAAAGCCCGACGCTTTTAGCCGTTTTTTTAACCCATGTATTTGAATATTGTAGGTTTCATAGCATCGCTCATCCAAATCGTCAGTATTAGCAGGCACAAAAGGAAAACGATCTATATCGCGGCACAGGGGCAATTGGGCGGTAGGAGGGTTGAGCGTGAAATCAATCCGGCGCACATTTTCTATTTCATGCCGATGGGCACTGACCGAATCATGGAAACTGGTCATTCGCATACGATCCTGGCTTAACCGCTCCAGATCAATATCTGCTATTAACAGGTCTGCCTCTGGCGTGAATCGGCCAGCTTCTCTTAGCATTATATCATTTTCAAAAATCAGCCCATGACCGTCCCATGCCTGGTCGGTAGTGGACTCCCCAGGGCCCGCGGCAGCGTACAAGTAAGCGGCAATACAAGCGCCAGACTGGCGCGCACACAGATCTCGTCGATAGCGGGCTTTATCAATGGTGATATTGCTGGCAGAAAGGTTCGTTAACAAGGTCGCCCCGGCCAGAGCGGCATAAGTACTTGGGGGGATGGGGGTCCATAAGTCTTCGCAAATTTCACTGTGGATACGCAGATGTTCAACATCCACTGGGTTGAAAATCAAATTGGCACCAAACGGGACCTGTTCGTCCAGCAAGTTTATTTCTTTAAGCAGACAATCTCGCCCAGAGCAAAATTGGCGTTTTTCGTAAAATTCGCGATAGTTAGGCAGATAGGTCTTGGGAATTGCACCAAGCACCTTGCCATTGTGAATAGCCAGAGCGCAGTTATAAAGTGCCCCCTCGACTTTTAAAGGCGCCCCCACCAATAGCAAAGTAGGGATTGATTTTGAGGCTGCTTTAATTTTGCTAATTGCATCTAAACAACTATCTAACAAAGCATCCTGGTGAAATAAATCTCCACACGTATAGGCACTGATGCTTAATTCTGGGAAGAGACAAACCGCAGCATTTTTATCAGCTGCTCGTTCAGCCAACTCGATAATTTGAGAACAATTAAAACTAGGATCGGCAACTTTTACTTCGGGAATACATACTGCTACCCGAGCGAAGCCGTGTGTGTATATATTATTAAAAGGCTCGTCTTTTTTCACAGATAGTTGTCCAGGTTAATTTCAGAAGAAATCGGCGTAAGAGCTTTGCTTGCTCTAGCCATTTGGTTTATTGCAAGGCGTTTTGTATCGTCATCCGCACATACAATTAAGTCTGGAGGAACAACGAGGTTGTAACGGCGCATATGTGCATCCTGTGCCGTAAATTGAACGCAGATATCACCTGTAAGGCCAGCCAGAATGAGAGTTTGAGCACCTATATGCTGTAACAAAGTATCTAATGTAGTTCCGAAAAAACCGGAATGTCGTGCTTTGATGACAAAATAATCCTCCTCCTCCGGAGGCAAAATTTTGGCAATTTTTTCACCACGCACATCATCCTCCATAACATGCGATACCAACTGGCGAAAATCAGATCGCCACTTACCAAAATTATCATTCACATAAATAGTAGGAATTGAATACTGGGAAAGACGGGTTTTGAAAGTCGCAATATTACGGGCCGCCTCCACAGCGGGGGCAAGCATCTGCTCCCCATCATCGAATTCTAAGTCATTGATCATATCGATAATGAGAAGAACCACTTTGCTTTTGTCGGGAAAATCCTCGGGTTTATTCACTGGTCGACGTCCTTTGCCATTAGGATGAAATCAAACTAAAGCTGGATGTAGGCACTTGAACTACGCCTGCTGTTCAGACAAATATGTCGTTGAGGGGAGGGTTAGATCAGTCGATAACGCGATTCAGATGAGGAATCATACATACTTAATCTTTAATCACTGTGCAAAATTGCGGGTGCTAGTAAATACCAACCCTCCTTTGCCATTGGGAATAGGGCGGGGTGAGCCTGGTCAGAGGTTGGCGACGCGATTTGCGGTGAATCTGATTGAAGTTAAATGTATGTTGATTTAAGTCATATTAGGTATCGGTAATGCCTGATAACCTCAATAGTACGCTAGGCTTAGTCTAATCGGTGGGAGATCGTATGCGCTTGAATATCATTTGCGTAGGTAACCCGCTTCATAGTAGCGATGGAGTAGGACACGTGGTCTATCAAGCATTGCAGAGCCTTCCGTTATCCAAGTTCGTCTCGGTATTCGACGGCGGCGTGGGCGGACTAACTCTACTGCCATTGTTTAAAAACTGTGACCGGGTTTTACTCATAGATGCGGCAAAATTTCCCCGCAGCAATTGTAATAGCCTAATGTGTGTAATTAAAAATGCGCCCCAGGCGCTGAACACATCCACCAACCTTTCTGGTGACCACGGCGGTAATCTAGTCTTGCTATTTGCGATGTTAGAAATCTATCTCAAGCCGGTCCCACCAGTTGATATGTTGTGTATCAACAGCCCGCGCCCGGTTTTCTATCAACCAGCAGCGCAAACAAAATTTACCGATATGGTCGAGCAGGTTTGTCATGCCGTTCGGCTATACATCAATGAACTACTACTTATACAGACTTGCTCGCGGCCAAACGAGGAGTGCGAATGAGATCCACAAAACTTGGTATGTTCTTTTTGCTATACGCTTCACCTTGTTTTGCTCACCACTCCCTTGAGGAATCGCCAATGTGGGCACAGGGATTACTGGTGCTACTGGTTGCCTACATCCTTGGCAAAACGAGCTGGCGGGCCTGGTGCCGTTTTGTGCAGAGGCGGAGATAGTAATGGCTGCTGTAAATTCCTTAGATCACATAAAATTAGATATCACCGGGTATGTGCAAGGGGTCGGGTTTCGTCCATTCATATCGCGGTTGGCGAAAGAGGGAGGGTTGTACGGCAAAGTGTGTAATAGTCAAACCGGAGTCGAATTATATCTTCAAGGGCCAAAGGAACAGATCAAACGTTTGCTCGAAAGGGTGGAAACAGAGTTGCCCCCTGCGGCCTCCATTGAATCCGTTTCACTGAAACACCTGTCGCACCATTCGCATTATTCTGATTTTTCTATCAGTCCAAGTGATAGCCGTTATATTTCCTTGCATACACCCCCTGACCTAGCTATGTGTAAGCGTTGTGCAGCTGAAATACAAGACCCTGGCAACAGGCGTTTCCAGTTCTTTTATAATAGCTGTGCGGATTGTGGGCCGCGTTACTCTGTTATCAGCAACATGCCATATGACCGAAAAAGCACTAGCCATGCCCGCTTTCCAATGTGTGTAGCTTGTACCGAAGAATATGAAGATATAACGAATCGACGCTTTCACGTGGAGGGGATAGGCTGTCCGGTATGCAGCCCTGCCACCTGGTTCGAAAGTAGGCAGCATTCAAGGCACAACTGTACGGAATTATCCGCGCTTGAGGCCTGTGTTGAGATAATTAAAGCCCAGCTCGTAGTCGCAATAAAAGGGGTGGGCGGATTCCACATTGGCTGCGATGCAACAAGTAGTCAGGCGGTCGCCTTACTTCGTGCGCGCAAAAAAAGGCCAGCTAAACCGTTGGCTGTTATGATGAAAGATATTGCGCAAGCGCGACTATATTTTAACTTAACCGCAGCACAAGAGCGGCTGCTACTATCTTCCGTAGCACCGATAGTCATGCTTGCTAAGGCACAGCAAAAATTATACTTATCAGGCGGTTTAGCCCCTGGGCTCAGCTCTATTGGCGTAATGCTGGCCTATACGCCTCTACATTTTCTGTTAATAGATAAAGTTGGCGCACCCCTGGTTATGACCTCGGGCAATCTGAGTGGCGAGCCGGTTTGCTACACAAATGAACAGGCACACGCCCGGCTGAGTTCTTTAATTGACGGTATGTTATTGAACAATCGTAAAATTGTTCAGGCGACCGACGACTCTGTGGCTACGGTGATAGCCGACAGGGCAAGGTTAATAAGACGTTCCAGGGGTTACGTTCCCCAACCTATAGACGGGGCTGGGTTATCACAGGATACGCCGTGTATACTAGCACTTGGCGCAGATATCAAAAATACTCTCGCCATCAGCCAGGGAGTACGCGTAGTTTTATCAACCCATAACGGCGATATGATTCACCCTGACTGTTTTAACCAGGCTGAAAAAGCGGTTCGCGATTTAGTACAAAAACTAAATGCTTGTCCGTCGTTAATTGCGGTTGATAGTCACCCTGACTATCAGATAATGAGGCTAGCCCGTCAAATTGCCAGGCAATATGACAAACCTTTATTACGGGTGCAGCATCATCATGCACACCTTGCCGCCTGTTTAGCAGAAAATAAAGTCTCGCCTACTGAGCCTGTGTTGGGGTTGGTGCTTGATGGGCTAGGCTACGGCACCGACGGTACCCTGTGGGGAGGCGAGTTGCTACTGGCTGACTTCAGACAGTCGCAGCGATTAGCCAATTTATTGCCTTTTCCCTTGTTGGGTGCTGAACTGGCAAGCCGTCAGCCTTGGCGAAATTTGGTTGCGCAATTGCACCAGGCTGCCATTCCGGTGGCAGATATTCTTGCGATTTGTAGGTCTGTTGTGCCCGGTGAGGTAAATGAAGCGGCCATTCAATTATTGTGGAAGCAGCATAAACACTTTCCACTCACAAGTTCCAGTGGGCGCTTATTTGACGCTCTGGCTGCGCTTTTAGGCGCGCCCGTAGAGCAGAGGTTTGAAGGTGAGGCGGCAATGTTTCTGGAAGCCTTGGCCTGTTCGGCGGACACAAAGCAAAATATTCAGCGTGACCCTCTCTCTTTGTTCACTGTCAAGCTGCACCAGGATAGGTATTTGCTCGATCCCAAACCTTGCTGGAAGGCCATTCTGCAGCGCTGGCAGAGCAACGACCATGTTGCGCAGTTGGCGCTTGACTTCCATGTCTCCTTTGTAGATAGCTGGGTCGAATTGATTTGTCGTCTTAAACGAGAAAACCGCTATTCAGGCAATATGATTGCGCTTAGCGGAGGCGTGTATCAGAACAAAATAGTACTGGAGAGGATGCTACATAAACTTACAGAGCGCGGGTTTGAAGTTCTCTGTCACCACAAGGTGCCGACAAATGATGGGGGAATCGCATTAGGCCAGCTTGTTCTCGCAGCACAGGTTGCAGAACGCTAATGTGCCTTGGTGTGCCGGCTAAAATTTGTCAAGTTACTGATCTGGATAAGGGGTTAGCTTTAGTTGAGACAAACGGGGTCAGACGAATTATCAATGTAACTCTATTGACCCTTCAAGGCTCCTCGTTGGATGAGCTAATCGATAAATGGGTACTTATTCACGTGGGGTTTGCCATGGCGGTCATCGATGAAAGTGAAGCATTAAGCACTCTTGCCCTGCTAAACCAAATGGTCAAGGGTGAAACCCAATGAGAAAATTCATCTTATCTCACGACAAAGAGCAGATTCAATGTCTTATCAGCAACATTAATTGTTTGGCCAGCTCAATTGCTGCTGACCTAGAACGCCCGGTACAGATTATGGAAATCTGTGGTGGCCATACCCACGCTATTTTTAACGCCGGATTGGACCAACTGCTGTCAGGCAATATTGAGTTTGTACATGGCCCTGGGTGCCCGGTGTGTGTGTTGCCACCTATTGCAGTAGATAAAGCAATCTACCTGGCCAGTGAGCCTGATGTCATATTGACAACATTCGGCGATGTGGTTCGTGTTAGAGGTCATCAAATGAGCTTGCAGGAGGCGCGGGCTTCAGGCGTCGACGTGCGGATTCTTTACTCGCCCTATGATGCGATAAAGCTGGCCGAAGACAACCCGGCTAAACGTGTGATTTTTTTTGCAGTCGGCTTTGACACCACAATGCCGAGCATTGCTTTAACTATTAGAGAGGCTGCCAAGCGCCAGATCCCCAATCTCACATTTTTGTGCTATCACATTCGCCTCATGCCAGCTATGACGGCTTTGCTGGAAGAGCGGGACATTGTTATAGATGGGTTTATCGGACCAGGCCATGTCAGTATGGTGATTGGGAGCCAGGCTTTTCAGCCTATTGCGAAGTACTACGGAATACCTTTGGTCATCGCTGGCTTTGAGCCGCTGGATATCCTTCTTGCTTTGCAGATGACGCTCAAGCAGCTTTCTGATGGGCGCTGTGAAATAGAAAACGCTTATGCACGTGTTGTCACCCGAGATGGTGCCACCGAGGCGAAAAAAATCATGCAAGAGATATTTGCTGATAGCTGCATTCAGTGGCACGGCCTGGGCGCAGTCGAGAACTCAGTGGTATCGTTGACCCCGACTTACTCGCGCTTTGATGCTAGCACCTACAGTGTCTCTGAAAATCTTCCGAATACTCAATCCGGCTACCATACAGCTCACTGTCATCAAGTTTTGCGTGGCAAAAAAAAACCACCTGAGTGTCCTTACTATGCCTGCCAATGTAATCCGGAACATCCTCTGGGGGCGTTGATGGTGTCATCCGAAGGCGCTTGTGCAGCATATTTCAGGTACAAAAATCCCGCTACACGTCCTGGTCAAAAACAAGTAAGTCAGTATGACTGACGCAAAAGTGGTGACTCTGGCGCACGGTGCAGGAGGGGAAGCGACAGCCTCACTGGTTCAAAACTTATTTTTACGGATTTTGGGCTCTCCCCCTAATGGTCAGTTAGAGGATAGCACTAGTCTGAATCTGCAAGCCTTCTTTTCTGAAAACCAACAACTCGCTTTCACCACGGACAGTTTTGTGGTTTCTCCGCTATTTTTCCCTGGCGGAGATATCGGCAAGCTTGCTGTATGCGGCACTGTGAATGATCTGGCCGTGGTAGGTGCGACGCCGCTTTATTTAAGTGCGGCGTTTATTTTAGAGGAAGGATTGCCTCTGGCTGAGCTGGAAAAAGTAATTTTTTCAATGTCGGCAGCGGCGAAGGAAGCAGGTGTAAAGATTGTCACCGGCGATACCAAAGTGGTTTCACGTGGGCAAGTGGACAAAATCTTTATCACCACATCGGGCATAGGGGCAGTGCGATTGGGAACGAATATTCATTCAGCAGCAGCAAAGCCCGGTGATGCGGTCATTGTTAACGGACTTATTGGAGACCATGGGGCAGCGGTATTGCTCGCCCGTGAGGAACTCGGCTTTCAGGCGGATGTGTACAGCGATTGCGCGCCCCTCAACGGCCTTATTGCCACACTGATTTCCCACTGCCCAGATATTCACGTTATACGAGATGCCACCCGAGGGGGGGTTAGCGTTGTTTTAAATGAAATTGCGGCGTCTTCGGGAGTCACTATTGCGCTGGATGAAGATGCCCTCCCTGTTCGCCCAGAAACTCGGGCGATTTGTGACCTGCTTGGACTCGATCCTTTGCTTTTTGCCAATGAAGGACTGGCGGTTTTCGTGGTGCCAGCCAGCCAGAGTGATGCGCTGCTAGCAGTTATGCGAAAGCATAAGTACGGCCGCCGCGCCTGCCAGATAGGGCAGGTAATAGAAAATAGCGAAGGCTTGCTCTATGTCAATACCGTTCTCGGCAGCAAGCGTATACTCAATATACCTTATGGCATTCAGTTGCCACGCATATGTTGAACTTTGCGTCATGCACGAATTAACCGTCATCACCGCATTGCTCAAAGCGGTTTCACGACAGCTCACAGATTATCGGCGCACCTTAGCGCAGGAGTCTAAACAAGCAACTCAGTCAGAGCTCGAGCAGGTAGGGGTGGCATCAATTACGGTGGAGGTAGGAGAAATGACGTGTGTGGATCCCGATAGGTTGCAATATTGCTTTGAACAACTTAAACACGAGATGAGCCTTGGCTGCGCAATATTGCAGATTGTCTGTAGAAAAGCGCGAATGCAATGTATTCGATGTGGGGTGGTGTATCAGCCCGATCACCCACATCAGGCATGCCAGTGCGGCTGTAGCCAATATGCACTTTTATCTGGTACTGAGCTAAACTTGATTGAAATTGAGCTAGCCTGATGTGTACCCATTGTGGATGTGCTACCCAAAAGGCAACAGTCAGTCGGGATGACGGTAGCTCACCTTTAGCGATTGTAACGACTGATTCCGATGCCGTAACACTCAAAATGCAGCATGCCATTTTGGAAGACAACCAAGTGTTTGCAATGCAAAACCGCCAACTCCTGGGTTCTCTGCGTAGCAAATGCATAAATTTGATGGGGACACCTGGCGCGGGTAAAACCTTATTACTAGAAACCCTTAGCTCGCAACACCTATTCAAGACTGGGCAGCTATTGGTAATCGAAGGTGATCAGCAAAGCCTCAACGATGCTGTGCGTATAAAAAAAGCAGGGGGAGTAGCGGTCCAGATCAATACCGGCATCGGCTGCCACCTGGATGCTCAGATGGTGCACTCAGGCTTGCAGCACCTTCCGTTGCGCACCAATTGCTTAGTTTTTATAGAAAATGTAGGTAATCTCGTCTGCCCGGCACTCTTTGATTTAGGAGAGTCTATTCGTATCGCAATGATGGCCATTACAGATGGCGAAGACAAGCCTGAAAAATACCCTCATATGTTCAGTCAGTGTGACATGGTGCTGATTAACAAAATGGATTTGTTACCTCACCTGGCAGTAGATGTCATGCAAATCGAAGCTTCCCTAAAAAAGCTTAACCCGCATGCTGTTGTATTTTATTTGTCTGCGCTAACAGGCAGCGGCATCAGAGAATTTGCAGAGGCTATTTCTGATGCCTGATAAAACCTGTAACGGCTTGCTAAAAAGAGCAAACATGTCAGCGCTGTTCGAGGGTCTACACGAAGCGGGATACAGCATTATTGGGCCCCATTTACGAGACGGAACAATTTTATTTGAGAAAATCGAGGATGTTAGTCAATTGCCCTGGGGTGTCGAAGAGGTGGCTGAAGCAGGGAGCTATCAGATTTCAACATCAGCACCAAATCACCGCTGCTTTTCTTGGAATACAGGGCCTCAAGGTATAAAACCATGGTTATTTAGACCCCACCAGGAGCTATGGACAGGACAAGAGCATGAACATGGGATCCGCTTTACACCAACCGAGGTTAGCGCTGAGCCATTAGCCATTGTCGGCATCAGGGCTTGTGATTTGGCAGCATTGTATCTTCAGGATAAACACTTCTTACATGGCAAAATTCCAGACCCCTGGTATTGCGCGCAACGACAAAAGTTATGCCTGGTGGCGGTTAATTGCTCTAAAAGTGCAACCACTTGCTTTTGTACTTCCACAGGTGACGGGCCAGAAGTCACCTATGGTTACGATATTTTGTTAGATGAAATTGACGAAGGTTATCTTATCCACGCTAAGAGCGATGTGGGCAATAAAATTGTACAGGCATTACCGTTGTTTAAGGAAGCCCCGATTCACCTTGATCAAGCGCAACGCCAATTAGCCGCCGCCACTATTCAACAGCGTGCTTTGCCTGATGAGCAAACGCTGTGCAACTTAATAGCACAACTTGATAGCCAGCAATGGGAGGCCATTGCGCAACGTTGTCTAGCATGTGGTAATTGCACCTCTGTTTGCCCAACATGTTTTTGTTCTAAACAGGAATCCAGTATCCGCCCTGATTCGGAAATAACCGAGCAGTCTCGCCTGTGGGACTCGTGTTTTAGTCAGGAACATGGCTTTATTACGGGAAAGGCCATTCGCAAAGAAATAAGTCAAAGGTATCGGCAGTGGCTTATTCATAAGTTGGTCACGTGGCAGCAGCAATATGGTCGAAGTGGATGCGTCGGCTGCGGGCGCTGTATTAGCTGGTGCCCGGCGGCTATTGATTTGGTCGATGAAGTTCATGCCTTATTGAGTTGATAATGGCTGAAGCCCTGCTCACCCCGTTTACCGCTTGTGTACAACACAAAGTGACTGAGTCACCAGGTCTGGTAACGCTTTTTCTGAATATTCCTGACCCGGGACGCTATACGTTTGAGTATGGGCAATTCAACATGTTGTCGCTGCCCGGCATTGGGGAAATACCGATATCGATAATGGGCTGGGACGATAGGTTGCTGATGCATACTATCAGAGGGGTAGGACGGGTCTCCCATGCAATGGTCAGCCTGGAGGAAGGAAGTTATCTGGGAATACGAGGTCCGTTTGGGCGAGGTTGGCCGTTGCACCAGTTTGAAGGTAAAGATTTGGTGTTTATTACAGCGGGGTTGGGATGCGCGCCGGTGGTTGCGGCTATTAATTATGCTATGACCAATCGTAATCGGTTTCGCCGAATAGTGATATTGCAAGGTGTGAAGCATCACGATGATCTTTTATGGCAACCAAAATACGACCGGTGGCGAAAGATGGGTGATTGCCAGGTGTTATTGGCTGCCAGTGAAGAAAATAAGCGAAAACGCCACTGGCAGCTGGGCATGGTGACAGGGTTACTCGACTATGCTGAGTACGCCCCTCAGGAGTGCGCAGTGATGATTTGTGGCCCGGAAATTATGATGCTGGCAGCGCTACCTCTGCTAGCAAAGCAGGGCGTGCCCGCCGCTGACATTTTTTTGAGTATGGAGCGTCATTTTCAATGTGGAAATGCTGCTTGCGGCCATTGCCAACTTGGACCTTTTTTTGTCTGCCGGGATGGGCCGGTATTTTGCTACGAGCAAATAAAGCCATGGCTAGGTTTACAAGGTTTTTAAAATTATGTCTACAAAGCTCAATGTCGCGGTTCATAAGTTGACATCCTGCTCTGGGTGCCAACTGGCCTTTCTGAATCAGGGAGCGCACCTACTTGAGCTGCTGGAAAAGATCCATTTCATTCATTTTATTGAAGCGGGCTTGTATGCGCCGGATTCGCAAGTCGACATCGCCTTTATTGAAGGTAGCGTCTCGACCTCAGATGATTTGCATCGCCTGCAACAGGCTCGTGAACGTGCCAGGTGGTTAATCAGTATTGGTGCGTGCGCCACCAGTGGGGGAATACAAGCGTTACGCAATATGGCTGACAAAGAGCTGTGGAAACAGGCTGTTTATGCACATCCAGAGTTTATTGATGAACTTGCTGATTGTAGCAGCGTGGCTGAACACGTAGCGGTTGACTTTGAGTTGTGGGGGTGTCCTGTAACTATTGCCCAGGTCAGTCAAATGATTCTGTTGCTTAGTCGTGGTGTCTTACCGAATAAACAAGCCGAAAAACTGTGTATGGAATGCAAGCGGCAAAATACGGTTTGTGTGATGGTTACTAAAAAAGAACCTTGTTTAGGGCCCGTGACAAGAACAGGCTGTGGCGCGCTCTGCCCTCGTTTTGGGCGCGAGTGCTACGGATGTTTTGGCCCCTCAGAGCAGCCAAATTGCACGAGCTTAACTAATCGCTTTAGTGGCTTTGGCTTATTGCCTGAAGACATCGCACAGAAGTTTGCTGGAATTCATAGTCATACTAAAGCATTTAATCAGCAGATTCGTCGCTGGCAGGCCATTGATATTAAACAGGTAGAGTAGCTAATGGCGCGGAAAATCAAGCTGAAGGTCCCTTTTATTACTCGCCTTGAAGGAGAGGGCGCGCTTGAATTGACCGCCAGTGGAGACTCCATTAAAACATTACAGTTAAAGATTTTCGAGCCGCCCAGACTATTTGAACGTATGTTGGTGGGCAAATCGTTCGCTGACGTGCCTGATCTGAGTGCACGCATTTGTGGCATTTGCCCAATGGCGTACCAACTTACTTCAATTTTAGCCTTTGAATCTCTATTTGGGGTTAAACTGCCCGAGCGACTGAAGTCTTTGCGTCGACTCATGAACCTCGGTGAATGGTTGCAGAGCCACTCCTTGCACATTCATTTTTTAGCCATGCCAGACTACTATGGGTACGACAGCGCCTTGCAAATGGCTAGCTCTCATGGCGATTTGTTGCGGCGAGGCATGGATATTCAAGAAGCCGGAAATTGTCTGATGCGCTTGCTGGGAGGACGCTCAGTTCATCCGATAGGGCTAAAGGTGGGGGGATTTAGCACGTTACCGGATGCCAAGGCATGGCAGGCGGCGGGCCAAAGGGTTGATGCTGCTATTACCAAAGCCGAAGCGCTGGTAAAATGGAGCGCATCACTAACGTTACCTGATTATAGTCACCCTTTCACCTCCGTGAGCTTGCGAGATTCGCATCAATATCCCATCAATCATGGCAAAATAAGATCGTCTGATGGCTTAAATATATCTGCCCAAGACTACCCAAAGTATTTCAAAGAGCATCAGGTGCGGCATTCGACGGCCTACTATTCCTTACTTAAAGGTAAAGATTATTTGGTGGGGCCGTTAGCCCGTATGAATCTTAATTTCGACGATTTGCCCTCAGACTTGCAAGCTTTTGCAAAGCAGTGCGGGCTGACCTTCCCAACCCAAAATATGTTTTGCAGTATTCAAGCTAGAGCGCTGGAATGCCTGTGGGCTCTGCATGAAGCAAAATCGATTCTTCAACTTCCCGTGTATAGAGGAGCGTCTTCCGTGCCTGTAGAAGTCAGAGCCGGACATTGCGCATCCTGCACTGAAGCGCCACGAGGGTTGATATACCACTCATATAATATTGACAGAAAAGGGAGGATTGAAAGCTGCTGTATTATTCCCCCCACCAGTCAAAATCAAGCCCGAATAGAACGTGATCTGAAATTAACTGTAAGCCGATTTGGGTTGAAACACACTGATGAAGAATTAAAAAGATTTTGTGAACAGTTAATTCGCAACTACGACCCGTGCATTTCGTGCTCTACGCATTTTTTAGATTTCTCGTTTCTGCGGACGTGACAGGTGCTATTGCCGATTCGTCGTTGAAGGTATTTTTCGAACTCTACAATCAATAAAACGGGTGTAGCGATGAAGAATATCAACAGCCAGTCGTAAGCATTGATGTTTTGTAAACCAAATAGCTGCTGAGAAATTGGAAGGTAAGTAAATCCCATCTGTACAAGCAATACGCACAATGCTGCGATCAATGCCGGTTGAAATCCTTTTAAAAAATCTGATGTGAAGATGGATTCAATTAAATATCTGCAATTGAATAAATATAACATTTCGATAATAACTAGCGCGTTAACTGAGATAGTCCTTGCGTACTCGATAGAGCTTCCATTGGCGCGATAATATGAAAATAAGCCATAAACAATACTCGCTGCCATTATGCCTACGACAAGCATACGCACTACTACAGAACGGGAAAAGAGCCCTTGGCCATATGGGCGCGGAGGGCGGAACATGATATTGCGCTCAGCCCGCTCAAATGCAAGCGCTAAGGCCAAGGTGATTGCCGTAACCATATTTACCCAAAGAATCTGTGCAGGAGTGATTGGCATCATATGTCCTAAAAGAATAGCAACGACAATGATAAGCGCTTCTGCCAAATTTGTTGGAAGGATAAAAATAATGGATTTGACGATATTGTCGTAAACATTTCGCCCTTCCCTGACAGCTTTTGCTATGGTGACAAAATTGTCATCAGTAAGTACAAAATCGGCGGCCTCTTTCGCAGCATCTGTTCCTTTGTCGCCCATGGCCACACCGATATTTGCTTTTTTCAACGCTGGCGCATCGTTAACGCCATCTCCGGTCATGGCAACCACGTGATGGTTGTTTTGTAATGCATGGACCAGTTGCAATTTATTTGCAGGGCTGGTACGAGCAAAAACATCGGTTACCTCTGCGGCAGTTCGCAGCTCAGCTTCATTTAAGTTATCAATATCCTGCCCAGTTAAAATACAATTTGTACTTAAACCAAGTTCCGAACCTATTGCCGCAGCGGTAACTGGATTGTCACCTGTGATCATTTTTACGTGAATGCCGGCAGAGTGGCACTGGGCGATACTTTGAATGGCTTCAGGACGTGGCGGGTCACTGATTCCTACTAAACCGACTAATCTGAGTTCTTTCTCAATATCTGCCTGATGAAGGTGCAGGGTGTTTTTGGGAAGAGCTTTTTGGGCCAGAGCGATTACGCGCATGCCCTGCCTGGCGAAGTCCTCAACAGCATTTTGCCAAAGCGTTTGTTTGAAGGATTCTTCGCCGGAGGATAAATATTGAGAAGATGCAAACTCAAATACCTTTTCCGGGGCGCCTTTGACACACAGCATTGCCTCCTTATCAGGCGAGTGATGTAGCGTGGCCATATAGCGCCTTTCGCTTTCAAAGGGCAAAACATCAATTCGCGGCCATTGTTCACTTAAGGTCGTATGGGAAGCTCCATATTTAAGGGCCAGAGCCAGCAACGCACCTTCGGTGGGGTCACCATGTAACACATAGTCGGCCTTCTCGTTTTGAAGGTGCGCATCGTTGCATAATGCAGAAATAATACAGATTCTAGATAAATAAGGGTCGTCATCCCAGCGCTTCTGCTGGTTGCTCTTTGTATGCACTATGGCGCCTTCAGGGCGATATCCTTCCCCAGTTACGTGATATTCCCCATTTAATGCAAATATCCGCCTTGCCGTCATCGCATTGGCGGTTAGCGTGCCTGTTTTATCAGAACAAATTACATCAACCGAGCCCAATACCTCGACCGAGGGCAGCCGCCTTACCAATGCTTTGTTGGCTGCCATTCGCTGCACGCCAATAGCCAATGCAATAGTTACAATAGCGGGTAAACCCTCTGGGATGGAAGCCACCGCAATGCCGATAGCAGCCTGAAACATAGTTTTTAGAGAGTAATCATGAATCGTTACGCCTAGCGTTATGTTCAACAGAGCGAATGCTATGATCGCTACAGTAAGCTGGTGAGCAAAGCGAGTCAGCTGTTGCTGGAGGGGGGTCGCCACCAGAGAAACGCTTTGAACCATCTTGCTGATTTTGCCTACTTGGGTATGAAGACCCGTACGGATTACAACTCCGCGAGCAAGGCCATAGGTCACCATCGTGCCCATGAATGCCATGTTTGTGCGCTCCGCTAGTGGCGTCGAGGGCGCTACTGTTTGAGGTTGTTTTGCAACAGCATAAGACTCGCCGGTGAGTGTCGACTCATCACACCGAAGATCTTTACACATGAACAACCTCAGATCTGCTGGGACGCGATCCCCTGCCTGCAGAAGAACAATATCGCCGGGTACCAACTCGCAACTATCCAAGGTGGTGGGCTTTCCATTACGTATTACCATGCATCGTGAACGAGTCATAGACAATATTGCACGAAGCGCATCTTCTGCCTTGCCCTCTTGGATAAAGCCCACTACCGCATTAACCACCACTACACCTAAGATTACGCCGCTGTCGATATAATGTTGCAACAAAGCACTCACTATGCCGCTGCAAATGAGCACATAAATCAGTACATTATGAAATTGACGCAAAAAACGCCGCCAGGCTGGAGTGGGAGGAGCCTGAGGTATAATATTCTTACCGTACCGCTGCTGCAGGGCGGGAATTAATGGACTTTTAAGGCCGTCTTTGCTGGTGGCGAGTGTTTGCAACACTTCTTCAGCCTCAATTGCATGGTAACCGTTAAGCTGGTGCATAACTGTACTCGTGCAGGGATGCAGTATCCCTCATCCGAAGCTGGCGGTTATTGTTATTGTTCCGCAAGATTATGGCGCTGGCTGGTTGTCGTATGGGGTGGTACAGCACTACCCAACCACTCGCTGACCAGGCGCAATAGCGACAGTCAATCGCTCGCGGATTAAAGGCGCACCAAACATCACTGCAAGTAAAGATATCAGTTAGCTTAGATAGTTGGCATGGGACACAATTCATTATATTGTCCGAAAGATATGCAAGGCGTTGGCGGATTCCTGTTGAATAAGTGTAGACGCTCTGGACTAAATTGGTCGCACCTTATTGCGAAAAGATAATAGCTGTATTGCAGCAGGCCGGGCAGTAATAAGCAGACATGGAGAGCCATGCGTTCGCTCGATTACTCCTTCTTTGTTTTCGGTACGAGGGTTGGGTCAAAGTCCAACGGTTTGACAGTTAAAATATCGCAGTCTATAGAATCCACTAGCTCTTCGGCGGTGCTTCCAATAAAACCGGTTCTGAATGTGGTACCTGCTACAACGATGCTGGCGCGTAACTTTGTTGCTTGCAAAGGTATTTGAGTGGTTGCCTCTCCGTTTATCAAGTGAATATGCTCAGCATTGGTTATAAAGGGTAGGCACACATTCTCAAATTCTTCGCGATGGCGGTTTCTGAGTAAATCGATAACATTACCTGTATCGCCATGGTGCTCTAAGGGAAAAATATCCGCCCAAATCTCGGCTGTATTGACGGATTCTAAAAGAATCTCCCAGTAGCCCGGGTCAAAACAATGGATGGCATGAATAGGTGTGTGAAGCTGATTAGCAAGCATGCATGCAGCCTTTAGAACTTTTCGATCAAGCTGAGTTTTGGCATTCAGCCGGTGCAGTGGATCTAAACATGCCAGTACAGGACCAGTGATTGTTCGGCCTTCATTTTTCACTAGCAGTGTGGGAACCGGAGCTTCTTTCATTAGTTGAACATCGGTGAGGTTTGCCAGGCGACGTGCTATTGCACCGTGCTCATTTACCTCTTTAAGCAATAGATCAGGCTGGTATGATTTAACGATGTCAATAATGGCTCGATAGGCTGGCGTCTGCCACGTCACTTCTATTTTGATAGTCACATGAGAGTCTGATCTACGCACCAGCTTTTCCAGTTTATCCCTATAATGGTCAGTCAGGCCTTGTTGTACCTTTTCATACTGCGCAGGGTTAAGTAGGTGGGTGGCTGTAAGGACAGAGAAATGTAAACATACAATTAGCAAAATTTCGCTGCCTTCATCAGGCGCTAATTGCAATGCTCTGGTTAGTGTAACCGGGATTTTATCGTCATCCAGCGAAGCCTGGTCTACCACCGCTATCATTCGTTTATTCATGTGAAAAATCTGCCAGTAAGAATACTCTAAGATCAGCCCGGACCCGTCTTTGACACCCTCCTCAGCTGCCAAGCTACAGCATGCTCGCATTGTAGGATATTAATGTCCCTTGTATTCACTGTAGGCAGTCTCTTCCTTTAATGGTTGATGTGGATCAATAAAAGCTTTTTTGCTATCCAACGCGATTAGTGTTGTGGCTTAAGAACCACTTTAAAAGCCGGGTATTCAGGCTTCGATTGACTTTGTGAGGTGCTTCAGTATTTTGTACAAGTGTTCCACTACTCTTTCCAGCCAACGGAGGGCATCCAGTGTGGCTGAAGCGTCTGGGATATCTAACAAACCATTTGCTATGTCTGATAGCATCGACTGGCGCAAAGGGCGGTAAACAGCTCCAAACTCATTAACAAGTGTTTTAAGCTCCTGCGTTTTAGCTTGCCAATCCCTGATATTTTTCAATCCGTCGAGATTATTCAGAGCACAGTGCAGCCTTTGCACTAATTGGTCTACTTCGAAATGCCTCCTGGCCTGGCCAATTGCTGGAGGGTTTTCTTCTAAGCGTTCAAGTAGCCGTTGAATATGATCCAAGCTATGGATACTCTCAACCAGGCGGATTCGCTGACGTCTTTCACCATGGGGCAGCTCAATCTCATCGATGAATAGTTCAGCAGCCTGAATCTGTTTTCGTGATTGTGGAAGAGGCGTGTAGCTTGCCTCACGGGAGGCTTTTAATAGCGTGATGAGATATTTGGATAATGAACAAAAGATTGCGTTAAACGCTTTGTGCGTGGCATCTAATGCGAGTTCCGGTTGTTGAAGCAGGCTGTTATCAAGGCTTTCCAAGCCTGATTTATCAGGAAAAAGCCACCGCATTAGTAACACAAAGTAGCTAATAAACGGGAGCATAATAATAACTCCCAAAATATTGAATAAGCTATGAAAGGTAATAAGAGCAACCTCTGCATGATAGGCAGGAGGGCCCGAAAAACAAGCTTCCCATCCCCACATAAATATGGGAATGAAAAGTAGTGCTGTAACGCCTGTGAGCAGGTTGTACACAACGTGCGAAAATCCGGCTCGCTTAGCTTCGACTGACGCGCCCGTTGTTGCAAGTACGGCTGTTACACTAGTCCCAATATCCATCCCAACTACAAGTGCTGCCGCCTGTTCAAAATGAAGTACTCCGGCGAATAAAGCCGCTAATGTAGCGGCGACCCCAGCACTTGAGGATTGCGTTATAAGGGTAAATATAATACCAGCCAGGGCGATACTTATTCGGTCAACAAAACTAGCGGAGGGAAAATTGGAAAACTCCACCGCTGGGCGCAGGTTGTTCATACTATCCTGCAGCGTATCAATTCCAGTGAAAATAAGACCGAAGCCCGCTAACACCAGGCCGATAGCCCCAAGTCGGCCTGTGGCAAAAAGTTTCATCAAGATCCCGATGAAGACAAACGGGTAGGCCAGTAAACCGATTTTAAGCTTGAAGCCAAAGAGCAACACTAGCCAGCCGGTGATCGTGGTACCAATATTTGCACCAAAAATTATGCCGACAGCATGGCTAAAGTCCATTAGACCCGCCCTGACAAAGCCAACGGTTGCCACGGTGACCGCGCTAGAGGACTGAACCAGCGCAGTACTCAGAGCACCACAACAAACACCCGAGAATGGGCTTTTAGTAAACGCCATCAAATTATAACGTATAGACTTACCCGCCAGGTTACGTAAGCCATCCGTCATAATAACCATGCCCACCAGGAAAAGACCTACGCCCCCCAGAAGGGTGGTCGGCAGGCCTATCCACTCAGGCATCAACGTCTAAGCAGACCTTAGATCTGCTCAACCTTGTCCCGGTCAGCTGACAGCATTGCCATACCCTAGGGCAAGACTCCCGCTGGTTAACTAAGCCTTTTTTAGTGTGGTGGGCGGTATTGGCCATAGTGGGTATATGTAACCGGTTTTACCTCATATTTGGGCTGAAGATAAGCCACCAGGTCTATCAGCTCAGCAATGGTCATGACATCATTGTAGCTGGGCATCTTTGACTTGCCTTCGGCTGTAGTTGTTTGAGATTTGAGGCCTCGGGAAATTTTGTGTGAAGGGTTGATAATTGCAGTGACTAATTCAGCATAGGTTGTCACTCTGGTGGTCTCGCCACCTAACGGTATTGCTCGCGGCAGCTGTAACATATCATCATCAAGGCTTGCCCTATCGACACCTGCCACATCGTGACACGCCATACATTGGTATTGCATAAAAACTTGTTTGCCCGCTTCAGAGTCACCTTTTGGCAGGCTGAAGCCTCTTGGCGAGTCGGGGCCTTGACTGCAAGCAGCCATGCTAAGTAGGACACTAGCAAGCAAAATAGACTTTAAAATCATGCGACTCCCCTTCCCACAAAATAAATTTCAACGCTCATCAAATTGATTATGAAACCCCATCGCAAACATGTGTTGATGTGGGTCAAGCTTTACCCAATATTTCGCCTTACTTCACTTCAAGTCGCACACAGACACTTTGGCACCTAAATGGTTTAAGTATTAAAGCCTTTTTCAGCCGCTCGCCTCTTATAATGCCGGCCTGTTGATGAGCAACATAATGCAGCAGCCTCTTAGAATAAAAATTGCCCCAGTTAGGAACAGCGCTTTGATAAATTTGCGATTGCTGGCATTACGCTATCACCTATTGAATAGCTTAGGCCATTGCCCGCTGTGCGCAGGTTGTATTTTTGTACTATAAGATAGTATTACCTCCATGAAACAAAGTGAAAAAGTAGCCTGCCTGGACGTGCTACGAAGCCAGCAAATTTTAATTGTTTCATAATGCTTAACGACGACTTACCGGCAGAATTTTATGGTCACAGTATCGTTTTTGGACGCAGTAGATTCAGCTCGCGACGACAAAAATCGACTCGGTCCTACGTCCACGCTTGGCCAAATGCACTTGCTAAACCATGTTCAAGGCTCCCACCGGATCTATCGACGTAACCAATGTTTGGTTGAAAGAGGCGGGATCTGCGACGGTATTTACCTGCTGCGGTCAGGCTCGGCAAAAGGATTTCAAATTACATCGCAAGCACATTGCGTGCTTACAGATTTTTTTTACCCGGGAGACGTAATTGGGCTAGATGCGTTAGATAAATGTCGATTTGTGCACACGGTGCAATTTCTTGAATCAAGCAGTGTGAGTTATATCAGCATTCGTACTATTGATAAGCTGCTTGCTGAATCTACTGAATTTCGTGCCTCTATAGTGCACTTAATGAGCCGGGCGATTAATCATGCGGGTCAGCTGCACACTGCCACATCCCACTTCAGCAGTCAGCGGCGCTTAGCTAGCTTCTTACTGTACATATCCAATCGTTTTGCCATTCTGGGCTTCTCGGCCATTGAGTTTAACTTGACCATGACGCGCGCGGATATTGCCAACTATTTAGGGATGGCGGTAGAAACCCTGAGTCGGCTTCTTACAAGGTTGCAAAAACAAAAGATAATTCAAATTGAAAACCGATTTTGCGTGATAACCGACAGGGATCAACTCGATCAAATAGCCTGTGGATTAGCTTGTACACAATAAAATTCATTGGAAAACACTATCAACAAATTTGAAGGTTGAGTGAGATATTAGCAATGCTGAGCAGGGGCGTGAAACACTCGCTGAATCTTTTTTTGTTATGAATTCGCCCTGATTTTTATTCGCTTAAGCAGCGTTAAAAGCCAACCTACAGAAAGTAGCAGCATCACCGGAGAACATCAATTATGCCTTTACTAACATTTTTGGGTGCAGTAGAAGGGGTGACCGGGTCGATGTACTTGCTAGAAACCGATAAAAGTAAAGTGCTTCTAGATTGCGGCTTGTTTCAGGGCAGAAAGAAAGAAGAACGTAAGAATACCCAGCCGTTTCCATTTGCGATAAGTGAAATTGATGCAGTGGTGCTATCCCATGCACACCTGGATCATTCCGGACGCCTCCCTCTGCTGATCAAGGAGGGCGCTTCGTGCCCGATCTACATGACCAGCCCAACGCTGGAATTAATCGAAGTTTTGTTAAAAGATGCCGCATCATTGCAACAAAGAGATGCTGAATGGGAAAACAAGCGTCGTTTGCGGGCCGGAAAAACTGAAATTGAACCGCTGTATACAGAACAGGATGTTGAGCAATTGCTGGAAGCCTGTCAGGGGTGCGCTTATCACTTACGCGTGTGTGTTACCGAGGATATCTACGTCACATTTTTTGATGCGGGGCACATACTGGGCTCTGCTATCGTCTTAATAACTGTTCGCGAGGCTGAGAGCGAAAAGCGATTGGTATTTTCAGGAGACTTAGGTAATTCGCAAGCTGCGTTGCTAAGAGACCCAGATATTATTCAGCACGCTGATGTACTGTTACTTGAGTCTACATATGGCGATCGGGAGCATCGATCTTTTACAGCGACCATAGAGGAATTCGAATCTATAGTTGAAACCGCATCCCTCAATGGAGGCAATATTCTTATTCCTTCTTTTGCGGTAGGACGCACTCAAGAAATTATTTTTCGTCTGGGGGAGTTGTATCAACAGGGGAAGCTCAGGCAACAGGCTATATTTCTTGATAGTCCAATGGCGATTGCGGTAACCGAAATTTATCACCGCTACCAGGATGTCTATAATGACACCGATAAATCAACGATATCGACGGCCTCTAAAGGGCCAGGGCGAGCCGCAAAAAGCTTACATTCGTTTTTACCTATCTTACGCTATGCAACCTCTACGCAAGAATCTATTGCTTTAAATCGCATAGAAAAAGGCGCAATCATTATTGCCGGCAGTGGAATGTGCAATGGCGGGCGTATTCGCCATCACCTCAAGCATAATCTTTGGCGCAACAATGCACACGTGATCTTTGTCGGCTTTCAGGCTGAAGGAACGCCGGGGCGTGCGTTAATCGACGGAGCGAAAACCTTCAAAACAGCGGGTGAAACAATCATTGTGCGTGCCGCTATACATACGATGGGCGGGTTTTCAGCTCATGCCAGTCAATCTCAACTGCTGAGTTGGCTAAGTCAGTTTGAACCGCCCCTGCCACGTTTATTTTTAGTTCATGGGGAACAGGATGCTAAGTTGACTCTGCAAAAGGAGATTGTTAAACGGGGAGGGAAGGCTGAAATTCCCTCTTTGCATCAAGCCATTGAGTTTTAACTGCATAACAGCAACCTGCCTCGGGCAACATCAACGGTGATCATTTAGCTTTTGTCAGCAAAGGATTGTGAGTAGGTACACCAGGCTCAAGCCCAAAAACTGTGCTCACATGAACTCGCTCACACCATCTGGCAAATACAAGCCAGATGGTGTTGTTGCTTTTTGTTACTGAGCTGCGCCGTTCGGGGTGGTCGGCACTGCGTCACTTTTATTGTCGGCTGTTTCCGGTGGTATGGCATCAGCGCCAGGGCTGGCAGTACCGGCAATAATTGGGCTGCTGCCATTTAATAAATCGTGCAATGTGCCTTTGTCCTGATCGACCAGGCCCACTTCCCGCAGCATGGCATCCACCATGGGCGCATTAGCACGATACTGCAATGCCGCCTGGGTGATTTGATCGGCCATGCCGGTGCGCACCCCATCCTGGCCGGCGCTGCCTGACTGGCCCGCCCCATAGCCTTGCAAAATTTTGATACCGTCGATATTTTCCAGCGGTTTGACCGCATTGGCTACCAGCTCCGGCAATACTTTAAGCATGGCGAGTGATTTTTGCAGCTCGATTTGTTCATTTTTCAGCGAGTTTTCAGCCTCGTAAAGGGCTTGTTTGCCCGCAGCTTCCACCGCCAGCACTTTTTCATCGGCTTCAGCTTGCAATATCTTAGACTCGGCCTGGGCTTTGGCTTCGGTAAGGATCGCATCGGCGGCATTCTCGGCTGCTTCACGCTTGGCCTGGGCTTCTACGGTAATGCCAACCGCTTCACGCTCGGCTTCTTTACGCGCATCAATCACTTCGATATCTTTGCGCCGGTTTGCCTCGGCAATCTGGCGGGCGGTGGTGACCGCTTCCATTTTTTCTACCTTGGCTTTTTCCGCTTCGGCAGCTTTGGCCCGGGCAGCAGATTCTTCTTCTGATTTGGTGGCCACCGCAATTTGTTTCACCTGCTCGGCGACTTCCACTTCTTGTTGCTGGCGAATGCGGGCTTGCTCCAGCGTCTGACGCTTGGCAATTTCCTGGGTCTCAATTTCGCGCGCTTTTTCAATTTCGGCCACTTCGATGGCGCGTTCTTTGGCGATGGCGGCTTCACGCTCCTCACGCTCTTTGAGCTCGCGCTGTTTGGCAATCTCGGCTTTTTGCTCTTGGCGTTTAAAGGCCAGGGTTTGTTCCTGCTGGATGCGGGCTTCCTGCTCATCGCGCTGAATGTTGAGCGACAGCTTTTCGGCTTCTAAATTACGTTGTTCTATTTGTACCCGGTTTTCTTGCTGGATATCATTAGTTTCTTTACGTTTTTCTTCAATGATCTTGGCCAGGCGGGCGCGGCCTTCAGCATCAAACGCGTTGTTTTCGTTGAAAAATTCCAGGTCAGTCTGGTCGAAGCCGGTCAGGCTTACCGATTCCAGCTCCAAGCCGTTCTTTTCCAGATCATTGGCCACACTTTGCTGCACTTTTTGCACAAAATCGGCACGCTGTTCATGCATTTCGGTCATGGTCATCTCCGCTGCCACCGCGCGAAGTACATCCACAAACTTCGATTCCATCAGCTTTTTGACTTCCTCGGCGCGGGTGGTACGCGTGCCCAAGGTCTGCGCGGCCATGGAGATCCCGTTGGCATTGGGGGCGACCCGCAGGTAAAAGTCGGCTTTAACATCCACCCGCATGCGGTCCTTGGTAATCAACGCATCTTTTTGGGTTTTTTCCACCTCAATGCGTAAGGTATTCATATTCACCGGAATGACTTCATGCACCACCGGCAGCACGATGGCGCCGCCGTCTTTAATCACTTTTTCACCGCCCAGACCGGTGCGCACAAAGGCGGTTTCCTTGGTGGCGCGGGTGTACAGCTTGGCAAAAATCAGTCCGATGGTCAGTAAACCGACTACCACAATGCCTACGATGGTCAGCAGCATCGCAATGTTTGAAGAAGGTAATGTTTCCATGTTCTGTCTCTATTAAGTCAACTACTTATAGCGCGTGGCCAGCCAGCTACGCGGTCCTTTTTTGACCAGGATGATGCGCTCACCCTGGTTAAATTGCTCACCTTCATCAAAAGGTTCTACCAACACATAGTGTGGCTGGGAATATTCATCTACCAGGCGGGCCTCAGCCGGGCTACCAATTTTGGCCACGCCAAGAGTAATATTGGCGACACTGCCAACAAAATTGTCACTGTTCAGGGCGGAGGATTCAGATTTGGGTAGCCAGCGCGCCAGCACCCGGCCAATGCGTGCGGTACCGGCAAACGCTAAAAGGGTGGCCAGCGGTAGCGACACCCACAGAGGCAAGGCGGAGCCCATCAGGGAGTTGGCCAGGCTATTGGTCAGCAGCCCGGCAAGGCCAAAACACAGGCACAGTACAATCAGCCAAATCAGCAAGGGAAGTTTGTCGATATTTAGCCAACTGGCTAAAGAGGAAACATCAGCAGCCACCTCGGGTTCAGGCAGATCGTCCAGCCCGCCCAATCCGGGGATACCCAGGGCAAGACCGATAAGCTCGATAATAAACAGCACCAGTACAACACCCAGCGCGATAGAGAACCACACATTGGCATCGCTAAGCAAAAACTGCGACATGCTCACCGTCCATGATGAAAATCAATTGGTTAAAAGTTATCCTACTTTACCGGCAGATACCAGTGTAAATTAGCCTCATGCCGATAAATCTTGCTGTACTGATACGCTGTACAAATCTGCTCGCTGCCGTTATCGTGCTGCATATTTTAGTTAGAGTGCAGCATATTTCGCTGCTGGCTTTTTTACTTATGCCTCGGGAATCCTGTGACGCAAAATGAACATCGCAATCAAGCTACTGACCTGGTGGTTGGTGTGGGTACGTCTGCGGGCGGCCTGGAGGCATTAAAACGTTTTTTCAGCGCAGTCCCTCATGACACCCAGTTGTCATTTATTATTGTGCAGCATATGGATCCTGCGCACAGCAGTATGCTGGCAGAAATATTACAGCGCGAAACCGATTTTATCTGTACGCAGGCTGTCGACAATGAGCCAATTAAACCGGGCCATGCTTATGTGATCCCGCCTGGCCAGTTTATCGAAGTGGCTAACCACACACTGCATATTGTTAAACAGCAGGACCATCGCGGCACACGCATGGCGGTGGACCATTTGTTTCGTTCACTGGCGCAGGCGTACCGGTCGCGCGCCGTTGGCCTGCTGTTCTCAGGTGCCGGCAATGATGGCACTGCCGGTTTACGGGCATTAAAAGCCGCCGGCGGGTTGGCGATAGTGCAAACCCCGGAAAGCGCGCAATATGCCAGTATGCCACGCAGTGCCGTGCTCGCTGGGGTGGTCGATGAATGCCTGCCGTTGGAAGATATTCCCGCGCTGTTGAGTGATTATGCCAACCATCCGTACCACTCGCTTTCCGATAACGACGAGTGGTCGGTCACTGAAATGAATAAAATCTGTGCGCTACTTAAAGCCCAGGAAAATTTTGATCTTAGCCAATACAAACACAGCACGGTGAAACGCCGTTTGTACCGCAGAATGAGCTTGCAAGGGATTCATCGTTTGGCTGACTATGTGGCGCTGCTAAGGCAAAGCGATGATGAGCGCAACGCACTGATGCGTGATTTGTTGATCAATGTCACCGATTTTTTTCGCGACCCTGAAGCGTTCGAACTGCTTGACGGTCAGGTGCTGGCAACCATTATCGATGAAGTAGAGGATGGTCAGGATATACGGGTGTGGGTTGCAGGTTGTGCCAGTGGTGAGGAAGCCTATACCCTGGCTATGTTGCTGACTGAGCACATTGAAAAGTCGGGTAGGCCCTTGGGGCTGCGTATCTTTGCTACCGATATTGACGCTGATGCTATCCGTACCGCACGTCGCGGGGTGTATGCCAAAAGTATTGTATCTGAGATACCTGAACCGCTTAAAAACAAATACTTTAGTGCAACCGAAGATGGCTATGTCACAGTCACCGAACAAATACGTGATGTAATTTCTTTTGCCCAGCAAAATGTGTATGCCGATCCGCCTTTTTCCCGGCTCCATCTTGTAAGTTGTCGCAACCTTCTGATTTATTTGCAACAGGCAGCTCAGCAGCAAGTGCTAAAAGCATTTTTCTATGCGTTATTGCCCAAAGGCTATTTGTTTTTAGGTAGCTCTGAAAGTATTGGCGACTACAAAGATGGGTTTTCGCCGCTATCGAAAAAGTGGCGTATTTTTAGCCGTAAAAATCGCAAGCTGGACAAGCCCATGCCGGCATTTTCTCCCTCGTTTTATTCAGACAGGGACCGGCTATCGAATAAATCTAAACAAGTGGAAAAAACCGTGGCTAACGTTGACTGGAATCAAAAAACGCTGTTGCTGGCAGTTAAGCCATCGATTATTGTCAACGAGCATAATTGCATCACCTATTTTCACGGCAATGTGAACAAATTCCTGCAGTTTCCTGAGGAAGGGCGGGCAGTGCTGGATTTATATGCCATGCTGTTACCCGACCTGCGTACCCGGATGCGCAGCGGCATCTACAAAGCCAAAAAAACCGGCGAGCGGGTGGAGGTCAGTTTCCCGCGAAGCACCTCTGCGGACACCGACCAAGTCAATTTTCGCTGTGTTGTGACCCCCGCGCTGGACAAGGGTCGCAGCGATGGCAGTGTGATCATTAGTTTTGAAGAGCTACTCTCCGATACGGGAACGCCCGCCGGACACAATGGTGCAGTCAGTCATCAGGACCAGGACACCATGATTGAAGCCATGGAAAAAGAGCTCAAAGAAACCAAAGAAGAGCTGCAAACCACGGTGGAAGAACTGGAAACCAGTACCGAAGAATTAAAAGCAGCACATGAAGAAGCCTTATCCACCAATGAAGAGCTGCAGTCCTCCAACGAAGAGTTGGAGGCCAGTACCGAGGAATTGCGGTCCCTCAATGAAGAACTGACCACGGTCAATGCGCAGCTTAAAGACAAGGTCGATGAGCTGTCTACCACCCATGATGACATCAAAAACTTTTTTGCCAGCACCAATCTGGCCACGCTCTTTTTATCCAGTGATTTTAAGATTAAGCGCTTTACCCCGGCGGCTGAGCGATTACTGCGTATTGGCTCCCAGGATGTCGATCATCCCATTAGCGAGGTCTGCCGCGATTTACTTGATGAGAATACTCTCCACGAAGCAAAACTGGTGCTAAATAGTTTGGAATCTCGTGAGACGCAGTTGTATTCGGAAGGCCGATGGTTTGTACGCAAGATATTACCCTATCAGACAGAATCCAGGCAGGTAAACGGGGTGGTAATCACCTTCACGGAAATTACCGAACTTAAAAAAACAACTAACCGGCTGGAGGCATCAAGCCAGCAGCATGCGGTTATCGCGCAATTGGGTATGAAAGCACTAAGCATGGAACGAACTGAAACCTTCATGGATCAGTTAGTTCGTGAAGTGTCTCATACACTTGATGTCCCGTTTTGCAAAGTGCTCAAGTACCAGCCTGAAAAGGATAATTTACTATTAGTGGCGGGTATAGGGTGGAATAGCGGGTTGGTAGGTAATGCTACAGTCTCTACCTCAGACGGCTCTCAGGCCGGTTTTACATTGGCGTCGGCTAAACCGATTGTCGTCGAAAATATAAACACAGAGCAACGCTTTAGTCATTCTGCGTTACTTAAAGAACATAAGATTGCCAGCGGTATAAGTTGCCCTGTGGGTAGTGGTTTGAATCCTTATGGCGTGTTGAGTGTGCACACAACCCACAGCCGCGTATTTAGCCAGGACGAGATACATTTTTTAATGTCGGTGGCGAATATCCTGTCAGTGGCTTTGGAGCGTAAGGGGATGGAAGAAGCGCTCAAGGCCAATGAAAACCGTTTGCGTATCGCCAAAGACTCGAGTCACATGGGGTCCTTCGAATGGGACTTCGCAAAAACCACCATGTACTGGGATAAAATGCTCTATATCGTTTGGGGGATCCGGGGCAATACAGTAACCGTCGATGATTTTGCTGCCGCGCTTCATGAGGATGACAAGCAACCCGTGATGGAGGCTATTGAAGCCTCCAAAAATCCACAAGGCGATGGTCATTATCATGCGGTTTATCGGGTTATCAATGCACTGACCCAAAAAATGACCTGGATTGAAGCAAATGGCCAGGTGTTGTTTGAGGGAAATACGGCGGTGAAAATGATTGGCATGGTGACCGATATCACCCGCCAGCGTAAGCTTGAGGCCTCCCTGAAAGCGGCGGTCAAAGAACAGCAGGATGCCAATGAAAAAAAGAACGATTTTCTGGCTACACTTGGCCATGAAATTCGCAACCCTCTTGCATCCATCAATGCGGCGGTCCATGTTATCGACCATGATCGCAGCAAGTTAGACTGGGCATTAAAGAGCATGAAAAGTAATGTTGGCCTGGTCTCATCGTTGCTTGACGAACTACTTGATTTGACGCGCATAACACGCGGAGAGATTCGGCTAGAAAAATCCACGGTCAACGTGAATGCCCTGATAGAAGAAGTAGTGGATAACTTTGCTACTACTGTCGGCCATAATAACCAAACATTGCGTCTGTCGTTACCCGAACAACAGGTAATCACCCAGCTTGACCGGATGCGAATTCAACAGGTCATCAATAATGTGGTGAACAATGCCTCAAAATTCACCCCGGAATTGGGCACTATCGATGTTGAGCTTACCTGCAATAGCGACATGCTTACTATCCATGTTACTGATTCTGGAATTGGCTTGAACATGGAATACCGCCATACGGTGTTTGAAGCTTTTCAACAGGTAAAAAATAAATTGACCCGCGCAAATCCAGGCTTGGGGATTGGCCTATCGTTGGTAAAGCAAATTGTGGAGTTGCATGAGGGGAAAGTATCGATCTTCAGTGAGGGGGAAAACCGAGGGACCAGCGTGTCATTAACCTTGCCCATTATCACGGCTATGAACACGACAGATACTTCAACAGGTGCTGTTCAAAGCAAGCAGGAGGCTAGCTGTTTGCATAAGTTGCGGGTAATGATGGTGGATGACAATGAAACCGCGTCTGATGGGTTAGCCATGATTCTTGAGGTGAAGGGTTGCGAGGTAGTGGTGCATCATACCGCTCAGGCCGCGCTGGAAAAATGTCAGGCATTTGATCCAAACGTAGTACTGCTTGATATTGGTTTGCCCGATATCAGCGGAACAGATCTTATAGGCTTACTAAAGCCGCTGCTTAAACCTAATACGCTATTTTTGGCTATCACAGGCTTTGGCCACCAGGAAGCCCGCCGTAGCACGCAGGCTGCTGGTTTTGATGGGCACTTCAATAAACCGGTGCAGCTGGATGTTATTCTTGGAGAGCTGGAAAAGTTTGGTAGCCAATTGCCTTAACTTCCAACTTGGCGGCTGCCTGAGCCTGACGGGTAGTGTGAGCTTAGGAGGAATATTCGCGGCTCAAGCGTTTAAAGCGTTCCAACACAGGCATTGTAACAACATCTATCGCATCTGCGCCCAAGCGTATCTGGCACCTTGCCGGGGTATTGGCAATAATACCCCGGTGCAGATGCAGCACAGATCCCCTGATGGTACCATCGCCATCTCCGGCACCCCGTGCCACCTCACTTATACTGCAAGATAACGACAGGACTTACCGATGAAAAAAGGAATTTTAGGGCTAGCCGTTGCAGGCGCTTTTGCTGCCGCCTATGTGACTGCCAACAGCTATGCCACCGACGAAGCGCAGCAAACTGTGGATGCGTATATTACCGAAGCCGGTGTGCCTATTACCTATGATGATATTTCAGCCAATATTTTTGGCACAGTCAGCCTCAGCAACATCAATATGTTAAACCTTGTGACCATCGAACAGTTTGAGATGCAAACAGACAGCCTGCAGGAAAATAGCTTTGAGCATCTTTATGTGAAAGCGCAGGGTATTAAGCTGGCCCAGCAGCTGCTTAGCGATGCACCGCGTTCTGTTACTGATCATTTGGCTTTGGCGTTTCTGGGCGCTCCGGAAGGGGCTGATTTTGTGATTGAGGTGAATGTTGATAAAGACGCAGATAAATTGGTGCTGGAACAGATGACCTTTGATGCCGAAGAATCGGCTCATTTGTCACTGACCGCCGAGGTTGAGGACATCGTGCCCTTGCTGGAAAGTTTTGCTGATAAATCCGCCGGCGCGATGGCGCAAGGCTTGCCCGAAAGCACGGTAAGCCAGTTTGAATTCACGCTTGAAGATAAAGGCGCGGTGGATGCATTGCTTAGCCACCAGGTAAACCAGTCTGCCCGTTTTCCAGATATTGATGCCGCGCGTGAGGCGTTGATTGACAATATTGAAGCCGTAAACGTAGCTGACTTAAACACGATGCAGGCTAAGGCGCCGCTTATTGCGCTACTTAATGGTGGTGGTTTTACGCTGTCGCTGGATAGCCCGGTCTCCTTAAACCTGGTTCAGGTATTTGCTGGACAGCGTCGGGCGCAGGTAGCTGCATTACAAAAGCTGAAAAATGCTGATGTGCATGTGAAAACGTTTTAAAGACCGGCGGCTTAGGGCCGCCGCAAAATCCTTGGTCTTACGGCCAACTTTACCTTAAATCACGCATGTCGTCGCAGGAGCTCCCGACTTGGCGCCCGGATGTCTGTATTGGGTGCGGCACGATAAAAAAATTGCGTCATGGCGACCCAGGCCGCTATCTCCAATGATGTAGCCGATGATGGTGGCGGGATAAGAATTTGTTATACTCGCGCTCATCTTTTTAAGCGGTTGATCAGGCCGGGCCTGCCAGCAAGCGCGATTGTAAGTGGTAAACCGGATATGACGACAGAACCTCCTAAGCGACTTAACAAATACCTTAGCGACACCGGCGTGTGCTCGCGCCGAGAGGCCGATAAGCTGATTGAGCAGCAGCGCGTAACGGTTAATGGCAAGCCGCCAGAACTGGGTACCAAAATTCAGCCGGGTGATACCGTCAAGCTGGATGGCAAAATTGTGGGTGGGGTGGCCAAAGATAAGTCGGATCGGGTGTACATCGCCTACAACAAACCCATTGGCATCACCTGTACCACCGAACGTCATGTTAAAGGCAATATCGTAGATGCGGTCGGCCATAAAGAGCGGATTTTTCCGGTTGGCCGGCTGGATAAGCCATCTGAAGGGCTGATTCTACTGACCAGCGACGGCGATATCGTCAATAAGGTGCTGCGCGCCGAAAATGCCCACGACAAAGAATATATCGTGACGGTTAACCAGCCCATCAGCGAGCGCTTTTTGACCAAGATGGCTAAAGGCGTGCCGATTTTGGGCACAGTGACCAAACCGTGCAAAGTCAGTGCGCGGGGTAAGTTTCAGTTCAGTATTATTCTCACCCAGGGGCTGAACCGTCAGATCCGCCGGATGTGTGAATTTTTAGGTTATGAAGTAACCAAGCTTAAGCGCACCCGCATCATGCATATTGAGTTAGGAAAACTGCGCCCCGGCCAATGGCGGAACCTGACCAAACAAGAGTTGCAGCAATTAAATACCGCGGTAAAACATTCCAAAAAAACCGCGCCGTAATCTGGTTAACCACCTAAGCCTGGTCCGCATTAGGGCAAACAGGCGCCAAGGCTAGGCCTGAGTCATCTGGTAGGCACAAATACCAACCGAATTGGCCAGATTCAGCGAATCAATCGGGCCGTTGCCGGGAATGGTAAAGGCATCGGCCTGGATGCCGGAAAGCCGTTCCAACGGTACACCGCGAGCTTCATTGCCAAATAGATAGCAGTCGTACTGAGCAAATGCCGGGCTGTTGATGGGTGCTCCCTGCAAATCCAGATAGGCAAAGCGGGCAAATCGCTGGGGCAGCGTTTCCAGCGCGCAATCTGTTTCAATAGGCAGATGAAAAATCGCTCCCATACTGGCGCGCACCACTTTGGAATTAAACGGGTCGACACTGTTGGGGCTCAGCAGCAAGCGAAAGCCGCCGAACCACACCAGATTGCGAATGATGGTGCCTAAGTTGCCCGGGTCCTGTACCTCATGCAAAAAGATGCAGCGCTGACCGGATGAGTCGGTTGCCGGGCCAGCCGGTAACGGCACACAGGCCACCACACCCTGCGGGGATTTTGTGTCACTGAGTTGCGCCATTTGCCGGTCGCTAATCACCGTGGTCTCAAACATCGGCACGGTATGCTGTGCCCAGGCCAGGCGGGCTTCGGTTACATACAGCCGGATTGGCGGTGCCTCGCCAGTTTGCTGAAGCGCTTTTTGTAATTCGATGACGAGGTGTTCACCTTCCACCAGATAATGGCCAAGTTCGGCACGGTATTTTTTCTGGTGCAGTTTTTTTACATCATCGATTTTCATGGTCGCCGGCCTGCCTGAGGGGATTGGTTTTGCAATTTAAGCGCACAAGTTTACAATATTCGCCCTTTTTGCGACAGCAGAGCAGGCTAACTTTATGGCGCGGTCAAAAACCAGTAAAAAGTGGATCGACGAGCACGTTAACGATCCGTATGTAAAGCAAGCGCAAGCAGATGGATACCGCTCCCGCGCCAGCTATAAGCTGATTGAAATAAACGAAAAAGATACCCTGTACCGGCCCGGTAATGTAGTAGTAGATTTAGGCTCGGCGCCCGGTGGCTGGTCACAGATTGTGGCCCCGGCGGTGGGCGAACATGGCAAAGTGATTGCCTCGGACATTCTGCCCATGGATGCCATCAACGGCGTGACCTTTATCCAGGGTGATTTCACCGAAGATGCTGCCTATGACGCGATTCTAGAAGCACTGGATGGCGGCCAGGCCGATACTGTGATATCAGACATGGCACCGAATTTAAGCGGTGTGAAAACCACCGACCAGTACGCCGCGATTTATCTGGTGGAACTGGCGCTGGATATGGCGCGCAATGTACTAAAACCCGGCGGCAGCTTTTGCGCTAAGGTATTTCAGGGCGTGGGCTATGACGAATATGCCAAAGAAGTGCGCCGTTCCTTTGACAAGGTGATAGTGCGCAAACCGGCGGCCTCACGGCCGCGTTCGCGCGAAGTATATCTGGTAGGTAAAGGTTTTAAAGGCTAATCAAGACCGCCGCGGCAGGTTTAATCGGGCAGGCAGCGCCAGCCCGACGCATGTTAACCAAAGGCTAGCGGCGTTTGTCCGCGCCTTTTTTCATCCGCTGGCTTTGTGCGTCACGTTTTTCGGTCCGTTTTTCTTTGCGGTCACGCTTATCCGGGGTCAACGAACCTTCTTTAAAGCGCTGCTTGCGTTTGGCCTTGTCCGCTGCTTTTTTCGCTGCAGCTGCGGCCATTTCTTCTTTTTCCTGCGCTACCATTTTTGGGGTTTCCAGGCTGATCCGGCCCAGCTTGCCCGATTGCAGCTCGGTGAGCAGCACTTCGCAAATCTTATGCAGATTGACCCGGCCACCGCGCATGATCGCGCCGCGCTGTCTGGCCGCGGCTTCTAAAAATTCCAGTTCGGTGCCGGGCAGTTCATCCAGCTTATAGCGCCCTTGCATCAACTCCGGGTAGGCTTTGATCAGATAATCGGCGGCAAAAAAGCCTACGTCATCAAATTCCATGGCGGTGTTTTTGACCGCACCAGAGGCGGCTAGCCGATAGATTGAATTGGGATTTTCCAGCTTGGGCCATAACACGCCAGGGGTATCGTACAGCACAATACCGTTGCCCAGGTTAATACGCTGCTGGCCCTTGGTGACCGCCGGCTCATTCCCGGTTTTGGCAATAGTGCGCTCAGCCAGAATATTAATCAGGGTGGATTTGCCCACATTGGGAATGCCGGTGATCATGGCATTGATGGTTTTTACCGAGGCATCTTTGGCCGCGCAGTGCTGGCGCACCATGGCCAAAATCTGTTTACTCTCAGCCGGTTTATCGCTGGAGGTCGTCACCGTCAACACCCCACGCTCGCTTTCCAGTTCTTCCTGCCACTGTCGGGTGATATCCGGATCGGCCAAATCAAATTTGTTCAAAATCTTCAGGCAGGGTTTATCACCACGGATCTTGGCAATCTCAGGATTTTCACTGGAGTAGGGGATGCGGGCGTCCAGCACCTCAATCAGAATATCAACCTGATGCAACGACTCTTTTATTTCTTTCAGGGCTTTGTGCATATGCCCGGGAAACCACTGTAAGGCCACGTCGGCGTTCCTCTGTCTCTTACGTTGTCGGTATTCTACGTGATTAGTAAAGCTGATGCGTTACCTATTCAACATAACGACTTAAGAATCGAGTTGATGAAAATGCTGTTTGGCGCATCCCATGCTCTGTAAATACCAATTGTGGCTACTTTTTGTTCGTTAGCCTTTCGGGAATGCAAGGCGAAAAAAGCTTTTTTTAGCGGCTAAATACCCTAATTCGTCTATAGGCTACAGGGAGGTAATCACCACTAGCTTCTAATTTATGTGACATTTACTCCATCTAAATGCGAGCTTTTAACAAATAAGTCGCGTATCGAAATTAAATTTCAGGGGTGAACTCCACCGGCAGTCGACATCATGACGCTCCCATCCCGACACTTACACGGAGGAAAACATGAAAGGTGCTATAGCCATATTAGGAAGTGTTTGTTTGAGTTGGTTCAGCATGAGTGCTCTGGGACAGGAAAATAACTTATCTGCGGCTGTGACCGATTTTGCAGGGGCAAAAATTTGCGAACGTTTGGAAAATCGATTCCGTGGCTTGCAACGAAAAAATGCACAAGGAGACAAAGTTTACAGTGGGACTCTTTGGATACACGCCTGCGAGGTAACTTACGACCCTAACGACCAAAATGTTATGACCCTCAAGCTGGGGGTAAGAGGCTGGCGCTGGCTTGAAAGGGAAAAAGAAAAGCTGGGGGCAAGTTTTGATGTAGATGAGTTTGTGCGATTTGAAGTGAATACTGCCTTGACCGGGCGCACCAAGTCTTTCTATGCCCCTGAAGACAAGAAACTCGCATTCTGGTTTACACCTGTCGAGCCCCCCCAGGTGGATTTTAAGTCGGCTGGTGATGTGGATGTGGACAAAGAAGGAATGTGGGGAACCGTTCTGGCAGGGGCAGCCACTTTGGTCGGTGAATCTCCTGATACGGTGGCCGACCAAAAATTAGTCGACAAAGCCGAACAGCGGTTTCGCAAAAAAATGGCCGACGGCTTTAGTACTGCCATAGACTTGTGCTCAGGGCGGATAGTCTCTGCGCTGGGCCAGTTGGACCAAGCTACCCTTTTTACAAAATTGGACGGCCAGCAGAATACTTCATTCAAGCAAGTGGAACTGGCGCCGTCCTCCTTTTTACTTTTTGGCCCATACGGTGAGCAATCCCAGTCACTCGACCTGGAGTTACAGCTTGGTAAGGCTACGCACGTGCAGCACAGATTGGTTTGCGCCAAAGATGCTATACAGCTCGCTCAGGCTTATATGAAAGGCAATAACCGCACGCCCGAAGTCCCCGAATTAGAGCTGGTAAAAGAGAATGTCGATGGCGGAAAGGTATCTTTGCAAAGCGGCGCTCAGGCCTGCCCGGTGGTGACTATGCTCAGTACCGATGATAGTGTCGCAGAGCGCTCCGCATTCAAATATAAAGTAGTGGGATTTGACGACCCACAGCCGTTGATGCGATGTGATTAGACAGGGCCGAAGCGTTCTAAGTTTTCTTTTTAATTTGTCGAAATGCTGTTGTGCCAGGCCGGTTATTTCATCTATTTGATAGGGTTATCATGGCGAAATCCGGATAGTCGGTTACAGCAAAGCTAATGTTTAGAAAAAAGCCCTACTGTTTAGATTAACAAGTAGGGCGATTATTAACTCTCAGGTAATGTGATGGTTAGGGTTTAATTCACGAGGCCTACCGGCGTAATAGTCTGTGTGAGAGGGTTGAACTCAAATATAATCGAGCCTGTTGTCGACTGGCCGCTTTCATCTATGTTGGCATCCTGCACATCGCTCACAAACTGGTCGATAACCACGCGATAGGAGGTTGGGCCGTTGGCCCAGCCATTGACGCGTGCGGTATAGGTTTGGCCCGGAACTATGCCACCGCCTACCTGCTCATTCGAACCCAGGTTGCCCGACGAGTCCATAATATTGCCATCAGCATCCAGCAATTCAAAGTCGAGGTCCGGTACTGCGACAACCTCAGCATCAGCACTAAGCGTGGCGACCACACTCGAGGCGCTGGGAAGTGCTGTAAATGGAATATCGATGTAGTCGACACCTTCTACAAGTGCTTCATCGGCTGCACCAAGCAATATCACACCCGTGTGCTCTTCGATATTGTGGTAGACCACCGACTGCTCTTTGGGTGCCGAGGTATCATTCGTCGGTGTTTCGCCAACGCCAGTTGATGATGCACCGGCTTCGTAGCCATTGACACGAGCTCGGAAGGTAAAGAGTTTGCCATTGGGATTATTGAATTGCACATTACGCATGGCCGATGTGCTGTTAGCATCCAGTGACTGATCAAATCTGAATCTTGCGGTATCCCGACGCTTACCACTGCCGCCATTGTCGGCATTGACCACGGTGACGCTGCGATCACTGATACGGGTGATATCGAAATCTATTGGACCATAAATTTGCTCATCGCCGTTATTGATCAACGCCAGATCAAAGGCAAAAATACCGTCATTGAAGCTTACGTTGGCGATTTGGTAGTCGACTTGTTTACTGACATCTACCGCATCTAAGCCGGTAGAAGTAATCCCTGACATCGCTGAGAAACCGATTTGCTGATTGCTAGTTGGCGCAATCGCTCGCACCACATACTCATAATCAAATGAATCGATGCCCTGGCCAGCTCCTCTGCCCAGGCCCTGGCCTTTGTCTATATACAAAGTATCACCCACCACAAACTCTACATGCGTGAACCCATCAAAGGACAAGTCACCTTCATAATATTCGCGGTTCGGCACCCCGGTAAACAAGCGTGAAACTGTCCCTTTTTTGCGCTTAAGTACCTGATATGCAATAGCCTCAGGCACCGCCTCCCAGCTAATTTCGATGGCATCATCAGAGATAATGTGCGCATCAATCGTGGCGGGCGTGGCGGGCTGCTCCTGACTGGCTGTGAATTCACTGACAGCGGTGGATACAGTTTGACGTCCGCCCACAGGGGCCTTGGCGTTCGCGCCCATCTCACGGGCAGCAAAAACACGTTCAATTAACGCGTGGTGTCGGCCAGGAGCGGTTATATCCAATGGATCACTGGGATAAAGAACCGAATCGGCAATGAGAACCGCATCCCGGGCTTTCACAAAGGTGTCCGGCGCGGTAACCCCCAGTACATACATCGAGCCTAGGAAAATCCGCTCCCAGGTTTCTTTACCCACACTGGTCGCTTGGGTTGGCTCGCCAGTTACTGAGTCCGGGCGTTGAAATTGATTGGCAGGCTGTAGCGCTACCATCAATTCGCGGAGATCCCACATGGCACCGGCATAAATTTCACCGTCGCGGTGTACCTCAAAGGCATTGTCCCGGGTACCAAGTTGTGAGTAACGAATTTGACTTTGGGCAGACCGGATGAATTCAAATGAATCAGGATCAACGCCTTGCTCGCTTAGAAAGTTGCGCAGGTCACACGAATTGACCGGGTAAGTACCTAAATCAGGGGTTTCTCCTACAGTATAAGCCCATAAATCCGCTTGTCCCTCGTTCAGAGCGCCGCCCTCAGGCCCACCTTCAAATCCGGCAATGGGTGTAATGGTGGCATGGGTGCCTTCGTGAATAGGAACTGAAAAATCCAGAGCTAAATTATTAAATAAATAGCCGTGCCCGTAAGCGGTAGGGTTCACCACTACTTCTTCGCCAGCTATTTCCTGCGATAACGGGACAGCAAACGCGTTATCCAAGCCGAGCAGCTTGGCCATGAATTCCGGGTCGGTTGGATCTTCGGGCGGATCCAGTACATTAGGAATATGCACCACGCCGGTCAGTGGTACCGCTTCGTTGGGGTAACTGTCTGGAAAGGAACCATCACCCAGGCCGCGACTGTGCACACTGTCGCCATCTTTGTGCAGGTAATCCAGATACTCGAGCAAAGTGGTGATATAGATAAACTGACTAATGCCGTCGAGGTGGTGCGCCGGAGATGGGGTCACATGGTCATTTTCTGTTGGACGCGCCTCTATACCAGTATCTTCACTGAAATGATAAGTTCCCGTGGCAGCTTGCGGAAACGGCCCCTTGGTGGCCAGCGCACTTTCAATTACGGCATGCTTACCTGTCAGCAGGCCCTCAACTCCTGTAGTAACATTGGTGTCATCGAATTTACGCAGATTGATGCGTTCCATGCCTTTAGGCTTACCGGTGTAACCGCCAGTGTCATCCTCAATTAAGCATTCCTGCTGCATGGACTGTGTGATAGGAGGGAAGGTGGGAAAGTAATCTGCTGTCTGCTGCAAGGCACCCGTTTGGGTGGCTTGTGTACTGCTATCTGTGGGCAACAAAGTTCTGACCTGATCATTTCTAGCCAGGATCTCGCCATTCTGGGCATCGATGACATAGTCAAAGACGCCAAACGGGTTGGTGGAATAGTAATAAAATCGCCACGCCAGCCGCAATTTATCACCGTCCTGGACGATGACCTGCTCAGGCACAGGATTAGCAAATACACCAAGACGTTCTTTTATTTGGTTAAACGCCGGATTTAATACATCCAGCGCCTCTGCCGGCAGAATGCGCTTGTGAGTCAGCAGGTCAGCGGTTGCCACACCCACAGCAGCTGTGGCATCGAGTACTGACGTATTGGCCAGCCTGGGATCCTTAACAGTATCTACAAATACCGCCCGAACCATCTGCGACTTGTCTATCAACAATCCTAAGCCACGGTTTTGCAGTTTGACATTATTTACAACCTGGTCGAAGCGAATCAAATGCCCTCCCAGCGCGGCTTTACTTCGGTGAGGATTAAATACCAAAGAATCTAGCGTCAGCCCGCCAAGTAAATCACTGTGTTGTTGGATGAAATCCTCGCCCATACTTTCAGGGGAGTGACCGGCGACAGCAATAGCGATACCGAATATGCTATCCACATTCCCGGCTGTGGTGCGCGCAGTCGCATTGGGAAACTCAGATTTTAGTTGCGTGAGTGCTTGTGCAAGCGCACTGTTTGCTGGTGTTTTGCTGTAGCTATCATCAAGACGAATGTCAGCAATCCGATGTGAAGATGCTTCAAGCGGAAGGTGTACGTTGGATGCACTGGCCATAAAGGGCAGTGCAGCTGCCACCGCAGCATAAACGAGCGTATTTTTTTTCATTATCGATCCTTTGCGATTAGGGCTAGCGACGACATGCAAGCAAGATAAGATGTCGCGCACGTAGCTGAACCGTTTCAGCATCGAATAAAAATTAGTCACTCACCATAGGGGTTAACCACTAGAATCAACTGCACCTACCAGTGACCCAGGTAGCTGACAACCAAGATAAATTAGGTTGTGATAAGGCCACAGTACTGATACCACCTGAATGATAGATATCCGACAGAAAAGTTAGACGGAAGATTCAGGCACGAAAAATCGCAGTCAAAATGGCGTTTGATAGAGTGCGGCAGAAAAATGGTGGCCCCACCCTGACTTGAACAGGGGACCTGCCGATTATGAGTCGGATGCTCTAACCAACTGAGCTATGGGGCCGTATAGAAGGATGGTTGCCGGTTTTGCAACCAGGCAGTGCGGCGCAGTATAAGCAGTTTTTGCGTCGATGTCACCCCGCTGGATAACGCTTTTTTGCCCTCATCACAGTCAGTTGCCGAATATTTATGCATAGGCCTTGGGCGCAGGCCGCAAATCTTTACACCACCATTGTGAAATTTGTGGCGGCTGCGGTAGCAAACTTTGTACTATAGGCTATGGGGCAGTAAAATTAATAAAAAGGTGTGAGTACAATTTTGTTGGGGCAAAACGTGTTTTTGTGGGCGAAATGGTGTGGGGCTGTGCTGCTGGTGGCAACGCTGGCGGGCTGTGACCTCTTTGGCCCGGCTAAAGCCCCTGGTGACATTCCGGTGGCTTTCAAAGACCTGAGTCAGGGCAGCCAGTGTCGCAGTCAGATTAAAATGAACAACGAGTGGTGGCAGGTGGATTATCTGGCCTTTTACGTGTCTGAACCGCGCATCAAGATTGGCGACCATTGGCAGGAGCTTAGCTTTTTACCCAATGAATGGCAGTCAAAAACCGCGGCCTTACTTAAATTCCACGATACCTGCAATGACAGCCAAGCCAACTCGGTTATCCGCTTAGATGCCAATGAGCAGCTATTAAACCGGGCGTCGGTGATCCGCTTTACAGTGGGCTTACCCTTTGACCAAAATCATTTGACCGGCGACGGACTGGCTCCGCCAGTGAATAATCCGGCCATGTTTCAGTCGCCTCAGGCTGGCCACACCTTTATGCGTATTGAGCTCAAACAAGCCGGTAAAGATGACCCGGGTCTCTATTCGTTTTTACTGGCCAGCGGCCAGTGTGATGCGCCGGATGCGCAAAGCGCGCCCTCGGTGTGTGCTAAGCCGAACCGGATCACGCTGGACTTACCGCTGAAAGCCAATGTGGCTGATTTACGTTTAAGTGCGCAATTGCGTAAAATTTTATTCCGCGCGCAGTTGGTGCCCGGACTTGAATGTAACCTGGCCGATGCCCCCGACAAGCGCTGCAATAAAGTGCTGCGCAACCTGACACGTAATGAGTGGATCCGCTGGGATGCGCCGCACCAAGTGTATTTAAAACAAGACTAATATAAGTGGTTGAGGCGCACGGTTCTGTGTGCATCGGCGTGCTTTCTTTGCTATCTTTGTTGTTTAGCAATCAACCTCATAGCCAGCTTGTGCGGAGAACAAAATGACAGAAAAGCCCTTTCTGGTAAGTGGTCGTAACACAATCATTCATAAAATTAGAAAATACGACCTGCTTGTAATTAATGGCGAAGACAATCCTGCGGTATTGGTCACCTTTCGTGGCCTGAAACCTTATGATGGCAAAGTGCCGGAAAATAAGCGGGAAGCCAAGGTGATGGAGCTGGAGCTGGTCGACATCACCACCAGTGAAGTATTTGGCGACGAAAAAACCTTGTTGTTTATTCAAACCCTGAACGGTAAAGAATACAAAGTTGATTACAGTAAAGCCGGCACGCCTGCCTTTATTCGTATCCATCAGGACAGCTTTTTCTAAGAATATTTTATCTACCAGTGCAGCATCCTGCTGCACTGCTGACCTTCTTCTAGCAAATTCCCCCGACATATTATCTGGTTGACCACTTGTTACAAAGTGTGTAGCCATTGCGACCAATAGCACCTGGCCACGGTAGCTTGCCGCCCAAAATTGCCGCTTTATCGCACAGTCGCAAATACATGCGATTAACCGTAATTCCCCTGCTCATGAGCCAATCTTCACTACTTTTTTAGTAAGCCCGGCGCGGTTGCCTGGCCTTCCCCCTGGAGAAGAATCATGAGCAAATTTTCGGTAATGACAAAAACCCTTGGTAGTGCAGCAGTGGCCTGTGTCTTGTCAGCAGGTGTCTCGTTCAATGCCCAGGCAGCCTATCCACAAGAAATGGAAGCCGATTTAATCAAAGTGTGTGAAGCCATTCGCGACAACAAAAATCACAAACTGCACCGCGCTGTAAAACGCAGCCGGGTGAGCTATCGCGACCTGGAGCGAGGCCTGGTCTGTAACGGCATGGACATCCATGCATTTGCGTTGTCCAGCAAGGCTGAGGTCACAGGCGCGTTTTTAGCCAAACGCCTGAAATACAGCCGTACTTTAACAGCGTCACGCTAATGCCCCGGCGTGATGCTGGCATCACCCGGCCGGCTGCTTCTGCCCTCACACCCACACCAGTGGCAGACGAGCCGGGAAGTCTGGCAGCCAACCCATTTACCGCCACTGCCAGGGTGGTGCTGGTCGTCGCTGTGAAAAATGCGGCGTTGGCTGATGAGTTAGTGGTAAGGTTAGACGGGCAGCCCGGCGTGGATGCTGTGTACCCGCTGACTGCGATCCCAGAAACAGCGCTGGCTTGTTCGATGGTGATCATTACTGATGCCCCGGGCCTTAAGCCGTTTAATGCGGCAAAAGCCGTTAGCGCACCGGAAAACGCCGTTAGCGAAACAAAAGCCTTTAGCGGAACAAAAAGCGCCTTCAGCCAGCCAGTGATAGCGGTAGGCCAAACCAATGCCCACGCCATGACCGCTTTTGAGCATGGCGCCTGCGGCTTTATCCAATTACCTCTGCAGGCTGAACAAATCCAGGCCACCATCGCCCATATGGTAGGGCTGGTTCATGCTCAGGCCCGGCAACGGCGCATCGGACAGGCTATTATTCGGTTATCACAGCAAATGCGGATCGTGCCAGACCAAATCCACCGCTGGTTAAGTAGCCGCAAGCCACCCCAGGCAAAAAGCCATCGTATCACCCTGCGAAGTGAAAATGCCTGGTGCACCATCGAATGTGGTGCAATTCAATGGGTGCAGGCGGCCGGCGACTACATGTGTATCTATACGGCGGATGAAAACTACGTGGTGCGCATCACCTTGAATGAGTTGTGTAAAAAGCTGTGTCCGCATTATTTTACCAAGGTCAATCGCTCAGTATTGGTTAACCGGCGCTTTGTCAAAACTGTGCAGCACGCCAAAAACCAGGCAATGTATGCCATTTTAAAAGACGATACGCGGCTGCGCATCAGTCGCAAATATTTCACCGCACACTGGCAGCAAGCCATCGGGCAGGCGCCCGACTAGGCTGGCAGGGTCGATTACGGTGCAGTACCATAGTCGCCATCACGCAATGATAAATGGCTGCTATGGCTGCGTTTGTTTCGTATTGTTGGGGGCTGACCCTGTTAATTGGCTGCTATCTGGCCGGCGAGGTAGTGGTAACATCACTGGCCATTCCTTTGCCAGGTGCATTGGTTGGCTTATTATTCTTACTCAGCGGCCTGTTGTTACGCCGCAAACCGCCCCGGCATCTGGCCCGGGCCGCCCAGCCTCTGCTTAGCCATATGGCGGTATTGTTTGTGCCCGCGGTATGCGGGGTGGTGGCACTGTGGCCACAAATCCAGCCGTACTGGCCGAGTATCAGTATTGCTATTGTGCTCACCACTGCGCTAAGCCTGGCGCTGGCAGCGTGGCTGGCCAGCCGCATTTTGCGTACAGGAGCGTAAGATGGCGCAAGCATGGATTGATGCCATCCTTGCCAGCGGGCAAACATTTATCGGGGTGGTACAAGCAACATTCACCCTTACCGGCCTGCTCTGGCTGGGCACCACGTTACTGATCTACCATGCAGCGGTATGGCTGAACCGGCGTGCCGGCGGCCAGCCGCTATTGCACCCGTTGCTGGTGACCGCCACCACTATTTTATTGATTTTAAGTCAAGTTCAGGTGTCTGTGGCCGATTACCAACAGTATGCAGGCTTATTGCACTGGCTCTTAGGGCCGGCCACAGTGGCGCTGGCCTTGCCCATGTACGCTCAATGGCACAAGGTGCGCCAGCAAGGCTGGCGGCTGGTGGTTGCCATCGGGGTCGCCGGAGTGATCGCCCCGGCGCTGGCCTGGATTTGCGTGTTTTTAGCCGATGCGCCGCTGGCAATACAGATGACCATGCTGGCCAAATCCATTACCACACCTCTGGCGATGGAAAGCAGCCGCCTGATTGGTGGTATTCCGGCGCTGGCGGCGGTATTTGTGATCATCACTGGTATTGTGGGAGCGGTGGTCGCGCCCTGGTCTTTTCGTCTGACCCGGGTGAGCGATCCACAAGCCCAGGGTGTGGCGCTGGGCGCGGTGGCCCATGCGGTGGGCACCGCCAAAGCGGTGTCGATGGGCGAGCAAACAGCGGCCATGGCCAGTCTGGGCTTATGTGTGAACGGCATCATGACCGCGATTATTTTGCCCCTTGTATTTGGTTCGCTGGTATAAATTGGCCTTTTGGCTTATAGACAACACAGGCCTGAGCCTCAATTATGAACATAGTATTTTTATTGCCGGCCAGCAGGGCGGCAAACAACCGGGTGGCTAACACCAGGACGGACAACGGCACAATATGGTTTCAGTAGTAGTATGTGATGATTCGTTAGTGGCTCGTAAACAGGTGGCCAAAAGCCTGCCGCAAGACTGGCAGGTAGCGGTGCACTTTGCCAAACATGGCGGCGAAGCGCTGGAGTTACTGCGTGCCGGTAAGGGCAGTGTGCTGCTGTTGGATTTAAATATGCCGCAGGTGGATGGTTACGCCACCTTGCAGGCCATTCAGGATGAACAGCTGCCGGTGACAACGGTGGTCATCTCCGGCGATATTCAACCAGAAGCGCATCAGCGGGTGACCGCACTGGGGGCCTGCGATTTTATTCGCAAACCGGTCAATAACGATGTGCTGCGCGAAACACTGATCAAACACCGTATTCTAAGCATACCAGGCGAAGAGGGCAGGCCGGCTTCACGACTCGACCCCACCATCCGGGACTGCTATCAGGAGATCACCAACATTGCCATGGGCCGGGCAGGGGATCACCTGGCGCGCATCATGGGGGTTTTTGTGCATCTGCCGATTCCCAATGTGAACCTGATCGAAGTGTCTGAACTGCATATGATGCTGTCTGACATCGAAAGCCATGAAGAAGTCAGTGCCGTGTGCCAGGGCTTTATCGGCCCGGGGATCCGCGGCGAGGCGCTGTGTATTTTAAGTGACTCCAGCTTTGAGGATGTGGCACGCATTTTAAATGTGCAAGGCGAGGTGGACGACCGCGTACAGCTGGAAATGCTGATGGATGCCGCCAGCATTTTGATTGGCACCTGTTTATCCGGCCTGGCCGAACAACTGGATGTGCATTTTAGCCAGGGCCACCCCATCGTACTGGGCCAGCATCGCGCCATCACTGACATTGTGGCGGCCAATCAGCTTAAATGGCGTCGTACTCTGGCGATAGAACTGAGCTACGGCTTAGAAGGCTACAATGTGCGCTGCGATTTGATGCTGCTGTTCACCGAAGCTTCAATGACCACCATGAACCACAAACTGGCCCATTTACTGGAGGACATGGCATGAGTCAGGCACTAGATGAAATGCAAGCCTTTCACTGGATGATGGACATGCTGCAAAGCGTGGATGTGGGCATCGTAGTGCTGAATCGTCAGTTTGAAGTGAAGGTGTGGAATGGCTTTATGGAAAGTCACAGTGGTTTGCTGCCCAGTGAAGTGCGCGACAAAACCCTGTTCAGCCTGTTTCCGGATATCAGCCAGACCTGGTTCAGCCAAAAAGCCCGCCCGGTGTTCGAGCTAAAAACCCGCGCCTTTATGACCTGGGAACAGCGCCCGTACTTGTTCAAATTCCCTAACTACCGGCCCATTACCGGCGATGAGCCGTTTATGTATCAAAACATCACACTGGCCCCGCTGGTCTCGGCCAACGGGCAGGTCGAAAATATTAGTATGATGATATATGATGTCACCGATGTGGCCGCAGGCAAAAAGCAACTGGAAGCCTTGCAGGTTGCCCAGAGTGAAGCGGCAGAGCAGGATCCGGGCCGTTGGAATTAGTGCGGCCGGTTTGCCCGTCATGCACTGTTCTGGTGCATTTTTTACTCCAACCAAATGCTTAGATTTAACCTGAATATTCGCAGGTTGGGCTTATCCCATCTTTTTATTTGGGGTTTTGCTGTCCACAATAAAAATTATGATAATGCAGACACTTTTACAATTGGTCCGGGCCGGCGTTTTGTCGCTGGCATGCTGCCCGTTTGCCATGGCCGACGACTTCACCTGTGACATCGACTTTGGTTATGGGCTGGTGGTCAATGATGAGCAACTGCGTGTGATGGATAAATCCCGCACGGTGTTGCAAATCAATCAACAACAACAATTATTTATCGGCGGCCGGCTGGTGGCCTTAGATGATCAGCAAACGCGCTGGCTCCACGACTATGCTTCAGGATTGCATTATGTGGTGCCGCAGATGATTGTACTGGCCACCGAAGGGGTGGATCTGGCGGTGGATACCATCGACCATGTGTACCAGGGCCTGGTGGGCGCCGATCATGATAGTTATGAGCGTTTGCAATCGGCCATGGGCAAGGTCAAAACCCGGGTAAAAGAAAAATTTCGCCACGCCAGCGATCACTATTTTATCGGCCCCGGATCGCTGGAAAGTGTGGATGAATTTGTCGATACCGAGATCGAAGCACAGCTGGAAGGGGGCATTTCCACTTCTATTGGCGGTATTTTATCGGCTATCAGCGGCATCAATGCCAACAATACTGAAATCGATCCGGAACGCATGGCCCGCCTGACCAAACAACTTGAAGCAGTCGGTGAACAACTGGACAGTGAGATGGCGCCCAAGGCGCTGACCTTGCGCAACAAAGCACAATGGTTTTGTACCAAGCTGAAAAAGCTTAACGCCACTGAAGAACAGCTACGCCAGGCGGTTCCCGAATTTGCCCCTTATGATGTGATCACCCGCGATACTGGCAGCCAGCCAGATTAAACAAATGCTTGCAACAGGGTATTTAAGTAACGGCGACCTTTATCGGTGACCTGCCAGTGCTTAGCATCGCTTATCAGCAACCCCTGCTGTTCAGCCTTGACCAGGCTGGCAAGCTGTTCATCGGTTAGCGTGGTGCCGGTAAAATCAGTAAAATCCTGCTTGGGGCAGGGCTCCACCAGACGAAAGCGGTTCATAAAAAATTCAAAGGCCATCTCATCGGCCTCTACCGGATTGCGCTTATCCAGATATGGCCGTGCCATCTCCATATAGCCACGCGGATGCTTCACTTTAACCGTACGGGTCACCGTGCCGGCGTCAATATCAGTAATCTTCCCGTGGGCGCCACAGCCGATCCCCAGATAATCGCCAAAGCGCCAGTAATTGAGATTATGCTGGCATTCAAAGCCTGGGCGGGCGTAGCCGGAAATTTCATATTGCTGATAGCCGGCCTCGCGTAACAGGGCATGGCCCTGGGTTTGAATGTCCCACAAGATATCATCATCGGGCAATTGTGGCGGGCGCGAGGCAAACGCGGTGTTGGGCTCGATGGTCAGCTGATACCAGGACAAGTGCTTGGGCTGCTGGGCCACAGCCTGGGCCAAATCAGACAGCGCATTGTCGATACTCTGCTCGGGCAGGCCATGCATCAAATCCACATTGAAACTGTTGAGGCCAGCCTGATGCGCTTCACCAATGGCAGATAATGCCTGATCAGCACTGTGAATGCGGCCCAATACATTAAGATGCTGGGCCTGAAAGCTTTGAATACCAATGGAGATCCGATTGATGCCGGCTTGCACATAGCCGGCAAAACGGTCGGCTTCCACGGTGCCCGGGTTGGCTTCTAAGGTAATTTCGGCATCGGCGGCCAGATTGACCCGCTCACGGATCCCTGCCAGCAGACGGGCAATACCTTGCTCGCTGAACAGGCTGGGCGTGCCGCCGCCGATAAAAATGCTGCTTACCGGGCGATTGCCTACCAGCGCTGCATCAATGGCCAGATCGTCCAGCAGGTGCGCGATATATTCTGCTTCCGGCAGACTGCTTTTGAGACCATGTGAATTAAAGTCGCAGTACGGGCACTTTTGCACACACCAGGGGATGTGCACATACAAGCCCAGCGGCGGATTACGCAAAGGTTTGCCTCATTTGTTGCATTAAAATTTGCATGGCCTGGCCGCGATGACTGATGGTATTTTTCACCGGCGCCTCCAGCTCTGCCGCGGTGCACTCGTGAGAGGGCACATAAAACACCGGGTCATAGCCAAAGCCGCCGTGGCCGGCCACCTGCTGAGTGATTAAGCCATGCCAGTGACCCTGGCTAATCAATGGCACCGGATCATCGGCATGACGCATAAACACCAGAGTACACATAAAGTGAGCGCGACGGTCGGCTTCGTTATTTAAGCGCGACAACAGCAATTCGATATTATCGGTGTCGCTGGCCTGCTCGCCGGCAAAGCGCGCCGAGTAGATGCCCGGAGCACCGCCTAATGCGTTGACCACCAGCCCGGAATCATCGGCAATCGCCGGTAAGCCAGTTTGGCGGGCAGCATGGCGGGCCTTAATGATGGCATTTTCCACAAAGGTGGTACCGGTTTCCGGCACATCCTCTACCCCCAGCTCGTGCTGAGGTAATACCTGTACCTCCTGTTCAGCAAACAGTTTGGCAAATTCATTAAGTTTGCCGGCGTTACCGGAAGCCAGCACAATTTTGTCGGGAAAAGCCATGGGCAGTCTCGCTCTATCGTTTTGCTTTAGAAGATTTTTTGGCCGCTGATTTTTTTACTTTCTTTTTCTTCGGCGGCGCCTTGGGCGTTCTATGCTTGGGCCGCAGGCTGTCAATCACGCGGGCTTTTAACGGCTCACCGGTGTATCGGGCAATTTTACCCAGCACTTCCACATCGTGGGCTTCCACCAGAGAAATAGCAGTACCTTTAGCGCCGGCGCGGCCGGTACGGCCAATCCGATGCACATAGATATCGGCTTTGCGCGGCATATCAAAGTTGATCACATGCGACACATTAGGCACATCGATACCCCGAGCCGCCACATCGGTGGCCAGTAAAACCGGTACTTCATTGTTTTTAAAGCGGGCCAGCGCAGCATTGCGTTTATCCTGCGGCATTTCACCCTGCAGCCAGCACACCGGCACATCCTGACTGGCCAAAAAGTCTTTAAGTTCCTGCAGGCGGTCGCGGGTTTTGACAAATACCACCGTGCTTTGCGCATCATTTTTAAGAATGTGCAGCAGCAGTGCCTGTTTATGAGCCAGATCGTCAGCATAATGGAACCACTGGTGGATCTTGGCTTTTTCTTTACGTGATGGGTCGGCTTCCAGTACCGCTGGCTCATTGAGAATATTGGTAGCAAACTCGCGCACGCCTTTACCGGCCAGGGTGGCAGAAAACAGCATGTTTTGTTTACGCCAGCGCGCTTCGTTGGCAATCTGATTGACCACTGTGGCAAAGCCCATATCGAGCATGCGATCAGCTTCATCCAGGATCAAACATTCGATATCGCGGCAATCGGCGGTTTCTTTTTCGATATGCTCTAACAGCCGTCCCGGTGTGGCCACCAGAATATCCAGGTTCTGGCTCAGGGTGGCTTTATCGGTGCCATAGTTAATGCCGCCGGTGATCACACCACAGATAAGATCGGTGTGCGCGGTGATGGCTTTGGCCTGCTCGTATACCTGAATCGCCAACTCCCGGGTCGGGGTGAGGATCAGCACACGGGTGGTGCCGGGTTCTTTGCGCGGATGGTCGAGCAAAAACTGGCAAGCCGGCAACAAAAAGGCCGCTGTTTTACCGGTGCCGGTAGGGGCGCTGGCCAAAATATCCTGGCCTTCCAATGCGGCAGGGATAACCAAAGATTGTATAGAGGTAGGGCGGGTGAATGCCATATCTGCCACTGCGTGGCACAAGGCTTCATCCAGCTCAAGATCCTGAAAAGTCATAGCGAAAAATTATATAAGCTCGAATGGGCGTAAGTGTAACACGGCCGCCCCTCGGGCAATAACAGTTCGCCGGCTTATTTTGCGGCTTGTTGTGCGATCACCTGGTGGATTTGAGTCAGCCGCTCCGCTTTAAGTGCCTCGCGGATGGCCGGCCCTTTATGGCCGGCACGAATAATTTGCTGCACATCCACGCCCGCCGCGGCGTTTAGCGCTTGTCTGACCGTCTCTATACATCCACCTGGCTGGTTGAGCTCGGCAACCCGTAATAGCGCATCAAACCGCTGTGGCTTACGCCAGGCATCGGCCTGATCGAAGATCGCCAGTAGCTCGGCAGGCTCCGGGGATGAACTGAGTACTTGGGCAAAGCGAGCCGCCAATTCCGCCAGCTGGCTGACTTCATTGGCACAGCGCAGGCGCTGACATAACGCGCTCGCCTGCTCAGGGCTTAAGCCGGCGCATACCAGCGCCATGCGTTCGGCCACACTAGCACCAGCATCATGGGCAGGCGGCAATACGCGGGCCAGCCGCGGCAGTTCTTCGGTAAGCTCGGCAAACCAGTCATCCAAAGCATTGGCCTGGGCCAGGGTAGTAAAATATACCGGGCTATCCTGATCACTCAGCGCGCGATGGGTTTCCTGCCACACCCGCTCGGCAGTGAGCTCACTAAGCATGCCCTGCGCGGCCATATCCTGCATCAACGCTAACGTATCCGGGGCCACGGTAAAGCCAAGATAATGATAGCGGGCAGCAAAGCGCGCCACCCGAAACACCCGCAGGGGGTCTTCGCTAAAGGCCGGCGACACGTGGCGCAGCACGCGCTGCTGCAAATCTGCCTGACCCTGATAGGGGTCAATCAGTGTACCGTCCGCATCCTGGGCCATGGCATTGATGGTGAGATCCCGGCGCAGCAAGTCCTGTTCCAGCGAGATGTGTGGGCCGGCGTCACAGTCAAACCCGGTGTATCCAGTACCGGCTTTTTTTTCCACCCGGGCCAGGGCATATTCTTCTTTGCTGGTGGGGTGCAAAAATACCGGAAAATCTTTACCCACCTGGGTAAAGCCCTGGTCCAGTAAGTCCTCGGCGGTGGCCCCGGTGACCACCCAATCGCGCTCTGTAACCGGCCGCTGCAGCATTGCATCGCGCACTGCGCCGCCAACCAAATAGATGTGCATAGCTGTACATTTGTTATCAGTGAGGGGTGCCATTATGCCTTAATGCACGTAGAATTGCTGTTCAGGCGGTGAACATTTTGACATCCGCCGGCAGGCTGGTTAGTTTTACCAGCGAGTATTTTCTTTGCCACAAGAAGCAGCATGTATCTGAACTATTTCGGGCTTAACGATAACCCGTTTTCCATCGCGCCCAACCCCGACTACCTGTATATGAGCCCGCGCCACAAAGAAGCGCTGGCCCATCTGACCTTTGGCCTGCAGGAGAGCGGCGGCTTTGTGATGCTGACCGGCGAGGTGGGCACCGGCAAAACCACGGTGTCGCGCAAATTGTTGCAGCAGTTGCCGGATAATACCCAGGTGGCAATGATTTTAAATCCCACCTTATCGGCCATCGAATTGCTGGCCACGGTATGCGATGAGCTTGGGGTGAGTTACGACACCGACAAAGCCAGCCTGAAATACTTTACCGACCGCATTTTAGCGCAGCTGGCCACTAACCATCAGGCTGGGCTCAACACTGTGCTGCTGATTGATGAAGCCCAGCATTTAATGCCCGAAGTGCTTGAGCAATTGCGCCTGCTCACTAACTTAGAAACCAGCCGCGAAAAGCTGCTCAAAGTGGTATTGATTGGCCAGCCGGAGCTGCAACAGCTGCTCAAGCGCAATGAATTACGTCAGTTAGCCCAACGCATTACCGCCCGTTATCACTTACTGCCACTGACCAGCCCGGAAGTGAGCGCCTATATTTCCCACCGGGTACAGGTAGGGGGCGGCGATGTGAGTATCTTTGCTCCGGCTACCTTGCGCACGGTGCACCGTATCAGTGCCGGGATCCCGCGGGTCATTAATCTATTATGCGACCGTGCGTTGACGCTGGCTTTTACCGGCCAGCAGGCGCAGGTGAAACGGCATATTTTTGTGGCGGCTGCCGAGCAGATCCTGGGCGAAGATGTGGTCGCGCAGCGTTTGCGCGGACGCCAGAAAGCCTGGTTGCTGGGCGCGTTTATGGTCTCGGTACTGGCAGGATTTGTGGCCGGGAGGTTATATGTCTGAACGTATTGCCATTAGCGCGCTTACCCCGGGCATGGTGATTGTGCAGGTCACCCGCCAAAATGGCCCCGTGTCAATTCGCAAATCCGGACTGGTTACCAGCCAGGCAATGATCCAGGGATTGCAGGAAATGGGTGTGCAGGAGGTGGAGATTGACCCGGCCCAGACGGTGGAAGTCGACCCGCCGCGCCAGCACCGCACGCAGACTCAGCAACTGCTGCGCGGCGATCATGACAAAAGTGTGCAGATGAACCGGGCGGTATCTGACCAATTTAATCGCAGTCTGTTTTTACCCTCGGTACAAAGCTTGCCTTCGGTGTGGCAGCGCTATCGAAAAACACTGGCCAGTTATACCCTGGTGGTGATGGTGGGGCTGGGTGCCGGCTTTGCCGCAGGGTCAGGCAGTATCTGGTGGCCGTCGCTGTGGCAGGGGGCATCATCCTCTCTGGTCTCTGAACCAGCAGAACCAGATGCGGCCAATGCCGAATCAACACTGCCTGACTTGGCCTTACTGACCAAAAACACCCAGGCGGCGTTGGGCCAGGCTGCACTTAAACGGCCGGCCGCGCCGCTAGTCAGCGAGCCGTCACCTGCTCAGGCCCAAGGCCAGTCAGCGTCATCTCAAATAGCTGACACTAACGCTGACAATCGTCCGGCCCAGCAAGTTGTCCAGACCGAGCCTGACGCAGCCAGCTACGATGGTAAGGTGTTAAATGCGCCGTCCACACCGGCCAGCAATGATGTATCGCAGGAATTGCTGAACAAGTTTAATCAGGCCATTGCCGAGTTGGATGAAAAGCCGGCTGGGGATGCCAAGGCCAATGAGACCCGGGTGACCGTCAGCGATAGTTTGCAACGGGTGGACCAGTTACCGGTACGGCTGTTAACCCGCCTGCCCAGCATGAAATTCAGCGCGCATATGTATGCCTCAAACCCAGCTGATCGTTGGGTGCGGGTCAATGGCCTGCAAAAAGGCGAGGGCGACTGGATTGGCGAGGATGTGCAGATTGAAAGTATTGAAGCGCAGCGGGTGGTGCTGCGCTTTCAGGGCGAGGTCTTTACCATGGCAGCGTTAACCGACTGGTAAGCGCTAACCGGGCATCTGATGCAGAAAAATCTCGCGGAAAAACTTGGGTAGATTGAGATTAAATTCATCCGGGGTCACCGCAGCAACGATCTCATCCTGGCTGGTGGCCAGATTGACCCGCTTGATCTCACTGTAATGGGCGCTGTTGATACTGTAAAACGTCATCACCACGGGTTTTAACATATCATCCTGGTTTTGCTGCATCACCATGCCCAGCCGACCACTTTGCAGCTGCACCAGAGAGCCTACTGGATGTACCCCAAGACAGCGTACAAACTGCTTCACCAGTTCCTGGTCGAGCCCGTTATCACGGGTCAGCCGCTTAAATGCCACCGCCGGCGCCACTGCCTTATGATGGGGACGCTCTGAAATGAGCTCATCATAGGTATCGATGATGGCCGCCATGCGGGCAAAAATGCTGATATCCTCGCTCTGCAGGCCAGCCGGATAACCACTGCCATCTACCCGTTCCTGATGCTGACCAATGATAACCAGCGCGGTATCCGGGATATCGTCGTACTGTTCCACCCACTCCAGGCCTTGTGCCACATGCTGCTCGATGACCACGCGGTCAGTGTCATTCAGGTTGCCCTGGGCGGCGCGCAGCTCTTCAGGCAGCCCGGCCATGCCCACATCCATTAATAGCGTGCCCAGGCAGATATTATCTACCGTATCGCGGTCATAGCCCAGATGGCTGGCAAAAATGGCCATCAGCACACTGCAGTTAATCGCATGCTCCAAAAAATACTCATCGGCATTTTTAATCATGGTCAGGCAGGCCAGGGCGTGCTGATTATCAAATACACTGTCGATGATGCTCTGGCTTAACGAAGCGGCGGCTTCGGCGCTGGCCGGATCTTTGCGGTTAAACGATTTTAGCAGGTTGCTTTGCAGGCTCACGGCATGTTGATACAGACTGTCGGCTTGTTCCATCGCTTGGGGCGTCACTGGCTTGGGGGCCGGCTTGGCCACCGGGGGGCTCACTGGCTCAGGCTGGGTTTGTACTGAGGCGGGCTTGGCCAGCTTACTGCGGGCATAGTCCACCTCAACCGTAATGATGCCGCGCTCGCGTAACTGCGCGATAACCGCCTGTGATTTTACCAGCCCGCCGGAGCGAACTTTGAATTTACCAGTCTGTTCAATGACCTGGCTGACAAACATTCCCGGTTGTAGCGCGTCGATGGAAATGTGTTTAAGCATGCGTACTCCCTTGCGTCCCACTGCTGGTAGACTTCAGCCACATCTGCCGGGCATGAGCTACGGGTAAAAAAAACGGTGCCACAGGCACCGTGTATAATTATATCTGAATTTATAGCCAGGCTGGCTGACTTTCTTCAAATTTTTCTATCTTGTCACGCTTTTCCAGGGTCTGGCCAATGGCATCCAAACCGTTTATCAAATTGTGTTTGTGTTGCTCGGCCAGGCTGAAGCTAAAACACTGTTCGCCGGCCTGCACGGTCTGCGACGGCAGGTCTACGGTAACAGACAAATCCGGATTGGCTTGAATCAGCTGCATTAGCTGAGATATCTGGTCATCTTCTAAGGCCACTGGTAGCAGCTGGTTATTGATGCAGTTGCCATAAAAAATATCGGCAAAGGAGGTGGCGATGATGACCTTGAAACCAAAATCGGCCAGCGCCCAGGGTGCATGTTCGCGGCTGGAGCCACAGCCAAAATTTTGCCGCGTCAGTAAAATAGAGGCACCGGCATAGGCGGGTTGGTTGAGCACAAATTCCGGATTGGGCTGTTGTTCATGTAGATCCAAATAACGCCAGTCATGAAACAAGTGCTTACCATAACCAGCTCGGGTGACACCGGTTAAAAATTGCTTGGGGATGATCTGGTCGGTATCCACATTAGCCTGGTCTAACGGACAGACTGTGCCGCAGTGGCGGTTAAAACCCTGTTTGTCAGTCATGTTGCTGGCCTCCAAATTCGCGTACATCAACAAAGTGGCCGCGCAATGCCGCAGCGGCGGCCATGGCCGGGCTGACCAGATGGGTGCGCGCGCCACGGCCCTGACGCCCTTCAAAATTACGGTTGCTGGTAGACGCGCAACGGTCACCGGCGCCCAAAATATCATCGTTCATGCCTAAGCACATAGAGCAGCCCGGCAAACGCCATTCAAACCCGGCGTCTTTAAACACAGTATCCAGTCCCTCGGCTTCGGCCTGGCGGCGCACCGCGGCGGAGCCGGGTACCACCATGGCGCGAACCTGGCTGGCGACCTTGCCCTGTCGAGCGATGTGCGCGGCGGCGCGCAAATCTTCAATGCGGCCATTGGTGCACGAGCCGATAAACACATGGCTGACCGCAACATCGGCCAGGCGCATGCCCGGCTCCAGGCCCATGTAGGCCAGTGCCTTGCTGGCACTTTCCTGCTCGGTGGCACTGGCAAAATCACTGGGCGCCGGAATTGGCTGATTGACTGCAATGACCTGTCCGGGGTTTGTGCCCCAGGTCACCTGCGGGCTGATACTGGCGGCTGACAGAGTCACGACCTTATCAAATTGCGCATCCGGATCGCTGTACAGGGTTTGCCAGTAGGCTTTGGCTTGCGCAAAGTCAGCCTGCGGCGCAAACTCACGGCCTTCCAGATAAGCAAAAGTGGTTGCATCCGGGGCGATCATGCCGGCCTTGGCGCCAGCTTCAATGCTCATGTTGCAGATAGTCATGCGCTCTTCCATGGACAGTGCGCGAATGGCGTCGCCAGCATACTCAATTACATAGCCGGTGGCCCCGGCATGGCCAATATGGCCGATAATGGCCAGAATAATGTCTTTAGCCGTGATGCCTGCGCCCAAAGTGCCATCAATCTGGATCAACATGCTCTTGGCTTTGCTTTGTTTAAGGGTTTGGGTGGCAAGCACATGCTCGACCTGAGAGGTGCCAATGCCAAATGCCAGGGCACCAAACGCGCCGTGGGTGGCAGTATGCGAATCGCCGCAGACCACTGTCATACCGGGCTGGATCAGGCCCAGTTCCGGCCCCATCACATGCACGATGCCCTGTTTTTGATGGCCCACCGGAAACAAGCGGATGCCATGTTGTTCACAGTTGTTTTGCAGGGTTTGCAGCTGCAACGCATTTTGTGGGCCACAGGCATCTAACGCTAACGAGCGGGTGGATATGCTGTGATCCATGGTGGCGATGGTGCGATCCGGGCGGCGTACCGGCCGTTGCTTTTCGGCCAGGCCGGCAAATGCCTGCGGCGAGGTGACTTCGTGGATCAGATGTCGGTCGATATACAGCAAGGCATCATCGCCCATGGTATCAATCACATGGGCGTCAAAAACTTTATCGTACAGGGTTTTACTCATGCTGCGGGTGCCCCATGCTGATGGATATGACTGGCGATGGCGTCACCGACGTCATCGGTGCTGGCGGGTGGGCTGCCATCGGTGATGAGCTCGCGGGTCAACCGGCCTTCTTCAAGCACCGCGACTACTGCTTGTTCGATAGCGCTGGCGGCGTCATCTAAATTCAGGCTATGACGCAACAGCATTGCGGCCGATAAAATCTGCGCGATGGGATTGGCGATATTCTGCCCGGCAATATCTGGCGCCGAGCCACCGGCCGGTTCATACAGGCCAAAGCCGTCCGCATTGATACTGGCTGAAGGCAACAGGCCCATGGAGCCGGTGATCATGGCGCATTCGTCGGACAGAATGTCGCCAAACAGATTCGAGCACAGTACCACATCAAACTGATTGGGCTGGCGGATCATCTGCATAGCCGCATTGTCGATGTACATATGCTCAAGACTGACCGACGGGTAGTCTTGCGCCACCTCTTCCACCACCTCGCGCCACAGCCGGCTGACGGTGAGCACATTGGCTTTATCGATGGAGGTCACCTTGTTGCGGCGTTTTTGCGCTGCCTGAAAGGCAATGTGGGCGATGCGGCGGATCTCTGCCACAGAGTAGCGCATGGTATCAAAAGCATATTCGTGCTCGCCTTCGCCGCTACGGCCCTTGGGCTGGCCAAAATAAATGCCGCTGGTGAGCTCGCGTACCACTAAAATATCTACGCCACTGGCCGCGATGTCAGCGCGCAGCGGAGACAAGTGAGCCAGTTGCGGGTAGATCTTGGCCGGGCGCAAATTGCTGAATAAATCAAAGTGCTGGCGCAGGGTTAACAACGCTGCGCGTTCCGGACGCTGTTCCGGGGGCAGGCTGTCCCATTTGGGGCCGCCAATAGAGCCAAATAAGATGGCATCCGCCTGCTCACAGCCTTGCAGGGTGGCCGCCGGCAGGGCTTCACCATGCTGGTCGATGGCCGCGCCACCTACTGCAAAGGCGGTACGTTTTAGTTTCACATCAAAGCGCGATTCTACCGCATCCAGTACCTTATTAGCTTGCTGCATCACTTCCGGGCCGATTCCGTCACCGGCCAGCACCGCCAGAGAAAATTGTTTCATTCAGCCTCCTGCCAGCTGTTCATGTTGAGTTTTGTGTTCATCGATTTGGTCGGCCACATAGGTGTTGTTGAGTACATAAATCAGCGCGTTGACGCCAGCTTCGACGATGTCGGTGGCCAGCCCGATGCCGTGAAAACGGCGATTTCGGTATTCGGCTATCACACTGACCTGAGCTAAGGCATCGGCCCCTTCCCCTTTTGAATCTAAGGTAAAGTCCACAATGTCGATGGGCGGGCGGCCCAGAATCGTCATGATGGCTTCAAAGGCAGCATCCACCGGGCCGTTGCCGATGGCGGCCTGGGTTAGCTCCTGCTCACCCACTCGCAGTTTTACCGTGGCACTAGGGATGATTTCGCGACCACTGCTAGCCTGCAAATAACACAGAGTATAGTGGGCAGCTTCGTGTTTCTGGCGGTCAAAAAACAGCAGCGCTTCCAAATCATAGTCGTACACAGTGCCTTTGGCATCAGCCAGTTTTAAAAAGGCCGCATAGACCGCTTCTAAATCGTAGTCGTCGGTGGCATAGCCCAATTCGGTCAGGCGATGTTTGATCACATGGCGGCCTGAGCGGGACGTCAGATTCAGGCTGTTTTTGTTAATGCCAACACTTTCCGGGGTCATGATTTCATAGGTATTCTGGGCTTTTAACACGCCATCCTGGTGGATGCCGGAAGAATGATTAAACGCATTGCTGCCGACAATGGCTTTGTTGGGCTGCACCGGCATGTTGCATAGCTGGCTGACTAACTTGGAAGTGCGCGAAATTTCGCCCGAACGAATGCCGGTGTGCAGGCCCAGCCGAGCCTGGCGGGTTTGCAGGATCATGGCGATTTCTTCTAATGCGCAGTTGCCGGCACGCTCGCCAATGCCATTGATGGTGCATTCCACCTGACGCGCCCCCTGTTCCACTGCAGCCAGCGAATTGGCCGTGGCCAGGCCCAGATCATTGTGGCAGTGCACACTGATGGTGGCCTGTTCAATATTGGGCACCCGTTCAAACAAAGTGCCGATGATACCGCCAAATTCCGAGGGCGTGGTGTAGCCCACGGTATCGGGAATATTGATGGTGGTAGCGCCGGCAGCAATAGCGGCTTCGACCATCTGGCACAAATAGTCGATATCGGTGCGCCCGGCATCTTCACAGGAAAATTCCACGTCGTCGGTAAAGCTGCGTGCATAGCCAATGGCATCCACTGCCATGGCGATAACTTCGTCGCGGGATTTGCGCAATTTAGCATTTACATGAATGTCGGAGGTGGCGATAAAGGTATGGATACGAAAATGGCTGGCCACGCTTAAGGCTTGTGCGCAGGCTTCAATATCCTGGCGCACTGCCCGGGCCAGCCCACACACGGTGGCCTGTTTTACCTGCCCGGCGATGGCCTGTACCGCGGCGAAATCGCCGGGGGAAGAGACCGGAAAGCCGGCTTCGATGATATCCACGCCAAGTCGTTCCAGGGCCAGGGCAATCTGCACTTTTTCTTTGGCACTGAGGCTGGCTAGCAACGCCTGTTCCCCGTCCCGTAAGGTGGTATCAAAGATTTTTACCCGGTTTGTCATGGCGGTGTCTCGCGGTTGGTGGCAAAAAAAAACCCGTGCCTGAAGCACGGGTTTTGGTGAATGCATTGCTGGTCGCAATCTACCCGTGCAGTCTTGCTGCCATAAGGAGTAGAAGTAGCAAAGTGCGCTGTGTCATAAAAAAGACGGTGCCTGTGATTGCGTGGTTGACCAGATAGTGATCATCAATGTAACCAGCTCGTTGAACAAGGTCAACCTTTGTTTACACATAACAGGGAATTAATTTTTGCTGCGTTATTGCAATTTATTCGCAGCTAAGACTTAGCGTGAGATGGGGCGCAAAGGCTGGCGAAAGTTGCGCCAGTCCAACGTGGTGCTTAATAACAATTCGCGCAAGCTCAGCGGCCGTGGCGGCAGTTTGCCGTGATGACTCCAGCGATGCCCGCAGCACGCGGCTTGCATCACAGCCTTGGCGGGCCGTACCAGGCGGCAGCGGTACACAGAGTCGCCATTGGTTTGTGGGTCACCCGCTAGCGAGAACCAGCGGTATTTGTTGGTATGGACACGCTGATTATCCATATCCACCCGGTCAATTGAATCCAGCTCCACCGTGGTGCCTTCTAACTGTTCCACCAGTACTGGCACTGCCATACCATAGGTGGCATAGCGGGTCAGCCAGCTGCTGGTTTGCTCGGCTGTGACCTTATGGGCAGGGCAACGCCCGGCTGGTTTGCTGTACCAGCTGCCATTATGGCTGTCTAAGTGTAATACCGGATGCGGGTGGGCCATAAAAAAGGCCGCGCGTTTAACATGATGGGTGAGTCCGCGCAGTTTTTGTTTGATGCGTAAGGGGTCTGCTGGCAGCGCCATCGACAGGGCGACCAGTTCACGTTCGTAGATCGCCGTACAGATCTCGGCAAATTGCGGAGGGGCTGTGTCCAGCGTGCTATGCTGGATAAAAAAATTGGTCTGATTGGGATTCAGGTCAGCAGCCATAGAGGGCGAAACAGAGTCAACAATGCTGTTAACCTAACAGGAAGTGGGGCCGGTCGCCACTGTACCGGCCCAAAAAAACCTTACTGGCCTTTGATTTCGCTGCGACCACGGTACACCGCGGCGCTGCCCAGTGCTTGCTCGATGCGCAGCAGCTGGTTGTATTTAGCGACCCGATCAGAACGGCATAAGGAGCCGGTTTTGATCTGGCCAGCCGCTGTACCTACTGCCAGGTCGGCAATGGTGGCATCTTCAGTTTCACCTGAACGGTGTGAAATTACTGCGGTGAAGCCTGCATCTTTGGCCATCTTGATGGCATTCAACGTCTCGGTCAGCGAGCCGATCTGGTTGAACTTGATGAGGATCGAGTTACCAATGTTGTTTTTGATGCCGCGCTCTAGGATCTTGGTGTTGGTTACAAACAAATCGTCACCTACCAACTGGACTTTGCTGCCAATTTTCTTGGTCAGGCTTTCCCACCCGTCCCAGTCGCTTTCATCCAGACCATCTTCGATAGACACGATAGGGTATTGCTCGGTCAGGCCGGCCAGGTAATCACCAAATTCTTCGGCATTGAAGCTCTTGTCTTCGCCCGACAGCACATACTGGCCATCTTTGTAGAATTCAGACGCCGCGCAATCTAGCGCCAGAGTAATGTCTTCATTCATCTTGTAGCCGGCGTTTTCTACCGCTTCTACGATAACCGCCAGGGCTTCAGCATTAGAGCTTAAATCAGGGGCAAAACCGCCTTCGTCACCGACAGCTGTATTCAGGCCTTTGGCTGACAGCACTTTTTTCAGGCTGTGGAAGATTTCTGCACCCATGCGCAAGGCTTCTTTGAAGCTGGCTGCACCCACGGGTTGTACCATGAATTCCTGGATGTCGACATTGTTGTCGGCATGCTCACCACCGTTGATGATGTTCATCATTGGTACTGGCATGGAATATTCACCCGGCGTGCCATTCAGGTCGGCGATGTGCTCATACAAGGCCACACCTTTTTCGGCAGCCGCTGCTTTGGCTACAGCCAGGGATACTGCCAGGATCGCGTTGGCGCCCAGCTTTTCTTTATTTTCGGTGCCGTCCAGTTCCAACATCAGGCCGTCGATGTCGCTTTGGACCATCGGATCTTTGTCGACCAGTGCCGGCGCAATCACATCATTAATGGCCGCAACTGCTTTGGTTACGCCTTTGCCCAGATAACGAGACTTGTCGCCGTCACGCAGTTCCAGCGCTTCGCGCGAACCGGTTGATGCACCAGAAGGAGCAGCCGCACGACCCATCACACCGCTTTGCAGATACACATCTGCTTCGACAGTGGGGTTGCCGCGGGAATCCAGGATTTCACGTCCAATAATGCGAGCAATTTTCGCCATGATTTTTCCTCAACGGTTGTGGGGGCCTTACATACCGCCCCCATGAAAGATTAATGATTTTCTTTTTGGTATTTGCCTGCCGCTGCAATGAAACCGGTAAACAGCGGGTGGCCGTCACGCGGCGTGGAGGTAAATTCCGGGTGGAACTGGCCTGCCACAAACCACGGATGGTCAGGGATTTCGATAACTTCTACAAGGCGTTTGTCAGTGGACAAACCACTCACCTTCAGGCCGGCCTGTTCAATCTGATCACGCAGGTTGTTATTCACTTCGTAGCGGTGACGGTGACGCTCATAGATGGCTTCACTGCCATACATTTGATACACCTTGGTATCCGGTAACAAATGGCATAACTGGCTGCCTAAGCGCATGGTGCCGCCCAAATCCGACTCTTCGGTACGGATCTCGGTGCTGCCGTCAGCATCCAGCCATTCGGTGATAAGGCCGACTACCGGGTACGGCGTGTTTTGGTCAAACTCGGTGCTGTTGGCATTTTCCATACCGGCCACATTGCGGGCAAATTCAATCAGAGCAACCTGCATGCCTAGGCAAATGCCCAGATACGGCACCTTGTTTTCGCGTGCATAACGGGCTGCAGCAATCTTACCTTCGATACCACGCTCACCAAAGCCGCCGGGTACCAGGATCGCATCTAACGGCTCCAGCAGCTGGGTGCCTTTGCTTTCAATATCCTGCGAGTCGATGTGATGAATATTCACCGTCAGGCGGTTTTTCAGCCCGGCATGTTTCAATGCTTCGTTGACAGATTTGTAGGCATCGGGCAATTCGACATATTTGCCCACCATACCCACATTGATTTCTGCGGTAGGGTTCGACTCGGCGTACAGCACCTGCTCCCACTCGGTCAAATCCGCTTCTTTACACTGCAGGCGGAACCGATCCACCACCAGCTGATCCATGCCCTGGGCTTTGAGTGCCGCCGGGATGCGGTAAATGCTGTCGACATCTTTTAAAGAGATAACGGCTTTGTCGGCCACATTGGTGAACAAGGCAATTTTCGAGCGTTCGGTGGCTGGCAGCGAGCCTACAGAACGGCACACCAGAATATCCGGCTGGATCCCGATAGAGCGTAGCTCTTTAACCGAGTGCTGGGTAGGCTTGGTTTTAACCTCGCCGGAGGCGGGCATGTAAGGCACCAGGGTTAGGTGCATGTACATGGCGCGCTCGCGACCAATCTCGGTGCCCAGCTGACGAATGGCTTCCAAAAACGGTTGCGACTCAATGTCACCCACGGTGCCGCCAATTTCAACAATGGCCACATCATGGCCTTCAGCGCCTTCAATCACGCGGCGTTTGATTTCGTTGGTGATATGCGGGATCACCTGAATGGTGGCGCCCAGATAGTCACCGCGACGTTCGCGCTTCAACACTTCTTCATACACCCGTCCGGTGGTGAAGTTGTTGCGCTTGCTCATACGGGTGCGAATAAAGCGTTCGTAGTGACCCAGGTCAAGGTCGGTTTCAGCACCATCGTCGGTGACAAATACCTCACCATGCTGAATGGGACTCATGGTACCGGGATCCACATTGATGTAGGGATCCAGCTTGAGCATTGTGACGGTCAGACCACGCGCTTCAAGAATTGCAGCCAGCGATGCAGCAGCAATACCTTTACCTAGCGATGATACAACACCACCTGTGACGAAAATATAGTTTGTCATGCGAAACCTAAGGCGTTGGATTGTATGGGTAATGAGTGCTGACAGGGCCAGGCTGCAACACTTGGACGGCGCAATAGTATACCCAAAGTGTGGGGAGCAAACAATCCATTTGCCAACCGCGGCTGCTGGTTATTTCACCAGCGGCCGGCTGTGATGGGCTCGCCAGGCTAGGCCTGGCTTAAGCGTTTTAGGGTATACAGCAAGTCCAGCGCCTGACGTGGCGACAACTCATCAGGCTGGATTGAGGCGAAGGCCTGCTCTAGTTCGCTGGGTGTGGCCTCGGTCAGCGGCAGCGCGGTTTGTTGCGGTGCCGGTTGTGTTGACGCGCTGTCACCGGCCACCGGGGTGGGCGCTGCTTCCAGCTCCGCCAGTTTGTGGCGGGCCGCCTGGATCACCGGGCGCGGCACGCCGGCCAGCATGGCGACCTGCAAGCCGTAGCTTTGACTGGCGGCACCGGCCTGCACACTGTGCATAAACCGGATGGTGTCATTATGTTCCATGGCATCCAGATGCACATTGTGCACCCCGGCTTGCTGCTCGGGCAGCTGGGTCAGCTCAAAATAATGGGTAGCAAACAGGGTGTAGGCGCGCACCTGGCTGGCCAGATAATCGGCGCATGCCCAGGCCAGTGACAAGCCATCGTAAGTACTGGTGCCACGACCAATCTCATCCATCAGCACCAGCGAGTGCTCGGTAGCGTTGTGCAAAATGTTGGCGGTTTCGGTCATTTCCACCATAAAAGTGGAGCGGCCAGACGCCAGATCGTCCGAGGCCCCGATACGGGTAAAGATGCGATCGATTTTGCCAATGCGCGCGTCCTGTGCCGGTACAAAGCTGCCGATATACGCCATCAATACAATCAGCGCGGTCTGGCGCATATAGGTGGATTTACCGCCCATATTGGGGCCGGTGATCACCAGCATATGACGGTCGTCATCCAGGGTCAGCGGGTTGGCTATAAAGGGGTCCTTCATCACCTGTTCCACCACCGGGTGGCGGCCTTGTTCATAACAGATGCCGCGTGACTCGGTAAGCTGCGGGCGATGCAAGTCCAGAGTGTCCGCCCGTTCGGCCAGCGCCTGAATCACATCCAGTTTGGCCAGCGCCTGAGCCGAGCTGATTAACTGGCTTAAATACGGCGCAAAGTCCTCGAACAGGTTGTCATACAGCTGTTTTTCCAGAGCCAGAGCCTGGCTTTGGCTGGTCAGCACTTTATCCTCGTGCTCTTTGAGCTCTGGCGTGATGTAGCGCTCGGTATTTTTCAACGTTTGCCGGCGAATATAATCGGCCGGGGCCTGAGCGCTCTGCGCGCGACTGATTTCGATGAAAAAGCCGTGAACCCGGTTGTAGCCCACTTTTAATGTACTGATGCCGGTGCGTTCGCGCTCGCGGGTTTCCAGCGCCTGCAGATAATCTGTGGCACCTTGCGATAAATCACGCAGCTCATCCAGCTCAGCGCTAAAGCCAGGCGCAATCACACCGCCGTCGCGGATCACCACCGGCGGATTATCTACGATAGCCTCGTTCAGTAACGCCTGCAGCTCGGGGTACAGGCCGATTTCATCGGCCAGAATATGCAATAGCGGCGGGTTGAAATCGGTTAACACCTGCTGCAACTCTGGCAGGGTGTTAAATGCATTGCGCAGCCGCGCAAAATCACGGGGCCGGGCGGAGCGCAACGCCAGCCGAGCCATGATCCGTTCAATATCGCCGATGTATTTGAGCAAATCGCCCAGCGGGTGGGCCGGCTCATCCAGCAGTGCAGCGATGGCATCCTGGCGCAGCGTCAGCTCATGACGGTCGGTGATGGGGGCATGCAAATAGCGCTGCAATAAACGGCTGCCCATGGCTGTGGCGGTGGTATCCAGTACGCTAAATAATGTATGGGCCTGATTACCGCTCATGTTCTGGGTAATTTCCAGATTGCGCCGGGTGGCGGCATCCAGCTGCACCCGGGTATCCAGAATATCTTTTTGAATACTGACAATGTGCGGCAGGGCGGTGCGCTGGGTATCTTTAACATATTGCAGCACACAGCCGGCACTGCCTAATCCCCAGCTGCAGTCTTCTACCCCAAAGCCGGCCAGCGATTGGGTACCAAACTGGGTATTTAATAAGGTGCGGGCGGTATCCTGCTCGAACTCCCACTCCGGGCGGCGGCGGATGCCTTTGCGCTGATCGATCAGCGCCAGGCTACCAAAGGTGTCCGGATACAACAATTCGGCCGGGTTGACCCGCTGCAGTTCTGCCAGTAATGCTTCGTCACCGTCGCATTCGGTAACGGTAAAACGGCCGCTGGACACATCCAGAGTGGCCAGGCCATAGTGGCCGGACTCGCCGCACACCGCGGCCAGAATATTATCGCGACGCTCTTCCAGCAGTGCTTCATCGGTCACCGTGCCGGGAGTGACAATTCGCTGCACTGCGCGCTCGACCGGACCTTTACTGGTGGCCGGGTCGCCTACCTGTTCACAAATGGCCACCGATTCGCCCAGTTTGACCAGCCGGGCCAGGTAGCTTTCTACAGCATGATAGGGCACGCCGGCCATGGGGATGGGATCGCCGCCGGATTTGCCCCGGGCGGTAAGCGAGATGTCGAGCAGATGTGCCGCCCGCTTGGCATCATCGTAGAACAACTCGTAAAAATCGCCCATCCGATAAAACAGCAGAATGTTAGGGTGTTGCGCCTTAATAGCTAAATACTGGCGCATCATTGGCGTATGTGAGTCCAAACGAACCTCGGTATCTTGTTTACTGATGTGTGCCGCAGCGGCTGAAATGGTACACTGTTAAGTACTTAAATGTTTGCTACGTATTATTGATATGAGTCAGGCTTTTTCAACCGTTTCTGTGGCTGGCCAAAGCCAGCCGATCATAGCACGAATTGGCGAGCTGTTAACGCAAAACCAGTTTACCGTGGCGTGTGCAGAATCCTGTACTGGCGGCGGTGTGGCTTTTGCCCTGACTTCGGTGGCGGGCAGCTCAGCCTGGTTCGAGCAATCCTATGTGACCTACTCTAATCAGGCCAAGCAGGACCTGTTGGGGGTCAGCGATGAAGTGCTCAGCGAACATGGTGCGGTGTCGGCCCAGTGCGTGACCGCCATGGCCCGCGGGCTGGCGCAAAAAAGCGGCGCGCAGCTGGCGGTGAGTGTCAGCGGCATTGCCGGGCCGGGGGGCGGCAGTGATGACAAACCGGTGGGCACCGTGTGGTTCGGCTTTTGTTTTGCCGGCCATACCGAAACTTTTCGCCAGGTTTTTCGCGGCGATCGCGCGGCTGTGCGCAGCCAGGCCATTGGGTTTGTTTTGCAATACCTGCACGATTGGCTAGTTGAAACCAATTAGCCGGCCCCGTAAGGTATCAGAAATTTCGCCAATGGTGCTTGCAACTGTATAGCTATACAGTATAAAATGCCACCATCTTATTTTAACACCGTGTGGTTAGCGCCCAGGCGCTGTGATACGCCACCGCTTCACGTATAGAGGAAGTATTTGTGGACGACAATAAATCAAAAGCTCTTTCAGCTGCTGTCGGGCAAATTGAAAAACAATTTGGTAAAGGTGCGATCATGCGGCTGGGCGACAACCAGGCGATGGATATCGAAGCAGTATCCACCGGCTCGCTGACCATTGATATTGCACTGGGTATAGGCGGCTTGCCGTGCGGCCGGGTGGTAGAAATATACGGACCAGAGTCATCGGGTAAAACCACGCTGACCCTGCAGGTAATTGCCGAAGCGCAGAAAAAAGGCAAAACTTGTGCGTTCGTGGATGCCGAGCATGCGTTGGACCCGATTTACGCACAAAAACTGGGTGTAAACATCGACGACCTGTTGGTGTCTCAACCAGATACCGGTGAACAGGCGCTGGAAATCTGTGACATGCTGGTGCGCTCTGGTGCGGTAGATGTGGTTGTGGTTGACTCGGTTGCCGCCCTGACCCCTAAAGCCGAAATTGAAGGTGAGATGGGTGACTCTCACGTTGGCCTGCAAGCCCGCTTGATGTCACAGGCATTGCGTAAGCTGACCGCCAATATCAAGCGCTCTAACACCCTATGTGTGTTTATCAACCAAATCCGGATGAAAATCGGGGTGATGTTTGGTAACCCGGAAACCACTACTGGTGGTAACGCGCTAAAATTCTATTCATCCGTTCGTTTGGATATTCGCCGGATTGGTGCGGTAAAAGAAGGCGACGAAGTGGTGGGTAACGAAACCCGGGTTAAAGTGGTGAAAAACAAGGTGGCCCCGCCGTTTAAGCAAGCCGAATTTATGATCCGCTATGGTGAAGGGATCAGCAAAGAAGCCGAGCTGATTGACCTGGGCGTGAAGCAAAAGCTGGTGGACAAAGCCGGCGCCTGGTACAGCTATAAGGGTGACCGCATTGGTCAGGGTAAAGCCAATGTCATCAACTTCTTAAAAGACAACAAAGACATTGCCAATGAAATTGAGCAAAAGATCCGCGAAGAGTTGCTGGCCAAAACACCTAAAGTAGAAGCCACCGAAGGTGAGTCAGAAGAAAATCTGTAAAGGTTAGCGTACTGGCACGATTGCTGGTGCGTTCGATACTGTATTATAAAACGCCCCGCACTGGTTGTTGCCAGAGTGGGGCGTTTTTTTATCCGGGTGGAACGCAACGACAGCCTACTACTAAGAGCGACATCAAGCTGACCTACACCAGATGATGCAGGCCCTGCACTGTGTCTTCCCAGCCGGCCGGCACCTTGCCCTGCAAGATATACGAATAGGCAATCAATTCGGCGATGACAAAATATAAGGATTCGGGGATTTCCTGGCCCAGGTCTAATGTGCTGAGCAACTCGGTCAACTGGGCATCTTCATGAATCAGTATTCCATGCTGTTCGGCCAGTTGTAGAATTTCCTGGGCAATATCGCCATGGCCTTTGGCGATAACCTTCGGGCTGTCCTGTTTATTCAGTGCATCATATTTTAAGCCAATTACCGAACGTGGTGATTTTGTCATACCCGTACCTCGAACAACTGGTATTTTTGCTGATTCAATTGAGTCGGGATATTTCCCTGCAAAGCCTGCGCTTCTTCCACATGCACTCCCAACGCAGTAAGACGGCGGGTGAGTAGGGGCAGTGTATCGTGCACCCGGGCTAATAGAACGGGAGTTTCTGCATACAGATTCAGCGATACCGTATCGGCGCTGACCCGGGCTTTGACCATCATATCGCCGAGCACTCCGGCGCTGAGTTTCATAGTCAGTGCCCACTGGCCTGGTCGTGGTCCAGCTTTACGCGACTGCTCGGCAGCCTCTTCGCGTTTTTCAATCCGTACCTCGGGGCAGGGCTGCGCCGCGTGACTAACTGGCACAACAAATTGCAATTGCTCGGCGCCCTGGCTACGCGCTTCCAAATTGCCCAGCGCACTGAGTTGATGATTGGCCAACAGAGTACGCAGGGGGCCTAACAGTGCCCGCTGGCGCTCATTCGCAGAACTTTCCCGGGGACTGGCCTGCGCACTGCTGCGTGGGGCTTGCCCGGCAGTGGCAGGCGAGTGTTCAATGGGGCTGGTGGGGGACCCGCTGCGCGCCTGTTGCAGTAAGCTAAACAAGGCGCTAAGCAAATTGTCCGGCCGCGCCGGGGTCATGACTCGGGTAAAAGTCAGAGGCATTGTAGCCTGGGCCATAATCTGTTTTATCTGCTCAGCCGAGACAGGAGCGGGCCGGTTCGCCTCACCTGAGGCTGTTGAGGTGCCGGTGGCCTGCCGTAGCTGCTGCAAGATAGCAGCGCGCTCTGCTTCGCCGCTTTGTTCCAATACATTTGTGGACATTTTATTAGTAGCAGCCGCTTCTGCTTGGGCAGAAGAGTTGTTAGCACGAACGCCGGAATTGTCAGTCACAGATGTCGGTGTTGCCGCACGGGGAGTGGCAGAGACCACAGCCCGTTCTGCGCGTTGCACCGAGCCGGCCGCGGACTGCGCTGGCGTATCCGCACCTTTAAAAAGTTGCACCAGTGCCTGCAGCGCCTGATGGGTAGAGCCGGTTTGAGCCAGCAAGCGTGCCGCAAGTTGTGGGATTTGGCTCAGTGTTGAGCGCGGTTCCGCAGAAGCGGGTGCGGATGGTGTCAATACAGATTCTAATAGCGGTAGCCGTTGATGCGCGGGGCTGGTCGGAGCATCGGGAAGTAACGATATCACCGTGGCCGGCAGGCTCAGGCGCGCTCGCGGCGACAAATCATGCTGATGGACAACCACCTGCGGCTGACCTGCCTGATTGTGCAGCGCCACCTGCAGCGGCAAATTGTGCAAGGTTTGCAGAGCCGGATGTTGCGCCAGACCAGGTAGAGGCGCCCGCACAGTCACGCCCTTTTGTTCCAGCAATGCCTGGATCGCGCTGTGCACCACTGTTTGTTGTAGCGCAGAGGCAATGCTGACCGGCTGTTTATTTAACTGAAAGACCGGCTCGCCACTGTGAAAGCCCACGGTGAGTTCTGTCCGTCCGGCCACTGGTTGGCCGACTTGCTGAACGGATACAGGCCTCTCCCAGCCAGGATGTGCCAGCTGCAAATTGCCGTTGTTATTACGCAAAATGGTCACCGGCAGGGTGAGCAGTGCCGGTAAATTGTGTTTGGCACTGGCGGCCAGGCTGCGTACCAGTGCGTCGGCGCTCAGATTGGCTGGCCGGGTCAATGCCTGATTGACAATCTCGAACAATACCGCTTCACGCGTACTGGTTTTGGCCAGCCACTTGGGGCCATTTGTAAGTATCTTGTCTGTTTGCGGTGTTATTCTTTCTGCTTGTTGTGGCACGTGCTGAGCACTGGGTTGTACCGTGATGGGGTTACGCCCATCAATGCTGAGCTGCATTCGCTGACCCGGCAGAATAGAAAGCACTGCATTGGCCAGCGCCTGCAAGGCCTGCTGCGGCGGCCGGCCACTGGCCGACGAGGCAGACCCGGCCTGCTGCAAGGTGGCGGCAAGTTGCTGTAATTGCATGATGGCAGAGGGTGTTTTCATATGCAGGCTATCGGCGGATACCGAAAAACATTGAGCATTTTTAGCCACTGCACAGATTTTTCTGAATATATAGATCTTCCTCAGGGGACGGGGTATGGTAGATGTTCATGAAGTAGTGTTAAAAAGTTGATGGTCGGAAGGTTTTGGCAGCGTTAGTGGCTTCGCAAGTTTCTTGTGTGAAACGCGACATACAGTTATTTAGCCAGCTGGACATAAGTGTTCAGCCTGGCCAGGTATGGCATGTCAAAGGCCACAATGGTAGCGGCAAAACCTCATTGTTACGGATGCTGGCAGGACTAAGCCCACCCCATACCGGCACCATCTTTTGGCAGCAGGCCCCCCTGACGGCGGCTTATGCCCGCCAGTTAATTTTTTTAGGTCACAAAAATGGCCTGAGTCAGGCGTTGTCGGCTTTACATAATCTTCTTCATTGGTGCCGCCAGCACGGTGTGCCATTTTGTGCCGAGCATACCCATCAGGTACTGGCCTATCTGGGTCTGGCAGGCCGCGAACACATACCTACACGGCAGTTATCGGCAGGCCAACAGCAGCGGGTGGCGCTGGCCCGGTTGTGGCTCAAGCCAGCCACTGTGTGGATCCTGGATGAACCTTTTACCGCACTGGACAGTGCCGGTATTGCGGCGATGGAGCAGCATTGCCGGCAGTTTGTGGCACAAGGCGGAGCTATTGTGCTCACCAGTCATCAGCCGCTGGGGGCTGTGCTAGAAAACGTGCAGGTGCTGGAATTAGGATCACCGACATGAAAGGGATCTTTTACCGGGACTTACAATTAGCCTTCGCGCAAAAAAGTGAATTGCTGCAGCCCTTATTATTTTTATTGATTGTGGTGTGTTTGTTTCCACTGGCTGTAGGGCCAGAGCCAGCCCTGCTACAACGGATCAGCGGTGGCATTATCTGGGTGGCCGCCTTATTGTCTGGCTTACTGGGCATGGAACGGCTGTTTAAAGATGATTTTATTGATGGCAGCCTTGAGCAGATGCTGTTGAGCGGATTGCCGGTATGGCAGGTGGGCCTGGCCAAGGTCGCCAGCCATTGGCTGGTGAGCTTTTTACCCATTATTCTGCTTTCGCCGATGTTGGCCTTATTATTATACATGTCAGCGGATATGTATCTGGCGCTGCTGCTGACCTTGTTGATCGGCACCCCTTTGTTGTCCATGGTGGGCGCCATCGTGGTAGCCCTGACGGTGAGCCTGCAGCGCGGCAGTGTGCTGGTGGCATTGTTACTATTGCCAGTCTTTATTCCTTTACTGATTTTTGCCACCTCTGCGGTGGAGTCGGCAGCCTTTGAATTGTCCTATGCGCCTCAGTTGGCCATTATCGGCGCCATGGTATGTCTGGCGTTGGCCGGCGCCCCTCTGGCGATTGCCTATGCATTAAGAGTGAGTCAACACTGATGTGGAAATGGTTACATCCTTACGCCAAGCCAGAACACGCCTATCGTCTGTGCTGTCGCTGGCAACGCTGGCTGATGCCGCTGGCGCTGGTACTGTTGGCTGTGGGGAGTATCTGGGGCTTGCTGTTTGCGCCGCCAGATTATCAGCAAGGCGATGCGTTTCGCATTATCTATTTTCATGTGCCCAGTGCCATTTTGTCCATGAGTACGTATGTGGCGATGGCAGTGGCTGCACTGGTTGCACTGGTGTGGCAGTGGCGGACGGCAGCTCTGGCGATGATTGCCATTGCACCGGTGGGGGCCGCCATGACCTTTATTGCGCTGGCCACCGGTGCGGCCTGGGGCAAACCCATGTGGGGCACCTGGTGGGTGTGGGATGCGCGTTTGACCTCCGAGCTGATATTACTGTTTTTGTACCTGGGCGTTATGGCGTTATATCATGCATTTGATGATGAGCAGCAGGCTGGCAAGGCCGCTGCGGTAATGGCGCTGGTGGGGGTGATCAATGTGCCAATTATTCATTTCTCAGTGCAATGGTGGAATACCCTGCACCAGGGCGCGTCTATTACCAAGTTTGATACCCCCTCGATTGCACCGGACATGCTCTGGCCGTTGCTAATAAATCTGGCCGGGTTCGCCGTCTTTATCGGTCTGGCTGTGGTGATGCGGCTAAAAAATGAAATCCTGCGCAGTGAAGCGCATCGGCCCTGGGTGGCAAGGGCTGTAGGAGGCCAGCATGCAATTTGATTCCTGGACAGCATTTTTTGCCATGGGCGGCTACGGGCTTTACGTGTGGTTGTCGGTGGCGGTGTGTGTTGCCACCATGGCCGCACTGCTTCTTGGGGCCCGGCAGCAGACAAAACGCTTACAGCGCCGGGTTGTGCACCTGCATCAGCGCAAGCGGGCACAGCGTGAAGTGCACATGCCACCGCCGGTGCCTAAGGCCGGTCACGGCCATCTGCGTACAACGGAGCCGGGCTTATGAATCCGCGGCGTCGTCAACGATTAACCCTGATAATAGCTGTGGCCTCGCTGGTGGGGGCGGCTATCGCACTGATGTTGTATGCCTTAAATGACAACATTGATTTATTTTATACGCCGTCGGAAATCACCCACGGCAAAGATGGCCAGCCGCCGCAGGTTGGCCAGCGGCTGCGACTGGGCGGGCTGGTGGTGCCGGGCAGCGTCTCGCGTCATAGCCAAACCCTGCAGGTACAATTTGATTTAGTGGATACCGGCCCGGCTGTGACGGTGCTGTACGATGGTATTTTGCCAGACCTGTTTCGGGAAGGGCAGGGCATTGTTGCCACTGGCACACTGGTGGGGCCCACCACACTGCAAGCCCACGAAGTGCTGGCCAAGCATGATGAAAATTATATGCCGCCAGAGCTGGCGGAAAAAATGGGCCATCCAGGCAAAACCGCAGCCACTTTAGAAGGCGCCTCGCGATGATCCCGGAACTGGGCAATCTGGCGCTGGTGTTAGCTCTGGGCAGCGCCATGTTATTGGCGATCTACCCTCTATGGGGCGCGCATACCCAGCACTCCGGCCTGATGGCAACCGCCCGGCCGCTGGCGCTTGGCATGTTTGTCTTTACCCTGATTGCGTTTGGCTGTCTGGTATTTGCTTTTGTTACCGACGATTTTTCCATCGCCTATGTCGCCTCCCATTCCAATTCGCGGTTGCCGCTGCACTACAAAGTGACCGCAGTGTGGGGCGGCCATGAGGGATCTTTTTTGCTGTGGGTGCTGATGTTGAGTTTGTGGACTCTGGCAGTGGCGGTGTTTAGTCGCAGTATTCCGGCACAGATGGTAGCGCGGGTGTTGGGGGTATTGGGGCTGGTCAGCATTGGCTTTTATCTATTTATGCTGCTGACCTCCAATCCGTTTACCAGCCTGCTGCCTTATTTTCCGGTGGACGGGCGGGACCTGAATCCGCTGCTGCAGGATTTTGGCATGATTATTCATCCGCCAATGCTGTACATGGGCTATGTAGGATTTGCCGTGGCTTTCGCCTTTGCTGTCGCCGCGTTGATGGCCGGGCGGTTGGATTCCACCTGGGCGCGCTGGGCCCGGCCCTGGGCGCTGGCTGCTTGGAGCTTTTTAACCGTGGGCATTTGCCTGGGCAGCTGGTGGGCATATTACGAGTTGGGCTGGGGCGGCTGGTGGTTTTGGGATCCGGTAGAAAATGCTTCCTTCATGCCCTGGCTAGTGGGCACCGCGCTGATCCATTCACTGGCGGTCACCGAAAAGCGTAAAATTTTTAAATCCTGGACCATATTGCTGGCCATCAGTGCGTTTTCGCTCAGTTTATTGGGCACCTTTTTAGTCCGCTCCGGAGTGATTGTGTCGGTGCATTCGTTTGCCAGCGATCCTACCCGTGGCCTGTTTATTTTAGCCCTGCTCATACTGCTGGGCGGGGGCGCATTACTTTTGTACGCACTGCGCGCCGGCAGCCTGCACAGTGTGGGTCGCTATCAGACGGTGTCCCGCGAAGTGATGCTGATGGGCAATAATTTATTACTGTGCGCCGCTACCCTGGTGGTGCTACTGGGGACCTTATTACCGTTGGTGCATAAAGAATTGGGCCTGGGCGCCATCTCGATTGGCGAGCCTTTTTTCAATCAGATGTTTGTATTCCTGATTGTGCCTTTTGTATTGTTGTTGGGCATGGGGCCACTGACGCGCTGGAAATATCAGCCTCTGGCTGCCTATAGCCGTCAGCTATTGGCGGCCGCCGGTCTGAGTGTGGTCGCTGCGCTGCTGCTAACCTACGCCTATTCTGAGCAAACGTATATGGCGGTGCTGGGGATGGCACTGGCGGTGTGGATCTTAGTGACCTCAGTGTGGCAGGTAATCGAGCGACTGGATGCTCTACAGCGCCAACCGTCGGTGCTCGCCCGGTTACGCCTGCTTGGCCGTAGCCACTGGGCCATGGTGCTTGGCCACGTGGGCTTTGCAGTCACCCTTATTGGCATCACGCTGGTGTCTAATTACGAAACCGAGCGGGATGTCAGAATGGAAGTGGGGCAAACACTTACCCTGAATGATTATCAGTTTCGGTTTTCCGCTCTCGAGGAGGTGGCTGGGCCCAATTATATGGCCGACCGGGCAGTATTTGCGGTGTCCAAACGCGGGCAGCCAGTGACACAGCTGGCGCCGGAAAAGCGTTTGTACGAAGTGCAGCAAATGCCGATGACCGAAGCCGCGATTTATTCTACCATCAGCCGGGATATCTTCATTGCGCTGGGCGAACCGCTGGATGACGGGGCCTGGGCGGTGCGTGTGTATATCAAACCATTTGTGGCCTGGATTTGGGCTGGTGGTGGATTAATGGCATTAGCCGGCGCGCTGGCTATCAGCGATCGCCGCTACCGTCTGGCAGTGCAGGCGCGCCGTCGTGCGGCCGTAGCGGGTCCTTCGCCCAGCGCAGCCCGGGAGAGCCTGACATGAAAAAGCTGACCTTATTGATGCTACCGGTAATGGCGTTTGCGCTGCTCAGCATCTTTTTATACCGCGGCCTGGCCAGCGATCCCCGCCAGCTGGACTCCCAGGTGGTTAATCAGCCGATGCCGGCTTTTGTCCTGCCGGATCTTATGCAGCCTGAGCGCACCTACACCCACAAAGACTTGCAGGGGAAGGTAACCCTGCTTAATGTGTGGGGCGTGTGGTGTATCACCTGCGCAGTAGAGATGCCGTATCTGACCAAACTGCGTAATGACCAGCAGGTCAATATTGTCGGCTTGTATTATGACCAGGATCTGGACCCGGAATATGGCACCACAACTCTGCAGCAGGCCCGGCAGCAGGTTTCCCAATTATTAAATAAATACGGCAATCCATATGCTTTTAATATATTGGATGTGTACCGGGATACCGCGCTGGATTTAGGGGTGACCGGTGCACCGGAACACTTTTTAATTGACCATCGAGGTGTGGTACGCCTGCATCATGTGGGAGATATCAACCCGCGGGTCTGGCAAAACAAGGTAGGGCCGGCGTATCGGCAACTGCTGGTGGAAGCCGGCGCGGAGGCGCCATGAGATTTTTTTTAGGCTGTGCGCTGTTGCTGGTCTCGCTGTATGCTACAGCCACAAGCGAAACTTATACCTTTACCTCGGCTGAGCAGCGCGCAGTATTTCAGACATTAACCGCTAATCTGCGCTGCCCCAAATGCCAGAACCAGAGTATCAGCGACTCGGATGCGTTAATAGCCAATGACATGCGGCGCAAAGTGTATCAGCTTCTGCAGCAGGGACGCAGTGAAGAGCAAATCATCAGCTACATGAAAGCTCGATACGGAGATTTTGTGTATTACGAGCCACCGCTGACAGTGGCAACCCTGTGGCTATGGGCACTGCCGCCATTATTTATTGTGATTGGTGCGGTAGTGGTCATGCGGCGACGCAAACCCGCGCCGCAGCAGGATATGGCGGCCCGGCTGGCCCAGGCAGAACAACTATTAAAAGATGAGCGCTCATGAGCTGGACAGCCTTTCACCTGCTTGCCGCCGCCATGCTGACCGTGCTGGTTCTGCTGGTCACCCTGCCTCTGCTAAGCCGGCAACGAAGCGTCCGGGCCACCTATAATGTCGCGTTGACCAAACAACGCCTGGCAGAGTTGGATTGTGAAGCCGATGCGGGACTGATCAGTGCTGCCGAACTCCGCCAGGCCAAAGATGAGTTAAAACTGGCGCTGGTGGATGAGCAGGACACGCCGTCAGGCCAGACCGCCCGCCCGCGGGTAACAGCACTGGTGGTTATCGCCGGCGCGGTGCTGGTGATGGCAGCCGGCGGCTATGTGTATCGGCAGGTATCGCAACTGCCAGAATTGCACGCCCAGCAGGCTGCTATCGACGCGCTGCCGGCGCTGTCGGCAAAACTGAGCCAGGGTGAGCAACAGACGTTTTCGGAGACCGATGTCAAAACCTTAATCAGCGCCATCCGTGCCCGGGTTCATCAACAACCTGACGATGCGCAGGGCTGGATGTACTTGGGTCGGCTGCAGATGTCACTGGGCTTGCAGGACGAAGCGCAGGCTGCGCTGGCCCGTGCCTACACGCTGGAACCCTCACCGGCAACCACCACCAGTTATGTGCAGGCATTATTGGCCAGTGAACAGCGCAGGGCCCTCCAGCAGGCCACTCAGGTGCTAACCCAGCAACTGGCCCGTTCTGCCGATAATATCCAATACCAGCTGATGCTGGCGGTAGCCTATGCGCAGTTGGGGCAAGCCAGAGCGGCGCAGGCGGCACTGGCGCAGGTTGGCGATGCCTTACCTGCATCTAATCCACTGCGCCAGGATCTGGAAGCGCGTATCGCGCAATTACAACCAGCTACCTCAAATAAGGCTATCGATGCTGCCACCAACACCTCAATTGCTGTTACCATTACGCTGGATGCCGCGTTGGCCAAGCCTTCGTGGTTACAGCAGGGACAATTGATTGTGTTTGCTAAAGCCGCGGGAGCAGCAAACCAAATGCCGGCGGCCGTCGTAAAGGTGCCGGTAAACCAGTTTCCTATGCAGGTCACATTAAGCGATGACGACGCCATGTTGCCCGGTCAGGGATTAAGCACCCTCTCTTCGGTTATTTTGACCGCCCGGCTGTCGGCCGATCAGGATGTGGCGGCCGCCCCTGGCGAGCTGGAAGGCTCGGTAGAGCTGGCCTTGTCGCCAGGCTCTTCGGTTACTCAAGTTATTCAAATAAATAAGGAATTGTAGTGAAACAATATTATCGTGCTCTGGTCTTCGGCCTGCTCGTGGCCACCGGAATGCTTACCGGCTGTGTATCCAATTCAGCTGAGCAACAGGCAGAGCAGTCGGATCCGGCCAATATATCTGATCCGCGCGATCCGTTGGAAGATGTTAACCGTGCACTATGGACATTCAACTGGGATTATCTGGATGAATACCTGGTGCGACCGGTCACGGTTGGCTATGTAGCCGTGGTTCCGCAGTTTGCTCGAACCGGATTGTTAAATGCTGCCAACAATATTGAAGAACCGGCCAATTTTATCAATAACATGCTGCAAGGCGATTTAAACCAGGGCATGGATAGTCTGGGCCGATTTTTGATAAACAGCACGGTAGGTCTGCTGGGCACCATCGATGTAGCATCAAAACTAGGCATTGAGCGTCAAAGAGAGCGGTTTGGTGAGACATTGGCTGTGTGGGGAGTTGAAACTGGCCCCTATCTTATGCTACCGGCACTGGGGCCCTCAGATCCCAGGACGTTCAGCGGCCGGGTGGCCGATGGATTTACCTATCCCAATACCGTACTAAGTGCGAACTTTTCTATAGCAGCACAAATTATCTCGATTCTGGAAGCGCGGGCTGCATTGATGGATCAGGAACAACAATTGGAGCAATCTTTTGATCCCTATTCCTTTGTCAAAAATGCGTACTTTCAAAATCTGAAGTTTGAGGTAACCGATGGTGAAATTGGTGAAGAGACCATTGATGTGGAAGCTGAAGAAGAAAACTTTGAAGACTTTGAAGCCTTGCTGGAAGAAGGCAACTAAGGTCTAGCTACAATATTAAGGATAAGGCGGTGAGCCAGCCACCGCCTGAATCCGGTTAGGTTTATGATTCGTATCCGGCTGGGTTATTAGATTGCCAGTGCCACACATCCCGGCACATTTCTTCTAAACCTTTCTCGGCATGCCAGTTAAGCTCTTGTGCAGCCAGGGTCGGGTCTGCATAACATGCAGCCACATCACCATTACGGCGTGGTGCAATAGTATAGTTAACAGTTTGCCCAGAAGCTTTTTCAAACGCGGCAATCATCTCCAGCACCGAGTAGCCCTGACCGGTACCCAAATTATAAATATCCAGTCCCATGTTTAGCTGCACCCGATCCAGGGCTTTCAAATGGCCGTTGGCCAGATCGACCACATGGATATAGTCGCGCACGCCAGTCCCATCTGGCGTATTGTAGTCGTTGCCAAACACGCTAAGCTTTTCCAGCTTGCCGGTGGCGACCTGCGAAATATACGGCATCAGGTTGTTAGGAATGCCATTAGGATCTTCACCAATCTGACCGGATTCATGGGCGCCCACCGGGTTGAAGTAGCGCAATAGCACAATGTTCCAGCTGTCATCGGAATGATGCAGGTCAGTCAGCACATGCTCTACCATCAGCTTTGACATGCCATACGGATTGGTAGGATGGCCGGTAGCCATGGATTCACGCAGAGGCAGTGAAGCTGGATCGCCGTACACTGTGGCTGAGGAGCTAAATACCAGGTTTTTCACATTGTGTTGACGCATGGCTTTGCACAGTGTCAGCGTGCCGTAGACGTTGTTTTCATAATATTCCAGCGGCTTTTGGACCGACTCACCAACCGCTTTTAATCCGGCAAAATGGATCACCGCATCAATATCGTGCTGGCTAAACAAATTGTCCAGCAGATCAGTATCACGAATATCGCCCTGCACAAAGGTCAGCGACCGGCCGGCCAGTGCTTCTACCCGGCGCAATGATTCGGCGCTGGCATTGGCCAGGTTATCAATGACCACCACATCCAGGCCAGCTTCCAGTAATTGCAGCACTGTATGGCTGCCAATGTAGCCAGCACCGCCGGTCACCAATATTGATTTCATCGTTACTCCTTAGAGGGATTGTCGGGTTGCTTAATGTATTTTGCGCACAGCGAATACTGCAGCGGCTTTACCACCAGTGGATACAGTAAAAAGACCAATAACGCCCACAATAAGGATGTCCAATCGGAGGCGGTACGCATAATAAAAACAAAAACCGGCACAATAACCAGCAGTTTGAGTACATTCAGCAAGGTTTTTTCAGGCGTGGTCAGCTTCTTACTGGCCGCTTCTAACGCAGCCATGCGGTCGGCTAGCGAAAGATCCCTGAGGCCAGGGATATGTCGGGTTGAAAGATAAAATTTCATGGGCTACCTGATATAAAAAAACCGCCACAGCAGTGTGACGGTTTTTGCATTGTAAGAGAATGTGCAGGCTAAAAAAAGCCTGGATGCTGATTAGCCTTTAGACATCAAAGGCTCAGCAGTATCTTCCTGTGCCTTGTTGTCTGCCAATGCTTCCCAGTGGCGGGTTTTCAGCGACAGTAATAGCACCACAATACCGATGGCAATGCTAAACAGTGCGATTTGCATATACAGCGACGGCATGGTTTCCATCCGGCTTGGGTCAAAGCTACCAGCCAGCAGACCGGCGATTACGTTACCGATAGAGTAGGTCAGAACAAATACCCCCATCATCTGGCCGGCAAACCGCTTAGGCGACAATTTACTCACCGCACTCAAAGCTACCGGGCTTAAACAAAGCTCACCCACGGTATGCAGGAAGTAAGTCATCACCAGCCAGTAAGGCGCTACTTTTAAGCCGCTGGCCGCTAGTTGTGAGGCAAAAAACATCACGATAAAGCCCGATGCCATGATGATCAGGCCAACCGCACATTTGGCACCATATGACGGGTCGAGCATGCGCTTACCCAGATTGATCCACAATGCGGCAAAAAACGGTGACAGGATGATAATGAAAATGGAGTTTACCGACTGAAACCAGGCGGGTGGAATTTCAAATGACCCTACGATGCGGTCAGTATAATCCCGGCCAAACAGGTTTAGTGACGAGCCGGCCTGTTCAAAGCCTGCCCAGAAACAGGATGACGCTACACATATTAAAAACAGTGCGCCCATGCGTTTCTTCTCAGCTACGCTCAGGTTGCCATAAAAGAAGATACTGCCAAAATACACAAAGAAGATGGCGGTAAAGGTGTAGGCCACGTATTCGGCAATGACCACCGGGTCGATTACCAGCACGCCCATGGTAGTGGCTGCGGTGACACCAATCAGAGCTAACAAAAACAGTACGATACCGGTCCAGCCGCGCTTATGCACCGCGGGAGTAATATCCACACTCGGTGCGTCGCCTACATTAGACAACCGATTTAAGGTGTATTTGTACTGGATCAGACCAATGGCCATACCAATCGCCGCGGCCCCGAACGCCCAGTGATAGCCTTGGGCTTCGGCCAGCCAGCCGCAAATAAGGTAGCCGATGATCGAGCCTAGGTTTATGCCCATGTAATAAATGGTATAACCGCTGTCGCGGCGTTTGTCATCGTCAGAATACAGGCCGCCCACCATGGCGCTGATATTGGGTTTTAACAGCCCGGTACCCAGTACCACCAGAATAAGGCCGATAAAGAAGGTATCCTGCGATGGGATGGCCAGTACAATGTGGCCCGACATGATGATAATACCGCCGTACCATACGGCTTTTTGGCTGCCAATCAACCGGTCAGCAATCCAGCCGCCAGGCAGGCCCATGAAGTACACCGCACCGGTGTATAAGCCGTAAATTGCTGTGGCAGAGGCCACAGTGAAGGCCAGACCTTCTTCCTGCAGCGTAGCGGTCATAAAAAGAACCAGCAGGGCGCGCATGCCGTAGTAACTCATGCGCTCCCACATCTCAGTGAAGAACAGCGTCATCAGTCCGGCCGGGTGGCCGAAAAAACGCGTATCGTTGCTTGTTGTTGTTGTCACAATCAGATTCCGTTTTATTGTAGTTGTAAGATCGGGAGGATTGACAGCCTGTGCACGCACAATGTGCCGGTGACGTTCCCAAAAGTACCGACGTTATACTAAAGCCTTTAAAGATACACAAGTTAAGACAGCGGGGAAAGCCCTAAGCTGCCTGCGTAAAGGTGTGCGCGATGATTGACAGTGTTTTAGAGGCTATTGCTTCTGCACAAAACTGCTAGATACAAAAAACGCCCCGGGTGGGGCGTTTTTGTTCATGAGGATAAGCTTACAGCTCTTTGATGGTGGCTACCACGATGCGGCCGATGCCGTAAATCATAAATAAAATAACGCCAAACAATGTCAGGTTGTAGGTCACCTTTGGGTACTGGCTGGCTTCTGGCATAGTGGGCCGCTCAATGGTAACCAGGTGCTGCACTTTTTCATAAGCGCTGACCCGGGTGTCTTCGAGGGTAACCAGTGAAGAGGAGAAAGCCTGGATTGCCAGCTGCAATTGCACCTGCAGATCGCTGAACTGTGCAATCAGCTGAGTCATGCTGGTTTCATCGCCGGTATTCACCGCCTCACTGTTTAAATCACTTTTTTGTTCACTCACGGCGCTGCGCAGTGCTTCAATTTGACGCTTTAAATTACGAATCTCCGGCGCCGCATCGGACATCATGCCTGACATGGTGCGTAACTCCGCTTTTTTCTGCGCTAACGTAGCTTCTAAAGAAAACGCGATTTGCTGGGCAGCTGCACCTTCTGCGGTAGGATCTAGCACATTATATTTGGACTGAAAAGCCAGCAATTCAGATTTTGCCTGTTGCAGTTTGTCTTCAACCACCTGATGTTCACCTTTGGCAAATTCCAGTTTTGATTTCGCCAAGTCTGTATTGATGCTGTTGATAAAACTTTCTGCATGCTCAACCATTGCCTGGTTGAGCTGGTGCGCATAATCAGGCGTAAACGCGCGGGTTTTCAGCGTGATCACACCAGTCGCTGAGTCTACGGTAACCTCGAGCTGGTCCAGAAAATACTCGTATTTTTGCTCTTTTGAAGAGCTATTACTCAAGCGGCTAAACATATCAATATCGCCACTTTGAAAGTGGGCGGTCAATTGATGATGTTGCTCCAGGTATTTGTACATATCCTGGGATTGCATAAAGGCTTCGATCAGCACACTTTCGCTGGAAAGCGGGGCATCGGAAACGGTGGACATCAACATATTCGCCGGATTGAATGCACTGCCACCGTCAGACGCTTTGACAATCAATTGGCTCTTACTTTCAAATTGCGGGCTAGCCCAGGCAATCAGATACAAACCATAGCACGCCCAGATGACAGCAAAGGCTTTAGCCATATTCTGGGTAAGAAGTTTTAGTTTTTTTTGCGTCTTTTTTAACACAGTTACTTACTCTTTTCTTTTTTGGGAGAAGACGTGTACACAGCAATGCCTTCTTCTAAGTCTTCGTAATAATGGAGCTTGCCCTTGTCGATAAGTACCGCTGAACTGCAAAACTCGCGAATTTGATCAAGCTCATGACTGACCATGATCACGCCGCAAGTTTTCGCTTTTTCCTGCAAGGCTTGCTTGGCTTTTTTACGAAATAGCGGGTCGCCCACCGAGGTGGCTTCATCAATCAGATAAATATCAAAATCAATATTCATGCAGCAGGCAAACACCAGCTTGGCGCGCATACCCGATGAGTAATTGCGCACCGGCAGGTCAAACTTCTTATCCAGCTCAGCAAATTTCTGCACATTCTTTTCATAGCTCGATAAAGAACGCACATTGTTAATCCGGCCGATAAAGCGGGTGTTTTCCCGGCCACTCATATGCGGATGGATTCCGGTTTGCAAAGCCACAGGCCAAGACATTGTGCGATTTGTTAAAATCTGCCCCCGATCCGGATATTCACTTTTAGCTAGCAGGCGAAACAGGGTGGATTTACCCGCTCCGTTTTTACCTAAAATGGCCACATTTTTTTCAGTGGGAAATGTAAAGTTCAGGTTTTTGAAAATGTACTGCGGGCCAAGTTTACTGGGATAGCTCTTTGTCAGGTTTTTAATTTGTATCATCTGGCCAACACCTTCTTCCAGGTAATATGGTACAGCGCCAGGCTGAAGAACAAGGCGATGATAGTAATGGAAGTAACGAATTCTAAACTTACTCCGCGATCACCGTAAGACGGGTACATAGCAAAACGTGTTAACTCTACGAAATGAACTAATGGATTCCAGGTTAGGTAGGGCCAGTATTTTTCCGGAATATCCTGCAAACTAAAAAATACGCAAGAAATAAAAAACATAGGTCGCTGCACTAGCCCTTTGATTTTATTAATTTCAGGGATATAGGTAGCCGCAATACCAAACAGCAGCGCAATAGAAAGACAAAAGGCCCATAACAAACAATACAAATAGATAAATAACAGTGGGTTTTTGAGCTGAAAATCAATGCCAAGGAGGTAGATGGTTAACGACAAAAGTACAATGACACCGGCTTTAATCGCAAATTCCAGCACCCCCGAAGTGATTAGAGAAGCTAGGGGCTGAACTTGCCGAAAAGCGTATAGTGGTTTATTTCGCTTAATCGAGCCTGAAACTGAGCCTAATGACGTCAATAAGGTTTGGATATACACCATACCTACCATCATAAAGATTAAGATAGGGATAGAATGGACTTCAGAACCAGAAATAAAGCTTCGCGCAAAAGATAAGCCAAAGATAAAAACAAACGGCTCAAAAAATGCCCAGCCCAAGCCGAGTTTGTCATTGAACTTACTTTGTAGCTCGCGCAGGAAGAGGGCAAATACCACTCTTCGCCACGCCAGCAATTGGTCTTTGAAGGTGAGCATCGTTAATCTAGCGCTACGTTGGCTGCAACCGCAATCTGATAAACAATTTGGGTAATATCTTTGACCGCCTGCAGTGATTTCACTTCGATGGACGGCAATACTACAATTTGATCACCCGGCTTCAGTGCTACCATGCCTTCATCGGCACTCGCAAGATTACCCTGAATTCGGTCAAATTCTACTAAGCCGTTCTGGCGAATAATCAAGATACGCTCATCGTCGGCACGCTGAGTAAAACCACCTGTCCAGGCAATATAATCAGCTGCTGTGGCATCGGGGTTGTAGACCACCGCCTGCGGCATCATGACTTCGCCTCCCACCTGCACCAGATCAGTCACTGCCGGTATGACGATGGTATCGTTAGGTTCTAGTAGTACATTGGCCGTGCGGTCACCCTCTGAAACCACCACTTTACCCAACGGCTCAACCTCTTTGGCCCGCGCGATAAAATCTGATACCAGTTGGGCTTCCTGAACCCGGATCCCGCCTTCACCGGTTGAGCTAATGGGAGCAGTATAGATACTGCGTTCAAGCTGTTTTAACGAGCGGTCCAGTATTTCCTGTTGCTGTTGCGCCACACTTTCTCGTAGCAAGTAGATATTAGCCGCATTTGATAATTTCGGGTTGATTTGAATGTAGTTCAGCACATCCTGTAACCGCGTACCTTGGTCTACCATGACCTGGGAGGGGCCGGAATGGCTGCCCTGAATATTGATGCGATACACTTTTTGTTCGTGGTCATCAATGTACTCCACCGTGTCACCGGCTTGTAAACCAAATTCAGCAAATTTTTTCAGGCTCAGGTAGCGAGAAAACTGCTTATTCTCACGCACACCGGCTATGGAGACATGATTGATAAAGTCGCGGGGAGTGGCGTAGCGGGTCAGTTGCTCACCCTCTAGTTCGGAGTCCAAAAACTCAAAGGTAAAGCTATTTCTGGCGCCGGTTTCCACCACAACCGTGGCCCCGATAGGCTGTACCATAATGACATCGCCGTCCTCAAAGGAAAGATCTGGCAGGCGACCGTGCTTTAAAAACTCGTACAAATCCGCACTGGCAATGATTTCACCATCACGCTTAATATCGATTTTACGAAAACTACCACGCTGAAAGTCGATACCACCGGCACGCTTTAAAAAGTACAAGATGCTGTCAGACGCCTGGCCGGCATACTGACCTGGGCGGATAACCGGTCCGCTGATAAACACTGACACCGGGGTCGATGTGAGCAAATTGACATATACGCTCACATCATTGGTATACACCTGCTTGATGCGCGAGGTCACTAAGCTGTTGACTGAGCCGGCTGGCGTGTTCGCGACGTGTACCGGGCCGATATTTGGAATAAAAATGTTGCCCTGATTATCGACCGTGACCACGTCGGCAAAATTGACCGCGCCCCACATCCAGATAGAGATTTTATCCCCTTGCGCAATCAAATAATTGTCGTTCAGTCCATCAGCACGTTCAGATTCAAACCCGCCGATAAACAAATTGGCAGCATACGGCGGGTTGGTCATTTGCGGTTGCTCAGGGAAAACCGTATCGATGGTGGGTTCACCGGGCAGCGCACGGCCTTCGCGAGAGCGGTCGTAAAACTGGCCATTTTGCGGCATACCACTATTCATACTGTTAATGGTACGCGGCCCTGATAAGTCCATTGGCGATACCCGACCGGCCCCCACTGCAGAATTTGTGGCAGGTCCCTGTTGCCCTTGCTGACTTTGTTGAGCTTGCTGGCGCAGTTGTTGAAGATCAGCCAGCGATTGCGCGTGGAGAGACGCACTGGACAGCACCAATATGCTCCCTGCCAGCACAGCGAGGGTACGCTTGCCCCATAACTTAAAGCGTTGCAACATCCTGGAACTACTCCTTATCAGATTGGGGGACGGCGGCGGTTTGCGGGGGCGTCAGCACAGCGGGAATATACATCCACTGCGTCTGGCGCTGACACAGTCTGGCCTCGCTGATGCGCTCGTCCATGGGGTGTAGCACAAAACAAGATTGTTGTGCTGCCGACAAATAATTTAACCCAATCCGCCAGGTTTGTTCGTCGATGGTAACGGTTTGGCCTGGCATCAGTTGCTCCGGTATTGTCACAGGCTGGGCACTTAGCGGACTACGGGTAGCAAAATTTTCGTGGACCAGAGGCACATCAGCCACCACTGGCTGGGGCGCTGAAGCGCAGCCGGCCAATAGTACACCGCCGCTGATAACCGCTGCGGCTAGTAGTTTTTTGAGAAGATACATGAGAAAAGTCAAAGTCCCTGTCTGATTCTGCGCGCTAGGATACCACACAAATTGAGAATTTCATCCGCCAAAACCCGAGCTGAGGCCTTGCCTAACAGTGTGAAGAGCAGCGCTTGCCTAGATTGGAGGAGCGGGTCAGTAGGTGCTGACTTTTTAAGCAGGGGATAGATAAAATGGTGGTCACATTACAGATTATTTATTATCATTGGAGCTACCAAAGCCATCTCTTTCATTTGTGCGCTTAAAACAACGAGCTTTGGATAGAATGCAAGGGTTGAAAAAAGGATTGCCAATAATTGCCGTGTATTAACACTACGCGGGTAATTCTGCTGCCCGACAAATAACGGATTTTTCTGAGCATGTTCGAATATCTTCAGTTTATACCACTGTTCACCGCATTTATTGTGGCGTTGATTCTATTGGTCGTGATGACGCCTCTGGCCCATCAATTCGGCCTGGTGGATCAACCTAGCGTGCGCAAGCGTCATCATGGGTTGGTGCCGCTTACCGGTGGTGTGGCAATTTTTATGGCAGTGGTCGTGGCCAGCATCCTGACAGATGTCTGGATGAAAAATGAACCGCTGTTTTTTACGGCCTCAGCATTTATTGTGCTGCTGGGCACGCTGGACGATCGCTTTGAATTAAGTGCTAAAGGCCGTCTGATGTGTCAGTTTGGGGTAGCCGCGATCATGGCCTGGAGCGCACAAAACTACCTGACCTCGCTGGGCAATATCTTTGGCTGGGGCGACGTTTATCTGGGCCTGGGCGGTTACTTTTTCACTGTGGTTTGCGTGGTGGGCGTGATCAATGCGTTTAACATGATAGACGGTATTGATGGTCTGGCCGGCGGCATGAGCCTGATTGTCTTACTGGCCGTGGCTGCGTTACTTCTACTGGCTGGTAACAGTGGTGCTATTATGGAGCCCCTGGTGATTGTGGCTGCCATCGTACCATTTTTAGCGTTTAACCTTAGTTGGAAAGGCTTCCGCGGCAATAAAATTTTTATGGGTGATGCCGGCAGTATGTTTGTCGGCCTGACCATCGTGTGGCTGCTGGTAGACCATGCGCAGGGCGCCGAAGCCGCGTTTCGTCCCATTACTGCGGTATGGCTGATTGGCCTGCCCCTGATGGACATGGCGGCCATTATGTATCGGCGTGCTCGCAAGGGCCAATCAATGCTGCGCCCGGATCGAAAGCATTTGCATAATATCTTCATGCGCGCCGGGCTGACCTCCAATCAATCGCTGATCGCTATCTTATTTATGGGTAGCCTGTATTGCCTGATCGGCGTGATGGGTGAGGTGTTAGAGATACCAGAATGGGCCATGTTCTGGGGCTTTATTGCCTTATTAATGGTTTACAGCTTTATCATTCAAAATATCTGGCGCATGATCAGAAAAGTTAAAAAGCTTGCCTAATGCCAGATTTTTACAATGGGGCGGAATGGTGTACCATTTGAGCCCTTTTGTAATCAATTAGATATTTCGTGCCGGCTCAAACCTTTCCTTCTTTGCAGTTTCTTTCTTCTGCCCGTAACCTCCCAAAGGCTTCCGTGCTGGTGGCTATGTCTACCTATCAGCAGGATAGGTTGGGCTGGTTGGAAGGGGCGATCCACAGTGTACAGCAACAAACCTTTACCGATTTTGTTTTTTTGATTATCGTGGATGGCAGTGTACCGGCAGCCACCACCGCCAGACTTCTGGAGCTGGCCGCGCAGGACGCGCGCCTACTAATAGCCCAGAGTGAGCGCAATATCGGCCTTGCTGCCTGTATGAATCTGGCAGCGGACTGGATGCTGACTCAACCTGACTTACGATACTTTGTGCGCATGGATGCCGATGATGAATGTTTGCCTGAGCGCCTGCACAAGCAAATTCATTTTCTTGAGCATCACCCCAAGGTGGCGGTATTGGGAACGGGCTTATCCGAAGTAAATGAAGATGGTCGTAAAGTCGGGGCACGAGTGATGCCTGCCTCGCACCGGCTGATTGTGCGGATGTTGCCGCGCCGCTGTACCCTGAATCACCCCACCGTGGCCATACGGGCTACAGTATTTGAGCAGGGCTATCGGTATGATGGTAGCCTGCAAAATACGCAGGATTATTTTTTCTGGATAGAACTGGCAGCAGCGGGCTTTGAATTTCGTAACCTGCGGGAAAAACTGCTCAATTTTCGGCGGGTAAATGACTTTTATAAACGTCGCGGCTTAAGCAAATCACTGAACGAATGCAAAGCGCGCTTTATTGCGATGCGTCGCCTGCGCCGGTATAGTGCAGTAAATACAGTATACGCACTGTTTGTGCTGTGCTTGCGTCTGATGCCCAGCCGTCTGGTCAGGCTGGCGTATAAAGTTGATCGCTTAATATTGGAAAAGATTGTAAGACATTGAACGTCGCTGCCATCATCATCCTGTATCATCCGGATGAAACTCACCTTCACTGTATGCTGCAGACCATTGCGCAAATGGGCTGGTCGGCGATCCTGGTGGATAATTCTCCCCACTCTTTGCCGCCACCACAACAAGGTAGTGCGCACTATATTCACTGCCCGGGCAATGTGGGCATTGCAGAGGCCCAAAATCAGGGCATAGATGCAGCCATAACAAAAAATGCAGAGTCGGTATTGGTGTTGGACCAGGACAGCCAACTCAGCGTCGATTTTTTATCTGCATTACACAGCGCTTTTCAACTGGCGCGACAACGCTATCCCAACCTGGCCTGTATAGGCCCACAAATCCATTGTGAATTTACCCAGCAAACCGTCAACGGGCGGGTAAGCCGTGAAAACCCGCTGTGCGAGCAGCTGAGCGAGGTGCGACAGATCATCGCCTCCGGCATGTTGATTCCGGTGACGGCTTTTCAACAGATTGGCAAAAAAGACAGCGCTTTATTCATAGATGGCGTGGATCATGAATGGTGTTGGCGGGCTCAGCAAAAAGGGTTTAAGGTTTTAAAAGCCAACCAGGTGGTGATGCCCCATCGTCAGGGTGATGCACGGCAACGCATTTTGGGAGTGAACTTTAAGCAGGGCGCGCCGGTAAGACTTTATTACCAGGTACGCAATGTGCTTATCCTTTCTCGCCGCAACTATGTTCCCGTGTATTGGAAATGCCGTCAGCTGTTAGCCTTACCGGTACGCTGGCTGGCTAACCGATGGTTTTTTCCCGAAGGACGGCTGCGGGGGCGTTTTATGTGGCACGGGCTGCGCGACGGCCTGGCCGGTCGCAGTGGCAAATACCACGATAATTCGTAAGCACTAATGTGCGCCTGAAGTGTTGCTGTGAACCAACACCTGGGTGATGTAAACACACTATTGAAATTTAGACGTTTTAAGGAAAGGTCGTGAAAGTAACTGTTTTTGGAATTGGCTATGTCGGCCTAGTGCAGGCTGCGGTTCTGGCTGAAGTGGGTCACACAGTAGTGTGTGTCGATGTGGATCAGCGCAAAGTGGATAATCTGAAAAATGGCATTATCCCGATCTATGAGCCCGGTCTGACGCCCCTGGTCAGCAGTAACTATGACGCTGGCCACCTGCGCTTTACCACCGATGCCAAAGAAGGTATCGACCATGGCGAGCTGATTTTTATCGCCGTGGGGACACCGCCGGATGAAGACGGTTCTGCCGATTTAAAATATGTGTTGTCGGTGGCCCAGACCATCGCCGAACACATGACCAGTCATAAAATCATTATTAATAAGTCGACGGTGCCAGTGGGCACGGCTGACAAAGTACGCGATAAAGTCAGCAGCACCCTGGCAGCGCACAATAAAACACAAACCTTTGATGTAGTGTCTAACCCCGAGTTTTTGAAAGAAGGGGCAGCAGTCAGCGATTGTATGAAACCGGATCGCATCATCTTAGGCACCGATTCTGAAAAAGCAGAAGATAAACTGCGTGAGTTATACGCACCGTTTAACCGTAATCATGACAAAGTCATTACTATGGATATTCGTAGTGCCGAACTAACCAAATATGCCGCTAACTGTATGCTGGCGACCAAAATCAGCTTCATGAATGAAATTGCCAACCTGGCGGAGCTGTTTGGTGCCGACATTGAGCATGTGCGCCATGGCATTGGCTCTGACCCACGCATTGGTTATCAGTTTATTTACCCTGGTTGCGGTTATGGCGGCTCTTGCTTCCCTAAAGATGTGCAGGCGCTGGTGCGCAGTGCCAACAAAATCGGCTATACAGCGCGTATTCTTGAATCTGTAGAAGCGGTCAACTACGACCAAAAAGAAAAGCTGTTTGAATACATCATGCGTCACTTTAATAACGACGTAAAAGGCAAGACAGTCGCCTTGTGGGGGCTGTCGTTTAAACCCAACACCGATGATATGCGCGAAGCCTCCAGCCGCGTGTTGATGGAGCGCTTGTGGGATGCCGGCGCTGTTGTCCAGGCCTACGATCCTGAGGCCATGGAAGAAACCCAGCGAATTTATGGCGATCGTGACGATCTGCGCCTGATGGGCACCAAGGAAGCCGCACTGCATGGCGCTGACTTTTTAGTTATCTGCACCGAGTGGCAGATGTTCCGTGCGCCGGACTTTGAGCTCATCAAAACAAAACTCGCCGAACCATTGTTATTCGATGGTCGTAATCTTTTTGAACCAAAACGCATGGCAGAATATGGTTTGCAGTACTATGCCATTGGCCGTGGACTATCAGTAAAAGGAACGCAATAATCATGAGTCAGGTACAAAAAGCAGTTATCCCGGTAGCCGGTCTGGGCACACGGATGCTGCCTGCCACCAAAGCAATCCCCAAAGAGATGCTGCCCGTTGTTGATAAGCCACTGATTCAGTATGTGGTGAATGAATGTGTGGATGCGGGCATCAAAGAAATCATTCTGGTGACTCATGCCAGTAAAAACAGTATCGAAAACCATTTTGATACCTCGTTTGAGCTGGAAGCCACGCTGGAAAAGCGGGTTAAACGCCAGTTACTGGAAGAAGTAAAATCAATTTGCCCCAAAGATGTCACCATCATGCATGTGCGCCAGGGCCATGCTGCGGGTCTGGGTCATGCCATTTTATGTGCCCGTCCACTGGTGGGCGAGTCACCCTTTGCGGTGGTGTTGCCGGATGTCATCATTGATGATGTGGCCAGTAATCCGAAAAAAGACAACCTGGCAGCCATGGTGGCAAAATTTAACACCAGCCGGGTGAGCCAGGTCATGGTAGAGCAGGTGCCGGAAGAAGAAATTACCAAGTTCGGTATTGCTGATGTCGATGGAGTTAATCTTTCTCCGGGTGACTCAGCCAAAATCCATAAGATGGTGGAAAAACCGTCGTTGGATGAAGCTCCGTCAGATTTAGCCATCGTCGGCCGCTATGTATTGTCAGAAAAAATCTGGGATCTGTTGGAATACACGCCGCCGGGTGCCGGTGGTGAAGTGCAGCTCACCGATGCCATCGATTCGTTGATGCGTATCGAACAGGTAGATGCGTATTGCATGAAAGGCACCAGCCATGATTGCGGCAGCAAGCTGGGCTATATGAAAGCCAATGTTGAATATGCCATGCGCCATCCGGCGTTGGCAGAGGAATTCAAACAATATCTGGCGAGCCTTAAGCTGTAGACTTTGATTTAGCAAAAAGCTCCCTTTCGGGAGCTTTTTTGTATTACCCACCTGCGAATAAGGCGTTTCCTTAGTCATTCACCACCAGAAACTGTTCGATTTTTGCAAGCAACTTAGGGCCGATTCCTTTGACCTGGGTCAGTTGCTCCACCTCCAGGTAATAACCCATCTCTTCCCGATAATCGATGATCGCCTGCGCTTTTTTGCTGCCGATACCTGGCAGCGCAGTCAGATCACTGACGGTGGCCTTATTGAGATCGATCACCATGGGTGACTGTGATGCCGCTACCGGTTGTTCGGTATCCTGTGCTTGTACACCAGGAGCGCAAATCAGGGCTGCCATACATAGCATGGCACTCATTAACATTGATACTTTTTTCATGGCTCATTCCTTGTCCAGTTGTTGCCGAAGTGGCCTGAACAAGCATAGCGGTTGGTGCTGGCTAAAAAAGTGATCTTTAGGCCGGAAAAAGAACAGGTTGCAGGGGCAAAGCAGGGAAGGGCAGGCACAAAAAAAGGGGCATAACGCCCCTTTTTAAAAATATTCTGACCGATTACGCCAGACGATCCAGAACCGCCTGAGTAAACTCGGTGGTGCCATCCTGGCCACCCAGGTCACGGGTGGTACGGTCACCGCTTTCAATCACATCTTTTAATGCGGCGCGGACTTTCTCGGCTTTATCACCCATGTTCAGGTATTCCAGCATTTGAACTGCTGCCAGGATCACAGAGGTTGGGTTAGCCAGGTTTTTACCGGCGATATCCGGTGCAGAGCCGTGTACCGCTTCAAAAATGGCACAGTCTTCACCGATGTTGGCACCCGGTGCCATTCCCAAACCGCCTACCAGACCGGCGCACAGGTCAGAAATGATGTCACCGAACAGGTTAGTGGTGACAATCACGTCAAACTGATGCGGGTTCATCACCAACTGCATGCAGGTGTTGTCCACAATCATCTCGGCACTTTCGATATCCGGATAGCGCTCACCCACTTCACGAGCCACTTTCAAAAACAGACCAGAGGTCGATTTCAGAATATTGGCTTTGTGCACTGCTGTGACCTTCTTGCGGCCTTCACGGCGTGCCATTTCATAGGCAAAGGTCACAATTTTTTCAGCACCTTCGCGAGTGATTTTGCTCAGCGCTTCCGCTTCGTTGCCATCTTCAGAAACCACCTGGCCCAGGCCAGAGTACATGCCCTGGGTATTTTCACGCACAGTGATGATATCAATGTCTTCGTAACGGGCTTTGGTGCCTTTGAACGACAGCACTGGACGCAGGTTAGCGTACAATTTAAATTGCTTACGCAGGCTGACGTTGATAGACGTAAAGCCTTCGCCTACCGGCGTGGTCAGAGGGCCTTTTAACGCAATCTTGTTTTTGGCGATCATGTCCAGGGTTTCCTGCGGCAGCAGTTCACCGTGCTTTTCCAATGCTACCAAACCCGCGTCGGCATAATCATAGGCAAAGTTACAACCCACTTTGTCTAGAATTTTAGTTGTGGCATCAATGATATCCGGGCCGATACCGTCGCCGCGAATGACTGTAATGCGTTGCTGAGTCATGGGGGAGATCCTCTGATAAAAAGTTGGAAGCTATTGAGCCTGACAAGACCAATAACAGTACTACATGCGATTGTGCGTGGCGTTACATCCAGCGCAATGAGTACGCTATTGGGACGTGTGGGCGCCACAGGAATAATTTCGCGCGTATTTTATAGTATCCACGCCGTGCACACTAGTAGCAATTCACTTTCGCGCCGATCCCGGCGACTCAGTCAAGCAGCGGTAAGGCCAGGCGCGCGCTCAATTGGGTACGATAAGCGCTTAGCGCCTGCGGCTTCAAACCCAGCAAATGCATGCACTGACGCTGGGCCTCCGCCGATGTGTCATCCAGTGTGCCGCCATTAAACAGCCAACAGCGGGCCTGCAGCAGACTGAGCATAATCACGGCCGCTTCTTTGCCGACCCCCTCACTCACTGCCGACGGGTACTTGCCCATCTGATGGATGATGGCCCGATGCAGACCGGGCAAATGCCAGCTGACAGCCAGTTCTGCAGCAAACTGGCTAAACGAATGGGGTGTTTTTAAGGCCACTAGCGTGTTGATATCGTGCAAAGCACGAGGCTGATGGGCAAACCGCGGTAACACTTTAAGTGCCGGCAGACTAAATAATGGCGCCAGCAAAAAGGTGCTGACCAGGCCCGCCGATTGGGGCGTAAGCTGGGTGGTGGTATCTGCAGCAATGTGTGAGGCCAGATTGGCGCTGACATCCAACAGTGTTAGGCAGGTCTCTGCCAGCGGGAAATAATGTTGCAACAGGCGTTGCATCAGAGCTTCGCGGATCAACATGTCGCCCACCCGGTCCAGTCCGTAGGTCAGCACAGCTTGTTTAATATCACTAACCGGCAAGCCCAGGCGGTTGTCCACACTGGCCGCCGCTGTCAGGGCCCGGGCAAAAGCGGGCTCTGCTTCCAGCCTGGCAGTGAGCTTATTGATGGCCAGGTCCGGGTCGCGCAAGTCATCAATAATCTGCACTAAAGACGCCGGCGGATGACTCAATGGATAAACCCGTCCGCCAGGCTTATAAGCCTCGGCCGGCTTGAGCTCCTCAATGCAGCGTTGAGCCCACTCATACCACTGATTAAAACTGACAAAGCGGATGGGATTGCCACCGGGCACGCCTTGCCAGTCCAGCGACAGCTGCGTTTGCTGAAGTGTGACGATGGCATGGCGCTGCGCGGTTTTGGCCAGCACCACGCGGGTCTCAGGTTGGGCGCTAAGCTGTGCGCCGGGCCAGATGTCACCGGGAAAAGCCAGCCAGGGTTGGACCAATGCTTCGCGACGCGCCGGTGAGTGCTGTACGATTTGCCGCAAGACCGGAAAAAAGCGCTGCTGGAAATGCACGCTGATGTGAGCACAGCTTACCACCCACCATTGGGCCTGCGTTAGTACCGGACTTTTTAAATAACGCACAAATTGCGGCCGGCCAAGTAACGGGCAAACCGCAAACACCTGTTGCCAGATAGCCAGCCGGGCACTGCTGACTCGTTGCTTGAGACCTTGCAGCAGGCTGGTATCAAAATGCAGGCGGGCGGTATCTTTGTGATAACTGGCACAGCAAAATAACAGATAGGTGGCGCCTACAAGATGCTGCAGATAATGATCGTTAAACCGGTTTCGCTGACCCAGTACAGTGGCAATCAATGCTGTTTTGAGCGGTAAAGGAGCGCTGACGCTGGGCTCCTGTCGCACCGTATTCACTGCCACCAGGGCCGCTTGAGGATGCTGGCGGCAAAATTGAATCAGTTGTTTAGCAATGCCTAATGCAGTGTTTAGTGCATCCAGCAATTTGCCCTGACGGGCAATGGCTTTGCTGGCTATCTGACTTTGCCGCAATAATGTGTGGTAGTCGTCTTTGACCAAGCCTGCCCTTAACTTTTGAGGTAACTTTGGTAGGCGCCTTCACCCCAGGCGATTAGAAGATCGTTTTCAAACAATAACGGGGTGCACTCATCCAGCGTCGTGATCCCATCTGCCCGCACATGCTGGGTGCGATAAAACATCACCTGAATGGAGTTATCACTGTCCATTTTGGCTTCGGTAATATCCGGTGAGCCAAGCAGCGCCAGCACCTCCTCGCGGGTGGTGCCCAGAGATAATTTGGTAATTTGTACTTTGTTGTATTCTTCGCGGTCCTGCCAATCCATGTTTTCCGGCTTATCAGGATAAAAACTGATCACCATAAACACAAACACAATGTACGCCGCAGCCCCTGCCAGAATCAGCCGAATAACCTTGCTGTTCATCCTTCTTCACTTGTTTTTAAAATCGCCAAATAGTTTACTTAAAAAGCCGTGAAGAAGGAAACCATAAATCGTAACACAATGCGTCAGGCTACATCTGGGTGATGGTGTAGCAGGGCACATATTCCGATCCGGGCAACTTCATTCGATGCTGCGCGACAAACGATTGCAGCAGAGTATCGATGCGATGCATCAGCCCGGCATCACCGGTTAACTGGAAGGGGCCTTTTTCCTTAATCTGGCGCACGCCTTCGGCTTTAACATTGCCGGCAACGATCCCCGAAAATGCCTGGCGTAATACCACAGCTAACTGTGCCACGTTCTGGTTTTGATGCAGCTCCAGCGCGGCCATACTGTCGTGAGTTGGCACAAAGGGTACCTGAAAAGCTTCATCAATCTTCAGGGACCAGTTAAAGCTGAATGAGTCGCCCACCGCACGCCGGTATTGCTCAATCTTGGCTTTGCTTTGTGATAACACCCGCGCAACTTCTACCGGATCATCCACGATGATTTGGTATTTGCTTTGCGCCTGCGGGCCTAAGGTTGCGCCGATAAACTCATCAATGGCTTCAAAATAACCTTCGGTGCCAGCCGGGCCGGTCAGGATCACCGGAATGGGCTGCTGGGCATTACGTTCGTTCATTAAGATACCGAGTAGGTACAACAGCTCTTCGGCCGTGCCCACCCCCCCTGGGAAAATCACAATACCGTGAGCAAAACGAACAAACGCTTCTAAGCGTTTTTCAATGTCCGGCATGATAATCAGCTCATTCACGATAGCATTGGGTGGCTCGGCAGCAATGATACTGGGCTCTGAAATGCCAATATAACGGCCATTGCTAAAGCGTTGTTTGGCGTGGCCAATGGCAGCGCCTTTCATCGGGCCTTTCATGGCGCCAGGGCCACAGCCGGTACAGATATTCATTTCCCGCAGGCCCAGTTGATAGCCCACTTCCTTGGTATACTTGTATTCGTGCTGGTTGATGGAATGGCCGCCCCAGCACACTATGGTGTTCAGCTCGTCGTTGCCTGCCAGGGCCTGGGCGTGACGCAACATATCAAACACCATATCGGTGGTACCCTGATTGTCGGTGGTTACCTTTTCGTGGACAAAATCGTACTTATTGCCCATAAACAGCATATCGCGCAGCACGGCAAACAAATGCTCATGCACCCCGCGCACCAGCTTATCATCTACAAACGCTACTTCTGGTGGGTTGATCAACTCAATTTTGACGCCGCGCTCCCGGCGTACCAGCTTGACATCAAAATCTTCGTACGGGGCAAACAACACCTCGTAATTATCCTCGTCCACACCACTGTTAAGGACAGCCAGGCAGCAGTTTCGAAACACATCATACAGTGCACTGTGGGTAGTATCCTGAAGTTGGGCTACTTCCATCTGAGATAGCTGGCTCATCCAGCCAAGGGGATTTAACTGCAGTTTTTTCATTTATACATCGTCCTGGTCGATGACAACACAATTGCGGCCGGCTTTTTTTGCTTTATACAGATGTTGGTCGGCGCGCTCGAACACCTCTTCGGGCTTTTCACCATGACAAAAACAGGCACCCCCAAATGAGGCGGTAACAGTAACCCGTTGTTGTTTGAACTTAAACGGCAAGCGGGTGACTCGGGTTCGCAACTCCTCCAGTTTACAAAAAAGCTGTTCACGATCGGTGCCGGGGATTACCAGCACAAATTCTTCACCGCCCCAGCGGGCGATAAAATCTTCCGGAGCCAGTGCTTCTTTGACCTTTTTGCCAACGATTTGCAATGTTTTATCCCCGGCGGCATGGCCAAAGCGGTCGTTGACCGATTTAAAGTGGTCGATATCCATAATGGCCAGCGCCAGATTGGGGGAGCCGGCATCGACTGACTGGGTCAACGATTTGATTAGTTCATCATAGGCCTGGCGGTTGGGCAGCTGGGTCAGCGGGTCGGTCTGGCTGGCCTGGGTCTGGCGAGCCAGTTTTTTGCGATAAAAATCGGTTTGCTTTTGCAGCTCGTCCAGTTGGGCACGCATGCTATTAAGTTGCGCCATCAGTGCCTGCTGATGCTGCGCGTCGACCTGTTGACCCTGCTGCAAGGTGGTGCCTACTGCCTCAAGCTGCTGCTGGCTGACTTGCTTGAGCCCTTCCAGGGTTTGAGAGTTTTTCACCATGTCGGCAAATGTGCTGAGCTGACCACGTAACCGCTTAGCGGCAGTCTGGTGCGCATCAAAGCTTTCTTTGGATAAGTCGATGCTGGAGCTGACACAGTGATTGAGCGAGCCCAGGGCGGCGTGAATGCTGTTGATCACCTTGCCGGAAAATACCGCTTCATGCATTGAGTCTTTGACTACCAGACGCAATATGGCCAGACATACATTCAGCAGGGCTTCACTGCTTAAACCATCTGCAATTTGCTGGCTCAGCGCACTTAGCTGGGTATTGCCCGGGTGCTGGCGCCGGTAACTGAGCAGTAATTCGGCCAGCTCTTCACGCAGGCTGGCCATCAGCTGTTCTGCCTCACCGGATTGTGCGTCATTGGCCGCCTGCGGTGCAGGCTGGGCTTGAGAAAAGCCTTTGTATAGCGCCACCGTGCGCAGGCACAGCTGCAACAACTGGTGCAGATTCTGGCTAGGCTGGCGCGCCTGGGCCACTACATCGCCAGCCAGCCGCCGCATACTGGCTTCATGCTCCACATGCGGCAAAACTTGCTGCACGGCGTCTTCTATCTGCTGCACACTACTGGAGCGAATTTGCTGGAGCAACTGGGTGTCGGTGCTTAGCAGGGGGCTAAGTTTGGTAATACTCACCTGCGCCAGGCTGTAGTTAGCCTGGCCGCTAAGATGACTGCGCAGGGTACTGAGCTCGGCGTCCAGCTCGTCTGAATACCCCTGATAAAATACCGTCAGTCGCACGATAAATTGGGTGAGCAATTCATTGTACTGCTTAAGTGCGATAACCTGTTTGGATGCCGTCAATATCTCGATTCCCTGGCTTACAGTCTACTTTAAGTGTGACACATCTTAATATTTTTGCCTGTTACTGGCGCGCAGTGCGCAAGTTTGCATAAGGCGCTTCAAAATTGGAGCGGAACGGATTGATATCCAGCCCGCCGCGACGTGTATAGCGGGCCAGCACAGTGAGCTTTTGCATGCCGGGCAGGGCTGCAAGGTCGCAAAATATCCGCTCCACACATTGCTCGTGGAATTCATTATGCTGGCGAAAGCTAACCAGGTAACGCAACAGGCCGGCACGGTCGAGCGCCTGACCCTGATAACGGATCATAATACTGGCCCAGTCAGGCTGGCTGGTGATCAGGCAATTAGATTTTAGTAAATCACTGGTCAGGGTTTCGCTGACAACGTTATCCGAGACAGCCAGCAGGCTGGCATCCGGTAAGTAGGTATCAATGCTGATATCCTGCTCGTCAATATTGTCTCCTGGCAATGTGTGGACAGCCAGAGCATCAAACTCTGCTGGCAGCATAACCTTTACCTCTACTTTTTCGCCCGCACAGGCGGATAAATCCTGGCTCAGGGTCTGCGCGACTTTCTCGCGGGAGGCAAATGGGGTCTGGTTAAAGCTGTTGAGGTACAGCTTAAAAGATTTTGATTCAATCAGGTTGGCTGAAGTGACTGGCACCTGGCATTCCAAAATCCCCACCTGGGGTTTACCTTTGGGGGTTAACCAGGACAATTCATAGCCGGTCCAGGTATCCAGCCCGCTAAAGGGCAGCGCAGCACCATCAATGCCCTGAGCATCGCGGCTCAGGGCGCGCGGCACGCCCTGTAGCAAAGCGGGATTGTAATGTGCTTCATAGGCCACTTTCTGGCCCAGCGTCAAGGTGCCGGTCAGGTCATAATCAGTGGGATTTGTCATGATACTTCATTCACACGTACACTAATAAGAATGACCCCATCATAGCTGATTAGGCAGGCAAAAATTAGTCTGCAAAAGGATAATTTTTAATTTATGACAACTGCAATTGAAGCCAGTCTGGACCGTTTTATGGTCCAGCTTGAACAGGCCGGCCCACTGATGGCTGAATATGAGCCCGATTGGCCGACCCCGTGTGTGACCGATGCGCCTGATGCTGAAAACCAGGTGCAGTGGCAACCAGTGCGCCAGGAGCCGCCGGCAAGCTTTACCAATGTGGAAGAAGCGTTAGGCATCACCTTAAACGCCCAGTTATGTACCTTTTTTAGCCGCTATTACGCCATGAACCTGCCGGCCAGTGCGGCGCAGGGCCCGTGTGAGTTATTGCAGGCAATTAACGCCGATGATGTGGCCCGCTTACAGGAAAATCTGATTGGCCACGTGCTCATGAAGCGCCGCCTGAAGCAACCCGAAACGCTGTTTTTTGGCCTTACTGATCAGGACGAGCTGATCCTAAGTGTGGACAATCAGACCGGCCAGGTACTGCTGGAACGGGTGGGCAAAGCCGACACTGAGGTGCTGGCCGCAGACCTGGCAAGTTTTCTTGATAGTCTGACCCCGGCGGTATAACACGGCGCCATTCCGCCTCTGGCTTTAACTACGGTTTAGTTTGCCTGCTCCAGGCGCGCGATTAGCTGGGCCACCTGCTGCTCCAGGGTAGCCACACGCTGCTCCAGTGTAGCGGTGTGGCGGGTCGAGGTCGCCGCCGAGGCGGCTTCTGTGGGCGCAGCGGCTCGCGGGTTGGCCTGAAACCGTTTTATCGCTTCAATCGCCTGCGCCAGACTGACTTTGACCGGCGCCTTGGCGCGCAGCATCGCTACTGTAGGGGTCTGCCCGGCGCGCTGCATTTGCTGGCACACCTGCACCAGTTCGGCCATGGATAAAGAGGACATACAGGTTCCTTGTTTCGTAATCTTCGATACGGCCTAATTTACTAAATTTTAGTGATTTTACGCAAAACATTAATAATCTGGCCAGTGGTGATTTTTTAAATCCCAATAAATTCATAGGTTTACGTTTTGGCAGGTATCTTGATAGAGTGGTGTGTCTAATAACAACAACTTCTGTCTGACGATGCTACGGTTAGCGCGTGTATCTGGCCGGAAGACTCTGAACATTAATAAGGAAACACTCATGAAACATCTTGCTTTTCTGCTGGCTCTGAGCGCGCCGTTAACCCTGTCTGGCTGTATCATCTCAGTGGATGACCACAATGGTAGCTACAGTGCTGACTGGGAAGAGCGGGAGTTCAACAACCGTCGCCATATCGCTAACCTGGATATGGGCGCGGCCTATGAGACTGTGGTTGGTAGAATGGGCGTGGCCGATTTTAGTGAACTGCAACAACGTGAAGATGCCACCTATCGCATCCTTTACTACCGCACCCAGCGTACCGCCGATGACGGCATCACGACCAAAGATGAGTGTACTCCACTTGTATTTAAAAATGGTCAGCTGGTGGGCTGGGGGCAGGGCGCTGCTCACCTGATCTAATCTTTTCTTTCTTTTTGCAGGCGTTGGTGGCTATTATTTGACCACAGCATGTGATCTTTGTATCACCTTCAGCCATCGGAGCCTGCAATGACCCACCCTTCTGCCAGTTACGATCCCGCCCAGGTTAAAGCCTTGTTTTTAAGCGCCGACGACTTAAATGTCGCTGCGTCTATTTTATACAATGCGTATTTTGACGACCCGGTCTTCAGCGCTATCTTCGATGCACAAAAAGAAGATTATGATGCGCGTTTGCGCAGTGCCATTCGCGAAGAACTGAATGCATTTTGGGATTCTGATCAGATTTTGTTGGGGCTGTTTAATGATACTCGCCTGCTAGCCGTGGCTTGCCTGGTGGTGCCGGATGCTGGTTTTGCGCCGGCGCAGATGTGGCACTGGCGGGTCAAAATGATGCTCACCGCCGGCTGGGTCAGCACTCAGCAGCTGATAGAAAAAGAAAACAAGATTATCGATGCCATTCCAGCCCGGCATTTTCACATGCTGGCGCTGGTGGGGGTGCATCCGGATCATCAGCATCATGGTCTTGGACATCTATTGATGGAGGCAGTAGACAGTGTTGTTGAAGCACACCCCGCCACCGAAGGTATTGGTGTTTTTGCCACCTCCGCTAGTTATAAAGCGTTTTTTGAAGATACCGGCTTTAGCGCGGTCACCCCGTTGACGGTAGCCGATATTAATGGCGATATTCTGTATAAATCCCGACCAGCAGCCGGATAGACAAGACCAGCAACATATTACCTGTACGCAATTACCACAAAGTTTGTAAGAGATATCGCACAATCTTGTAAGTGTTTATACTTTTTTTGCTGACGCTTTTACGTGCAAATAATCTAAACCCTTTGTTTTTACATTGCTTTTGAACCTGCGTATGGATTTGAACGTAACCGGAACATAAATTTTTTGTAATTGTCTGTCGCAAAGAATTTCCTGAGAAGTACTATATTAATTGTCACACGGATACACGACGAGTCTGGAAGACACACGAACAGGATCCTATGGAACAGGGCATGCCTATATGGACCGTAGGGGAATGGATTTTGACATTAAGGATGATGTCAGTCAGGGACGTATCAGGGACCCCTTCAGGATGAAGTGTGCTGTAGGGACGCAGCTAAAGGATTGTTACCTCAGGACGGGGTAGAGTAGGAACTGTCAGGATGACAGGGGCTAATTGACTAGCCATCAGGGACAGGCAGGATGCACCATCAGGACCTCGCAGGATGCGAAAACTGAATTCACGGAGCAGTTCAGTGACCATGGACAAGGGACACGGATGATACCACGCGCACGGGCCAACGGATCTGGCCGCTGAACAGGATGTTCAGGTATGGCGCGTAGAAGGACGGGGTTCACGGTCGAACACCCCATGGGCAAGGCCACATTTTAGATTGTGGTTAACAAAGGAATTGTGTTTTTTGTCTTCAAAGGATTGCGCAGACGGATCTGGATGAATCGAAAAAAGCGGTAGCCTTAGACTACCGCTTTTTTTGTGCCTGCAGCATAAGCGCAAGCGAGAAATCGGTCACTCACACTCGGTAAGGTGGTAACTGGGTGCGCAACAACCGCTTACCAACAAACTCTGCCTGGCCGCCATACCGATCTTCACCGTTGCCGGAAAATTCAAATACAAAAACGGAAAGCCAGTCAGGTTTACCAGTGCGCCACGTCAACCGGGTACGCTGGCGAGCCACCGACAATAATTGCAGCTTATGGGTGTCACAATAATGCCGGATCTGGTGGCTGGCCTGCTCGCTGATACTTCGAATCCGCCAAAACTGTGCAGCTACACCAATGAGCACCAGCCAGACAACCACATCGCCTAAACTCATCATCGTTGCGCTTTGGTTTGATTTAACAATGTGCCGATCGCCACGGTCAGCTGGTCGCTGCCATCGGTGGTGCGCAGTAGCCCCAGCACCAGATTACGCAGTCCGGGCAGCTGCACCAAATCAGCAAACAGACCGGCAAATAATGCGCCATCGAACGAACCGTCGGCATCTGCCCGGGCGGCTTGTTCAAAGAACAGTTTGGTCAATGCCGGCGTGAATTGGCGAAAATGACGCCCGGCAATCACACTTAACGTATCCACTGAACAGCCCTTCGGCGCGCTGAGCAGCCGTGCCAGGCTTTGCTGGATTTGCATATCCGGATGCGCAGAGGCCAGTGCGCGCAGCGCGGCCAGGTGTAAGGCATCCTGGGCCTCTAAGGTAGCCACCAGTTCACATAAATGATCACGCAGGTTTGGGGCTAACGGACCGGCTTCTGCTGCGCCCAGCAGAGCAATCAAAAATTCCTCTGCCAGCTGATGCTGTTGGTCAATCAGCGTCTGAGCCAGCTCAGGATCATCCAGTTGCAATGCCACATCGGCAATAGCCTGCATCGACAGCGTCTGCCAGTCATGCTGCTGTGGTTCTCGCAAATAGGCGTTGACCTGGTCTGTACCGGCGAAGGCCGGCTTGTCCAGTTCATAACGCACAAAGGCATTGAATTGGGCCATCAGGGTTTGAGTGGGCACAAAATTGTATGGATTGTCCGGCAGTGTCTGGGCATCTTCCCCCTCATCGGTCAGGCTCTGCCCCAGCGCATCCACAATGATTTGTAAAAAGTGATTGCGACTGGCCGTCACTAGCAGGCCCTGTTCATCCACCGGCAGTTTGATAAACCAGATATATTCGTGCGCCGGCTGGCTGGTGTTCCAAAACACAATGCCAAACCAGGCATGTCGCTGCCGGGGCTGCGGCACTGTCATCATGCCGTTTTCGATGTCCATAAAGGTTTGGGCATCCATGGGCGCTAACTGGCGGCCCATGTCGAAGACCTGAAAGTTCGTGCCCGCATGCAGTAAAAATTCGCTGATTGATTCGATGGTCTGCGCGCTCATACTATCCCCGGCATCCTAAAAAGCGCCTAGTGTAGCGCTGCCGCCAGCCGATGACCAGCGACCTGACTATGTTATACTGCGCGCCCGTTTTTCCCTGATTGTATGTGTATGTCAGTAACAACTGTTTATCTTGACCATCTGGATGCCTTGGCAGAGGCGCTGCAGCGCGCCGGCCTATGGGGTGAACAGCGCCCGTCACCGGAGGCGCTGGCTTCCACTCAGCCATTTGCTGTGGACACGCTGGCGCTGGAAGAATGGCTGCAGTTTGTGTTTATACCCAAGCTTCGCCGCTATATTCACGCCCATCAGCAACTACCGCCAGCGATGGCGGTCACCCCGATGGCGGAGCAGGTGTTCGGGCGTGCGCATCCGCAGGTGCTGCATCGATTGTTGATGTTAGACAACCTGAGTCAAACGTCATGAACAGCGCAGCCTTATCAGTGCTATATCAGGATGAACAGCTGGTTGCCATCGACAAGCCCAGCGGCTTACTGGTCCATCGTAGCCCCATTGATAAGCATGAAACAGAGTTCGCAGTTCAGCGGTTGCGTGACCAGCTTGGCCAGCATGTGTATCCGGTGCATCGTCTGGATCGGCCCACCTCCGGGGTGCTGCTGTTTGCCTTTGACGGTCATACCGCTAGTGCATTGGGGAAACAAATGATGGCGCGGGCGGTCAAAAAGGAATACTTCGCCATTGTGCGGGGGTTTGTCAAAGCCAGTGGCTATATTGATTATGCGTTGCGTTTTCGCCCTGACAAATATGCGGACAAGGATCGCGGCCAGATTGCACCGCAGCCGGCCACGACCCTGTACCACCCGTTGCAGCATTTTGAGCTGCCGGAATCGTCGGGCCGTTATGCCACCTCGCGCTATAGCACGGTGCGCCTGATCCCCTGTACCGGCAGAAAGCATCAGCTGCGCCGCCACATGGTGCATCTGCGTCATCCGATTGTGGGCGACAGCACCCACGGCGATACCAAACAAAATAAATTTTTACGCACCCGGTTTGGTTTTGAAAAATTGGCCTTAACTTGTACCAAACTGGTGTTTACACATCCACACACTGGCCGGCAGGTGGCAATTGAAGCCAGCCCGCGTTTGGCCATGCAGGAATTATTACAGACCTGGCAGCCTTACCGGGTCTCACCGATTTAAAATTAAACCACGAGGTTGTTTGTATTATGGCAAAACTGGGAATTTTTTGCGGCAGCGTGTATGGCAATGCCCAACATGTGGCCGAGCAGGTAGAAGAAAGCTTATCCACCCAGGGCTTTGAATGTGAATTGTTTGCCGATGCGGCAGTGTCAGATTTTACTGAGTCAGACGCGATCCTGGTGATCACGTCCACCACTGGCCAGGGTGATATTCCACCGAATCTGGAATTCACCTATATGGATTTAAAAGATGAGTTTCCCATGCTAACCGACAAGCCATTTGCGGTGGCTGGTCTGGGCGACAGCAGTTACGAAAATTTTTGTGGCGCGGGGCGGCATTTTCATGAGTTGCTAAGTGAACTGCAAGCCCGCCCGGTAGCCGACATGCTGGAAGTGGACGCGATTGAAACCTTAGATCCGGAGCAGGATGTGGTGGACTGGGTCAACGGTATAAAAGACAAATTATTTGGCTAAAACCAAAAAAACGGTCACCTCAGGGTGACCGTTTTTGTATCTGCCGGCTAAACCCCGTTGATATTACTCAGCACTTCGCAGTAGTGCATTGATACCGACTTTGGCGCGGGTTTTGGCATCAACCTTTTTCACAATAATGGCAGCATACAAGCTGTAGTTGCCATCTTTACCAGGCAGTGAGCCCGGCACTACCACAGAGCCCGCCGGTACACGACCATAATGTATTTCACCGGTTTCGCGATCATAAATGCGGGTGCTCTGACCAATGTATACACCCATAGAAATTACTGCGCCTTCTTCGACAATCACGCCTTCTACAATCTCTGAACGCGCGCCGATAAAGCAGTTGTCTTCAATGATAGTCGGGTTAGCCTGTAGCGGCTCTAATACGCCACCGATGCCGACACCGCCGGACAGGTGCACATTTTTACCGATTTGCGCGCACGAGCCTACGGTGGCCCAGGTATCGACCATAGTGCCTTCATCCACAAAAGCACCGATATTCACATAGGAGGGCATGACCACCACATTGCGCCCCACAAATGAACCGGTACGTACTGCCGCCGGCGGCACAATGCGTACACCTTCATCAGCGAACTGCTGGGCAGTGTAGTGGCGGTATTTCAACGGCACTTTATCAAAAAAGCGGCTCTCGGCACCGTCAATCACATCATTGTTGTGCAGGCGAAAATACAATAGTACGGCTTTTTTCAGCCACTGATGCACAGTCCACTGGCCGTCAATTTTTTCGGCCACGCGGGCTTCACCACTGTTTAAGGCATCTATGGCCTGGGTTACCGCATTGCGGATATCTTCTGAGGCAGAGGAGGGAGATAAACTATCGCGCTGTTCAAACGCGTCTTCAATGATGGTCTGTAGTTCAGTCATGGTATGTTGATATCTTCAAGTTGATCAAGTTTAAACAAAATACGTTTTTTTAAGGTGACCTGCTGGTCCTGAGTCAGTGCCTGGCCCTGGTCATTGCTGACAATGAAAATGTCTTCAGCCCGCTCGCCGATAGTGGCGATTTTGGCCAGTTTCAGGGTCACATTACAATCCACAAAGGCATGCCCGACCTTGGCCAGAATACCGGGTGCATCAAGCGCTTCCAGCTCCACCAAGGTGCTGTCTTCGCCCAGTGAAAAAAACCGGATCTTGGTCGGTACATCTAGCTGGCGCATCTGGCGGGGGAGCTTACGGTGATTACTATGGGCAAAGCCAGGGCGGTTAAGCTGCTGCCAGATAGCCTGTTCCAGATCCTGCGTGCGACGCTCTGAACTGAGTCGGCTACCATCATTTTCAAGCACCAGTAAGCTGTCAAACATATAGCCATCACGAGTTACAGTGATATGCGCATCATGAATAGAGCAGTTTCTACTGTCTAGCACAGAGGCAACCTGGGCAAATAACGCTTGGCGATCTTTGCCGTAGATTAGGATCTCGGTGCCGCCTTTGGCAATCTCGTCATTGGCCCGAATAAGTAAGGTATCTGGGTCGTCTTCGAACAGGCTGTTTTCCGCATTGATAATTTCCTGGGTATGCCAGGCAATTTGAGCGGGCTTAAAGCGGACAAAATAATCATCATCCAGGCGTGTCCACAAAACCTCAATCTGCATCTGGTCCGCGCCACTTTCGTTCAGTAACTGGCGAGCCAACTGTTTGTGCATGCCAACCCGCTCATCCAGCGTGGCGCGGCACTGCAAGCCATTATCCAACGCTTTTTGAGTCATCAGGTAAAGCTCGCGTAACAATGAGGCTTTCCAGTCATTCCACAGATTGTCATTGGTGGCCCGGATATCGGCCAGCGTCAATGCATACAGCTGGTTTAGATGATTATGGCTGCGCACTGTGGTGGCAAATTCGTTGATCACATCTGGATCGTAAATATCCCGGCGCTGGGCCACTACCGACATTAGCAGGTGGTTTTCCACCAACCATACAATCAGTCGGCTGTCTTTTTCTTCAATGCCGTGCAGCGCACAAAACTGCGCCACATCTTCGGCCCCTAACACTGAGTGGTCACCGTCACGGCCTTTGGCAATATCGTGAAAAATGGCCGCGATGTACAGCAGTTCAGGTTTATCCAGATTACGCACAATGCGGCTGCAGCGCGGGAACGGCTGATTGGTGCGGGTAAAATACTGGTTAATATGTTTAACCAGCCGGTGGGTGTGTTCATCCACCGTGTACGCGTGAAACAGATCAAACTGCATCATGCCCACGATCTTATCCCACTCGGGCAGATACGCCTGCAAAATGCCATATTCATGCATAATATCCCAGGCAAAATCAAAAAAGCTGGGATGACGCAATAACGCCATCAGGCGGTCCCGGCAGGCCGGGCGCTCAATAAAATAGCTGTGTTCGAACTTGCGCCGCGTATTGCGCAGTTGCCGAATGGTATCGGTATCCAGCCCCTCGACCTGGGGTGTGTCGGCCACCACCTGCAAAAAATCCAGCATGGCTTCGGGGCTGTCGATGACCTTGTCACGCCGCGGCGCGATCATGTTGTCCAACAGCCAGTAGTCGTCGTTAATGATGGTCTGCACCGCCACATTTTGGCCCAGCATGTCGTAGCGAAAGCGTTGCAGTAGCATTTTGTTGAGTTCACTGACGCGCCGTACAGTGCGGAAAAAATCCCGCATCATGCGCTCTACCGAATGCTTACCGTCTTCACCATAGCCCAGCCGGCTGGCCACATCGGGCTGATAGTCGAACAACAACCGGTTTTCGCTGCGCCCGGCCACCAGATGCAGCGCGCAGCGCATCCGCCACAAATGCATGCGGCAGCGGATCAGCTCACTGTGTTCTTCTTCGGTGAAATAGCCATGTCCCACCAGATTCCAGCCGTCATATTCTTTAAAGTGCTTTTTGGCCACCCAGCCGATGGACTGAATATCGCGCAAACACCCTGGGTTTTCTTTGATATTGGGTTCCAGGTTATACGAGGTGCCGTTGAACTTGGCATGTCGGGCTTTTTGCTCATCGTACTTGGCGGTGAAAAAGTCTTTGCTCGACCAGTAGCGGCGGCTGTTGAGTTCTTCCAGCAAGCTCTCAAACACCGCTTCATTGCCAATCAGCAAGCGGCTTTCCACCAGATTGGTGGCAATGGTGATATCGGTTTTGGCCAGTTGCACGGTTTCTTTGATGGTGCGCACCGCCTGGCCGATGTCCAGTTTGATATCCCACAATAGGGTAATAAAGCGGCTCACCAGCTCCTGATTGGCCGGGCTTAAGGATTTGCGGCTTAAAATCAGTAGGTCGATATCCGAGTAGGGTTGCAAATGCCCGCGGCCATAGCCGCCTACCGCGCACAGCGCAATATCGTCCACCTCATCCAGGCGCAGCAAATGCCATAGGTGCATCAATAAGGCATCCACAAACTGGGCGCGGCCAGCCACCAGTTGATTAACCGCACTGGTGTCGAAGGCTTCGTCCAGCCACTGGTAGGAATGCTGCACGCACTGCTTGATTGCGGGCAAATCATCCACCGACCCGATATTGTCTACCTGGTCAATGAGTTTTTGCAGACTCATCGTGTACCCTTAACCGAAAAAATAAATTGCACCTTAGCATGATTGCTGGCTAGGCGCAGCAGGCAGAAATCGCATAGCAGCAGATTGAAATTGCATAAATATATTGAATTGGCTATAAGCAAGCCGCCGGCAGACCCCGGCGACGGATAGGATAGGCAGCCGAGAGATTATGCGTGGCTGATGACCCGGGGGAGATCTTCTTCTTCGCGCAACGTCAGCACTTCTACGCCGGTTTCGGTGACCAGCAGGGTATGCTCCCATTGTGCGCTTAAGCTGCGGTCTTTGGTGACCACAGTCCACTGATCAGGCAGGATCTTAGAATAACGCTTACCGGCATTGACCATGGGTTCAATAGTAAAACACATTCCAGGTACCAGCTCTTCGCCTGTGCCAGGCTTGCCATAGTGCACAATCTGCGGATCTTCATGAAAGTTGGCGCCAATGCCGTGGCCACAATATTCGCGCACGATTGAATAGTTATGCGCTTCGGCATGGGTCTGGCACAGATGGCCGATATCGCCTAAGCGCATACCCGGTTTGACCTGTTTGATAGCGTTGTATAGACATTCCTGAGTTACACGCACCAGACGCTCAGCCAGGATTGACGGCTTACCGACGATAAACATCTTTGACGTATCACCATGATAGCCATCTTTGATAACGGTCACATCGATGTTGATGATGTCGCCGTCTTTAAGCTTTTTATCTGACGGAATACCATGGCAGATGCAATGGTTTACCGAGGTACAGATCGACTTTGGAAACGGCGGTTGGCCATAATTCAGTGGCGCAGGGATGGCACCTTGTTCATTAACAATATAGTCATGGCAAATGGTATTGAGCTCGTCGGTGGTTACGCCCTTTTTTACGTGGGGCGTGATCATGGTCAACACCTCAGATGCGAGCTTACCAGCCACGCGCATTTTTTCGATTTCTTCAGCGGTTTTAATAGTAGCAGCCACCGGGATCCTCAATTGGTCAAAAATATGTTGTAAAACTTAATGTCGTGGCCACAGCCACAACATTAAGCACGAATGCCTCTATATTAACGGGTTGTGCGCCCACTGTATAGGATACCCGCGTGGCCGGCCCGGCGGCGGCTGGCTGCTTTTGCTTGAGTTGCGCCCCTGGTCGTGGTATAAAGCGCCGGCCTGTTTTGCCGGTCTCTGTGTATGACTACGTAGATACCAGCATTATCGGGTACGAATTTATCAATAACACACATATACCGACACTTGCTATCGGGGTGTCTGCTACGGCGGATCGATACAAGGGGTATATGGAGGCCTAACCCCAATATAGAGGAAAAATCATGGCTAATGTTTCTATGCGCGACATGCTGAAGGCAGGTGTGCACTTCGGTCACCAAACCCGTTACTGGAACCCTAAGATGAAGCCGTTCATCTTTGGTGCACGCAACAAAGTTCACATCATCAACCTGGAAAAAACAGTTCCATTGTTCAACGATGCAATGAACTACCTGTCAAGCGTTGCTGGCAAAAAAGGAAAAATCCTGTTTGTTGGTACTAAGCGCGCAGCCGGCGATGCGGTAAAAGATGCTGCTGTAAAATGTGATCAGTTCTACGTCAACAAGCGCTGGTTAGGCGGTATGCTGACTAACTGGAAAACAGTGCGTCAGTCCATCAAGCGTCTGAAAGATCTGGAGCAGCAAAGCCAGGACGGAACGTTCGAAAAGCTGACCAAAAAAGAAGCACTGATGCTGCAGCGTGAAATGGACAAGCTGGAAAACAGCTTAGGCGGTATCAAAAACATGGGCGGCCTGCCTGATGCGATCTTTGTTATCGATGCTGACCATGAGCACATCGCAGTAACAGAAGCACGTAACCTGGGTATCCCAGTAGTAGGTGTGGTTGATACTAACTCTAACCCAGATGGCGTTGATTACGTGATCCCGGGTAACGATGATGCCATCCGTGCTATCCAGCTGTATCTTGATGCCGCTGCTGATGCGGTAAATGCGGGTCGCGATAACAACCTGGAAGGCCAGGCTGAGCAAGACGATTTCGTCGAAGCTGCAGAGTAATCGCTGCTGGTATCCCTCATGCGCAGCAATGGGCATCAGGGCATTGTTGAAGATTATCTTTAAGGGGCACAGCGCCCCTTTACCATTTCAAATTATTAATGCTGAGGAATTGAAAAATGGCAGTGACTGCAGCACTAGTTAAAGAACTACGTGAGCGCACAGGCGCAGGCATGATGGACTGTAAAAAAGCGCTGGTTGAAACCAATGGCGACATCGAACAGGCCATTGAAAACATGCGTAAATCTGGTCAAGCCAAAGCGGCCAAAAAAGCCGGCCGTATTGCTGCTGAAGGTGTGATACTGACCAAGGTTGAAGGCAACCGCGCCACCATGATGGAAGTAAACTGTGAAACAGACTTTGTTGCACGTGACGAAGGCTTCCTGAAATTTGGTAACGACATCCTGAACCTGGCCCACGACCAGCACATCAACGACATCGAAGCGTTGAACGATGCTGAGTTGAACGGCGAGAAAGTTAGCACTGTACGTGAAAACCTGGTTGCTAAAATTGGTGAAAACATCTCTCCTCGCCGGGTTATCTCGGTAGAAGGTGACAACCTGGGCGCGTACGTCCACGGTGGCCGTATCGGTGTAATCTCTCTGCTGACTGGCGGCGACGAAGAACTGGCCAAAGATGTAGCGATGCATGTTGCTGCTGCCAGCCCGCAGTTTGTTAAGCCAGAAGATGTACCTGCCGAAGTGGTAGAAAAAGAAAAAGGCATCCAGATCGAAATCGCTATGCAATCTGGCAAGCCTGCTGACATTGCAGAAAAAATGGTTGCCGGCCGAATGAAGAAATTCACTGGCGAAATCAGCCTGACTGGCCAGCCGTTTGTTAAAGATCCTTCTGTAACCGTTGGCGAATTGCTGAAAAGCAACAACGCCGATGTTGTAAACTTTATCCGTTTTGAAGTGGGTGAAGGGATCGAGAAAAAATCTGAAGATTTTGCTGCGGAAGTTGCCGCGCAAATGGAAGCTGCGAAGAAATAATTCCAGCCTTCTACTTTTGCCCAAGGCAATAGTCAGATACACTACGGGCACCTCTTCGGAGGTGCTTTTTTATAAGTGAAAGGCCATCTTGCACGGCCGGTTGACCCACTAAGGGCTAGCAGCAAAAGTGCAACCAAGCCGGTTTGTCCTAATTCTTGCCTTGCAAGAATCAGCCGAGAACTATGACAAGCCGCGTTCATGAGGACATATCAAACAATGAGCATCACACCAAAATCAGCCTATCGTCGGATATTATTGAAACTCAGCGGGGAAGCGCTGATGGGCTCAGAAGGCTTTGGCATCGACCCCAAAGTACTGGATCGCATGGCGCAGGAAATTAAAGAGCTGGTCGAGCTGGGGGTCCAGGTTGGCCTGGTCATTGGCGGCGGCAATCTGTTTCGCGGTGAAGGCCTGGCCCGTGCCGGCATGAACCGGGTAGTGGGCGACCACATGGGGATGCTGGCCACCGTAATGAACGGTCTGGCCATGCGCGATGCGCTGCACCGTGCTTTTGTGAACGCCCGCCTGATGTCGGCCATTCCATTAAACGGTGTGTGTGACGCCTACAATTGGGCCGAAGCCATTAGCCTGTTAAAGTCGGGCCGCGTGGTGATTTTTTCTGCCGGCACCGGTAACCCATTTTTCACCACCGACTCGGCTGCCTGTTTACGGGGCATCGAAATTGAAGCTGACGCCGTACTTAAAGCCACCAAGGTAGATGGCGTGTACAGCGACGACCCGGTGAAAAACCCGGATGCAGAAATGTATTCGCGCTTGAGCTACCAGGAAGTACTTGAAAAAGAGCTTAAAGTGATGGACTTGTCGGCCTTTACCCTGGCCCGTGACCATGGCTTGCCGATTCGGGTGTTCAACATGAACAAGCCGGGCTGTCTGAAAGCTGTTGTGATGGGTGAGCCGGAAGGCACCCTGATTGACCACGCCGAAAACTAGTTAAAAACCAATAGGAAGAAATCGTGATTGATGAAATCGAATTAGATGCGCGTGAGCGTATGGAAAAAAGCATCAGTGCTCTGAAAAGCCAGCTAAGTAAAATTCGAACTGGTCGGGCGCATCCCAGCTTATTGGACGGCATTATGGTGTCTTATTACGGTGCCGACACGCCGTTAAAGCAAATTGCCAACGTTGTGGCCGAAGACAGCCGCACACTGGCACTGACCGTGTTCGACAAAAGTGCCACTCAAGCGGTTGAAAAAGCCATCATGCAGTCAGATTTGGGGCTAAACCCAATGAGTGCCGGCACCACCATTCGCATTCCGATGCCAGCGCTGACCGAAGAGCGTCGTAAAGACCTGATTAAAGTGGTTCGCGCAGAAGCAGAGCAAGCCCGGGTCGCGATCCGCAATATTCGTCGTGATGCCAATGGCGATGTCAAAGATTTGCTGAAAGACAAAGATATCAGTGAAGATGAGAGCCGTGCAGCAGAAGAAAACATCCAGACATTGACCAATGATTTTGTCAAAAAAGTGGATGAGATGCTGGTGGTAAAAGAAAAAGAGTTAATGGAAGTTTAACCTCAGCCATGTTATCGAAGCGGTTTCAATCAGCTCAGCCCGCGCCGGTTCAGCCCGATGTCGACGGGCCTCGCCATGTTGCCATCATCATGGATGGCAATGGACGCTGGGCGCAGAAAAAAGGAAAAATTCGTACCTTTGGCCATAAAGCCGGGGTCGAATCTGTGCGCTCAGTGGTTCGCTTTGCGCGCGAGTCGGGAATTGAATCGCTTACCTTGTTCGCTTTTAGCAGCGAAAACTGGAAGCGCCCCGAAGAAGAAGTCAGTGTGTTAATGGAGTTATTTAACCTGGTGTTGAACAACGAAGTAAAACGGCTGAATAAGAACGGGGTGCGTCTTAAAGTCATTGGTGATACATCGGCTTTTGATGACAAGTTGCGCAGCAAGATTGCCAAAGCCGAATCACTGACCCAGGACAACACGGCCTTGGTACTCAACATTGCGGCCAACTATGGTGGGCGCTGGGACATCACCCATGCTGCCCGGCAGATGGCGAAGGCGGTGATCGATGGCGAACAACGCTTGGATGATGTGGATGAAACGGTGTTTGGCCAGTATATCTCCACCGCCCAGTTGCCCGAACTGGATCTGTTGATCCGCACCGGCGGAGAGCAGCGCATCAGTAACTTTCTACTGTGGCAATGTGCTTATGCCGAACTCTACTTTACTGACGTGCTGTGGCCGGACTTTAACGAGTCGGTATTTGCGGCCGCGGTTGAAGATTTCAAAGCACGCCAGCGGCGATTTGGTCTGACCGGTGAACAGGTAAGTGTTTCGCCTAGTTAACTGTCAGAGTTGCCAGAAATCAGGCTGACAACAAGGAGCCATCAAGCCACTCATGCTTAAACAACGAATTATCACTGCGTTAATCCTGGCGCCGCTGGCGCTGATAGCTATTTTATCGTTGCCCATCTGGTGGTTTCAGATGGCTATTGCGGCGGTGGTGGCACTGGGCGCCTATGAATGGGCCAACATGTCAGGCATCGCACAACGCCCGCAAAAAGCACTGCTGATGCTGGCTGCTTTTGTCAGCTGTGTGGGCCTCTCGCTGATTGTTGATGTCAACAAAATCTGGCATCAGGGCCAGATCCACTGGTTGTATCATCTTATCCTGGCGCTATCTGCGGTATGGTGGCTGGTATCTCTGGCCATGATCATTGCCTACCCCCGTTATTCAATTTATTGGCGCAACAGCAAACGAATTCGCGTGGTCTTTGGCGCGCTCACGTTGATTCCTACCTGGGTTGCAGTGGTGAGCCTGCGTACCAGTTTGCATGATGTTGACCCTTTCTACGGCTCCTCACTGATTTTTTATGTGCTGGGGATTGTCTGGGCCGCCGACATCGGTGCATTTTTCGTAGGTGTCAAATTCGGCCGGCACAAGCTGCGCCCTAATGTGTCACCGGGTAAGACGCTGGAAGGCCTGTTAGGCGGCGTGGCAGCCTCGACCGCTATCATCGCTTTTGCTGCTCTGCATTATCAGGTGGAACCGTCACGTATCTGGCTGCATCTGTTGATTGGCGGTATTACAGTTGCTGTTTCAGCCTTAGGGGATTTAAATGAAAGCATGCTGAAACGCTGCGCCGGTATTAAAGACAGTGGTAAATTGCTGCCTGGCCATGGCGGCGTATTAGACCGTATCGATAGCCTGACCGCTGCCTTTCCAGTCTTTGCATTTTGTTATGTAACCTGGATGGCATGATGCAAACGGTAACGATTCTTGGGGCCACCGGCTCCATTGGCTGCAGTACGTTAGATGTTATCAATCGCCACCCGGACAAATACCGGGTGTTTGCCATTACCGGTCATCAGCAGATTGAGCGTTTATTGGAACAGGCGCAGCAGTGCGCCGCCCGCTATGTGGTGCTGGCTTGTGACAGTCAGTACGTCAAAGCCTGTGAACTGGCCCGCCAGATGCAGCTGGCGTCAGAAATTCTGTGTGGTCCCCAGGCGTTGGAAGATGTTGCCAGCGCACCCGAAGTGGATGCGGTCATGGCAGCCATCGTTGGTGCGGCCGGGCTAATTCCTACCCTGGCTGCGGTGCGTGCCGGCAAGCGCGTGTTACTGGCCAATAAAGAAGCGCTGGTGATGTCAGGTGCTTTGTTTATGGAAACCGCGCGCCAGTCGCAAGCGACCATTTTGCCCATTGACAGCGAACACAACGCGATTTTTCAGTGTCTGCCAGCCAGCTTTGAGTATGGGCAGTTACCTGAATCAGGTATTAACAGTATCTTACTGACCGGTTCCGGTGGCGCGTTTCGAACTCGCCCCCTGGACAGTTTTGCCAGCATTACCGTGGATGAAGCCTGCAGTCATCCCAACTGGTCGATGGGGCGTAAAATTACCGTCGATTCGGCCACCATGATGAATAAAGGCTTAGAGTTTATTGAAGCGTGCTGGCTGTTTGGTGCCCGGGCTGACCAGATCCAGGTGGTATTACATCCGCAAAGCACTATCCATTCGATGGTGCAGTATGTGGATGGTTCGGTGATTGCCCAATTAGGCAACCCGGATATGCGCACCCCGATCGCCTATGGGCTGGCCTACCCGGAGCGCATCGATGCCGGTGTGGCGCCGCTGGATTTTGCTCAGTTAGCCGATCTGACCTTTTCCACGCCGTGCCCGCAGCGCTATCCAAATTTACAGCTGGCCATTGACGCCTGTAAAGAAGGCCAGGCCGCTACCACGCGGCTGAATGCTGCCAACGAAGAGGCCGTGGCAGCCTTTTTAAATGAGCAAATCCGCTTTTGCGACATTGCCCGGGTGAATGAGCAAACGCTGCAACAGATGGAACCTATCAGTGTTTCCACACTCCAACAAATTCTTGAGCAGGACAGACTCGCCCGGGCCACCGCCCAGGCGGTGATAAGAGGTTTATCAGCGTGATGTCGTTTTTATGGAGCCTGGGAGCATTTATTGTTGCGCTGGGGATCCTTGTGGCTGTGCATGAGTGGGGCCACTTTTATGTTGCCCGCAAATGCGGGGTGCATGTTCAACGTTTTTCCATTGGTTTTGGCAAACCATTCTGGCGTCGTACCGATAAACACGGCACCGAGTTTGCGGTGGCAGCCATCCCTTTAGGCGGCTATGTGCGCATGCTCGATGAGCGTGTGGATACCGTCCCTGAGCATCTTAAACACAAAGCGTTTAACAATAAACCGGTAGGCCAGCGTATGGCCATTATTGCTGCCGGGCCCGGGGTGAATTTTTTATTTGCCGTTGTGGCATTGTTTGTCATGAACTTGATTGGCCTGCAAACTGTAAAGCCGGTAATCGGCGAAGTGGCGCCGGCTTCTATCAGTGCCCAGGCCGGGCTGACCAGCGATGCGCAAATCACCGCAGTCGGCTCGCGCAGCACTGCAGACTGGGAAGCGGTGAACCTGGAATTGGTCTCGTACATTGGCAAATCCAGCGTGCCGGTGACCTTACAAACATCCGCGGGGGAAACTCAAACCCGCACCCTGGATACTAAGGATTGGAACTTTGACCCGGAAAAAGAGTCTGCTTTAGGCAGCCTGGGGATCACGCCGTTTCGGCCTGCTGCCACGCTGACCCTGGCTGTGGTAGCCCCGGATAGCCCGGCGGCTCAGGCTGGTTTGGCAGTAGGGGATCGCCTGGTGGCCTTTGATGGCAAGCCAATTGATGACTGGTCGGCCCTGGTGGCCAAAATTGCCGAGATGCCGGGGCAAACGGTGTCAATTACCCGGGATCGGGATGGACAACAGCGTACTATTAATGCCACCATCGCCCGGCGCGACACCGAACAGGGTCAGACTGGTTACCTGGGTGTCAGCCCACAATTAGAACCCTGGCCACCAGAATATATCTTCACCCACCAATATGGGCCGGTGGAGGCAATGGCCAATGCAGCGGATAAAACCTGGCGGTTGATCACGCTGAGCTTTTCCATGATCGGAAAGCTGGTGACCGGCGATGTATCGCTAAACAATTTAAGTGGCCCCATATCCATTGCTCAGGGCGCGGGAATCAGCGCAGGGTATGGGCTAGTGTATTTTCTGAGCTTTCTGGCGTTGATCAGTGTCAATTTGGGCATTATCAACCTGCTCCCTTTGCCGATGCTTGATGGTGGACATTTAATGTATTTCACCATTGAATTATTTACCGGCAAGCCTGTCTCAGAAGCTGTGCAGGAATGGGGATTCAGAATCGGAGGGGTAGTACTGCTTATGATCATGGGTATTGCCATCTTTAACGATATTAGCCGCATCGCCTCGTAGATGTAGCGCTAGATTACGATACGACAAACACAGCAACGCGGCGCAGGATAAAAAGAATAGATGAAGTTAAGACAGTTAGTAGCAGCCGGAGTGATTGCCTCCAGTGCTAGCTTAGCCAACGCGGCAACATCACAAACTCAGTTCGTCGTCGAAGATATTCGGGTAGAAGGCTTACAACGGGTCGCCCTGGGGGCGGCGCTGACTTATCTGCCCATCGAGGTTGGCGACCAGCTCAATTCATTCCGGGTTGCCCAGGCGATCCGTTCACTGTATTCCTCCACCCACTTTGAAAGTGTGGAAGTGCTGCGTGACGGCAACACCCTGGTGATCAAAGTGGCCGAACGGCCAACCATCAGTAACATCATTTTTGAAGGTAATGATGACATCAAAGATGAACAGCTGAATGAAAGCCTGGACGGCAACGGCATCCGGGTGGGTGAGCCCCTCGACCGTACCGTACTGACCTCAATGGAAAATGGCCTGAAAGACTTTTTCTACAGCATTGGTAAGTACAATGCCGATGTATCAGCCATTGTGACGCCACTGCCACGTAACCGTGTGGATCTGAAATTATTGTTCGAAGAAGGCGACGCAGCTGAAATTCGTCAGATCAACATTGTCGGCAATCAGGAATTTTCCGACGATGAGCTGATGGAAAATCTGGAGCTGCAGTTTGATACGCCATGGTGGGACTTTTTGTCTGAAACCCGCTACCAGCAACAAACACTGCAGGGTGACATGGAAACTGTGCGTAACCATTATCTGGACCGCGGCTATCTGCGCTTTAATATCGACTCGACCCAGGTGTCGATGACGCCAGAAAAAGAAGGCATTTATATAGCGCTGAATGTGTCTGAAGGCGAACAGTACACCATCTCCGGCGTGGAGCTGGTAGGCGACCTGCTGGGCAACGAAGATTATATTGCCAAGGTGCTGCCGCTGACCGAAGGCGAACTGTATAACCAGGCTGAAGTCACTTACACCGAAGAATTTATTTCTAAATATCTGGGCCGCTTTGGGTATGCCTATCCGGAAGTCACTACGGTACCAGAAATCAATGACGAAGATAAAACGGTCAAACTGACGTTGTCAGTAGACCCGGGCAAGCGGATTTATGTGCGCCGCATCAACTTTAAAGGCAACACTGTGACAGCTGATGAAGTGTTGCGCCAGAATGTGAATCAGATGGAAGGGGCTTGGTTATCTAACAACCTGTTGGAGTCTTCCAAAAACCAGCTGTCACGTCTGACCTACATGAAGGATATCGAGTTTGAAACAACCCGCATCCCGGGCGAGGAAGACAAGGTCGATGTGGACTTTATGGTAGAAGAGCAGCCGTCGGGCTCATTTAATGCCGGTATCGGCTACGGCGACCGCACCAAACTAAGCTTACAGGCGGGGATCCAGCAGGATAACTTCTTAGGTACCGGTAAGCGTGTGGGCTTGAACTTAAGCACGGTGTCGTATCAAAAATCAGCGCAGCTGACCTATAACGACCCTTACTTTACCATCGACGGTATCAGTCTGGGTGGCTCTATCGGTTACAGCGAGTTTGATGGCTCTGACTTTAACGTTATCCAGTATAACTCTAAGCGCTGGTCGGTGGGTGCCAATGCCGGCTATCCCATTGATGAGATTAACCGCATCAACTTTGGCATGACCTATTCCAATGTTGAACTGTTCAACACCGGATTCTTTGAGCAAACCGAACAATTTTATAATCAGTTCCGTGGCGCGGATCCAGCAGCCCCGGTGAAATATGACAGCTACCTGGCCAGTGTAAGCTGGAGCCGCAATACGCTTAACCGTGGCTTGTTCCCCACCGCGGGCTCGTCGCAGCGAGCAACCTTTAGCATTACCACGCCTAATTCCGATGTAAATTATTTCAAATCGGTATTGGATACTAAGTTTTATTTTCCGCTGTCTCGTGACCAGCGCTGGTCGGTTCTGGCTCGTTTGCGCTTAGGTTATGGTAACGGTTACGGCGATAAAAATGGCAGCGACCAGATCCTGCCATTTACCGAAAACTTCACCGCCGGTGGTGCCGATACTCTGCGTGGTTTTGAAAACAACACGGTTGGCCCGCGCGGAATCCAGCTGTTTCCAGGCTCAAGCCTGACGGGCCCGGATGGGGAAGTTTACCCGGGCACCGGTAGTAACGCCCAAATTAATGTCTCACAGCGTTCCATGGGTGGTAATGCGATGGCCCTGGGCGGGGTGGAGTTAATTGTACCCACGCCATTTGTGGATGAAGAGATGGATTCGTCTGTACGCACCAGTGTCTTTTTTGATATTGGTAACGTGTGGGACACCGAGTTTGATTACGATCGCTACAAAGACCTTGAGCAACCTAATCTACAGAGTGGCCGATTATTGGACTATTCAGACTGGAAGCAGTATCGTAGTTCCGCCGGTTTATCTGTACAATGGATTTCACCGATGGGCCCCATGGTCTTTAGCTTCTCCAAGAGTATCCAGGAACGTGAAGGTGACGATGCAAGATTCTTTACCTTTAATATCGGACAAACATTTTAATTTTGAACCTGACAACACTGTCGAATAAATAATTATAAAAGGAGCTCACCTTGAAACAGTTGGCAAAACATTTTGTTGCAACCGCAATGTTAGGAAGTGCGCTGGTTAGCGGTTCAGCCATGGCTGAGCAAAAAATTGGCGTTGTAGATGTACAAAGCGTGTTTCAGGCAATGCCTCAGGCCGCTGAAATTCAAAACACCATTCAAATGGAATTTAAAGACCAGATTGATGCAGTGAATCAACTGCAAAAAGATGGCCAGTTCTTTGCCGAGCGCCTTCAGCGTGACGCCGCCACTATGAGCGAGCAGGAAAAGCAGGAACTGCAGCAAAAAATCCAGAATGTGCGTGAGCAACTGGCCGAAAAAGGTCAGCCGCTGCAACAGAACATTCAGCGTCGTAGCAACGAAGAACGCAACAAATTACTGGGTCTGATCAAACAGGCGATTAACAATGTTGCGCAAAAAGGCGACTACGACCTGGTTCTGACGTCAGGCGCAGTGTCTTTCACCAAAGAACAGTTCGATATTTCGGAACAAGTGCTGGAACAGGTGAAAAAGACTAACTAATTGATTTGGCAGGTGCGCCTGTTTACAATTAGCAATACTTTAAAAAACAGGTCAGCTCAGGGTGCCGTGCACGTTGGTCTGACTTGTTTTTTGCGTTAAAACGCGTATGGTTGCCGCCACTTACAAAGACGATCTGGGAAGTTGTGCATTCGGTGCGACGGCCGCGCAAACGGCAGTCTCGACAAAGAGTACACAGCCAGTCCCACCCCAGGTAATCCCTCAGATAACGACGGCAACCGCTTGCCAGATGCAGCGGTCAGTGGCATAGGAGAGACTTTTGGCCAATTCACTCAACACAATTGATATCCAGGAAATACTGGAACTACTTCCGCACCGATATCCGTTTTTATTGGTTGATCGCGTTACCGATTATCAAATTGGTGAGTCTATTAAAGCGTATAAAAATATCACCATGAATGAGCCGTGCTTTACCGGGCATTTTCCGGGCCGACCCATTTTTCCAGGGGTGCTGATTTTAGAAGCGATGGCGCAGGCAGCCGGTGTGCTAGGCTTTAAGACCATGGGCAAGTCTGACAAATTATACTTATATGCAGGTATCGACTGCGCGCGCTTCAAGCGGCCGGTTGTACCCGGTGATAAGCTGGAATTTGATGTCTGCTTAGTCAAAGAACGCCGGGGGATCTGGAAGTTCAAAGGTACTGCAAGCGTTGATAACGAAAATGTGTGCAGTGCAGAGTTCATGTGTGCAATCAGAGAGATGGTTTAACGTGATTCATTCTACCGCAGTGATCGCCGAAAGCGCCAAAATAGGCAACAACGTAAAGATTGGCCCGTTTTGCTATATCGGCGATAATGTCGAGCTTGGTGACGACTGTATTTTAGAAAGCCACGTGGTTATCAAAGGGCCGACCCGCATTGGCAAAGGTAATCGATTTTTTCAGTTTTGCTCCATCGGCGAAGATTGTCAGGACAAAAAATACGCCGGTGAGCCCACCGAGCTGGAAATTGGCGATAACAATGTGTTTCGCGAAGGCAGCTCTGTGCATCGCGGCACCATTCAGGATAACAGCCTGACCAAGATGGGCTCCGGTAACCTGCTAATGATCAATGCCCATGTGGCGCATGATTGCATTCTAGGCGATAACAATATCCTCGCCAACAATGTCTCGCTGGCTGGCCACGTGACTCTGGGCGATTATGTGATCTTTGGCGGTGGTGCAGCGATTCATCAGTTTGGCAAAGTTGGCGATCACGCTTTTGTGGGTGCCGGCGCTATTGTGCTGCGGGATGTGCCACCTTTTGTAATGGTCAACGGGCAAAAAAATGTGCCGGCCGGAATTAATTCTGAAGGGCTGCGCCGCCGTGGCTTTAGCAGCGACGCCATTATGGCCATCAAACGCGCCTACCGCACCATCTATCGGGCCAATAATACCGTCGATGAAGCCATCGAAAAACTCCAGGACGCTCAGGCCCAACACCCGGAAGTGGCCACCATGGTGCGCTTTTTGGAACAGGCTGAACGCGGCATTATTCGCTAAGCCATGGCCGGGCATCCCTTGCGCATAGGCATTGTGGCAGGCGAGCCGTCAGGTGACGTGCTGGCCGCCGGCATGATTGCTGAACTCAAACGTCGTCATCCCGACGCCATTATTGAAGGCATCGGTGGTGAGCATATGGTTGCTGCCGGCTGCCACTCCTTATTTGATATGGAAACCCTGTCGGTGATGGGCCTGGTGGAAGTGCTGTCCCATCTGCCGGCGATCTTAAAAGTCAAAAATGCCCTGATTACCCACTTTACCCAAAATCCACCCGATATCTTTATCGGGGTGGATGCGCCGGATTTTAATCTACGGGTGGAAACCGCGCTTAAACAACAGGGTATTAAAACCGTGCACTATGTCAGCCCCACCGTATGGGCCTGGCGTGAAAAGCGTATTCACAAAATCGCTCGCGCGGCGGACTGTGTGCTGGGCTTGTTTCCCTTTGAAGCCCAGGTGTATCAAAAATATCAGGTGCCTTATCGGTTTGTCGGCCACACGTTGGCTGATGCAGTGCCGATGAATCCCAACCAGGGGGCCGCGCGCCAGGCGCTAGCGCTGCAGCAGGACGGCCCTGTGCTGGCAGTCTTGCCAGGCAGCCGGGCCGGGGAAATCAAAACCTTATTACCGGTATTTGTCGACACCATCAAAGCAGTCAGCCGTCAGCGAGCAGGGTGCCAATTTGTGATCCCGGCAGCCAACCAGCATCGCTATACGGTGATTGATGAATATCTGCAACAACATGCCGGTGAGGCGTATCAAAGCGGGCAAATCCGCCTGCTGCGCGGCCAGGCCCGCGATGCCATGATTGCATCCGACGCGATTTTGCTGGCCTCCGGCACGGCTACTCTTGAGGCCATGTTGTGTAAACGGCCCATGGTAGCTGCATATAAGATGTCGGGCTTGACCTATCGCATCATGCAAAAATTGTATAAGGCGCCGTTTTTCACACTACCCAATTTGCTGGCCGGACGTCAGCTGATCCCTGAGCTGTTGCAGGAGGACGTCAATCCGCACACCATGAGTAAGCTGCTGGTGTCCTATCTGGACAGCGACAATCAGGCCCTGGTCAACACCTTCTGTGCCTTGCACAGCGAGCTTAAACAAGATGCAGACAAACAGTCTGCCCAAGCTGTACTGGATTTAATTCATGAGTAAGCATATTGCCGGGGTCGACGAAGTCGGCCGTGGGCCGTTGGTGGGTGATGTGGTCACCGCAGCGGTGATTCTGGATCCGGCACGCCCGATTGCCGGCCTGACCGATTCAAAAAAATTGTCAGCAAAAAAACGCGAAAGTTTAGCCGCGCAAATTAAAGAGCAGGCGCTGGCCTGGGCTTTTGGCCGTGCCACGCCGGATGAAATCGATCAGCTGAATATTTTGCATGCCACCATGCTGGCTATGCACCGGGCCGTGGTTAATCTGTCTGTGCAGCCGGATTTTGTGTATGTGGATGGCAACCGCCTGCCGGAATGGCCATACCCCAGCGAAGCCGTGGTTAAGGGCGACGCCCTGCACGCCGAAATCTCCGCCGCATCGATTTTAGCCAAAGTCGAGCGGGACAATGATATGCTTGCGCTGGATAATGAGTTCCCGCAATATGGTTTTGCCGGCCATAAAGGGTATCCCACCAAAGCCCACTTTGCCGCGCTGGCCGAACATGGCGTGCTGGCCTGTCATCGTAAGAGCTTCAAGCCGGTTCAGGCACTTCTGGTTAAATAAACACACAGTTTTCAAAGGTTGTTATGACATCGCCTTTTATTCACCTGCGGGTGCACAGCGATTTTTCGATGATGGACGGGTTGAACAAAATCAACCCTATCTTAGACAAAGTGTCGGCCATGAATATGCCGGCGGTGGCCCTGACCGACCAGATGAACATGTGCGGGCTGGTAAAATTTTATTCCGGCTGCCACGGGCGCGGGATTAAGCCCCTCATCGGCACCGATTTTTGGGTCACCAATGAAGCCTTTGGCGATGAGCCATTTCGCCTGACCCTGCTGGCCATGAACAATACCGGCTACAACAATATCACGGTATTGATTTCCAAAGCTTATCTGCGCGGACATGTGTCACACCGCGCGGCCATTCAACAGGAATGGCTGGCAGAGCACGCCGAAGGCGTGTTGATCCTTTCCGGCGCCCAGCAGGGCGATGTTGGTCTGGCCCTGGCCAAAAACAACCCTAAATTGATCGATGAAACCCTGGACTTTTATACCACGCACTTTGCTGACCGCTTTTATATAGAGCTGATCCGCACCGGGCGCGCCGGGGAAGAAGATTATTTGCACCAGGCGGTGGCACTGGCCGACGAGCGTGGGCTACCGGTGGTGGCCACCAATGAGGTGTGTTTTGTCAGTCAGGAAGGTTTTGATGCCCATGAAATCCGGGTATCTATCCATGATGGCTATACGCTGGACGATGTCCGTCGGCCGAAAAAATACAGTGATCAGCAATATTTGCGCAGTGCCGAAGAAATGGTCGAGCTGTTCAGCGATATTCCTGAGGCGATTGAAAATACCGTCGAGATTGCCAAGCGCTGTAATGTGACAGTGCGCCTGAACGAATACTTTTTGCCGCAGTTTCCTACCGGCGGCATGACCACCGAAGACTTTTTGGTTAAACGCTCGCAGGAAGGGTTGGAAGAACGCCTGGCCTTTATCTTTCCTGATGAAGCCGAGCGCGCAGCCAAACGCCCGCCCTATGACGAACGCTTAGAGATTGAACTAGGCGTGATTAACCAGATGGGCTTTCCAGGTTACTTCCTGATCGTGATGGAGTTTATCCAGTGGAGTAAAGATCATGAAATTCCGGTGGGACCGGGACGGGGTTCGGGTGCCGGGTCATTGGTGGCCTACGCATTAAAAATCACCGACCTCGACCCGCTAGAGTTTGACCTGCTTTTCGAGCGTTTTTTGAACCCCGAGCGGGTATCAATGCCGGATTTTGACGTCGACTTTTGTATGGACCGACGCGATGAGGTTATCGACCACGTCGCGGAGCTGTATGGTCGGCAGGCGGTGTCGCAAATCATCACCTTTGGTACCATGGCCGCCAAGGCGGTAGTACGCGATGTGGGCCGGGTGCTGGGCCACCCGTACGGCTTTGTCGATAGGATCTCGAAACTGATCCCGTCTGATCCGGGGATGACCCTGGAAAAAGCGTTTGATGTGGAGCCGCGCCTGCCGGAGCTATATCACGATGATGAAGAGGTCAAAGATCTCATCGATATGGCGCGCATTCTAGAAGGGGTGACCCGAAATGCTGGTAAGCATGCCGGCGGGGTGGTTATCGCGCCCACCACCATCACCGACTTTGCGCCTTTATACTGTGATGATGAAGGTAATAACCCGGTTACCCAGTTTGATAAAAACGATGTGGAAACCGCCGGCCTGGTCAAATTCGACTTTTTGGGCCTGCGAACGCTGACCATCATTCAGTGGGCTATCGATATGATTGCCGAAAACACTGGCAAAAAAATCGATATCACCGCCATTCCGTTAAAAGACGGCAAAAGCTTCCGCACCTTGCAAAATGCTGAAACCACCGCGGTATTCCAGCTCGAATCCCGCGGTATGAAAGAGCTGATCAAACGCCTTAAACCAGACTGCTTTGAAGATATCATCGCACTGGTGGCCCTGTTCCGTCCCGGACCGCTGCAATCAGGCATGGTAGATAACTTTATCGACCGTAAACATGGTCGCGAAGAAATTTCTTATCCGGATGCCAGTTATCAACACGATTGCTTAAAGCCTATCCTGGAGCCCACCTACGGCATCATCCTGTATCAGGAACAGGTCATGCAGATCGCCCAGGAAATGGCCGGTTATTCGCTAGGTGGCGCCGATCTATTGCGCCGGGCTATGGGTAAAAAGAAACCCGAAGAGATGGCCAAACAGCGTGAGGTGTTTGCCCAGGGGTCGAAAGAAAATAATATCGACCCGGATCTGGCTATGAAAATCTTCGACCTGGTAGAAAAATTCGCAGGTTACGGATTTAACAAATCGCACTCGGCAGCCTACGCGCTGGTGTCGTACCAGACACTGTGGCTCAAGGTACATTATCCGGCGGAATTTATGGCTGCGGTCATGTCGGCGGATATGGACAACACCGACAAAATTGTAACGCTGGTGGATGAATGCCAGCGCATGGGCCTGGAAATTTTACCGCCTGATTTAAATGCTGGCCGGCATAAATTTACCGTCGACCAAAAGGGTCGTATTGTGTACGGCATTGGTGCGATAAAAGGGGTGGGTGAAGGACCGATTGAAGCCATCATCGAAGCCCGGGAAAATCGCGGTAAGTTTACAGATCTGTTTGATTTTTGTGCTAAGGTGGACATCAAGCGGGTCAATAAGCGGGTACTGGAAAAGCTGGTACTGGCCGGGGCTATGGATACATTAGGCCCCGATCGTGCGTCGATCATGGCCACTTTGCCCGAGGCGATAAAAGCCGCTGACCAGCACGCCAAAGCTGAATCCTTTGGCCAGTCCGACATGTTTGGGCTGCTGACCACCGAGCCGGAAGAAGTGGAGCAGGCGTTTGCTGATGTGCCGCCGTGGCCGGAAAAAGTCTGGCTGGAAGGCGAAAAAGACACCCTAGGTTTGTATCTGACCGGCCACCCAATCAATCAGTATGCCAAGGAAATTCGGCATTATACCGACGGCCGCCTGGTGGATTTGCGGCCTACTGGCAAAGACCATCTGGCCAGTGCGGTGGGGCTGGTGCTCAGTGTGCGGGTGCTGTCCAATAAACGGGGTAAACGCTGGGCCATTGTGACACTGGATGATAAAAGTGCCAGAATGGATGTACGCTTTTTCCCGGATATGTTCGAACAGTATGAAAGTATCCTTGAAACAGACCGAATTTTGCTGATAAAAGGACAGGTCAGCTTTGATGATTTCTCCGGGGGCAATACAATCACCGCCCGGGATGCTATGGACATTGTGCAGGCGCGAGAACGAAATGCGCGCGCACTTTCACTGCAGATCGAAGCACAGCAGTGGCAAACAGACAAGCTCACCGCGTTGCAGCAAATTTTGCAGCAATTCAACGGCGGCAGTTGCCCGGTTGAATTGCATGTTGTACACCAGGACGCAGAGGCAACACTCAGCTGTGGCGCCCAATGGTATGTCACACCGGAAGACCAGTTGCTGCATGAGCTCAAGCAGTGCCTGGGGGAACAGGCTGTTACCTTGAGTTACCATTAGCCTGACCGGGGTGAAAGGCAGTAATAATAGGACACACAATGAATATACAGTTTTTGGAATTTGAACAACCGATAGCTGACTTAGAAGCAAAAATTGAAGAGCTGCGGTTGGTCAATCAAAGCGGCGAATTCGACGTTGGTATTGAAGAAGAGATCACCCGCCTGCAGGGCAAAAGTGCCGAGCTGACGAAAAAGATTTTTTCTGATCTGGGCGCCTGGCAGATTTCCCAGCTGGCCCGGCACCCGATGCGCCCGTATACTCAAGATTATGTGGGCCGGATATTCACCGAATTCGATGAACTTTGCGGCGATCGTGCATTTGCCGATGACAAAGCCATTATTGGCGGCCCTGCTATGCTAGATGATCAGCCTATCATGCTGATTGGCCATCAAAAAGGCCGCGACACCCACGAAAAGGTCAAACGTAACTTCGGCATGCCAAAGCCCGAAGGATATCGCAAAGCATTGCGTCTGATGAAAATGGCCGAGCGCTTTAATCTGCCCATCGTGACCCTGATTGACACACCGGGAGCGTATCCGGGCGTTGGCGCGGAAGAGCGCGGTCAAAGCGAAGCGATTGCGCGCAATCTGCTGGAAATGTCAGAACTCCGTGTGCCAATCGTATGTACCGTGATTGGCGAAGGTGGCTCTGGCGGGGCACTGGCCATCGGGGTCGGCGATCGCGTCAACATGCTGCAATACTCGACCTATTCGGTGATCTCGCCGGAAGGGTGTGCATCCATCCTATGGAAAAGTGCTGATAAAGCGCCCCAGGCAGCCGAGGCCATGGGCGTAAGCGCTCGTCAGATCAAAGAGTTGGGCCTGATCAATTCTATTGTAGATGAGCCGCTAGGTGGAGCCCACCGTGATTATGACGGCATGGCAGCGAATCTCAAAGCCACGCTTAAGCAACAGCTTAGCCAGTTGCAAAGCCTGGATACCGAAACCCTGATGCAGGAACGCTACGAGCGGCTGATGTCGTTTGGTTACTGCTAAGCCATACTTCAGGTTAGCGCGTGGACAGTGAACACCAGGCGCTGCTTCGCCACATCCAATCCTCGCTGCGCCATCATCTGGCGCAGTGCAAGCCTGCCCCCCGTCAGCTGATCGTCGGCTTTAGCGGGGGCGTAGACTCTACCGTTTTACTGCATGCGCTGGCCCAGGCTGAATCACTGCCGCCGGTGCACGCTGTGCATATTCATCATGGCCTGCAAACCGCGGCCGATGACTGGCAACAACATTGTGCGCAGGTGTGTGCTCAGTTAGATATTCCCTTTTCAGCGCATGCAGTCACTGTTACGCGCTCCTCCCGTACCAGCCTTGAAGCCAATGCCCGGGACGCCCGGTATGCCCGGTTATTTAGCCTGTGCCACCAACAACAGGCTGCTCTGGTCCTGGGCCAGCACCAGGATGACCAGTTAGAAACCTTTTTACTTCAAGCCAAGCGGGGCAGCGGACCAGCCGGCCTGGCTGGGATGGCACCGGTCCAGTGGCGGCAACAGGTTGCTACCTTGCGCCCCTTGCTGGATGTGAGTCGTAGTGAGATTGAGGGCCTGGCCAACGCAGCCGGGCTAGCCTGGATTGAAGATGGCTCAAACCAGGATGAGCGTCATGAGCGTAATTTTTTACGCCATCGCGTTGTGCCGCTGTTAAAACAGCGCTGGCCGGCGGTGGCCAAAACGGTGTCGCGCAGTGCCCGGTTGTGTGCCGAGCAACAGGCTCTGTTGGAGGAGACCTCTGCCGAACATTTGGCTGCTGTCAGCTCTGGCAATATTCTGGCTATTGGTAAATTAGTTACCTTATCCGCCGCCTGGCAACGTCAGGTGCTGCGTAGCTGGATCCAACAATGCGGGGGCCGGCCACCCAGTGCGCAGCGGCTGGCAGAAATTGAGCGCATGCTGCATGCCCGTTCCGATAGCCAGCCTCAGGTTACGCTTGATAAGGCCAGCATTCGCCGGGCATTTAACCATCTTTATTGGGTGGTGGATAAACCGCTACCGCCGGATACGCCGCAGGCTGTTGCAGCGCATAATACGCTGACGGAGCCCTGGCTCATTCGGGCATTTACCGTCAATCAGACGGTTCAGATCCAAAGCAATATGCCGGCTGTAACCTTGCGGCTGCAACGCCAGGGGGTGTCAAAAAAATTGAAAGACTGGATGCGGCAATGGCAGGTGCCGGCCTGGCAGCGAGCCCACTGCCCGGTGGTATTTATCGACGATCAGCCGGTGGCCGTAATTTTAGCCGATGAGGTCAAATATTGCTGGGACGCGCCAGTATCACTAAAAGTTACTCTGGTGTAATCGCCAGCGGCAATGCGCTGCCGGTAGGTCAGGCAGCACGGTACGCATTTTTGCCGGTAAGTTTAACATCGTATAACGCCCCATCGGCGCGATCAAACAGGCTGTTGATATCATCGCCGGCACGGTAGGTGGCACCGCCAATGCTACAGGAGACATTACGCCGCTGCAGTAAGCCATCCTGGCCAATCTGTTGTTGGATGCGCCCGGCCACCATGTCGATGCACTGGTCAGAGACACAATCCAGCAAGCAGCAAAATTCATCGCCACCAAAGCGAAATGCCTCATCTTCACCGCGCAGCGAACTGGCTAACAAACCGGCCACTTTTTCTAATACGACGTCGCCTTCCTGATGCCCCTGGGTGTCGTTAACCTGCTTAAAATTATCCAAATCGATAACCAGCAGGGAAAAGGCTTCACCATAGCGAATGGCGCGGCTGATCAGGCGGGTGCTGGCTTCGTTAAAACCAGTACGGTTTCCCAGGCCGGTCAGGGTATCTTTGGTCGCCAGCTGTTTTAGCTGGGTAAACGCCAGTGCCTGCTTAAGTTGCTGGGCGAACAGTGCATGCAACTGGTCGAGCAAATTCACCTCGCCAAGGCCTAAAGATCGTGTAAAGTAATATAAAACAGGATGATCCGGCACCAGTGAACCACTGCTGCCTAGCTGGCGGTCGAGACGTAGTCCCTGAGGATTCAGCGCCACCTGTTCGCCATACAACATGCGTGGGTCGATGCTGGACAGATTTATCGCCTGCAGCGGTAGATAATAGCCTAGCTGCCGGTGGTAGAGGGAACACAGTTTTGGCAGCTCCATGGTCGACAACAAGCGGCTGACAAACACCTGCAACTGTGACGCGCTTAACTCGGTGGTAGGCGTGCTATAGCTAAAGGACGGCGTTGGAGCCGGGCTGTGTAGGGCAGAATGTATAAGATCCATAGTCGGTGCCTTTGTACCTGGGCCATCTGATGGCAATGTTGTCCGCAAAGGCGCTGTCAAAAAATTGCCGTTTTGCGCGCATATGCTGTTTTTATGATTAAAAAAGCAAATTGCATGCCCATAGCAAAAAAGTTGCAACTAAAGTCGAACTCATTGAATAGGCGTAGACGGCCAGGCAACTAAAAGCGATGGATATAAGTAAACGCGGTAACAAACAAAGGGTGGCGCAGTGCAAGACAGTGGTTTAGCCCAAATTGTGATCCTGATGTCATTGGCTGTCGCCCTGCTGGCGATATTCCGGCGGTTGCGGCTACCAGCGATTCTGGCCTATCTGGTGGCGGGGGTGGTGGCCGGCCCTGACGTGACCGCGCTATTCACCAACCCGGAAGAAATGCACCTGCTGGCCGAAATCGGTATCGTGTTTTTACTGTTTTCCCTTGGACTGGAATTTTCCTTACCCCGCCTGCTGGCGATGCGAAGTTTGGTATTTGGGGTAGGCCTGGGCCAGATGGTGATCACCACGGCTGTCTTTTGTGGTGCGGCGCTGTTGTTCGAGGTGCCGCTGGCAGCGGCCATCATTATCGGTGGCATGCTGGCGTTAAGCTCCACTGCCATCGTCATCAAACAAATCACCGAGCTGGGGATCGTCAATCAGCAGCGCAGTCAGCTGGCCATCAGTATCTTATTATTTCAGGATCTGGCGGTGGTCCCGTTTTTAATTGCCGTGCCGTTATTAGGCGGTGACCAGCAAACCGCCCTGACCACCGCCCTGGGGCTGGCACTGGTTAAAGGTGTGGTGGTAGTGGTGTTTTTACTGTCGGTGGGTAAATGGGCGCTGCCGTGGCTGTTTCGCGAGGTGGCACGCACCCGCACCGATGAGCTGTTCGTGCTGACCACAATACTGGTGGCGTTACTGGCTGCTGGCTTAACCTATATCTTTGGCTTATCCATGGCGCTGGGTGCATTTTTGGCCGGCATGATGCTGGGTGAAAGCCAATACAAATATCAACTGGAAGCCGATATCCGGCCCTTTCGCGACATTCTGATGGGGCTGTTTTTTATCACCGTAGGCATGCAGCTGGATATAGGTGTAACCCTGGGGGCCTTACCGTTGGTCATCGGTGGGGTGGTGGCCATCATGCTATGCAAAATTATCCTGGTGCGGGCGGCAGCCTTGCTGGCGCGCTGCGAGCCACAGGAAGCCTGGTCGGCCGGAATTAAACTCTGTCAGATTGGCGAGTTTAGTTTTGTTATCGCTGCACTGGCCGCCAAGTACGGTGTGATAACCCAAACCCAGTCTACCCTGCTGGTCAGCATGGGGGTGCTGAGCATGGCCTGCACCCCTTATCTGGTCACTCATAGCCTGCACTTTGCCCGCCGCCTGGCGCCCGCTGCCCATCATGCTACTTTGACGGATCTGCCTGCCGGTGCGGTGTCGCCGCAGGCCGGGCATGTCATTATTGCCGGGTTTGGCCGGGTCGGCCAGTCTGTGGCACGGCTGTTAAAGATGGAAGGCGTCGAATTTGTGGTGATTGATGCTGATCCGGTGCGGGTGCAGGAAAGCCGCAATGCTGGTGAACCGGTGATTTTTGGTGACAGTGCTAACAAAGATATTCTGGCATCAGCCGGAGCGGCTACCGCCAAGCTGTTACTGGTCAGTTTTGACCGGCCCGATGTGGCCACCGGCGTGATCCACGCTGCCCGACAAATTCAGCCAGAGATCCAGGTGATGGTGCGCACCAACCGGGATTATCAGCTGGAAAGTCTGTACGCCGCCGGAGCCACCCAGGTGGTGCCTGAAGTGCAGGAGGGCAACCTCATGTTGATTTCGCAGGTGCTCCATTATGCTGGGGTGCCCATGTCGCGGATCCTCAAGCGAGTGCGGGCCGAGCGTAAAGGGCGCTATGACCATCTGCACGGGTTTTATCCGGGCGAAACCACCCAAATCAGTTATGGCACCGAAGACAAACTGGAATTTATTCATGCAGTGGCATTGCCCGGGCACGCTGCCTGTGTAGGCCAGACGTTATCGGAACTGGCCCTGGACAGTATGCGGGTGTCCATACGCGGGCTGCGCCGGGATGGGCGGGAAATCAGTGCACCCCAGCCGGATACCTGCCTGCACGCCGGGGATGTATTGATCATTGCCGGTAAACCGCGTCGGGTGGAGCGGGCTGAACGTTATTTGCTAGAAGGAGCCTAATGATCAGGCAACTTTGTCGTTATCCAGATCTTTGAATTTCTTTTTTAGCTCATAACTTTCATCAGTCACAATTGCTTCCAGCGTGGCCACACGCTCTTTGAGCTCATCAATCTGACGCTGGTAGGCGGCAAGTTGCCCATCATCGACGCGTTTACTGTCCGGACGTTTTTTCATTACCAATTCAACCAGTTTAACAATTGACATCGCCACGATAAAAACAATAAACACAGCAGTAACATTCATGCGGTTGCTCCTTTCAGGTCATCTTTTTAGTGTAATGGGAAATGCTCGGTTTTGCTGATTTTTTGGTTTACACTATTCAGCGTCATCACCGACAATATCTAACTGAATGCAATCCCGCAGCCAGTTATTAACTAACTATAAATCAAGCAGTTGACAATCATTGTTAGTGCTTTCCGATTTTTTTATGAACGATCACACCACAAATTCGCCAGATTCGCCAAGCCTTAATACCCAGCAGCAATGGGACGAATACTGGATGCGGCAGGCGTTAGCCCAAGCCGATAAGGCGCGCGAAATCGGTGAGGTACCGGTGGGCGCAGTCATTGTGAAAGACAATCAACTTATCGCAGAAGGGTTTAATTCACCTATCCGAGACCATGATCCCAGCGCCCACGCGGAGCTCCAGGCAATTCGCCAGGCAGCGCGGGCAGTGGCTAATTATCGGATTATCGATGCGACCTTGTACGTGACCTTAGAGCCATGCCCTATGTGTGCCGGTGCCATAGTGCATGCGAGGTTGGGCAGGGTGGTATTTGGGGCGTATGATCTTAAAACCGGCGCGGCCGGTTCAGCCATGCAACTGTTGGATCATGCGGCGCTAAATCATCAGCCAGCGCTGACCGGGGGCGTGCTGCAAGCCGACTGTGCCCGCTGTATATCCGATTTTTTTGCCGCCCGCCGGGCGCAGAAAAAGGCTGCTAAAGCCGCAGGCCGGGCTACAGATTAGAGACCGGTTTGAGGGTGGAAATCAGGTCGCTGGTAACAAACAAACGACGGCGCTGTAGCATTTTTTGGTGAGACCGTTTGAACATCAGACGGCGGCGATTATTGTTTCTCAAAGTGCTTCTGTTTCTCATAAAGTGATTTCTTTTCATTCACTCTCCTGATTTTATTGTGTATTTCAACAGGTTCGTGAACCAATGCAGGGTTCAGCTTTTTATTGCGTTACCTGATTAATATTAAGGCTGAATGACAATTTTTCAAGGTGTTCCGGCCTGTGCTGTGGTTAAAAACCGGGTGTGCTCATCCAGATAGATGAGGGTGTCATAATACCGCCGGATATTTTCCACATACTGGCGGGCCTCATGGCCCCGGGCGAAGCCGTAGCGGGTGGTTTTGTAATAACGCTTTTGTTCAAGCTGCGGCAAGCGGCGCTTCACATCCACCCAAAGATCAGGATCGGCACCTTGTTGCTTGGTTAATACGCGCGCATCCTCCAGGTGGCCCATGCCGATATTGTAAGCCGCCAGCGCCATCCACAACCGATCCGGATGCGCCACCCGGGCCGGAATCCGGCCCAGCAACTTTTCAAAATAACGAGCCCCGCCCTCAATGCTGCTGCGTGGATCCTCGCGCGAGCTAATATTAAGCTCGCGGGCTGTGGCCTGGGTCAGCATCATCAACCCTCGCACCCCGGTGTAGGAGGTGGCGTCGGGATCCCAGTGGCTTTCCTGGTAACTCATGGCAGCCAGCAAGCGCCAGTCAATGTCCCCGGCAAATTGGCGAAACCAGGGGGCGTAATCCGGCAGGGAGGTTTTGGCAGCCTGAATGAATGCCCGGGTGTCCACATAATTAAAATCCCGAACATGGCCAAAATATTTATCTTCCAGTGACTTAAACACGCCGGATTGTTGAATATGGCCAAAATACTCAATCACTGCTGCGCGCAGCGAGTCATCGTCATCCTGATTGAGCATCCAGGCAATGGGTACCAGTTGCTCCACTGTAAATCCGATGCTCAATTGCGGATGGCGGCGTCGTTGCATGGACAAAGTGTTGGTGTCCACCAGGGTGTAGGGCAGACGGCCTTGTGCTACATCCTCTAATAGCTCCCAGGTATCTTTGTTGTCGGTGGCACGCCACTGCAGATTAGGGTGGCTGTCTTTGAGCTGCTTGAGCAGTTGTTCGTTGCTGCTGCCTTTGACCACTACCAGCGGCTGGTCTAAATCTTCCAATTTGCGCGGTCGCACCTGACCTTGTAAAAACACCAGCTTATGGCTGACCTGCTGATACACCGGCCCCAACTTGTATTGCTCACTGATGGCCTGGGGCACTGCATCACCGGCAGCGGCCACATCAATGCGCCCGGCAGCCAGCTCTTTCATCAACGCATGATAGGAATAGAACGGGTAAATTTGGGCCTCCACGCCCAGATAACCGGCAAATCCTTGCGCCAGCTCATACTCAAAGCCCAGCGGTGCCGCACTACCATGATAAAATGTGGTACGGCCGTACATGGTGCCAATTTTAAGCACACCATCCTGGGTCACGGTTTCCAGTGAGGTGGCAGGGCGCTGTGGCTGGCAGCCACTTAGCAGTAAGCCCATCACCACAGCGATTAGCCAGTGCCAACAACAACTATGAGCACGAAATTGCATATTTTGAGTCAAATAAATCCTGTTGAAAATTAACCAGCAAGGTTATCAAGCGAGCAGATTTCATCTATAATCCGCGCCGAAATCCCGTCAATCTAAAGATAGCCGCTGTTCATTGGCAATGCTATCTATAAACAATCAGGTAAAGCGATATGTTGGTCCTTCGAGGCGCTCCCGCACTGTCTGAATTTAGACAAGCTAAACTTATTGAAAGGCTGGGTCAATCCGGCATCAAGATTAACCACATCGACGCACATTATGTTCACTTAGTGGACACTGTCGAAACCCTCACCGACGCCGAGCAGGCCATTTTAGATAAGCTGCTCACCTACGGACCCAAACACGCAACCTCTTCTTTTACCGGCACCGTCTTTTTTATCACTCCCCGCCCTGGCACGCTTTCTCCCTGGTCTTCAAAAGCAACCGATATCGCACACAATTGCGGTCTGACCGCAATCCGTCGCATTGAGCGTGGCTGTGCTTACTATGTATCGGCTGACCAGCCATTAACTGAAGAGCAGCATGACCAGGTGAAGGCGCAACTGCACGATCGAATGACCGAAACAGTGTTTAACCGTCCGGAAGACGCCAGTGTTTTGTTTGCCCAGGCAGACAGTGCCACCTTTACCTCGGTAGATATTCTGGGCCAGGGTAAGGCTGCGCTGCAGCAAGCCAATGCCTCATTAGGGCTGGCCCTGGCCGATGACGAGATTGACTACCTGTTTGACAGTTTCACCACCCTGGGCCGCAACCCTAATGATGTAGAATTGTACATGTTCGCGCAGGCCAACTCAGAGCATTGCCGACACAAAATTTTCAACGCTGACTGGACCATTGATGGGCAGACCCAGTCTAAATCACTGTTTAAAATGATCAAGAACACCTTTGAACAGTGCCCTGAGTATGTTCACTCGGCTTACAAAGATAACGCCGCGGTGATGACCGGCTGGCCAGCCGGGCGTTTTTTCCCAGATCCACAGTCGCATCAATACGAATATCATCACGAAGATATCGCGATCCTGATGAAGGTGGAAACTCACAACCACCCCACCGCTATTTCACCGTTTCCGGGGGCTGCTACCGGCTCAGGCGGCGAGATACGTGATGAAGGCGCCACCGGGCGGGGCTCTAAGCCCAAAGCCGGACTGGTGGGTTTTAGCGTCTCCAACCTGAACCTGCCAGATGCCGCACAGCCATGGGAAACGGCGTATGGCAAACCCGGGCGGATTGTCTCGGCGTTGGATATTATGCTCGACGGACCGCTGGGCGGCGCAGCATTTAATAACGAATTTGGCCGGCCGAATCTGCTAGGCTATTTTCGTACTTATGAACAACAGGTTACCAGCTTCAACGGCGAAGAAGTGCGTGGCTATCACAAACCCATCATGCTGGCCGGTGGTTTGGGCAATATCCGCCATGAGCATATCGAAAAGGGCGAAATCACGGTGGGTGCCAAGTTAATTGTACTGGGTGGCCCGGCCATGAATATCGGCTTGGGCGGCGGTGCAGCCTCGTCCATGGCCTCTGGCCAGTCTAATGAAGATCTGGATTTTGCCTCCGTGCAACGGGATAACCCGGAAATGGAACGCCGCTGTCAGGAAGTCATTGATGCCTGCTGGCAGTTAGGCGATGCCAACCCAATCCAGTTTATCCACGACGTGGGTGCCGGCGGGTTGTCCAATGCGTTACCCGAACTGGTCAATGATGGCGGCCGCGGTGGGCGTTTTGATTTGCGCAAAGTGCTTACCGATGAAGACGGCATGACTCCGCTGGAAATCTGGTGCAATGAATCACAGGAACGCTATGTGATGTCGGTGGCACCCGAGGATCTGCCGCGCTTTGCGGCGATCTGTGAGCGTGAGCGCGCGCCCTATGCGGTGGTGGGTGAAGCCACGGCCGACGCCCAATTGGTGTTGGACGACCCGCAATTTGATAATCAGCCCATCGATATGCCACTGGATGTGCTGTTGGGCAAGCCGCCCAAGATGCATCGCGATGTCAAATCAGCCACGGTACAGGGTAGCGCACTAAAGCGGGACAACATTACGCTGAGCGATGCAGCTAGCCGCGTGCTGCAATTACCCGCGGTGGCCGAAAAAACCTTTTTGATCACCATTGGCGATCGCTCGGTGACCGGCCTGGTGCATCGCGATCAGATGGTGGGTCCGTGGCAGGTACCGGTGGCCGATGTGGCAGTCACCGCCACCGCCTTTGATACTTATCATGGTGAAGCTATGGCCATGGGCGAACGCACCCCAACCGCGCTGCTATCCCATGCTGCCTCAGCACGAATGGCGGTGGGTGAAGCACTGACCAACATTGCCGCGGCAAATATTGGTGACCTGAAGCGTATTAAGCTGTCAGCCAACTGGATGAGTGCGGCCGGCCACCCTGGCGAAGATGCCGGCCTGTATGAAGCGGTCAAGGCAGTGGGCGAAGAACTGTGCCCGGCACTGGGCCTGACCATTCCGGTGGGCAAAGACTCAATGTCAATGAAAACCGCCTGGCAGGATGAGAACGGCGATGACAAAGCAGTGACTGCGCCCTTGTCATTGGTGATTTCAGCCTTTGGTGCGGTAAAAGATATCCGCAAAACCCTGACCCCACAGTTACAGCGCGATCAGGGTGACACCCGCCTGCTGCTACTGGATTTAGGCGCCGGCAAAAACCGCCTGGGCGGCACGGCGTTGGCCCAGGTGTATCAGCAGTTGGGTGATGTTCCGGCCGATGTGGATAATGCTGAACATCTGGCTGGCTTTTTCACTGCCATTCAGGCGCTGGTGGAACAGCAGTTACTACTGGCTTATCACGATCGCTCGGATGGTGGCCTGTTTAGTACTATCACCGAGATGGCCTTTGCCGGCAAAACCGGTGTGACCGTGGACCTGACCAGTTTGGGAACTGATGTTCTGGCTGCGTTGTTCAGCGAGGAATTAGGTGCAGTTGTTCAGTATCGTGCCCAGGATGCAGAAGCTGTAAAGCAGGTCCTGAACGAGCACGGCGTGGCCGGGCTGAGCCATGACATCGGCACCCTTACCGATGATGATCAGATCAGCTTTACCCGCGATGGTCAGCCTGTGCTTAGTGAAAGCCGCGTCAACTGGCGCAGCCTGTGGGCGCAGACCACGCGCCATATGCAACGCCTACGTGATAACCCAGAGTGTGCCGAGCAGGAATTTGAAGCCAAGCAGGATGCAGCCGATCCGGGCTTGCATGCCAAGCTGACCTTCTCGACTCAGGACGATGTGGCCGCCCCCATGATTGCCACAGGGGCTCGCCCTAAGGTGGCAATCTTGCGTGAACAGGGGGTGAATTCTCACCATGAAATGGCCGCTGCCTTCACCCGTGCCGGATTTGCCGCCATAGATGTACACATGAGCGACATTCTGGCTGGCCGGATAGAGTTGGAACAGTTTAGCGGACTGGCCGCCTGTGGCGGCTTCTCCTACGGTGATGTGCTGGGTGCCGGTGAAGGCTGGGCCAAGTCAATTCTCTTTAACGAGCGCGCAAAAAATCAGTTTGCCAGCTTCTTTGCGCGTCCGGATACCTTCAGCCTGGGCGTGTGTAATGGTTGCCAGATGCTGTCGAATCTTAAATCGCTGATTCCGGGCACCGAGCACTGGCCACACTTTGTGACCAACCAGTCCGAGCGTTTTGAAGCGCGGGTGGCGATGGTCGAGGTGACCGATTCGCCGTCGGTGTTGCTCAAAGGCATGCAAGGCTCTCGGATGCCCATCGCGGTATCTCATGGGGAAGGGCGTGCTGAGTTTGCTTCCGAACAGGCGTTGCAGCAAGCGGTGGCCGGCCAGCAGGTAGCCTTACGCTATGTGGACAATTACGGCAACCCCACCACTAACTATCCGGCCAACCCAAATGGGTCGGTGCAGGGGATTACCGGGCTGACCTCCAGCGACGGTCGCAGCACCATCTTGATGCCACACCCAGAGCGGGTGTTTCGAACCGTGGCCAATTCCTGGTACCCGGCAGACTGGCAGGAAGATGGCGCGTGGATGCGAATGTTTAGAAATGCCCGCGTATTTGTAGGCTAAATAATTGACAAGGTGCTCTTTTTTGCAGCAGCACCTTGTCATTTTTTAACCAGTCGTTTACAGTTGGCAAGCCAGGATGGCAAAACGCAAAAGGGATCATTTTTCTGCACGATTAATTACGGCAACAATAAGAGACGACTATGAATCGTTCATCACGAGGGTTTGGCTTAACAGGGGTGGCAGTGGCAGTTATTTTTATGATTGCGACCGCGGTATTCAGTTCTTCTGCAAGTGCCGCTTTGAACTTACCTGTGGCTCACAGCCAGCGCTAATATCGATATCATGATAGTTTCCATGTCCGCCGGGCATGGAAACCAATCATCCCCGCTTGTTCTTTTCACGGTTTATCAGCTTTTGCTCCGGATGCTTTTTCAGTAGCACATAGGTTGCTGCTAACCCGCCATGCTGGCGTTGCGCAGTATGATAGGCAATGACTTCATCCATCTGATCCAGCCAGTGTTTCACATAGCTTTTACGCGCCGCCGGGAATGGTTTGCTGTGTTCGCCGGTGCCATGTTGAATCAACAATGCCCGGGTGCCCTTTTCGTGGCAGCGCTGCAGGGTGCGGTAGAATGCATCACATGCCTCGTTCAGTGACAACCCTTTTAACGACAAACGGTATTCCAGCGGATACTTGCCCAAACGCAGGTTTTTAAACACGCCATCCTGAATGCCGGGTTTTTGATAACTTAAAAATGCATCCGGCGCGACCGGTTTGACCCCTTCCATACTAAGTGGGTTTAGCGATTTATTGCTAGCCACCTGCGTACTGGCGCGGGCTTGCTTGGCTGCCAGCTGTTGCTCGACGTCGTGCAGGTGAACCTTGTCATCGGTTTTTAACGGTGTGACATCGCCCATTTCCTGCAAAAATAAATCAAGCTCATCATGGTTATTGTCCATACCTCACTCCTTACAACGGCACACCGATTTGCCATTAATACGCCACTGGCGCTGACCAGTTCAACTATGAAAAAATGCTAATCGCTGTTTGAGTAGTCCAATCGTGACCATGACAGGGGGGCGATTATGCGGAATCAGAATGGGGGCAAACAGTCCGGTTCGCAAGATGGATGATGCTGTAACAAAACGGATGAAATAGCAGGCAGTACGACGACGCCCGCCATGGGCGTCGGAACATCAGTGGAGCAGTTAGGAACCCAGGGTTTGGATTGGCTCAATATCGGTGGTGTTTTGCTGAATAAATGCCGCAACATCCCCAATGCTATCGTCACTGAAGCCTAGTTTGGCTTTAATCGACACGCGACCATCCAGGTGCTCGGTCAAACGAAAGTTGTTCACCCCCAACGTGCGGGAAAACAGGGTATGAACTTGTTTATTCTTAATATCGACCACTTTGACTTTGGTGCCGGTTTTGTAGAATGCCAGCGGGCCGTTTGGCGTATTGACCCAGTTAATTGACCAAAAATAGTGGCTACTATTGGGCAGGCCAAGTTTGTCGTAGAGCGCCTCTTTAAAATCTACGTTGTCGCATTTGTTAAGGGCAGCGTTCTGGCGCTTACAGTTTGAATACTCGGCAACGTTTTTTCCTTTCAGATTGACATCCATCGGCACCGGCTGCGCATTTTCCAGGCTGACCAGTACATAATGGTCTACCTGATTAAGACCCAGCGTGTTCCCTAAATCGCTAAAGGAGTCCATCAGGCCGCCGACCTTGTCGCTTTCTGCACGCTCGTCTTTTTCCAGCAGGATATAACCCGTAGAAGCGGCATCCCCATTTTGAAAGCGGGCAATATGGTACCCATCTAACAGATTGATATCAGTGATTCGCTGTTGGCCAATCACATAGCGAAAAGCTGAACCACTGCGCCCGATGATGAAGCCATCAGAGGTTGGGATCAAAGAAGAGCCGATGAGGGTACGACCCGTAACGGTGCGAACTTTGAACTGGCCATTTTGTTTGTACACCGTGGCAATCTTGACCGGAGCCTCAGCGGAATTGGCGCGGTGGTATTTTAGGGTAAAGGAATTGTCGATATTGCGAATAGCATACGTAAATTCGCCGGTTAGTTTATTCCCGCCATATTGAGCAACCGTACCTTCGAAGTCGTTATAAATCTTGCCATTGATTGATATACCATCTTTTTCAGTGAAAAAGATGGCCGGCCCGCCGGTGGCATCAATGGTTTTTTTCTTTGCCAGCAGGTCGGCTTCGGTAATGTCCGGCTCAGGAGCCTGCGCCGGCGCTTGCTGCTGAGCGGGCGCCTGCTGTCCCAACATGGCCTGGACACCCCCCATCTCCTGCACTTTACCTAACAGTGCCTGTTGCATCTGATTCATCATCGCTTGTTCTTGTGGGGTAGGCGGGGTAGAGCCACATCCAGCCAGTAGTGCAGACAGCACCGCTGCACCAAGAAGGTGTTTTTTATTATTCATGAAAATACCTGTGATAAAAGTTGCGCCCATCCAGGGCATTTAAAAAGATGAGAACTACCAGGTATCAATCAAATAAATAGTGTTCGGCAATAGTTGCCGGGCAGGGCGGGTCGAGCTCAGTCCGTCCTGAAACCACGCGTTTTAGAAAAATAGCGCTCCAGGCGAAAGGGGTTACACATCCTGTGAATTACCATCCATGTAATTGTACTGCTACTGGCAGACTACCTGAGCCAATATATAGCAATGCATTGATGAATCAAAGTGTTGCGCGCGTAAAAGCCATAAGCGGGCAAGAACAGAGCAATGGCGTTCCCGACTGGACTCGAACCAGTAGCTTCCGCTTAGGAGGCGGAGGATTTATCCTGTTAATCGACGGGAACGGAATAATTATCGGGGGATATCCCTGTAAGCAGCTTCTCACCCTATCAGCTATTTGGTTTAGGAGCCACCGCTGAGCGCATATGCACTATCAGCGCTAACCATCTGGGTTAGCGCTTGGCCACAAAATCATTAGGCTGAATGTTCAATAGCAGGCCGTCATCACTGGGGCTGACGGTAGCGCTGTTGGCATAGGCTGCGGTCACGGTTACTTTACCCGGATAGAGTGAATACTGCAGGTAGGTATCGCCAAAGCCGCTATACACTTGTTTGGTCTGGTACAAATACAATTCATCACCCACCTGTAAGCCCTGGGCACGGCCCAATGAGATCTGTGCCTGCTGATTGCTTACCTGTAGCACGCGCCCGGTGGCGGGTTGGCAGGCCAGCGCGGCGGCCACATCATGGGCGGCGCGGCGCAGCTCGGCATCGACCGCTTCGCCATACGCCGAACGCCAGAATGCTTCGCTGTGGACATCCACCTGGGCAAACTTATCAAACTGCCAGGGCGCGGTGAGGGTATAGCGCTGATTTAACAACTGGCCACCGTGCATGCCGTCATACACAGCCAGCTGCAAAGCAAACTGGCGTGTTGCTGTATTGCTCTGCCAGAATGCCCAGCCGGCACTGTCGGGGCGCTGAATACTGACATCGGTGACTGTGGCTGCCAGTACAAACTGGGTATCGGTCTGGCGAGCCAGCGTCGGGGCCTGGTCTTGCACCCGGGCGCGCCGCCAGTCCACCACATAATCAGAAATTGCGGTTAATGAAGTGGTGGCAGTGTGCTGGTCAAGGATATGTTGTAACCTAGCTGGCAGTACCGCCGATAAGCCATGGATCTGGCCGTCCTGAGCCTGGCGCGGCTGGGCCAGCAAAAACTGCGTAGTCGCCAGGTTTTTGGCAAAACTGGCCGCCTCGCAGGACTGCGGTTTGGGAAACACATCGGCGCGCAGGCGCACCGTGACATAATCGTTGTGCCAGGTTTCATCAATCAATTCCACCGCATTGACCTCACCCTGAGCGGTGAGGGTAAGCTGGTCGTTTTGCACCAGGCCATTGGCCAGCGTCTGCACACTTTGCACCGACGCCCCGGCAAACAGCATGGCCTGACGTAATGCTTCTTTGGTGGCCTGATGTTTGGCAGCCTGCTTGTCGCCGTCGATGATCACCGCCTGGCCCTGGGCTTCAAACCAGGCGGCATGTAATTGCCCGCACCCTGCCAGGCACAGTACCAGACAGGCAAAAGCGCGCCGGGCTGGCGCTAAAAGATGATTGAAAAGGCCACACATACGACTATATTCCGTCAGTTTTATTGCTACCATCAGGCTGTAAGCATTTTCTGTTCCTGTTTAGCGAGTATCAGGCACATAACTTGCCTAGTAAAATCATCAAGGCAAAATTTTGTCAGTAGCAAACAGGTATGTCATGAAACACAGCACGCACTCTTTGGCTTTTGCCGTTGCGCTTTGCCTGCCGTTAGGGCTAAGTGGTTGCACCTCACTGTTTAATAAACATGTGGAATGGGAGGTTGTGGCGCCTGCTCGTTATCCGGTGCTCAATGCTGTCGGCTATGCGCCGGTGGACAGCCAGCAGGGCCAGACCGATTCCGAGCGTACTCTGATGGCCATGAAAGCGTCGAAGCTGGATGCGTACCGGGAATTGACTGAACAGGTCTATGGTCAGCAAATTGACGGTGAGCAAACCGTGGCGAACATGGTCATGACAAACAGCCGCTTAAAAAGCTCGGTAGAAGGCGTGATCCGCGGTGCGAAGGTGGTTAAGGCCTATCCGGTAGGCGAAGATACCTTTGTGACAGAATTGGAGTTAGATATGCAACAGGTCTACGACCTGTACTTAAGCACCGCCAAACCGCAACGGGTGCGTAAAGTCACTTATTACTGATTGGATGGATTAGGCGTTAGGCAGAAAAGGGTAGTGAAATCCTCTCACGCTGCGGCGCTTATGCTGTTACCCCGGAGCCGCGCTGGCCGCCCTTAGGCTTACCGCTTTTATCATAGGTCAGCGATTCTTTGGCTCTGACCTCTAACATCAGGTTGCGCAAATGGGTTAGGCGCAATTGTCCCTGTTCCACTGCTTTTTGATTGATGTCAGTTTGGTATTTACATTGGTCCAGGCACTTTTGCGCCTGCTCAATACGCTGCTCGATGGCCTCTGGCCGGTCGTCCTGAGCAAGCTCTTGCTGGTAGTGGGTTTGAATGGTGGTATCAGTGTCCTGGATGATCTCCAGGGTATTCTCTTTTTCCTGCAACAAACTCATTAAGGCTTCGGCATTGCGCGAGCTAATAAGATGCAATTCCTGGTCAAGCAAGCCTGCTAGCTTTTCCAGATTTGCAATTTGTGCATCAAGCATTTGCTCCAGCGACTGCATACCTTACCTTATGATTTTGAGCCGAAAACCTGAGATTCTAAATTCGCAATTTTACGGGCCAGGGCTTCAGGGTCCACATGATAAGCACCACTTTGAATGGCCTTTTTCAGTTTATCCACTTTATCCTGGTCAACCGGGGCTTCAGTGCTTTTCTTTTGCACCTGAGCCAGTTGTTGGGCTGATTGGGTCAATGATACAGAGTCCTGCGCCGGAGCTTTGCCAGCCTGGCTTTTGGCCGCGGCGTCCTGATGCACCCCGGGCTGAGTGGGCTGCTGACCAAGCTTTGTGTTGTCTAATGGTGTTTTTGGAACACCATTGTTGTTTACATTGTTAATAGCCATATTCAAATTCCACTACCTACCAATACCTAGTTAATTTATCGGCACCGGTTTCAGCTTCTTTAGCATTATTTTCCATATAGATGTACAAACGCAAATGAGACCAGCCCGGATGCTACCAGCCCCCGCACAGGCCCGGTGGGATTAAAGACGCACCACCACTTTTTCGGTACTGGCCACTTCGGCAATGATGGTTTTTTGCGAGCTGGTATTTACCACGGCGATATTATCACCAATTACACCATCCTGCTTGGCAATTCCAGAGGTTTTCACCCGCATGGTGCCCACCTCAGCACTGATAGTAATGCGATCGCCTTCACACACAAAGCATAGCATATTGGCCTGCACCGGCTGGCCCTGACGTACCCGGCGTTTCATGCGCGCGCCCACCAAATCATTAATGGTCTGGTAGGCGGTATGCCGTAAGCGGTTGGTTTCTACCTGCATCACCATCAGATTATCCGAACTTAAGACCGTGCCCGGGCTTATCATGCCAGCAGTTACCACCACCGGTTGAGTATGCAACACCTTAGCATTGGCAAACAAATACCATTCGTTGTTATTACAACTCACCCGCACTGATACGTATGATTGTGCCAGGGCCTGGTCATCCGCGGCATACTCAAATCCTTGCGGGCAAGCTGGAATTGCGATGCGATTGTCGATATCGTTGACGGTCACATGAACTGTATCCGGGCCGGCCTGATCCGCTAGACGCTTAAGCAGATAAGTGCGAACGCCCTGCTGCACGCTGGTATGTTGATTGTCAGCATCAGAGGTTGCGGCCACGGCGGGTAGGCTGCTAAACAGAAGGCCAGTCAGTAACAACATAATATTGCTGGTTTTTTTAACATTCATACGTAGTCAGCCACTTTTTTCGTGTTCGTATTGGTTCATTTTGTCTATGATTAAGCAACTCGTCGTCAGGCACACGCAGGTGTCACTTTTTTGGCGAATTGATGATTTTTATTGATGTGGCAGTCCTAAACGCAATGATCATGCCCAAATTTGTGAAGAGGTGATGTATGTCCGGTGTTCTTGATTCTGTAAACCAGCGCACCCAGCTGGTGGGCCAAAACCGGCTCGAACTGTTGTTGTTTCGCCTGAATGGCCGCCAGCGCTTTGGTATCAATGTCTTTAAAGTGCGTGAAGTGCTGCAGTGCCCGCGCCTGACCTCGATGCCCAAACTGAACTCGCTGGTGCGTGGAGTGGCCCATATTCGTGGCCAGACGATCTCTGTCATCGACCTGAGCATGGCCACCGGCGGCCGTCGCATCGAAGATCTGGATAAAGCCTTTATCGTAATCGCTGAATATAACCGTTCGGTACAGGGGTTTCTGGTAGGGGCTGTTGAACGCATCATCAACACCAACTGGGATGCGATTATGCCACCGCCCAAAGGCACCGGCCGCGCCAGCTACCTCACCGCAGTGACGGAAGTGGAAAAAGAATTGGTGGAAATCCTGGATGTGGAAAAAATCCTCAACGAAATTTCCCCGTTATCTACCGATGTCAGCGCTGATGTCGCCGCATCGCTGTCGACCAAAGGCAGCGAAGACAAGATAATCTTTATTGCCGATGATTCCTCAGTCGCCCGCAGTCAGGTGAAAAAAGCACTGTCAGCGCTGGGCTTACAACTGGAAGTGGCCAAAAACGGCATGGAGGCATTAACCCGGCTTAAAGAGCTGGCTGCCGAAACCGGCGATATCACCGACAAAGTGGGTGTGTTAGTGTCTGACATCGAAATGCCGGAGATGGACGGTTACACCTTAACCGCTGAGATCAAAAACAGCCCGGAGCTGCAAAATCTGCATGTGGTACTGCATACCTCGTTAAGCGGTGTGTTTAACCAGGCCATGGTGCAAAAGGTAGGCGCCGACGATTTTATTGCCAAATTTCATCCGGATGAACTGGCCACCGCTGTACAAAAATGGCTGGTGGCAAAATAACTATCATGGAGCACCGTGCGCTTGAAAGATAAAGAGGTCTCCCCTCAGCGCTATCAACAATTCAGTGCATTTTTAGAAAATCAATGTGGGATCGTACTAGGTGATAATAAACAATACCTGGTACGCAGCCGCCTGGCGCCACTGCTGTATCGCCATCCCATCGACCGCCTCGACGATTTAATTGGGTCGGTACTGGAAAATCGGGACCGCCTGTTATTGCAGGATGTCATTGATGCCATGACCACCAACGAAACATTGTGGTTCCGCGACTCTTATCCCTACGAATTGCTTAAAAGCACCTTGCTACCGGCGCTGGAAAACAGTCCGCGCCGGCTTCGTATCTGGAGTGCTGCCTGCTCATCCGGGCAGGAGCCATACTCCATTGCCATGACAGTGTCCGAATATCAACGCCAGAAACCCGGCGCACTGCGTCACGGTGTCGATATTTTGGCCACGGATTTGTCCTCCGCGATGTTAGGAAAATGCCAGCAGGGGGTTTACGATGAATTATCCCTGGCGCGTGGTTTGTCGGCCGAGCGTCGGCAACGCTTTTTTACTGCCCATGGCGAGGGCCTGATGCAGGTCAATGCCGATATTCGCCGCATGGTCAGTTTTCGCTCGCTCAACCTGCTGCACAATTATGTCGGGCTGGGCCGCTTTGATATCGTGTTTTGCCGCAATGTGCTGATTTATTTTGCCCCTGCCGTCAAACAACAGATACTGCAACAAATTGCCGCCCAGCTGCAGCCAGGCGGCATGCTTTTCCTCGGAGCCTCAGAATCTATCGGCCAGGGTGGCTCCTTATTTAGCATGCAGCGCTGCCACCCAGGCCTGTATTATCAACGTAATCGTTAATTCCTCGTTGCCTGTTTAGGCGTCAAAAAATATTTGGCACTCCAATTGCAATTGCCTTGATTGCAAATAAGGAGTGTCTGATATGGCAATAAATCTGGATAAGTTAACCGGCTTCCACCATCGTGCGGTAAATCTGCGCGAGGACCGTATGGAAGTGATCGCCGGCAACCTGGCCAATGCAAATACACCGGGCTACAAAGCCCGTGATATCGATTTCAAGCAAGCCATGACCAGTGCCCGGGAAAATCAGCAGGGCGGCATGACCCGCACCAGCGATAAGCATTTTGCCGGCAATATGACCGCCAGCCATGCCGAGTTGCGCTTCCGGGTTCCCAGCCAACCGGATACCGGCGACGGCAATACAGTGGAAGTGCAAACCGAACGCAATGCCTTTTTAGAAAATGGCATGCGTTATCAGGCCTCCTTACAATTTTTAGACGGCAAATTAAAAGGCATGAAAAAAGCGCTGAGCGGAGGGCAAAGCTAATGAGTTTGTTTAATGTGATGAATATCTCCAGTACCGGAATGGAAGCGGAGAACCTGCGGCTGAACACCACCGCCAGTAATATTGCCAATGCCAATACGGTGAGCAGCAGCTATGGCGAAACCTATAAAGCGCGCCATCCGGTCTTTGCTGCTGAAATGCAACGGGCCACCGATGCGCAAAAGGGCGCCGGGGTGCAGGTAAAAGGGATTGTCGAAAGCGATAAGCCACTGCAGGTGGAATATGCCCCGCACAACCCATTGGCCGATGAAAACGGCTACATCTATAAGCCCAATGTGAATGTGGTGGAAGAGATGGCCAATATGCTGTCGGCCTCTAAAGGCTACGAAACCAATGTGCAGGTTGCTGATACCACCAAGCGTCTGTTTCGGCGGGTGTTACAGCTGGGGCAAGGCCGCTAGAGCGGGCTAACAAGGACTAACGCGTGAATACAATCGACAATAAAGGCTTGATGAACGACCTGTATTGGCAGGAAGAAAAGCCTAAAGTGGCTGACGATGGCGCTCAAAAGTTATCGCAGGAAGATTTTTTCTCTTTGCTTACCGAGCAGCTGGCCCATCAGGATCCCACCAAGCCGGTGGACAATGACCAGATGGTCTCGCAGATGACCTCATTCTCTATGGCCGAAGGGATCACGGATCTAAACAGCAAATTTAAAGATTTGGCGTCCTCCATGACCTCCAATCAGGCGCTGCAGGCGTCCAGCCTGATTGGCCAGAATGTGCTGGTGGAAGGCAATGTGGGCCATATGGCCACCGCCGGGGTCGGGTTTTCCGGTGTAGTGGTGAATGATCAAACAGTGCAGGATATGAAAATCACTGTTCAGAACCAATATGGCGAGGTGGTTAAAACCATCGACGCCGGCACCCAGGGCCAGGGCAACATTCAGTTTGCCTGGGATGGCACCGACAATTTTGGCAATGCCATGCCGCCTGGCCAGTATGTGGTCAATGCCAGTGGTAAAGCCAATGGCGAAGGGGTGGCTATCGCCACTGCCATGAACCGCCATGTGGGCAGCGTCAGCCTGGCTGGTAGCAGCCAGGGCGTAATTTTGAATTTGGATGGTGATGTCAGCATCAGCCTGGATGATGTCATCCAAATCGGCAATTAGCAGGAGAAGTAAACAATGTCTTTTAATATTGCATTAAGTGGCGTATCCGCCGCGCAAAAAGATTTGGATGTCACCTCAAATAACATCGCAAACGTCAATACTGTAGGTTTTAAAGAGTCGCGCGCCGAGTTTGGCGATGTGTATGCCTCATCGCTGCTGGCCGGCAGCAAAACCAAGGTAGGTGACGGGGTCTTGACGCAACAGGTGGCTCAGCAGTTTTCCCAGGGCAGTTTGCAGTTCACCAATACCGCACTGGATATGGCCATTACCGGCAATGGCTTTTTTGCCACGGTACCGGAGATCACCTCGCGGGACTTTTCCTTCACCCGGGCTGGTCAGTTTAAGCTGGATGAAGACAACTTTGTGGTTAACAGTAACGGCGATAATCTGCTGGGCTTTCCGGTCAACGCCGACGGCACCAGTGCGTCGGTGGCATTGAGTACGACCGAACCGGTACGGATCCCAGATTCATCGGGCTCGCCGCAGTCAACCAATGAAGTGGACATTCGGATGAACTTACCCGCAGCGGATAAGGGGCTGCCGGCAGCAGGTTTCGATAAAGATGATCCGTTAACCTATAACGCAGCCACTTCGGTCACTGTTTATGACTCACTCGGCGACAGCCACGTCATGACCTACTATTTTATCAAAGATGAGAATGCGGCGAATGAATGGTTTGTGGCAACTGCAGTCGATGATGAGATGGTGAACCTGACCAATCCTGATGGTTCTACAACCGGCACCAATACGGTCGGAACCGGTGCGGATCAGTTTGCTGCATCAAAACTGATTTTCAGCGCCGGCGGGGATTTTGAAGACATGCAATCACCCGATGGCACCCAAATCAATGATATGACAACCGAAGCATTGGGGCCTAACATTCTGAAAAATGGCTCTGATCCGTCTCAGCAAATTAAGGTGGACTTTAACTTGCGGCGCGGCCAGGCCACTCCGAATGAGCCCACTCAGTTTGCTTCCAGCTTTGAGGTGACCTCTTTAGAGCAGGATGGCTTGCCGGTGGGCCGGCTGACCGGTATTGATATCGGCGCCGATGGCCTGGTGCGGGCAACCTTTTCAAATGGCACCTCAGAGCCGATCGTACGTGTGGCACTGGTGCGCTTTGCCAATGAGCAGGGCCTGACCCAGGACAGTAGCACCCAGTGGAAGGAAAGTATCGAGTCAGGCGAAGCCCTGGCCGGCGAAGCCACTACCGGCACCTTTGGTGAGATCAATTCATCCGCGCTGGAGCAGGCTAACGTAAACCTGACCACCGAGCTGATTGACCTTATCATCGCGCAACGTAACTTCCAGGCCAGCTCTAAGGCACTGGAAGCCAATAATCAGCTCAACCAGACTATCCTGAATATCCGTTAATCCTGGTATTCGCTAATAAAAAGGGCCGCCCAACGCGGCCCTTTTTGATCACATTTCCACCTGCATTAACAAATCATCCGTGTTGGCACTGCCCTTGCAGAGATAGTGTTATCTTTGTGCAATAACGTCAAAAGTCAGTCATGGATAAACTTCTGTATATCGCTGCAAGCGGCGCCAAACAAGACCTGGCGGCGACTGCTGTACGCGCCAACAATCTGGCGAATGCCCAGACCACCGGCTTCAAAGCGCAGCTTGAACAAGCCCGTGCTATGCCGGCCTACGGCGAAGGTTTGCCGACCCGGGTATTTTCGATGACTGAAAGCCCGTCCAACAACTATGAAGGCGGCGCCATGATCCAAACCGGCCGCCAGCTTGATGTGGCGGTGCAAGGCAGTGGCTGGTTTGCCATGCAGGATGCCAACGGCAACGAAGCCATGACCCGTGACGGCAGTTTTCAGCTGGGCCCCGACGGAGTTTTGACGGATATGCACGGCAATATCGCCATGGGCGATAGCGGGCCGATTTATCTGCCGGTGCCGCTGGACAACTTAAACATTGCCTCTGACGGCACTTTATCGGTTCGCCCGGTAGGTGCCCCCGAAACCTTTTCCCAGGAGATTGGCCGGCTCAAACTGGTTAATCCGGATGTTAAAAATATTGAGCGCGGCAGCGATGGCTTGTTTCGCAGCAAAGACGGCAGTGCGCTGGTTGCAGATGCCCAGGTGCAGGTGCGTTCCGGCATGCTGGAAGGCTCTAATGTGAACACCGTAGATGAAATGGTGGAGATGATCAGCCTGCAGCGGCATTACGAAATGCAGGTCAAGATGATGAAAAAAGCCGACGAGCTTTCATCCCGCGGCAACATGCTATTACGAATCTTATAACGAATTCTGGCCGACTGGCAGGCAAGAACCTGGCCGGTCACCACCAAGGAGTACCTTATGCACCCAGCATTATGGATAAGCAAAACCGGCCTTGATGCCGCGCAAACCGATGTTTCTGTGGTTTCTAACAACCTGGCTAACGCCTCTACCGTGGGCTTTAAAAAAGACCGCGCGGTGTTTGAAGATCTGCTGTATCAAAATATCAACCAACCGGGTGGCCGTTCATCCGCCGATACCGAGCGCCCGTCTGGCCTGATGCTGGGCTCGGGCTCAAAAGTGGTGGCCACGCAAAAGACCCACACTCAGGGCAATATGCTGACCACCGAAAACTCACTGGATATGTCGATTCAGGGGCGTGGTTATTTTGAGATTTTGCAGCCCGATGGCACCACCGCGTACACCCGCAATGGTCAGTTTACGTTGAATGATCAGGGCCAGATTGTGACAGCCGGCGCTGGCTTTTTACTGCAGCCTGAAATCACGGTACCGGATGATGCGCAGCAAATTACTATCTCTCAGGATGGTGAAGTGTCTGCTTCGGTGCGTGGCCAGGCGGAGCCACAGGTGTTAGGCCAGATCAATGTGGCTGACTTTATCAACCCCACCGGCTTGCAGCCTACCGGCCAGAACCTGTTTGTAGAAACCGCCTCCAGTGGCGCGCCCATTCAGGGTATTCCGGGTTTGCAGGGCTTAGGCACGGTAGCTCAGGGTACCCTGGAAACCTCTAATGTGAATGTCACCGAAGAGCTGGTTAATCTGATTGAAAGCCAGCGCCTTTACGAGATGAACTCCAAAGTGATTTCATCGGTGGACCAGATGCTTGGTCAGGTTATCCAGCAACTTTAACAGGTAAGCTCATGCGTATTTTTCTTGCTGCTGTCAGTATGGTGCTTGTGGCCGGGTGTAATAGCACTCCGCCAAACCGGGTCGAAGCCAATGACCCGTCATTTGCGCCGGTGGTGCCCGCTATCCCCCGTGAACATATTGTCGAAGACGGTGGGCTGTTTCGCCCGTACATGGCCAACAGCCTGTATTCGGATGTGACCGCCCGGCGGGTGGGCGACATCATCACAGTGACGCTGCGTGAAAATACCAATGCCACCAAGTCGGCAGGCACCAGTACTTCAAAAGACTCCGCGGTAGATGTGCAGCCCATTTTAGGCTTAGGCGGCCAGGCGGTGAATATTGGCGGCGAGTCGATTCAGCTAGGCATGAGTGCTTCCAACGATTTTACCGGCGATGCCCAGGCCAACCAGCGCAACAGCTTATCCGGCGCCATTTCAGTGACGGTGGTGGATGTTCTGCCTAACCAGAACCTGGTGATCCGTGGCGAAAAATGGCTGACTTTGAATCATGGCGATGAATACATCCGCTTGACCGGTATCATTCGGGCGGCCGACATCAGCCCGGAAAACGAAATTGTATCGACCAAAGTGGCCAATGCCCGCATTCAGTATAGCGGCACCGGCAGCTTTGCCCGTAGCCAGGAAAAAGGCTGGCTGAACCAGTTCTTTGCATCCCAGTGGTGGCCCTTTTAAGGAGGCAGTATGAAAGCGGCAAAATTTGGCCTGTGGTGTATGTTGCTGATTATCAGCAGCCATGCCAGCGCTCAGCGGATTAAAGATGTAGCCAATATTCAGGGCGTGCGCTCAAACCAGCTGGTGGGCTATGGCCTGGTAGTTGGCCTGCCGGGCACTGGCGAACAAAGCCCGTTTACCGAACAAAGCTTTCGTACCATGCTGACCAATTTTGGCATCAGCCTGGATCCGAACACCAAGCCAAAAATTAAAAATGTGGCTGCGGTAGCGGTACACGCAGAATTGCCGGCTTTTACTAAGCCCGGCCAGACCATTGATGTGACGGTGTCTTCGGTAGGTGAGGCCAGCAGCCTGCAAGGCGGTACCTTATTGCAAACCTTTTTAAAAGGCATGGACGGTAAGGTATATGCGGTGGCTCAGGGCAGCCTGGTGGTCAGCGGTTTTGGTGCCCAAGGCAATGATGGTTCACGCATTGTCATTAACACTCCGACTGTCGGCCGCATTCCTAACGGCGCGCTGGTGGAGCAAGCGGTTCCCAGCGGGTTTGCCAATGGCGATACCCTGACCCTGAATCTGCATTATCCGGACTTTACCACTGCTAAACGGCTGGCCGACACTATCAACGAGCGCTTAGGCGCACAGCCTGATAAAGGCTATAGCATCGCCACGCCAATCGATGCTGCCTCGGTGCGGGTTACCGCGCCGCGTGATGTGGGTCAGCGAGTGGGCTTTTTGGCCACCTTAGAAAATTTTGAATTTAATGCCGCCGAAGCACCGGCCCGGGTGGTGATCAACAGCCGCACCGGTACCATCGTGATCGGCCAGGATGTGCGTTTGTTGCCAGCAGCTATCACTCACGGTGGCCTCACGGTGACCATTGCCGAGAACCAGCAAGTGTCGCAACCCAATGCACTGGCCGATGGCAATACGGTGGTGACCACCCAATCGATTGTGGATGTGGACCTGGCCGACAGCCGTATGTTCAAATTTGAGCCAGGCGTGACACTGGACCAGCTGGTGCGGGCGGTCAATGAAGTCGGCGCCGCCCCGGGTGACCTGATGGCGATCTTAGAAGCATTGCGCCAGGCCGGCGCCCTGCGCGGTGAGCTGGTGGTAATCTGATGGACAGTATCAATGCCAAAAGCCAGATGGACATGGCGCGCAATGTTCACGATGTAAAAAGTCTGAACACCCTGCGCGAGGCCATGGCCAAGGGCGATGACCAGGGCGCCTTACAGGAAACTGCCAAACAGTTTGAAGCCATCTTTGTGCAGATGATGCTTAAATCCATGCGTAAAGCGCAGGATGCACTGGCCGATGAAAACAGTCCGTTTAATTCACAGCAGGTGAAGTTTTACCGGGATATGCACGACCAGCAGCTGGCGTCAGATTTAAGTAGCAATGGCGGCCTGGGTCTGGCGGATATCATTGTCAAACAGCTGGGCCAGAACACCCCGGATTACACTCCGGCCAGCGTGGTGCGCAGCGGTGCCAATGTGACATCACTAAACCAGGTGCGCAGTGCCGCGGTCAACCAGGCCAAGCAACAGGTATTGTCTCAGCCTGAGCAGGTCACCTTGCCGGCTTACAAAGCGCCTATCGCGGCCGACCAGCAAGCCTTTATTGACGCGCTGTATACTCATGCTCAGCAAGCAGCTGAGCAACTGGGGACCGATCCCAAGGCCATCATTGCCCAGGCGGCGGTGGAAACCGGCTGGGGCCAGCATGTTATCCACGATGGCGATGGCCAGCCATCGTACAATTTATTTGGTATCAAAGCCGGCCGCGACTGGCAGGGCAAGCAGGCGGTGGTAGATACCCTGGAATTTGAGCAGGGTGTACCCACCCGCCAAAAAGCGGCTTTTCGCGCGTATGATTCTATCGGCGATGCCATGCAGGATTATGTACAGTTTCTTCAGCAAAAGCCGCGTTATGCCGATGCAGTAGAACAGGGCCAAAATAGCCGCGGCTATTTTGATGCATTGCAACAGGCGGGCTATGCCACCGATCCGGCTTACGCGGACAAGCTGATGGCAGTATTTGAAGGCCCGACGCTTAACAGCTACCGGCCGTCACAGCGTGGTGAGGAAAATAACGGATGATTGATTTATTCTCGATTGCCAGCAGTGGCGTAAATGCCAGTAACAAGTTGCTGGAAACCACGTCGAATAATATTGCCAACGTAAACACCGACGGCTTTGTGCGTGAAAAAACGGTGTTTAACAATCACCTGACCACCGGCGTGGGTAAAGGTACCACCGAGCGGGTGGTCAATACCTTTGCCCAAAACCAGTTGCGCCGCGACATTACCTCGGTCAATGAATTAGAAGCATTCAAACAAAAAGCCGGGGCCATTGATAATCTGCTGGCCAGCGAAGCCAATGCTATCTCTACCGGCATGAGCCAGTTTTTTGCTGCCATGCAAACCGCCGCGGATGATCCCACCAACCTGGCTTCACGGGAAGCGGTGCTGGGCGAAGCGCGTGCGCTGGTGAACCGGCTGGACAATACTTCTGGCTATTTGCAAAACAAAGAAGACGAGCTCAATCTGGAATTTGCCGATCAGGTTCGCCAGGCCAATGAGATCATCAAAAATATCGGTGAGCTCAACCGCAGTATTCTTACTGTGCATAATGGCAGTAACCAGTCACCCAACGGCTTGATGAACGAGCGCGACAAAGCCATTAACCAGCTGGCCGAAATCATGTCAGTGGAAGTGCGCGATAACGCCAATGGCACCAAATCGGTCAATTTAAGCAGCGGCGAATCGCTGGTGATGGAAGGCGGCACATTTAATTTATTCGAGCTGGCCACCGGCGCCGATCCGGGTCAAAAGAAACTCGAACTAGTACACCAGATAGCAGACCGCACGACGGAAATACCCATCACCGAAGACCGGCTCGGTGGTAGCCTGGGCGGATTATTTAAATTCCGCAATGAGATTTTAAGCCCTGCTCAGCGTGATATTGGCCAGATTGGTATTGCCATGGCCGATGCGGTGAATGCACAAAACCGCTTAGGCATGGACATGGATATGCAGCTGGGCGGCGATATTTTCACTTTGCCCACAATACGTGGCCTGAATTTTAATAATTCGGACAACACCTTGACCATGAGCGGTGAGTTTGTGCCTGGCCAGGGCAAGCAGGTAACCGATGCGGATATCAAAATCACCATTACCAGTGTTGATGGCAGTGGTGCGCCACTGACCTTTGATGCGCATATGGTCAACGCCGACGGCTCGCCTAAGCGCGGCGCCGATGGTAACCCGGTAGTGCAGACCGGTATCAGCGTGGATGCTTCGGGAGCCACCCAAATCAACGGCGGTATCGCGGTCTCCTTCGATTCGGGCTCCGGTTACGCTGTCAATGATGGGTTCTTATTTCAGCCGGTAAAAACTGCTGCAGCGTCGCTGACCATGGCCACAGAGCGGGCTGACGATTTGGCTTTTGCAGCGCCAGTACGCGGGGCGGCTAATCCCAGTAATTTAGGCGATGCCAGTGTGGCCGGTGTCACAGTGACCAACACCGAGATTGGCACCTCAGCCTTTGACGGCAGCGGCGGCATTAATGTGTCCTCAGGCGCTGGTGCAGCGCCACCGGTAGAGATACGCTTTACCTCGGCTACCAATTATGAAGTGTTGGATAGCAGCGGCAATACTTTGACCACCGCGACGGTCAATAATGCCGATTACAGCAACCTATTGGGGCAGGCTGGCTATTCAAGCACCTACCCGGGGTATGATCTTAGCCTGTCCGGCCGGCCAGCAGCCGGAGATGGCTTTAGCCTGGAGTACAACCAAAACGGTATTAACGACAATACCAATGCCGTAAAACTGGCTAAGCTTCAACAAAGCGGTTTGGTACAATTAAGTAGCAATTCGGCCAGTCAGGCTCGTAGTCTGCATGATGCCTATTCATCGCTGGTGGGACGGGTGGGCGAAAAGTCTGCTACGGCGGATACCTCGTTAGAGGCGGCCAAGGCCATGCAGGAGCAATCCCAAAGCTGGTTTGATTCGGTGTCTGGCGTGAGCCTGGACGAAGAAGCAGCCAATCTGATTCGCTACCAGCAGTCATATGCAGCAGCAGCGCGTATTTTGTCGACCGCGCAGGATTTGTTCGACACCATTTTAGCGGCAGCCAGGTAAGTACTTATGCGGGTTTCAACCAATCAGCTTTTTGACAGAAATATTCGCACCATTATGGATAATCAGCGCGGGCTATCCGACACGCAGAATTCCCTGAGCACCGGTAAACGTCTGAATAAGCCGTCCGACGATCCGGTAGGCGCAGCTAAATTGGTTCGTCTGACTGAAGAAATGGATAAGTTGACCCAGTATCAGCGTAATATTGATTTACTCACCGGCTCGCTGGAACAGCAGGAAATTGTATTAAGCAGCATCGAAGATACTGTGAATAAAGCCCGGGTACTAACAGTACAAGCAGGCTCGGGTGGCTTAACCGATACTGACCGCTATGCCATTGCCTCTGAGCTTAAACATGTGCGCGATGAGCTGTTCGATTTGATGAACAGCAAAGATGCCAATGGCAATTATATTTATTCAGGCTATCAGTCGGGTAAACAGGCGTTTTCCAACAATCCTTCAGCAGCAGGCAACAGCATCAGCTTTGCCGGTGATAATGGCAAAAACTTTGTACAGGTGTCTGACAGTGCCAGGCTGCAAGCCTCGTCCAGTGGCTATGATGTGTTTGAAAATGTGCTGGCCCGGCATAATTTCACCGTAAATCCGTCATCCACAGCGACCGTGCTAAAAACAGATATCACCGAGCAAACCACTTTCGATATGTTTTATACCAAAAACTACGATGGGGCTACGCCTGGCAACAATGCTTATCAATTAAGCATACAAGCTGGAGGGACGGTTGAAATGACCCAGGTGAGCAGCGGCAATGTGGTGGGAACTTCCAACTTTACCTCTGGCGAACCGTTTGTGCTCAATGGCATGGAATTTACGGTTAATGGGACAGCCGGGGATACAGTGGATATTTCATTAGATCCGCCGCAGAAAAAAAACCTGGCTGAAACCGTCAATGATTTGTATCAGGTGCTTTCAACACCGGGGCTGGCGGAAGAAGATTATACTAAAGCTCGTAAAGATGCGTTGGCCGGGCTGGACAACGGCATGGAAAAAGTTGCGCTGGAGCGCTCCTCACTGGGCGGAAGAATCAACATTGCCAGTTCTATTTACGAAACCAATCTGGATTTGGAAATAGAAGCCCAGAAAGCCCGCTCTGATATCGAAGACGTCGATTTTGCCAAGGCCGCCACCGAGCTGGCCAAGCGAGAAACCGCGCTCAATGCAGCATATTCATCGTTTGGTAAAGTGGCTAATCTTTCCCTGTTCAACTATATCAAATAGTCGCACGTTCGCTATCGGCCAATACCTTGCCGGGTGAGGGGGTTAAAACCCCGGATTTTTTCTTCAGTAATATCACCGCCTGCCGATACGTTTATACAGCCAGTCAGCCATCATGGCGGCAACTGGCGGCAGCATGATAAATGCAGACGTTTTTTGGCAACTGTGTAGTGAAGGTCCCGGAGTGGTCAAGCATTGCGCGAAGCACGCAATAAATAGCAATTGGAGTTCTTATGTCTTTACGCGGGATTAACGCATATCAAAAGGGTAGCCTGAAGCAAGATCTGTCAGCAGCCTCTCCACATCGGCTGACCTTGTTATTGATACAAGGAGCGTTAGATAAAATGGCCTATGCCAAAGGCGCCATGGAGCGTAAAGATTTTGAAGCCAAATCGGCCAATATCACAAAAGTGAGCTCTATCCTGATTTATCTGCGCGATACGCTAAATTTCGAATTAGGCGGCGAGATTTCTGACAATCTGTACGCGCTGTATACCTACATGATTGAAAAGGTCAACGAAGCCCATGTACAGAATATCAGTGCCCCCTTAGATGAGGCTTACAGCTTGCTTGAGCCGATTCGTGATGCCTGGGTGAGAATTCCAGAAAGCGAGCAGGCGGTAACAACTGCCGGTTAATCTAGCGTTCCAGCTATCGCTTTTGCTTTATTACTACTGCCTATCCAAATAATCTAATCCTAAGCAAGGTGCATCGTATCTGAAGATGCACCTGCTGCTATCACCTCTGACCCATTGTTTTTTTGCGTGCTAACCACTACAGCGCTGGCCAGCTAAGGTCGATTCGTTCAGTTGTGAATTATCAACAAACATTATCGCCTGGATGTCGCCACTGTAAGTCAATTCAGTTAAGTGAATATTGGTGATAAAGGGCGTAAAACTCTTACTCTCCGCATCTTTCAATTAAGAGGCTTTTGATTTTAAGTCCCTGATTTTTAATAATTAAATAAATTTTCAAAAAAAGTCTTAAGGATTTTCCAGGGCTGCCGTTAAATATATTGTCCGGGGGTGAGAGACCGGGAAATTCAACAAGAAGGTTTGCGAATTTGGACTTTACGTCAGCAGACTTTCAACAGAGAGACTGAGGAATTAATTATGGCTTTAACTGTCAATACTAACGTAAGTTCACTGAATGCTCAGCGTCAAATGATGAAATCGGCCAATGGTCTTGACCAGGCTTTCGAGCGCTTATCATCAGGTTTTCGTATCAACAGCGCAAAAGATGATGCGGCAGGTCTGCAAATCAGTAACCGTCTGCAATCACAAATTATGGGCCTGGAACAAGGTAACCGTAACGCAAACGACGGTATCTCTTTGGCGCAAACTGCTGAAGGCGCGCTGGATGAAATCACCAATGCCTTCCAACGGGTAAGAACCCTGGCTTCACAAGCTGCGAACGGCTCTAATACTGACGAAGATCGTCAGGCGATCCAGGAAGAAGTACGTTCACTGATGACCGAAGTCAACCGGATTGCTGGCGATACCACTTTCGGTGGCCAGAACCTGCTGGACGGTTCTTACAATGCATCATTTCAAGTGGGTGCAGATGCCGGTCAAACTATCGGCTTTAGCATGCAAAATGTTGGCGGTACTGCAGCGGCAAATTCGCTGTCAGCCAACGGTGGCTTTACCTTGTCAGGTGTGGCAGGCATCGCTAGTACGGTTACTGGTAAGAGTCTTAACACGGCAGTAGCAGGTTCTGCTGGCTCAGGCCATAGTGACATGGCTACGGTTTTTGTGGCTTCTTCAATCAGTGTTTCCACGCAGGACAAAGCGCAAGCTGTACTGGGCGGTATGGACAGTCTGATTGCGGTAGTTGATAAAAAGCGTGCCGAACTGGGTGCGGTGCAAAACCGTTTTCAGTCGACCATCAACAACCAGTCGAACATTGCAGAAAACCTGTCTGCAGCAAAATCGCGAATTAAAGATGCAGACTTTGCAGCTGAAACAGCCAAACTGACCAGAAACCAGATTCTGCAGCAAGCCTCACAGTCTATCCTGGGCCAGGCCAACCAGCGTCCTCAAGCCGCACTGAGCTTGTTACAGGGATAAGCTAAGAAAAAATGAAGGCGCCCTTATCAGATAGGGGTAGAGATAAGGGCGCAAAATATGGCGAGCTATCAGTGGAGGCTGAAGCAATAGCCATTGCGACAAAAGTACGGTGAACGAACATTTGACACAGTAAAATATAAAGCACATACCGTGCCATGTATATTTAGACGGTGCGGTATATCTCTCACAATGATAAAAGCGGAAGACGGAGGTCTTCCGCTTTTTTTTTTGTATAAGGCAAAGCTGTTTCATTGCAATTCTGGCGGCAAAGGTTTGCTGCCAGCAGGAGAAAGATTGCCACTATCTTACCCTGGTGTCAAAGTATTGACCTTAGATGTGACAAAAAAATGTCACTACTTTCAGTGGTATAAGATAAAAAACATTGTTTAAAAAAGTGTAAATTTGCTAAAGATTCAGCTGGCGACGTCGATAAACATAATTAGAGGATTTACATCTGTAGGTCGCTCGTTTAACCCGGGGACAATTGCTTAGGGGTAGGTAATTGCTTCGGACATATGAATATTAGTGGAGGCTACGATGGCTTTAACTGTAAATACCAATGTCAGTTCACTGAACGCCCAGCGTCAGTTGATGAACTCTGGAAATCGTTTGGACCAAGCTTTCGAGCGTTTGTCCTCTGGTTTTCGAATCAATAGTGCATCTGACGATGCCGCCGGCATGCAAATCTCTAACCGTCTTGATTCTCAGATCAGCGGTCTGAACCAGGGCAACCGGAATGCCAACGACGGTATTTCTTTGGCGCAAACCGCAGAAGGTGCGCTGGATGAAATCACCAATTCATTCCAGCGTGTTAGAACCCTGGCGTCTCAGGCGGCTAACGGCTCAAACACCGATGAAGACCGTCTGGCCATTCAGGAAGAAATGCGTGCCCTGATGTCAGAAGTTAATCGAATAGCAGAAGATACCACTTTTGGTGGTCAGAATCTGCTGGACGGCTCTTATGATGCGTCGTTCCAGGTCGGTGCAGATGCTGGTCAGACTATCGGCTTTAGCATGCAAAATGTTGGCGGTACAGCTGCTGCTAACTCACTGTCTGCTAACGGTGGTTTTACGTTGTCAGGCATTGCCGGCGTAGCCAGTACAGTAACCGGTAAATCTCTGAACACCGCGGTTGCTGGTTCTGCGGGCTCTGGCCACAGTACATTGGCAGAAGTGTTTGTGGCTTCTTCAATCAGTGTTTCAACGCAAGACAAAGCGCAAGCTGTGTTGGGCGGTATGGACAGCCTGATTGCCGTTGTGGATAAGAAACGTGCCGAACTGGGTGCGGTGCAAAACCGTTTTCAGTCAACCATCAACAACCAGTCAAACATTGCTGAAAACCTTTCAGCAGCAAAATCTCGGATTAAAGATGCCGATTTTGCCGCTGAAACTGCTAAGCTGACCCAAAACCAGATTCTGCAGCAGGCTTCTCAGTCTATCCTGGCCCAGGCTAACCAGCGCCCTCAGGCGGCATTAAGCTTGCTAGGTTAATAACGGCCTTGCTTAACCGTCAAGTAGGCAGCCCCTCAGGGGCGCCTGCTTTTGCCGGTTTGAGGTCATGGAGGTTTATATGTCGGTTGAAAATTTATCGGAGTTCAGAGACTTTCACTCTCGATATGAAAATGGGCAAAAACAGCCAGCCAATGCTGACACGCCTGACCAGGAAAAAGCGGTTACACGCAGCGAAGAAAGCGACGTTGCTGCCGGTGAACGCCAGCCTGTCAAAGTAACTGTGCAAACAAGCGCACAGCAAGCTGAAGTCGAGATAGATAAAGAAGCCATCATTGAAAGCTTAAAATCTATCAACCAACAGTTTCCTTTAAAATCAACAAGCTTAATTTTTGAGTTTGATGACATCACTGATCCACCGGTGATAAAAGTGGTGGACAAAGAAAGCGGCGATATTATCAGAGAGCTCCCGCCTAAAGAACTGCGCGAAATTGCTCAAGCACTCAGTGACATTGCCGATAATCTGAGTAATGAGGCCGGTTCACAGCGCGACAAGCACAACTCTGGTATACTCATCAACGAACAATTGTAATTTCCTTTTCTGAGGATTCTGTATGTCGACGATCACAAATGCCGGGGTTGGTTCAGGTCTTGATTTGGAAGCGATTATTTCCGCGACCCTACAGGCCAGTAATCAACCGAAGTTACAAAAATTCGCGAAGGAAGAGTCCCAGTTATCGGTGCAGTTAACCGGTATCGGCGGCATTAAATCCGTGATGAGTAAATTGCAGGATGTGTTCGAGGATTTGTCGGATTCGGACAAGTTTAATCAGCGTACCGCAGAGGTTCGTCAACCCTCCAATGCAGAAACCTTAGGTGACCTGATTTCTGTTAGCGCTGATGAAACCGCCACAACCGGTTCTTTTGATATCAGTGTGACACAACTGGCTCAGGGAAGCCGGGCGAAGACCGATATCACTAACCCAGCCAACACGTTTACCTCTGCCGATGAGGTCGTCACGACCACTGCCAGTACCCTCACCTTTACTGCGGGTGCGAAAACCTTTGATGTAAACATTGATTCGGGTGCCACACTGGAGGATATTCGCCAGTTAATTAACGATACCAGCGGTGATTTTGGCGTATCGGCTAACATTATCAATACCGGCACTGAAAGTCTGCTGGTACTAGAATCTTCAGAGGCAGGCGCTGGCAACGATTTGGTAATCACCAACAACAATGCCGAACTTGACCGTCTTTCCACCGTTGCTAATGGCGGTGGTGCAGGGGGGCTGGCCATAGCCGCAGAAGATGTGGCACAAGATGCTATTATCGAAGTTGACGGTATTCAGGTGACCAACTCCAGCAATGTTTTTAATGATGCAGTACAAGGGTTAACCATCACCGCTAAGCGAGAGAGTGAAGCTGGCGAAACCGCCGGTGCCAGTATCACGTTTGACCGGGACGGGGTGACCGAAAAAATCGACAGTTTTATCACTGCCTTCAACAACACCATCGACATGATTGGTCAGCAATCTTCTTCGGTATCTTCACCATTGTTTGGCGATGCCACTGTCCGCGCCATTAAAGTTCAGCTTACCAACGCGTTAACGCAAAAAATAAGCGGTGCCGGTGATTTTGAGACTATCTTTGATGTGGGGTTGTCGCTTAACAAGAATGGCAAGCTCGAAAAACAAAATGTGGTGCGCAGTCTAAACGAAGCGTTAGATGAGGATTTTACCAACGTAGGTAAATTGTTTACCAACGCTGGTGGCTTGGCAGAAACTTTTGGCAGTATTTTGGAAAATTATGTTGATACCGGCGGTATTCTTAAGCAACGCCAGGATATCTTGAACGGCCTTAAAGACGATCTAAAAGATGACCGCGCCAATCACCAATACCGTATGCAGCAGTTAGAAGCCAGCTTGCGCAATAAGTACGCTTCGCTGGATACCCTCATCGCCTCTATGCGTAGCTCCGGAAATTATCTGATGGGGCAGCTCGATTCATTACCCGGTTTTGTCAAAGACTAAACGCTGACTGTCTGACGTGATTCTGGCGCTATTGAAAGTGGCATTTTGATTGCATTGTCACGGTATTCATAACAATACCCGGCTTCGGTCGCATAACTTTCAAATTTGCTAAGGCTTTTGTATAACGCACTCTAAGTCTGTATGGAGCCTGTGCAAACGAGGATCAAGGTAGATGGCTGAGCATGCTTTCGAACTGGTAAAAAATAGAGCAGAAGAATTGTCGGGTTTAATTGACGGTGAGCTTTATGCTGATGCCGCCAAAAAACTGGCGCAACTGGACACTGCCATTCGCACATTGACCTCAGCGGACATTGCGCAGTTATCCCAGGAAGAACAAAGATTCCTTTTTCAGCTGGCCGAATGGCTGACCGACCACGACCTCACGTTGCACCAGCGCAAACGTCAGTTGATGGACGCGATTGCGCCGTTAAATGCCAACAGTGCGCTCAAACCAACCAGACAGTATCAGGGTAAATCGTCCAATGGATGACATTCAATCCACACTCGCGCAGCTTGAAAAAAGCATTCAAAAGACATTAAGGCAGCAAGAGCGGCAGGCCAACTTTGAAAAAGAAGCCCTGCAGCGGTTTCAGGCCAACCTTGATGCTTTCAAGCAGTACTTCCCACGGCTACATAAGCAGATTGTCGATTTTAGGCCAAAAGACGATTTTAAAGTTTTTGTGACCCCATCCGGGCTGGGCAACTTCAAACCCACAGAGGCACCAGCACCCATTTATGGAGATGACCCGCGCGCACAAACCCTGGAACAAATTAAACGGTATACCGAGTCAGCCACATTTGGGCGCTCCACACTGTACAAAGGCTCCAACGCAGGGTTGCAGTCCGACAAGCGTTTGCATATGCGCTATCTGGTCAAGCTGGCTGAAACATTTAAAAAGGTGGTATCTGACGATGCTGCCTTGCTGGAGACCTTACCGGAGCATTATCCGACCTGCATGATGTTCGGGGTCGGGCTGGGCTATGCCTTATCGGCCTTGCTGGATGAACACACCTTTGATTATATTTTTGTATGCGAGCCGGATTTTGAAACCTTTTATGCCAGCCTGTATTGCACAGACTGGCAAGCCATATTTAAAAAAGCCGATGCGTTAAATGGCTGTATCTTTTTGCATGTGGGCATTACCTATGAAACATTTTTTGATGAAATCAAAAATGTTTATAACGACATAGGCGCATTTTCCCTGATCAGCAGCTTTTGTTACCAGCATACTCCTGGTGCCAAGCTTAATGCATTGATAAAAGAATTTTTCGCGCGATTTTATGAAATTCAGTTGGGTTACGGTTTTTACAACGATGCTGTCACGGGCCTGGCGCATACGATAGAAAATTTCAATGACAACGAGTGTGCTTTATTTTTACCACCGGCAAAACAGCACAGTTCGTTCAAAGGATTAACAGCTTACGTGGTAGCTAATGGCCCTTCTGTTGATGAGGCCATTGAGCTGATTCGTGAAAACAAAAATGAGGTAGTAATTTTTGCCGCAGGCACAGCATTAACTACTCTGCTGAAATTAGGTATTGCGCCGGATTTTCATGTGCTGGTAGAGCGGCCAAAAAATACCTACGATGTGTTGGTTGAAACGGTCGACAAAGATCACCTCAAAGATTTAAATCTGCTGGCGGTGGATGTTATGTACCCGGAAGTGCCCCCGCTATATAAGTGGACTGGACTGGGGCTTAAAGGGCCAGAAGCGGGCACAGAATTTTCACGGCTTGAGTATTACAAAACTCGCCGGACACTGCTTGCGCCGCTGGACTTTGCCGGCCCGTTGGTTGCCAACACTGCATTATCTTTTGCCACCATGATTGGATTTGGCGAGGTGTATTTATTTGGCGTGGATAACGGCTATCCGGTTAGCGGCCAAAGCCATTCGTCACACAGTATCTATTGCGATCCGAGCTTTAAGCAAAAGTTTGAAGCAGACAAAAATGCACCGCACGAATTAGAGGGCAACCTGGAAGGCCATGTCAAAGCTACCAGTTTGATGGTGCAGGCGAAGCAGCAGATGGAGGCATTGATTCAGCAGCACCCGCAGATTCAGTTTTACAATGTCGGCCACGGCGCAAAGATCAAAAATGCAGCCGCGCTTGAAATTGATGATGTGCTTTGCGCGCCGCTGAATCAAAACAAGTATGAGCAGGTCGAAAAGATAAAATCTTCGCTATTTACCGAATTTTCTATTCGTCATCCTGAACAAGAAGTACAGATCCCTGAATTTGAATCCCTATGCGACTATTTGTTGGAAATCGCTCATCGTCCTTTTTCATCAAGAAAAGAAGCATCAGATTTGCTTAAAGCACAGGCGCGGGTTGTATTTGCCTACCGTGAAACCAATTATGCCCATCTGTATCACGTCATAAAAGGCACGATGTTGTATTTTCATTGCCCTTTGATAAGTTTGTTGTATCTTTATGAAGATGAAAAAGCCTCTCTGCAATGGTTTGAGAAAGCTTTGGCGGTCTGGAATGACTGCGTCGAGGAAATGAAAAACGACTACAGGGATGCGTGGAAAAAGCGGTGTGAATACTCGCTGGAAGAAATTACTAAGCAAAAACATCTCAATAAAACGTGATGTAATGTATTCATACATTGCCATTTTTTGTACTGGCAGCACGGCAGAATTTTGTAAAAAATAGCAGGACAGCAACATGGCTGACTTTAATAATAAATGTATCTTTATTACCGGCGGTACAGGCTCTTTTGGGCATAAATTTGTTCGCCATTTGCTGAGCGAATATACGCCTAAAAAGATTATTGTGTATTCTCGTGACGAATTAAAACAATATGAAATGCAGCAGTTGTTTCCGCAATCCTGTATGCGTTTTTTTATTGGTGATGTCCGTGATGAAAACCGGTTAAAAGAAGCCATGAGTGGGGTGGACTATGTTGTCCACGCCGCTGCCTTAAAGCAGGTGCCGGCGGCCGAATACAATCCGATGGAATGTATCAAAACCAATATTATGGGTGGCCAGAATGTAATCAGTGCGGCTTTGCACAATGGTGTGAAAAAAGTGATTGCGCTATCCACTGACAAAGCGGCCAACCCGGTTAACCTCTACGGTGCCACCAAGCTGGTATCAGATAAATTATTTGTGGCGGCCAATAACACCGTGGGCAAGCGCGAAACGCGCTTTAGTGTGGTGCGCTACGGCAATGTCATGTGCTCGCGCGGCTCAGTGATTCCGTTTTTCAAAAAGCTTATTGATGAGGGCGCCACCTCGTTGCCGATAACGCATCAGGATATGACCCGTTTTATGATTACCTTGCAAGAAGGTGTTGAGTTTGTGTGTAAAAGCTTTGCACGCATGTACGGCGGCGAGATTTATGTGCCAAAGATTCCATCGATGAAAATGACCGACCTGGCCAGCGCACTTGGCCCGGAACTGGACCATGAAATCGTGGGGATCCGCCCGGGTGAAAAATTGCATGAGATCATGTGCCCGGCGGATGACTCCCATCTAACCCTGGAGTTTGCCGATCACTTTGTGATTTGCCCAACCATTCAGTTCACCGAAAAAGCCGATTACCGCAAAAACCGGCTGGACGAATCTGGCCAATATGTAGCGCAGGGCTTTGAGTATAACTCGGGCAACAATACCGAATGGCTGACGCCGGAAGAGCTGGTGCAGCGGTTGCAGGATATCAACGAATAGAAGCCATGATCCCATACGGTAAACAGGACATTAGCCAGGCTGACATCGATGCGGTAGTGGCTGTCCTGCAATCAGATTTCATTACTCAGGGGCCGGTCATTCAGCAGTTCGAGCAACGCATTGCCGACTACACCGGCGCTGCCCACTGTTATGCGGTCAACAGCGCGACATCGGCGTTGCACCTGGCTTGCCTGGCGCTGGATGTTGGTAAACATGACCTGGTCTGGACATCGCCGATTACCTTTGTGGCCAGTGCAAACTGTGCGCGTTATTGTGGCGCCGACGTGGATTTTGTCGACATTGATCCGGCCACCTTCAACCTGTGTCCTCAAGCGCTGCACAAAAAATTAGAGCAGCATCGCGCTCAGCAGCTTCCCCTGCCAAAGGTAGTGATTGCGGTACATATGGCCGGCCAGTCTTGTCAAATGCGCGCTATTCGTCGCCTGGCCGATGAATATGGCTTTAAGATCATCGAGGATGCGTCCCACGCCATCGGCGGTAAATATGAAAATGAGCCGGTAGGTAATTGCCGATACGGTGATATCTGCGTGTTCAGTTTTCATCCGGTTAAAATTATCACCACCGCCGAAGGCGGTGCACTGACCACTAACAATGCCGAATTAGCTCATACGATTGCGCATTTGCGCAGCCATGGTGTGACCCGGGATGCTGCGCAATGGCAAGTGGCCGATGAACATACCGGCGACTGGTATTATGAACAGCATAATCTGGGTTTTAACTACCGCATGACCGAACTGCAGGCGGCGTTGGGGTTATCCCAGCTGCAGCGGCTGGACGAATTTGTGGCCCGCCGCCATGTGCTTGCCAAGCGTTATCAAGAGCTACTGGCCGGCTTGTCGCTGCATCTGCCACACAACCACCCGGATAGTTATTCGGCCTTGCATCTGTATATTGTTCAGGTGCAGGGTGGGCCAGCAGCACGCAAGGCATTGTTTGAAGAATTGCGCCGCGACCAGATTAACGTCAATGTGCATTATATTCCGGTGCATTTGCAGCCGTATTATCGCCAGCTGGGCTTTGGGCCGGGCCAGTTTGAAAAGGCTGAAACCTATTATGCACAGGCGCTCAGTTTGCCAATGTTTCCGACTTTACAGGAACAGCAACAAGAGCAGGTGGCCAAGATCATCCGCCAAAACTTGCAAGGTGCATAGAAATGGCAATTGCAATCATTCCAGCTCGCGGCGGCAGCAAACGCATTCCTCGCAAAAATATTAAACCATTTCACGGTAAGCCAATGATTTGCTGGTCCATAGAAGCAGCCCTGGCCAGTGACTGTTTTGACCAGGTCGTGGTGTCTACCGACGATGCTGAGATTGCCGCGGTGGCTGAGTCGGCTGGGGCAGTGGTCCCTTTTATCCGGCAAGCCGACCTGGCGGATGATTATGCCACCACCACTGCGGTGATTGTCGATGCCATCAGGCGCTTGGAACTGGCAGGTAAATCGGCTGAGCATTATTGCTGCATCTATGCCACCGCTCCGTTTTTATCGGCCCAGGCGATTATTGACGCGCACCGACACATTCGGTCAGGTGACATTGACTTTGTTTTTAGTGCTACCTCCTATGCATTCCCTATTCAGCGAGCATTCAAGCTTGGCCTGCAAGGTAGAGTACAGATGTTTTATCCAGAGCACCGTTCGACCCGATCACAGGACTTAGAAGAGGCCTATCATGATGCCGGGCAATTTTACTGGGGCAGCAAAGCGGCGTGGCTGGAACAGCGCACTATATTTGGTGAGGCCAGTGAAGCATTCGTATTGCCTCGCCATCAGGTTCTGGACATCGATACGCCCGAAGACTGGCAATACGCAGAACTGATGCATCGCGCCTCTTTTTACCAAAACCAATAGCAGTAGGCATTATCATGACGCCCATTAAAATTGGCCAAAGAACTATTGGCCCTGAAAGCCCCCCTTTTATCATTGCGGAGCTAAGCGGCAATCATAGCCAGGATTTTGACCTAGCTTGTAAAATGATTGATGCAGCAAGCGCCTCCGGCGCGCATGCGATCAAACTGCAAACGTACACCGCCGATAGCATGACGCTAAATGTTGATGCCCCGGACTTTGTTATTAATGATAAAAAAAGTTTGTGGGATGGAGCTCGACTGTATGAGTTGTATCAGCAAGCAAGTACGCCTTATGATTGGCATAAACCTTTGTTCGATAGAGCAAAAAATCTCGGTATGCTGGCGTTTAGCTCGCCATTTGATACCGGCGCCGTGGATTTTCTGGCGTCACTTGAGGTGCCTTGCTATAAGATCGCATCGTTTGAACTGACTGATTTGCCGTTAATTAGTTATACCGCCAAACAGGGTAAACCTATCATCATGTCAACGGGGATGGCCTCGCTGGCTGAAATTGAGGATGCGGTAACTTGTGCCCGCGATAACGGCTGTCATGAGATTATTCTTTTGAAGTGCACCAGCACCTATCCTGCCTCGCCTCAAGATACTAACTTGCTGACGATCCCCAATATGAAAGCAACTTTTGGTTGTCAGGTCGGCTTAAGCGACCATACCAAAGGCATCGGGGTCGCTGTGGCATCCGTGGGGCTGGGAGCCAGCATCATCGAAAAGCATTTTGTGCTGGACCGGACCGCCGGTGGTGTGGACGCCGCATTTTCTCTTGAGCCGGACGAGTTATCCAGATTGGTCACTGAAACCCAACGAGCCTGGCAGGCAATGGGGGGAGTGCACTACAGTGGTACTCAAAATGAATCGCCCTCACGGCAGTTCCGGCGTTCTATTTATGTCAGCAAAGACATTGCTGCCGGCGAAATGCTCACCCAGGAGAATATAAAAATTGTGCGGCCTGCATTTGGGTTGGCGCCAAAACATTGGGGACAGGTAGTCAGTAAAACAGCCGCCACAGATTTGAAACAAGGAACGGCGTTGCAGTGGGAACATATCAAGAGTTAACCACCTTTATATTTCGGCTTGATTGCGGTAACGCGGTCGGGCTTGGCCACTTAATGCGATGCGTGGCGTTGGCACAGGCAGCCACACAAAAAGGGATCCGGTGCATTTTTGCGCTCAGCAAGGAAGGGGCTGACATTGCGTCACGCCTGCCTGGCTGGCAATTTACGATTGCCACCGTATCAGCGCTTGATGAGCCCAGTGAAGGGGCGCAGCTGCAAGCGCTGTGCGATTACTATAATGCCGCAGCGTTGGTAGTAGACAGTTATCGAGTTACCTCCCGCCTATTTGAACGTACAACGCAATCCGATGTATTGGTGGTAACTATCGACGATGGCCTGAAAAACCTTGTTGGCCACGCTGATGTGGTGATTAATTCGGCCAGGGTCGATAGTGCAGATTACCGTACGATTAACCCTGCTATTGTGTGCTGTGTAGGAAGTGAATATCGTCTGCTGCGACAAGAATTTGTTGAAGCAAATGTTCCGGCCTTTGTTGATAGAGATGGTTTGGTTGTAAGTTTTGGTGGCTCAGACCCATTTCATTACACCGTAAGTCTGCTTGAGGCATTACATAGCATAAACTTCTCAGCGCCAGTGTGTGTGGTTACCGGACCTGCTTATGGCGATCTTAACACACTGACACAGCTTATCAGTGCTTCTTCATTATCCATTCAACATGTCCACAACAGTGCCAATATGGCAGACGTCTGGATGCTTGCCCGGCTGGCTGTCAGTGCCGCCGGCAGTAGTCAATTCGAACTGGCGGCATGCCGAACCCCTGCTGTCCTGGTTACCGTAGCGCAAAATCAGCAAGTGCTAAGCGAACAGGCAAGCGAGCAAGGCTGGTGCAAGGTTGTTGATGGCCGTAGCGGGTTGGACATGCCGGCGCTGGCGCAGCAAGTAGGAAAGTTATACGCTGATAACGAGGGGCTTTGCACAATGAGCGAGTTAGCCGCGCAGTACAGCCATACCCGGGGCGCAGAAAAGGTGGTTAAAACGCTTATCACCCAGCTTCAGCGTCGCGCTCATTCCAACCACAAGGTGTAAAGCATCACGCCGTTTTCGCAGTTGGTGAAGTTGAACCCCGCCTTTTCAAAAGCTTTTACACTTTTGACATTCTCTTTTTTGATCTGCGCCAACACAGTTGTGACCGTGGGATGGCGCTCAGCAAAATAAACCAGGCTCTTGCTCAACAGCGCGACTGCCATATTTTTTCCGCGCCAGGCCGGGGCCAGGTTTATGGACACTGTTGCCTGGTTTTTTGCAATGTCAAAGCGTGTCATTCCTATTTTAGAGTCGCTTTGTTGTGCAATAAGCAGCAGGCGCGAAGAGCTTGCGAGCGCATCGGCAAACCACTGCTGATGATTCTCCCAGGCAACTGGTGTGCATGTCAGTGACATAGCAACAGTGTGAGCATCATTGCGCCACTCAAATATAGGTTGGCTATCTTCAACTGTTGCAGGTCGGATATTCACAGGTTATCGCCGATAGAAATGATGATACTGGCTAGTATAACGGGCAAGCTAAAGCAGGCAACAAGTTGTTGTGGATTATGGCACATCATGCCCGGATATTGACGCAGAAGAAGCTCAGGTAGTGCAGGGTGAGGCCAGCAATGGGTATCGACTGATACAAAATAGTATGTAAAAAAATACTCAAGGTTAACCTCAGGGCCCTGTAAGCCACGTGATGCTTTGCTAGGATACAATAGTATTGACTGACAAGAGTGCAGCATCATGCTTAACATTGATGGACACCGCCGAGAACTGACCAGCTTCACACAAAAGCAAACTGTGTCAGACAAGCAGCTGGCCAGCGGCAACAAAATCAACATCGCTGCTGATGGTGCGGCTGCACAACAAATCATTGAACGCTTAACCGCGCAAAGTGAAGGCAACCGCCAGGCCATCAGCAATGTGTATGATGGTATCTCCATGGCCCAGGTGGCCGAGGGTGGGCTGGCTGGCATCAATGACGATGTATCGCGTATCCGCCAGTTATCTCTGCAAGCCGGCAATGGCATGCTGAGCGATACCGACAAACAGGCGCTTCAGGCTGAAATCACCGCGCTGCAGGACAACATTTCTCAAACCGCAGAACACACCACTTTTGGCGGTAAGCCGTTATTGCAAAGTGACGGAGCCATTCAGTTTCAGGTTGGTGCCAATGCCGGCCAGCGGCAGGATATGCAAACCAATGATGTGGTGCGCGAGATTGCCGGCGTACTCAATATTGATATCACCCGCGGCACAGCCAGCGATGCGCTGGCCACAGCAGATCTAGCACTAGAAACAGTGGGGACATTGCGCAGTGAACTGGGCGCTGTACAAAATCAGCTGGCCGATACTGCGCGTAATCTAACCCAGGCGGATGTTAACACCGCCGCGTCTCGTAGCCGGTTGGCCGACCTGGATTATGCCCAGGCTGCTTCGCGACAAGCCGTGCTGGATGTGCAGGCGCGCGCTTCAACCACCCTGCAGGCCATGGCTAATCAGCAGCAGGGTCAGGTGCTGGCATTACTCAGTGAATGATCTAATAACTAATTGGTAATGGTGCTGCGCGTGCGGCTTTATTATCTGCAAAATAACACGATCAGTTGTTGCGCTGAGTGTGTTTGCCGCTACAATCATGCAGATGCGCTAGACTGTTAATAATAAAATCGCATCTTCCGGGGATTTAATGAAGGATATTCTGCTCGTTAGCGATAACGGCGAACTGATTCATAAGCTTGAAACCATTGTTTCGTTTATTGGAGAGCCTTGCTCAAGCTGTTCGTACAAAAGCTCTGTCGACTACTTAAAAACACATGTGGTCGATGCGGTGCTGCTTGATTTTTCATCGTCCAGTGCCCAGGAACTCATCCTTCAATTTCCGCATATTCCGTTTGTTGCGGTGGTCACCGAAGACCACGCGGTCGCTCCTGAGCGCAACCTGGTAGGTGCATGTACCTTACCACTGACTTATCCAATGTTGACGCAGGCCATCCACCGCTGTCAGGAATACAGCCGCCGATGCCCGGGATCCACCAAACCGTCAGGTGTAAAAACCCGCTTGTTCCGCTCCTTAGTGGGCCGCAGTAATGAAATTCAGGCGGTACGTCGGCTGGTTGAGCAGGTGGCGCCCACCGAAGCCACGGTCTTGATTTTAGGCGAGTCGGGCACCGGCAAAGAAGTGGTGGCACGCAATGTCCATTTTTTTTCCCCTCGTAAAGATGGCCCATTTATCCCGGTCAACTGTGGTGCTATCCCTGGCGAACTGCTGGAAAGTGAATTATTCGGCCATGAAAAAGGCGCGTTCACCGGCGCCATCAGTGCCCGCAAAGGGCGCTTTGAGCTAGCCGAAGGCGGCACCCTGTTTTTAGATGAAATTGGCGATATGCCGATGCAGATGCAGGTCAAATTGCTTCGGGTTTTACAGGAACGGACCTTCGAACGGGTGGGCGGCAGTACCCCCATCCGTTGTGATGTGCGCATTGTGGCAGCTACTCACCGCAATCTGGAAACCATGATCCAGGAAAACAAATTCCGTGAAGATTTGTTCTATCGGCTCAATGTGTTTCCCATCGACAGCCCGGCGTTGCGTGAACGTCGCGAAGATATCCCGTTATTGTTGCAAGAACTTATCAGCCGCATCCAGGGCGATGGCGTTGAAGGGGTGAGGTTCACCGAATTAGCGATTGCTTCTTTGATGGAACATCACTGGGGCGGCAATGTGCGTGAATTGTCTAACCTGGTGGAGCGATTAAGCATCCTGTATCCAGGTCAGATTGTAGATATTCAGGATTTGCCAGCAAAATACCAGTATGGCGAAGTGCAGGCCTATCAGCCTGAGTATCCCGAAGAGTTGCTGGAGCGCGATGCCTTTAATGAGCTGTTTGCCGAGTCGGCAGCGGCTGAAGACAGCCCGGCCGGGGGCGCTGAGCAGCGTGATACAGATATCGAACAAGAACCTGCTGCACCCGCTATGCTGGAAGACGGCGTGAATCTGAAAGAGTATCTCTCTGAGCTGGAAATCAACCTGATTATCCAGGCCTTGGAACAACAAGACTGGGTGGTTGCCCGCGCCGCAGATAAGCTGGGCATGCGCCGTACCACGCTGGTGGAAAAAATGCGCAAATACAATATTCAGCGCGACGAAAGCACAACGCCATAGTTTTGACTCTGTCGTTGCTGATATAAAACCTTCCTAACATTTTGAAAAGCCTATAAAATAATAGTGGCATAATACCTGCTTTGGTAAGACATTCATAAACGCGTCTGCTTTTTGACGAGGATGATATGGCATACCAGAGCACCCAGTGCGCTACTACTGTTTCTTCGACACCTTCCACAGTCTGGCCCGAAGCGGCTTTGCGCTCTGTGGCGTCAACGCGCGCTGAAGCGCCAGCTCAGGCAGATGTCGCTGAAGTGACCGCGTTGCGTCAGCAGGCAGATCGTTTATCGCATTTATTACAGGTAATGCCAGCCGGGGTAATTGTACTGGACGGGCAGGGAATTGTGCGCCAGGCCAACAGCCAGGCCACTGAACTGTTGGGCGAGCCGCTGGAAGGCGAAATCTGGCGTTCCGTAATTGCCCGTTCATTTAAACCGCGGGCTGATGATGGCCATGAAGTGTCGTTAATTGACGGCCGGCGGGTGAAGCTATCTATCACACCACTGGAAAAAGAGCCCGGTCAGTTAATTGTGCTTACCGATTTGACTGAAACCAGGCAGTTGCAGGCACGACTGAGTCACATGCAACGGCTATCCTCGCTAGGCAAAATGGTGGCCTCACTAGCCCACCAAATTCGCACCCCGCTGTCAGCCGCCATGCTATATGCGGCCAATCTGACCCGCCGGGAACTGGCACCCACCGATACCACTGCGTTTGCCGGCAAGCTGAACGCCCGGCTAAAAGATTTGGAAAGCCAGGTCAACGATATGTTGCTGTTTGCTAAATCCGGTGAAGAGCAGGTAGTCAGTCCCATCAGCCTGACCGACTTGCATATGGCCCTGGCTGACAATGCCACCAGTCTGGCCGACCAGGCGCAGGTGCAACTGCACTGGCAGGGCTTTTCCCAGCCTGCCCAGGTGATTGGTAACCTCACTGCTTTGCAAGGCGCGGTGCTGAATCTTATTCATAATGCCTGTCAGGTCAGCCCGGCGCACAGTGTGATCCATATCTGTGTCCAGGTGAGTGAGCAACAGCTTACCCTGGCCATCACCGATGCCGGACCGGGTGTGCCGGAGGCGCAGCAAAGCCAAATATTTGAACCGTTTTTTACCACCAAGTCTCACGGCACCGGCTTGGGGCTGGCCGTGGTGAAATCAGTGGCCAATGCCCATCAGGGCACCATCAAGGTAAGCAATGTGGCCACCGGCGGTGCATGTTTTAGCCTGACCCTGCCACAGCACAATACGTCCAGTCAGGCAGGAGAAACAGTATGAATCCAACCCGTATATTGATTGTTGAAGATGATGCCGGGCTGCGCGAGGCGCTGCTGGATACTCTGGCCTTATCGCGCTATGAGGTAACGGCTGCTGCCAGTGCGGAAGAAGCATTGGTGATGCTGGGCAAACAGCCCTATGACATGGTGGTCAGTGATATTCAAATGGCTAAAATGAGCGGGCTGGGGTTGCTTAAAGCCATTAAAAGCCGCTTTGCGCAGTTGCCTGTGTTGTTAATGACCGCTTATGCGTCTATTGATGATGCGGTGCAGGCCATGCGTGATGGCGCCACCGATTATCTTTCCAAACCTTTTGCCCCAGAAGTGTTGCTTAACCTCATCGAACGCTATGCTCCGGTGGCCAAAACATCTGGCACCACGCCGGTGGTGGGCGATCCGGCCAGTGTGCAATTACTGGAGCTGGCCCGCAAAGTGGCGCGCTCTGATGCTACTGTAATGGTGTTGGGGCCCAGTGGCTCGGGTAAGGAAGTCTTGTCCAAATATATCCACGATCAATCTACCCGCAGTGCCAGCCCGTTTGTGGCCATCAACTGTGCAGCCATTCCTGAAAATATGCTCGAAGCCACCTTGTTCGGTTATGAAAAAGGTGCCTTTACCGGCGCGGTGCAGGCCAGCCCGGGAAAATTTGAGCAGGCTCAGGGTGGCACCTTGCTGCTGGATGAGATCACCGAGATGGATCTGGCTCTGCAAGCCAAGCTGTTAAGGGTACTCCAAGAGCGCGAAGTCGAGCGGCTCGGCGGACGCAAAACGGTGCAGCTGGATGTGCGCGTGATCGCCACCAGTAACCGCGACCTGCGCCAGGCGGTGGAAGCCGGCACATTCCGCGAAGATTTGTATTACCGGCTCAATGTATTTCCCATCACCTGGGCCCCGCTGGCTCAGCGCCCGGGCGACATTGTACCACTGGCCGAGCATCTGATCCGTCGCCATGCCGCTAGCCAGCAACTCGGTGCTATCAGCCTGACTGCGGCGGCGCGCCATAAACTGGCCCAGCACGACTGGCCGGGCAATGTGCGTGAGCTGGAAAATGTGGTGCAACGGGCACTTATCTTATGTGCCGATCAACAAATCGACGCCAGCGATCTGATGATTGAAATGCACGATACACCGGTGATGACGGCAGCCAGTGCCAGTAACCCGGAGGATGATGCCAGCCGGTTGGGCTCAGAGCTGCGCCAGCAGGAACATCAAATCATTCTGGATACCCTGGAGGCCTGTAACGGCAAGCGCAAAGCAGTGGCCGAAAAGCTGGGGATCAGCCCGCGCACCCTGCGCTATAAGCTGGCTCGTATGCGCGACGATGGCATCGAACTGCCTGCTTAAGTAATCATGACACCCACCCAGCCGGGCCAACAACCCGACTGGGTGGTTTCGCCTGCCTGGCAATTAAACCTCTCAACATGGATTATCTCAGTCCGTCATTTTTTTGTCCTTTCTTGCCTATCTCATTGAAATGCTTGAATTATAAAAGTTGGCCTGACAGTTGCTTTGACCAGTCTATGCGTTGTTGTCAGACAAATTTCTGACAAGCCTACCCGTTTGGAGAGTTGCCATGGATATCAAAGCCAACAGTTTGTACCAGGAAATGCAGAGCATGATCGGGCAAAGCCGTCTTCAGGCTACCGAAATGCCCCAGTTGCAGCCGGCTCAGACCCAGCAACCCGCCGCCAGTGAATTTGCCACCATGCTCAAAGGTGCCATCGAAGGGGTTAATGATATGCAGATGAATTCTAAAGATCTGCAGCGCTCGTTTGAGATGGGCGATAAAAATGTCAGCCTGGCAGATGTGATGGTGGCCAAAGAAAAAGCCGGCATTGCCTTTGAAGCCACCGTACAGGTGCGCAACAAAGTGCTGGAAGCTTACAAACAAGTTATGAACATGCCGGTGTAATGAGGACTGACTCAGATGGCTGATACAGGTACAAACTTAACCGTCACAGACTCAGATAACATGAGCAGTGGCGCCTCTGCCAGTAACAAATCCAGTTTTATGGATTCGCTGGGCAGCGGAGACATGATGCGCCAGATGGCGCTGGTAGTGGTCCTGGTGATCTGTGTAGCCATTGCGGTGTTTATCCTGATTTGGGCGCAGGAGCCGGACTACCGGCCGCTGGCTAAAATGGAAACCGAAGAGCTTATTGAAACCCTCGATTACTTAGATGCCAACCAGATGGAATACAAACTGGAAGGCAATACCGTGTTCGTGCGTAACGATGAGTTTCAGAATATCCGCCTGGGTATGACACGTCAGGGCTTAAACCGCAGCAGCGATGCCGGCACCGATATCATCATGCAGGACATGGGATTTGGTGTGAGCCAGCGGGTCGAGATGGAGCGCCTTAAGCATGCCCGTGAGCAGCAGATTGCCGCGACCATCGAAGACATGTCGAGCATCAAAAAAGCCCGCGTGTTGCTGGCTATGCCGAAAGAAAATGTGTTTGCCCGCCGTGAGAAAAAAGCCAGTGCCACTGTGGTGCTGACCGCCCGTCGCGGTGCCACCATCAACGGTGAAGAAGTGGATGCGGTGGTCGATATTGTCGCCTCTGCTGTGCAAAGCATGGAACCGTCCAATGTAACGGTGACCGATAGCAACGGCCGTCTGCTTAACTCTGGTTCGCAGGACTCTACGAGTGCCCGGGCCCGCAAAGAATATGAGCTGGAGCGCAAGCGTGAACAGGAATATCTGGAAAAAATCGATGCAATCCTGATCCCCGTGCTGGGCATTGGCAACTACACCGCCCAGGTGGATGTGGCCATGGACTTTACCGCCATGGAGCAAACCCAGCGCAGCTACAACCCGGACCTGCCGGCGGTACGCAGTGAAATGGTGTATGAGCAAAACACCGTAGGTGGTGCCAATGGCGGTATCCCCGGCGCGCTGACCAACCAACCGCCAGGCGGCTCGGTGATCCCTGAAGAAGGCACAGGCCAGGGTGCTGGCAGCCCGGTGCCTGGCAGTAACCGCAAAGAACAAACCCGTAATTATGAGCTGGATACCACCATCAGCCACACCAAAAAACAAACCGGGGTGATCAGCCGCTTAAGTGTGTCGGTAGCGGTGGACTATACCCAAACTCAAGCCGAAGACGGCAGCACCGTGGCCGCGCCGCGAAAGCAGGAAGCGCTGTTAAATATTCGTCGTTTGTTGCAGGGCGGGCTGGGCTTTGATGTCACCCGGGGCGATTCATTAGAAGTGGTTAGTGTGCCCTTTACCCGCATGGATACCGGCAGCCTGGAAGAAACCCCGCTGTGGGAGCAGCCTAAGTTCTTGCCCATCCTGAAACTGGTGATGGGTGCCCTGGTCATCATTGTACTGATTGTGTTTGTTATCCGGCCGATGCTGCGCCGCCTCATTCATGGCGACGACACCAAGGATGCCGAGGACTTTGATGCCGACGAAGGACTGGACCTGGGCGATGAAACCATTAGTATGCTTAGCTCAGATTTTGATGAAGGCCAGGTGGGCTTTGCCTCTGACGGTTCATTGATGTTGCCTGATTTGCATAAAGATGAAGATGTATTAAAAGCAGTGCGCGCACTGGTCGCCAATGAGCCTGAGTTGTCTGCTCAGGTGGTCAAAGGCTGGTTGATGCAGGACGAGTAGGAGTCTGACTATGGCTGAAGAATTAGCAGTAAACGAAGAAGAGCCGAGTTACGACGTTGGCAAGCTGGAAGGCGTAGAAAAAGCCGCTATCCTGCTGCTGAGCCTGTCAGAAGAAGATGCGGCGCAGATCCTCAAGCATCTGGAGCCTAAGCAGGTGCAGAAGCTGGGTGCGGAAATGGCCAAAATTGAGGACATGACTCAGGTCAAAATCACCTCGGTGCATAAGCATTTTATCGAAGAGATCCAAAACTACAGCACCATCGGCTTCCAGAGTCAGGACTTTGTGAAGCGGGCACTGACCGCTGCCTTGGGTGAAGACAAAGCTGCTAACCTGATTGATCAGATTTTGCTGGGCAATGGCGCCAAAGGGCTCGATTCGCTCAAGTGGATGGACTCTAAACAGGTGGCGTCAATTATTCGTAACGAGCACCCGCAGATCCAAACCATCGTGCTGTCTTATCTTGAACCGGAACAAAGCGCCGAGATCCTGGCACAGTTCCCGGAGAAAGTGCGCCTGGACTTGCTGATGCGGATTGCTAACCTTGAAGAAGTGCAGCCAGCCGCACTGCAAGAGCTTAACGAGATCATGGAAAAACAATTTGCCGGCCAGGCTGGTACTCAGGCAGCCAAGATGGGCGGCCTGAAATCTGCTGCTGATATCATGAACTATCTGGATACCGCCATCGAAGGTCAGCTCATGGATGCCATCCGTGAGCAGGATGAAGAGATGAGCCAGCAGATCCAGGACCTGATGTTTGTGTTTGATAATCTGGTGGATGTGGACGATAAAGGCATTCAGGCTATCTTGCGCGAAGTGCAGCAGGATGCGCTGCTCAAAGCCATTAAAGGCGCGGATGACGAGCTGAAAAATAAGATCACCAAAAATATGTCCAAACGGGCGGCTGAAATGCTGACCGATGATCTGGAGGCCATGGGGCCGGTGCGGGTATCCGAAGTGGAAACCGCACAAAAAGAAATCCTGTCGGTTGCCCGACGTTTGGCTGACTCTGGCGAAATCATGCTGGGCGGCGGTGGCGGCGAAGAGTTCCTGTAACCTAAGCCGATGTTTAAAGGTACCCTGTGATGTCGCATGATGCTCATGATCCCAACCAGCCCAATCCACAACTGTGGGACTTACCCTATGTGGATGCCGATGAACTAATGCAGGCCCGCGCCGATAAAACCAATGCGCTGAATCGGCGCAGTGACTGGAAATACGAGCCGCCGGAAGAAGAAGAGGAAATCAAGCCGCCGACCCTCGAAGAAATTGAAGCCATCCGTCAGGCTGCTCGCGAAGAAGGGTTTGCCGAAGGGCGCCAGGCCGGGTACGAGGAAGGTCATGCTGAAGGCTTAACCGCCGGACATGCCGAGGGCTTGGAGCAAGGTCAGGCACAGGGGCATCAGCAAGGCCTGGAAGAAGGTCGTGGGCAAATGGAAACTGATAGCCAGACCTGGCAAGAACTGGCCAGGCATTTACATGCGCCTTTAGACCAGGTTAGCCAGGCAGCACGCCAGCAACTGGTGCAGCTGGCGGTAGCGCTGGCCCGGGCGGTGATCCGCACCGAAGTGGCCACCAACGAACAGATCATTACCCAGGCGCTGAGTGAAGGTATGCGTGCCTTACCCATCACCGAGCAGCAGTTTCAAATTCATATGAATCCGCAGGATATTGCGCTTATCACCGACCAGATGGGCGCCGATAAGCTGACCGAAAAAGGCTGGCAGCTGGTAGAGGCGCCAGAGATGCAACGCGGCGGCTGCGACATCATCACCCAAACCAATGCGGTGGATGTGTCGGTGGAACGTCGCTGTCGTGAAGTGCTGGATACCTTTTTAACCCAGCAGGGGCTGTCGGCGTGACCGATTCATACGCTGACTATTTTAAGCAGCTACAGCAGCAGGTGCCGCGCCCGCCGGTGGTGGCCGCCGGCAAACTGGTGCGTGGCATTGGCCTGACCTTGGAAGCCGTGGGCTGCCAGCTGCCGGTCGGTAGCCAGTGCATGGTACAAACCGTGGAAGGCGAAATTGAAGCCGAAGTGGTCGGCTTTGGTGATGATATTACTTATCTGATGCCCACCGAAGCTGTGCGTGGCATTGTACCTGGCTCTCGGGTGATGCCGCTAAACCGCCAAAGCGGTTTGGCAGTGGGCCCGGGTTTATTAGGCCGGGTGGTGGATGGCAATGGCCAGCCCCTGGACGGGCTGGGTGCGCTGGTCACCGACAGCCGTATGCCAACCACGCGGCCAGCCATGAACCCATTATTACGCAAACCTATCAGTCAGCCCATGGATGTGGGCGTGCGTGCTATTAATGCGCTGAATACCGTGGGCATCGGGCAGCGCATGGGCCTGTTTGCCGGCTCCGGGGTGGGTAAAAGTGTGCTCTTAGGCATGATGACCCGAGGCAGTGAAGCCGATGTGGTAGTGGTAGGCCTGGTAGGTGAGCGGGGCCGTGAGGTCAAAGAATTTATTCACGAAATCCTGACCGAAGAAGAGCGCAAGCGCGCGGTGATTATTGCCGCTCCGGCGGATACCTCGCCGTTGATGCGCTTAAAAGCCTGCGAGACCGCTGTCACCATCGCCGAGTATTTTCGCGACCAAGGCAAAAATGTGTTGTTGCTGATTGACTCGCTGACCCGCTATGCCATGGCCCAGCGCGAAATTGCCCTGGCCGTAGGCGAACCGCCCGCCACCAAAGGCTATCCGCCGTCGGTGTTTGCCCGCCTGCCAGCTCTGGTAGAGCGCGCCGGCAACGGCGCTGAGCATCAAGGCTCGATCACCGCATTTTATACTGTGCTTACCGAAGGGGATGATTTGCAGGATCCGGTGGCCGATGCCGCCCGCGCTATCTTAGATGGTCATGTGGTGTTATCCCGTAAACTGGCCGACAGCGGCCATTATCCGGCCATTGATATCGAAGCCTCCATCAGCCGGGTGATGCCTATGGTGGTCAGTGATGAACACCTGCTGCAAGCACGGCGCATCCGCCAGGTCTATTCCACCTATAAACAAAACCAGGATCTTATTGCCATTGGGGCCTATGCGCGGGGCTCTGATCCACGTATTGACTTAGCCATTCGCGCCGAACCGGCCATCAACGCCTTTTTGCAGCAGGAAATGAAGCAGATTGTACCACTGGTCGACTGCCATGAAGCCATGCAGGCCCTGGCCAGCGGACTGGGTAACGGGTAACGCGCATGAGTCAGCTCAATACAGTGATGCGGGTGGAAAAAGACCGCGAAGACAAAGCCGCCCAGGCGTATCGCATCGCCCAGCAAACCCTCACGCAGCAGCGTCAAAAACTCAGCAGTTTGCAGCAGTACCGGCTGGATTATATGCGTCAACTGCAGCAAAACGGCCAGCAGGGCGGGCTCGATGCGCGCAACTATCATCAGCACCTGCAGTTTGTCAGCAAGCTGGATAAAGCATGTGAGCAGCAAAACCAGATTATTTCGCAGGCATCAATGGTGGTAGACCAACGGCGCCAGCAATTGGTCAAACAACAAAAGCGTCGCCAGGCAGTGGATTTTTTACTGGAAAAACAACAGCTCGAAGCCCAGGCCAAAGCCGAGCGCCGCGAGCAGCATCAGTTAGATGAGTTTGCGCTGCAAAAATTTATTCGCGCCAACAATGCCGGCTTTCGCTAAATCCCCCCCCGCCAGAAAAACTTTGGAACGTGAATTGCTACTACCTTGGCAGAAGTGACGAAATGTGCATTTTCACGCACGTTAAACCGCAGTGTAGTGACGGTTTTCCAACGCCGATGAGCCGGTAAACAACGCTCTGGCCACCGTTAACTGTTGAAAAAAGGAAGTCTGGATATGATGCAACATATTGCCCCTAAGCGTCAGGACGTTGCCGCTTTGCCGATCAGTATTGAAAAGGGGCCCGCATCAACCGAGCAAAAAGCCACGTTTGAAGATGCGCTGCAACACGCGCAGCCTGCGGCTGGCAAACAGGTAGAGCCATCAGCGAGAAAAGAGCTTTCAGATAATAAAGCCCCTTTAGGGGAGAAAGAGCCCTCAGCCAATAAAGAGCCTTCAGCGGGTAAAGAGCTTTCAGCTGGCAAAGAACCCTCAGCGGATAAAGATTCTGGCCAGACCGACCACACTGCACCGTCTCATAGCGACCAAGTCAGTCAGAAAAATAGCACCACAAAGCCCGATAAGTCTGGCACGCAAGACGAGGCTGCACTGGCCGGGGCCCTACCCGAATCAGAACAGATTGCCATTGCTTTGCCGGCAACCAATCCCGGCAGCACCGATGAAGCCACTGACTGGCTGGCCTTTGTGGACAGTATTCGTGCGCTGGAAGCCAAAGCGCAGGCTGCCGGTGAAGGCGGCCAGGGGACAGCTTCTGCATCAATGACACTGCCAGCGTCTGCTACCAGCCAGGCAGCAGGGCAGGTCGCCAATGAGCTTATTACCGATGCATTAACCCTGGCCGGTGATGCCGGGCATCAGCCCACTCCAGGATTGCCAGAGCCCACGCTGGGCCAGGCGCTGGCAGCATTGATGCAAACCGAAGGCAGTCACTTGCCGGCGGATGGGACCAGTATGCCGGCCGATATTCAGGCATTGGCCGAACAGATGATTAGCGCGCAGATTAACAGCGCTGGGGCCGAAGCGGCAGGAGCGGGAAAATCCCAGATAAATAGCAATGGCGAAGCAGCCTTGGCCAGCGGACCTCAATTATCCGCAGCTGCCGAGCAGTTGCTCAGCGCCATTGCGGGGCTGACTTCCGGCCAGGACGCCGGCGCTGCCAGCTTGTCTGATAAGCCAGCCGGCGTGGCCGAACAGCTGGCGGCGATGACCCCACAAGCCCAGCAAAAAGTGATTGAGTCGTTTACCCGGCAGTTGCTTGAGCAATTGCCGGCCAGTGCCACGGCCGGCGCGGATAGCCAAAGCAGCAGCGAGCAAATTAGCCAGCATCTGCTAAGTGGCATCAAAGAAATGCAGACCCAACTCGAACAGGGCCACACCCCGGGCTTAAGTATCAAAGCCTTGGTTACAGAAGCCATGCAACAGGCTGATATATCGCTAAATGCCGGGCTGGAGCAACATATCGACCAGCAGGTCAGCCAGCTTTCCAGTATTTTGAGCGCGGCACGTCAGTCCGCCTCGGCGGCAGTGCAGGCGATGCAAGCCAGCCACATGGTCTCCACCGAAGCGGTGATGGTGGAAAACACCCAGCTACGCAGTGAAAGTGCGCCGGCCAGCCGTCAGGCTGAAGGCTTAGACAGCCCGGTGAATATCCTGCAGCCGGATGGCCAGAAGCAACTGGGCGAAAAAATCCGCTGGCTGGTGAACAGCCGCAATATGATGGCCGAAATCCGTCTGGATCCACCGGAGATGGGCAGCATGCAGGTGCGGGTAAATGTGCAGGGTGATGCCGCCGCGGTAACGTTTATCGTGCAGTCGGCCCAGGCTAAAGAAGCGCTGGCCCAGGCTGAACCGCGCCTGCGGGAAATGCTGGCTGAACAGGGTATCGAATTGGGTGGATCGTCGGTGGAGCAACACAGTGGCGGGCAGGCCAGTGAACAAGACAGCAGCCGGGGCAACAGTGGCGGCCACAACCACGGCGATGAGGCCGATCCAAATGAACGCGTGGTGGAGCAACGGCTCACCCGACAGGCACAGGGCGGCATTGATGATTATGCCTAAACATACCTTCGGCCAATTGCGGTTTTGCTGCAAATCCCGATAATAGCTACCCTTTATAGTCATGGACCAGAGAGAACCAACCCGTTATGGCTGACGACGAATTACAAATTGAAGAACCCGGCAAAAAAAGCAAACTGCCGTTGATCATTATTCTGGCGGTAGTCATCATTGCCGCCGGGGCTGGCACCTGGTTTTTTGTTTTTGCGGACGACCCGGCTGCCGCACCGCCGGCAGCAGAAGCGGGCACCGCCAGCGCGGCACCGGCCGCCACTCCGGGCAATGCCAGTGTGGGCAGTGCGTTATATGTGGCGATGCCCCGGCCGTTTACCTTTAATGTGCCAGGCAGCGGGCGCGACCGGCTGGTGGAAATCAAAGTGCAGTTGATGGTGCGTGGCGCCGACAATGAAGAAACCGCCAAAATGCACATCCCGTTGATCGAAGGCACGTTGCTGCAAGTGTTTAGTGCCAGCAGTGCCGATGACCTGGTCACAGAAGCTGGCAAGGTGGCGCTGCGTGAAAAATCTGTCACTAAGGTGCAGGAAGTTTTAAAAGATATCGCGGGTGCTCAGGTGGTGGAACAGGTACTGTTCACCGGCTTTGTAATGCAATAAGCAGGAATTCATAGTGAGCGATTTATTATCCCAGGACGAAATCGATGCTCTGTTACACGGGGTAGACGATGTAGAAGAAGATGAGGTCAGTGATGCGCCTTCGGATTCGTCCGCGCTCGAGTATGACTTTTCTTCCCAGGATCGCATTGTGCGCGGGCGCATGCCGACGCTGGAGATTGTTAACGAGCGCTTTGCCCGGCATTTGCGGGTCAGCCTGTTTAACATGATGCGCCGGTCGGCAGAGGTGTCGATCAACGGCATTCAGATGATCAAGTTTGGTGAGTACATCCATACCCTGTTTGTACCCACCAGTTTGAACATGGTGCGGTTTCGCCCACTTAAAGGCACCGGCCTGATTACCATGGAAGCGCGCCTGGTCTTTATCCTGGTGGATAACTTTTTTGGTGGTGATGGGCGTTATCATGCCAAAATCGAAGGGCGTGAATTTACGCCCACCGAACGACGCATTATCCAGATGCTGCTGAAGATAATCTTTGAAGACTACAAAGAAGCCTGGGCGCCGGTGATGGATGTGTCGTTTGAGTACCTGGACTCTGAAGTGAACCCGGCCATGGCGAATATTGTCAGCCCCACTGAAGTGGTGGTGATCAGTTCGTTTCATATTGAGCTGGATGGCGGCGGCGGTGACTTTCATGTGTCATTACCCTATTCGATGCTGGAGCCGATCCGCGAACTGCTGGATGCCGGTGTCCAAAGCGACAAAGAAGACACCGACCTGCGCTGGAGTAAAGCCCTGCGCGATGAAATTATGGATGTGAGTGTGGAATTATCCACCCACATGCTGGATGTGGAAGTGACCTTAAAACAGGTGATGGAATTTAAAGCTGGCGACATCATCCCGGTGGAAATGCCAGAACATATTACGGTACTGATTGAAGACTTGCCGACCTTCAGGGCGAAGCTGGGGCGCTCCCGCGACAATCTGGCCCTGAAGATCACCGACAAGATCCCACGTCCGACCTCGGTCAAATCCGAGTTGCAATTATTAACCCGCGGTGGCCGCATCATCGATAATGATGCCGAACTGCAAGTTTTGGAAGAAGACCTGTAACCCAGGCGTTGACAGACATGAGGCATGGTTATGAGTGAACAAGACGGCATGGACGACTGGGCTGCTGCAATGGCCGAACAGGCAGATTCAGAAGCTGGCAATGATACCGACAATGGTGTGCAAACTGCAGAACTGGATGAGTTTTCCGAAGATGCGCCCATCAGCAATGAAGAAAAGCGCAAGCTGGATACCATTTTAGACATCCCAGTGACCATTTCCATGGAAGTGGGCCGCAGCCAGATCAGTATCCGTAATCTACTGCAATTAAACCAGGGCTCGGTGGTAGAATTAGACCGGGTAGCCGGTGAACCTCTGGATGTGTTGGTGAATGGCACGTTGATTGCTCATGGTGAGGTAGTAGTAGTTAACGATAAATTTGGTATCCGACTCACCGATGTTATTAGTCAAATCGAGAGAATCAAAAAGCTTAGGTAAAACCGCTTTGTTTTCAGGGGGATGCGCTCTGTATCCCCTGTTGATTTCCAGCCCGGTCAGCGCGCAGTCGACCCAGTCCATCACTAATCCCGCCTCGGTAGCGTCAATTTTTCTATCACTGTTGCTGGTGGTAGCAGTGATTTTTGCGCTGGCTTATGTGATGCGACGGTTTAATGTCACCCAGGCCGGTGGCGGCCAGTTAAAAGTGGTGGCTAGCCTGGCAGCCGGTGCCAAAGAGCGCATCATGGTGATTGAAGTGGGCGACGAACAGCACCTGATTGGCGTGACCAGCCAGAATATCAATCATTTAAGCAAGCTTGAAAAGCCTATCAGCGCCGCGCCGGCTATAAGTGCCAACGGCCAGCAATTTAAAGATAAACTGGTCAAAGCCATGGCCGGCAAAATTAACCCGGCAGTCAAACAGGAGCCCAAAGATGAAAAATAATCGTCTGTGGTTGTGGCTCGCGCTGCTGGTCAGTCTGGTGACATTTCCCAGCTTTGCCCAGCAAGGCATCTCCGCTGTGACCGTTACCACCAACCCGGATGGCAGCCAGGATTATTCGATGACGCTGCAGGCGCTGTTTATCATGACTGCGCTCAGCCTGCTTCCGGCGTTTATCATGATGATGACCTCGTTTACCCGCATCATCGTAGTATTGTCCATCCTGCGTCAGGCTATCGGCTTGCAGCAATCACCGTCTAATCAAATCCTTATCGGCGTCAGCCTGTTTTTGTCGTTATTTATCATGGCGCCGGTGTTTGAGCAGGTAAATGAGCGGGCCCTGCAGCCGTATCTGGATGAGCAGATGACCAGCAAAGAAGCCTACGAGCAGGCCAAAGCGCCGATGCGCGCCTTTATGCTCTCGCAAACCCGGGTCAAAGATTTGGAAACTTTTGTGCGCATCGCTGGCGATGAAGATAAATACGCCGAACCCGCCGAGGTGCCTATGACCATCCTGATCCCGGCGTTTGTCACCAGCGAGCTGAAAACCGCGTTTCAGATTGGCTTTATGCTGTTTATTCCGTTTTTGATTATCGATCTGGTGGTGGCCTCTATCCTGATGGCCATGGGCATGATGATGCTCTCGCCGATGATTGTGTCCTTGCCCTTTAAACTGATGCTGTTCGTACTGGTAGATGGCTGGAACCTGATCTTTGGTACCCTGGCCACCAGTTTCGGAATGGGCGTGTAGGAGGCAACCATGTCACCAGAAGTCTTTGTCGAAATATTACGGGAGTCACTGTTTTTGGTGATCCTGCTGGTCTCCGCAGTCATTGTGCCCAGCCTGATTGTGGGCTTACTGGTGGCAGTGTTTCAGGCGGCCACTTCCATCAACGAACAAACCATGAGCTTTTTACCGCGCTTGATCGTCACACTGCTGGCGCTGGCCTGGGGCGGTAACTGGCTGGTGGGCAAGCTGATGGATTTTACCTTTATGATGGTCAACCGCATTCCTGAGGTGGTTGGCTAGCATGCCCATTGAGCTAAGCACCATCAATCAGGCCATTGCTGATTTGATGCTGCCGTTTATGCGCATCAGTGGCATGTTTGCCGCCATGATTGGCTTGAGCGCCAAATCATTGCCGCCCACAGTGCGCGCACTATTGGCCATGGTACTGGCGCTGATTATTTTACCGGTCCTCGACCCGGTTCCTATCACCAATATGGTCAGCCTTGACACCTTTGTGAAAATTACCCGCGAGCTGATGATTGGCATTGCCATGGGGTTTATTTCCATGATGGTGCTCAACACTTTTGTGCTGGCCGGGCAGATTGTGGCGATGCAAACCGGCTTGGGCTTTGCATCCATTGTGGATCCGGTCAATGGTATCAATGTGCCGGCGGTGGGGCAGTTTTATCTGATCCTGGCCACCTTGCTGTTTTGGGAAATGGACGGCCATTTGTCTATGATCCAGATGATTGTGCTCAGCTTTGATGCCTTCCCGGTGGCCGAGTCCTGGTTTACCGGCGACCAGTTGCGTCAGATTGCCCACTGGGGCGCCTGGATGTTTATCTCGGCGGTGACCTTGTCGTTAGCACCCATTGTGTCGCTGCTGATTGTGAATCTGGCCTTTGGCGTCATGACCAAAGCTGCGCCGCAACTGAATATTTTCAGCATTGGATTTTCCATTGCCCAAATCACCGGCTTGCTGGTCATCTGGATCACGCTGGACAACTTTATTGCCCACTTTGCTACCCAGTGGAGCCGGGCCGAGCAGTTTATGTGCGAATTATTGCGCATCTGCCCAAGTTAAGGAGGCGTTGAATTAATGGCACAACAAGACGCACAGGAAAAAACAGAAGAAGCCACGAGTAAAAAGCTCGAGGATGCCAAGAAAAAAGGCCAGCTCGCCCGTTCCAAAGAGCTTTCCACGGCGCTGGTACTGATTGTCAGTGCGCTGATGTTTTTGTTATTAGGCGGCATGATCGCCCGTGATGTGTTTGCCATGACCAAGCGCATGTTTACCTTATCGCGGGATGAAACCTATGACACCTCCCATATGCTGATGGCCAGTGGCGAAGCCATGGGGTCAGTGAGCGGCTCGGTGCTGATGTACATGGTTATCGCCATGGCGGCCGGGATCTATGGCAGTATTGCGCTGGGTGGCTACAACTTCACCTGGGACACCGCCAAGCCTAAAGGCAACCGGCTAAATCCACTGAACGGCTTCAAGCGCATGTTCGGCGCCAATGCGGTGGTAGAGCTGATAAAAGGCCTGGCCAAGTTTTTTGTGGTGGGCGCCATTGCGGTGGTTTCCTTGCTGTTTTTTAAAGAAGAAGCCTTGCACCTGGACCGGGAAATGTACCCGCTCAATATCTTTCATGCATTGGATATGCTCGAATGGGCCTTTTTGTTTTTGACCCTGGGCATGATCCCCATCGCCGCCATTGATGTACCTTTTCAAATTCATAAGCACAACAAAGAGCTTAAGATGACCAAGCAGGAGGTCAAAGACGAGCGTAAAAATTCCGATGGTGATCCGCTGGTCAAAGGCCGCATCCGCCGCCTGCAATTCCAGGCGGCGGCCAACCGGATGATGCAACAGGTGCCCGAAGCCGATGTCATCATCACAAACCCGACTCACTTTTCGGTGGCCATCAAGTATGAAGAAGACGGCCACCGGGCACCCGTGGTGGTGGCCAAAGGGGCCGACGAACTGGCCATGCATATCCGAAAAATCGGCAGTGCCCATGGCGTGATGCTGATCCCCACGCCTATGCTGACCCGTGCTATTTATTATTCCACCGAGGTGGATGATGAAGTGCCCAACACCCTGTTTATGGCGGTGGCTCAGGTGCTGGCTTATGTCTATCAGCTGCGCGCTTATAAAGCTGGTAAAGCCCAGCGGCCTAAACCGCTGAAAAAAGACCTGCCTATCCCCGAGGAGTTGCGCCGCTAAATCTGGCATTCGCCACATTGTGGCATGGTAGTTGTAACAGCCCCTGTCAGAAAGCCTTCAGCGTCAATTTTCTGATAGTGAGATCAATTCCCCATGCAGTTATCAGGTTACCTGCAACAAATCGACAAGAGTCAGCTGCAAAAAATTGCCAGCGGCCTGGGTGCCCCCATCGTACTGCTGGCCATTATGGGCATGGTTATCCTGCCCATGCCGCCGTTTTTACTGGATATCCTGTTCAGCTTTAACATTGCGTTGTCGCTGGTCATCATCCTGGTGGCGGTATTTACCCAGCGCCCCATCGACTTTGGTATTTTCCCGTTAGTCTTGCTGATCGCCACGGTATTGCGTCTGGCATTGAATGTGGCCTCCACCCGGGTGGTGCTGCTGTACGGCCACGAAGGCGGCGATGCCGCCGGTAAGGTTATCGAAGCCTTTGGTGCCGTGGTCATCGGTGGTAACTATGCGGTGGGGATTGTGGTCTTTGCCATCTTGCTGATCATCAACTTCAAAGTGGTAACCGCCGGTGCCGGCCGGATTTCGGAAGTCAACGCTCGCTTTACCCTCGATGCCATGCCCGGTAAACAGATGGCTATTGATGCTGATTTGAATGCCGGTTACATCGACCAGGACCAGGCCCGTCAGCGCCGTGAAGAAATCACTGCAGAAGCCGATTTTTATGGCTCCATGGACGGTGCGTCAAAATTTGTTAAAGGTGACGCGGTCGCCGGCTTATTCATAATGCTGATCAACATCGTGGGAGGCTTGTTTATTGGCATGCTGCAACACGATCTGACCTTTGGCAGCGCAGTGGAGGTGTACACCATTCTAACCATTGGTGATGGCCTGGTAGCGCAAATTCCATCGTTGTTGCTTTCGGTGGCCACTGCCATCATCGTGACCCGCGAAAACGAAACCCAGGAAATGGGTAAAGAAATTCGCAGCCAGCTAGGCAATCAGCAAGCGTTGTACATTGCTTCGGCGGTATTGTTTGTGATGGGGATTATCCCGGGCATGCCGCATGTTGCGTTTTTGGGCTTTTCGGCCATTGCTGGTGGCTATGCGTACTGGCAAACCCGCCAGGCCAAAAAAGCCGAGCAAGAGCCTGCGCCACTGACGCCGGCCAATGGTGAGACCCTTGAAACGCCAGAGGTGAAAGAACTGGGCTGGGATGATGTACAGCAGGTCGACACCGTGGGCTTAGAAGTTGGCTATCGCCTGATCCCGCTGGTCGATAAGTCCCAGGGCGGTGAGCTGCTGACCCGCATCAAAGGTGTGCGTAAAAAGCTGTCACAAGAGCTGGGCTTTTTAATCCCGCCGGTACATATTCGCGATAACCTCGATTTAGATCCTAACGCCTACACCATCTCCATGTTAGGTGTGACCATTGGCGATGCGCAAATCAGCCATGATGAAGAAATGGCGATAAACCCCGGGCAGGTATTTGGTAGCCTGGATGGTCGCGTCACCAAAGACCCGGCTTTCGGCCTGGATGCTGTGTGGATCAAGCCCAATCAGCGTGAGCATGCTCAGACCTTAGGTTATACCGTGGTAGACGCAGCTACCGTAGTGGCCACCCATTTATCTCAGCTGCTGACCAACAATGCCTATCAGTTATTAGGACACGAAGAAGTGCAGCAACTGTTGGATATGCTGGCCAAAACCAATCCCAAACTGGTGGAAGGGCTGGTGCCGGATATTCTGCCGCTCAGTACCGTGGTCAAAGTATTGCAAACCCTGTTGTTTGAAGGGGTGCCTATCCGCGATATGCGCACCATCGTGCAGACCTTGAGTGAATATGGCACCAAGAGCCAGGACCCGGATGTACTGGTGTCGGCGGTGCGTATTTCCCTGAAGCGTTTAATCACCCAGGAAATCTGCCAGGGCACACCGGAAATCCCCGTCATAACTCTGGCGCCAGAGTTGGAACAGATGTTGCACCAATCCCTTCAGGCAGGAGGGGAAGATGGCGCCGGCATCGAACCTGGCCTGGCTGACCGCTTGCAAAAATCATTGCAACAGGCCAGCCAGCAACAGGAATTGTCCGGTGAACCAGCAGTACTGCTGACATCTGGCATGTTACGCCCGGTACTTTCCCGCTTCTTTAAATATTCTGTGGCTGGCCTGAATGTACTGTCGTACCAGGAAGTACCAGATGACAAACAAATAAAAATTGTCAGCTCAGTGGGTCAATAATCTGACGCGGGGCATGAGTAGAGGTTGCAATGAAAATCAGACGTTTTTTTGGCAAAGACATGCGCGAAGCAATGAATGCAGTAAAAGCCGAGTTAGGTGGCGAAGCTGTGATCATGTCCAACCGCAAGGTAGCCGACGGGATTGAACTGGTGGCAGCCTACGACAAAGAACCCGAAGCCAAGCTAGCCCCGCGTAAAGCCCCGGCGGCCAAATCCACCTCAACATCAGGCGGCACGCCCAGCTTAAGCGAAATCATCGGCGATGATGGCCCGGATACATTGCGCGCGCTGTTGGAAAAGCAGGTAAATAAAAATGTTGAGCGTCAGCAGGCTGAACGTGCCCAAGCTGCAGCCCCTCAGCGTCAGCCAGAGCCTCAGCAGCAACAAGTACCTCAGCGCCCGTCACAACAATCAGCGCAACCATCTGCGTCGCGTCAGGCCCCGCACAATGGCTTTAACTTTTTTGACGATGAAAATGAATTAGATTTAGAGCGTTCGCAGTCAGCCCAGGAAGCGCCCACTCAATTTACCGGCCAGCCGGTTGCACACAGCGGCAACACCAGTGAACTGGATGCCATCAAGGAAGAGCTGGCCTCTTTACGTAATGTGCTGCAGTTTCAGGTGGCCGGCCTGATGAACGACAAGCAGCAGCGCCAGAGCCCGACCCAAAGCTATATGATGCAGTGTCTAGAAGGCATGGGCTTAAGCTACAGCCTGGCTGAACAACTGGTGAATTACACACCAAAAGAATACAACGAACGCGAAGCCTGGATTTATCTGCTTAACCTATTGGCTAATCGCGTCAATGTTTCTGGCAATGATATTCTGCAACAAACCGGCGCGGTAGCGCTGGTGGGGCCAACCGGAACCGGTAAGACCACCACTGTGGCTAAACTGGCTGCACGCTATGCGCAAAAATACGGTGCCGATCAGGTGGCGATGATCACTATCGATACCTACCGGATTGCAGCTTATGAACAACTGGCCACCTATGGCAAGATTATTGGCTGTACGGTACGTAAGGCCCAATCCAGTGAAGAACTGGCCGAATTATTGTTCCAGCTGCGTCACAAGCGCATGGTGTTGATCGATACTGCTGGTTTTAGCCAGCGTGACAGCCGCTTGATCAAGCAACTGGCAAAGTTTGACGGTGGCCAGATGCAACCGGTGAGAAAATACCTGGTGGCGCAGGCAAATACCCAATATCCCGCATTACAGCGTATCATTCACGCCTACGATGCAGTGAAATTGGACGGATGTATTTTTACCAAGCTGGATGAATGTTACAGCTTAGGTGAGGTGCTCAGTGTAGCCATTGAACATGCGCTGCCGGTCAGTTATCTGACCGATGGCCAGCAGGTGCCCGAGGATATTAAAGTGGCAGATGCAAAATCTCTGGTCTCTGCTGCGGCAAAGCTTTATAAAAAGTATGGTTTGACTCATACTAGTGCCAGTAATATCGGAAATTCAGCACAGGCAGTATGATTGAAGATCAAGCGAGTAGCTTACGAAAGATGAATCAGTCACGATTAATTAAAGTCATCGCCGTTACTGGTGGTAAAGGTGGGGTAGGGAAAACCAACATTACCCTGAATACAGCCATTTCCATGGCCAAGCAAGGCAAGCGTGTAATGGTATTGGACGCTGACCTTGGCCTGGCCAATGTGGACGTGATGCTGGGCCTGCGGGTGGAAAAAAATCTCGCCCATGTGTTATCCGGCGAATGTACCTTGGATGAGGTACTGGTGACCGGCCCCCATGGTATCAAGATCGCACCGGCCACTTCCGGTACCCAGTCTATGACCGAACTGACACCCACCGAGCATGCCGGGTTGATCCGCGCGTTCAGTGAGTTGCGCTCGCAAATTGATGTATTGATTGTGGATACCGCCGCCGGGATCTCAGACATGGTATTGAGCTTTTCCAAAGCGTCACAGGATATCATGGTGGTAGTGTGCGACGAGCCAACCTCCTTAACCGATGCCTATGCGTTGATCAAAATTTTGAACCGCGAACACGGGGTGTTCCGCTTTAAGATTGTGGCCAACATGGTGCGGGACATGCGCGAAGGCCAGGAGCTGTTTAATAAACTCTCCAAGGTCACCGGGCGCTTTTTGGATGTGGCGCTGGAGTTAGTGGCAACTGTACCGTTTGACGAAAATATTCGTAAAGCAGTGCGCAAACAAACGGCCATTGTCGATGCCTTTCCCGGCTCGCCAGCAGCCCAGGCCATTACCCGTCTGGCGGCCAATGCCGCACAGTGGCCCATTCCGAATCAACCGGGCGGGCATCTGGAATTTTTTATTGAGCAACTTGTCGCCGGCAAAGCAGTAGGAATGCAGCGTTGAACAACAAAGCGGCCGCTTATCAGCAGCAAACCAATAAAGCCCAGCTTGTGGAGCGGCATGCGCCGCTGGTCAAGCGTATCGCCCATCATCTGATGGCGCGTTTACCCGCCAGTGTGCTGGTGGATGACCTGATTCAGGCGGGCATGATTGGTTTGTTAGAAGCGGCCAAAAATTTTGACGGCTCAAAAGGCGCCAGCTTTGAGACTTTCGCCGGTATCCGTATCCGCGGTGCTATGCTGGATGAAATCCGCAAAGGCGACTGGACGCCGCGCTCGGTACATAAAAATGGCCGCGCCATTACCGAAGCCATCAATGAAGTAGAGCGGGAAACTGGCGGCGATGCCCGTGATGTGGACATTGCAGCCAAGCTGGATGTATCACTGGACACTTACCATCAAATGCTCAATGAAGTAAATGCCGGCAAACTGGTGGGCATTGAAGACTTAGGCGTGTCGGAAGATGTGATCACCACCCCGGCTAATCAGGGGGCTGACACCCCGTTGGAAGATTTGATGCAGGGCGCGTTTCAAAAAGCGCTGGCCCATGCCATCACCACGCTGCCCGAGCGTGAAGCGATTGTGCTTTCGTTGTACTATGACGAAGAACTTAACTTGCGGGAAATCGGTGAAGTACTGGATGTCAGTGAGTCTCGCGTCAGCCAGATACACAGCCAGGCAATGCTAAAATTAAAAGCTAAAATGCAGTCGTGGCGTGCCGATAACTAACCAAACCTAGAACGATTTATAATAATTACTATCCCCGGTGGAGGCCATTTTGGACAAAAATATGAAAATTCTTGTGGTAGATGATTTTTCTACGATGAGACGAATCATAAAGAATTTATTGAAGGATCTGGGCTTTTCCAACATCCAGGAAGCGGATGACGGAAGCACTGCGTTGCCGATGCTGCAACAGGGCGATTTTGATTTTGTGGTGACCGACTGGAATATGCCAGGCATGCAGGGCATCGACCTGCTGCGGGCGATCCGCGCTGATGACAAACTCAAGCAGCTACCGGTGCTGATGGTGACTGCCGAAGCCAAAAAAGAACAAATCGTGGCTGCCGCTCAGGCAGGCGTAAATGGCTATGTGGTAAAACCCTTTACCGCCGCTACCCTCAAAGAAAAATTAGATAAAATCTTCGAACGCTTAGGGTAATCCAGCTGTTCTGACAGACACAGAGGAAAACTGGATGTCGACCAATGTCAATGTGCCTATTTCATTAGAAGAAGCGCGGCAGCTTGTGACTTACCTGGAGCAGGGCGATAACGCTGCTGCTCACGGCCTGCTGGAAGCGATATCTACCAAAGAATCCATCGAGCTGTTTGCCGAAGTGGGCAAGCTAACGCGCCAGCTGCACGATGCCTTGAATAATTTTCAACTGGATGAACGCATTGTTGGCCTGGCCAATGATGATATTCCAGATGCCCAAACCCGCCTGACCTACGTGATTGAGGAAACGGAGAAAGCCGCCAACACCACGATGGATGCGGTGGAAGCCAGTATGCCGATCGCCGAGTCGTTATCCGGGCGAATTGACAGCATCATGCCAGAATGGAAAAAGCTGATGACCCGCCAGATCGAGCTGGGCGAGTTTAAAGCCTTATGCGGCGATATCGATCAGCTGTTAAGCGATGCATCATCCGAATCCGATCGTCTTACCGCGCTACTGACCGAAGTGCTGATGGCCCAGGGCTATCAGGATCTGACCGGGCAGGTGATCCGTCGGGTTATCGAGCTGGTCAAAGAAGTGGAAGACAGCCTGGTGAACATGCTGACCATGTTTGGTGAGCCTGAGGTCAGTGCTGCCGAAGCATCGGCAAAACAACAAAAACAAAACGAAAAAGTCGAAGCAGAAGGGCCGATCATGAATGCCGCAGAACGCGACGACGTTGTAAAAGGTCAGGACGATGTTGATGACCTTTTGTCTAGCTTAGGGTTTTAAGGGAGCGGGCTGATGGCGTTTGATTTAGACGAAGATATTTTACAGGACTTTTTGGTAGAGGCCGGTGAGATCCTGGAGCAGTTGCAAGAGCAGCTGGTGGACCTGGAAAATCACCCCGAAGACAGTGATTTGCTCAACGCAATCTTTCGCGGTTATCACACAGTAAAAGGCGGCGCCGGTTTTTTATCGCTGACCGAACTGGTGGAGATTTGCCACGGTGCCGAAAATGTTTTTGATGTCATGCGCAATGGTCAGCGCACCCTGACCCCTGAGCTGATGGACACCATCTTACAAGCCACCGATGTGGTGGTGGCCATGTTTGAAAAGGTCAAATCCCGTGAGCCGCTGGAACCAGCGGACCCGGCCCTGGTGGAGCTGTTACATCAGCTAAGCACCCCAGAAACCCCGGATGAGGCGATTTTTGACAATGCCAGCCGGGCCGGTGCCCAGCCTGCTACCCCGGGCAATCTGGATGACAACCTGCAGCAGGTGGTAGAGCAGACACCGCAAGCTCCGGAAGTGGCAGCGATGTCGCCATCCGCCGGTGGCAGTATTGATGAAATTACCGAAGACGAATTTGAAAAGCTGCTGGATGAACTACACGGCAGTGGCGCGCCCGGGCGCGCCGCCAACCCGGCTGATGCTGTGGCCGCAACCGAGAATAAACCGGTGTCTGCCACCGCCGCGCCGGCCGGTAGCGGGGATGATATTACCGATGATGAATTTGAAGCACTGTTAGACGAGTTGCATGGTAAAGGCCAGTTTCAGGCTGCAGCCGAGCCAGCCCCGGTAGCCACGTCCAGCGCTGCCCCGGGCGGCAATAATGATGAAATCTCAGATGATGAATTTGAAGCGTTGCTGGACCAGTTACATGGCAAGGGCCAGGGCCCCACAGCCAAAGATGCTGAGCCGGCCGCTACCAGTCAACCTACCAAGGCCGAAGATGCTGTGGATACGGCTACCACCCAGGCGGTGAGCGCCGCCAAGCAACAGCAGGCAACCAGTACTTCGACACCTGCCGCGGCCAGTAGCCCGGCACCGGCCTCAGCCAATGCGCCGGCGGCAAAAAAAGAAGACAAAAAAACGGCAGCTACACCACCGGCCGAAACCACAGTACGGGTCGACACCAAGCGGCTGGATCAGATCATGAACATGGTGGGTGAGCTGGTGCTGGTGAGAAACCGCTTACTGAGCCTGGGCATCAATACCAATGATGAATCCATGACCAAAGCCATTGCCAATCTGGATGTGGTGACCGGTGACCTTCAAGGCGCGGTGATGAAAACCCGCATGCAGCCAATCAAAAAAGTGTTTGGCCGCTTCCCGCGGGTTGTGCGTGATTTGGCTCGCAGCCTGAAAAAAGAAATTACCCTGGAACTGGAAGGCGAAGAAACCGATCTGGATAAAAACCTGGTAGAAGCCCTGGCCGATCCCCTGGTGCATCTGGTACGCAACTCGGTAGACCATGGTATCGAGATGCCGGATGACCGTCAGGCATCGGGTAAACCACGCATGGGAACCGTGCGTTTGTCGGCATCACAGGAAGGCGATCATATTTTGCTGAGCATCGAAGATGATGGTAAAGGCATGGATCCCGCCAAATTGAAAGATATTGCGATTAACCGTGGAGTATTAGATGCTGATGCTGCTGCACGCATGTCAGATGAAGATGCCTTTAATCTGATCTTTGCACCTGGGTTTTCAACCAAAACCGAAATCAGTGATATTTCTGGTCGTGGTGTGGGCATGGATGTGGTGAAAACAAAAATCACCCAGCTCAACGGTACCATTAATATCGACTCACAACTGGGAAAAGGCACCCGTTTAGACATTAAGGTGCCGTTAACCCTAGCGATTTTGCCTACCTTAATGATTATTGTCGGCAAGCAAACCTTTGCGCTGCCGCTTGGCGCGGTCAGCGAAATCATCAATATGGATGTCAGCAAGACCAATACTGTCGATGGCCAACTGACCATGATTGTGCGCAAAAAAGCCATCCCGCTGTTTTTCTTAGGCGACTGGCTGATCCGTGGCGGTAAAGCGGTGGACCGCGAAAAAGGCCATGTGGTGGTGGTGCAAATCGGCACCCAGCAAGTCGGCTTTGTGGTAGATGCGCTGATTGGCCAGGAAGAAGTGGTGATCAAGCCGTTGGATGCGCTGTTGCAAGGCACCCCGGGAATGGCGGGTGCGACCATCACCTCAGATGGCGGCATTGCGCTGATCCTGGATATTCCCGGTCTGCTTAAGCGCTATGCGAAGCGCAGCTAAGCATGCGTCAGCACAAGCAGGCAGCGTCACCAGGCAAGCATAATAGTAACAAGGGTGCAGTAAAACATGGCGTTTAAAGTGTTGATTGTGGATGACTCCAGTTTTTACCGCCGCCGGGTTCGCGATATTTTAAATGCTGATCGCGATCTGGAAGTGGTAGGAGAAGCCGCCAACGGCCAGGAAGCCATCGACATGATCAGCCGGTTCAATCCGGATGTGGTGACCATGGATGTGGAAATGCCAGTGATGGATGGGATCAGCGCGGTCAAAGCTATCATGCAACGCCGCCCGCTGCCCATCATGATGTTTTCCTCGTTAACCCATCAGGGGGCGCAAGCCACACTGGACGCGCTGGAAGCCGGTGCGCTGGACTTTTTACCCAAAAAGTTTGAAGACATTGCCGGCGAGCGTCAGGAAGCTGCCGCCATATTGCGCACCAAGGTGCGCTTGCTGGCGCGCCGTGGTGGTGGGATCCGGCGTGCAGCCATGCCTGCCGCGCGTGGGGATGCCATCAGCATGCCCCGCAATGCACCCAAATCGGCGTTTATTCGTTCTTCATCAGTATTAAGCGGCCAGGCCAATGCCCCGGCGGCGCCTGCTCCGGCGCCCGTTACCTCGGTAACCCGTTCAGGCAAATCCTACCGCTGTCTGGCGGTCGGCGCCTCCACCGGTGGCCCGGTGGCGTTGCAAAAATTATTGATGCCGCTGCCGGCTGATTTTGCCCACCCAATCATCTTGGTGCAGCATATGCCCGGCACCTTTACCCAGGCATTTGCCCAGCGTCTTAATAGCCAGTGCAAAATTCAGGTACAGGAGGCCAGCGATGGCGATGTACTTAAAGCCGGCCATGCGTATCTGGCACCCGGTGGCAAACAATTGCGGGTAGTGTCGCGTCAGGGCCAGGCCGTGGTGCAGATTAGCGAAAGCAACGAGGATAATTTTACTTACAAGCCCAGCGTGGATGTGACCTTTGCCAGCCTGCCTCAGTGCTATGGCGGCGATGTGCTGGGCCTGATTTTAACCGGCATGGGCGCCGATGGCCGCGATGGCTGTCAGACGTTGCGCGAACGCGGGGCTACCATCTGGGCTCAGGACCAGGCTTCGTGTGTGGTATATGGCATGCCGCAGGCCGTGGCCAAAGCCAACCTTGCCCACAAAAGCATTGGCATCGACCATATGTCGGCGTGTGTGCAAACCGAAATGGCCACAGGATAAGGATCCGGGCCGGTGAAGATCTGGACAATTGCCAATCAAAAAGGCGGGGTGGGCAAAACCACTACCACCGTGACCCTGGGCGGGCTGCTGGCCACCCAAGGCCAGCAGGTCTTGTTAATCGACACCGATCCCCATGCGTCACTGAGCTATTATTTCGGCATTGATGCCGACCGGATCCATGCCTCGGTGTACGATATTTTTATTAATAAAGCCACCCTTGATGCCGATACAGTGCTTAACTGTCTGTGCCCGACCCGGGTAGATGGCCTATATGTGCTACCTGCCAGCATGGCGCTGGCCACCCTGGACCGCAAGATGGGCAGTGAACCAGGCATGGGCCTTATTTTGAAAAAAGCCCTGGCCACCGTGCAGGACAAATTTGATGTGGCGCTGATTGACTGCCCGCCGGTACTCGGTGTGCTAATGGTCAATGCACTGGCGGCCTGTGACAAGGTGATTGTGCCGGTGCAGACGGAATTTTTGGCCCTTAAAGGGCTTGATCGCATGATGCAGACCCTGGTGATCATGGGGCGTTCGCTGAACAAGCGTTTCAACACGGTTATCTTACCCACCATGTTTGACCGACGCACCAATGCAGCGATTAAAGCCCAGGCCAGGCTGATGACAGACTATGCCGGTGATGTGTATGCCGGCATGATCCCGGTCGACACCCGCTTTCGCGATGCCAGCCAGGCGCAATTACCCGCCTCCGTGGCGTTTCCCAAAGCGCGCGGTGTGCAGGCCTATGCAACATTTTTAGAGACCCTCGTAGAGCAGGCAGTAATATGAGTAAGCACAGTCCGTTAGGCCAGGAAGCCGTGATGCAGGAGTATCTGGACAGTCTGCTGCACGAGCCGGTTGTCAGCGAGACAGTGGCGCAAACCACGGCGCGTTTGTTAGAGCAGGCGCAGTGGCCGGATGCCGAAGAACCTGTTATTGCGCCGGTCAGTGAGGTAGCCATCCCAGCGGCGTTTGAAGAGGAGCCGGTGGTGGCGACGCCTGTGACACCGGTGGTCGAAGCCTTGAACCAGCCTCAAGACGATGCAGAGGGCGAGCCTGTTGCAGCGTCGGTACAGGCCCTTAAAGGTCAGCTGGACGAGACCTTTCAGGCGTTGTTTTTTGATGTGGCCGGGCTCACTCTGGCAGTACCGCTCATCACCTTAGGCGGGATTCATCAGCTGGAAAAGGTGGGGCCGCTTATTGGCAAGCCAGCCTGGTTTAAAGGGGTGATGCTGCACCGAGAACAAAAAATCAATGTGGTGGATACGGCCCGCTGGGTGATGCCGGAAAAATATGATCAGACTATGGCGGATAATCTCAATTATCAGTACCTGATCATGCTGGGCAACAGCCTGTGGGGGCTGGCCTGCGACAAGCTGGTTAATACCGTGACCTTAACCAAAGATGATATTAAATGGCGGGAAAGCCAGGGCAAACGCCCCTGGCTGGCCGGCATGGTAAAACAAAGAATGTGTGCGTTAGTTGATGTAAATCAGCTAATATCAATGCTAAACAAAGGGTTAGGCAGCCAGGACTAACTGTCTGAACTATCGGAGCCAGGTTCATGAGTGAAGAAAGAGCAATCAACAATCCCCCTGACAGCAACGATCAGGTGTTGCAATGGGTAACCTACCGTCTGGGCGATGAAACATACGGCATCAATGTGATGCAGGTGCAGGAAGTGTTGCGATACACCGAAATCGCCCCGGTGCCTGGCGCGCCGGATTATGTGTTGGGCATTATCAATCTGCGTGGCAATGTAGTCACTGTCATTGATACCCGCGCCCGCTTCGGTCTGGCCCCGGCCGAAACCACCGACAATACCCGCATCGTGATTATCGAGTCTGATGAGCAGGTGGTGGGCATTCTGGTAGACAGTGTGGCCGAAGTGGTTTATCTGAAAACTTCTGAAATCGACAGTGCGCCGAATGTGGGCACCGAGGAAAGCGCCAAGTTTATTCAGGGTGTGAGTAACCGTGATGGCGAGCTGCTGATTTTGGTTGACCTGAACAAGCTGCTTAGCGATGAAGAGTGGGACGAACTGGCTCATCTGTAACCGCTATTGTTACCGGGTGAACACCTCGCACCGCCGCGGCTGTTACAGTAGCCTCCGGCGGTGCGCTTGTTTAAACCGGGCACTCCTTGGTAATCTACTGATATTCAACCTTTTATGGTGTCTGCTATGAACGCCTCACAATTTGCTGTCCTGGCTCTTGCATTAGCCGCTGTGGCGCTGGTTTTAGTGGTGGCACTGTTCGTAGGAATGCTGAATCTGCGCCGGCAACATGCTGCTCACAATGCGCAGGCCAACGCTGCATTGACCCAGGCCCAGGCACAGCTGGAAGCCTTTTCACATCAGCTGGATGAACAGCAAAGCCGCTCGTTAGTTCAAAGTAAGCATTTGCAACAACTCCAAACCCTGCTCACCCAGCAGGAAAATCAGCTGCGTGAAGTCAAACAGCAGGATCCGTCCATGCGTTTATACCAACGTGCTGCCGAACTGGTCCGCCAGGGCGCCAGTGTGGATGAGATCATGGAATCCTGTGATATTCCCCGCGCCGAAGCCGAATTGATCATAACGATTCATAAACATTGATCCCTGCAATATCCTAAGCTCCTAGCCCGATACAGTCTGATGTAGTTTCGAAGCAGAGCATCGCAAAATCACTGTAATCAAAAACGTTTAGACGTCTAGACGTAAATTGGTTGACATCCGCCCTGAGCGCGCCACAATAGAGTCAAGATACTTTGTGGTGGAGCCGCCATGCCGATTCGAATTCCTGAACAACTGCCCGCCCAGGATGTATTGCTGGGCGAAAATATCTTTACCATGGACAGCCAGCGCGCGTCGCATCAGGACATTCGGCCGCTGGAGGTGGGGATTTTAAACCTCATGCCCAACAAGATTGAAACCGAGGTGCAACTGCTGCGGTTGTTGTCTAATACGCCATTGCAAATCAATGTGGACCTCATCCGTATCGATAATCAGGCCCCCAAGCACACTCCACAGTCGCACATGGATGCGTTTTACCATGAGTTTTCGCAGGTCAGCCACAAGCGGTACGACGGCCTGATTGTGACCGGCGCGCCACTGGCGCATCTGGATTATACCGAGGTTAATTACTGGCCGGCTATGGCCACCATTTTTGACTGGGCCCGGCGTCATGTCCAATCCACCCTGTATCTGTGCTGGGCAGCCCATGCTGCCATGTACCATTATTATGGTGTGAAGCGCCAGCTCCGCGAGACCAAATTGTCCGGGGTGTATGAACATCGCGTAAATGACCCCCACAATGAGCTATTGCGTGGCTATGACCCGCTGTTTTTTGCCCCGCATTCACGCTTTGGCCATATCCAGGCGCAGCAATACCAGCAGGTGCCAGGCTTAAGCGTCATTGCAGAATCAGAACAGGCCGGTGCCTATATTGTGGCCAGTGAGGATAAGCGCCAGGTGTTTGTCACCGGGCATCCTGAATATGAGCCGGATACCTTGAGCGAAGAATTTCATCGAGATCGCGCAGCAGGGCTCGACCCGGCCATTCCACTCAACTATTTTACTCAGGATGATCCGGCCGGTGCGCCTCTGGTACGCTGGCGCTCGCATGGCAGTCTGCTGTTTACCAACTGGCTGAATTATTATGTGTATCAAACCACCCCTTATGATTTAAATTTACTGGCTGACGGTTCGCGGCCCCCACAAGAGGTACAACGTGACACAGATTGAGCAATTACACGCCGCTGCCCGGCAGCGTATCCTGGTGTTAGATGGTGCCATGGGCACCATGATTCAGCAGCATCAATTGCAGGAAGCGGATTATCGGGGCGAACAATTTGCCCAGTGGCATTGTGATTTAAAAGGCAACAATGACTTGCTGGCCGTGACTCAGCCCGAGCTGATTTATCAGATCCATTGTGATTATCTGGCGGCTGGCGCCGACATCATTGAAACCAACACCTTTAATGCCACCACCATCGCCATGGCGGATTACGATATGCAAGCGCAGGCGCGACAGATTAATCTGCAGGCTGCCCAGCTGGCCCGCCGGGCCGCCGATGAGTTTACCCGGCGAACCCCTGATAAACCGCGTTTTGTGGCCGGTGTGTTAGGGCCCACCAACCGTACAGCCTCTATTAGTCCGGATGTAAACGATCCAGGTAAGCGTAATGTGACCTTTGATGAGCTGGTCGAGGCCTACAGCGAATCGTGTGAAGCCCTGATTGCCGGTGGGGTGGATATCATCATGCTGGAAACCGTGTTTGATACTTTAAATGCTAAAGCCGCTGCTTTTGCGGTGCAGCAGGTGTTTAACCAGCTGGAGCTGCGCTTACCGGTGATGGTTTCCGGCACCATTACCGATGCCTCCGGGCGCACTTTGTCCGGGCAGACTGCCGAAGCATTTTATTACTCGATGCGCCATACCAGCCCGTTTGCCTTTGGCCTTAACTGTGCGCTGGGCCCGGACCTGCTGCGCCAGTATGTGGTGGAAATTGCCAGTGTCTGTGAGTCTCTGGTCTCAGCCCATCCCAATGCCGGTTTGCCCAATGAATTTGGCGAATACGATTTGGATGCCGAGGCCATGGCTGCGCACATTGGCGAGTGGGCGGATGCCGGCCTGGTGAACATCGTCGGGGGCTGCTGTGGCAGCACCCCAGAGCATATCGCAGCAATTGCCGCAGCGGTGGCGGGCAAAGCGCCCCGTACTCTTCCTCAGTTTGACGTAAAGATGCGTTTGTCAGGGCTTGAACCCTTCGTGCATTAAGGTGAGCGTGTGACAACAGAAATAGCAACATTTATTAATATCGGCGAGCGCACCAATGTGACCGGCTCGGCGCGCTTTAAACGGCTGATCCTGGACGGTGAATATGAAACCGCCCTGGACGTGGCTCGGCAACAGGTAGAAAACGGTGCCCAGATCATCGATATCAATATGGACGAAGCCATGTTGGATTCGGTGGAGGCCATGCGTACCTTTTTAAATCTGATTGCCTCAGAACCGGATATCAGTCGCGTGCCCATTATGATCGACTCGTCCAAGTGGGAAGTGATTGAAACCGGCTTAAAATGCGTGCAGGGCAAAGCCATCGTTAATTCCATCAGCCTTAAAGAAGGCGAAGCCCAGTTTTTACAACAGGCTGCGTTAATTAAACAATATGGCGCGGCAACTGTGGTGATGGCGTTTGATGAATCCGGCCAGGCGGACACCCAGGACCGCAAGGTGGAAATCTGCCAGCGAAGTTACCGCTTACTTACCGAAAAGCTTCAGTTTCCACCGGAAGATATCATTTTTGACCCGAACATTTTTGCGGTCGCTACTGGCATCGAAGATCATAACAATTATGCGGTGGATTTTATCGAAGCCACCCGCATTATCCGCCAAACCTGCCCCCATGTGCACATCTCCGGCGGGCTTTCCAATATCTCGTTTTCGTTTCGTGGTAATAACCCTGTGCGCGAAGCTATGCACTCGGTGTTTTTATATCATGCTATTCGCGCTGGCATGGACATGGGCATCGTGAATGCTGGCCAGCTGGAGGTGTACGATGAAATACCGGCCGCGCTGCGCGAGGCTGTAGAAGATGTCATTCTCAACCGTCGCGACGATGCTACCGAACGCCTGCTGGATATTGCCCCTCAGTTTCAGGGGGATGGCAAGGCTGCCGCCAAAGAAGATTTAAGCTGGCGCGAAACGCCGGTCAACAAACGGCTGGAACATGCGCTGGTCAAAGGTATTACTGACTACATCATCGAGGATACCGAACAGGCCCGTCAGGAAGCCGAGCGGCCGTTGCATGTGATTGAAGGCCCGCTGATGGATGGCATGAATGTGGTGGGCGATTTGTTTGGTGAGGGCAAGATGTTCTTACCCCAGGTGGTCAAATCGGCCCGAGTAATGAAAAAAGCCGTGGCCCATTTACAACCCTATATCGAAGCCGAAAAATCTGACGATACCAAAAGCAACGGCAAAATATTGTTGGCCACCGTCAAAGGTGATGTACATGATATAGGCAAAAATATTGTTGGGGTGGTGTTGCAGTGTAACAATTTCGAGGTCATCGACTTAGGCGTGATGGTGCCCTGTGAAAAAATTCTGCAAACCGCCCGCGAGCAGCAGGTGGACATGATTGGCCTGTCCGGCCTGATCACGCCGTCGCTGGATGAGATGGTCCACGTAGCCAAAGAAATGGAGCGCCAGGGCTTTGACCTGCCATTGCTGATCGGCGGGGCCACGACGTCCAAAGCCCATACAGCGGTAAAAATTGAACAGCATTATCATGCTCCGGTGGCCTATGTAGCCAATGCCAGCCGGGCAGTGGGCGTGTGTCAAAAGCTACTCAACCGTAAAAGCCGGGATGAATATGCCGCCCAGCTCACCGAAGACTATGACAAAGTGCGTGCCCAGCATGCGCGCAAAAAACCACGTTCGAAACCAGTCACCCTGGCCCAGGCCCGGGCCAATGCCGCGCGTCCTGATTGGCAGCGCCGTGCACCGGCACCCAATAAAATGGGAGTGACCCCAGTGACTGCATCACTGGCTACGTTGCGAGACTATATCGACTGGACACCGTTCTTTTTGACCTGGTCGCTGGCCGGAAAATTTCCACGGATTTTAAATGATGAAGTGGTGGGCGAGCAGGCCCGTGAACTGTTTGCCGATGCCAATCAGATGCTGGATGACATCATCGCCAACAACAGCCTGACGGCAAAAGGGGTGATTGGCCTGTTTGCCGCCAATCGGGTAAATGATGATATTGAAATTTATGCCGATCAAAACCGCCAACAGGTAGTGGGTGTGGCTCACCATCTGCGGCAGCAAACCTTCAAAGATAAGCACCCCAACTATTGCCTGGCTGATTTTGTCGCCCCTAAAGACAGCGACCTGGATGATTACCTGGGCGCGTTTGCGGTTACCGCCGGAATTGGTGAGGATGCGCTGGCTGGCCATTACAAGCAGGCCGGTGATGACTATAATAATATCATGGTCAAAGCCGTGGCCGACCGTTTGGCCGAAGCCTTTGCCGAGTACCTGCACGAGCAGGTGCGTAAGCAATATTGGGGCTATGCGGCTGACGAGGCGCTGGACAACGATGCGCTGATCCGCGAAAAATATCAGGGGATCCGCCCGGCACCGGGCTATGCCGCCTGCCCGGAACATACCGAAAAGCAGCTGATTTGGGATCTGCTGGATGCCGAACAGCACACCGGCATGCGGCTGACCGAAAGTTATGCCATGTGGCCGGGGGCCGCAGTCTCCGGCTGGTATTTTGCCCATCCTGAAGCCCGCTATTTTGCCGTGGCCAAGATTCAGGATGATCAATTAAACGATTACGCCACGCGTAAAAACTGGGACCTGACCACTGCCACGCGGTGGCTGGCGCCAAATCTGAATGACTAAACCGTTTAGCCAGGCCTGCGAAAACAACAAGCAGGCCATTGTCGAAATCTTGCAACAGGCCTTTGCTCACTGCCATCGGGTGTTAGAAATAGGCAGCGGCACCGGCCAGCATGCGGTGTACTTTGCCCGTCAATTGCCGCATCTGGAGTGGCATACCAGTGACCAGCCGGCGTACCACAGTGGTATTCGCCAGTGGCTGGCGGCCTTACCGGCAGCCAATCTGCACCCGCCACTGAGCTATCAGGTGGGCGTGGACGAACTGCCGCCGCTGCAGTTTGATGGTGTGTTTACGGCCAATACCGCGCACATCATGCAGCCTGACGAAGTGGCCGACATGATGGAGACAGTGGCCAACAGCCTGCCGCCCACTGGCGTGTTTTGCCAGTACGGGCCATTTACCCAACAAGGCGAATTTAGCAGCGACAGTAATGCCCGCTTTCATGCCAGCCTGGTGGAACAAGGCTATGGTGGCTATCGGGATATCAGTGAATTGCAGCAATGGGCCGGCCCGCTCACACTGCAGCAGTGTTATCCGATGCCGGCCAATAATCTGTTGTTGGTATGGAAAAAACCGTCAGCACATCCGCCGTGTTAACCCCTTGGGCGTAAATTTTCCGCCACGACGGTAAAGTTTTTTATGCTATTGTCGTTATTCTATGTAGGGAAGCACAGAATAATAAGACGAGTATGGGTACATTATCATTACGCAAAAAATTTATGTTCATTGTGGGTGGCAGCATCGCCGCCTTGTTAGCTATTGTGGCAGTCGTAGCGGTAAGCTATATCGGCCGCGCAGCGCAACAATCGGTAGAAAATCAGCTAGCTGACCGGGTGGCGCTGGAAGCCGAAAAAATGGAAGGCTTTTTTAGCCGTTATGCCCAGTCTGCCCGCACTTTTTTGAACAATCCGTTTTTACTGGACTTTTTTGCCCGCCATACTCAGCGCGGTGTTAATGATCAAAGCCTGCCTCAAGCTGACAATATCTACACCCTGTTTAACAATATCAGCCAGCCGGATGCCAACATCAAATCGGCCTTTTTTGGCTCAGCAGCCACGTCTGAATATTTCTACGAAGAAGGCCGGGTTGGGGTGGAAACCAGCGGCCCGGATGCTTACAACCCCGATAAAGGTTATTTTGCCACTCAACGCCCCTGGTTCAGCCAGGCGGTAGAGCAGGGCAAGTTGTATGTGACCAAGCCTGCGGTGGATTCCCAGGATGGTAGTGTCTCGGCAGTGATCCAGGCCCCGGTGAGCTACCAGGGCACCCTGCTCGGCGTCGGCGGCATCGACATTTTGATCAGTACGCTGGCCGATGTACTCAACACCGTCAAATACCAGGGTGAAGGCACCGCGTTTTTGCTCGATGCAGATCAAAATATTGTGTATTTTCCCAGCCAGGATAAACCCCTGCCGCTGCATACACCGCTGGCCGAGTTAGACAGCGTGCTGAGTAACGCCCAGGGTTTTGGCACCATTGCCCGCAATATCGCCGACAATGACACCGGCATGGCAACAGTAATGTTCAACGGCGAACCTCATGTGGTGTTATTTGAGCATATTCAGCCAGACACCGCGTCCATGAACTGGTCAATGGGCCTCCTGATCCCGGAAAGCCTGGTCACGGCCCCGGTGCGCCAGGCTTTAATTTCAGCCATTGTGGCGGCACTGGTGATCATAACGCTGGTCATGGTCATCACCTATGCCACCGGCTCCACGGTGGTGGCACCGATTGTGCGCATGAAAAACGCCATGGCAGACATTGCTCGTGGCGATGGTGATTTAACCAAACGTCTGGAGGTAAAAAGCCAGGACGAAATCGGCCAGCTGGCTAACGAATTCAACCGCTTTACCGATAAGCTGCGAGAGCTGTTAAATCAGACCGCGCAAAATACTGAAGCGGTGGCCGCCGCAGCCCAGCAGTTAAAAGATGTCTCGCACAGCACCAGCGCCGAAATTTCCCAGGAACGCGATCAGGTGGACAATGTCTCTTCGGCAGTGACCGAAATGGCCACCACGGTCACCGAAATTTCCAGTAATGCCGCGCAATCCAGCCAGGCGGCAACGCAGGCTGATGAGCAGGTACGCAACGGCACCCGCGAGGCCCAGGACACCATGGCCGAAATCCAGTCGCTGGCCGATGCTATCAATGAAGCGGTGACCGTGGTGGGTGGCCTGAGCCAGGAATCTGACAGCATTGGCGCAGTGATCGATGTGATCAACAGCATTGCTGAACAAACAAACCTGCTGGCCCTTAATGCGGCCATTGAGGCTGCCCGGGCTGGTGAACAGGGCCGGGGCTTTGCCGTGGTAGCCGATGAAGTGCGCTCGCTGGCCAGCCGCACCCAGGATTCTACTGATGATATCCGACGCATGGTGGAACGCCTGCAATCCATGGCCGGGCAGGCCGATAAGGTCATGCAGGAAGGCAAATCCCGCTCTCAGCGTGGGGTGGAAAAAACCGCCTCGGTGGTTAAAGCATTAGAAGGGATCAGTGGTTCAATCAGTACGGTGCAATCGCAAAGTGGTTACATTGCTGATGCCACCGAGCAGCAAAGTGTGGTGGCCGAAGATATTAACCGTTCACTGGTGAAAATTACCGGCCTAAGCGATAAAACCAGTGATCATGCCTTCCAGCTGGCCGCACAGGCCACTCAGCTAAGCGGCGTAGCCAATGAGCTCAAGCAGGTAGTGAATCAGTTTAAGATCTAATTGCAGGGGCCGGGCGGTTAGTGACTACTTTCCGTCACGGTCACCGCCTCGGTTAGCCGCTGGCGCACAATCTCGCGCATTTCACTGGCCAGCTCACGAAAAAATGCCCGCGCCGGCGACGTATTACGCCAGGCCAGCAAATGCTGGCGTACCACCGGCATCCCGGCCAGTTCACACACATGCAAAGCTTCAGGTTTATGCAGTTCTGAGTGAATATACAGGCCGGGCAAAAACGCCACTCCCATGCCCATCACTACCATCTGCCGCAAGGTATCCAGGCTGGTGCCTTCATAATCGCGCGCCACATTGGCACCCAGGCGCAAACAAATCTCGTGCACCTGGTGATGAAAATGATGACGATCTTCTAAGGTCAGCACCTGTTGGCCACGCAGCTGTTCCGGGTCGATATAATGCTGACCGGCCAACGGGTGATCAGAAGCCATCACAAATTTAAGCGGCTCATAAAACAGCGGCTGACTTTGGATCTGCGAATTGGTCTCGGCCATGGGGGATAAGATCAAATCATAGTCACCCGCCAATAAACCTTGTTGCAGCTGGCTGGGCGCAGCTTCGCGCACATAAAATTTAAGGCCCGGATTCTGGGTATGAATGTCGGGCAACAAATGCGGTAGCAGGTAAGGGCCTAATGTCGGTGGGATCCCCAGCCTGTACATGGTGTTTTCACCGTCGGATAAATTGCGCGCCACTTCATTAAAATGCAGATTCGCCTTTAGCACATCCTCGGCGCTATGCAGCAACGCATGGCCCTGAGGGCTAAGCAGGGTGCCAGAGCGAGAGCGCTCGAACAGGGTCAGTCCCAGAGTGTGTTCCAGCGCGTTGATCTGGCTGGTCAGGGTAGGCTGGCTAATTCCGAGGATATGGGCCGCCCGGCGAAAGTTCAGATGCTTGGCTACGGTTATAAAATAGCGGATCTGGTTAAGGGACGGCACCTTGTCGTTACTCATCATGGTTACATAATCTTAACAAAATCGTTTCCTCTTGAGGCTGCCGGTAAATGGCCGGCAAGCACTTGCTTCAAACAGCCATGTCACAAGCAAAATAATGTAAATAGCCAATATTAAACAGTAGGTTAACTCGTTTTCGTTGAAGCTGGGCTATTGGCATTCTTACGTGAAAAGGCCGATAGTATGCCATCAAATCCCGCTGTCTGATAGTTTTTAGCTATCTCGAGAAACCGTGTCTTTCTATTAAGCTATCAGGCGACACTTTCGGGCTATAAAAAAATCCGACTATCGTTAACACGAAGCAACATTGGAGTATATCTATGGACCATGTCATTTCAGGCGTAGCAAAGTTTCAAAAGGATGTTTACCCGGCTAAAAAAGCCACCTTTGACAAGCTGGCCTCTGGCCAAAGCCCCGAAGTGCTTTTTATCACCTGTGCTGACTCTCGTATAGACCCCAACCTGATCACTCAAACCGAACCCGGCGATCTATTTGTATGCCGTAATGCCGGCAACGTGGTTCCACCACATGCTAACGATGGCGAAGGCAACGGTGCTTCCATCGAATTTGCAGTCGCTGCCCTGGGTGTAAGCCATATTGTGGTGTGTGGCCACTCTGACTGTGGTGCCATGAAAGGTGCAATCAACCCAGAAGGTCTGGATGCGGTGCCTCAGGTACAACAATGGCTGGGCCATTGTCGTTGCGCCACCGAAGCAGTAAAAGCTAAACATGGCAAAGTGGATAAAAGCCTACTCAAAGAGGTGACGCAGGAAAATGTCATCCAACAACTGCAAAACCTGCGCACGCATCCTGCAGTAGCAGCCAAGCTGGCCAGCGGCGATGTGAAACTGCACGGCTGGGTATATGACATTGGCTCGGGCGATGTATTGTGCCTGGATGAAGCAACCGGTGAATTCACCGCGTTAAGCCAGACTGACGCTGAACAAACCCTCAACGCAAAATAAGTGGTATTGCATGTTTAAATTAAACACGTCTAATTTACGTGGCGACCTTACCGGCGGCTTGACCGCGGGTATCGTGGCCCTGCCACTGGCGCTGGCGCTGGGTGTGGCTTCGGGGCTAGGCCCCATGGCCGGCCTGTATGGTGCTATCGCGGTGGGCTTTTTCGCCTCATTATTTGGTGGCACGCCGTCACAAATCTCCGGGCCAACCGGGCCGATGGTGGTGGTACTGGCCGGCTTGTTTGCCAGTCTGTCAGGCAATGTTGAGCTGATCCTCACTGCGGTGGTGCTGGCCGGCTTATTCCAGATTGTCTTTGGTATTCTTGGGGTGGGTCAGTATATCCGCCTGGTACCGTATCCGGTCATCTCTGGCTTTATGTCGGGGATCGGGGCCATCATTATCATCCTGCAGCTGGGCCGCCTGATGGGCCATGAGCCGCCGGGAGGCACCATTGGTGCACTTAGCTATCTGCCGACTGCGTTGATGGATATCAACTTTACCACCCTGGCATTGGGTGTGGGTACGTTGATTATTGCTTATAAATGGCCGGCCTCCTTGGGTAAATATGTCCCTGGCGCACTGGCTGCGCTTATTATTGGTACGCTGGTCAGTCTGTTCTTGACCGTACCGGTATTAGGCGATATTCCAACCGGCCTGCCTAGCATTCACTGGCCGGTGTTTGATCAGGGTCAAATCTTTATGGTGGTGGAAGCCGCCTTTATTCTGGCGGTACTGGGCGCGATCGACTCGCTGCTGACCTCGCTGGTGGCTGACAACATGACCCGTACCCGTCACGACAGCAACCGTGAGCTTATTGGTCAGGGCATCGGTAATACCTTTGCCGGTCTGATCGGTGGTATCGCGGGTGCCGGTGCGACTATGCGCACCGTGGTGAATATTCGTAGCGGCGGTAAAGACCGTATCTCCGGTATGACCCATGCGCTGGTCTTATTGGCCATCGTACTGGGCCTGAGTCCTCTGGCTGCGCAAATTCCTCACGCCGTACTGGCTGGTATTCTGGTTAAAGTCGGTCTGGATATTATTGACTGGAGCTATCTGAAGCGTGCACACACGGGCCCGCGTTGGGACTTTGCGCTGATGTTGCTGGTACTGGGCCTGACTGTATTTGTGGATCTTATCACTGCCGTTGGTGTAGGTGTGGTACTGGCAGCACTGGCTTATGTGCGTCAGGTTGCCCAGCTGCAGCTGGCAGAAGTAAACAAGATCCCTGAGTACCTGAGTAATCCGGAAGAAAACGAACTGCTGGAAAAAGCCAAAGGCAAAGTCAGCATGTTCAGTTTTGGTGGTCCACTAAGCTTTGGTGCAGCCGCTGACCTGGGTCATCATGTTCGTGAGAATGTGGAGTCAGGCTCTCAAGTGCTGATCCTGGACTTTAGCCGGGTACCGGTGGTGGATGTGTCTGCTGCCATGGCTGTCGAAACCATTACCTCGGATGCCAAACTGGCCGGGCGCGAGCTGGTCATCAGTGGCGCGACCCCTGAGGTGAAAAAGGTACTCGACAGCATCAATACGCACCAGCCGAATGTACGTATGTACAAAACGCGTCTGGAAGCCTTAGATTGTGCACTGCGTATCATTGATGATAAAAAAAAAGATCCAGCGATGACTGCTGAGGTTGTGACTAACAACTAAAGGTTGTTGCTACTAACTAAAAATCCCCTGCCACGGCAGGGGATTTTTTTTGCCTGTAGGTAACATACTTTCCCGACCCTGAGGGCGGCGCAATGGGCAGGGGAGCAGGCAAAAAAAAGCTGCCCGGGTGGGCAGCTTGATAGGGTTACTTACTCTGGCTTACCAGATTTGTACTCGTTCTTCTTTTGGCAGATACAATTCATCTTCTGGCTGTACATCAAACGCTTTATACCATGCATCCAGGTTACGGGGTGCCAGGGTACGGTAGCGAGCCGGTGAATGCGGGTCAGAGCGCAGCTGGTTCATCAGGCTTTGCTCTGTGCGCTTTTCACGCCACACCTGGGCCCAGGCCAGGAAGAATCGCTGGTCACCGGTCAGGCCGTTAATTACTGGCGCTTCTTCACCGTTCAGGCTCAGCTTATAGGCTTCATATGCCATAGCCAGGCCACCCACGTCACCAATGTTCTCACCCAGGGTCAGACGGCCGTTTACATTGTTGCCTTCAATCGGCTCGTACTGGCTGTATTGCTCGTCCAGCTGGTCGACTTTAGCATTAAACGCCTTCAGATCTTCTTCGGTCCACCAGTTACGCTGGATCCCTTTGGCATCCGATTTTGAGCCCTGATCGTCAAAGCCGTGGCCCATTTCATGACCAATGACCGCACCGATGGCGCCATAGTTCACCGCAGGATCAGCATTAGGGTCAAAGAATGGCGGTTGCAGGATTGCAGCCGGGAACACAATTTCGTTGAACGACGAATTGTAATAGGCGTTTACCGTTTGTGGAGTCATACCCCAACGCTCGCGGTCGGTCGGCTTCAACTCTTTTTCCACATCGCGTTGCTGGAAGAATTTACGCAGATTGCGGATATTCTGAACCAGTTTATCGTCGCTGATTTTCACGCCGTCCAGCTCAATCCACTCATCCGGGTAACCGATTTTAGGGCGGAACGCAGCCAGTTTTTCTTTGGCCGCTTCTTTGGTTTCTTCACCCATCCAGTCCAGATTTTCGATACGTTTTTTTAGCGCCGCACGCAGGTTTTCAACCAGCTCTTTCATCTGAGCTTTTGAGCTCTCCGGAAAATACTCGTCGACATAGATTTTGCCGATTGCAAAGCCCAGTGATTCGGTGCCAGACATTTGTGACAGAGCACGCTTCCAACGCGGGCGCGGCTCCTGCTGACCATTTAACGTTTTGCCATAAAAATCGAAATTGGCCATGTACACGTCTTCTGACAACAGGCTCGAGTTGTTCGATACTGTGTGGTAAGTCAGATAGTCTTTCCAGATTTGCAGGTCGGTATTGTTGATGATGGAAATCACATCTTTCACCGGCTGCGGCGTGGCCACGTTCAGCTCAGGCACTTTCAGGCCGCTGGAGGCAAAATACGCATCCCAGTCAAAGCCGGCATATTCATCTGACAGCTTGCTACGTTCAATCTGGTTCAGAGTCAGGTCACGGTCACGGCGCTTTTCACGGGGCCACTGCGCTTCGGCGATCTTGGTTTCCAGGGCCAGGATTTGCTTGGCTTTTTCAGCGGCATTATCGACCTTGGCCAGGTTCAATACCTGCTCCACATGGGCCAGGTAGGCCTGACGGATCTCTTCAAATCGCGGCTGATCGCCTAAGTAGTAATCGCGGTCAGGTAAGCCTAAACCACCCACACCCACATTAACCTGATATTCATTAGGATCCAGGCGGTTGTACCATAAGCCAGCATAGATAGGTGAGGCATTACCATACAGCCAGGCTTCGCCGAACAGCTTGGTTAGCGCCTGAGTATCTTGCAAACCTTCAATTTTGCTTAATACATCAGAGATAGGCTCCAGGCCTTTTTTGTTGATAGCGTCCACATCCATATAGGCCGTGTAAAAATCATGTACCATCTGCTCTTCGGCATTCAGGTTTTCTTTAGCCATGATGTCATCAATGATGGCTTTAACCTGTTCTTCACTGCGATCACGCAGGGCTGTGAAGGCACCATGACGGGTTTTATCCGCCGGCAGCTCAAAATTGTCATACCAGGTACCGCTGGCGTAACGGAAAAAATCGTCGCCGGGGCGCACCGATTCATCGCGGGCAGATAAATCTACGCCAAACTCACCCAGTTCGGGCTTACCAGCATTTTCCACAGTCTGCTTTTCGGCATCCTGCTGTGCATTGGCTTGTTCTGGCTGACCGCAGCCGGCCAGACCCAGCGAGGCCGCAATCACTGCGGCTAAGAGACTATATTTCATCGTTATTTCTCGTTCTCATGGTTAAAGTGTCGTAATTGACATCGGAAGTAGCAAAGGTTTTAAGTTGCTGTTTTTGTGACTCATTGTAAGGTAATACATCTGCCGCCTGTTTGAAATACGCTGATATGGCGGGGGTTTCCCGCTGTAGAAAATCATTTACAGCTGCATGAAATGCCGGCTCAGCCAGGTGATGCAGTGAGCGGCAGAAGATTGGCTCGAAGCCGCGCAAAATTTTGTGCTCGCCCTGGGTGCCCGGATTAAAAAACTGCAGACCACGGGAAATCGCAAAATCGATGCCCTGAAAATAGCAGCACTCAAAGTGCAGCCCGTCCACATCGCGCAGACTGCCCCAGTAGCGGCCGTACAGTCCTTGATCATCAAACATTAATAAGGCGCAGGCAATGCGCTGGCCTTGTTGCTCGGCCACCACTAAAAGCGCCTGTTGAGCAAAGCGCTGCAGTATCTGATGAAAAAAAGCGGCCGACAGGTAGCCGGTGTGGCCACTGCGTTTTAAATAGGTTTGCTGATAACAGCGTACAAAAAAAGCAATCAGCTCTTCAGTAATCGCTGCGCCGGTGTGCTGGTGAATGACCACTTCAGCCTGAGCGAGCTGGCGGCGCGACTTGTTCAGTGCTTTGCGTTTGCGTGAGGTTAGCGCCTGTAAAAAATCATCAAACTGGCGGTAGCCATAATTGTGCCACTGAAACTGCACGCTGTGGCGGGGTAAAAAATCCTGCGCAATCCAGCGCGCACTTTCATCGGGTGCACAAAACAGCACATGCAAAGATGACACATTTTGGCCAAGCAGGGAGTGTAAGCCCTGCGCTGCTGCGGCGGCTACTTCGTTGTAATCATACTCAGGATGAACGAGCAGGCGGGCACCGGTGACGGGCGTAAAGGGTACACAGCTGACCCATTTGGGATAGTAAGCCAGGCCATGCTGGTGATACGCCTGAGCCCAGCCATGATCAAATACGTACTCGCCATAGCTGTCGGTTTTTAAATAGCCGGGCATCACGGCCACCAGGGTCTGCTCATCATAAACAGCTAAATGCTGTGGCTGCCACCCGGTATCTGCGCTGACACAGCCGGTGTGCTCCAGCGCGGCCAAAAAATCGTAATGCAAGAACGGGCTTTCGCCATTGGCAAGCATTTGCCAGTGGTCGGCCGGAATTTGCGTCAAGCTATTGAAAAATGTGCAGTGATATCCCATAAAGAACCTGGTGCGCCCACGGGTGTTAAGAATTTTTATCATGTTGCAGGCCAAATAGCACCAAGCTAACCATGTCAGAGACCAACCGAAAAATCATTGTGGACGCGATTACCCGCATGCTGGCGCGACGAGAGCATAGTATTGTGGAGATATCGACAAAGTTGACCCAAAAAGGCTTAGAGTCGCCAGACTTTATGCCCATTATTGCCGAATTTGCCGAGGCCGATATTCAAAGTGATGCCCGCTTTGCTGAGGCCAAGGTGCGCAGCGCGCTGAGCAAAGGGCATGGCCCACGCCGCCTGCGAGCTGAACTGAATCAGCACGACATCGGCAGCGCACTGCTGGATCAGGCACTGGCCGAGGTTGAACCCGACTGGTTTGCGCTGGCCCTGAATGTGCGCGCCAAAAAATACGGCCTGGCTCCGCCGCAGGATTTCAAACACCGGCAAAAACAGATGCAGTTTTTGCAGTACCGGGGCTTTTATCAGGAACATATTCAATACGCGTTGGAAGGCAGCGAGGCCTAGCGGCCGGTGCTTAACATGTTTATAGGTTTCGTGCTATTGTTGCGCGTGCCCGACGCCGGTCAGCGCGGTGCCTGCAGCGCTGTTCGTCGCGCTCCCCTAATCGAATTTAATAGGAAGTTTGGATCTCAATGACATTATCAACTGCTGACATTCGCCAAAAGTTTTTCGACTATTTTAAACAGCATGGTCATCAAAGCGTGGCCAGTAGCTCACTGGTGCCGGCCGATGATCCCACCTTGTTATTTACCAACGCGGGGATGAACCAGTTTAAGGATGTGTTCTTGGGCAGTGAAAAGCGCAGCTACACCCGCGCGGTGTCATCGCAGCGCTGTGTGCGCGCCGGCGGTAAACACAATGACCTGGAAAATGTCGGCTACACCGCGCGTCACCATACTTTTTTCGAGATGATGGGCAACTTCAGTTTTGGCGACTACTTCAAAGAGCAGGCGATTGAGTTTGCCTGGTCATTTTTGACCAAAGAACTGGGCCTGCCCAAAGAAAAGCTGCTTGTCACAGTGTTCCACACCGATGATGAAGCCTTTGATATCTGGCAAAACAAGATTGGCGTACCGGCTGAAAAAATCATCCGCATCGACACGGCTGACAATTTCTGGTCCATGGGTGATACCGGCCCCTGCGGCCCCTGCTCAGAGATTTTTTATGATCACGGCGAGCATATCTGGGGGGGGCCACCAGGAACCCCTGAAGAAGACGGTGACCGCTTCATCGAGATCTGGAACCTGGTTTTCATGCAGTACAATAAGCAGGAAGATGGCAGCATGGAGCCACTGCCAAAACCGTCTATCGATACCGGCATGGGCTTAGAGCGTATTGCCGCTATCATGCAGGACAAGCACAGTAACTATGAAATCGATTTATTCCAGAATCTGATCAAAGCTGCTGCCAAACTGGTGGGTACCGATGATTTGGAAGATAAATCTTTGCGTGTTATCGCTGACCATATCCGCTCATGCAGCTTTTTGATTTGCGATGGGGTGATGCCGGGCAACGAAGGCCGCGGCTATGTATTACGCCGTGTGATCCGCCGCGCTGTGCGCCATGGCTATAAGCTGGGCGCCAAGGATATTTTCTTTTACAAACTGGCTGGCGCACTGAGCCAGGAGATGGGCGATGCTTATCCGGAATTGGCTGAACAGCTGCCAGTGATTGAAAAAGTGCTGAAAGTGGAAGAAGAACAATTCAGCAAGACCCTGGCACGCGGCATGACCATGCTCAACAATGTGTTGAGTGAACTGGATGGTGATATCGTCCCGGGCGAAATCGTCTTTAAGCTTTATGACACCTATGGTTTCCCGGCAGACCTGACGGCCGATGTGGCCCGCGAGCATGAATATAAAATCGACCAAGACGGTTTTGAACAGGCCATGCAGCAGCAGCGTCAGCGCGCTCAGCAAGCCAGCAATTTTGGTGTGAATTATAACGAGCAGTTAAAAGTTGAGCATGCCACCGAGTTTACCGGTTATGACACCGTGGAAGGTGAAGCCAATGTGCTTGAGCTAATCAAAGATAATGCGTTCACCGACAGCCTGGCCGATGGCGAAGAGGGTGTCGTGGTGCTGGACAGCACCCCGTTTTATGCCGAAGCCGGCGGGCAAACCGGCGATACCGGTGTGCTGCAGGTGGCCGGGGGCGAGTTTTTTGTGACCGACACCCAAAAGCTGGGCAATGCATTTGCTCACTATGGCAAAGCCAGCGGTACGGTGAAAAAGGGTGATAAGGCTTCTGCCAAAATTGATGCGGCCAAACGTGAAGCCATCAAACAAAACCACAGTGCCACTCATTTACTGCATGCAGCGTTGCGGGAGGTGCTAGGTGAGCACGTCAATCAAAAAGGCTCACTGGTGGAAGCTCAGCGCATGCGCTTCGACTTTTCCCATTACGAAGCGGTAACCGCAGAGCAGCTGGCTGAGCTGGAACAGCGGGTGAATGACGAGATTCGCGCCAATCATCCGTTGACCACCCAGCTCATGGATCTGGATGAAGCCAAAGCCTCGGGCGCCATGGCACTGTTTGGCGAAAAATACGATGAGAAAGTGCGCGTTGTCAGCATGGGGCCATTTTCTATCGAGCTGTGTGGTGGGACGCATGTTAGTCGTACTGGTGATATCGGCCTGTTCAAAATTACTGGTGAAGCCGGCATCGCTTCTGGTGTACGGCGCATCGAAGCGGTCACCGGTGCGGCCGCCATTGCCGTCATTCAACAGCAACAGGCGCGTCTGGAGCAGGCGGCAGGCTTGCTGAAAACTGATGTTGGTTCGGTGGCAGAACGCATCGGTCAGCTGCAAGGCCAGGCTAAAGAGCTGGAAAAATCACTGACCGCGGCCAAGCAAAAACTGGCCAGTCAGCAAGGTGCTGATATGCTCGGTCAGGCGCAGGATATTAACGGTACAAAAGTGTTGGTGACTCAACTAGACGGGGTTGAAGCCAAAGCGCTACGCGGTATGGTTGATGATCTTAAAAACCGAATCGGCGAAGGGATCGTAGTATTAGGTGTTGCTAATGATTCTAAAGTTAGTCTGATCGTTGGGGTAACTAAAGGCCTTACCAACAAGGTCAAAGCGGGTGAGTTGGTGAATTTTGTGGCTAATCAGGTAGGCGGAAAAGGTGGCGGCCGGCCAGATATGGCTCAGGCCGGCGGTGATCAGCCTGAAAACCTGGGCGCTGCACTAGACTCTGTTACCGCTTGGCTAGCGGATAAGCTATAATTGTAGGTGTCTGTTGATCAGCGAGTTTTTGCAAGTGACACAAAAACAGGGAATCGCTGCTGCTTTTGCTGGGTCGTGCCGGTAATTAAGCATAAGAAGGGATGTATGTTCATAAGTAAGGAACAGGAGCAAGCGAATGCTTATTTTGACTCGTCGTGTGGGTGAAACACTGATGGTGGGTGACGAAGTCACTGTTACCGTGTTAGGTGTTAAAGGGAACCAGGTACGAATTGGCGTGAATGCGCCCAAGGAAGTGTCTGTCCATCGTGAAGAAATTTACATGCGTATTCAAGCAGAAAAAGGCGGCCAGGCAAGTAGTTCAGAAACTGAATAATGCTAAGGTTGCTGCAAGATAAGGCTGGTTTTCCAGCCTTTTTTTGTATCTGAAGAGCGAAAGCAGAGTAAATACAATTTTATTGAAAAGGCTGAAGAGCCCTATTTATGTCTGAAATTGTATAGAATCAGTGCGAAAGGCCTAATTTTTCAGCAAACGATTCAAATTTAAAGAATTGTCGTTTTCAATTCTCTGCGCTTTTGCTATTGTGTCGCTGTGTTCGGGAGGCAAGGCCACTAGCAGCACAGTAAGCACTAATTTTTGCGCTTATGTGTGGGTTTTGCAGCGAATGAGCTTTTTTAAGTAGTTTGTTCAAAATCCCGGCGGGTATGCATTTTTACAAAAAAAGATTTGACACCATCAGGTGAATCCGTAAAATGCAGCCCCACGTCACGGAGAGGTGGGTGAGTGGCTGAAACCAGTTCCCTGCTAAGGAACCATACCTATTACTGGTATCGAGGGTTCGAATCCCTCCCTCTCCGCCACTTTTTTAAGTTGGCAGTGGCAACCAACAATAAGTTTTACTGCGCGTGTGTAGCTCAGCTGGATAGAGTACCTGGCTACGAACCAGGCGGTCGGAGGTTCGAATCCTTCCACACGCGCCACTTATTTTTTGCCACCTTATGTACGCTTTATACGTATATAAGAAACGTTTTACGCGTGTGTAGCTCAGCTGGATAGAGTACCTGGCTACGAACCAGGCGGTCGGAGGTTCGAATCCTTCCACACGCGCCATATAAGAAAACCCACCCTTGCGGTGGGTTTTTTTATTTCTTTATTTCTATCGTGTGGCGGATTGCCAGCCCCTCGCAGAGCTCGGGTCGCTCAGGCGGCGCAAGCCAAACTGTTGGCTTGCTGTTTTCCCGCCTTCGCCCTTCCACACGCGCCATCACATACCAACCCACATAGTCGTGGACTCACTCAGAGAGCGCCAGCCCGTCCACTTCAACAAGTAGCATAAGTATTGTTGTCATTGTGTGCGTAGTGTAAGCACCTTAAAAGTCTGGCACTCTCCCAGGGGGCGCGGCCTCCAGGCTCCCTGAGCGGCGTTAGTTGCCTTTCCTTTAGAGTAACTAAAGTTGCAAGCAACTGCCTTGTCAGAAACCCTGGGTACTCGCGCTGAGCGGGCCCACAACTGCGCGGGTTGATATAGAAAACCCACCCTAGCGGTGGGTTTTTTTATTTCTACTGTGGGTTTGTGTGTCGGATTGCCAGCCCCTCGCAGAGCTAGAACACCTGCACACATTGTTACCTCAGCACCACAATCTGACTCTACTTATCTATTGCACCACTTTGGCAGACCTTACGTGCCTATCGCCTGTGTCTTTGCATGGCAATAAAGCGATCCCCGCTGGCCTGTCTGGCTTATTAACCTTCTAAGAACAATATATAACAACAGCCACGTCAGCCTGCTGCACTGATTATCAGCAGCATTGATCCCTTGGGGTCAGTTGAGCTTTATAAAAATTCATGATAATACAAGTAGATGGCACAAGAACGAGTCTAAAATGAATAATCTGATTGCCTCACAGTTAAGCGAAGCCGGGACCCTGATGTTGGTGGGCATGGGCTTTGTTTTTGCGTTTCTTACCTTACTTATTGGCGGGATCAAATCCATTGAGGCGGTGTGCCGGCGTTTTCCCGGCCCATCATCAAGTGAAGAGACGACCCGACCCGCCCGAGCCGCGGCGGCTAAAACCGAAAACAGCGACAGTATTCCGGCTCCCACCATTGCTGCGATAAGTGCAGCGATTCATTTGCATCGACAACAGCAGCAGGAGAAATCATGAGTAAACCTCTGGCACTAACCGAACTGGTCTTGCGGGATGCCCATCAGTCGCTTTTAGCCACCCGGATGCGTCTGGATGATATGCTGCCTATCGCCAAAGAGCTGGATGAAGCCGGCTTTTGGTCGGTGGAGTCCTGGGGCGGAGCCACCTTTGATGCGTGTATTCGCTATTTAGGTGAAGATCCCTGGGAGCGGATCCGGGCGCTGAAAAAAGCCATGCCCAATACCCGCCAGCAAATGTTACTGCGGGGCCAAAACCTGTTGGGGTACCGCCACTACGCCGATGATGTGGTGCAGCGCTTTGTCGAGCGCGCCAGCGCCAATGGCGTGGATGTGTTTCGTATTTTTGATGCGATGAACGATGTGCGAAATCTGCAAACCGCCATCAAAGCCGCCATTGACTGTGGCGCACATGCCCAGGGTACACTGGCCTATACCGTGAGCCCGGTGCATACCCTGGATACCTGGCTGACCATGGCCAAACAAATGGAAGACATGGGCGTACATTCTATCTGTATCAAAGATATGGCTGGCTTGCTAAACCCCTATAAATGTGAAGAGCTGGTGCGCGGGCTCAAAGAGACCGTCGACGTGCCCATCGCCATGCAGTGCCACGCCACCACAGGTTTATCTACCGCGTCCTATCAAAAAGCCATTGATGCTGGCATCGATATGCTGGATACGGCAATTTCTTCCATGAGCATGACCTATGGTCATACCGCTACCGAAACTATCGTTTCAGCAGTGGAAGGCACCGAGCGCGATACCGGCTTATCACTCCCGGATCTGGAAAATATCGCCAGCTATTTTCGCGACGTACGAAAAAAATACGCCAAATTCGAAGGCAGCTTAAAAGGCGTGGATGCACGTATTTTGTTGGCCCAGGTGCCTGGCGGCATGCTTACCAATATGGAAAATCAGCTGCGCGAGCAGGGCGCCGAGGACAAATTTGACGAAGTGCTCAAAGAGATCCCCAGAGTGCGTGAAGATTTAGGCTATATTCCGCTGGTGACACCCACCTCGCAGATTGTTGGCACCCAGTCGGTACTCAATGTGCTGACCGGTGAGCGTTACAAAAGCATTACCAAAGAAACCGCCGGCGTGTTACGCGGTGAATACGGCGCTACCGCTGCCAAGGTCGACGAAGCGCTGCAAAAGCGTGTGCTCGACGGTGACGAGCCGGTAACCTGTCGTCCGGCGGATAATCTCAAACCAGAAATGGACGCCCTGACGGAGGAGCTTAAAGAGCTGGCCAGCGCCAAGTCTTTTAGCCTGGCCGATAATGCCGAAGATGATGTACTGACCTATGCCTTATTTCCGCAAATCGGGCTTAAATTTTTACAGAACCGCGGTAATCCAGATGCCTTTGAGCCGGCGCCTGGCACTGAGACTGATGAGAAAGCCTCGTCTGCCCCAGCGAAGCCTGCCACAGATAATACTCAGCAAAGCGCAGCCGTTTATGATGTGGTGGTGGATGGCCAGCAATTTCATGTGGAAGTGGCACCGTCGGGCGAGCTGACCTCGGTGCGCCGCCAACAGAATAAACAGCCATCAAAGACAGAGTCTGCTGACGACGCCAGTCAGGCAGCGCCGGCAGGTGCCAGCGGCCAGACCATTGAAGCCCCCTTGTCTGGTAATGTGTTCAAGGTATTAGTAGCCAATGGCGATGCGGTGGAAGAGGGTGATGTGGTGATGATTCTGGAAGCCATGAAAATGGAAACTGAAATCCGCAGCGCGTACACAGGAACTGTCAGCAATATATTGGCTAAAGAAGGCGACGCTGTGAAAAACGGCCAGCCATTGATCGAGCTGTAAGCCATGGAAAAATTTATTACCCTATGGCAAAGCACCGCGCTGGCCCATTTTGAATATCAGCAGGTGATCATGATGGTCGTAGGCTTGGTGTTACTCTATCTGGCCATCGTCAAAAAATTCGAACCGCTGCTACTGATCCCCATTGGTTTTGGTGCGCTGCTGACTAATATCCCGCTAGCGGGCTTTTCAGAAGCTGGCGGCCTGTTGCACTACATTTATGATGTAGGTATCGCCACCGGCGTGTTCCCCTTGCTCATCTTTATGGGAGTAGGGGCCATGACCGATTTTGGCGCGCTGATAGCCAATCCGCGCATGTTATTGCTGGGCGCAGCCGCCCAGTTCGGGATCTTTGCCACTTTGTTTGGTGCCATCGCGTTAAACTTTTTACCCGGCTTTGAATTTAGCCTCAAGGATGCCAGTGCCATCGCCATTATCGGCGGTGCTGACGGGCCTACAGCTATCTTTTTGGCCTCCCGCTTATCACCGGACTTACTTGGTGCTATTGCCGTTGCTGCGTATTCCTACATGGCGCTGGTGCCCATCATCCAGCCGCCCATTATGAAAGCTCTGACCACGCCGCAGGAGCGGCAAATCAAGATGGCGCAGTTACGGCATGTCTCCCAGCGTGAAAAAATCATCTTTCCACTGGCGGTGTTGCTGCTGACCATCTTATTCTTGCCCTCGGCCACACCTTTGGTGGGCATGTTTTGCTTTGGCAATTTGATGAAAGAATGCGGTGTGGTGGAGCGATTGAGTCGGACCACCCAGAATGAGCTGATTAATATCACCACCATCTTTTTAGGTTTGGCGGTGGGCTCTAAACTGTCAGCCGATAAGTTTTTGACCGTAGAAACGTTAGGGATCTTAGGCTTAGGCGCAGTGGCCTTTGCCATTGGTACCGCCACCGGGGTGTTGATGGCGAAACTGATGAGCAGGCTGTCAGGTGGCACTATCAACCCGCTGATTGGCGCTGCCGGGGTGTCGGCAGTGCCCATGGCCGCCCGGGTGGTCAATAAGGTAGGCCTACAGGCAAATCCGCATAACTTTTTGCTAATGCATGCCATGGGCCCCAATGTGGCTGGGGTGCTGGGCTCGGCAGTCGCTGCCGGGGTATTGCTGGCCCTGGTGGGCTAGAGCCCACCAGCTTGGACGCCCGATCGCTTAAGTAAGCTGTTGCTGAGGGACCAGCGACTGATAAGCCAGAATCAGCTTTTTGGTCATGCTGTGCTGTGGCCAGCGAAAGATGGTGTCGGTTTTGCCGGTTTCCACAACTCGGCCATTTTTCATCACCAGCACTCTATCAGCGATATGGCGCACCACCCCTAAGTTGTGGGTGATAAAGATAAAGGATAATCCCAGCTCTTTTTGCAGGGTTAAAATCTGATTCACGGTTTGCGAGCGAATTGAAGGATCCAGTGCGGCAAACGGCTCGTCGGCCACCAGAATTTTAGGCTGTAGCACCAAGGCGCGGGCCAGCGCCACCCGCTGTTGCTGGCCGTCAGACAGCATATGCCGGTAAAAATAGGTGTGGTCACGCAACAAGCCCACTTTAAGCAGAGTTTCTTCAATCCGAGCGCTGCGTTCTTTTTCGGTTAGCTTGGTATTTAAACGCAGCGGCTCATCCATGATCATACCTACCGTAATCCCAGGGTTCATGGCCTCAGTGCTGTGCTGAAAGATCATGCGGATATCATTGCTGGCATTGTACGATTTGGTGGATTTACGCTTGGCCGCGTTATAGGCCACGCTGCTCAAAGTAATCTCGCCGGCATCGGCCGCCACCGCGCCCACCAGCAACTTGGCCAGCAGTGATTTACCGGCGCGGTTCTCACCGATGATAGCCAGGGTCTCACCGCGGTTCACATTCAGATTAATCGGCCCCAGCTCAAACACTTCCGGTTTTTTCAGCCAGCGTTTACTTTCATTATGCTTAAAGGTCAGGCCTTTAACCTGCATCAGCTGGTTCATAGCTTCTCCATATGCAGCGGGAAGTGGCAACTATAGGTGTGGTCATGAATGCGCCGTACCGCGGGCGTGACCACGCAGTCACGCTGGGCTCGCGGGCAGCGTGGCCCCAGGCGGCATCCTATGGGTACGTGCTTCAATGACGGAATCGTACCTTTTAGCGTGGGCAACAGGCTTTTGGGTGGTAAATCTTTAGTAAAGCTGGGGGCGCTGTCCAGCAAGGCTTTGGTATACGGATGTAGCGGCCGTTTGCGCAGCATCTTCATCCGCCCGGATTCCACAGTCTGGCCGCAGTATAGGACGGTCATGGAATGGGCCATACTGGAGATGGCCAGCAAATCATGGCTGATAAATAAAATCGATAATGACCGGGTCTGATTAAGCCGGGTCAGCAATTTCAGCACCTGGGTTTTAGTGGTGGTTTCCATGCCCCGGGTCGGGTCGTCGGCAATCAGCAGTTTGGGCTGTGAAATCAGTGCCATGGCCAGCATAAATTTTTGCCCAATATCGGTGGGGATTTGATGCGGATAGGCATTAAGATAATGCCGGTGATGCTTGATGCCCACTTTGTGCACGGTGGAGATAGCCGACTTACGCCGCGAGTGGCGGCGTTGCCAGAACCATTTGCCCGTGACCAACTCATCCGGAATGCTTTCTTCAAGCTGTTCACCCAGTGTGGCTGACGGGTCCAGCGCGGTGATGGGATTTTGAAACACCACGGCAATATCCCGGCGCATGATTTGACGGCGCTGCTCGGTGGTCATGCTCAGCAGGCTTTGGCCTTTCCAACTCATGCGGTCAGCAGTAAGATGGAATTTGCCGGGCAGGGCACCAGAGATGGCTGACACAATCAGACTCTTGCCCGAGCCAGACTCACCCACCAGAGCTCGAATTTCGCCACTGTTAATGGTCAGGTTGACCCGGTCCAGGGCTTTTACCCGGTTACCGCCGGTTTCAATCTCCAGCGTTAGATTTTTAATATCCAGCATCGCCATTAGTGACTGACCCTCTTACGTAACGCAGAGCGCAGCCCATCACCCACAATATTAATTGCCAATACCATTAAAAAGATAGACAAGCCGGGCAGGGCAACGTTCCATGGGGCCAGATACGCCACATCCAGGCCATCGGCCAAAATGGCCCCCAGTTCGGGTAGTGGCGGCTGTGCACCAAGATTCAAAAAGCCCAGCGCAGATACATCAATCACCGCAATGGACAGCGCCAGTGAACCCTGTACCACCAGCATCTCAATCATGTTGGGCAAAATAGAATGACGAAACAACTGCCAGCTGTTAGCCCCGTCCAGACGTGACGCCAGCACATATTCTTTTTTCATTTCGCTACGTACAAAGGCGCGGGTGTAATGAATAAACTGCGGGATCAGAGCCAGGGTAATAGCCCACATGCTATTAATCAGGCCGGTGCCGACAATGGCCACAATAATGATAGCAATCAACAGGGTCGGTATGGCCATTAGCGCATCCAGCAGATGGTTTACCACGCTGGAGCGTACGCCACTCATCATGCCGGCCAGGGTGCCAATGGTAACGCCTACCAGCATGGCGATCAGTACCAGCAATACGCTGCTGCCGAAGGTTACCCGACAGCCATACACAATGCGCGAAAACACATCACGGCCCAGCGCATCGGTGCCAAATAAATAGGTAATGGCGCCGTTAGCTTCCCAGCTGGGCGGAATAAGCAGCGAGTTGATATTTTGCTGAACCGGGTCAAACGGCGCGATGAGTGGCGCAAATACCGCGAACAAAAAAAATGTCAGCAGCACAAATAGCCCGACAATCGCTATATGACTGCTTTTAAATTCCCGCCAGGTCCGCTGCCACGGTGACGGATGGTACTCTTCTTCGTACAGGCTAAACTGTGGCACGTTCGTATTTATCCCTGCTGGGGTCAATCAGACGGTTAAACAGATCAATCATGATGGTGAGTGAGATCACCACTGAGGCCACGGCCAGCATGCCCACCCGTAGCGCCGGATAGTCACGTTGGTAAATAGCCTGGATCAGCCAGTTACCAATGCCCGGCCAGGAAAACAGGGTTTCGACAATCATGGCGTTGGTGATAAGTGTAGTAATTTGGATGGCCATCAACGGCAGCACCGGCAGCAACGCATTACGTAAAATATGCCGCGAAAAAATCTGCCAGCGCGATAGCCCCCGCGAACGCGCGGCGCTGATATACGGGCGGCTGAGCACATCAATCACAGAACGCCGGGTCATCCTGATCATCGACGCGGTAGTGATCACGCTGATGGCCAGGGTGGGTAAAATCAGGTGTAAAAAAGCATCCCGCAACGCCAAACTGGTATCCACATTGTCGGCCAGTAAAATATCCAGCAGAATAAAGCCGGTCACATTGGGGACATTGAATAGCAGTGAGATACGCCCGGACAGCGGCATGATATTCAGCTCCAGGCTGAATATGAGAATAAACAGCAGCGCCAGCCAGAACACGGGAAAGGAATATCCCACCATACTAATCGAGTTGATACTGTAATCGGTGGCGGTGTAGCTTTTTAATCCAGCATAACAACCGATGGGCAAGCCCACCACAATGGCAATAAACATGGCATAAAATGCCAGCTCCAGGGTGGCTGGTAAGGCCAGGCCCACTTCTTCTTTGAGCGGTAAACCAGACACAAAGCTATAGCCCCAGTTCCCCTGCAACAGCTGTCCAATATAATAGACAAACTGAAACAAATACGGCTGGTCCAGCCGGTATTGCATCATCAAGGCCTGGCGCTGAGCATCGGTTTGTGGATTGATGCCGGTAAGGTTAGTCAGTACATCGCCGGGGAACAGATAGGCCAGGGCGAACGACAAAGCAGCCAGCGCCAGCAGGGTCAGCGTAAATAAGATGGTATAGCGGGCTAATATGCGTATCACAGTTGTTTGGTCACTCCGCCGAATCGAATGCCGCCATACGGGTTAATTTGCATGCCTTTAAGCTCGTTACGATAAGCCTGGTAGCGATAGGCATGGGCGATAGGGACTATCGGCAGCTCTTTGTACAGTAGATGATTAACCTGTTCATAAATGGCTTTACGCTGGGCCAGATTATCAGTTTCCAGCGCCAGGTTGAGCAGACGGTCATAACGCTCATTACACCACATGGCACGATTGGTGCCGGAGGTCATCGCTTCACAGCTCAACAGCGGCCGGTAAAAGTTGTCCGGATCGCCATTGTCGGCCGACCAGCCTATCAGAACCGAGTCATGCAACCCCTCGCGCAGATGGCGGCGAAAGGTGCTCCAGTCGTAGGTCACGATATTGACATTGATATCCACCTCATTGAGGTAGCGCTGGATCAGCTCCGCCATTTTGGCCGCATTGGGGTTATAGGCCCGTTCGATGGGCATGGCCCAGATGGTCATGGTAAAGCCTGGTTCGATGCCGGCTTCATCCAGTAACTGACGGGCCATTATCGGATTGTAAGCGGTATCCTCAGCATCATTTTGATACGCCCAGCTGGCCGCCGGCAACAGGCTTTTGGCCCGTGCGGCACTGTCAAAATACACTGCCTCGAGCAGGGTGTTTTTATCAATGGCATAGGCCAGCGCGCGGCGTACATCGGGATCATCAAACGGCGGGCGCTGAGTATTAAAGGCCCAAAAGCCCACATTCAGTCCTGGCTTTTCAGCCAGCTCCAAATCGGGTCGGTTGCGGATGATATCCAGTTCGGTTTGCGCTGGAAAGGCAATGGCATCGCATTCGCCGGTCATTAGTTTAGCCATACGAATAGAACTTTTTGGCGTGATATCGTAAATCAGGCGTTCGCTGGAAGGGGCTTGCTTCCAATGATTTTCGTGCGCCCGGTACCGGATGTACTGGTCCTGGCGGTAGCTTTCAAATTTGTATGGGCCGGTGCCGATGGGAAAATGATCGATTCGTTCTTTAAGCCGCTCTTTGGCCAGCGCCTTGGCGTATTCGGCCGACAGGATCACCGAAAAGTCGGTGGCCAGGTTCGCCAGAAAAGAACTGTCACGTTCGTTTAGTTTTATCTCTACCCGGTAGCCATTAATTCGGGTGATACTGGCAATATTTTCTGCCAGACCCAGACTTTCAAAATACGGATAACGCCCCCCGGAAACCTCATGATAAAAATGCTGTGGCTGGCGCCAGCGATTGAGGCTGAACAACACATCATCAGCATTGAATGTCCGGGTGGGGGTAAAATACTCGGTGGTGTGAAATGCCACATCTTTACGCAACTGGAAGGTATAGATTAGCCCGTCATCCGACACACTCCAGCTACTGGCCAGACTGGGTACAATACGGCCCGTTTCAGGGTCAAAATCCAGCAGGCGATCATACAACTGATGCGAGCTGGCATCGGATGTGGTGGCAGAGGTATCCAGCTGAGGGTTAAAATTGGCCGGTGTGCTTTCCGAACAGTAAATAATCCCGGACTGGTAAAACTGTTTTGTGTCCTGCTGGTTGCATGCACTAAGGGCTATCACCGCGGTGAGTCCAACCAGCATCAGGTAAGCACGTCTCATCAATATTCTACCGGGCTTCTATGCTTTCTGGTGAAGAGTCTAGCAAATTGTATTTCTTAAGATAACCGCGAAGTTGGTGGTATGTCAGGCTAAGCTTTTCAGCGGTTTTTTTCTGGTTGTACTGGCTATCAGCCAAAGCCTGCTTGATCATCGTGATTTCGTACTGCGCGGCGCGCTCTTTCAGATCAATCGGGTAGTCGGCATCATCGGTATTGGCGGCGGGGACCGGAATCAGCGGCGGCTCATCGTTTGCTACCACCGGCTCCTGCGCAGCTGGAGCGATGGTGGATGCTGCAGAAGTCTGACGATCCTGGGTTTTAATGCGTCCAGTGGGCCGGAAGGCTGACTTGAACGGGTCGAGGACAATTTCATGCACCGGCAGATGCGGATTGTTGGTGCGGTATACCGCCCGCTCTACCACATTTTTCAATTCACGAATATTGCCCGGCCAGTCATAGTCGAGCAGGGTACGCCGGGCTTTTTCGGTAAAACCACTAAATAATTCCATCTCCAGCTCCCGGGCCATGTTGATGGCAAAATGCTCGGCCAGCATCATGATGTCTTCCTGACGCTCGCGCAGCGGCGGGATGGTAATAACGTCAAAAGCCAGGCGGTCCAGTAAGTCAGCGCGAAACTCGCCCTGGTCGGCCAGACTGGGTAAATCTTCATTGGTGGCCGCTACCAGACGCACATCGGTTTTGATGGTTTTACTGCCGCCCACGCGCTCAAACTCGCCGTATTCAATGACCCGCAGCAGTTTTTCCTGGATAAGGCCTGAGGTGTTGGCCAGCTCGTCCAAAAACAAGGTGCCATTATGAGCCACTTCGAAGCGCCCCTCGCGCCGTTTTGCCGCCCCGGTAAACGCCCCGGCTTCATAGCCGAACAATTCGCTTTCCAGCAGATTTTCATTCAGCGCAGCACAATTGAGTTTGATGTAGTTCTGATCCCAGCGCTGAGACAAATAATGCAGGCGGGCCGCAATCAGTTCTTTACCCGTCCCCCGTTCGCCAATGATCAGCACCGGTTTATTTAATGGTGCAATCTGGGAAATCTGCTCCAGCACTTCCAGAAAACTGTTAGCCTGGCCCAGCAAATTGTCTTGTTGGCGAAATCTACTCATTTACTCCCTCAATTGTTAGTCATTTCGACCAATATCTAGTGTAATTTAAAAATCGCGTGATGACGACTTTATTTTAACCATGTTAAAATTATTGAAAATCAGAGGGTTAAAATCAATTCGATTGTGGCATTCAAATTGAATAGTAAAGAACAGCATATGCCCATGGCATATTTTTCAATCCGAGCTAGAGGTAAATAATATGGGTATCTTCTCGCGTTTCACCGATATAGTGAACTCAAATATCAACGCTTTGTTAGACAAAGCCGAAGATCCGGAAAAAATGGTTCGCCTGATTATTCAGGAAATGGAAGACACATTGGTTGAAGTGCGTTCGGCCTCTGCCAAAACGCTGGCCAGTAAAAAGGAAATCACCGCGCAAATCAGTAAGTATGATGAAGACGCCAGTGACTGGGAAGCTAAAGCCGAGCTGGCCCTGAGCAAGGATCGCGATGATCTGGCCCGGGCGGCCTTGCAGGAAAAGAAAAAGGCGGTGGAAGCCGGTAAGGCACTCAAAGACGAGCTGACTATTGTTGAAGAACAAATCAGCAAGTTGCAGGAAGAAGTCGCCCAGTTGCAGGATAAACTGGCCGATGCCAAAGCGCGTCAGAAAACCATTATCATGCGCCAGAAAACAGCCAGCTCGCGGCTGGATGTTAAACGCACCCTGGACAGCCACAAAGTGGATGCCGCCATGGGCCGGTTCGAGCAGTACGAACGCAAAATCGATGATTTGGAATCACAGGTGGATGCGTACGACTTAGGTAAAAAATCATTGAATGATGAGTTTGCCGATTTAGAGGCGGATGATAAGATTGATGAAGAATTAGCCAAATTAAAGGCTAAAATTAATAATAAGGACAAGCCGGCCCAGTAAGCCGACTGCCGGAACCTGATACCAAGCTCACAGGTATCAGGCTGGCAGGAGATGTGAGCAACATCATTCTTAACGGAGGTAGACACAATGGATGAAGCCGTTATTGGGCTGCTGGTGGCACCAATTATTTTATTCATGATTTTTATCGCGCCTATCTGGCTGGTATTACACTATCGCAGTAAGCGCCGTATTAATCAGGGCTTGAGCCAGGAAGAACACGCCACGCTGCAGGAGCTGGCCGAAAAAGCCGAAACCATGGCCGAGCGGGTGAAAACCTTGGAGGCGATTCTGGATAGCGAAGCACCGGAATGGAGGAGTCGGGCATGAGAGTAAACCGGCAACTGTATCGAGACACTGAGCACGCCCGGATTGCTGGGGTCTGTGCCGGCATCGCCAACTATTTTGGCCTGGAACGCTGGCTGGTGCGCATTCTGGTAGTGACCGCATTTTTCCTGTTGGCCGGCCCGTTTGTATTTGTCGCTTATATTGCCGGCTGGTTCATCATGGAGAAAAAGCCTGGCAATGTGCAGGACCATGTCACCATCATCAACCCGTTCGAAAGCGCGGGTAAGGGCTGGCGCAACTCCGGCTCCAAGTCTGCTGCTGGCAGTTCGGAAGAAGAGTCGATGGAAGTGAAAAGCAAGGTGTGGCAAGCCGGTGTAGCACCGCGTCATGCACTGAAAACCATCGCTCGCAAGTTCGGTGAAAGTGAAGTCCGCCTGCGACGCATGGAAAAGTATGTCACCTCCCGCGAGTTCCAGCTTAATCGCGAAATCAATCGCTTATAAAAAACAGGCTTCGGCCTGTTTTTTTATGCCTGTCGTTTTTGCCGTGTTCAGCGCGCCCGCCACTCATGCATGTAAATTTTATGTTACGCCATTTGCTTCAGCCAACTTTGAGCGACTTGTGTGAGCCACGCAATTTTTCGATAGACTGACGGTCAATAAGTTAGGTCAACCAACAGAGGTTCCGTTATGTCTAAAGGGACACAATACAAATCCAGGGCATCGGATAGCCAGGGGCATATCCACTGGAGCGATGAAGAAAATCAAGTCTGGTCAGAATTGTTTGAGCGGCAAATCGATTTAATTCAGGGGCGGGCCTGCGAGCAATATCATGAAGGGCTGGATCTGCTGCAATTAAATGCCAGCGCCATCCCTCAGCTGCCCGACCTGAACAAAAAACTGAAAAAAGCCACCGGCTGGCAAACTGCTGAAGTGCCGGCGCTGATCAACTTTTCTGAATTTTTTCGGTTACTGGCAAACAAGCAATTCCCGGTGGCAACCTTTATTCGCACCCGCGAGGAATTTGATTATCTGCAGGAGCCGGACATCTTCCACGAAGTCTTCGGCCATTGCCCATTGCTGACTAACCCGGCGTTTGCGCATTTTACCCATACGTACGGTAAGTTGGGGCTCAATGCGAGCAAAGAAGACCGGGTGTATCTGGCTCGTCTATATTGGTTCACGGTGGAATTTGGCCTGGTCCAAACGGATGCCGGTTTGCGTATATACGGCGGCGGCATCTTATCGTCACCAGGCGAAACCGTGTATGCACTGGAAAGTGACACGCCACAGCGTAAGCCGCTCGACCCGGTCAGTGCGCTGCGGACCCCGTACCGCATCGACATCATGCAGCCGTTGTATTATATCCTGGAGCAATTCGACGATCTGTTTACATTGTCTGAAATGGACCTGATGGCTCTGGTGCAAGAAGCCAAGGCCCAGGGATTGTTTGAGCCCTTGTTCCCGCCAAAGGAAAAAGTGGCCAGTGGTCAAAACTAAAGCAGTCAGATAAAAAACGCTTTCATTGTTACAAAGTTGTGATATTCTGTAAAAAATACTTTACAGTTTAGAGCGATGTATGCGTTTAGAAATCTGCTGCCAGGATCGGCTGGGGATCACCCAGGATGTACTGGACATCCTGGTGGCCCACGAAATCGACCTGCGCGGAATTGAAATCGATGTAGGTGGGAAAATCTTTTTAAATTTTCCCAACATCGAATTTGCTGACTTTCAGCATCTGATGCCCAAGATCCGGCGCATCGAAGGCATTGATGATGTCAAAACCACCCCCTTTATGCCCGCCGAGCGCGAGCGCAATCAGCTTTCTGCCATACTGCAAACCTTGCCTGATCCGGTATTTTCTATTGATACCCGCGGTCACATCCTCATGTGTAACGAAGCGGTCACCGCCGGCTTAGAAACCAGCGTAGACTGCATTCGCGGCGAAGATGTTGCTGAATGGGTCAAGGGCTTTAATTTTCATCGCTGGCTGGAGTCCAGTGCTATCCGCCCGGCATCATCTAAAGTGCAATTTATTCAGCAGGATTATCTGGCTGACATGCTGCCCATCAATGTGCCGGATGGCGAAGATGGCACCATTGTCGCCGGGGCAGTGATTTTGCTTAAATCTGAAATGCGCCTGGGCCAACAGTTTACTGCGTTTCATCAAACCGAATCCGACAGCTTTGATAAATTTGTCACCCAGTCACCCAGCATGCATAAAACGGTGAAAGAAGCGCGCAAGGTAGCCGACCTGGACGCACCTATTTTGATCTTTGGCGAAACCGGAACCGGCAAAGAGATGATTGCCCGGGCCTGTCATCAGGCCAGCCGGCGCAACGAAGGTGAGTTTTTAGCGTTAAATTGTGCCTCACTGCCAGACTCGGTAGCCGAAACCGAACTATTCGGCTATGCCGCCGGGGCGTTTAATCAGCCAGAAGGCAAGGCGGGTTTACTGGAGCTGGCGGCCGGCGGCACCTTGCTGTTGGATGAGATTGCCGATATGTCGACCCAGCTACAGGCAAAATTGCTGCGGGTGATGGAGCACGGTGAGTTTCGCCGGGTAGGTGATGATAAGCCGGTGAAAATTGATGTGCGCTTTATCTGTACCACCTGCCGTGATCTTGGCCAGCTGGTGGAAGATGGCCTGTTTCGCAAGGAGCTGTACTACCGGCTCAACGTGCTGGCGCTGGTGATGCCGTCATTAAAAGATCGCAAACCCGATATCGTACCCCTGGCTGAAGCTTTTATTGTGCAGCACAGTGCTAAACTGGGCCGGCGCCCGGCCAAGCTGAGTAAATCCTGTGTGGACTATTTGCAGCAATACCCCTGGCCAGGCAATGTGCGCCAACTACAAAACGCCTTATACCGGGCATTGTCATTGTTGGATGGCAAAGAAATCACCAAAGAAGATATTCAGCTGCCAAGTTGTGCCCCTAGCACCACTTATATTGATGAGAACTTCGATGGCACCCTGGATGAGGAAGTGAAAAAGTTTGAACGTGACTTGCTGCGTCGGCTGTATCCGTCTTACCCGAGCACCCGTCAGCTGGCCAAAAAACTCGGCCTGAGCCATACCGCCATCGCTAACAAACTGCGCGAATATGGCATCAATAAAGCCACTGTAAAGTTTTAACTACACATTTGTTCTGATTGCTTTACGCCACTTGCGCTGCGGGTGGCCATTTCCGGCCTTCTTTTAACGACCTTGTCTCCTGTCAATTTTTGCTTACAGTTAGCCAGTTTCTTGCGCTAAAAACTATCGGCCCGGCCAACCTTTTCAAGTCACCGCTTTTGATGTTTATTGTGTAAACACGCTGTTAAAAATTAATACAAGGTTTACACCATGACTACTGTTGATTATTCCTATAACCCGCTGGGTACTGATGGGTTTGAGTTTGTTGAATACACCGCTGCTGATGATAAAGGCATCCAGGCACTTAAGGATCTGTTTTCGTCACTAGGCTTCGCCGAAGTGGCAAAACACAAATCCAAACAGGTATGGCTGTATAAGCAAAACGATGTGAATTTTATCATCAATGCCGAGCCTGCCTCTCAGGCTGAAGAATTTGCCCGTTTGCGCGGCCCCAGTGTATGCGGCATGGCTTTCCGGGTTAAAGACGCCGGCAAGGCGGTTGAACATGCCCTGGAAAATGGCGCCAAACAATTTGTCGGCAACTTAGGTCCGATGGAACTGAACATTCCTGCGGTCTACGGCATCGGTGAGAGCACCCTGTATTTTGTTGACCGTTATGAAGACGGCAGCATCTATGATGTGGATTTTCGCTTTTATGACGATTGGCAGGCGCGGATGGAAAAAGCCAACTCTGGCCTGCAGTTTGTGGACCACCTGACTCACAATGTTAAACGCGGCAACATGGCAGTTTGGGCCGATTTTTATGAGCGTATCGGTAACTTCCGCGAGATCCGTTACTTTGATATCGAAGGAAAGCTGACCGGCCTGGTCAGTAAAGCCATGACCTCGCCGTGTGGCAAGATCCGTATTCCAATTAATGAATCATCTGACGATAAGTCACAGATTGAAGAGTTCATCCGTGAATACAAAGGCGAAGGCATTCAGCATATCGCGCTGGCCACCGATGATATCTACAAAACCGTATCGGAATTACGTGAGCGCGGCATGAAGTTCATGGATACACCAGACACCTATTACGAGGCGGTTAACAGCCGCGTTGAAGGCCATGGCGAAGATTTAGAACAACTGAAAAAGCAGCGTATCCTAATTGATGGCGCGCCGATGAAAGATGGCATTCTGCTGCAGATTTTCACCGATACCGTCATTGGGCCGGTATTTTTTGAAATCATTCAGCGTAAAGGCAATGAAGGCTTTGGCGAAGGCAACTTTAAAGCCTTGTTCGAGTCCATCGAGCTGGACCAGATCCGCCGTGGTGTGATCTCAGACGAGAAGCAAGATGCGTAACTGGATCAAGTTTCCCACCGCGCAGGGCAGCCATTCCCGGCAAGCTCACGCGGACTTTCCCGAAGAAGGGATTTACGAGCGTGAGACCGGTCGTAATGGGTTTTTCGGCCCGGCCACGCACATGCATCATAAGCATGCGCCGACCGGTTGGATAGAGTGGGAAGGGGAGCTGCGCCCGCGTGCGTTCGACTTAAATCAGCTGGCCGAGCACGGCCACGATGCCGCTACTGACAGCCCGTTTGCCGCACCGGTTATTTTGCATAATGCCCATTGTCAGTATCGCTTATGGCATTGCACCACCGCTATGTCGCGCCTGGCTCGCAATGCTGATGGCGACGACCTGCTGTTTGTGCACGAAGGCCAGGGTGAACTGTATTGCGATTATGGTCATCTGACTTTGGTCAAAGGCGACTATGTGGTGATCCCGCGTGCGACCCTGTGGCGACTGGAGCCGTCATCTGCGATGCAGATCCTGATGATTGAGGCCACCAATGATGCCTACCAGTTACCGGAAAAAGGCATGCTGGGCGGCCATGCGATCTTTGATCCGGCGGTATTGGACACCCCACAAATCAACGATCAGTTTTTGGCGCAGCAGGATGAAAACCAGTGGCAGGTAGAGGTCAAACGGCACAACCGGTTATCACGCATTACTTACCCCTTTAACCCGCTGGATGCCATTGGCTGGCACGGTGATTTGTCGGTAGTGCGGCTGAACTGGCGCGATATTCGCCCGGTCATGAGCCATCGCTACCATCTGCCGCCGTCTGCCCACACCACCTTTGTGGCCGCACGTTTTGTGGTGTGTACTTTTGTCCCACGCCCCATCGAGTCTGACCCCGGTGCACTCAAAGTGCCGTTTTATCACAATAATGATGATTACGATGAAGTGCTGTTTTATCACGAAGGCGATTTTTTCAGCCGCGACAACATCGACAGAGGCATGGTGACCTTTCATCCGGCAGGCTTTACCCACGGGCCACACCCCAAGGCATTTGCCGCCGGTCGCCAGCACAAAAAAACCTTCACTGACGAAGTGGCGGTGATGCTGGATACCCGGGATGCGCTGATCATTGGCGACGCCGCCAGCGCGGTGGAAAACCCTGACTATGTGTACAGCTGGCGCACAGTGAAAAAGGATAATGAATGAAATTTGCAACCTATAAAAACGATACCCGTGACGGCCAGTTGATGCTGGTCTCCCGTGATTTAACCAAAACCTGCCCGGTCAGTGATATCGCTGCCACCATGCAACAGGCACTGGATAACTGGGCCGAGCTGGAAGCCCCGCTACAGCAGCGCTATAACGCGCTAAACGATCAGCAAATCGAAGCTAGCGACTTTGACCCCAGCCGTTGTGAATCACCATTGCCGCGCGCCTACCAGTGGGCCGATGGCAGCGCCTACGTCAATCACGTGGAACTGGTGCGCAAAGCACGCGGTGCAGAAATGCCAGAAAGCTTCTGGACCGATCCGCTGATGTATCAGGGCGGCTCGGATGACTTTATTGGCCCCACTGACGATATCATATTGCCCAGCGATGAATGGGGCGTAGATTTTGAAGCCGAGATTGCCGTGGTAACCGGCGATGTGCCTATGCAGTGTTCGGCCGAGCAGGCCGGCCAGCATGTCCGCCTGTTGATGCTGGTTAACGATGTCTCATTGCGCGGGCTGATCCCCGGTGAACTGGCTAAGGGTTTTGGCTTTTTCCAGTCCAAACCGGCCAGCAGCTTTTCACCGGTGGCGGTGACACCTGATGAACTGGGTGATGCCTGGCAGGCTAACAAGGTGCATCTGCCGCTGCGCTCCACTTATAATGGCAATACCTTTGGGGTGCCTGAAGCCGGCGAAGATATGACTTTTGATTTTAGTCAGTTAATCGCACATGCCGCCAGGTCGCGTAATCTGGGTGCCGGCACTATCATTGGCTCGGGCACAGTGTCGAACAAACAGGGTACCGATCATGGCTCGGCAGTGGATGCCGGTGGCCGTGGATATTCTTGCATTGCTGAAATCCGGATGATTGAAACCATCCGCGATGGCAAGCCCAGCACACCGTTTATGCAGTTTGGCGATAAGATCCGCATCGAAATGCAGGACAGCCAGGGCAACAGTATTTTTGGTGCCATCGACCAACAGCTTAAACGGCTTAATCAGTAGGCGGGGCAGCTATGGCGCTTAAACTTTACGGCTATTGGCGCTCGTCGGCCAGTTACCGGGTACGGATTGCATTGAACCTGAAGCAACTGGAATATGACTATATTCCGGTTCATCTGGTTAAGGAAGGCGGCGAGCAGCATCAGCCGCCTTACCAGCAGCTTAATCCCAGTGAACTGGTGCCCACTTTGGTGGACGATGAAGCCGATGTGATCCTGAATCAATCATTGAGTATCATCGAATACCTAGATGAGCAGCATCCGCAGCCATGCCCGCTCATCCCTAGTCATGCGCTTGAACGTGCCCGGGTGCGTGCACTGGCCTACGACATGGCCTGTGATATGCAGCCGCTGGGTAATTTGCGGGTATTGCAGCAATTAGAAGCGCGGTTCGGCGCGGATGCTAAGGCAAAAGCCGATTGGGTGGCGTACTGGTCGCAGCAAGGATTCAAAGCCGTTGAACAGCGCTTGCAAACCCAGGCCGGTAAATATTGCTTTGATTATAATATCAGTCTGGCGGATGTGTGCCTGGTTCCCCAGGTATACAGCGCCTTGCGCTTTGGGGTGGACATGCAGGCCTACCCCTTAATCAAAAAAATATACGATAACTGCAACCAGCTGGACGCGTTCGAGGCAGCCCGGCCAGAAAATCAAGTCGATGCGATGCCCACCTGATGACTTACTGCCTTTAACTGAAAAGCGCCTTTTTGAAAGGCGCTTTTTTTGTGCTTAATAGCTAAGTGCAGATGATCAGCAATAACCTGAGTGATGGCTATTGCATTTTGATAGGGAGCTCGGTGGTATTTTTCACCTGTTTGAGGGCAAAAGTCGAGCTTAAATGATCCACCAGTGGCAGATGGGTCAGTTTACTCTTAAGCAGGTTCTCGTATTCTTCGATGCTTTCTACCACCACTTTGAGCAGATAGTCTTTTTCCCCGCTGGTGGTGTGACATTCAACAATCTCGTCGATAGACTGCACAGCCTGCTCAAAGTCGATCAGAGAGTGGCCATCATGGTTTTTCAAAGTGACAAAGATAAACACAGACACCCCCAGGTTCAGTTTTTTGCTGTTTAGCAGGGTCACTTTTCCGACAATGATCTCTTCGGCTTCCATACGTTTTACCCGTCGCCAGCAGGGGGTGTGCGACAAGCCAACCTTTTGGCTTAATTCAGCCATTGAAACAGTGGCGTCTTGCTGCAAAACGCGTAAAATCTCGCGATCAAATTTATCTAGCTTCATTTAAATCATCCACATTATTATGATGAGCATTATATATTGGAAAAGATCCTAGGATAAGCATCATAACTATTTTAAATCGGTAGTCTGTATTTTGCTGTATGTTAAATTCATTAACAAACATCGCAAGGCATGTCCTCCCGATTTTTCGCTACACTCTTGTCAACTAAATACTACGATTGAGGGCTTATGTCTGTTTTCGAGCATCCAGAATTTGATAACCACGAACACGTTGCGTTTTATCACGACGAAGAAGCGGGCTTAAGTGCCATTATTGCGGTACATAATACCAATCTGGGGCCTGCGCTGGGTGGCTGCCGGATGTGGCCATACATTAATAGTGCCGAAGCACTGACCGATGTACTGCGTTTGTCCAAAGGCATGACCTACAAAGCCGCCATGGCTAACCTTAAATTAGGCGGCGGTAAGTCGGTTATCATCGGCGATCCGCGTAAAGCCAAGACGCCGCAAATGATGACGGCCATGGGCAAGTTTGTCGACTCGCTGGGCGGAAAATATTTTACCGCCGAAGATTCTGGTATCGCTGTTACTGACCTGCAGGTGATGGCCGAGGAGTCTAAGTATATCGCCGGCGTCAAAGCGCAATATCACTATGCCGGTGAAACCCCCGATGGCAATCCAGCTCCTTCCACAGCCTATGGTGTTTTTGTGGGTTTGCAAGCTGCGGTCAAGCACGCCATGCAGTCAGATTTAAAAGGCGTGAAAGTGGCCATCCAGGGGATGGGCCACGTGGGCTATCGCCTGGCCGAACATTTGCACAAAGCCGGTGCCACTTTGTTTGTTACCGATATTTATCCTGAAGGGGTAGAGCGTGCGGTCAGTGAACTGGGCGCCACCGCTGTAGCACCGGAAGAAATTTACGGCTTGGATGTGGATGTAGTGGCACCCTGCGCTATGGGCGCATCCATCAATGATGAAACCTTGCCGACCATTAAGGCCAAGGTGATTGCCGGCGCGGCCAATAACCAACTGGCTCGTGAAGAAATCGGTGAGATTCTGCATCGCCAGGGCATCGTGTATGCGCCAGATTATGTGGTCAATGCCGGTGGGGTAATTGATATCTATCATCAGCGTATGGACAAATCTTCCGATGACGCGTTGCGCGAGCACATCGAGCAGATTGGCGATACTTTAACTGAGATTTTTGAACGTGCTGATCAGGAACAAAAAGCCACCAACCGGGTGGCCAATATGATTGCCGAAGAGCGATTTGCACACAAGGCTTGAAAGTTAACTAACAAGCCGTCATAATGCGCGCTCGCTGGCATCGAGCAACACTTGAAGCCAGCGAGTTTCAATGGTGGGCCCCTGGTCCTCTCGCAATGATACTCTGTGAATCCGGTCAGGCCTGGAAGGGAGCAGCCGCAGCAGACGACTCATGTGCCGAGATGTGGCTGGGGGCCTGCCACCCTAATTTTTTCGCATCCCCTCTTTTTTCTCTAAGTAAGCCTGCGCACTCATCAGCGCCTGGGCCACACTTTGCTCCATTTTTTCTCGTTCCTGTATTGGCAGATAAAACGCCATATCTACATCAAAACGAATATAACGCGGTGGCACTTGATTCAGCGCCAAACAACACAAATCGGCGACATAATCCGGGCTTTTGGTGTCGTTAAGCCCCAGCGCATTGATTTTTTCGGCCAGTAAGTGTTCATAGTAATTATGAATATCATCATGTAGAGGCATACCTGTTTTCCCTGTGGTACCCAAACCAGCCGCTGCAGGTGTTGCCACAGCGACGTTTTTGCGATGCAATGTTAATAAAGTGTTAGACTAAATTTTTGTATTCGCAAGTTGGAAAACGATGAAAAGAAATACTACCCCGGTTTATTACGGTGATTACCTGCACCTGGACAAAATCCTTGGCGCACAGGAGTTTCAAAGCGAAAAATACGGTGAGCCGGCCCATGATGAGATGTTGTTTATTATCGTGCATCAGGTGTACGAGCTCTGGTTTAAGCAAATTTTGCACGAGCTTAATGCAATAATCGATACGTTCAGCGAACAAACCGTGGCCGATGACGCCTTGATTGGTGTGGTGCATCGCCTGCAGCGCATTATTCAGATCCAGCAGCTGATGAATGATCAAATCAGCGTGATGGAAACCATGACCCCGCAGCAGTTTTTGTCCTTTCGTGACTATCTGGTGCCCGCTTCCGGCTTTCAGTCAATCCAGTTCAAACGCCTGGAAATTTCATTAGGCTTGAAGCGTGAATATCGCATCGATTTCGACAAGCAAAGTTTTTATAGCCGGCTAACCGATAAAGACCGGGCGCTGCTGGAAGCGCTGGAAAATAAACCCAGTCTGTTTGAGTTGGTGGAGCGCTGGCTGGCCCGGTTGCCCTTGTTGGAAAAAGACGAATTTGCTTTTTGGCAGCATTATAAATCGGCCACCGATACCTTGCTCAATCAGGATCGCAACACCATTGAAACCAATGCCACTTTGAGTGAAAAGGACAAACGCCAGGAGCTCAAAGACTGGGAAGCCACTAAAGCCAGTTTTGATGCCTTGTTTGATAAGCAACAATACCAAAAATTGCGCGAGGAGGGCGTGTTTCGCCTGAGCCATGATGCCATGATGGCCACCCTGTTTATCAAACAATACCCGGAAGAACCCTTATTTAACCTGCCTTTCCAGCTCATCACAGCCCTGACAGAGATTGATGAAAAACTCACGATCTGGCGCTACCGGCATGCCATGATGGTGCAGCGCATGTTGGGTAGTAAAATTGGAACCGGTGGATCTTCTGGCCATCAATACCTCAAAAAAACCACCGAATCCAACCGCATATTTGTGGACTTTTTCAACTCAGCCACATTTTTGTTGCCCAAAGAAATGTTGCCCCCGCTGCCCCAACAAGTTAAACGCTATTTTGGTTTTTATAAATAAATTAAAACGCATATTGTCAATGTGTTGTTAAATTACAACTTTGCACCTAAGTGGTTAATTTTTGAGCTGTTAAATAAGTCGAAATTAATCACTTCCCTCGCTAAAAAAGTGTTGAAAAATCACCCGAAACGTGTCTTTTATATAAAGGTGAAAGAATGTAAATATTCTTTCTTCCGGTTACGGAAATAATAATTAGCAAAAAGGCAAAAAGCAGATCGAGTTGCTGCTTTTTTCAGGGAGAAAACTCATGTTTAAAAGCTCTAAACTGGCTTCATCAGTGAAGCTGGCGTGCGCGTTTGGTACAGCACTGGCAATGTCTTCTGCCAATCTGGCATACGCTCAACAAAACACAGCTGCTGATGATGTTGACGCAGAAGAGGTTGGCGTAGAACGAATCAGTGTTACAGGTTCGCGTATTCAACGCGCTGAAATTAGCAACAGCACACCCGTATTCTCATTTGGCGAAGAAGATATAAAAGTTCGCGCTTTTACTAACGCGGCTGACCTGCTTAACCAATCTCCATTATTCGGCGGCTCATTGACACCCGCTGGTGATCAGGACGCAGAAAACGCTGGTCAAAACCAGGCGAACCTTTTTGACTTGGGCACTCAACGTACTCTGACACTGGTAAACGGAAAGCGCTTTGTAAGTTCTCAATCTGCTTCACAAGGCGGTTCGCAGGTTGATATCAACGCAATTCCAGTAAACCTGATAGAGCGCATCGAAGTGGTACCTTTGACCGGTGCGGCAACTTACGGTGCCGATGCGATCGCCGGGACTGTTAACGTTATCTTAAAAGATGACTATGAAGGCTTTGAAGTTACGGCTCAGTATGATGGAAATGAAGATGGCAATGCCCGGACATTCCAGGTAAGTACATTGGGTGGCGGTAACTTTGGTAACGGCCGGGGTAACGTAACGTTCGGTATGGAATACACCCGCAACAATGGCTTGTTGGAATGTGACCAGGACTTCCTGTGTAATAATAATCCTGGCTTTGACTCTGGCCAAAATGAATTTATTGACTTTAACGGCGATGGCGTAGGTGACGACCTCAATGGCGATGGTGAACTGACTGCAGAAGACCGCCGTTCAGTGCGCTTGACATACAATGAGTTACAACTGCAATTATTCACCCAAAATGGCGCTATCACGCCTCCAGGTTCAGGCTTTTTACCTTCTTTTGGTTTAGGCAGTCTGCCAGACGGTAACTTCTACGAGTTTACTCAAAACGGTGACATCACCCAGTGTCAACCAGGCTCTGTACAGGCCCGAAGCCTGATTACACAAGGCGGACCTGGCGTGTGTAGTCTGGACTTCTTTGACAGTGTTGATCAAATTCGCTCACCCACTTCACGTTTTAATAGCTATGCGTCATTCCGCTTTGACATCACGGATAACCTGCGATTTAAAAATGATCTCATGTTTGCTAACACCAAGGGTGAAGAGCTGGTTAACCAGGGTGGCTTCCAAACTGGGTTCTTCGGTGGCACATCCGCGGCTCTGGCTATGGACATCAACAACCCGTTCTTGTCTGAACAAGCCAGAAGTACACTTCGCTCAGCTGGTTTAGAGGGGGATGCCTTTTCTATTCACCGCTTTAACAATGATTTGGTGTCATTAGGTGGCAACTCTAATGAGACCCACGTTTGGCGTATCACCAATAGCTTAGAAGGTGACTTCACTGCGTTGGATCGTTACTTCTACTGGGATGTGTCTGTAGTTCACGGCCAGTCTGATGTTAATATTCAAACTACCGGGATCGTCGATGGCCGTTTCTTAAACGCTGTTAATGCCCAACGCGTTGACGATGAATTGTTAGAGCGAATCCGCCTACAAGATCCTGATGATGCGACTGATGATCTTGCCGATATGGATGCAGCTCTTGCGGCGTTGCAAGGTGCTCGCTCACAATTTACCGGCGGCTTCGAGCGTGGCGACATCATCTGTGGTGCCTATGCAGACTTAGCTGCAGGTACACTGGAAGGCTTCAACTCTCGTGCTTCAGGTAACGGCCTGACTGATGAAGACTTGCCGTTCCTTGATGGTTGTACACCATTGAACTTGTTTGGTTCGCAAGCTTCTGTTGAGGCATTAGACTTCATTACAGGCGGCCCGCAAATGGCCTCTGCGTCTAACAAGCAAACAGTTTATACTGCCAACTTAGGTGGTACAGCGTTTGAGCTACCAGGTGGTCCACTGGATTTTGTTGTTGGTGTTGAACGCCGTATCGAAGATGGCAACTACATGCCAGCTCTGGGTGGGCGTGTTCCTGTAACTCGTTCAACTATCGATCGTCCGGTTTCAGGTGGTTTTGATACGAATGAGTACTATGTGGAAGTGGTTGCTCCTATCATTTCTGAAGATATGGCTATTCCGTTTGTTCAGTATCTTGAGCTGAGCGGCGCTTATCGTAACCAGGAATTCAATACTGACGCGCCTCGTGGCTTTGAAAACCGTACCACGGAAGAAGATGTTTACCAGGCCAGCCTGAAGTGGCAGGTGATGGACGACTTCTCTATCCGGGCAACCTATGCTACGGCATTCCGTAACCCGTCAATCAACGAGTTGTTCCAGCCACAGCAACAAACATTTATTTCAGGTGATGACCCCTGTGACGCTCGCTCCGTTGGCTTAGGTCCTAACCCTGAGGTACGTAAGGCTAATTGTGAATCGCTGGGTATCGACACTGATACATTTGTTTCCAACATCCAGGACGGTACTATCCCAACCGGCATCGTGTCGGGTAACTCTGAGCTGGGGCCTGAAACCAACAAATCTTACTCTGTAGGATTTGGCTTCACACCTACTTTCCTGGAAGGTTTGCAGGTTAGTGTGGATTACTACAACCTGGAAATTGAAGATTTCATTGAACAGGTTGATTTTGAAACGTTGGCTGCCACTTGCTTTGACTCAAATGACTTCCCGAATGAAGCAGCGTGTAGCACCTTCAAACGTGGCGATGACTTCCAGGTTATCGAAGCACGCAATCAGCCTGCTAACGTTGCTCTGTCGACGTTCGAAGCAGTATCTATTGCGTTGTTCTATAACCACGACCTGGAAGAGTGGGGTAACTTGAGCATTAACTCTAATACTCAGCACAACATCACTAATGAGTTCCAGGCTACACCTTCTGCCGAAGTAACCGAAGATGTGGGTGACTTTGCTGACCCGGATTGGTTGGGTACGGTTGACGTAACCTGGACGTATGATGATTGGTTAGTTAGCCATCGTATTCGCTGGCAGAATCCAGTGAAGATCGACTCGCTGGACCAAGTATTGTATGCAGATAGCTTTACAGAGTTGGAAGATGGCTCTTATCAGGGCAACTTTACCAATGAAACTGACTGGCGTGTACTGCACGAATTGGCAGTGAGCTACAACTTGGATGAGTCTACAAGCATTCAGTTTAACGTGTTCAATTTGTTGGATCGTAAGCCGGACGAAAATGGTGCAATTGCTTTTGCTGCAGGCCACTATGGCTTGGATGAGCGTTTAGGTCGTCGCTTCAGCTTACGTGTAAATCACCAATTTTAATTAAGGCTTAGCCTTTTTAATACCTCAAACACCCGGCTTCGGCCGGGTGTTTTTTATTCCCCCTTCAAACCTTTCTTGGCGCTGTTCAAGTTTTAATCATTTTAAAATCGGACTGACTACTCACCTCACAACGCGCTATTCACAAGGTTTTATCTAAAATTTACCCTTTTCGTAACAGCTTGTTTACGAGCAGGATGAATATTGCGAAAAAAAAATTGAACTTTCGTCTCGTCTCGCTTGTTTGGCAGTTGACCGCAGCATTTCGATGTGGTTATTATCAAGTCAAGGCTTTGAGTCTTGTTTAATAAAAAGTCGTTTTAACGATTTATATAACAAACCGCTAAACAAATTAGTGGTCCAGGGAGACACAATTCATGTTTACAAATAATAAACTGGCTAAGTCAGTGAAGTTGGCGTGCGCTTTTGGTGCGGCTTCAGCAGCACTGTTTGCAGGCAATCCGGCAATGGCTCAAGAAGCCGATGCTGCAGAAGCCGAGCAACAGAATATCGAAAAGATTTCTGTAACAGGTTCTCGTATCAAACGTACTGACCTGGAAACGTCCAGCCCGGTACTGGCAATTGATGCCGCAGTTATCGAATCAACGGGTTTTACTCGTGTAGAAGACGTAATGAACACCCTGCCGCAAATCGAAGCGGCGGAAACATCATTCCAGGCAAACGGTGCAACAGGTGTTGCGACTCTGGATCTTCGTGGTCTGGGTGCACAGCGTACTTTGGTGCTGGTTAACGGTCGTCGTCTGCAGCCAGGCGGTGTTTACAGCCAGGCGCCTGACGTCAACCAAATCCCAGCGGCTCTGGTTAAGCGTGTAGACGTTCTAACTGGTGGTGCATCAACAGTATACGGTGCTGACGCGGTATCTGGTGTTGTTAACTTTGTAATGGATACCGAATTCACTGGTCTGGAAATTGAAGCCGGTGCAGCAGGTTATCAACACGATAACGATAACAGCTATATTCAAAGCCTGATGGATGAGCGTAACTACGACTATCCAGATGGTAGCAATGGTATCGGTGGTGAGTCATACAACCTGAACATCACAGCCGGCGGCGATTTCGACGGCGGCCGTGGTCATGCCACTGTTTATGCGGTATGGCGTCGTAACAATGAAATGCTGCAAGGTGAGCGTGACTATGGTTCATGTGCACTGAACACCTCTGCGACAGCTTGTGCGGGTTCATCAACCGCTGTATCACCAAACTTCTTCTTCTATCCGGTAAATACGCCGGTAGCTGATGCTTCTGCTGCTCGTGATGTTGATTATACTAATGAGCTGTGGTGGAGCCTGCAGGATGACGGTAGCTTCCTGCCTATGTCTGAGGCGCAAAACTTCTATAACTATGCGCCGATTAACCACTTCATGCGTCCTAACGAGCGTTTCTCTTTAGGTTCATTTGCAGAATACGAAGTTAACGACAAAGCTCGCGTGTACCTAGAAACTTCATTCATGCAAGACAAGACTAAAGGTCAGATTGCTGAGTCAGGAACGTTCTATGGTGCCGAATACTTATTCGACTACAACAACCCACTGATTTCTGATGCCCAGGCGGCTCAGATTCAAGAAGCGTTGGGTCAGGGTCCGGATGACCAGTTTGTTGCTTACATTGGTAAGCGTAACGTAGAAGGTGGCCCGCGTTCAGATAATCTGGAACATAACGCGTTCCGTATCGTTGCAGGTGTTGACGGCTGGATCAATGACAGCTGGTCTTATGATGTGAACTACATGTACGCGTCTACCTCTTCTTCATCAGCATATGCTAATGACTTGAACCTGCCTCTGATCAGCCCTCGCGTGGGTGAAGTTGGTACTACATGTGAAGACGACTGCTTGTTGTATCAGGTATTTACTCCAGGCGGCGTAACTTCTGAGCAGGCTGCGCAATTGGGCGGTACAGCGGTATTGGTAGGTACTACTACCCTTGAAGTATACCAGGGTTATGTAGCAGGCGAATTTGACTACGCGCTGCCGTGGGCGGTAACGCCAATCGGTGCCTCTTTTGGTCTTGAGCGTCGTGAAACAGAATTTGAACGTGTTGCTGATACTATCTATCAGGAAGGTTCTTTGGTTGGTCAGGGTGGCCCAACAGAAAGCCTGATCGGTGGCTTTGATGTTAACGATATCTTTGGTGAGTTAAGCTTACCGGTAATCGAAGGCATGGACGGTGTTGAAGCCCTGGTATTGGATTTAGGTTTCCGGGTTTCTGATTACTCAACCTCTGGCAATGCCAACACCTATAAAGTGGGTATTGACTGGGCTGTTAACGAAGACCTGAAATTCCGCGCCAGCTGGAACCGTGCGATTCGTGCTCCGAACATCAATGAACTGTTCTCTGCGCAAAGCGTAGGCCTGTGGCAGGGTACTGATTTGTGTGCCGGCGATACGCCTGTATTATCTGCTGACCAGTGTGCGCTGACCGGTGTAACTGCTGCTCAGTACGGTAACATCAGCCCGAACCCGGCTGACCAGTACAACCAGTTCACTGGCGGTAATCCAAACCTGGAGCCAGAAGAAGCTGATACTTATACTTTGGGTATTGTTTCTTCTCCGTTTGAAGGCTTTAACTTCTCAGCTGACTATTTTGAGATTGATGTTGAAAATACTATTGCCACTGTAGGTGCGCAGCGTATCATCGACATTTGTGGTAATACTGGCCAGTTCTGTGACAACATTCAGCGTAGCCCAGCAGGTAGCCTGTGGTTATCTCAGGATGCATTTGTAAGAAACCTGCGTGACAACATTGGTGGTATCACCCTGCGTGGTATCGATATTGATGCACGTTACTCTATGGATGTGGGCGAAGGTACACTTGGCTTAAGCGTCATCGGTGCTTATAACCTGGAAAAAACCTTCAAACCTCTGCTGGCTGATCCTTCGCAGGATTACGATTGCTCTGGTGTTGTTAGCGTAGATTGTTTCGCGCAGCCAGAATGGCGTCATACTTTCAGCGCCAACTACAACATGGGTGATATTAGCCTAATCGGTCGTTGGAGATACTACGGTGAAGTAGATATCGACGGTACTGAAGATTCAATCAAAGCATACAGCTTCTTTGACTTGTCTGGTGCCTACATGCTTAATGAGAACATCCGTATCTCTGCTGGTGTGAACAACGTACTTGATAAAGAGCCGCCTCTGGTAGGTAGTGCTTTGGCCACCAACTCAAACACTGTTGCTGGCTTCTACGACACCCTGGGTCGTTACCTGTTCACTAACGTAACATTCACGTTCTAAGTGATATAGTCTGAAAAAAGCCGGCGCCCAGCGTCGGCTTTTTTTTATCTAAAGATCAATATAAGGGTTGTGTTATGAGCAATAACAACCTTTCTTATCCGCACCTATTACAGCAGGCACAGTCAGCCTTTCAACAGCGAGACTTTGCCAGTACCTGCTCTTATTGCCAAACATTGATGGCTAGCTTTGATACCCAGCCAGAGGTGGTGGGGTTATATCTGCAGAGTCTGATCTATACCCAACAGTTGAGTCAGGCAGAACAGATTCTGGACCAATATCAGAACGCGCTCGAAGATGCCCCCGCGTTTTTACAAGCGGTTTGCCTGTTTCATAAACAGATAGGCGATAACACCAGCGAATACAGGGTTTGGCAGCAGCGTGCCAGTTTGGGTGTCTTATCAACACCAGACACCGAGCGATATATTACAACAGCCATTGCCGGCCAGCATTTTGCAAGCGCTAAGCAACAGATACGCGCCGCATTAGCCGACAATCGACTTACGCAAAAACAGGCGAACAACCACACCCTTTCCTTATTAAGAGCACAGCAGGTTTTTCAGGAAGCAGAACTATTCAGTGGTGAGCTATTGGCTGCCGAGCCTGGCAGTTTTTATTACCAAAATGAACATGCTGTTTCATTGCGGCTTTCGGGAAAGCCGGGTGAAGCTTTGCCTATTTTGGAAAAGCTCGCGGCAGCCAGGCAACATTTTGCAATTTTACACAATCTGGCCAATTGCCACGCGGATATGGGCAACGCTGAGAAGGCCATTGCTTATTATAAGAAGGCACTGCGCTTGAATCCGTTTTATGTAGACAGTCACATCAACCTAAACAAGCTATTGTGGGAGACCGGTGATCACACTACCTATTTAACGTCCTTTTCTCGACTGATAAAGCCGGAGCCTGCCTTCTTTGGATTTACGCTAGCCTATACGCATTTTTTGATAAGCGAAAAGCTATACAGCAAAGCACTCGAGCAGCTGCACACTTTGCATCCACAAACCCGTTTTCAGCACACTCAACATCAGGCCGCTTTATTTAAAGCCTTGGTCTTTGATCAGCAGTTTACCGACGCGCAGCAACTAATAGCGACACAATCAGATCCTGCACTGTTTATGCAACAGCATGCAGCAACTGCCGCTCTGATGTATTTTGGGCTTAATCAGCTGACGCAAGCCCAACAGCTTGTCGAACAGGCACTGCAAGAAAACCCAAGCGACCAAACCTTACGTGCTTACCAATACTGCGGCCAACGTTTGGCTAACGTGCCGACTAACAAGCTTAAAATCCACACGGCGCAGCTCAAGCCCACACCGGACAGCGAGACGTGGGCGACGTTAGCCAGTGAATTAGCCAGGTTGCACACCGCCATTAAACAGCAGCCTAAGGGCCAGAGTGTGGCATCGGGCACACAGACCCGGGGGCATTTGTTTACATTACCTCTGGATGGTATCGATTGGTTAAAGCAGGCTGTCAGTGCCGCGGTGATAAATGCCTGCCAGCAGTTTGACATCGACCCGGCAAGTATCTGTACACCGGCTGGAGAAGTGAATTTTATCGGCTCATGGTCGGTGCGCATGGCGGGCAAAGGCTTTCATACAAATCATATTCATTCCAATGGTGTGATTTCGGGCGTGGCTTACATTTCCTTGCCAGAGGAAGTTGATGAGACCGCGCACAAATATGGATGGCTGCAGTTCGGGCAACCTGGGTTGGCGGTAGCCAGTCACCTGGAGCCAGCTGATTATGTTCAGCCCAGGGCGGGCCTGTGTGTGTTGTTTCCGTCCCATACCTGGCATGGCACTACCATGTTACCCGAAGGGGCAGGGCAGCGGCTGACAGTGGCATTTGATGTGGGTCGCTATGGGTTAACTGAAACCTGAACCATAGTAATAAAGAAAGATCGTGCGATGCATCGTCCTAATAGTAAAAAGCGTCGGTGAATGCCGACTACTTATCGGCGCAAACGCCAACGTGTTAATAGTGAGTAATTACTGAGGTTGTGCAACAGCCTATCAACACGAGTGTTAACAAATCAGTCTTAACTAATCCGATGACTTGCCGGACTTTCTCGGTAGGTAGTTGCCAGTTGACTAAAATTTCAGCGAAGGCTGTATATAGGATGGGCAGGATTGTTAAGATAACCGGTGTTAAGACTGTGTTACTTGACTATTTATTCTGATCCATGTGACTATTGGGGATTCGTAGTGTTGGCTTTATGCGCCATCAGCTACCTTCTTAAAGCAAAAATAGCAAAGTTTATACGCCCCTTGCTGCATGTAAGAACAGCGAGGATTCAAATAAGAAATTTGGTTGGGAACTATGTCCAAGATGAGCAAGAGAACTCTTATTGCTTCTACTGTCATGGGTGCGTTTGCACTGACTGGCAGTGCTGCCGTCTCTGCAGTTACTCTTAACGATCTTCAAAAAGAAGAAGCTAAGATTCACGCGGCTGCAGCAAAATCTCAAGAAAAAATCAATTCACTGTTCGAGCAGTCTCAAGAATTGTTGGTTGAATATCGTCAAACTGTTGATCAAACAGAAAACCTGAAAGTTTACAACGACTACATTGCTAGTCTGGTTCAGGACCAGCAAAAGAGCATCGACTCTCTGCAGCGTCAGATCGACAGCATCGAACAGACTAAGCAAGGCATCGTGCCGCTGATGTTCCGCATGATCGACAGCCTGGAAAAGTTTGTTGAGCTGGATATTCCTATTCACTTAGAAGAGCGTCGTGAGCGTATTCAACGTCTGCGCGATCTGATGGCCAACTCTAACGTGACTGTTTCTGAGCAGTTCCGTCAGGTTATTGAAGCCTACCTGGTTGAAGTTGAGTACGGCACGAAGATGTCTTCTTATCAAGGTACTATCGACGCCGACGGCACTGAAGTGACTGTTGACTTCTTTAACCTTGGTCGCACCGCATTCTTGGCTCTGTCTTTGGACCAATCCAGCGCATGGGTTTGGGACAATGACGCACGTCAATGGAAAGCTTTGGGTGATGATTACCTGGCGTCGGTTGTTGATGCTGTGAAAATGGCAAACGGCACCATTACACCTGACCTAATCAAACTACCAATCAAAGCAGCGGAGTAAGTTTTAATGAAACTAGTATTTAAATCTCTTGTAGCCGCTGCAACGATGGCGGTTATGTCAACCGGCGCGCAGGCACAAGAAGCTGCGTCTTTGCAGGATCTGCTTGAGCAGGTTAAGCAAAATCGTGTTTCTGAAGCGCGCATTAATGAACAGCGTGAAGCAGAGTTCCGTTCTGAGCGTGCTGACAAGCAAGCTTTGCTGCGTAAAGCGCAACAAGAGCTGAAAGCCGAGCAAGATCGTGGTGATCGCCTGCAACAGCAATTTTCTGACAACGAAACTACGTTGAACGAAAAATCTGCTGAGTTGGAGCAAGCTACCGGTACACTGGGTGAGATGTTTGGTGTGGTACGTCAGGCGGCTTCTGAAGCCTATGGCCGTGTTTCTACCTCTATCGTTAGTGCACAGTTCCCTGGTCGTGATGACTTCCTGGCAGAAATGTCTGAAGAAGCCAAAGGCCTGCCTAACATTCAGGAACTGGAAGACCTGTGGTTCGCACTGCAAACTGAAATGACCCAAGGTGGTCAGGTTGTTCGCTTCAACACCGAAGTGGTAAACCTGGACGGTGGTAGTAGCGAGCAGGAAGTGGTTCGTGTTGGTACCTTCAACCTGGTAAGCGACGAAGGCTACCTGATGTTTGATGCTGAAAACGAAGTTGTTCAGCCTCTGGGTCGTCAGCCTGAAGGTCACCTGGTTGGTTCTGCAGAAGATCTGGCCGAAGCCACCTCTGGTATGGTGCCTTTCTACGCTGACCCGTCACAGGGCGCAATCCTGGGTCTGTTGAAAGAAAAAGCAACATGGAGCGAGCGTTATCACGCTGGTGGCGCAGTAGGTTACACCATCACAGCGATGCTGATCATTGGCCTGTTGATTGCTGTGTACAAGCTGATCACACTGGGTATCACTGGTAGCAAGATTAAGTCTCAGCTGAAAAACCCTGGCAATCCATCTTCAGGCAACCCGCTGGGTCGTATCCTGAAAGTGTACCAGGAGAACAAAAACTCTGACGCTGAAAACCTTGAGCTGAAGCTGGACGAAGCGATTCTGAAAGAATTGCCGTCTATCGAAAGCGGTATCAACGTTATCAAGATTTTTGCTGCTATAGCACCGCTGTTAGGTCTGTTAGGTACAGTACTGGGTATGATCGCTACGTTCCAAACTATTACACTGTTTGGTACCGGTGACCCACGTCTGATGGCTGGTAGTATCTCAATGGCTCTGGTAACCACTGCTCAGGGTATCATTGCAGCACTGCCACTGATTCTGACTCACAGCATTGTAGCGTCTCGTAGCAAGTCAATTATTCACATTCTTGATGAGCAAACTGCAGGTATCATTGCAGCTCATACAGAGGCGGAGAAAGCGTAATATGAATAGCCTGATTGGATTATGGGAATCTGTCAGGGAATTTATCGCTACCGGCGGCGACGTATTGTACTTTGTTGCTGCCGCGCTCTTTCTTATGTGGGTATTAATGATTGAGCGCTACTGGTATATCACAGCGGTCTTTCCAAAAGTGAAAAAAGACATTATCACTCGTTGGGACGCCCGCTCTGATACTACCTCTTGGTATGCGCATAGAATCCGTGAAGCTTGGATTTCCCAAGCGTCTGATGATCTGGACGCACGAATGCTAATTATCCGTACCCTGGTGGCAATGTGCCCACTGATTGGTCTGCTGGGAACAGTGACCGGGATGATTAGTGTGTTCGAGACCATGGCAACGCAAGGTACCAGTAACGCCCGTTTGATGGCCTCTGGTATCTCAATGGCAACCATTCCTACTATGGCTGGTATGGTCGCGGCATTGTCGGGACTGTTCATAAGTTCTCGTCTCGAAGCCAAAGCTAAATTGGCAAAAGAAGGCTTGGTTGATAGCCTGCCACATCACTAGAGAGAGAGATTATGGCGCGGAAAGTCAGAACAGAGGAAGAAGATGCACAGATCGATATGACGCCCATGCTGGACGTTGTATTTATCATGCTTATCTTCTTTATCGTTACTACTGTTTTCGTAAAAGAAGCAGGTATTGAAGTAAATAAGCCTGATGCTAGCGAAGCGGGAATACGCAAAAACGCCAATATCTTCATCGCCATTACTGACGATGGAAGTGTGTGGTTGGACAAGCGTGAAGTCTCAGTCGAGAGTGTCAGAGCGAATATAGAGCGATTATTGACGGAGCAGCCGACAGACTATGTCATTATCCAGGCTGACGTAAAAGCCAAGCATGGTGTCGTCGTGAAAGTGATGGACCAGGTTAAAGCTGCAGGTGTTGATCGCATATCAGTAGCAGCAAGGGGATAAGATGGTTCGATTTATCGGTTCTATATTAATCGGCGGGTTAATTGCTTTTGGTCTGTTTGTGCTGATGGCCAAACTGATTGAAAACTCGGCCCGCCCGGCAGATGAAGTTCCCGACGCACCTGTTATTGATGTGGTGATGCAGGAGCCGGATGACAATACGCAGACTCGTCAGCGTACGCCTCCTCCGCCTCCACCACCACCGCAACAGCCTCCTAAGATGCAACCGGTTGAGCCGGATGCTGCTGAGCCAAATGCTGATGGTTTCAGCCTGGCAGTTCCGTCTGTCGATACAGGTGGTGTAGGTGTGGATATCGGTGCAGTTGGCGCGATGGGACAAGACGGTGAAGCTACACCAATTGTTCGTATCGATCCTAAGTATCCGCCACAGGCAGCCCGAGATGGCCGTGAAGGATGGGTAAAACTGTCATTCACCATCAACGAGCAGGGTGGAGTTGAAGACATCGAGGTAATCGATGCCGATCCAAAACGTATTTTCGACCGTGAAGCACGTCGTGCTTTGAGCAAGTGGAAATACAAGCCTAAAATCGTTGAAGGCAAGCGGGTTAAACAGCCTAATATGTTTGTTCAGCTAGACTTCAAACTGGAGCAATGATCATGATGAAAAATACATTCAAAATGTCAGCCTTTGCTTTGGTGTTAGGAGTCTCGACGATGGCCGCGCCAGCGATGGCGCAGTCAACAGCACCAGTGCAGTGCCCTGGCTATGAAAAGGGCAAAACCAAGCTGGTCGGCGAACGCGCTGGTAAAAAAGTGCAAAAAGCCTTTGAAGCGTATCAGGAAGACTTAGTTCAGGAAGCATTGGATATTCTTTATGATATCGAAACTTCCGACGACTTTGACAAAGCCTATGTAGGCCGCTTCATTGGTAACCTGTTGGCCGCAATGGATGGCAAGGGTGATGAAGCGCTTAGGTATTTGACTGATGCAGTTGATACCAAAGTGCTGAATGACGCTGAGCATGCTAATACATTGAAACTTGTCGGCGATTTGAATCTGCGTGAAGAAAATTACGAAGAAGCGATTCAGTGGTACAACAAATGGATGGACTTCACGTGTAAAGAAGATGCATCTACCTATGTACGGTTAGCGCAGGCTTACTTTGAAATAAAGCAGCTGGATAAAGTTATCGAGCCGGCGGATAAAGCCATTGCTTTGTACGAAGAGCCTAATAAAAACCCGTATGTATTGAAGCTGCAATCTTACTTCCAGCGTAAGATGTACTCTGAGACCGTTGAAGTTGCTGAAACCTTGGTGAATCTGTTTCCAGAAGAGCCAAATTGGTGGACGCAGTTGGGTGTTTTCTACATGTTGGTAGAAAACTATTCTGACGCACTCGCAACCATGGAAATTGCCTACAATGCAGGCTACCTGGAAAAAGAGTCGCAGTATAAAAACCTGGCTCAGCTTTATTCAACCAATGGTATTCCATACAAAGCCGCCCGAATTCTTGAGAAGCATCTCAAGAGTGGTGAGATTAAAGAAGACGCGTCGATGGTTCGTAGCATCGCCAACTCTTTTCACCAGGCAAAGAACTATGACATCGCTGCAAGCTATTATGGCAAAGCAGGTCAGTTAAGTTCTGATCCGGACGACTTCCAAAAACAGGGTAGCCTGTTGCTGGTAGCCGAGGATTACAATGGCGCCATTGATGCATTGAATAAAGCATTGGATCGCGGTGCTGATGAAGAAGGTAAAATTCACTTCTCGCTGATGGAAGCCCACTTCTATAAGGGTGATTTCAAGCAAGCCTGGAAACATAACCAGCTAGCGAAGAAAGAGAAGTCCATGCGCCGTAATGCGGTTGCCTGGGAACCTTACATAAAAGAAAAAGCTAAAAATCGCGGCATCAATATCTAACGATACATACCCGATAAGAAAAAAGCCCGTTGCAGAGATGCACGGGCTTTTTTGTTTTTATCGCTTCGCGATGGATCTTTATAATTCGCCGGGTAGTTCACAGGTAACCGAAGTGGGGCGGTGCGACCGCCTGATATAGAATATCCACCTGTTGTGTCCCACTACTATGCGTAGCATCGAGTTTTATTAAGCATTTCGCCGGATTGCCGGCGGGTAACCGAAGTGGGACGGTGTGACCGCCCGATATAGGATATTCACCTGTTGTGTCCCACTACTATGCGTAGCATCGAGTTTTATTAAGCATTCCGCCGGATTGCCGGCGGGTAACCGAAGTGGGACGGTGTGACCGCCCGATATAGGATGTTCACCTGTTGTGTCCCACTACTATGCGTAGCATTGAGTTTTATTAAGCATTCCGCCGGATTGCCGGCGGGCAACCAAAGAGGGGCGGTGTCGACCGGATTCCCCTCTTTCGAGGGCTCCACGCTGTGAAAGCGTCAGCCGCAGTGCCGGCAAAACTGCCCACAGCCTAAAGGGTCATCCGTGACCCTGTTTGGCCTGGCCCGGCATCCCTGCCGGTCCGGTCAGTTTTTCTCACCGGCCCTGCGGCTGACCACAGCAAGGGGCCCTAAAGAGCGGCTCAGCTCTGCTAATTAAGCATTTGAAAAACTGGACTTCCACCAATCATTTTTGGACAGAAACGAAAAGCTGGACACCCACAAAACATTTCGATGCTGAGAGCATCCTGCTCTTGTTCCCCCCTAAGCGGAATAGCCGGTTGGGCGGATAAGCAGAAAAGTCGGCGAGGCAGGACGCCGAGCCAGCAGCACCGGGTCAGGATGACCCGTTGATGCGTGGCTTTTATGCCCGCCCGGCTGGCTAGGCAGTTTCCGCTTTGGGGAAGGCAGGGAGTCCAGAGGGTATTGCCGTATACCCTCTGGGTGATGTCGCCACCGCGACAAAATGGTAGGAATGTCTTGGTGACGGACATTTTGAATGTGAATTCCTACATTTTGAATTGAGCACAAAGCCTTACGACGGTTGTTGTGAAAGCATATCGCCGAATTGCCGGTGGACAACCAAAGAATTGCCGGTGGACAACCAAAGAAGGGCGGTGCCGACCGGATTACTCTCTTTCGAGGGCTCCACGCTGTGAAGGCGTCAGCCGCAGTGCCGGCAAAACTGCCCACAGCCAAAAGGGTCATCCCTGCCCCTGTTTGGCCTGGCCCGGCATCCCTGCCGGTCCGGTCAGTTTTTTCCACCGGCCCTGCGGCTGACCACAGCAAGGGGCCCTAAAGAGCGACTTATCTCTGCGAATTGACTATTTGAAAAAATGGATATCCACAAACGTTTCCAGGCAGAAACAGCCTGCTCCTATTCCCCCTGCGCGGAATAGCCAGCAGCACCGGGTTAGGAAGACCCGTTGATGCCTGGCTTTTATGCCCGCCCGATTGGCTAGGCAGTCACTTTTTTGAGTTCGCACGCAAGTGTTACTTCTAGCGAGGTATTGGCATTTCGCCGGATTGCCGGCGGGCAACCAAAGAGGGGCGGTGTCGACCGCCCCTCTTTGGGATCTCCCCGCGACCCCACGCTGTGAAAGCGTCAGCCACAGTAAGGGGCCCTTAAGAGTGGTTCATCTCTTCGCAAGAGCTATTTGAAAATATGGACACCCACCAACATTTCCATGCAGAAACATCCTGCTCTTATTCCCCCTGAGCGGAATAGCCGGTTGGGCGGATAAGTAGAAAAGTCGGCGAGGCAGGACGCCGAGCCAGCAGCATCGGGTCAGGATGACCCGTTGATGCGTGGCTTTTATGCCCGCCCGGCTGGCTAGGCAGTTTCCGCTTTGGGGAGAGCGGGGAGTCCAGAGGGTATCGCGCATACCCTCTGGGTGAAGTCGCCACCGCGACGAAATGGTAGGAACACCTCTTAGGCTGAGACCAGTTAGCTAGAAGTGGATAGCCAACGCTAACCGCCATCGTGCGAGACGAAATCGCACATACCCTCTAGGTGATGTCGCCACCGCGACGAAATGGTGGGATAGCCTCCCAGGTCGAAATTCATTAGCGAAATATGGGCTGCCATCATAGGCCATTATCTCGCGAAGCGAGATAGCAGATACCCTCTGGGTGAAGTCGCCAGCGCGACAAAATGGTAAGAATTCCTCTTAGGCTGAGACCAATTAGCTAGAAGTGGATAGCCAACGCAAACCGCCATCGAGCGAGGCGACATCGCGCATACCTCTGGGTCTCGCCGCCACCGCGATGAAATGGTGGGGTAGCCTCCCAGGTCGAAATTCATTAGTGAAATATGGGCTGCCATCATAGGTCATTATCTCGCGAAGCGAGATAGCAGATACCCTCTGGGTCTCGTCGCCACTGCGACGAAAAGGTGGGCTTGTCAGTCCAGTGATGAAATCACCACAAAACTCCCCTCATTGATGAAGAAACTTCACCAAAAGCCCATACGCTTCCTGACAGGCTTGCACATGCGCGCGTTCCAGCGCAGCTTTACCTTTCAGCTTATGCTTCTGCAGTAATTCATGATTTGTGATGCGCTGAAGATATTTATCCTGCAACAACCCGGGAAGATGTTCACGGGCCGCGGCTGCGGCTTGAACAGCGTAGTACAGGGTATTGCCTAATGACTGGCTATGGCGGGCCTCGTCGCAATAGGCATCAAGTCGTGAGCGCAGAATGGTTGCCAGAAAAGGGTCAACTTGTGATGGCAGCTGTGAGTGTGAACATGCATCAAAATCTGCTAATCGTTGGAGTATAGGCTGTGTACATGACGCCTGCCTCGATAACGGCAGCAGCATCAGTAGGCTGGGCTGGCCACTGGCTTTGTCGGCCTTGCTGCCATGGCGTAGCTGGGTAAACCCCGCCTGCTGCCAGAATGATGCGACCCCTGCGTCATAGGCAAATGATGCACTTAGCCAGTCTGCCTGGTCATGCTTAGCCGCAGCAACAACCTTACACAGCAGTTCACGGCCCAGCCCGCAGCGTTGCAGTGCCGGGTGCACCGCGATGCGGTTGATGCGCCAGTACTGATGTGTAGCGTAGTCTTGTGTGGCGCTGATAAAGCTAACACTCTGGGCGCTTAAATGCCCCTTAACCCGGCGCGCACCGCGGGCGATAGCGGGCGCCACATCGGCCAGCCGCTGGCCACCTTCGTGGTTGATGATGGCTGCTGCCACCGGTTGCTCAGCCTGCCAACTGACAAACAAGCTACAGTCAGGGCTATCGACCAGCCGCATCATGTCGTCCGGCGTGGTCTGGTAATGCGCCATACTTAGCAAATTTAACACCGCAGACAGCTGCTGTGCGCTAAGCGCGTCGCTGGTATAACGCGATATATCGATCTCGGCGGTGGCCTTCGCCGGTGTCGCTTCACCGGTTTCATGCAGCAAGGTGCGGTTACACACCTGTTCCAGTGGATCGTCGTTATACCAGCGCACCGGCGTTTGCAGTTCAACCTGAATCGCCCGACCAGTCTCAAGTGCGGGTTGCATAAATTTGTAGGCAAAACCTTTGCCTGAGCCTTCAAAGCCCAGCACTGTAGAACTCATCACACAGTGCTGCTGTGTTGCGCTAATGGCACTAAGCACCGGTAGCGGCAGGCTGGCTGCTTCATCAATCAGCAAAATATCTTCGCTTCCGGCGGTCAGGCGCGGGTTGTCCGGCGCCACCCAGGGCACCGCCTGTTTGGCCTGCCCTTGAGAGGTTTCCAGTGCATCTGCCAGCATGCTGTAAAATACCTGCTGGCTTTGCTGTAGCGAACTGGTCAGGTACGGTTTGCGGCCGACACTTATTAAGTGCGCGGCCAATAGCGCCATCAGGGTAGATTTGCCGCGGCCGCGAGGGGAGGTTAAAAACACCTGCGGCATGTGTAGCGCATTCTGGCACAGCTGAGTAAACGCACGAAGCTGGTCGTGGGTTTTAAACGGGGCCAGCGGCACAGTGTGTTCGGGTTTGGCAGAGACCACCGGCAGTCGCGCTGCCGCCAGGTCATCGCTATGGGCAACGGCAGTGGCAGGATGGGCGATTAGCTGCGATACAAACTGCGCTAAAAAAGGGCTGTGCGATAATTGATAGCCGTGGCTTAAAAAATGCGGCTGGGTCACTCCCGGATGCGATGGCCATTGGGCCAACGGCGGGCACAAAATGATCAAACGACCTGCCCGCTGGATAGTGCCAGCCAAAGCCAATAAGGCATTAGGCCGAAAGCCGGCAAAACCATGATAAATGCCAATGGCGAATTCCTGACCTAACACCTGCCGATACTGGCCTAGTGGATAACTGACGGACCCGGCTGGCAACCATCCTTGCCCATTCTCAGTCGGCTGTGTAGCCGGTGACTCACCTAGCAGTGCTACAGGCCTTGAATCGCAAAGCCATTGCCCCAACGCGGCCTGGGTGGCAGCCAGTTGTTCAGCTGAGCACTGCAATAGCAGACACTGACGGTGCCAGTGGCCGGGATGGTGGGTGCTGTAATTGAGCCATTCGTGCAGGTTCATCAAAGCCATTGTAGTAAAATTACCGTATAATAGACGTGAAGTTTAACCTATTAACCTGAAGGAATTCGAATGCGTTTCTTATCACGCCGTTTAGTGATGCCCAATGACCTTAACTATGCAGACTCGTTGTTTGGCGGGCGTGCACTGGAGTGGATTGACGAAGAGTCAGCAATCTACGCCATCTGCCAACTGGAAACCAACTGCCTGGTCACCAAGCATATCGGCGAGATCAGTTTTGAGTCACCGGCGATGCAGGGCGACATCGTGGAATTTGGTCTGGCCACCAAGTCGGTGGGCCGCACCTCCATCACCGTAAGTTGTTTAGTGCGTAACAAAGCCACTAAAAAGACTATCTGTCTGGCCGACGACATTGTGTTTGTCAAAGTCGATCCCATCACCCGCCAGCCAGCGCCACATGGCAAATCGCTGGAAAGCCTCAAAGCGCAGACTGAAGAAGAACTGCGCAGTCTGAACCTGCTAAGCGACAGCACCGACGACTGATTTTAAACATTAAATTATTGTTGTCTTCGCTTTTCGTTTGACCAGCGGCTGTCAGTTGATACACTGCCGGCCACTGTAAGCGTTGCTTGTAGTTACCAAGGGGTGCCGCAAAGGCTGAGATTCGTGTTGCACGAGAACCCTTTACCTGATCCGGATAATACCGGCGTAGGGATGGTCTTCACAAAACACCAGTTTTCCTGCCGTAATCCCGGATCTTTTTTTCGCTAAGATAAGAGATCCTCAATGACAAAAAATGCCATTTTTCTGGCCTTGCTAAACAGTGCTCCCGCTTTGGCGGATGATATCGAGCACATCACGGTTACCGGCGATTTTCGCCAGGCCACACTCGACCAGCTAAGCAGCAGTGCTACCGTACTGTCACACAACCGCATTCAAAGCCGTCAGGCCACTTATCTCGATGATATTCTCACCGTGGCACCCAATGTTAATTTTGCTGCCGGTGCTGCTCGCGGCCGCTTTGTACAAATCCGCGGTATCGGTGAGCGGTCGCAGTTCTCTGAACCCATGAACCCTTCAGTCAGCTTTCTGGTGGACGATTTTGATTTTTCCGGCTTGGGCGCTGCTGGCGTGTTGTTTGATAGCCGTCAGGTTGAAGTGTTTCGCGGCCCACAGTCCACACTATTTGGTACTGGCGCATTAGCCGGAGCCATCAAGATTGTATCTAATCAGCCCACCGAAGAGCAGCTCACTGTAGGAGAGGTGCGCGTTGGCAATAATGATGCTTACCGTGTTGAATTTGCCGGCGGCGACAGCATTACCGACACGCTGCGCTACCGATTGGCAGTGCTGCAAAATGCCAGCGATGGCTTTGTGGATAACACATTTTTAAATCGCGATGACACCAATAATATTGATGAGCGCGCGGCAAAACTGGCACTGCAATGGGATGTAACAGACGATACCGTGGTGGACGTGGCTTACCGCTGGTATGATATCGATAATGGCTACGATGCGTTTTCACTGGAAAATAATCGCCAGTCACGGGCTGACGAGCCAGGCTATGATACACAGCGCACCCACGCGGTCAGTGCCAAACTGGCCTCAGATTTTTATTATGGTCAGCTGACTGCATTACTGACCCACGCGGATCACGATCTGGCCTACGGCTTTGATGAAGACTGGACGTACACCGGCTTTCATCCGTTTGGCTATACCTCCTTTGATGCTTATTTTCGTCAGATAGAAAGCCAGTTAGCCGAAGTTCGGTTTGTTTCCTCCGACCAGGCAAAGCTTTTTGCCGGTACCACCGATTGGTTGGTGGGGGCACACATGAAAAATACCGATGAAAATCTGCTGCGCCAGTACACCTATGCCAAAGAGGATTTTGCCAGTACCTATGAGCCCACCACCATGGCGGTGTATGGCCAGACGACCACCAGTCTCACACCGCAATTGCGCCTGACTTTTGGTCTGCGGGCGGAAAACTATGAGTTCGACTATACCGACAGTCAGGGCCTAAGCCGCACCAATGATAATGATCTGGTTGGCGGCAAACTGGCGTTGCAGTATCTGCAGGAAGCACACACCTGGTATGCCAGTATCTCACGGGGTTTTAAAGGCGCTGGCATCAACCCGGCCGAGCAGGTCAGTGAAGAAAAACGCTTTTTTGATGCCGAATACTCCTGGAATTATGAAGTCGGTGTGAAGGGGCCGCTGTTTACGCCGGATCTGATGCTGCGTGCGGCGCTGTTTTATATGCAGCGCGACGATACCCAAATCAACGATTTTGCTGTGCTGACCCGTGAGGATGGCAGCCCGGAATTTATCGATGTGATTGATAACGCCGATCTGGGCACCAACTTAGGCGCCGAACTGGAAGCCAGCTGGCAGGTACTGCCGCAGTGGGCACTGCAGGCCAGTGTGGGCTATCTGGACGCTTCCTTTGAAGAATACACCAATGCCAAAGGTGAGTTTATTGCGGAGCAGGAACAGGCACAGGCACCGTCCTGGACCGCTAGTGTGTTCAGCGAGCTGCAGCTTGCCCGACAGTGGGCCTGGCGGGTCGATGTGGATTATAAAGACAGATACCGTTTTTCAGACGGCCATGATGTCACCGCCCCGTCCACTGTTCTGGTGGGCACCCAATTACAATGGGATAATGACCAGTGGTACGCCTCGTTATGGGCTAATAATCTGCTGGACCGCACCTATTATGTCCGCGGCTTTGGTGGCTTTAGCAACGATCCCCGCGACGGTGAATCTGGTTATGCCACCCCGCAACCCTATTATCAGCTAGGTGATGGGCGCCAATTCGGGCTCACCGTCGGCCTGCGTTTTTAAGGAGCACCCAATGCAAGTAATGGTAGAATTGTCGTTATACCCTCTGGCCCATCAGTTTATTGGCCCGATCAAGCACTTTATTGAGCGGCTGAACAGCCACAGCGGCCTGCAGGTCACCACTTGCAGCACCAGCACCCAGGTGCATGGTGACTATGCCACCGTGATGCAGGTGTTGAGTCAGGAGATGCAACGCACCCATGAAGAAGTCGGGCAGGCGGTGTTTGTGGCTAAGTTTTTGAACTTTGACGCCATGCAGGCCCGTACCGACAATGATTGAACGCTTTATTGAGCAGATCCTGGCCACCTCGCCGGCCGAGTGGGTTGCAGTATTGCTGGCCATCGCCTATGTTTGGCTGGCCGCGCGCCAAAACAGCTGGTGCTGGCCGTGTGCTTTTGGTAGTACTGCCATCTATACCTGGTTGTTCTGGCAAGTGGCATTGCCGTTTCAGTCGCTGCTCAATGTGTTTTACATGGGAATGGCGGTGTACGGCTATATCCAGTGGCGGCGTGGTCAACAAAATCAGGATCACGGCCAGGTACAGTCCTGGCCCTGGCAGTGGCACGTCATGCTGGTCCCGGTGCTGCTGGGAATTGGCTGGGGGCTGTCGAACCTCGCGGCCAGCCAGTTTAACAGCCAGCATGTATGGTTGGATGCTACCATTCAGGTACTGAGTGTGGTGACCACCTTTATGGTGGCGCATAAAATTTTACAAAACTGGGTATACTGGTTTTTTATTAATTTAGCCTCCGCGTATTTGTACGGGCAGGCCGGCCTGATGTTATCGGCCTGTTTGTTTACCGGTTATGTGGGATTTTCGGTGTATGGCTACCGGCAATGGTTACTTCAGTGGAAACAACAACATGAATCCCGCGCGTATTCTTAAACAGCTGACGCCGCTGCTGAACTTGTCGGCACAGGCGCGGCTGGAAAAGGTCCAGTCGGGGGAGGTGAATCAGGTGTTCCGGCTACATGACGGCGATACCTGTTACGCGGTTAAAAGCCTGGCCGACGATGACTTTAGTGGTATCAACCGTTTGCATCAGTATATTTTGCAAGAGCAATTGGCCCGACGTGGGCTGGCACCGGCACCGGTGTGGATGAGTCAGGATGCTGCCCTGTGGGTGGAACAGTGGTGCACCGTGCCAGCAGATAGCCAGCCGCGCCGCGCGGTATGCCGGGCCACTGTGCTGGCCGATGTGCTGGCCACCATTCACGCACAACCCATCTCCGCCCACGCATTGGATTTGCCGGCACGGCTTGAGCATTATCTGACAAAAGCGCAGTTAAGCTATAACAGTGCGCTGGCAGTGAAAATTCGCCAGGCCATTCGCGAGTTTACGCTGGCCAAAGTGCCCATTGAGCACCTGGTGCTGTGCCATAATGATTTATCCTGGGGCCATGTGGTGTCGATGCAGCCGCCGGTTTTGGTGGATTGGGAATATGCAGCCATGGGTAATCGCTTTTTTGACCTGGCCGCGTGCATGAGCATCAATCAGCTCAATGCCAACCAGCAGGAAATATTGCTCAGCCATTATTGCCAGCAAACCGGCTTGGCACTTAACCACGCACAACCGCTGTTGGCTCAACAGCAACAGGTGGTGGCGCTAACCGAACAAGTGTGGGGCAGAGCCCTGCATCACAGCCAGCGCAGCCAGCAGGCAGGTTAATTACTATACGCATTGTGCAATTTGCCAGCAGTTGCGCCGGATGCCGGTAAAAAAGCTTTATTTTTTAATATGCATTTGTATAATGCATTTCGCGTTAGGGGTGTAGTTCGAATTGGTAGAACAGCGGTCTCCAAAACCGATGGTTGGGGGTTCGAGTCCCTCCACCCCTGCCAATCTCTTCTGAATTGTCGTATAGTCACGGCATCTTTTCTGTTTACTGTGGTATTCCCATGGCGTGGTTGTCTCCGGCACAAATTGCTGCTTTGCAACAAATGGATCTCTGTGTATGGTTACCTGCCGACGAGGTTGCAGCTACCGCAGACATTGATGCAGCCTCTCAGGCTGACAGCCAGCAAGCTTCAGCAGGTCCAATATCCACCAATGATTCAGTCCGGCCTCAGCCGGTCACAAAAGCGCCTCGGGATCCGGCCAAAAGTGTTGCGCGGTTATCTCAGTTGCGTGAGCAATTAGGGCGTGCTGACGAACCAGCCAAAACATCAGCATCAGCCTCTTCACCTGCGCCTTCTGCAGCACTAAAGCAACAGCCACTAAGCGCTGCGCAACAAGCCCAGTATCGGTTGTTTATCGAAGATGTGGAGCGTGCCTGGCAAACAGCCCGGCCTCAGAGCACCTTACCCCCTCTGGCCGTGGGCGATGCATTGGAACTAACTTCGCAGTATCTTTGCCTGCCGGCGTTGCCTGATGCACTTAGCGCGACGCAAAAGCGTCACCTATGGCAGACACTGTGTCAGAAGTAACCATACGACCGGTCGCCTCAGATGAGGAAATCGTCCAGGCCTATCAGATTCATCAGCAGGTAGTGCCGTCACCCTGGCGCTATCCGACCTTTGCTGATTGCACCGACACCCCTTACTCCATGCTGGTCTGTGGGCCATCGCCGCTACTGGGTTATGCCATTTTATTGATGGTGGTCGATGAAGCCACCCTGATGGATATAGGTATCGCCCCGCATAACCAGGGACTGGGCCATGGCAAACAGTTGCTGGAAGCGGCGATTCAACACGCATTATCCCGTCAAATGGCCACACTTTGGTTGGAAGTCAGAGAATCCAACAAGGTGGCGCAAAACTTGTATACGCAAAAAGGCTTTGTTATCTCCGAAGTACGAAAAAAGTATTACCCCACAGCCGATGGCTTTGAGGATGCGGTGATTATGCAATTGCCTTTGGATTAATGCTTAACAGGGACGGTGTCTTACGAAAATCAATATATGCAGCAAAAGCCATGTAGTGACGGCAGCGCTAAGCATTTGTTTTCGCTTTTTTATCTTTCGACTTTAATGTTTTTTTAAACCAGGCCGAATACTCGCGTATCAGCGCCCATACCCGCTTTTCTTAGGGTTGCAGCCACTTCACAGCTACTCTTAGCCCATCTTCCTTGCTATTCCCGCATAGCAGCTCTGACTATAACGAAGTGTGTTGCAGTGATGAAAAAACAAATTTTAGTTCCAGGCGTGTGTTTCTCTTTACTGACCTTAACCGCATGTGGATCAGGTGGCAGTGACAGCCCCGAACCGCTCACTGCGCCTAATGCCATCGCGCCTATCATGTCTGGTGGCGGTGGCAGCAGCAAAGCGCCGTCTGCCAGCGCGCCCGCTCCGGCACCCAGCACGGGCACCGCCGCAGCCTCGGCCCCGGCTCCAGCCTCAGCGATGCCTGCACCGAGCAATCCTTTACCCGCACCAAGCAATCCGGCACCAAGCAACCCGGTACCAGAGCAAGGCGGTTCTGAGCAGGCTGGTGCGGAGCAAGATTCTGCCGGCGACTCGACGGCCACCGGCAGCGCTTCGGCTAGCCTGTTTGTATCTAATGATCTGATTGATCAATCGCAACTGCGCGAAGCGGATAATGCTGCGGCCAATGCGTTTCGTCTCGGCGTACAGGTATCAGCCATCAGCCATGATATGACCGCCTGGATGCTCAATGATGTGATGAAAACGGCCGGGCTGCCAGGGCAGGATATGACTCAACACGCACATAGCTGGGGCTTTGAGCAACACGGCAAATCCATCAGCGATGAGCCAGGCAATATTGCGGTGGATGCGGATGGCTGGCCCGTGTCGCTAACCCTGGCTGACGGTAGCCAGGCTGATGCGCTTTATACCAAAGTGATGACTTCAGCAGTGCCAGAAGCTTACGAAGTGGGTGAGTACACGCTTACCTTTGACGGCGAAGGTAGCATTGAAATTGACAACGCAGATGTGCTGAGCCAATCAGCCAGCGGCATGACCCTGTACTATCCAGGCAGTGGTGCGCTGACCGTGCGCATTACCCACACCGATCCAAATAACACCGGCAACTATCTGCGCAATATTCAGTTGTTGCGCCCCAATGCCGACGGCCAGCTGTTCAGTCAGCCTTACCTGAATTTTGTAGCTCCGGCCAGTACCCTGCGCACCGCATCATTGATGAGCCCTGCGTTATTATACGCCCAGGGGGATGATCACAATGCGGTGACCGGTCTGTTTGGCTGGCAGAACCGCGCGAGCCTGACGTCAGGCGCATGGGGCACCAGCAAGGGCGCGCCTTACGAAATGATGGCCGCGTTGGCCAATCAGTCAGGCTCACATCTGTGGCTGAACCTGCCACTGGCTGCTGATGATGTGTATATCGAAGCCCTGGCCGAATTGCTTTATCAGGAATTGGACAGCAGCCGTTCACTGTATATCGAACTGGGTAATGAGCTGGCTAAGCGCAGCTTCCCACAACGTGATGGCCGTGACTACGCACTGGCGCAAGCGCATACCCGCTGGCCTGGTGCCCAGCAACTCGACGCAGTGGCAGCAATGCCATTACTGCAGCAGGAAAACCTGTTGATTGCCAACTGGCAGGCCGCACGTACCTTAGAGATCCAAACCATCTTTGCTCAGGTGTGGGGTAAGAATGCAGAACGCGTGCAAACGGTGCTGGCCGGTGCACTTCACGATAGTCACACCGACAACAGCTACAACCGCATGTTGCTGGACGGCTTTTTGATCACAGAATTAGAGAACGGCCAGGCCCCGGGCACGGCGGTTGATGTACTGGCGGTAGATCCGCTGGTGGCCGACACTGCGGCCACTCAGTTTTCCACTGACAACGCGGATACCTTGTTGCTGGACGTGCTGCAGTATGTCGATGGGACCGGACGTTTTGGTGCCAGCGATTATGCCCCTGGTTTGCGTTATCAGGTTCGTCACGCAGCTGACCTGGCGTACCAGTACGGCCTGGCCCTGACCGCCTATGCCGGTGGCCATCGCTTTAGCGCCAGTTCGTATTTACATTTCCAGGCGCTTGAACATGTACAGATGTACGATGTGTTCGAGGGTATCTTTTCCATGTGGGAAGAGGAAAACGGTGGGGCATTTATTGTAGGCCAGGGGATTGCCGGTGTGGCAATGCCAGAATACTGCAACAGCCCTGGTTCGGTGCCTGTTAATCGTCGCGCCACAGTGGGATTGAAATCCACTCAGCAACAAAATGATGATCAGGCACCCATGTATCGAGCGTACCAAGATCAGATGCGTGCATTAGGCCAGATGAAATAATGTATCCCGGCTCCGGTTGTCCGGAGCCGCTGGATGAAATTCACCGCCTGGCCCTTGACGTTTGCGTTAGCATCTCCACAATGCGCTCAACAGTTGAAATCGGCTGGTTAAGCCGAAGGAGCTCGAAGTATGGCTCGTGTAATAAACCGTGCCTTGGTTACCTCAAAGTGGTTTGCAATCAACATCGTTACCTATCCTGAAGGCCATCAGGTGATGCGCCATAACGATCCTATGGGTGAGGGTCGATACTACAAATTCAATATCGTTCTGAAACAACCCAAACGCGGTGGCCAGTTCAGTGCCGACAAGGTTATTTTTGCCTGGTTTGACCGGGTATTTTTGTTCCGTCCGGATCAGGCCTTTCACAGTGTGTCGCGCATTGAAGAAGGCGAACGCAAGCTGTTTACAATGGCACTGTATCTGCCCAAATCTGTGTGCCGCGTATAGTCTCACCTTTCCGTTTTTGTTCTGCTGAGGGCCCGACCATTCGGCCCGCAGCAGAGCTTTATGCGCCTTTATTATCTATCAGTTAAGCCCTCTGTAAATCACGCCTCTTGTACAGGTGACACTCAATCGTTGTTCGTGGAAAATCGTGCTTGCTGGTACCTTCGCCAGTTAACCTCAAGGATAAGAGAACATGAATTTTTCACCAATTACTGAATTAACCATGGAAGAAGTCGATCAAGTTAATGGGGGTATTGTTCCATTTATTTTGGCTGTTGTAGCGATTGACGCTGGTTTACAAGCCGCGATGTGGGGAACTTATGTGAGTAAGTACGGTTAACCGTTGACATCTTAAGTCAGAGGAGCATTCGCTCCTCTGCTAAAACAGGAGTGCCAGGCATGAAAAGTCTGTGGTTGATGTTGATAGTATTAGGGTTGGTTGGCAATGGACTGCTTATCTTTAGCTTTGTTTGCCACGAAAGTGTAATAACAACCTTACTCTCGCAAGGCGTATCGATAGTGGTTGGAGTTTGCATTCACATTTTTTATAACCAAATACACGAAAAAACTTAGTGACCATTGTATTTCAAAGACAGATCAAGAAACATATTTAGGAGCCCGCACTATAGGGATGTCTTGGTTAGCGTTGTGTGCAGGTAAAAAAGCGACCCTTGCCGAATTAACAAGACCAAGCTCGCCTACCAAATTATTACCACTATCTATATAATCGCCCCATTAGATCACACAGGCACCCATTGGCGGCCCAACGTAACATGTTGAGATCCCCTAACAGGTCCCCCAAACTAAGATCAACGAGATACTAATGAGCGACTTGCTAGAGCAAATAAGGTCCAGACGCACCTTTGCAATTATTTCGCACCCGGATGCGGGTAAAACCACTATCACCGAAAAAGTGCTGCTGTTTGGCCGCGCGCTACAAACCGCCGGTACTGTAAAAGGTAAAAAATCGGGGCAGCATGCCAAATCAGACTGGATGGAGATGGAAAAAGAGCGGGGGATCTCGGTCACCACCTCGGTAATGCAGTTTCCGTATCAGGACCATCTGGTCAACCTACTGGATACTCCGGGGCACGAAGACTTTTCTGAAGATACCTACCGCACCCTGACTGCGGTGGACTCCTGTTTGATGGTCATCGATGCGGCCAAAGGGGTTGAGGCCCGAACCCGCAAGCTGATGGAAGTGACCCGGTTGCGTGATACGCCCATCATTACGTTTATGAACAAGCTTGACCGCGATATCCGCGACCCGATGGAATTGCTGGATGAAGTGGAAACTGAGCTGGATATATTGTGTGCGCCTATCACCTGGCCCATTGGCAGTGGTAAAAGCTTTAAAGGGGTGTACCATCTGCATCGCGATGAGACCGTTTTGTACAAAAGTGGTTTGGGTCACACCATTCAGGATGTGCGCATTGTAAAAGGCTTAGACAACCCTGAACTGGATACGGCCGTGGGCAGTGATTTAGCGCAAACCCTGCGCGATGAGCTGGAATTGGTCATGGGCGCGTCCAACGAGTTCGACAAAGAGCTGTTTTTGGCGGGCGAACTGACCCCGGTGTACTTTGGTACAGCTCTGGGTAACTTTGGGGTCGACCATATGCTGGACGGGCTGGTGGAGTGGGCGCCTGCGCCTAAAAGCCGCGAGACCGAAGAAGGCAAAGTTGAAGCCAGTGAGCCGGGCTTCAGTGGCTTTGTGTTTAAGATCCAGGCCAATATGGACCCCCGCCATCGTGACCGGGTAGCCTTTTGCCGGATTGTGTCGGGTAAATATGAAAAAGGCATGAAGATGCGCCATACCCGCATCGGTAAAGATATCCGCATTGCTGATGCGCTGACCTTTTTAGCCGGTGACCGGGCCCTGCTGGAAGAAGCCTATGCCGGCGATATCATTGGCCTGCACAACCACGGTACCATTCGCATTGGCGATACCTTTACCGCCGGCGATAACTTCCGCTTTACCGGTATCCCCAACTTTGCCCCCGAGTTGTTCAAGCGGATTCGGTTGCGCGATCCAATGAAACAAAAACAGTTGCTTAAAGGCCTGATCCAGCTGTCTGAAGAAGGCGCTGTGCAGGTATTCCGCCCGCTGATCAACAATGATTTAATTGTGGGCGCGGTCGGGGTGCTGCAGTTTGATGTGGTGGTGGCCCGCTTAAAAGCCGAATACAACGTGGATGCGCTGTATGAGCATATCAATGTCAGTACTGCGCGCTGGGTGTATGCCAAGGATGAGCGCAAGCTGGATGAATTCCGTCGCAAAGCGGAAGCAAACCTGGCACTGGATGGCGGTGACAACCTGACCTATATTGCACCGACCATGGTCAATCTGCAGCTTGCGCAGGAACGCTATCCGGATATCGAATTTACTCATACTCGCGAACATTAAGACTGACAATTATGAATATACATGCACTACTGGTAAGCCGTTTTACCCAGGCATTAGAAGATATGAACATTGCGGATGCGCCGGTGCCTGTGGCCCGCAGCGCCCGCCCTGAGTTTGGCGAGTATCAGTTCAACGGCGCCATGGCGTTGGCCAAAACACTTAAACAAAAGCCCCGCGATATCGCTCAGCAGATTGTTGAGCAGGTGCGCCTGTCAGATATCGCCAGCAAGCTGGAAATCGCTGGCCCCGGCTTTATCAATATCCACCTGAATGACACCTGGCTGGCCAATCAGTGTGAGCTGGCGTTGCACGATCCGCGCTTAGGAATCGCCAAACAGCCGCAACAAACTGTAGTGGTAGACTACAGCTCACCTAACCTGGCCAAAGAAATGCACGTGGGCCATTTGCGTACCACCATCATTGGCGACAGTGTGGTCAAACTGCTGGAGTTTTTAGGTCACATTGTTATTCGCCAAAACCACATGGGTGACTGGGGTACCCAGTTCGGCATGCTGCTGGCGCACTTTAATGACAAGCTGGCCGATAACCAGATGGCCGAAACCGCGCTCTCGGATCTGGAAGATTTTTACCGCGAAGCCAAAGTGCGCTTTGACGAAGAAGACGGTTTTGCCGACCGTGCTCGTGAATTTGTGGTCAAACTACAAGGCGGTGACGAAGCCTGTCTGGCGCTGTGGGATACCTTTATTGACATCAGTATCCAGCACAGTGAAGAAGTGTATGCCAAGCTCAATGTCAGCCTGACCCGTGAAGACATCATGGGCGAGTCAGCCTATAACCATGACCTGGCCAATGTGGTTGCCGACCTCAAAGCCAAAGGCATTGCGGTGGAAGACCAGGGCGCTCAGGTAGTCTTTTTGCCTGAACTGGCTGACAAAGAAGGCAAGCCAGCGGTGTATATCGTGCAAAAATCCGGTGGCGGTTATCTGTATGCCACCACCGATTTGGCGGCCATGCGCTACCGCAGCCAGACTTTAAATGCCGATCGCACCCTGATTCTGACGGATGCGCGCCAGGCGCTGCATTTTAAACAAACCGAAATGGTTGGTCGCAAAGCCGGCTTTATGCAGGACAGTCAAAGCTACGAGCATTGCCCGTTCGGTATGATGCTGGGCAGTGATGGCAGGCCGTTTAAAACCCGTTCCGGCGGCACGGTCAAGCTGGTGGAGCTGCTGGATGAAGCGGTGCAGCGTGCCCGCACCTTGCTGACTCAACGGGATACCGATTTAAGTGCTGCTGAGCTGGATGAAGTGGCGCGCAAGGTGGGCATCGGCGCGGTCAAATATGCTGACTTAAGTAAAAACCGTACCACCGATTATGTGTTCAACTGGGACACTATGCTCAGCTTTGAGGGGAACACGGCGCCGTATCTGCAGTATGCCTTCACCCGGGTACAAAGCATTTTCCGCAAATCAGGTATCTCAGTGGCCGACTTGCCGGTAGCCATCGAACTGCACGAAAAGCAGGAACATCATTTGGCGGTGCAGCTGATGCAGCTGGAAGAAACCTTGTCCGTAGTGGCCCGCGATGCCACCCCGCATGTGCTGTGTGCCTACCTGTACGATCTGGCCTCGGCCTTTATGAGCTTCTACGAAGCCTGCCCGATCTTACGCGACGATACGCCCATCGCTGTGCGTCATAGCCGCCTGGCGCTGGCAGCGTTGGTTTCCAATACCCTGTCCCAAGGCTTGGCCCTGTTGGGTATCGAAACCTTAGAAAAAATGTAAACTAGGCTATCTAAGCCGCAGCATCTTGCTGTTATCGTTTTAAAAAAGGCTGTTTCGACAGCCTTTTTTTATACCAGGAGCCAACATGCCAAAGTTACTTGCATTTGCCGGCAGCACACGCCGCCAGTCATTTAATCAATCTATCTTAAACACTGCAGTCAAAGGCGCCGAAGAAGCAGGTGTTGAAGTGACCCTGATTAATCTGGCCGACTACGCGATGCCGATCTTTAATCAGGACGATGAAGCCGAGTACGGTATTCCGGAGCGCGCCCAGGCATTTAAAGAATTGCTGATGAGTCACGACGGGTTTTTGATTGCGACCCCTGAATACAACAGCAGCTACCCGGCATTGCTGAAAAATGCCCTGGACTGGGCATCCCGCCAGGCCGGTGACGAAAAAGTATTGCAAGCCTATAAAGGTAAGGTGGCCGGTCTAATTGCTGCCTCACCTGGCGCGCTGGGTGGCCTGCGCGCGCTGACAGCACTGCGCACGTTACTGGAAAATGTAGGTGTGATGGTGATTCCCAACCAAAAAGCCATCGGCAAGGCCGACTCTGTGATCAATGAACAAGGCGAAGTGCACGATGAAAAAACTATCAAGCAACTTAAAGGGGTGGGCCGAGACACCGCGCAATTACTACAGCGTTTGAGCTAATCCTGTCAGCGGGGCTGTTCCCAGGCCCCGCGCATATGCCTTTTTGGCAGTACCCAGACCAATTTCTTTTGGTATCACGGCTATTAAAAAAGCTGTAATTTCGTTACTATTCGCGGTCTTAATCTATCAACCGACAGAGCGGATCATGTTCGAAATTAATCCAGTTCAAAACGCCATTGCCGATATTCGGGTAAGAACCCAGGCGCTTAGGGGGTATCTTTGACTTCGATACAAAGTCAGAGCGCTTAGAAGAAGTCAACCGGGAATTAGAAAGCCCGGATGTTTGGAATGAACCCGACCGCGCCCAGGCACTGGGCAAAGAAAAGGTGGCTTTAGAGCAGGTAGTGGAAACCATCGTCCAGCTGGAGCAGGGCGCTGAAGATGTCGAAGGCCTGGTCGAGCTGGCGGTAGAAGCCGAAGATGAAGAAACCTTTGAAGAAGCCAAAGGAGAAATAGACGGGCTGATTGAACAGCTGGAAACGCTGGAATTTCGCCGCATGTTCTCCGGTCCCAATGATGCTGCCGACTGTTATGTCGACCTGCAAGCCGGCTCCGGCGGCACCGAAGCACAGGACTGGGCAAATATGCTGCTGCGCATGTACCTGCGCTGGGGCGAAGCCCACGGCTATAAAACCGAAATCATCGAATTGTCAGAAGGCGATGTGGCCGGCATCAAAAGTGCCACCATCCGTTTTCAGGGCGAATATGCCTTTGGCTGGCTGCGCACCGAGACCGGCGTGCACCGCTTAGTCCGAAAGTCGCCCTTTGATTCGGGCAACCGTCGGCATACCTCGTTTTCATCGGCGTTTGTGTACCCGGAAATTGATGACGATATTGATATCGAAATCAACCCGGCTGACTTGCGGGTGGATACTTACCGGGCCTCAGGCGCCGGTGGTCAGCACGTTAACCGGACCGATTCAGCGGTGCGTATCACCCACGAACCTACCGGGATTGTGGTGCAGTGCCAGAATGACCGCTCGCAGCACAAAAACAAAGATCAGGCCATGAAACAGCTGAAAGCCAAGCTGTATGAGTTTGAGCTGCAAAAACAAACTGCAGAAAAACAGGCCTTGGAAGACAGCAAGTCCGATATCGGCTGGGGCAGCCAGATCCGCTCTTATGTGCTGGATGATTCGCGCATCAAGGATTTGCGTACCGGGATTGAAAACCGTAATACCCAAGCCGTACTTGACGGCGACCTAGACAAATTTATCGAAGCCAGCCTGAAGTCCGGGCTTTAACAAACAAGTGATGTTATGACCAGTCAACAGCAAGACGAAAACAAACTGATTGCCGAGCGCCGGGCAAAATTGAGCGCACTGCGGGAAACCTGCCGCGCCAACGGATTCCCTAATTCATTCCGCCGGGAAAACTACGCTGATGAATTACAGCAGGCCTTTGGCGAGCTGGATAAAGAAACCCTGATTGAGCAAGGTCACCAGGTCAGCATCGCTGGCCGCATCATGGCTAAGCGTGGCCCGTTTATTCTGCTGCAGGATATGACCGGCCGGGTGCAGGCCTATGCGTCCAAAGATACTCAAAAAGACATCAAGGCCCGCTACGGCAGCCTGGATATCGGCGATATCATTGGCGTGGCCGGGACTCTCAATAAATCCGGTAAAGGCGATTTGTATGTGGACATGGCCGAGTATGAATTGCTGACCAAGGCGCTGCGCCCGTTGCCGGAAAAATTCCATGGCCTGAGCGATCAGGAAACTAAATACCGTCAGCGTTATGTGGATCTGATCACCAGCGATAAAACCCGTGAAACCTTCCGCATTCGCAGTGAGTTGATTAACGGTATTCGCCAGTATCTGACCCAGCGTAAATTCATCGAGGTGGAAACTCCGATGTTGCAGGTGATCCCAGGTGGCGCCACTGCCAAGCCGTTTGTGACCCACCACAATGCCATGGACATTGATATGTACCTGCGTATTGCCCCGGAGCTGTATCTGAAGCGCTTAGTGGTCGGCGGTATGGAAAGGGTGTTTGAAATCAACCGTAACTTCCGTAATGAAGGTTTGTCGACCCGGCACAATCCAGAATTTACTATGCTGGAATTCTACCAGGCCTATGCTGATTACAATGATTTGATGGACCTGACCGAAGATATGCTGCGCACTGTGACTCAGGATATTCTGGGCAGCAGCAAGGTGGTCAATACTGTGCGTGACAGCGAAGGCAATGTCACCGAAGAAAAGCACTATGACTTCAGTCAGCCATTTGACCGTCTGAGCATGGGCGATGCCATCTTAAAATACTGGCCGGAAGCCAATGAAGCGGCAATTCGTGATCCTGAAGCGCATTTGGATGAGCTTAAAGCCATGGCCAAGCAGTTGCATATCAAAGAGCCAGAAGTGGAAGGTATCTGGGGCGCGGGTAAGTATCTGTGTGAAATCTTTGAAGCCACCGCCGAAGAACAGCTGGAACAGCCGACCTTTATCACTGAATACCCGTGGGAAGTGTCGCCGCTGGCGCGACGCAACGATGATAACCCGTTTATCACCGATCGCTTTGAGTTTTTTGTGGGCGGCCGTGAAATTGCCAATGGCTTTAGCGAGTTGAATGACTCTGAAGATCAGGCTGAGCGTTTTCGTAAGCAGGTGTCTGAAAAAGAAGCCGGCGATGATGAAGCCATGCACTTTGATGACGATTATATCCGCGCGCTGGAATACGGTTTACCGCCAACAGCCGGGCAGGGCATCGGTATCGACCGCCTGACCATGCTGCTGACCGACAGCCCGACCATCAAAGATGTGATTTTATTCCCGCACATGCGCCCGGAAGGTCAGGAATAAGCTGACTCAAGGGCTTTAATTTTGCGGTACAAAAAGGCATTGACGGGCACGTCGATGCCTTTTTTATTGGCTGCTTCTACAATAAAACCATTGATGGCATCAATCTCGGTGCGGCGCTTAAGTTTTACATCCTGATGCATGCTGGAAAAGTTGGCGGCGGTGGCTTTGATTACTTGCTGCACCTGCTCCTGTAAGGTAGCCAGTGAATAATTCACCCGGTGCGCCTGCATCACCAGTGCCACTTCCTGGCAAATATCCCGCACATGGCCGGTAAACCGGCTGCTTTGCAGCTCGCCATTGGGAATATCATGCAAGGTGGTCAGAGGGTTGATCACAGCATTGATGGCCAGCTTTAACCACAACGCCTCGGTAATATTGTTGTGCCAGGTCACCGGCTGTAAACAGCGGCTTAGGGTTTCAAAAATGTATTCTAACTGACGCGCACTGCTGCCCGGGTTGTCCGGTGCCTCACCAAATACCGTGCGGCCAAACCCTGTATGCTTCACTTCATGGGGGTTGGTTTTCATAGCAGCATGGCTGGTGGTAGCCTGATAAATCGGGTGTTTAGGCAGTACCTCACGCACACTTTCCAACCCGCCCATGCCATTGTGAAGCAACAGCACCGGCGTTTGCGGATGCATTTTATCGCGCCACTCCCGGGCGGCATCGGCCAGCTGAAACACCTTAAGCGGCAACACCAGCAAGTCCTGCTCGCTCAGTTGCTCGGCTGGGGAAAGCATATCCGAAAACCATAAGGCTTGACCGCTGTAGTTCATCAGCCGCTGAGTTAAGCGATTGGCGGCGCGTGGCGCCAAACTGTAGGGAATATGATTTTTTTGTGCGCCAGCGGCGATTAAAGAGCCGATAGCACCACTGCCAATGATTTGTATGCGCCCGGCAATTGGAGTTGCCATCCGATGTCCTATAACATGGTTGAAGACAGTTTTAGGTCAGGCCAGGGAAGTGCCGCCGGTGCGGTGTAGCGTGCCAACCACTCGCTAAAAGCTGTTGTTAAAAATTGACTGCCCAAAGCAGGGTTACAGTGTACAACAAAATGTTGCCCGGCATAGTGAAATTCGACCTGCCAGGCATGCAGGTATAAGCGGTCGGCATTCTTTCCGCCATACAGTTGGTCGCCTAAGATAGGGCAGCCCAGGCTTTTCAGCGCCACCCGGATTTGATGGGTCTTGCCGGTGAGCGGGCGTACCAGATAAGCGCGCAGCCCGGGGCTGATGCTTTGGCAAAAAAACTGAGTGGCCGCCGGGTTTTCCCGGCTTTTTAACAGGATATGCTGGCCGCCCCGTCGGTTTTTCATATCTCCAACAATACTGCCTTGCTTTTTTTTCGGTTTGCCCGGGGCGAGGGCCACATAATATTTTTGTATCTCGCGCCGGGCAAATAGCCCACTTAAGGTCGCCGCTGCGGCGGCATTGCGGGCGATGATCAAACAACCTGAGGTGCCATCATCCAGCCGGTGGCATAGATATAAATCCAACTCGTCAAGCTGGGCCGCTAAGAGCGTGATAATACCCTGGTCACTGTCATGCATGGTGACCCCGGCAGGCTTGTGGACCACATAAAAATCGTCATTGGCCAGCAGAATGGAGATCGCCGGCATTTATGCTTTAACCAGTGCAATTGCTGCTTCGTAATCCAACTCATCAATGGCCTCGCGCAGGGCATTCTCGGCATCGTCCTGCAGGCCAATTCCCTGTAACCAGCCATCCAGTTTTTCCTGTGGAATAAATTCGTGTTGCTCCAGCGCCTGCAACAATGCGCTTTTATCAGCAGCCGCCGGCTCAGCAGCGGTGGCGGACTCTGCCGGTGCGGCTTCTGCCTGGCTCAACTTTGTAATGGCAGCCAGGGTTTGTTCGTGGGTTTCCAGCAGTTGCTGATGATTGTGCGGAATTTCATGACTGCGCTTGATGGATTCTTCGTAGATACGGGCCTGCTCGTGCAAGGCGCTACAGCCCAGATTACCCGACACCCCTTTTAGGGTATGCACCAAAATACGCACCTCATCCCACTGCGCAGCAGCCAGTGCACTGCCTAAACGGGCATCCAGATGCTCGTACTCAGCTGCCAGTTTTTCCAGCAAACGAATAAACATAGCCTGATTACCGCTTAATTGCGCGGTACCAAACTCCAGGTCTATGATCGGTAAAGCGTTATTCATCTTAAAATCCCTGATGGTGACAGCTAAAAGTGTAGGCTATGCCTGCATAAATTGATACAACCTGTCCGCTAAGAACAGGCGTTATCTGCCGAAAAATTTGATAGGCTGCTATTTCTTAGCCTGTGCAGGTCATCCCGGTCATCTGGCCCTCTGACATCTGCGTTAATAAAAACCACAAGGAATGCGCAATGGTACTTCGCAAACACACTCTCAGCATTGTGATGCTGACCCTGATTGCCAGCCTGGCAGGATGCCAGCAAGCCTTTCAGACTGACTCCACTGCGGCCGAAGCGCCTACAGTCGAAACAGCTGCAGCTAGCCAGCCCGGTAACAAACAGCAGCAGCTTAAGATAGAGCATACCAAATATCAGTTAGACAATGGTCTGACAGTGATTTTGCACAAGGATACGTCTGACCCGCTGGTGCATGTCGACATGACCTATCATGTGGGCTCGGCCAGAGAAGAATTGGGTAAGTCCGGCTTTGCGCATTTTTTTGAACATATGATGTTCCAGGGCTCACAACATGTGGCCGATGAACAGCACTTTAAACTCATCACCGAGGCGGGCGGGTCGCTAAACGGCACCACCAGTCATGATCGCACCAATTATTTTCAGACTGTGCCGGCCAACCAGCTGGAAAAAGTGTTGTGGCTGGAAGCCGACCGCATGGGCTTTTTGTTACCCGCGGTAGACCAGCAAAAATTTGAAAATCAGCGGGCGACAGTAAAAAATGAACGGGCTCAGCGTATCGACAATCAGCCTTACGGGCTGCGCAGCGAGCGTACTGCCCAGGCCTTGTACCCGGCCGATCATCCATATTCCTGGCTGCCGATTGGCTATGTCGAAGATTTAGACCGGGTTAACGTGGACGATCTTAAGGCCTTTTTCAAACGCTGGTATGGCCCTAACAATGCGGTGCTGACCATTGGCGGCGATATTGATATTGCACAAACCAAAGCCTGGGTGGAGCAGTATTTTGGGTCGATTCCCAGCGGGCCGGCGGTGAGCGATGCAGAGCCTGCGCCGGTCACATTAGAGCAAAACCGCTACATCACGCTGGAAGACAATGTGCACCTGCCTTTGCTGCAAATTACCTTTCCCACTGTGTATGCCCGGCATCCTGATGAAGCGCCGTTGGATGTGCTGGCAGATATCTTAGGCAGTGGCAAAACCTCCTTATTGTACAAAAACCTCGTAAAACAGGGCAAAGCGGTGCAGGCAGCAGTCAATCATCCTTGCCGTGAACTGGCCTGTGAATTTCAGCTACTGGCACTGGCAAATCCGGCCAGTGTAAAAGGGTTAAATCAACTTGAACAAATCATTGCCCAGACTCTGGCCGAATTTGAGCAGCGCGGTGTACAGCCCGATGACCTAGCGCGTACCAAAGCCGCGATTGAAGCATCGACGGTGTTTGGCCTGCAAAGTGTGGCCGGCAAGGTGTCGCAACTGGCAGCCGGGGAAACTTTTCATGAACAGCCGGATTTGGTGGCCGCCGATATTGAGCGGTACAACGCGGTCAGTGCAGCTGATGTGATGCGCGTGTATCGTAAATACATTAAACACGGCCACGGTGTGTACTTGAGTGTGGTGCCGCAAGGTCAAACTCAATTGGCGGCCAGAGAGCCTAATTTTACCGTCCCTGGACGCACTATTACCGACCCAGCGCCAACCAGTGAGGTGCAGACTGCCTCTATCAGCGATAGCTTTGATCGCAGTCAAGTGCCCCAGGCCGGCCCGACCCCAGTGGTCACGGTGCCCGAATACTGGGAGCATACTTTACCGGGGGATATCACCCTGTTGGGTGTAACCAGCGACGAAACACCGACAGTGACATTCTCGTTGGTGATGGAGGGCGGCATATTGCTGGATTCGGCTGAAAAAGCCGGTACCGCCTACCTGACCGCTCTGATGATGAATGAGTCAACCGAGCGCTACTCCAATGAAGCCATGGCCAATGAGCTGGCCAAGCTGGGCAGCTCAATTCAATTTAGCACCTCCGGCCGCTACACCCGGGTTACCGTGTCCAGTCTGACCAAGCATCTGGACGACACCTTTGCCTTGTTAGAGGAAAAACTGTTAAACCCGGCCTTTTTAGCCCAGGATTTTGAACGCATGAAAGCCCGCGTAATGCAGGGCATGCAGCAACAGCTGAAAAACCCGGAGATGATGGCCACACTGGCGCGTGATTGGGTATTGTTTGGAAAAAACCATCGGTTGAGCCTGCCAGAGCAGGGCACACTGGAAACATTGGCCAACATCACGCTGGACGATATCAAACAATTTTATGCCCAGTACTACACCCCGGCTCATGCCCATGCGGTGGTGGTCAGTGATCTGCCCCAGGAAGCCTTGACCCCGACCCTGGCATTTTTAGAGCAATGGCAGCAAACTGCTTATACCGTGCCTGAATTTAACGAGTTTCCGGATTATCAGCAGGCCCGCCTGTATCTGGTGGATAACCCAGAAAGTGTGCAGTCGGTGGTGCGCATGGTTAAGCCGGGCCCCACCTTTGATGCCACCGGTGAGTATTTTCGTTCGCGTTTGCTGAATTTTCCGTTAGGCGGGGCGTTTAACAGCCGGGTGAATTTGAACCTGCGCGAGGACAAAGGCTATACCTACGGGGCGTCTACCACTTTTGCCGGTGGCAAAACCTTAGGCTGGTTTCAGGCCTCGGCAGATTTGCAGGGTGAGTATACCGTGCAAGGGATTGAAGAGATGCTTGCCGAGATCCGCACCTATCAGCAAGAGGGTATGACCGCTGACGAGCTGCGCTTTATGCGCAATGCCTTTACCTTAAGTGATGCGCTGGAGTTTGAGACCCCGGCCAGCAAAGCCCGCTTTTTAAGTCAGTTGCAGGCATTTGAGCTGCCGGATGATTACCGGCGCCAGCAGTTAGACATCATCAATGCCATAACGCTGGAGGAATTAAACACCCTGGCCGCCCGGCAGTTAGATACCGAAAATCTGCAAATAATTGTTGTTGGCGATGAGGCAAAAATTCTGGAACAATTACGCACTTTGGGTTTGCCTATCTTCAGATTGTCGCTGCAGGAGCGAACCCAACGCCGATTAACACCGTAATGCTACGATTCGTCGTATAAACCGGCAAGCCTTATTGAATTCACCTGGTGCCCCCTTTATTTAAGGGGGCCATTGATAACCGGATAAAGATTTGACTGTGACGCAATTGAATTTTGAACAACGCCTGGACGCGCTACAAGACGAAAAGTTTATTGTAAGCCTGGCCAAGAGTTTACGTGGCGTAGAGCGTGAAGCGCTGCGGATAAAACCCAATGGCGCGTTGTCGCAATCAGCTCACCCGGCGGCGCTGGGTTCAGCATTGACCCACGATACCATCACCACCGATTTTTCTGAGTCACTGCTTGAATTCATTACGCCGCCGGCGGTCGATGCGCAAACCACACTGGCGCAGCTGGAAGATATTCACAAGTACGTAAGTGGAAATGTGGGCAATGAATTGTTATGGCCCATGAGCATGCCGTGCTTTATCGAAGACGAGCAAAGTATCCCCATTGCCGATTTTGGTGAATCCAATGTGGGTAAAATGAAACGCATTTACCGGATTGGCCTGAAAAACCGCTACGGCAGTATGATGCAGGCCATTGCCGGGGTGCATTATAACTTCTCATTTGCTCCTGAGTTCTGGGAGCAATGGGCGCGGTTGCACGGCCAGGAGCCCGGTCAGCAGCAAGTTGCCCAGGACTATTTTGCGCTGATCCGCAATTACCGCCGCACTTGCTGGCTGATCCCTTATTTGTTTGGCGCCTCTCCGGCGTTGTGCAGTTCATTTTTGAACAATAAACAGCACAACATGCAATTTGAAAAGGTCGGCAAGGGCACCTATTACCTGCCGTATGCTACCTCACTGCGCATGAGTGATTTAGGCTATACCAATGCAGAGCAATCCGCCCTGCAGATTTGCTATAACGAGTTAGGCAATTATGTGCGCCTGCTGCGCAGCGCCATGCAAACCCCTTCCACTCGCTTTGCAAAATTTGCCGCCGGTGAAGAGGGCAACTGGCAGCAGTTAAGCCATAACATTTTGCAGATTGAAAACGAGCTGTATTCACCCATCCGGCCTAAGCAGCCCACGAAAGGGCTGGAAAAGCCTACCGATGCGCTGATTCGCCGTGGAGTCAGTTATATTGAAGTGCGGGCGTTGGATCTTAACCCGTTTTCAGCCACCGGCATTGATGCCACTCAGATGCACTTTTTGGATGTGTACTTGCTAACCTGTTTGATGATGCCCAGTCCTGAGCTTAACCCGGAGGCATTAACCGAAGCGCGTGAGAATATGGACAAAGTGGTTCTGCAAGGCCGCAATCCGGAACTTGAGCTTTGTCAGGAGGGTAACCCAGTGCGCATGCGCGAGTGGGCCGACTCCCTGTTTGAACGCTTTTTCAAAGTCGCTCAATTACTGGATAAAGGCAAACACACCAGCCAGTACACCGATGCGGTGCAGGCGCAGTGGCAGAAAATTGAAGATCCGGCAAAAACACCGTCTGGGCAGATCATGGCCAGCCTGCTGGACGATGATGCCGACAACTCGGCGTTAGGCTTGTTGCTTGCCAAAGAGTACGCAGACACTCACCAAAATTTTGCTTATACTCACCAGTCACAAGACGATTTTGTTGCCCTGGCACGCCAGTCGCTGGCCGCGCAGCAAGAGATTGAGCAACAGGAACAGGTGGACTTTGCCACTTTTCTGGCCAACTATTACAACGAACCGCCAGCCTGATTGCACACCCTGGACAGCCTCCTCGCGCCCGGCTAGTGGCGACGAGCGAGGCTGACGGATACGCATAAAAAAACGCCTGACAGGGTGTCAGGCGTCAAAGCGTTCCAGGGAAACACACATATTTGCTAGAACATTAATTTGGACACCCGATGTTGAAAAAGTTCAAACAAGTTCGCGGTTTTTTTTACCTGCTTGCCTTGCTGCCCCTTCTGCTTTCTGGCTGTGCCACCGCCCCTCCCAAAAATGCCAGTAATCTGTGCGAAATCTTTTTTGAAAAAGAAGACTGGTATGATGCCGCGGTTGATACCCGGGATAAATGGGGGGTGCCAATCCATGTGCCGATGGCCATGATGTATCAGGAAAGCTCGTTTCGGCACGACGCGCTGCCGCCGCGCGACTATATCTTTTTTGACCTCATTCCCTGGGGCCGGGTAAGCAGCGCTTATGGGTATTCGCAGGCTAAAACCATGACCTGGAGCGACTATATTCGTGAAACTGGCAACAGCTGGGCAGACCGCGATGATTTTGATGATGCCATGGATTTTATGGGCTGGTTTATCTACAAATCGTATCGCATCAATGGCACTTCTAAGTGGGATGCCTATGGTCAGTATCTGAATTACCATGAAGGGTGGGGCGGATATAAGCGCAAATCGTATAACCGTAAACCCTGGTTAAAGCGGGTAGCCGGCAAAGTAAAAGCGCGCTCGTTGCGCTATGCCTCTCAGTTAAGAGGCTGCCAGGAAGAATTAGACAAAAGCTGGTTCTGGAAACTGTTTTCTTAAAAAAAGCTGGACGGGCGCACCACACACCCGTCCAACACCGACGCTAAGCCAAGACCGTAAATTACCCAACGTCGAACAGGCATTTGTAGATTAGTGTAAATGAGAATGATTTTCAATACGAATTTTGAAAAAAGATAACGTTTTCTTTTACCAGGGCCGGTGTAAGGAATTTACTGTCTACGCCCATCGCTTTTAACAAAGCCTGTTCGCCAACAGACGGAAAGACAAAAGGCAGAGCGCCTGGTTTGAATATTCGATTTGCTAGCGCAGCGCCCAGTCCGGCTCGGCAGTTTCCACCAGCACCAGTAATGCGCCCTGGCCACCGTGTTCCAGCGGGGCCTGATGAAATGCCAGTACATGCGGATGCTGCACCAATAGGTGAGGCAGAGCTTGTTTAAGCACACCGGCGCCAATGCCGTGTACGATGGCCACACATTCAATCATCTGTTTATGCGCGGTGTGTAACAGCGCGGCTAACTCCAGTTTGGCGGCTTCGCGGGTGAGCCCGTGCAAATCCAATATTAACTCTGGGCTATAGTCGCCCCGACGCAGTTGTTTAAGTAAATGGGTGGCGGCGTCTGCCCGGCAATAACGCATCGGGCCGCTGTCTGGCAATACCGTTTGATAATGATCAGAAAAGGCAAATGACGCACTGACCTGGCGTTCACTGCCGGTATCCGGGCGCCGAATACTGGCTTTTGCCTGCAGCTTCTGCGCTTTGGTCGGTGCCACCTTGTCCTGGGTCAGACGTTTTACCGGCCCGACCGCTGCCCGAAACAGCGCAAAATCATCGTCATTGTCACAAGAGGGCTTGTCTGCCATGAATATCAGGTTCCGTACTGTGGAAAAAACCGCTGTCGGCCGCCCCTTTGGCACCAAATTAACCATGGGCGAGGCCAGTATCTTTGGGTATGATAGCAGTTTTGACGCAACAGATGTACCGAAGGCCCATGACCGACAAGATATACCTGGATGAAGCCATCAACGATTTGCACACCTTACTGGATATGGTGCGCTGGTCCGTCAGCCGCTTTAACGACGCCGAATTGTATTTTGGCCACGGCACCGATAATGCGTGGGACGAAGCTGTCTCGCTGGTGCTGTATGCGCTGCATCTGCCGCAAAGCATGGTAGCGCAAACCGGCGACGGCCTGTTCAATGCCCGTCTGACCACCAGCGAGCGCGAAAAGGTGGCCGAGCTGGTGTTAAAACGGGTCCAAACCCGTTTGCCGCTGCCCTATATCACCAACGAAGCCTGGTTCTGCGGTCTGCCCTTTTATGTGGATGAGCGGGTGCTGATCCCGCGCTCGCCCTTTGCCGAGCTGATCCAGCAACGGTTTGAAGGGCATCTGACGCAATCGCCAAATAATATTCTGGATATGTGTACCGGCGGCGGCTGTATTGCCATTGCCCTGGCCTATGCTTTTGAAGATGCCCATGTGGACGCGGTGGACATTTCATCCGATGCCCTGGCGGTAGCGGATGAGAACATTCAGCAGCATCAACTGACTGATCGGGTTTACCCCATCGCCTCAGATTTGTTTACCAGCCTGAAAGGCCAGAAGTACGATTTGATTGTGTCTAACCCGCCCTATGTGGATGCCCAGGACATGGCGGATCTGCCGGCCGAATACCAGCACGAGCCCGAACTGGCCCTGGCGGCCGGTGACGATGGTCTGGATCTGGTGGAGCTGATGCTGCAACAAGCGGTGGAATATATGAACGACGGTGCCTGGCTGTTTGTGGAAGTGGGCAACAGCGAAGTGCATATGGCCAATCGCTTTGCCGGCCTGGATGTAGAGTGGCTGACCTTTGAACAGGGCGGGCATGGCATTTTTGCGGTCGCCAAGGATACCCTGGTGGCCTACTGGAACAACAAAGGAACGCAGTAAGTATGTCTGGCAACAGTTTTGGCAAATTATTTACGGTTACCACCTTTGGTGAAAGTCACGGGGTGGCCATTGGTGGCGTTGTGGACGGCTGTCCTCCGGGCCTGGAAATTGATATCGACGATTTGCAGCATGATCTGGATCGGCGTAAGCCAGGCACCTCGCGGTATACCACCGCGCGGCGCGAAGATGATGCGGTACAGATCCTGTCCGGCGTGTTTGAAGGCAAAACCACCGGCACCAGCATTGGCCTGTTGATCAATAACAAAGATCAGCGCAGTCAGGATTATTCTAATATCAAGGATCGCTTTCGCCCGGGCCACGCCGACTACACCTACGAACACAAATACGGTGGCCGCGATTACCGCGGTGGCGGCCGCTCATCAGCGCGGGAAACCGCCATCCGCGTGGCGGCAGGCGCCATTGCGAAAAAGTTTTTAAAAACCGAATTCGGCATCGAGATCCACGGCTATCTGGCACAGCTGGGCCCGGTCAATGTGGAGCAGGTGGACCCGGCGGTGACTAATACAAATCCGTTTTTTTGCCCTGATGCCAGCAAACTGGATGCGCTGGATGACTATATGCGTCAGCTGAAAAAATCCGGTGATTCTATCGGCGCGCGGGTTAATGTGGTGGCCACTAATATGCCAGTGGGTTGGGGTGAGCCGGTATTCGACCGCCTGGATGCCGATATTGCTTCGGCCATGATGGGCATCAATGCGGTTAAGGGCGTGGAAATTGGTGACGGCTTTGCGGTCGTGGAACAAAAAGGCTCCGAACATCGCGATGAACTGACCCCTGAGGGCTTTGCCAGTAACCATGCCGGCGGCGTGTTGGGCGGCATTTCCAGCGGTCAGGATCTCACTGTGAGTATGGCGCTTAAGCCTACCTCGAGTATCTCAGTACCGGGTAAAACCATCAATAAAGACGGTGAGGCCATTGATGTGATTACCAAGGGCCGTCACGATCCCTGTGTGGGGATCCGGGCTGTGCCTATCGCCGAAGCCATGCTGGCGATCACGCTAATGGATCATTGTCTGCGTCATCGTGCGCAAAACCCGCAACATACCAGTACCACACCGGTTATTCCGGGTCACCGCTAAGTGACGCCCCCGGCACCGTCTGCGCAGCCACAGCATGCTGCGCACAGCCGCACTAATCTGATCTTATTGGCACTGACCTACTGGTTGTACTTTGGCCAGTTAGGTGTGCTGGTGCCGTATCTGGGCGTTTTTCTCGACGGCCGGGGTTTTAGCTCGGCCGATATTGGCAATCTGTTTGCCGTTATCACTTTATCCCGTCTAATCGGCCCGTCATTATGGGCAAGCCTGGCAGATCGCACCGGAAAACTGTTACCGGTCATGCGCATGGGCTGTTTGCTCAGTGCATTATGCTTTGTGCTGATCTTTTATCTCAATGGCTTTTGGGGCCTCACGCTGGCCTTTGCCCTGATGATGATGTTCTGGACCGCAGTACTGCCGCAACTTGAAGTGGTCACCAACCAGGCGGTGGCTCCCACCACCACCAGCTATGGCCAGATCCGGCTATGGGGCAGTGTGGGCTTTATCATGCTGACAGTGGCAGTGGGTTTTGGACTGGACCATTATTCGTCTGAATTGCCAGTGTTGGCCAGCATGGCCGTGTTAAGTACCCTGTTTTTGATCAGCCTGACCCTGCGCCAGCCACCCCTCAATGTAAGTGCGGATTCGCCCGGTGGCTCAGTGTGGCAATTTGTTCGCCACAAACCTTTTGTGGTGTTTTTACTCAGTGCCACCGCACTGCAAATCAGCTTTGGGCCTTATTACGGCTTTTTTGCCCTGTATATGCGCGATTTAGGTTACAGTGGCCAGCAAACCGGCGTGCTCATTGCGTTAGGCGTGGCGGCCGAAGTAGGCATATTTTTACTGGCCCGGCGTCTGATCCTGCGTTTTGGGGTATGGCGGCTGCTAATGGCCTGCATGCTGTTAACCACAGTGCGCTGGTATGCCTTAGCCGACTGGGCCCAGCACAGTGCAGTGGTGGTAGCCAGCCAGCTTATCCACGCCTTAAGCTTTGGCCTGACCCATGCGGTGTCGGTACATTTTATTCAACAATTTTTACCAGCCCGCTTTCACAGCCGTGGCCAGGCGGTGTACATCAGTGTGGCCTATGGCTTAGGTGGGGCGGTGGGAAATATGGGAGCCGGTCACATCTGGGACCAGGGCGCGGAGGCTTATGCTGCGTTTGCCCTGGCTGCGCTCAGTTGTCTTGCCGGGGCGCTGGTGCTACTGTTGGTGGCCCCGGCGCAGTTGCAAGGGGCGCGCTCGTCGGCTTAACCAGGAAATAGTGAGTATGCAAAAACGTATCTTAATATCAGTAAGTTGCCTTGTTGGTAGCCTGGCGATGCCAGCGCTGGCAAATTCAGACCTGTGGCTGTTTTCATTAAGTTACGACCAGGATATGCCTTCCATTGCGGCAGCCCGCCAATTGACCGATACACCGGATTATACCAATCAGCCGCATTTTGATCCGGCTCGCCAGCAGCTGTTGTATACCCAGAGTTTTGCCGCCGGCACCACCACGCAAACCGATGCCATGGCTTACGATCTGGTGCAGGGCTATCATACTCACTTAACCTTCACCCCGGAATCCGAATATTCGCCCACCCCGCTGCCTAAGGCGCCGGGTTTTTCGGCCATTCAGGTAGATAAACAAAACAAACAATGGCTGATGCAATTTGGCTTAGATGAACGGCCCGACAAATTTTCACCGGTGGAGCCGGTGGGCTACCATGTGTGGGTAGACAAAGACCAGGCGCTGGCCTTTGTGCTAGGCGAGCCGCACACGTTGCAGATGCTTACCCCGGACAGTGCCCGCAAACTTGACGAAGCCATCGGCCCGAGCCTGTGGCCGATCCCCGGCACCAGTCTATTCAGTTATACCAAAAATCCGGCGCCGGACAGCCAGCCCTGGGCGCTGATGAGTTACGATCCGGCTAATGACCAAAGCAGTGTGCTGGCAACCTTGCCCGATACTGCTAACTACATGGCCTGGACCCCAGGTGGCAAGGCACTAACCGTGGTGGATAGCCAGATAATGGCGTGGGATTTTCGTGAGCCGGTGACCGCAGCAGGGGAGCGCCCCAGTGCCACTGCCGAGCCACAATGGCAGGTGTGGCTGGATATTAGCGAACAATGCCCGGCAGGCGCCTCGCGGCTGCATATGAACCCGGCGGGCAATTATCTGGCAGTGGTGTGTAACCGGCCTGATTAAACGGCGTTCACGCCACCCGACCGGTGCGCCGGCAGGCTGCAATCACCTCGGCTTCATCGTCGAGGGTTTCCTGCTCCAGGATCACATCGAACTTCCATAACCGGTGCAGATGGCGCATCACCTCATCTTTGGAATTGGCCAGCGGAATATCGCGCTGCGGAATATAGCGTAGGGTCAACGAACGGTCGCCGCGCACATCCACATTGTACACCTGAATATTGGGCTCAATATTACTCAGATTATATTGCGCTGACAGTTTTTCCCGAATTTTCAGATAGCCCTGCTCATCATGAATCGCACTGACACTGATGTATGGGTTAGCTGCATCGTCTTCCACCGCAAATAATTTAAAATCACGGATCAGCTTGGGCGATAAAAACTGGCTGATAAAGCTCTCGTCCTTAAAATTACGCATGGCGAAGTGAACAGTTTCCAGCCAGTCCTTGCCGGCCACTTCTGGCAAATACTTATAATCTTCCTCGGTGGGCGACTGACACATGCGTTTAATATCCATAAACATGTTAAAGCCCAGCGCATACGGATTGATGCCAGAATAATAGGGGCTGTTATATTCAGGCTGCATCACCACACTGGTATGGCTGTGCAAAAACTCCATCATAAACCGATCGGTCACCAGGCCTTCTTCATACAACTGCGATAAAATATGATAATGCCAGAAACAAGCCCAGCCTTCGTTCATTACCTGGGTTTGCTTTTGCGGGTAAAAATACTGCGAGACCTTGCGTACAATCCGCACCAGCTCGCGCTGCCAGGAGTCCAGCAAAGGCGCATTTTTTTCAATAAAATACAGCAGGTTTTCCTGCGGCTCAGACGGAAAGCGCGGTGCTTCAGGCGCTTTACTTTGTTTGGCATCGGGCAGGGTGCGCCACAACTCATTGACTTGAGACTGCAGATATTTTTCCCGTTGTTTTTGCCGGCTGCGCTCTTCTTGTAACGAAATCTTTTGGGGCCGTTTGTAGCGATCTACCCCGTAGTTCATCAGCGCATGGCAGGAGTCGATGATATCTTCAACTTCTTTGGAACCGTATTTTTGCTCGCACTTGCTGATGTAATTTTTGGCAAACACCAGATAGTCGATGATAGAGCTGGCGTCGGTCCAGGTTTGAAACAGATAGTTGCCTTTAAAAAATGAATTGTGGCCGTAACAGGCATGGGCCATCACCAGTGCTTGCATGGTGATGGTATTTTCTTCCATCAGGTAGGCGATACAGGGGTCAGAGTTAATCACAATTTCGTAAGCCAGACCCATCTGGCCGCGGCGGTATTGCTGTTCGGTCTGGATAAATTTTTTGCCAAACGACCAGTGGTTGTAATTGATGGGCATGCCAATGCTGGCGTAAGCATCCATCATTTGTTCTGCGGTGATCACCTCAATCTGATTGGGGTAGATATCCAGCTTAAAATTGGTGGCGATACGATCGATTTCCTGCTCGTATTGCTCGATCAAATCAAAGGTCCAGTCAGGCCCGTCGCTGAGCGGGGTGCGTGCCCGGGGTGCTGCGTGTGCCATGCTATTCTCCCATAGCTGCCCGTTCAGAACGGGCAAATAACTCGCGAAATACCGGATAGATGTCAGACACACTTTGGATGTGCTTACAAACAAAATTCTGGCAAGCCTGTTCGACATTCTGATACTCACGCCACAAACTTTGATGCTGGCGCTCGGTGATCTCGATGTAGGCAAAATACCGGGTGATAGGCAGTAAATTTTTGAGCAAAATCTCCCGACAATACGGGGAATCATCCGCCCAGTTGTCGCCGTCGGAGGCCTGGGCAGCATAGATATTCCAGTTTGAATCCGAATAGCGGCTTTTAACAATCTCATCCATCAGGCGCAAAGCACTGGAGACGATGGTGCCGCCGGTTTCCTGAGAGTAGAAAAACTCATGTTCATCCACTTCTTTGGCCTGGGTATGGTGGCGGATGTAGACCACTTCGACATTTTCATAGGTGCGGGTTAAAAACAGATACAGCAAAATGTAAAAGCGCTTGGCCATATCCTTGGTGGCCTGATCCATAGAGCCGGACACATCCATCAGACAAAACATCACCGCCTTGCTGGTGGGGATGGGGCGCTTGTCATAATTTTTAAAGCGCAAATCAAAGGTATCGATAAAGGGTACCCGGGCAATCTTTTCTTTTAGCGCTTCGATGTCCTTTTCCAGCGCAAGAATGGCAAGGGTATTGTCATGTTTATCGGCTTTCAGTGCTGCCAGCTCGGCTTCCAGCTCGCGCAACTGCTTACGGTCGCTACCGGTTAATGCAATACGCCGGGCCACTGAGCCTTTAAGCGAGCGCACGATGTCGAGATTACTGGGCACGCCATCGGTTTGATAGCCAGCCCGATAGGTTTCGTACTCCACCACTTTATCAAACTGGGTTTTTTGCAGATTTGGCAAGGCTAAATCGTCAAACAGCAAATCCAAATATTCATCCTTGGAAATGGAAAACACAAAGTCATCCTGGCCTTCGCCACTGTTACTGGCTTCGCCTTCGCCGGCCCCGCCGCCCTGGCCCTGAGGCGGGCGGTCGATCCGATCGCCGGTAGTGAACTGATCGTTGCCGGGGTGTACCACATCGCGCTTGCCACCGCGGCCGGTATGAAACACCGGCTCACTGATGTCCCGTGTTGGGATGCTGATCTGCTCACCGCTTTCCAGATCGGTGACCGAGCGGTTGCCAATGGCATCAGAAACCGCGCGTTTGATCTGCTGCTTGTAGCGGCGTAAAAAACGCTGGCGGTTAACTGTGCTCTTGCCCTTACTGTTTAATCGTCTGTCTATAAAATGCGCCATAAGCACCTTCTTATACAGCCTACTCAGAGTGGGAATTACGACGCTTTGCGTACCCGCAGATACCATTCGCATAGTAATCTGACTTGCTTCTGGGTATAGCCTTTTTCTGTCATGCGATTGACAAAATCATCATGTTTTTTCTTATCTTCTGTGGAGCCTTTGGTGTTAAACGAGATCACTGGCAACAGATCTTCGGTATTCGAGAACATCTTTTTCTCGATCACTGTGCGCAGCTTCTCGTAACTGGTCCAGGCCGGGTTTTTACCACTATTATTGGCCCGGGCACGCAACACAAAATTGACGATTTCGTTGCGGAAATCTTTCGGGTTGCTGATCCCCGCCGGTTTTTCGGTTTTTTCCAGCTCGGCATTCAGAGAAGCCCGGTCGAACAACTGGCCGGTTTCCGGATCGCGATACTCCTGGTCCTGGATCCAAAAATCAGCATAAGTTACATAACGGTCAAACAGGTTCTGGCCATATTCAGAATAGGATTCCAGATACGCAGTCTGAATTTCTTTGCCAATAAATTCCACATAGCGCGGGATCAGATAGCCTTTCAAAAACTCCCGGTAACGATCGGCTGTTTCCTGCGGGAATTGCTCGCGTTCAATCTGCCGCTCTAATACATAGAATAGATGTACTGGGTTGGCAGCCACTTCCTGATGGTCAAAGTTAAATACCCGCGATAAGATTTTAAAGGCAAAGCGGGTAGAGAGCCCTTCCATGCCTTCATCGACGCCGGCGTAGTCGCGGTATTCCTGGTAGGATTTGGCTTTAGGATCGGTGTCCTTAAGGCTTTCACCGTCATACACCCGCATCTTCGAGTAAACACTGGAGTTTTCCGGCTCTTTAAGTCGCGACAGCACCGTAAACTGGGCCAAACATTCCAGCGTATCCGGGGCACAGGGTGCGCCTGTCAATTCACTGTGATCCAGCAGTTTTTGGTAGATCTTCATTTCTTCGGTGACCCGCAAGCAATACGGCACCTTAACGATGTAAACCCGGTCTAAAAAGGCTTCGTTATTTTTGTTGTTGCGGAACGACTGCCATTCAGACTCGTTACTGTGCGCCAGGATCAAGCCATCAAAGGGCAGGGCAGAAAAACCTTCGGTAGGGTTATAGTTGCCTTCCTGGGTGGCAGTTAATAGTGGATGCAGCACCTTGATCGGCGCTTTAAACATTTCTACAAATTCCATCAGACCCTGATTGGCTTTACACAGCGAGCCTGAATAGCTGTAAGCATCGGGATCATTCTGGGCATATTGCTCTAGGCGGCGAATATCGACTTTACCCACCAGCGAGGAAATATCCTGGTTGTTTTCATCCCCGGGTTCGGTTTTGGCAATCGCGATTTGGTCAAGAATGGATGGGTACACCCGCACCACTTTAAACTGGCTGATATCGCCGTTGTACTCATGCAACCGTTTACGCACCCAAGGTGACATGATGGTTTTCAGATACCGGCTGGGAATGCCATATTCTTGTTCCAAAATGGCACCGTCTTCGGTGAAGTCAAATAAACAAAATGGATGGTCATTGACCGGAGAGCCTTTAAGGCAATAAATCGGCACTTTTTGCATCAATTCTTTGAGCCGTTCGGCCAGTGACGATTTACCGCCACCCACCGGGCCTAACAGGTATAGGATTTGTTTTTTCTCTTCCAGGCCCTGCGCTGCGTGACGCAGATAAGACACAATTTGTTCGATGGATTCTTCCATCCCATAGAACTCATTGAAGGCCGGGTAACGGGCGATTACCCGGTTTGAAAATAACCGGCTAAGCGCAGGATCGTTGGCAGTATCAATCATCTGCGGTTCGCCGATTGCCTGCAGCAAACGCTCGGCAGAATTGGCGTAGGCAGCCGGATCCGCCTTGCAGATATCTAAAAATTCCTGAATAGTGAATTCTTCTTGCTGACGTTCTTCGTACCGTTGTTGGTAATGTTCAAAAATGCCCATGCATACCTCTAAGTCTGAAAACGGTTCCCCTTACTTTCAGCTTAGTCGGTATTTTAAAAAGCGAAATTTTTTTTGACGATATTTAGGAATAGTGCAAAAAGAAATGTTCTATGAAAATGGGAACTTTCTTTCAATCACTTAGGTCATTTGACTTACGAGTTTTATTACATTTTATTTAACCAAAAAAAACCCGCCTGATAGCGGGTTTTTTTGGCATCTTAAGACCGAGTGATCTTACTTGGCAAAGTTGTCTGCCACGAATTCCCAGTTCACGATGGCCCAGAAGTTTTCCAGGTACTTCGGACGCGCATTGCGGTAATCGATGTAGTAAGCATGTTCCCAGACATCGGCAGTCAACAGTGGTGTGTGCTCATTGCCAGAGATTGGGGTTTCAGCATCGTCAGTGTTGACGATATCCAGGCTGCCGTCGCTGGTTTTAACCAACCAGGTCCAGCCTGAGCCGAAGTTACCGGTGGCTTTGTCATTGAACGCCGCCTGGAAGTCGGCAAATGAGCCCCACTTGGCTTTGATGGCGTCAGCCAGCTCGCCGCTTGGCTCACCGCCGCCGTTCGGGCTCAAACCGTTCCAGTAAAAGGTGTGGTTCCAGACCTGGGCAGCATTGTTGAACAAACCGCCAGAAGAAGATTTGATGATTTCTTCCAGGCTCTTGTTTTCGTTTTCTGTGCCTTCTACCAGCCCATTCAGTTTGGATACGTAGGTAGCGTGGTGTTTACCATAGTGATACTCCAGCGTTTCAGCTGAAATATGCGGTTCCAGGGCATTTTTTTCATAAGGTAATGCTGGTAATTCAAAAGCCATTACGAGTCTCCATATTGGTGATAATTTAAGTGAAGGCATCACAACCGCCCGGCTGTGTGGTTCAAACCCTTACCTTCATCGGTCTTAGCTCCCAAAATTATAAGGGCGAATTTACATAACCCAATGACAAATTTATGATTTTGCCGATGTGAACGGAAAATCGCCGGGTCAGTGGTGAATGGGTTAATGTACCGATACCCTTCTCATAGCGCTGCCAGAACCAATCAGATCACTGCCTGACAAAGAATTTAACCTGGCTACATCGGGCATGGCGCGCGCTCTACCGGTATCTGGGACCCTGCCGGTTGTGCTATGATAATCGCCTTGAAAGATTGGCCGGTCATGCCCATATTACGGGCATACATTGCACAAGTGAGGTTTGAATGGAAAATAGTAATACAGACGCCACCGTCACCAAAATTAAAGAACAGATTGCCGAAAATCCGATCCTGCTGTACATGAAAGGGTCTCCCAAACTGCCCAGCTGTGGTTTTTCTGCCCAGGCGGTTCAGGCGCTGATGTCGTGTGGTGAGCAGTTTGCTTATGTGGATATTCTGCAAAACCCGGATATCCGTGCTGAATTACCAAAATATGCCAACTGGCCGACCTTTCCACAGTTGTGGGTCGAAGGCGAGTTAATCGGCGGTTGCGATATCATCATCGAGATGTTCCAGCAAAATGAGCTGCAGCCAATTATCAAAGAAGCGGCTGCCAAGCAAAAAGCCGACTAAGTCAGGCTAACCGGCAAAACGCAAAAAAACGGGCATAAAATGGCCCGTTTTTTTGTGCCTGAATAATGCCTCAATCTATATAGACAACTCACAAATCGTTTTCCTCTATGGTTTGAAAAAAGATATTATTTTTATCTTAAATTGTTTGTTTTCTCTGGCTTTATTGTTTTATAACAGGCTGCAAGGGGTGCCATGCGGCGCTGCTTAAACAACAAGTGAATATGGGATTAACCAGCTAAACCAAAAATAATAAGCCTGTCTCCCAGGCTGGTTAATTCTCATCCTATCCGGGGAAAAATAATGAAAACATCTGTGTCTTTACTGACCAAAACCATCCGCACTGTGTGTGCAGCGTCGGCTGCCTTTTCAGTGCTGGCGTTTAATACTGCTGTTGCGCAGGAACTGGCCGAGCAGGCCGTGAGCGATGAGCCAGAAGAAGTTGAACAAATTGCGGTTGTCGGGACCCGCGCGGCACCGCGTTCGGTGGGCGAGTCACCGGTGCCCATCGACATCATTTCCAGCGAAGAATTCAAAAACCAGGGCAGCACCGACATGGTGTCTATGCTGCAAACAGTGGTGCCCTCGTTTAACGTGAATGACCAGCCCATCAATGATGCTTCTTCTTTAGTACGCCCGGCCAACCTGCGCGGCATGGCCTCAGACCACACCCTGGTGCTGCTGAATGGCAAGCGCCGCCACCGCTCTGCGGTTATTACCTTTTTGGGCGGCGGCTTGTCAGATGGTGCTCAGGGCCCGGATATCTCGGTGATCCCCGCGGTGGCACTTAAACAGGTTGAAGTCCTGCGTGATGGCGCGGCGGCTCAGTACGGCTCGGATGCTATTGCCGGTGTTGTGAACTTTGTACTCAAAGATGCCGATGAAGGCGGCATTGTGGAAGCGCGCTACGGCTCGTTTTATGAAGGCGATGGCGACATGGTGCAGATCAGCGGTAACGTGGGTATGCCACTGAGCGATGATGGCTTTATCAACGTCAGTGCCGAATACCGCACCGCCGATCCGACCTCGCGCAGTGTGCAGCGTGATGATGCTGCCGGCCTGATTGCCGCGGGCAATACCTTTGTGGCTGACCCGGCGCAAATCTGGGGTAACCCGGAAATCAAAGACGATATTAAACTGATTGCCAACCTGGGCCTGGAGCTGAACAACAATGCTCAGGCGTATATGTTTGGTAACTATGCCGAGCGTGAAGTGGAAGGTGGCTTTTATTACCGTAACCCCCATACCCGTGGCGGTGTGAACGACGGTGGCGTGGATGATGATGGCACACCCTTGTTGCTGGTGGGCGATTTAGACGGTGTCGGCACCGGCGTGCAGTGCCCGCAGGTGCGGATCACCGACGGCAATGTATTGGATGATGCCGATTATGGCCTGATTGCAGATAACAGTACTGCGGTAGGGCAAAACTGTTTTGCCTTTAACGAATTATTCCCTGGCGGCTTTACCCCACGGTTTGGCGGCACGGTCACCGACATGTCACTGGTGTTTGGTACCAAGGGCGAGCTGGCCAATGACTTAACCTATGATGTCAGCCTGAGCCTGGGTGAAAACGAAATCGATTTCGCCATTTCCAACACCGTTAACCCGTCACTGGGCCCGGACACACCCACTACCTTCAAGCCTGGCCGCTACACCCAGTCAGAGCAAACCTTTGACCTGGGTCTGACCAAGCCGGTGGATATCGGCATGAGTGAGCCGCTGTTTGTGGCTGGTGGTTTCCAGTATCGCCACGAGACCTATGAAAGCTTGGCCGGCGACACCGCCTCGTATGAAATCGGGCCACTGGCGTCCCAAGGATTTGGGATTGGCTCAAACGGCTTCCCTGGCTTATCAGCCCGTAGCCAGAATGAAGCCTCGCGCCACAATATTGCCTTTTATCTGGATGCAGAGATGTATCTGACCGACGACTTCCTGGTGGCCGGTGCGGTGCGCTACGAAGACTTTTCAGATTTTGGTGACACAACCAAGGGTAAAATTTCGGCCCGCTGGCAGTTAACTGATGCGTTGGCGTTGCGTGGTGCCATCTCTACCGGCTTTAAAGCGCCGACCATTGGCCAAAGCAATGTGCGTAACGTTACCACTGCCTTTGGTACCGACGGTGAGCTGATTGACCGGGCTACCTTGCCGCCGACCGATCCCATTTCGGTACAAAAAGGCGGTACCGTGCTGACCCCGGAAGAGTCTGAAAGCATGAGCCTGGGTGTGGTGGCCAACTTTGACAATGGCCTGTTTGTCACTGTGGATTACTACAACATCGAGGTTACCGACCGCATCAGCACCACCTCTGGGATCAAGCTGACCGAAGAAGACATCGCCACCCTGTTAGCGCAAGGGGTCAGTGACGCTTCCAGCTTTACCGAAGTCAGCTATTTTACCAATGACTTTGATACCACCACCGAAGGGGTGGATGTGGTCGCCAACTACAGCCACGATATGCTGGGCGGCAACACTAAATACTCACTGGCCTATAACTGGACCTCCACCGAAGTGGATCAGGCTTCCGGCAACATTTCTGCCGAGCGGATCCGGATGCTGGAAGATAACCTGCCGGCCGTTCGCTGGAGCCTGACTGCCAATCACACTAATGGTGACTGGCGCCTGCTGGGCCGGGTGAACTACTTCGGCAGCATCTACGAGGACCACCTGGACTCTGCATTACCCATTGATGATATCGGCAGTGAAGTTACCCTGGATCTGGAAGTCGGCTACTATGTAAACGACAACATACAGCTGGTAGCCGGTGCCAAGAACGCGCTGGATGAGTATCCGGACGAAAACGTGCTATATGATACAGAAGTGGCAGGGGCGGCGTACCCGGTAACCTCACCCATTGGCATCAATGGCGGGTTCTACTATCTGCGCGGTATTTACACGTTCTAACCTGGCAAGGGGGCATCAGGCCCCCTTACTCGTTGCACAACGGATGACAATACCGCAACGATATTGCATGATGGCAAATAAAGTAACTTATTATATTAATTAGAAAAGTTTAATGACAAAGACGTCGAGCCTGACCGATACCTACTTAAAATACCGCAGCAAGCTGATGCGCGCGGTCAGTGCGATCGTGAGCCCCGACGATATTGAAGATATCGTGCAGGAAGCCTATATCAAAAGCTACGAAGCCGAGCTTAATCAGGAAATCGAATTTCAGCGGTCTTACATGTTGCGCACAGTGCGTAATCTGGCGCTCAATTATGTCACCAGTGCCGCGCAACAGTTAAATGACGCGGTGGAGGACATGGATACCTTACCGTATGATCTGATTGGTTACAGTTTAGATAACGATGTGGAAAGCAAAGAACGCTTTGTGCATTTTTGTCGTGCGGCGGAAACCTTATCGGTGGATGTAAAGCGCGTCTTTTTGCTTAAAAAAGTGTATGGAATGAAACAAAAGGATATCGCCGAACTGCTGGAGCTAAGTGAAAGCACAGTGGAAAAGCACGTCGCCAAGGGACTACTGATGTGTTCGCGGTATCTGGCTAATCTTTCTCAGGCTGCCGAACCCAGTGGCAGCCAGAGGCCAAATCAGGGTGTTCGCAGTCAATGAACAACATTCGGCAATTTACCAGTAAACAGGCAATTTATGAGCAGGCAGCCGAGTGGATCAGCAAAATTGATCGCGGGCTGAGTGAACAGGAAACCCAGCAGCTGCAAGCCTGGCTGGAAACCAGCAGCGGTCATCGTCGGATGCTCGAAGAGCTGGCTAGTTTATGGGACGAAATGACCGTGTTGTCCACGGTCAAAACCCTCTCTGCCGCTCGCGCGGTAAAACCACGGGCAGCCAAGTGGCAGGCCCTGTGGGGCCGCGGTAAGCATGCCATTGCAGCCTCGTTGTTGATTGGCGGGCTGGGGCTGATGCTGTTGGGCGCCATTCCCTGGTTAAACCATGAACCGTCGAACACCGTTGCTGCTGCTCAGCGCATTGCCACCGCCATCGGCGAGCAGCGTAATATCAAGCTGGCGGACGGTTCGCTGGTACAGATGAACACCAACTCGATAATAGAGATCGACTTTAGCGGCGATGCGCGCCGCATCTCGCTCCAACGCGGCGAAGCGCATTTTACCGTGGCCCATGACCATTACCGGCCATTTGTAGTGGAAGCCGGTGACAATACTGTGACCGCTATCGGCACCGCGTTTAATATGCAGCTCACCGATGACAAAGCCTTTGAGCTGGTGGTGACCGAAGGCCGGGTCCTGGTGCGCCAGGCCAGCGCACAGCCAGAACGCTCAAGCGCAACTGCGTTAATTGACCCGGACAATGCCGCAGCCGAATCGCTGGTGGTCTCCGGTGAAAAAACCCGCATCGCCGGTGAGATTGGCCCTCGCCAACAGCTAAGCGATGAAGCAGTGCAAGAGGATTTGGCCTGGCAGCAGGGCATGATTGTATTTAAAGCCGAGCCGCTGGCCTCGGCGCTACAGGAGATTGGCCGCTATACACCGGTGACCTTTGCCATTGAAGATGAAGCCCTGCAGCACAAGCGGGTGGCCGGCTATTTCAAAGTGGGCGATATCAGTGGCCTGCTGGCGGCGTTACGTACCAGCTTCAATATTCAACACGAACGCGAAGGCATGACCATCAAGTTGCGTCAGGCCAGCCCCGCACCAGCGCAGAGTTAAGATATAGCGGTTTTTTTTCCTTCAAACCTGTGCCAGTATTGAAAAAATCGAATATTGGCCAGGCATGCGATAGTCGGGCCCGGGATCTGCCGGGCGGCAAACCGCATGGGCCGCTAAATAATAATGCTAATGACGGGATGGTTTCGTGCGTGTGTAATGCTGCTGCTGGCCGCCGGCTCAGGTCCGGCGCGCGCGGCTGCGCCTCAAACTTACGCATTTACCATTGAAGGGCAGTCAGCTCAGCAGGCCCTGACCGAGTTTGCCCGCCAGGCCGATACCACGCTGCTTTTTGACTATGATGTTATTGCCAATATCACCACCAACCGACTCCAGGGAGAGTACACCTTACAGGAAGGGCTGCAGGCTTTGCTGGCCGGCACTGAGCTGGCGGTGCAGGTGGATGCCAGTGGCCGCCTGAGTGTGCGGCATAAAGATTACCTGCGTCAGGCCAGCGCCCCGGCCAGCTCACCGGAAGCAGCCAGTGAAACGTCGATGGAATTTGGTCTGGAGCGCATCGCGGTGGTGGGGAGTCGCAATGCCCCGCGCTCAGTGGTCAGCTCCAATGTGCCGCTGGATATCATCTCAGCCAGCGCGTTTAATGCCCAGGGAGGCACCGATCTGGTCAGCATGCTGGCCACCGCCATCCCGTCGCTAAATGTCAACGACCAGCCGATCAATGATGCCACCAGCCTGGTCCGCCCGGCCAATCTGCGCGGCATGGCCTCGGACCACACCCTACTGCTGTTAAACGGTAAACGTCGCCATCGCTCTGCGGTGATCACCTTCTTGGGCGGCGGGTTATCAGATGGCGCGCAAGGCCCCGATATTTCTGTGTTACCGGCCACTGCGTTACAGCAGGTTGAAGTGCTGCGTGATGGGGCGGCGGCGCAATACGGCTCTGACGCCATTGCCGGTGTGATCAATTTTGTTTTAAAAGATGCCAGCGAAGGCGGCATGCTGGCAGTAAAAACCGGCCAGTTCGGTGCCGGCGATGGCCAGATGGTGCAGCTGCAAGGCAATCTGGGCCTGCCGTTATCATCCCAGGGCTTTGCCAATTTCACGGTCGAGTACCGCCAGCAACAACCCACTTCCCGGTCGGTACAGCGTAGCGATGCCCAGGCGCTGCGCGATGCCGGCAACCTGGCGGTGCCTGAGCCGGCCCAGGTGTGGGGTACCTTAAAAGTCAATCATGATGTCAAAGCGGCAGCCAATCTGGGCTACCGGTTTTCTGACCAGCACGCCTGGTACGGCTTTGCCACCCTGGCTCAGCGCGATATCAATGGCGGCTTTTACTATCGTAATCCGCACGGCCGCGAAGGCGTGTTTGTGCAGGCCGATGATCGGAGTGCTTTGCTGGTGGCAGATTTAGACGGGCTCAATCAGGGGATTGCCTGCCCGCAGGTAACCATTACTAGCGGCAATGTGCTCAGCCAGCCAGATTATGCGCTTATCGCCGATAACAGCACCGCTGTGGGGCGCAACTGCTTTGCCTACAATGAGTGGTATGCCGGCGGCTTTACCCCGCGGTTTGGTGGGGTGATCAATGATGGCAGTGTCTTTTCCGGTTTTGAGGGCCAGTTGGATAGCGGCTGGCAATATGATATCAGTGCCGGGCTGGGCTATTCTCATATCGACTACAGCCTGGTGAACACGGTCAATCCATCGCTGGGCCCGGCCTCGCCGCAGCAGTTTTCCCCCGGTGGGGTCAAGCAGGTGGAGCGCACTGCCAATCTGGACTTTAGCCGGCCTTTCTCCTGGCCGCTGACACAGGCACCTCTGCAGGTCAATGTCGGCGCAGAGTGGCGCAGTGAAACCTATCATCAGCAAGCCGGCGATGTGGCATCCTGGCAGGCCGGGCCATTGGCCGCGCAGGGCTTCAGTGTGGGCTCAAACGGTTTTCCCGGCTATCAACCTGCTGCCGCCGGGCACTGGAGCCGCAGTAATTACGCGGTGTATTCAGACGTCCTGCTGCAGGCCGAGCGCTACAGCGCCGGTATGGCGGTCCGGCATGAGCGTTTTACTGACTTCGGGACCACCTTTGATGGCAAGATCAGCGCCCGCTATGCGCTAAGCCCGGCGCTGGCGGTGCGCGGCTCATTAAGTACCGGCTTCAAAGCCCCCACGGTGGGCCAGGCCAATGTAATCAATGTCACCACCGCGTTTGCAGCAAACGGGCTGGAAGATCAGGCAACGCTGCCGCCCACCCATCCCATCTCGGTGCAACTGGGGGCGCAGCTGCTGCAGCCGGAAGAGTCTGTAAATCGTAGTCTGGGGCTGGTGGCCACCTGGGGGGAGACCGCCTACGTGACCCTGGACTATTTTAATATAGATCTGCGTAATCGCATCAGTACGACCTCGGCAATCCCCTTATCGGCGGCTGATATACAGGCGCTGGCCCGCATCGGGCAAACCGATGCCAGTCGCTACGCTGCCGCCAAGTTTTTTGCCAATGATTTTGATACCCGTACTCAGGGGATTGATTTGGTGGCCCACTGGTCGCTGTCGCAGGGGGCGCTGCTGCATGATGTGGATCTGGCCATCAATTGGACTGATACCCAGGTAGAGCGAATTTCGTTGTATCCGGTGGCTAGCGAGGATGGCCAGGTGAACCTTAAGCCTAATCTGACTGCGTCGCGGATGCGCATGCTCGAAGACAATCTGCCGGCGGTGCGCGGCACCCTGACAACCCGTCATCACTGGCAAAATGTGTCGCTATTGTGGCGCGCCAATTATTACGGCAGTTTTTACGAAGATCATCTGGACGCCTCAGCGGGTCTGGATATTACTGGCGAGGATATGGTGACGCTGGATGCAGAGCTTAGCTGGATGTTATCAGAACGCTGGACGCTGGCAGCGGGGGCGGTCAATCTGACCGACGAGCGGCCTTCTTTAAACCCGTATCGTGAGCGGGTGGGGGCCTTGTATCCGCCCACCTCACCGGCGGGGATCAATGGCGCCTTTTTTTATGCGCAGGCGCTGTGGCAGTTTTAATACTTAGCCAACATCTTTAAATAACGAATCGTCGATGATGGTGTTATCGATGATCTGCTGGGCCATGGCGATGCATTTGCCGCACTGGCTACCAATATCCATTACTTCACGTAATTCACGCAGGTTGCCTGCGCCTTGGGTTTCAACGGCTTGTTTGATGGCTTTGTCTGTTACGCCATAACACATGCATACGTACATGGAACTGCTCTCCAATCACTGTTGCAAATGATAATAATTGCTATTTACGTGACTTGCAAGTGAATGGCTTTGGTTTGTTCTGAGGTTTTTGCAATCTCACTGATTTACCGATGAATATTTTCTATCAGCTGAATCGAGCTTGGTTTTTTCAAATTCGCACCAATATTGCTTACGCCGGTAAGAGGCGATTTATATAAATAGCTTAGCTAACTAAGCACAATAACTTATTCTGTATGGAGTAAAGCATGAGCGTATTAGTAGGCCGTCAGGCCCCAGATTTCACAGCCGCAGCTGTGTTAGGCAACGGTGAAATTGTAGATAGTTTTACCCTGAGCGAAACCATCAAGGGTAAAAAAGCAGTAGTCTTTTTCTACCCGCTGGACTTCACCTTTGTGTGTCCATCTGAGCTGATCGCTTTTGACAAGCGTTTTGAAGAATTCAAGCAGCGTGGTGTGGAAGTGATCGGTGTGTCTATCGATTCACAATTTTCGCACAATGCATGGCGTAATACCCCAGTAAACGAAGGCGGTATTGGCCCGGTTAAATATCCGCTGGTTGCCGACGTGAAGCACGAAATCTGTAAAGCGTACGACGTTGAGCATCCAGAAGCTGGTGTGGCTTTCCGTGGTTCGTTCCTGATTGACGAAGAAGGCATGGTTCGCCACCAGGTTATCAACGACCTGCCGCTGGGCCGTAACATCGATGAGATGCTGCGTATGGTTGACGCGCTAAGCTTCCACGAAGAGCACGGTGAAGTGTGCCCGGCTGGCTGGACTGAAGGTAAAGCCGGTATGGACGCCAGCCCTGCAGGCGTAGCTAAATACCTGTCTGAAGAAGCAGAAGGCCTGTAAGGCTGATAGCGCTTTAAGACAAATAAGGCCGCCTGTTTCAGGCGGCCTTTTTTTATGCGTTTTTCGCCTTGTCGGTATCGTCGTCGGCCGGTAACGGCCAGCCGCCCAGAGCGCGATAGCGATTCACCATATAGCAGAATAAATCCACGGTGCGGCTGGCATCATACAGCGCACTGTGGGCTTCTTTTTGGTCAAACGCAATGCCTGCCGCCTGACAGGCCTTGACCAGCACAGTTTGGCCTAATGCCAGGCCGGCCAGCGAGGTGGTGTCAAACGAGACAAACGGATGAAACGGCGTGCGCTTGATGTTGCTGCGTTCAATCGCTGCGTTAACAAAGCTTTGATCAAAGGTGGCATTGTGCGCCACAATCACCGAGCGCTGGCAGCCGGCAGCTTTTTGCGCTTTGCGGATGGTCTTGCACAGCTCTTTCATCGCCTCACTTTCCGCGATGGCACCGCGCAGCGCACAATGCGGGTCGATGCCGTTAAACTCCAGCGCAGCAGGCTCTAAGTTTGCTCCTTCAAACGGGGTAATATGAGCATGAAAGGTTTGATCGGGCTGTAAATCACCGTTTTCATCCATCTTTACCGTCACCGCTGCCAGTTCCAGTAACGCGTCGGTGGCGGCATTGAAACCGGCTGTTTCAACATCAATGACCACCGGAAAATAGCCGCGAAAGCGGGTCGACAGAGTAGGGGTGTCGTCAGACATAAAACCTCATGGGCAGCGTGCTCGGGCCAATGCGGCCGGGGCAAGTCAAAAATCAAATTATCGCAATATTGCCAGGCTATATCTACCCCGCCGGTGACGCGAGAGCGCCAGATTACTGCTAAACTTTTTGTCCATCCGGACGATAACCCCATTGATAGGGTTTTTATGCTAGCAGGCACACGATGAACAGACTGATCATTTTAATATTGTTAAGCGGGATGATGTCTTTTTCCGGTCATGGCGCTATGCGCCAGTATGCCGCGCCCGTGGCGTCATCAGACTGGCTACTGGCAGATCAAACCCGGCTGCAATGCCAGTTGGCTCACGAAGTGCCCGGTTATGGTAAAGCCACGTTCACCAGTGTGGCAGCCAAGCAGCTGAATATGGAATTTGAAATGCAGATGGCCTTGCTGCCTAAAAAGGCCGGTATTGCCGCAGTGTATTCGGTCCCGCCGCGCTGGATGCCCGGCCAACAGGCCCGGCCCATCGCCGAGATGCAGTTGCGCCGCCAGTACAATGGCGACCTGCCGGAGGATGCCGCCTGGACCATGCTTAGCGAGCTTGAAAAAGGCTTTTGGCCCACCCTGTATTATCAGGATTGGTACAACCGTAATGACAAGATTGCGGTGGCGCTTAACGCCAGTAATTTTATGGGCACCTACCAGCAATTTGTGCAGTGCGTGTCTAACCTGTTGCCGTTTAGCTTTGACGATATCGCCTACACCGTACTGTCTTATGAAAAAAGCAGCACCGAACTGACCGACTATTCACAAAAGCGCTTGGAAATGATCGGCCAGTATTTAAGAGAAGACAGCAATCTTGAACTGGTCTTGTTAGACGGCTATACCGACAGTTATGGCGGGCGCTGGAGCAACGAGCAGTTATCCATCAAACGCGCCAATCAGGTCAAAGAATATCTGGCCACATTGGGGGTAGAGCAGGCCCGCATCGAGGTCAACGGACATGGCGAAAAACGCCATATCGCACCCAATGATACCAGCGACAGCCGCGCGCTTAACCGCCGGGTGGTGGTGCAGTTGTCGAAAAGCTAAGCCGGCCCTGGCTTAGCTGGCGGCGCACCGGCGGCACCTGGTCGGTAAATACGCCATCCACCTGCACAGTGTGCAGCAACCATTTCAGCAGCGTGTCGGCCTGCATGTTGAGTGCAGGAGCATCGGAACGGTAGGTATAAGGGTGGATCAGCAGCCCCAGCTGCCGCGCCTGACCCACCCAGGCAGCCACTGCGGGTGGGGACTTTTTCGTACTGTCAGCCAGCATCGGGATCCAAGGGCCAATCCCATCTGCCACCTTAGCCACAGCTTTTAACCCCGCCGGTGTCAGTAGCCAGTCATAATCAGTGGCCGATTCCTGCCAGCTATTCTCTGCCACCAATTGTACCAGCCTGCCTTTATAATCCAGCTCATTTCGCAGCCGTCTGACTTCCTTAAAATCGAAGCACTGTATTGTTACCGGCGTGCCCGTTTGTACCATCGCCGGGTGCTTTAGCGCCTGCAGGATCTGGTGCGAAAGATCCACACCATTTTTACGGTGCCAGGCTGGCGCTTTAATTTCGATGTACATGCCGATATGCTGGCCGGTCTGACGATTAAGTTCGGTGATAAGTGCGATGTGCTCTTCTAATGTGGCGATACCAAAGCCACTTGGCACGCCGCGGTAACGGTTAGCAAACACCGGCTGCTGCTTCGCATTCTCGCGGCTGTGCACCTGCAGTTGCCGTAATTCGGCCAGGGTAAAATCCAATGCATAAAAATGCCCGTCGTCGCGGGCGCGACCGGCAAAGTGCTGATCGACATTGGTTACGGTTTCTAAATAAATATCATGCAGCACCACCAGCGCCCCATCTTTACTGGCCACCACATCCTGCTCGATATAATCGGCCTGCTGGGCATAAGCCAGCGTGGCTGCTTCCAGCGTATGTTCAGGGAGGTAGCCCGAAGCTCCGCGGTGGGCGATCACTTCCACCGCGCCAGCGCGGACGCAGCCCAGTAGCAAAACCAAGGTGCATAGCCAGACAATGGCGTGAGGTTGAATGCGCATGGCTAAATTCCTGTTGAGGGTGGGTGGGACAGCCGGCGGCTCATTCCCATGTGAATAACTCTGTCATAAACTGGTTAAATTTGGTACAACAGAAGCGTGAACACTGACAAAGGACTGTCATACGGTGAATACCCATCCTCAAGCAAATACCAGCCATCTCTCCACCGGGTGGCTCTCCGGGATAAAAACCCGGGCCTCGCTGCATATTGAACTCCTGCTGGCGGCAGTGCTTATTGCCGGCTATTTTTGCTGGCAAAGCTACGATAAACAAACCGCAGCAGATATCGCCACCGATCTGCGCAAAAGCGACTTTGTGTTTATCGATTATCAGGCCATCGACCCGCAAACTGATCCCCGCGTGCGGTACATCCTGCTAAAAGTTACAGGAGTATCAGCGGACCAGATCACCTTCAAGGTAGGCCGGATCGGCTACAAGGATCCCGTGCCAGCCCGCGAGCATGTTGAATTTGACCGCCCGGTATTAATGAAAGATTTTTATCGGCAAAAACCACTCACACTCACCCAACAGCAAATCAGCGACTTTTACGACCAGGGCATTGTGTACGATGCCAAGCGCCCGGTTACCGTATACGTCGACGGCTGGATTGTGATTGAAGAGTGGGAAAGGTATCAGGAGTAGGCGAGGACGGGAACTGTCGCTATGGCAGCGTAGGCGGCTTTATCCACCCATAAAGTCATGGCGGAGAGCCTCCACTGTCCACCATTTGAGTCATCGCGGCGGAAGCCGCGATCTCCAACTAACAACTACAGGTCTAACTCAAAGGGTACCGATGGGGACCCCGGCATTACGAGAACAATATCGCTTTAAGACGGAAAAAATATTGCTGGGGAGCACAAATTTTATTGACGATTTCACTCGTCAGTCTTGTCCTTGTACTCACACAAATCTTCAATAATGCATGAACCACACCGGGGCTTGCGGGCGATACAGGTATAGCGGCCATGCAAAATAAGCCAGTTATGGAGATCCACTTTGAACTCCCGCAGTACCACTTTGAGCAGCTTTTCTACAGTTTTACCCATGGCAAACTTGGTACGGTTGCTTACCCGGTAAATATGAGTATTCACGGCAATGGTGGGCCAGCCAAAAGATAATAAAGATAGATAGTAAGAAATTTATTAATTTATCGTCCGATTTGTACCAATAGCGGTTTTAGGTTAAAGCACAGCGAAGTTCCAAATAACAAAAAGAGGCAGACATTTAACTTCAAATTCCCCTTCAAATAGATATTTGAGCGGTTTAAACCTATCAAACACCAAGCCGAATATTACTGAGCCTTCTCAGGAATACCCTCTGGGGAAGATAATTTACTCATCAAGGTGCTTTCGACCTTGATGTTTACATGGTAAATTGCGTAAATTAAAAGTAAATAGACGCGCGCAGGTTAGCTAGCCTTCCATATTGTTTGCGGGCAGAAAGTTTTTAATGTTGCATCCTACATAGATGATGTTGGTTGTTGAGTAGGAGTTGGTAATCAATCAGTTCATGCTAGGTCGGAGAGTGAATCATTTATATCATTGCGCTTAGCTAAATTGAGTGGAAATGGTTTATACATACGAGATGAGCCAAGGCTGCACTTTCACTAACACACCGTCTGGACCCTCTTGCTGCAATTCATGAGCTTGTTAATAATGAGTCGCAGTTTATCATTGATACGCATCCACCAACCCTCTCGCATAGCCAAATACGAAGAATTATAGCTTAGTGAATCTGGTGCATTAAAAATCACATATGAGGAAATCGAGCACTACAAAGTGACTAGAGGTTTCTTTAATAATTATCATTTCTGAGAAATGAGCAGCTGTTGAGTGATGACTAATTCGACTAAAAAGTGTATTGAACACGTTCGCTGTGCTCTCTGGACTGCCTCGCCATTGCGCGTCAGTCATTCTCACTGACGTTATGGGTAGAACCAATTGACAAAAGAAACACCACACTTTTTGGCTGGCGGCGGTGCAATGGGTGCGCGGTTACGGGCCTTCGCCTGGGAGCAGACACCCCTGGGTGCATCAGCAGCCTGGCCGTCGTCACTGAAGACGTTGGTGGGGATCATGTTGGCGTCAAACCAACCGATGTTTGTAGCGTGGGGTGCCACGCGTACTCTTATCTATAATGATTGCTATGCAGAAATCCTCGGAAACAAGCATCCAGATGCGCTTGGCCGGGACTTCTTAGACGTCTGGTACGAGATCCGGGAGGAACTCCAGCCGATAGTATCTTCTGCTCTGAGAGGCGAGCCCGTGCAGATGCAGGACATCCCGTTGGTGGTACACCGGCACGGCTATCCGGAGCAAACTCATTTTTCCTTTTTCTATTCTCCAGTGCGAGGGGAAAGTTCGGAAATCGACGGATTGTTCTGCGCGTGTACCGAGATCACTGCTCAGGTTCTGGTCGAGCAGCGGTTGGCCGAAAGCGAGGCCCGGCATCGCGGTGTGCTAACCAACATGGACGAGGCGTTCCTGTTGCTGGGACCCGATTTCCGCGTGCTGGAAGTCAATGATGCCGCTTCGCGCCTGATTAAGGCGAAAGGCGATCTGATCGGCGAGGAGCTCGAGGTCCTATTCTCGGAAGACGGGCTGGCTTCAGTCAACGCTATGTGCCAACGCGTCAGTGCCAGTGGTACACCGGAGCGACACGACTATTCCCACGTATCAGCACAACAAGGAATGTGTTGGTATGAAGCACGCGCCTACAGGGTCGATGCGGGCCTGGCCGTGTTCGTTCGCGATATCACTGAGCATAAGAAAATGGCAGCAGATGCAGCGAACGCGGCCGAACGCGTGCAACTGGCGCTGGATGCGGGCGCCATCGTTGGGACCTGGGTTTGGACGATACCGGACAATCGCTTTATTGCAGACGCCCGCTTCGCCGCCACCTTCGGACTCGACGAGGCACTGTGTAAGTCGGGCCTCCCACTGGAACTCGTTATGGAATCCATTCACACCGAGGATCGCGACCGCGTCTCGGCGGCGATCGAGGAAGTGATGGGGCGGGGGGGCGCATACAGGTGCGAATATAGGGTTTGGCACAGGGATGGTACACTCCGCTGGGTCGAAGCCAACGGCAGAGTAGAGCTAGACCCCGACGGTAAGGCGGTCCGCTTCCCGGGGGTACTGCTAGACATCGAGGACCGGCAACGGATGGAAGCCGAACGCGACCAGGCCGGCATGCTGTTGCGTATGTTTACCGATGCGGTACCCGGAGTGGTGTATGCCAAGGATCGTGCCGGCCAATTCATGGTTGCCAACCGCGGAGTCGCGGAACTACTTGGCCTGCCCCCGGAGGCGTTCCTAGGTCGCACGGATGAAGACGTACTCGCAGACAGAGCCCAGAGCGCCGCGATCATGGCAACCGACCGCCGCATAATGGACTCCGGTATTGGTGAGCAAATCGAAGAAGAGGTTATGCTATCCGATGGGACCCCGGCCATCTGGTTATCGACCAAGGAACCCTGGCGTGATGAACAGGGAAACATTCTGGGGTTGATTGGCTCGTCCGTCGATATTACCGATCGTAAACGTATGGAGAACGCATTGCGCCTGTCTGAACAGCGCTTTGCACTGGCCATGGACGTGGCACAATTCGGAACCTGGGTCTGGGAAGTGCAAACAGGCGACGTTCGAATGGACCCGCGGTGCAGGCAGATCGTCGGTGCTGCAACTGATGATGCGGTGGTGACGTTGGACGTCTTATCCCAGCGCATCCACCCCGATGACTGGCCACGGATTGAGGCTGCCCTCGAGCACGCACTTCGGCCCGGTACCGGTGGAAGCTATTCGGAGGAGTTCCGATGGATCCACGCCGACGGTAAGGTGGTGTGGACGATGGCGCGTGGGCAGGTATTGTTCGAAGGCGATGTGCCGGATGCCAGACCATTGTCGATGATCGGGACGGTACTCGATATCACAGAGCGCCGGCGGATGGTCGAGAGTCTGGAGCAGGCGGATCGCCGCAAGGACGAATTCCTCGCCATGCTCGCACACGAGCTGCGCAACCCTCTCGCGCCCATCGGGACAGCGGCGAGCTTGCTGGAGATGGCACCTGTAGATGATGAAGCGCGCGTAAGGGAGATTGGCGGCGTCATCACGCGCCAGGTTGTGCATATGACTGAGCTTGTGGACGACCTGTTGGACGTCTCGCGGGTGACGCGGGGCCTAGTGGAATTTGAGCGTGAGCCAGTAGACATCCGCTCGGTCATGAATGCTGCAGTTGAGCAGGCCCAGCCCCTGATCAGTGCGCGCGGGCATGTCCTGACCACGCAATTGTGTGATACGGCGCTGGTCATCGGCGACCGCCACAGGTTGGTTCAAGTGGTGACGAATCTGCTCAATAACGCAGCGAAGTACACACCTGCTAACGGTCGGCTGCAGATGTCGACACAGGTCGAAGATGAAAAGGTGCAGCTGAGTGTCACAGACAGCGGCATTGGTATGGACGACGCACTGATGTCAACGGTCTTCGACCTATTCGCGCAGGGTAAGCGCACCCCGGACCGCTCCCAAGGGGGCCTGGGAATTGGCTTGGCTCTAGTACGCAGCATAGTGGAGCAGCATGGCGGTAGTGTAACAGCCACTAGCCCTGGCCTGAACTTGGGTAGCACTTTCACCATAACGTTGCCACTGGCGGCAACTGATGAGGTGCTAGTACAAGTGCCACCTCTCACCACTGGTGGGAGTACAGCTTTAAAAATACTGGTGGTGGACGACAACCGGGACGCGGCGGAAACGCTCGGTTTTCTGCTGAATGCATTGGGCCATGAAACGGAAGTCGCCTTCGATGGCGCTGGTGCGCTGGCTATCGTGCGAGCAGAACCACGCTGGGATGCTTTCATCCTGGACATTGGACTACCCGACATAACGGGGTATGAACTCGCAGGGAAACTCAAGATGGCTGCGGATTGTTCAACCTACATCACGTTGACGGGCTATGACCAAGCCAGCGATCGTCAGAAATCAAAGGCCGCAGGTTTTGACCACCACCTGGCTAAGCCTGTTGACTTCGGCCGGTTGCAGCAAATCCTTAATGGAATCGGCTCTGTACAGCTTGAGCAAAGTGAATAGATCCTAGGAGGCTGATGCGAGATATGAGTAAAGAGCCAATGCCGCCTAATACTTACTCTGTTTTTTCCTTAAACTCGCACAAGTCTTCAATAATACAAGAACCACAACGGGGCTTGCGGGCGATACAGGTGTAGCGGCCGTGTAATATCAGCCAATGGTGGACATCCACTTTAAATTCCCGCGGCACCACTTTAAGCAGCTTTTCTTCGACCTTTTCCACGGTTTTGCCCATGGCAAACTTGGTACGGTTGCTTACCCGGTAAATGTGAGTATCCACGGCAATGGTGGGCCAGCCGAATGCGGTGTTCAGCACCACATTAGCAGTTTTACGGCCGACACCGGGCAGGGCTTCTAATGCTTCGCGACTTTCGGGGACCTGGCCGTTGTGTTGCTCCAGCAAAATCCGGCACATCTTATACACATTTTCGGCTTTGGAGTTATACAGGCCGATGGTCTTGATATAGCTTTTCAGGCCATCCACGCCCAGATCAAAAATGGCCTGCGGGGTATTGGCCACCGGAAACAATTTGTCGGTGGCTTTATTCACGCCCACATCGGTAGATTGCGCCGACAAGGTCACTGCCACCAGCAATTCAAACGGGGTGGAGAAGTTCAGCTCGGTGGTGGGATGCGGGTTGGCATCGCGTAGCCGGGTAAGAATTTCTTTGCGTTTTGTATTGTTCATAACCGTTAGCTTTCAGCGGTAACCCGGATCCGGGTGACCTGTTTGCTTTGTTGAGTCTGTTTGGCTTGCAGACGCTGGTCGATGGCATTTTTAGCTGCAATCAGCAGCCCCATGCCAATAAACGCGCCGGGCGGTAAAATGGCTAGCAGGAAGGGTTGTTCTGTCTCAAAAACAGTGATGGTCCAGTTACTCGCTATCGGGCCAAATAAGCGGTCTGCGCCAGCCAGCAGGGTGCCATTGCCCAGTAATTCGCGCATGCCGCCTAATAAAACCAGCACCATGGTGAAGCCGGCGCCCATCATCACACCGTCAAAGGCAGCCGGGGCCAGCGCATTTTTTGAGGCAAAGGCTTCGGCCCGGCCGATGATGGCGCAATTGGTCACAATCAGTGGGATAAAGATCCCCAGTGCCAGATACAGCTCGTAGGTAAAGGCATTCATCAACAGCTGGATGATGGTCACAAAGCCGGCGATCACCATCACAAACACCGGGATACGGATTTCGTTGCGCACGATATTGCGCACCAGTGACACTGTGACATTAGAGCCGACCAGCACCGCCAGGGTGGCCAAGCCCAGGCCCAGCCCATTAATCACCGTAGCGGTTACCGCCAACAACGGGCATAACCCCAGCAACTGCACCAGCGCCGGGTTGTTTTTCCACATGCCTTCGACGGTCAGGGTTTTGTATTCACTCATGCTGACTCCTAGGTTTGCGTGCTGTCGGCATAGCAGTTGGACGGGCGGTCAAACAATTGCTTTTGATGTTGCTGCACAAAACTCAGCGTACGGCGCACAGCGCCCACTACCGCTCGTGGGGTAATAGTGGCCCCGGTAAACTGATCAAACTGGCCGCCATCTTTTTTAACCTGCCAGGCTTTGGCATTGGATGGCTGATAGGTTTTGCCGGTAAACGACAAGATCCAGTCGCTTACCGCCAGCTCGATTTTATCGCCCAGCCCGGGGGTTTCCTGATGCTCCAGCGTGCGCACGCCCAGCACGGTCATGCTGGTATCCACTCCCATGACCAATTCAATGTTGCCGCTATAGCCATTTGGCGCAGTGGTTTGTAACACCAGCGCTGTAGGCTCACCTTCGCGCCGTGCCCGATAAACCCGATGGGCTTTAGCCGGGCCCAATGCATTGGCATCAATCAAGGTGCAGTCAGCGTACAGTTCGTTGGTATAGCGATCCTGCGCCACAATCTGATTCAGCAGTGCCTGCAGGCGGGTACGCTGCTGGGTTTCGATCCGATCCCGGGTGCCCACATAGGTCAGGCTGATAAGCGCGGTAGTCACAACTGCAAACACTGCCAGCATCGCGCCATTTTTGCCGATAGTCGGTAACATTACGAGCGCTCCTGTTTTGTGTTGGCTTTCGGGCCATGGCCGTAGGTGCGCGGGCGGGTATAATAATCAATCAACGGCACTGCCATATTCATAATGATCACAGCAAAGGCTACCGCATCCGGGTAACCGCCAAAGGTGCGAATAATCACCAGCCAAAAACCGATAGCCGCGCCAAAAATCAGCCGGCCGCGATCAGTGGTAGAGCCTGATACCGGATCGGTGCAGATAAAAAATGCACCGATTAGCAAACTGCCGTTAAATAAATGGAACAACGGCGAGGCAAATTGATCCATGTCTATCAGGTGCAGGATGGTTGCAAACACCAGGGTGCTGGCAATCATTGAGCCCGGCATATGCCAGTTGATTACTTTGGCTTTGAGCAAATACAGGCCACCGGCCAGATAGGCCAGTGCGACCCAGGACCACCCCGCGGCCAGGCTGGCAGCAAAACCGCCATTAAAGATTGGCGCCTGGAGCGCTTCAGAATAGGTTTGCCCTTCAGCCAGGCCGGTTTTCACCGCATCCAATGGCGTTGCCATGGTCATTCCATCGGCCAGGCTGCGCAACTGGGTAACATCAAAGCCAGCCTGCGTATAGCCGGTGAAAATCAGCATGGCGGTATCAATAAAATCGGGGGCGCTCGGCATCAGGGTGACTGGCGGCAACCACATGGTCATGGCGACCGGGTAAGAAATCAGCAAAATCACATAGGCGACCATAGCGGGATTAAACATATTAAACCCCAGCCCGCCGTAGAGCTGCTTGGCAATGGCAATAGCGCAAAATGCCCCAATCACTGTCATCCACCAGGGCAGCGTAGGCGGAATGCTCACCGCCAATAACAATGCGGTCAATACTGCGCTGTAATCGCTTAAGGCTTTGGCTACCGGCTTTTTGCGCAGCGCCAGAAAGCCGGCTTCGGTGGCCAGTGCGGTGGCCACCGCCAGTACCGATTGAATGATCACACCCCAGCCGAACATCACCGCCTGCATTACCAGTGCAGGCAGCATGGCATAGATGACCAGGCGCATGACCTGGCTGGTGGTACGGGTGACCCGCTGATGGGGGGAGCTGGAAAGGGTTAATTTCATCTAGCTGTTATTCTCATCTTGCTGTTCACGGGCCGCTTTTTTGGCCTTGGCTTTAGCTACCGCAGCGGCAATGCGCTGCTGTTTACTGGAGGCCGCGCTATCCTCAGGCGTATCTGCTGCCTCGGTTTGCTGTTCCTCGGGCGCTTGTTCACGGGCCGCTTTTTTGGCCTTGGCTTTGGCGACTGCAGCGGCAATGCGCTGCTGTTTACTGGTGGCCGCGCTATCCTCAGGCGTGTCTGCTGCCTCGGTTGGCTGCTCCGCTGGTTCTTGTTCACGGGCCGCTTTTTTGGCTTTGGCTTTGGCGACTGCAGCGGCAATGCGCTGCTGTTTACTGGGGGCCGCGCTATCCTCAGGCGTGTCTGCTGCCTCTGTTGACTGCTCTGCTGGCTCCTGTTCGCGAGCCGCTTTCTTCGCCTTGGCTTTGGCTACCGCCGCGGCGACACGTTGTTGCTTAGCTGTTGCTGCACTGTCTGCTGGCTCTTCGGATGTTTCTGAAGTATCAGATGCCGGCGTAAACGAAGCAGTTTGTGCTGACTCCTGTTCGCGGGCGGCTTTTTTGGCTTTGGCGCGGGCCACAGCCGCGGCAGCCCGTGATTTTGCATCAGTGGCAGGCGTATTAGGCTGTGTTTCAGTACTATTTTCCGTATTGGTATCTGGAGTAGCCGGTTCGCTGGCATTGGCCTGAGCTGCTTTTTTCGCTTTGGCGCGGGCTACGGCTGCAGCCGCACGGGATTTGGCGTCAGTGGCGGGAGCCTGACTGTCAGCCGCCGTGCTCGATTCCGCCTGGGCTTTTTTGGCTTTAGCACGGGCCAGGGCAGCCGCAACTTTGTCTTTTGAGCCGCTAGAGCTGGCCGCCGGTGCGGCATTTTGCGCCCGCGCTTCTTTGGCTTTACGGTGTTTTTCTTCGCGTTCGATTTTTTCACGCTCGAGCCGGGCCTTGCGGGCTTCGAAGCGTTCTTTGGCTTTTTCGGCTTTGGCTTTTTCATCGCGCTGCTGGCGAATGCTGGATTTTGCCTGGCGATAATAATGCACCAGCGGGATCTCGCTGGGGCACACATAGGCGCAGGCCCCGCATTCTATACAATCAAACAGATTGTATTCTTCGGTCTTATCAAATTCCTGGGCTTTGGCATGCCAGTACAGCTGCTGGGGCAACAGGGTCGCCGGGCAGGCATCGGCGCAGGCACTACAACGAATACACGCGCGCTCGTTATCGCCATCGGTGAGCTCATCTTTGGCCGGCACCAACAGACAGTTAGTGATTTTTACTACCGGTACCGCGGCATCATTGAGGGTAAAGCCCATCATCGGCCCGCCCATGATAACCTGCGGGGTCGCCTGGCGGCTGCCGTCATAGCCGGCCCAGCCTAATAAATGATTGACCGGGGTGCCCAGTAGCGCCATAGCATTGCCCGGCCGGGTCACGGCCTGGCCGGTCACGGTGACTACCCGCTCAATCAGCGGTTTGCCATGAAAAATGGCATCGGCAATGGCATAGCAGGTGCCCACGTTAAACATCAAAATACCAACATCCGCGGGCAAGCCGTCACGCGGCACCTCGCGCCCGGTGACCACCTGGATCAGCTGTTTTTCGCCGCCGGCCGGGTATTTGGTTGGCACCGCCATCACCCGAATATCCGGGTTTTCCTGGCAGGCAATCTGCATCGCTTCCAGTGCCTTGGGCTTATTATCTTCAATGGCCACGATCACCATCGCTGGATTAACCAGATGGCAAAGCACATCCACGCCCTGGCGGATTTGCCAGGCATGCTCACGCATTAAGCGGTCATCAGCGGTAATATAAGGCTCACACTCGGCGCCATTGATAATGATAAATTCAATATCTTTGTTGCCGCCGGCTTTTATATGGGTAGGGAATCCGGCGCCGCCCATGCCCGAAATGCCAGCATCGCACAAGGTTTCCACCACTTTGGCCACTGGCTGGTCGCGATAATCGGCTAACGGGTGCAGGTCACCCCAACTATCATCGCCATCCGGCACCAGAGTAATGGCTTGCTCGGTCAGGCCACTGGGGTGGGCGGTGACATGCGGGCCGATGGTTTTAATCGTACCAGAGGTCGGCGCATGCACAGGAATGGCAAAGGGGTGCGCACTGGAGGTCAACGGCTGGCCTTTTTTAACCGTATCGCCCACCGCTACACATAAACGCCCTTCGGTTCCAATATGCTGACGTACCGGCAGCACCAGTTCAGGCGGCAGCGGCGGGCGGACAATCGCAGATTCGCTGGTCAGGGATTTGCGATCATCCGGGTGAACACCCCCGGGAAAGTCATATAACTGACCCGCGTCCAGTTTTTCAACAATAGATGTGTAGTCTGGGAACATCATGACGACACCATTTTAATCGGGATGTCACCCTTGGGCGATTTATCAAAATCCCAGGTCCAGGATGACGTAGTAGGCTTCACCGGCACCATATCGATGCAGTCGACCGGGCAGGGGTCTACACACAGATCGCAGCCGGTGCATTCCTCGGTGATCACGGTGTGCATTTGTTTGGCGGCGCCTAAGATCGCATCCACCGGGCACGCCTGGATGCACTTGGTGCAACCGATACATTCATCTTCACGAATGAATGCCACCTTTTTTTCATCCTCGGCGCCGTGCGCTGCATCCAACGGTTTGGCTTCCACCCCCATCAGATTTGCCAGCTTTTTGATCGTAGCTTCACCACCCGGCGGGCACTTATTGATCTCATCGCCGTTGGCAATTGCCTCGGCGTAAGGCCGGCAGCCAGGGTAGCCGCACTGACCACATTGGGTCTGCGGCAAAATTTCATCAATTTGATCCACCAGGGGATCGCCTTCCACCTTAAAGCGAATGCTGGCATAGCCCAACACCAGGCCAAAAATTAAGGCCAGAACGCCAATGGCTAATAATGCTGCTGTCATACCCATTACACTTTCACCAGCCCGCTAAATCCCATGAACGCCAGCGACATCAGCCCGGCTGTGACCATGGCGATAGATGCACCTTTAAAAGGCGTTGGTACATCGGCCGCCGCCAGGCGTTCACGCATCGCGGCAAATAAAATCAGTACCAGAGAAAAACCTAACGCCGCGCCCAGGCCATAGATCAGGCTTTGCATAAAATTGTGTTGCTCGGTCAGGTTCAATAAGGCCACCCCAAGCACCGCACAGTTGGTGGTAATGAGGGGTAAAAAGATGCCCAGCAGGCGATACAGAGTGGGGCTGGTTTTATGCACTACCATTTCGGTAAACTGGACCACCACTGCAATCACCAGAATAAAGGATAAGGTGCGCAGGTAGCCAATACCTAACGGCTGTAATATGTAGGATTCTACCAGATAGCTTGACACCGACGCTAAGGTCAGCACAAAGGTGGTGGCCATAGACATACCGATAGCGGTTTCCAGTTTGCTCGACACGCCCATAAACGGGCACAGGCCTAGAAACTTCACCAGCACAAAATTATTTACCAGCACGGTGCCAACGAGCAGTAATAAAAAATCGGTCATGTCGTTATCAATTCGCTCCGCGTCAAAAAAATTGCCATATAGAGGTATAATGCCAGGCGCATAGGAGCACCCTAAATTTGCGCGGCTATTATCCCTGTTTGTGCAGTGATTAACAACTTGATAAGGCTAAGGTTATTGTACAGTTTGCAGAGAATTATCAAAAACTGTAAGAAAAAGAGGAAGTAAAAGAAATCTAGAAGAGATTAAGAAGTAGCAAGGAACAGATTGGCTCCCCCTCCCCGACTCGAACGGGGGACCTGCGGATTAACAGTCCGTCGCTCTAACCAACTGAGCTAAGGGGGAGCAGATATCTGTTTTGTGTGAAAAGTTGGCTCCCCCTCCCCGACTCGAACGGGGGACCTGCGGATTAACAGTCCGTCGCTCTAACCAACTGAGCTAAGGGGGACCTGCTTTTCAACGGAGCGGAATGTTAAAGACCTACCGTGCGGCTGTCAACAAACTTCCTAAACTTTTTTTCTGATTGCTCAAAAAGTGGCTTTTTTGGGCTGTTTAGCTCAAATTTAAACCTAAGGCAGTGAAAAAATAACTCATAGAAGCCAATTAAATTAAGCCTATTGGCTATAAAGCATTTTTTTCAAAAGCAGACTGTCGGCTTATAGAAAATGCTTCGTTATAACTAAAGTACAGGGTCATGAACAAAAACACTCTTAAATAAGTCTTTATAACTGATAATATATACAGTATTCAATAAAAGTGTCACGTGGAAGCCGCATGTATTCGGTTAGTCTTTACTTACATACTTTGGTCTAAAACCGCCAAAACTACCCGCCAATACTGGTCTTTACGCAGTTATCCACTAAAACTGTGGATAACTATGTTGATAGTGGAATTAAAATCCCGGCTGGGCGCTGATCATCGGCACCATCCGAAGCTATGATCGCAGCGAAGCTTTCACTTAATTCATTTTAAATCAGTTGCTTATGATTTAATTCGCGATCTTTAATTTGATCCGTGCAAGATCTGTTGGACAAGAATTAGCTTGTGTGTTAATTCACCGGGCAATTGTTGAGCACAGTAAAATTCACTGTGATTTGGCTGCTTTTTTACAAAAAGCTAACAATGCTGGCTGCGAGCAGGGGGAGGTAATTCTGCCCGCAGAGGCGTCCATGACCTGCTTAACAGCGGCGATACTCGGGCCAACTCTGCATGTGCTTAAGGAAAGAGGTGATAGCTTCGTAAACAGCCTGACAAAAAAATAACATTGTGCCAGTTTTGCTGATTATTGCTAAAAAGTCGTCGGAACCACGCTTTTATATTATCTGCAGGTTATATACATACAACCAGTTGGAATTGCGACAACCCGTAAAAGATGTGCGTGAAGTTATAATGCCGCACTGCCGGATACCAAATACGCCAGATAACAAAACTGTAATCCTGTGACGGCTTGCAACTTGCCTGACCAATCCCAACATGCTGTCAGGGTCAGCATCCGATAATAGTTGACTATAAACAGCATAAAAGGTGGACCGGTGTGAGTTTCAATGCCAAACGACAAACCAACCAGGCTTCGTCCACCGGGCGAAAATATCCGCAGCCAGCCAAAAGACGGTTTTAAAAGCAGCGTGAGTACTGTGTAATAGGCCTCTTTTGCCAGTCGATAGAGAGTAATGTGAGTAAACCCGCCAAAAACCGTAATGCAAATTTGACCGGCGGCCCGGTGGGCGACACCCTGCGGCGCATGACCATCCCAATGATTGTGGGCATGGTGATGATGATGAGCTTTGGCTTAATCGATACCTTTTTTGTCAGTTTGCTGGGCACCGACCAGTTGGCTGCCATCAGCTTTACCTTTCCGGTGACTTTCACCGTGATCAGCCTGAACATCGGGCTGGGCATTGGCACCTCTGCCATTATTGGCAAGCTACAGGGCGCAGGGGCCACTCAGGATGCCAAATTGCACGCCACCGGCTCGCTCATGCTGTCGGTGATGCTGGTCGGCTGTTTGGCGTTGCTGGGTTATATACTGATCGACCCAATTTTTTATGCGTTAAATGCCAGCGAGCACTTGATGCCTTATATCCATGACTATATGGGCATCTGGTATTTATCCAGTGTCTTTTTAAGTCTGCCCATGGTGGGCAACAGTGTGCTGCGGGCCTGTGGCGATACCCGTACGCCCAGTATTATCATGGCCAGTGGTGGCGCGTTGAATGCCGCGCTGGACCCAATTTTTATTTTCGGTCTGGGACCGGTACCGGCAATGGGGATCCAGGGCGCGGCGGTGGCCACCTTTATTGCCTGGGTGTTTGGTGCCAGCTGGATCATCTGGCTATTGGCGGTGCGCCGGGGGTTAATGGTGCCACGCTGGTTAAGTTGGCCGGAGTTTGTGCACAGCGCCCGGGATGTATTACGCATTGGGCTGCCAGCCGCCGGCGCTAACATGCTGACCCCCATCGCCGGGGCGGTGATGACCGCTTTAGTGGCCACCTATGGTGCAGAAGCTGTGGCGGCCTGGGGCGTAGGCAACCGGCTGGAGTCCATTGCCAGTATTGTGGTGCTGGCGCTGTCGATGACCCTGCCGCCACTAATCAGTCAAAATGTGGGCGCCAATCTGCATACCCGGGTGGAACAGGCGTACCAGGTCACACTAAAATTTATATTGGTATGGCAGCTGGTAGTCTATTTGGTGTTGTGGGCCGTGTCAGACTGGATCGCCGCCATTTTTGCCAACGAACAGGAAGTGGCAGAACTGATCACGCTGTTCTTAGCCATCGTGCCATTGGGCTACGGCTTACAGGGCGTGATCATTTTGACCAATTCTTCCTTTAATGCGATGCATCAGCCGATGACAGCGCTGGTGCTCAGTATCATCCGTCTGTTTGTTCTGTTCGTACCAGTGTCGTACGCCGGCAGTCTGCTGTTTGGGATCCCGGGCCTGTTTTGGGGCAATGTGATTGCCAATGTCTTAATGGCCACCATTTCGTACTTTGCCTTTAAACAGGCGTTGAACAAACAGCGCGCCGCTCCAGAGCCACATGAGGAAACCAGTTCATTATGAGTCGAGGGTTCGAATTAAAATCCAACTATCAGCCAGCCGGAGATCAGCCCAAAGCCATTGAGGCGTTAATTGATGGCCTGGACAGCGGACTGGCCGGGCAAACCCTGCTTGGGGTCACCGGGTCGGGCAAAACCTTTACCATGGCCAATGTGATTGCCTCGGTACAACGTCCCACTTTGATCCTGGCGCATAACAAAACCTTGGCGGCGCAATTGTATGGCGAGATGAAAGAGTTCTTTCCCAACAACGCGGTGGAATATTTTGTTTCGTATTACGATTATTACCAGCCTGAAGCCTATGTGCCCAGCACCGACACCTTTATAGAAAAAGATTCGTCTATCAATGATCATATTGAGCAGATGCGGTTATCCGCCACCAAGGCATTGATGGAGCGTCGCGATGTAGTGATTGTGGCCAGTGTATCGGCCATTTATGGCCTGGGCGATCCTGAATCCTACATGAAAATGCTGCTGCATTTACGCCAGGGCGATACTATGGATCAGCGCGATATCTTACGCCGGCTGGCCGAGCTGCAGTATAGCCGTAATGATTTGGCCTTTGAGCGCGGCAATTTTCGGGTCCGCGGCGATGTGATTGATATTTTTCCTGCCGACTCAGAAAAGCAAGCAGTGCGGGTGGAATTGTTCGATGAAGAAATTGATAAAATCAGTCTGTTTGATCCCCTGACCGGCGCGGTGGAAAAAACCGTGGCGCGGGCAACAGTGTTCCCGAAAACCCATTATGTAACGCCGCGGGAAAAGATTTTAGAAGCCATCGAAAATATTAAGGTGGAACTCAAAGAGCGTAAAGATCAGCTGAAGTCGGTCAATAAACTGTTGGAAGAGCAGCGCATTTCCCAGCGCACCCAGTTTGATATTGAAATGATGCTGGAGCTGGGTTACTGCTCGGGGATTGAAAACTACTCACGTTATCTGTCCGGCCGGGCGCCGGGCGAGCCGCCACCAACCCTGCTGGATTACTTTCCGGCTGACGGTTTGATGTTTATCGATGAGTCCCACGTGACCGTCTCCCAGGTGGGCGCCATGTACAAAGGCGACCGCTCGCGTAAAGAAACCCTGGTGGAATACGGCTTTCGCTTGCCCTCTGCGCTGGATAACCGGCCGCTGAAATTTGAAGAATTTGAACAGATCCGCCCGCAGACCATTTATGTGTCGGCCACCCCCGGCAAATATGAAATGGAAGAATGTGGCGGTGATATTGTTGAACAGGTGGTGCGACCCACCAGCCTGCTGGATCCGGAGATTGAGATCCGGCCGGTGGCGACTCAGGTGGATGATGTATTATCTGAGATCCAGGCCCGGGTAAAAGTGGACGAGCGAGTGCTGATCACCACGCTGACTAAGCGCATGGCCGAAGATCTCAGTGAATATCTGAATGAACATGGCGTGAAAGTGCGCTATCTGCATTCGGATATCGACACTGTGGAGCGCATGGAAATCATTCGCGACCTGCGACTGGGCAAATTTGATGTGCTGGTGGGGATCAACCTGCTGCGGGAAGGCCTGGATATGCCGGAAGTGTCTCTGGTGGCGATTCTGGATGCCGATAAAGAGGGCTTTTTGCGGGCTGAGCGCTCGCTGATCCAAACCATTGGCCGGGCCGCCCGGCATATTAATGGTCGTGCCATCCTATATGGCGATACCATCACCAAGTCGATGCAAAAAGCCATTGATGAAACCAATCGCCGGCGGGAAAAACAGCAGGCATATAATGAAGAGCATGGCCTGACACCACAGCGCCTGAACAAACCCATTACCGACATCATGGATATCGGGGATGGCAGCAGTGATGGCAGTGGCAAGGTCAAAATGCGCAAGGTCAGCGAGAAGAAAAAAGCCAGCGGTCCGGCCAGTGCCACAGATATCATGGCCAAAATCACCGAGCTGGAAAAGCAAATGTTCGAATATGCCCGTGAGTTGGAGTTCGAAAAAGCCGCCTCGCTGCGCGATGATATTGAGCAATTACGTAAACAAATTGTAGCTGTCTCTTGAGCCATGGCCCGGGCTTGCGTATCGGTGAAAATACTCTTTTCACCGGCAAGCTCGAAAGTCTTTTTGCCGACAAGTTGAATAAACTTTGAAAATCCCGTTGTAATCCCTTTCGCTGTTGCCTATGATAGATTTTTGAGTATCTATAACTATACCTATAAGTGATGGTGCCTTCATGTTAAATCGTTTACAAGAGTCGGATATCAAGCTGCTGCGCGTTTTTTATGCAGTGGCCAGCTGTAACGGATTTACAGCGGCTGAACCGGTGCTTCGTATGCAGCGCCCTAATATCAGCGCGGCGATCAAAAAATTAGAAGAACGTCTCGACCTGGTGTTGTGCCATCGTGGCCGGGGCGGCTTTCAGATGACCAAAGAAGGCGAGGTGGTTTTTCAGGAAACTAAACGCATCTTTAATGCTTTTGACAATTTTGTGTTTAACCTGAAATCACTACACGATGATTACTCCGGCCATATCACGTTGGTGATGATGGCCGGGCTGCCGTTGTCTGTGCAACTGGCCATCAGTAAGGCGGTCAAAAGCACCATGAAAAAGTTTGATGATATTCATGTGAATATTCAAACCCGTCTGTATAACGAAGTGGAGCACGTAGCGCTATCCGGCGAATGCCACTTGGTGGTGTCGACCTATGACATGGTCAAGCCGGAGTCAGTGACCTTTCACCCCATCGGGGTCAAATGTAAAGGCCGCCTGTATTGCTCGCCCTCCCATCCACTGGCTAAATATCGCGATACGCCGCTGCCAGACGACGTTAAAATCGAAGATTTTCCGGCCATTGGTTTGTCGGGCTTATCATCGGGCAATTACATTGAAGATGACCGCCGGCTGGCTATCCAGACTTTTTCGGATTCGTACGATGCAGCGATGTCAGCCATCATGACCGGCGAATACATCGCCTTGTTGCCGGATTTTATTGCCAAAGAGCAGGGCGCTAGCCTGGGTCTGGTACCCATTGCCCAGGGTTCGATGTTTAACTTTGAGCATGAGCTGTTTGTGATGAACGGCAAAAATACCCGGTTAAACCCGGTGCTGCGGCATTGTATAAAAGAGCTGAGCTATTTTATCTCTGAAAGCCAGAAATAAACCTGGAGCCTGCTAACAAAAAAACGCCTGCTTGATGCAGGCGTTTTAGTATTGGGATGAAGGTAACAAGCTGCCGGCTTATTGTTCGTAGGGCAGGGGGTCGGTGGCATTGTTTTCAGCAAACGCTTGCAAGCGTTCCTGACAGGCGCCGCATTTGCCACATGCCTGTTCACGCCCGTTATAACAGGTCCAGGTTTCAGCGTAGTCCAGGCCCATGGCCAGACCATCCTGCAAGATCGCGGTTTTGCTCACATCCAGGTAGGGGGTCATGATCTCCACCGGCGTGTAATTGGCGATCTGGCACACATCATTCATCTTTTTGACAAACTCAGGGCGGCAGTCCGGGTAGATAGCATGGTCGCCAGAATGGGCACCATAATAAACCTTGGTGGCTTCTAATGACACGGCATAGCCTACCGCCAGCGACAATAAAATCATGTTGCGGTTTGGCACCACGGTGGTTTGCATGGTGGGCTCATCATAGTTGCCTTCCGGCACCTCTACATCGCTGGTCAGCGCCGAGCCGCCCACCAGGCTGTTGATAGCCGAAATATCCACGACCTTGTGCGCGATGCCTAAGCGCTGGCACACCCGCGCGGCATAATCGAGCTCTTTTTTGTGGCGTTGTCCGTAATTGAACGACAACGCATGAGGCGTCTTGCCTTCCTGCATTGCTTTATTAAGGACGGTGTAAGAGTCCATCCCACCCGAATAGATGACCACAACCTGTTCAGACATAAAAAAAACCTTGGCGCAAAATTATGACCGCAACTTTCAACGAATCTTGATAAAATTGCAAGAGATGATGAATTTAAGGGGGCGCAATTGAGCCTGACACAACTAAGCATCAATGAGATGTTCGAAACCATTCAGGGCGAAGGCTTCCATACCGGCGTCCCATCCATATTTGTTCGCCTGCAAGGTTGCCCGGTGGGCTGCCCCTGGTGTGATACCAAACACACCTGGACCCTGGACGAGGCGTTTTTAACCACCGCGGACAAGGTACTGACCAAACAGCAGGAAAGCGAAGCGTTCTTTCATTCTGACGGCCAGGATATTCTGGCGTTGTTTGCTGCGCAGGGCTACACCGCCCGGCATGTGGTGATCACCGGTGGCGAGCCGTGTATGTACGACCTGACTGCTTTCACCCGCTTGTTGCACGATAACGGCTTTTCCACCCAGATTGAAACCAGCGGCACCTATGAGGTGCGCTGCGATGCCGCCAGCTGGGTCACTGTCTCGCCCAAGGTCGATATGAAAGGCAGAATGCCAGTACTGACCAGCGCGTTACAGCGAGCCGATGAAATCAAACATCCGGTAGCCATGGAAAAACACATTGCGGAGCTGGATGATTTGCTGGCCCGGCTGCAAGGCAAGCTGCCCGCGCACATCTGTTTGCAACCTATTAGCCAGCAGCCGCGCGCCACCGAGCTTGCAATTAAAACCTGCATTGCGCGAAACTGGCGGTTATCTTTGCAAACGCATAAATACATCGGGATCGAGTAAGCCCGAACACTAGGACACCCGCTATGAGCACACGCGTTGTACCGTTATTGCGCCTCGGCGTGCTGGCCGCCAGCTTACTGATGAGTACGCCGGCGCTGTCTGCATTGTGGTCGTTAACGTACCCCCGGCCCATCACCGAGGGCGATCTGCGCGCTGAGTACCCGGTGGCGCTGCTGACTCTGGCACTTGAAAAAACCGGGGTTAAATATCAGCTGATGCCTTCAGAGCGGATCTTGTTGCAGGGAAAAGCGTTACGCCGGCTGCGCGAAAACCGTGAAGTCAACGTGGTGTGGAGTATGACCGATAAGCAGCGGGAAAAAGATTTGCTGCCCATTCGCATCCCCATTGCCAAAGGCCTGATTGGCTGGCGAGTCTTTTTAACCACTCCCAACCAGCGCAGCAAATTTGCCAATATCACGCGCCAGGAACAGCTGCAGGCGTTAACGCCGGTGCAGGGGGAAGAGTGGCCGGATACCAAAATATTGCAGGCTAACGGCTTTAATGTGTTTACGGTGCCTGACTATGAGGAAGCCTTTGGTGTGCTGCAACGCGGTCAGGCGCAATTTTTTCCGCGTTCGGTAATGGAAGTGCTCAACGAACTGCAACATGAAAATACCCCCAACGATATTGTGTTGGAGCGCCGGCTGGGTGTGCATTACCCAAGTGCGATGTATTTTTTTGTCAATCGCGGCAATCCGACGCTGGCCCGGTTAATTCAAACCGGGCTGGAGATGGCGATTGCCGATGGCTCGTTTGATGCGTTGTTTGAGTCTACCTATCAGGAAACATTTGAGGCGTTGAAACTCGACCAGCGCACTATCTTCAAACTTAAAAATCCGTCGCTACCTGAGTTTACCCCGCTGGACAATGAGGCATTATGGTATACCCCGGCTGGCCAGCAGCGCGATTAACCCTGACTACCATCTTCAAATAGCACCAGCTGGCACGTATCCGGCAGGCATAAAAAAACCAGCAACCTTGGTTGCTGGTTTTTGTTATTAAGCCAATGAATTAGCGTTTCAGGCTAAGCTTGCGGCGTAAGCCGACTAATCCCAGTGACAGCAGGCCTAGTACACCGATAGAACCGCCACCGCCAGAGTCGCCACCGCCAGAGTCGCCACCGCCGGAGCCGCCGCTAGTGCCACCGCCGGAACTGCCGCCAGTGCCACCACCTGAGCCGCCAGAACCACCGGAACCGCCGCCAGAACCACCCGAGCCGCCAGAACCATCTGAGCCACCGCCTGAGCCGCCGTCTGAACCGCCACCGCTTGTATCAGCCTGAGCTTCAACAAAGCCTAAATGCTTGTACAGTTTGGCGTCACCAAAAGTGACTTTAACAATTGCGGATTCGGCATCTGTATCGTCAAACATATCTGCCGGAGCGGATACGGTCACCGTGGTTTCACCGTTGGCAGTGCTGACACTAAAGTCAGGATCCCAGCTGCTAAATGCACTGGTTTCAGAGGTCACCGTGATATCCTGCTCGGCGATCTCGTCAGTGATGGTCACCGCGGCGGTAGCGCCTTCGCTGCCCACTTTACCCACCAGCGTACCAGCGTGGGCGCGGGGGATCGCGTTGAACATACCACGCATATCCAGACTTAGTGAGTAAGCCTCATTGGTACCTTGCACATTGATAAACATGCGTATCATTTGCGGCAGGATTTCACTGTTTTCCAGCGCTGCAATCCAGTTCAGGGCTTTGCGATAATCCGGGTCAACCGTAAACACCATCTGGCGATCATTGCCGCTACCGGTGACTTCCATCGATAAGAAATTTTTCACATCGGTGGCATCGTCATACGGCAGGTCAGTAAAGGCCGCACCGTTTAATTTAGTGAGGTATAAATCAATCTGATCGTTACTGGTATTTTCATCTTCCACATAGATATCGACGGTGGTAGTTTCGCCCGGTACGGTCGAGACATTCAGGTTATCAACATGAAAACCTACATCACCACGGTATTCCTGCATTACGCGGATTACAGGCAGCGTATTTCCATCCAGTTCTAACCAGTTGACCACGATAAAACAGGCACTTGAGTTTGGATCTATCGGGGCGCTATTGGCTGTAGCAGATAACTGCAAAGCACTATTTTGACTAAACGAATACGCCGCCAAATCAGAGCGATACAGGTTACAATTATAGTCAGAGCCAAATAATGACTGGCTGACCGCACCCGGTAATGGGGTCCAGCTTAGGGTCAAATCGCTGCCAGATTTATCCAGCATCGAATCACTCTTGTAGTTTTCACCATTCATGGACAGCGCGGCGGTTTTACGCAAAAATTCGGCATTATCGGCAGCATCGTTGCCGCCATCCACGCCGATGGTAACCCCGTCCACGGTCTCGGTAGGATCCGAGAAAAAGGCCACACGCTGTGCATCCGCATCATTGTTAGATGCCATGATGGTGGCGATATTGCCCGGGTCTAAAAATGCATAAGGCAAAGCGCCGGGCACAGTTTCATCCAGCGAACTGCGTTCGTGGTTGATGCCCAGGTTATGACCAAATGCATGGGCCAGCTTATCGTTACTGAACGGCAGATAGCGTACATGCGATTCTTTTAAGAAGCGCAGATTTTGATCGGCGTTTTCAAAATCGTCGTTGATGAACACTCGGGTGTTGGCGCGACTATCAAAGTTTTGCACAAAGTCACTTAAGTGCATGGTGCTGACAAAGTCCACCTCACCAGAACCCACCTCGGCTTTGGCCATTACATCGTTTGCCGCCCAAAAGCCACCTTCATCATCGGCAATCAGATAATAGTTCTCTACTTCTACCGGGCCGCTGTCGACGCCGGCTTCATCCAGAGCATTGTTAAAAATTGCCAGGTCCTGTTCAAGGATGGATTCTGGTGACACATCATCGCTGGTTTGGGTGGCTGCTTCTTCAGCCGCGACATAAGATGCCGCAGAGATAAAGAACGCCGCTCCGGCAGAGCTGGGTATGCTGTTAGCACTGGCCTGCACTGACTGGCTTTGTTGGGCCTCTGTGGGGCGCAGCTGATGCCAGGCTGGCGCGGCTTCCAGCGGTTTGGGCGCCGGTACGCCTGGCTCAATGCCCGGCTTATTCATTTTATACTGGGTCAGCGTGGCACCTTCAGCGCTTAATGACAGCGTTTTTTGCACGCCATTATCCACCAGTACTCCGGAAATCTTGCCGCCTTGCTGGCGCAGAATCAGACGGTTCTGGTTGCTGGATGACACATAATAATAGGTGGTGCTGAAGGGGGTTTGCTTGACCGTGTCAAAGCGGTAAGCGATATCCTGTAAAATGATGTCCGTATTGTACTGTAAGGCCTCAGTCACATCCGTGAGATTGGTTGACAGTACAGATTCACTTTTTGCTGAAAACTCAGGCTGAGCGAGAACAGTGCCGCTATGCGAACATGCCATCGCCACTGCCAGTGCGAGCGTTGCTTGTTTAAGCCTCATAATCCTTTCCTTTAATGCTAATGCATGACATTAACAGATTTTTATAGTCATGTTGCTGTTTATATCAGCACTAAATTAGAAAAGATCACACCTTGGATCACCATTTTGTATGAGTGCATACAAAAAACATTTTAGCGATAGATTGGTTAGACTTTAACGTAATAACCAGCCAGGTTGTGAGATAAAAAAAGCAGGCCGAAGCCTGCTTTTTTGTATTATGAGCCGGAATGGATACCAGCCATGGACCGGCCTGAGGGGTCAGCATTCTGTTTAAAGCTTTCGTCCCATTCCAGTGCCTCAGCAGTACTACAGGCAATGGACTTTCCACCGGGCACACACTTAGCGGCACTTTCCTGCGGAAAATAGCTTTCAAACACCGTGCGGTAAAAATAGCCTTCTTTGGTATCCGGGGTATTCACCGGGAAGCGGAACTGGGCAGTGGCCAGTTGCTGATCCGACACCGCTTCGGCCACATAGTCCCGCACCGAGTCGATCCACGAATAACCCACACCGTCGCCAAACTGTTCTTTCTGGCGCCACAACACTTCTTCTGGCAATGTTTTGCCATCGTCAAACGCCTTACGCAGGATCCACTTTTCCATGCGCCCGTCGAGACACATTTTGTCCTGCGGGTTCAAGCGCATGGCCACATCCACAAAGTTTTTGTCCAAAAAGGGCACTCGGGCTTCTACGCCCCAGGCACTGGTGGCTTTGTTGGCGCGGGCACAGTCAAACATGTGCAGGCGTTCCAGTTTGCGCACGGTTTCTTCATGAAAAGCGCGGGCATCTGGGGCTTTATGAAAATACAGATAGCCACCGAAGATCTCATCCGAACCCTCGCCCGAAAGAACCATCTTGATGCCCATGGCTTTGATTTTGCGGGTCATCAGGTACATCGGCGTGGCTGCCCGGATGGTGGTGACATCATAGGTTTCCAGCTTGTAAATCACATCGCGAATAGCATCCAGGCCTTCCTGGATGGTGAAGTTCACTTCGTGATGCACAGTGCCAATCTGTTCGGCCACCTTTCGAGCTGCCAGCAGATCAGGCGCACCTTCTAGGCCGACTGCAAAACTGTGCAGGCGCGGCCACCAGGCATCGGAGCGGTCTTCATCTTCCACCCGCTTGGCCACATACTGGGCTGCTACCGCCGACACTAACGAAGAATCCAGCCCACCGGACAACAACACTGCGTAGGGCACATCTGACATCAGGTGCGACTTCACTGCCTTTTCAAAAGCGTTTTTTAAATCATCCAGGTTTGTGGTGTTGTCCTTAACATTGTCATAGTCCATCCAGTCACGCTGATAATACCGGGTGACTTCGCCGTCTTTACTCCACAAATAGTGGCCCGGGGGGAATTCGCTGATGGTTTTACAAATCGGTGCGAGAGCTTTCATCTCTGAGGCCACAAAAAAGTTGCCGTGTTCATCATAGCCGGTGTACAGCGGGATGATGCCCATATGGTCACGGGCAATCAGGTAAGCATCCTGTTCACTGTCGTACAGCACAAAGGCAAACATGCCCTGGAGCTGGTCGATAAAACTGGCGCCATGCTGTTTAAACAGCGGTAAAATCACTTCACAGTCTGAGCGCGTTTTAAACGCATAAGGCTGCGCCAATCCGGCAGCCAGCTGTTTGTGATTATAGATTTCCCCGTTGACCGCTAGAACCTGCTTGTCGTCGCTGCTGATCAGCGGTTGGGCCCCGGTGTCCACATCTACGATGGCCAGGCGCTCATGACACAGGATGGTATTATCATTATTCCAAATCCCAGACCAGTCGGGGCCACGATGGCGAAGTAATTTGGTCAGCTCTAAAGCTTGCGTTCTGAGTGTTGCCACATCAGTTTTTACGTCCAGGATTCCGAAAATACCACACATAGTACGGGTTCTCTCTTTTACATAGGTTAAAAGGTGGGTGGTTTCTGTCGGGTACAATGCACAGAATAACGTTGCTGTTCTTAGTATTGTGTACAAACGTCTTTACAGAATGTGCCAGCCTGAGTGAAAAATGCAAGTAGAAACTCAGGCAAAAATACGTTAAGGCCCTCTGGCCGACCCGACAGCAGGCCTGTAGCACGCTGAGGCGCCCTACAAGCATAGCCAAACCAGGCGCGCTGTGCTGCGTTGCAGACATAAAAAAACCACCCGGATGGGTGGTTTTTGAAGCAATAGAACAATCTGTTAGTCGTTGTTTTGGCGCTGGAACTCGCTTTGTTCGCTCCACTGCGGCCAGTTTTCTGCATTGGCCACATTTACACCGACATCAAACAGCATCTGAGTATCCTGCGCGATGCCGGATAAATCCCAGTCATCACGGTATTCATCACACACCTGATGGTAACAACCGGTCACAATCACATTCATGCGTTTGCGGTACTTGGCCGTTTGCTCATCGGCCGGTTCGCTACCGCCTTCTGCATACAGAGCTGGCACACCCTGTTTGGCAAAGCTGAAATGATCCGAACGGTAATAGTAGCCGGCTTCCGGTTTATCTTCCTGGGTCAGGGTCCGGTTCTGGCGCTCGGCAGCCTTGGCCAGATAATCTTCCAGCTCAGATTTGCCTTTACCCACCACTGCTACATCTTTGGTTTTACCCAGTACATTCATGGCATCCATATTGATATTGGCCACGGTTTGCTCGATGGGGATCACCGGATTACTGGCGTAAAATTTTGAGCCAAGCAAGCCTTGTTCTTCGGCAGTGACAATCAAAAAGCTCACCGAACGATCCGGTCGCGGTGACAACTGGCCGAACGCTTCCGCCATCACCAGACTGGCTGCGGTGCCAGTGGCATTGTCATGGGCCCCATTGTAAATCTGGTCGCCTTCCAGGGAGGTATCCATGCCCAGATGATCCCAATGCGCGGTGTAAATCACATGCTCATCAGGGTATTTCGCCCCCGGCAAGGTCGCAATCACATTGTGGCTGGTGGATGTTTTAAAGCTATTTTTCACCGTGACTGAGGCCGCGATATCCATCGGTTGATGATGCGGGCCCTGCATGGCTTTGGCTTTTTGCTCGGCAAAATCCAATCCGGCATCGGCAAATACTTCTTTGGCCGCATCCAGAGTTAGCCAGCCTTCTACCGCGATGCGGCTGGCACCGCCATCTTTACTGACCAAACCGTATTGTGGGCCACTCCAGCTGTTAGCCACCACCGACCACGGATAGGAGGCCGGAGCAGTTTCATGCACGATGATGGCTGCGGCTGCGCCCTGGCGGCTGGCTTCTTCATATTTGTAGCTCCAGCGACCATAATAAGTCATGGTTTTGCCCTGAAACTTGTCGCCGTCCGGATTTTCAAAGCCTGGATCGTTGATTAGCATCACCACAGTTTTGCCTTCAACATCCACGCCTTCGTAATCATTCCAGCCATATTCTGGGGCATTCACGCCATAGCCGACAAATACCAGTTCGGAATTTTCCAGGCTGACTGAGTCCTGCTCGCGCTTGGACGATGCCACCATGTCGGTTTTGTAGGCAAAGGTGTTATCACCAATTTGCATCTGCATTTGCGGGTCAGCGGTGATTTCCATTAAAGCCACTTCCTGCAAAAAGCTGTCGCCATTGCCTGGCTCGAAGCCGGCGGCTTTAAACTGGCTGGTCAAAAAGTCCAGAGTTTTGCGTTCACCCTCGGTGGTAGGCAGGCGGCCTTCAAATTCATCCGACGATAAGGTTTTCAGCGGGCCCTGAAAATCTTCAGCGGTGATGTTGCTGTATACCGCATCAAAGTTTGACGGGCCATTTTCAGGTGCACTGGTGGAAGACTGCTCCGACTGCGGAGCCTCTGAGCAGGCCACGGTGCCAAGCAGCGCCGGGATTAACACGGGCAAAAGAATTTTTTTCATTGTTGGTCTCTGTTTGCTCTACAATGTGAGCCAGTATAGAGAAACTCCTTAAGCGAACCAACACTGTTTTATGATTTGTACCGCGACATCCTGGCCTCTTAACGATAATGCCGGCAGCGTCTCACCGCTGGTCACCCGTTTGCTTCACCAGCTTCACTTGTCCGCTCATCCCCAATTTCCGGCTGCTGCACAGCTCAATCATTGTGCCCATGCCTATCATGATAAGGTCTGGCCGGGCCCGCAGTTTATTGACCAACAACAGTTGGCGGCAGATGAAGCGCGCTATTATGAAACCATTATCGCTGAAGATAATAAGATCCCAACCCGGGAGCACAGCTGGCATGATTTGTTTAATGCGGCAATCTGGATCCAGTTTCCGCGCACTAAAATGTTGCTTAATCAGTTGCATGTGCACGATATTCAGCGCCATGGTGCTCATCCTCGTACCCGGCGGCGGCATCATCTGACCCACTTTGACGAGTGCGGGGTGGTGCTGGCCATCCCGACCAGCCAATTGGCCCAAGGCAATGAGGTATTGCAGGCTCTGGCCCGGCATGACTGGCAGCAGGCGTTGGTGTTACAGCGCGACAACTGGGAGAAGGTCATATTCGCCCGGCTGTTTGGCCATGCCAATTACGAAATGTTACTCAATCCCTTCATTGGCCTGACTGGCAAATGGCTGGCTGTGGAGGTACCAGATGATTTTGGAACAGCCGCGCCAGCGCAACAAAATCGCTGGCTGGATGCGGCCATGGTGCTGCGGGTTGACCAGCTGGATGGGTTGCAGGCCAGCGGTTTATTACCGCCATTACCGTTATTAGGCGTGCCGAACTGGCATGCTGGGCAAACCCCGGCATTTTATGCCAACACTGATTATTTTAGGCCGCGGCGGCCAGACCGGCCACTCACCGGCCAGTTGCCGTTAGCTTAATAGCAGGATCAACGACCAGATACCAAAAATCAGCGCATAAGGTGCAATGGCAATGACCGCGGCTTTTTTGGTGGAAAAGCTGGTCCACTGCGTGATACCTACAATGACCAGGTAGATGGTCCAAACAGTGATCAGCGATGCAGTGGAGGCGATAGTGGCCCAGGGTGAGGTGATTTCAATATTGAACCAGTAGGCCAGAGACAGCGGCTGCAGCACATTTTGCGAAATCTGATGGGTATCAGCCAGGCCAATAAAAATCAGCGCGACCACCGCAGATAACAAAGAAGGCATGGTCACCCACCAGGTAAATCCGTACCAGTCGGTATAGCTTTGCATATTTTTTTCATCTGATTTGGTGGTCAGGTGCAAATATAAGGCAATCAAAGCCTGAACCAGCGGCAGTGCGATCAAGGGGCCAATAAAAGCCATTATTTCGTATGTGCTACGAGCGTGCATCTGGCGAAACTGCTCTTGTTCAGCCGGGCTGACGTCGCCCATCGCCTGGATCTGCAAATTCACCAGCCAGTCAAAATCCACCGTGGAATAATACAGATAGGCGGGCAACATCGCGGCCAGCATGGTGAGCACAAACGGCACCCATGACCAGTTGTTGGTGTTCGCCAGGGTGTAAAACACCCGGTTGGGACGGATAAAAATGTCGTTACAAGCCTGAATAGGGTTACTGACAGGTTGCATCTTATGCTCCTTATAAATGAGATCACTGCCGTTAAACCATCAGCATACCGTGTTTGCACACAAAATAATGGGTTCAGAAACATCTTGAAGCATTTTTTTTACCTCGCTGACAAAAAAACCATTACAGTAGGCAAACGCACGCCCAATCATAACCACGGAGTAGAACGATGATTAAAATCAGCCACCTGGCAAAGAAGTTTGCGGTGGAAAACCCCAAAAAGCTGAGTGAGCAAGAGCGCCAGGATCCGCGCTTGAAGGGCAAGTATTTTCATTCGGTACAGGATGTGTCGCTGACCTGTCATCAAGGCGAGGTGCTCGGTTTGCTGGGCCCTAACGGCGCTGGCAAAACCACCACATTGCGGATGCTGTCCACGGCCTTGAAGCCTGACAGCGGGGACATTGTGATCAACAACCAAAGTGTGGTTGCCACCCCCATTGTGGCGCGCAAGTCTATCGGCTTTTTGTCGGGCGGTACCGGCCTCTACGGGCGCCTGACCGGACGTGAGAATATCGAATATTTTGGCCAGCTGCATGGCATGAAAAAAGCCGCTATCAAGCAGCGGGTAGACGAGCTGGCCGACATGCTGGACCTGCACACCTTTTTAGACCGTAAGTGCGACAACTATTCCACCGGCATGAAACAAAAAACCGCCATTGCCCGGGCTGTGGTGCACAGCCCATCGCTGGTGGTGCTGGATGAGCCGACCACCGGGCTGGACATTATGGCTGCCCAAACTGTGCTGAATTTTATCCGCGGTCTGAAAGAGCAGGGGATCCCGGTGATCTTCTCTACCCATCATCTGGACGAAGTGGCTGAATTGTGCGACCGGGTTACTGTGATCAATCATGGCCGTACTGAATTTGATGACACCACAGCGGTATTTAAAGCAAAAGCGCCGGCCTCCTTGCATCAGGCGTTTATGGCAACACTTTCCAGGGAACAATAATCATGTGGCAGGTATTTTTAAAAGAACTCAAAGAAATTGTGCGCGATAAAAAAACCATGTTTTTTATGATTGCGTTACCCCTGCTGCTGTTTCCTGTGATCATCGGCGGCGTGGTATATTTTTCCAGTAAAGCCGCGGATGATGCGCAAAGCAAAGTACTGCGCTATGCGCTGGTCAACAGCCAGGATGCGCCGGCGCTGCAGCAGGCTATTGATGAAGCCGAAGGCTTTGAGCCGGTGACCATGCCGGACGGTGTTGATATCCGTCAGTGGGTGAAAGCCGATAACGTGGACTTTGTGCTGGAGATCCCGGATGGCTTTAGTACCGATCCGCTGACTACCAGTAGCAATAGGCTGCAGCTGTATTATAACGGTGCTGGCTTTAATGCCATTCAGTCCCGGCTAAATAAGCTGGTGGCACCCATTGCCGATGCCTCCCAGCGCAGTGCGTTTGCACAGCTGTCGGTCAATCAGCAGCAACAGCAGGCACTGGTTGAGCCCATGGTGCTGGAAGAGGTTAATGTGGCTGATCAGCGCGAAAACATCGGTGAGATTGTCGGTGGCATGGTGGCCTATGTGGTGTTTATTTTGTGTTTGCAGGGAGCCATGATCCCGGCAGCGGATTTAGGCGCCGGCGAAAAAGAACGCGGCACGCTGGAAACCCTGCTGATTTCGCCCATTGAGCGTAACAAAATTGTACTGGGCAAATTTTTTACTATTGCACTGGCTGGGGTCACCACCGCACTTATCACCGTGCTAAGTATGGCAGTGTGGGGGATCCTGGCTGGTCAGGGCATGGCCATCGAAGCCATCAGTAACTTCTTAGGCGCCATATCGGTGCTTGACCTGCTGCTGGTCTTTTTGATGCTGGTCCCGGTGGTCGCCATCTTTGCCGCCTTACTATTAAGCCTGTCAATTTACGCCAAAACGTTTAAAGAAGCACAGAGCTATATGGGGCCGCTGGTGATGTTTGTGATCATCCCGGTGGTATTGGCGACTTTGCCCGGTATTGAACTGGAAGGGGTATGGGCCTGGGTGCCGCTGACCAATGTAGCACTGGCCATGAAAGAGCTTATCAAAGGCACCATGGATTATTTCCAGCTGGTGGGAATTTTTGGTTCAACCGCTATCATCGCCGGCCTGTTGCTGGGCTTCTCGGTACACTGGTTCAACAAAGAAAAAGTATTGTTCCGCTAGTCATCATCAGGCAATAAAAAAGGGCGTTCAGATGAACGCCCTTTTTGTTGGCTGTCACGCCTTAAAAGTAGTACCAGTTCAACATCAGCAACACGATGGTGGAGTAGGTGATGGAGATGGGTAAGCCAAATCTGGCAAAATGGCCAAACTTATAGTTGGTGGCGTTATAGACCAGCAGGTTTGTCTGATAGCCGTAAGGCGAGATAAAACTGGCACTGGCAGCAAAGGCCACCGCCAGCGCAAACGGCATCAGCGGCGCATCAATGATTTGTACCATGCCGTAGGCAAACGGGAACATCAGCGCTGCTGCGGCATTATTAGTCACAAACTCAGTGAGCACCAGAGTGGTCAGGTACACCACAATCAACACGGTAAACCAGTCAGCATCGGCCAGATAGGGCACCAGCTCTTTGGTACTCATGGCAATCACATCGGTGTTTTCCAGGCCGGTGGCCAGGCTCAACGCTCCCACAATTACCACAATCAGGTTTAGCGGCAGATTGCGCTTAACCTCGGTATTGGAGGTGACGCTGGCGCCAATCAGCACGGCAGCAAAAAACAATAGGCCAATGGCCAGCGACAGCACTTCTGCTGCTGACAAGGCCACCACCAGCAAGAAGCCACCCACGGTTATCCATTCCTGCAGATTGCTTAAGGGGCGGGCAATTTTTTGCTCGGATAAGACAAAAAAGTTCTTCGACAAATTTTGCCGTGACTGAAAGTCAGGTCCCGCGGCGAGTAATAAAAAGTCACCAGCCTGCAGTTTGATTTCACCCAGCTTACCGGACAGCTGTTCGCCGTCGCGACGGATGGCCACCACCGCGGCATCGAACAGCGCGCGAAAGCCCAGCGCCTTTAAGCTCTGGCCTATGATCTGAGCACGATTGGCCACAATCACTTCAGTGAGATTTTCGCGCAAGATGCCATCGGCTTCGGCAAAGGTGTTAAGGCCTTTAATGTGGCTAAGGTTCTCCAGCTTTTGCACATTGCCGGAAAAAATCAGTTTGTCATTTTCCAGGATCATTAAATCCGGGGTCACCGGGGTGATGAGCTGGCCATCCCGCACAATTTCGATCAAAAACAGTTCAGGTAAATTGCGCAGATGATTTTGCTCTACGGTTTTTCCAATCAGCTCAGAACCGGCTTCTACATCGGCTTCTACAATATAAGCTCGATAATTATTTTGCTTATTGGCAATGGTGGGCAAAAATCCGGAGGTGATATACATCAACAGGCCGCAACTTAAGCCTGCCACCAGCCCGAACAGAGTAAAGTCCCAGAAAGCAAAACCCGGATGACCTTGTTCCTGTAAAAAGCTATCCACAATCAGGTTGGTGGAAGTACCGATGAGGGTCACTGTGCCGCCAAGAATTGCTGCGTACGACAATGGAATAAGCAATTTAGAAGAAGGGTGATACTGATTTTGTTTTACCGGGCCGATGAGGCTGGCCACAATTGCGGTATTGTTGAGCAGCGCCGAGGAGAAAAAGGTCAGGCCGAACAAGCGCCAGTAGGAGGCACTGAAGTTGGCGGTGACCAGTTTTCGGCCTAAGCGTTTGATCAGGGCTGTTTTATCAATGGCAGCACTGACCATCAGTAACAAGACCAGGGTGACCAAACCGCGATTGGTCATATTTTGCAGGATCTCGTTAAATGTAATTTGTTGGGTGACCAACAGCCCCAGCATAGCCAGGGCAAAAATGGTCGCAGGGCGCTGATTGGTAAAAATCAGCGCAAAAATAGTGCCGAAGAACGCCCCCAGCACTATAAGTTGATTTACGTCCATATTGTGTTGAACCTGATCTTATAATTTACTGATATCCGTCGCATTCCAGTGAGGGAAATGCTTGCGAACCAGTTCATTAAACTCAAGCTCAAATTCTGAGAACTGCGGTGAAGCATGTTGCTCGCCAGCGGCCAGTTCATCAATGATCATCCCGGCACCCACAGTGCCATTGGTCATGCGGTCAATTACGATAAACGCGCCGGTGCCCGGGTTTTTATCGTAGCTGTCGCAGGCAACCTGCTGAGTAAACTTCAGATCCACTACACCAATTTCATTCAGATTCAGGTGCGCGGCGCCTTTGTGTTCCAGCGTGTTCACATCAATCTGATACTCTACCTCGGCCACTGAACCGGAGGTTGTCTTGGTGGCAAACTTAAAGCTGTACTGCTTATTGGGCATCATTGGCTCTTCGGCCATCCACACCAGGTGCGCTTTAAACTGGGTGTTCAGCATCGGGATATTGTCAGATTTGACAATCATATCGCCGCGGGAAATATCAATCTCGTCTTCCAGCGTCAGCGTCACCGCTTGTGGTGGATACGCTTTGTCCTGCTCACCTTCAAAGGTCACAATGGATTTGACCTTGGAAGTTTTCATGGAAGGCAAGGCGGTGACCGCGTCACCCGGCTGAACCTGACCAGAGACTACCGTGCCGGCAAAGCCACGAAAATCCAGGTTTGGGCGGTTAACATACTGCACCGGGAAGCGGAAATCGTCAGCATTGACGTATTTGCCCACTTCGATATTTTCCAGCAGCTCCATCAATGGGGTGCCGGTATACCAAGGGGTGTTTTCGCTCTTGTTGACGATGTTGTCGCCATCCAGGGCTGAAATCGGGATAAAGCGGATATCCGGAAAATCCAGGTTTTCAGCAAATTTGAGGTAGTCTTCGCGGATAGCGTTGTATTTTTCTTCGCTGAAATCCACCAGGTCCATCTTGTTGATGGCCACAATCACGTGCTTAATGCCCAACAGGTTGGCCAAAAAAGAATGACGCTTGGTCTGGGTTTTCACGCCGGCACGGGCATCGACCATCAGGATGGCCAGGTCACAGGTTGAGGCACCAGTCACCATGTTGCGGGTGTACTGTTCATGCCCTGGGGTGTCAGCAATGATGAACTTACGCTTGTCAGTAGAAAAGTAGCGATAGGCCACATCGATGGTGATCCCTTGTTCACGCTCCGACTGTAAGCCGTCAACCAGCAACGCCAGGTCGACTTTTTCACCGGTGGTGCCCATTTTTTTGCTGTCTTTGGTCACCGCCGCCAGCTGATCTTCATAAATCATTTTTGAATCATGCAGCAGACGACCAATCAGGGTACTTTTGCCGTCATCTACTGAGCCGCAGGTTAAAAACCGCAGCAAATCTTTCTTTTCATGTTGTTCCAGATAAGCCAGAACGTCTTCTTTTAATAAACTGTTTTCGCTGTTCATACTATGCGCTCACAAGAAAATAGGGGTTCAACACAGACTCTTCCTGATTATATGAAAGGTCTTTTGCTTCAGAATTTAGTGGGTCGGCCGGATCCAGCACGGTCACGCGGGCACCGGCCGCAACGGCCACTGCGTGCGCGGCGCCGGTATCCCACTCAGAGGTGGGGCCTAAGCGTGGGTACAGGTGGGCTTGCCCGGTGGCCACCAGGCACAACTTCAGTGAACTGCCCATGGCCACCAGCTCGGTGTCCCCGTCTAATTGGGCCAGCAGCGCTTTGATTTCCGGGCTTTGGTGAGAGCGGCTACCCACCACCTTCCAGGTTTCACCGGCACTATGGGGGCGAGCCTGAATCGACGTAAACTCGCCATCTTTTTGCTGCCAGGCGCCCTGGCCAACGATACCGACGTACGCGGTTTGCTTGGCCGGAGCCACTACCACGCCCATCTTGGGCTTGCCGTTGTCAATCAGGGCAATATTGACCGTGAACTCACCATTTTTTTTGATAAATTCTTTGGTCCCGTCAAGTGGGTCCACCAGCCAGTATTGCTGCCAGGTTTTGCGCTCTTCCCAGCTGATATCCGCAGACTCTTCAGACAAAATCGGCAGGTCTGAAATCGCTTCCAATTCGGTGACAATCACATTATGCGCGGCCAAATCAGCTTCGGTCAGCGGGCTGGTATCCTGCTTTTCGTATACATCAAAATCCTGGTCGTAAATGGCCATGATTTTGTCGCCGGCCTGCTTGGCGATGCGCAAAATTTGCTCTGCCAGAGGATCAGGTAATGCCATTAAATCAATCCTTTTTCGGTCAGCAGTTGATACAGGCGCTCGGCAGTGTCTTCAGCTGCTTCGTCCTGATAACTCAGATGGACTTCCGGATTTACCGGTGCTTCGTAGGTCGAATCGATGCCGGTAAAATCTTTGATCTCACCATTGCGGGCTTTTTTGTACAGGCCTTTTGGATCGCGCTGTTCGCACACATCCAGTGGCACATCCACAAATACCTCAATAAATTCGCCATCATCCACCAGTTTGCGGCAAAAGTCGCGGTCGGTCTGGAAGGGGGAGATAAATGCGGTTAACACCACAGTGCCGGCGTCGACAAACAATCTGGCCACTTCGCTGATGCGCCGGATATTTTCCACCCGTTCTTTGTCAGTAAAGCCCAAATCACCACACAGGCCATGGCGGATATTGTCGCCATCCAGCAGATAGGTATGGGTGCCCTGGTCATGCAGCTTTTTTTCCAGCAGATTGGCCAGCGTCGATTTGCCTGAGCCGCTTAAACCGGTCAGCCAGATTACGCGGGGCTTTTGCTTCAACTGCTGGGCACGGGTCTTTTTATTGACCTCATGTTGATGCCAAACAATGTTGGTGGCCATGCTAGAAATATCCTTCCATTTTTTTCTTCTCCATCGACCCGGCACTGTCGTGATCGATGACCCGGCCCTGACGCTCAGATGTCTTGGTCAGCAGCATTTCCTGGATAACTTCAGGCAGGGTGTTGGCTTCAGATTCTACTGCGCCAGTTAACGGGTAGCAGCCCAGCGTTCTAAAACGCACCGACTTCATCTGCGGCTGTTCGCCTTCTTTGAGCGGCATTCTGTCATCATCCACCATGATCAGCACGCCATCGCGCTCTACGACCGGACGTGGCTTGGCCAGGTACAGCGAAGGAATGTCGATGTTCTCCAGGTAGATATATTGCCAGATATCCAGTTCAGTCCAGTTGGACATTGGGAAGACCCGGATGCTTTCGCCTTTGTTAACCTGAGAATTATAAATGTTCCACAATTCCGGACGCTGGTTTTTCGGATCCCAGCGGTGGTTGCTGTCGCGGAACGAATACACCCGCTCTTTAGCCCGCGATTTTTCTTCATCGCGGCGTGCGCCACCAAAGGCTGCATCAAACTTGTATTTATTTAGCGCCTGCTTCAGCGACTGGGTTTTCATGATGTCGGTGTGCTTGGCACTGCCGTGAGTAAACGGGCCCACGCCTTCTTTAACCCCTTCTTCATTGATGTGCACCAGCAGGTCAAAGCCGTATTTTTCGGCCTGACGATCGCGAAACTCGATCATCTCCTGAAATTTCCAGGTGGTATCAACATGCAGCAACGGGAACGGGATTTTGCCTGGCGCAAACGCTTTTCGCGCCAGATGCAGTAATACTGACGAGTCCTTTCCTACTGAGTAAAGCATGACGGGATTATCAAATTCAGCGGCTACTTCACGAAAGATATGAATGCTCTCGGCTTCAAGCTGCTTTAGATGTGTAATAGACGGAATTTCTGCTGTCATTATAAAGTCCGGTTGTAGTGATATATGAAACGATTATATGTATAGAACCCTAACATATTTAGATCAGAATGTTGTATGCTAATTCGCTATACGAAATAGTACTTTTATACCTTTTGATTGAAGCATGCCCTTGAGTATTACTATAAAAGTATGGGTATGGATTGCTCGTCATCCCAATTCTTCAAAAGAGTGCGGTAGGGCGATACCGGCGTGTACTGATTAAGTGCATATGCAACTCTTTAGCCAGTTAATTATGGGCCAAAAATAAAAAACCACCGCGCCAGGCGGTGGTTTTTTTGTAGCAAGGCAGTGACGCGCTAAGCGTGTTCTTTCATTTGCTTTTTAAATGCATCAAAGTTTTCTTCCACCCCTTCGCGCGGGTTGCCAAACTTAGACAGGATGATGATAGTCAGACACGACAGTACAAAGCCGGGGATAATTTCATACATCCATTCGGCCAGGGGTTTGCCATCGATGGTGAACGGTGAATAAATCCAAAACAGGACGGTAACTGCACCGACCACCATGCCACCGAGCGCAGCCCGGCGGGTCATATCACGCTTAAACAGGCTGAATAATACCAGTGGGCCGAACGCCGCACCAAAGCCCGCCCAGGCATTACTGACCAGGGTTAAAATGGTACTGTCGCGATCGTACGCCAGATAGATGGCGACGGCGGCAACCACCACTACAGACAACCGACCCGCAACAACCAGTTCGGTATCAGACGCATTGCGGCGTAAAAAGGCTTGATAAAAATCACTGGTCAGCGAGCTGGAGGTCACCAGCAGTTGCGAGGAAATGGTACTCATGATCGCCGCCAGAATGGCGGCTAACAGAAAGCCTCCAACCAGTGGATGGAATAAAATCTGCGACAGATAAATAAAGACCGTTTCCGGGTCAATCTCTACACCCTGTTGAGCGGTAACATAGGCCAGGCCAAATAAACCCGTGACTAAGGCGCCAATGATAGACACTGTCATCCAGGTCATGCCGATATTGCGCGCGGTGGGCACCGCAGCCACACTGCGAATAGCCATAAAACGCACGATGATGTGCGGTTGGCCAAAGTAGCCTAAGCCCCAGGCCAGTAACGAGATGATCCCCACAATGGTCAGATCTTTACGGGTGGAGGCATCGGCGAACGGGTCTAGCAGGTCAGGGTCGATACTGCGTATGGCTTCAATGGACTCGCTCCAGCCGCCCAGCTCCATTACCGTGACGATGGGCACCATCACCAGTGAGATAAACATGATACAGCCTTGCACAAAATCGGTCATGCTTACAGCCATAAAGCCGCCAATCAGGGTGTAGGCCACTACCACAGCGGTAGTCACATACAGACCGGTTTCGTAACTAAGGTTGAAGGAGGATTCAAATAATTTACCGCCGGCCACCACGCCTGACGAGGTGTACAGGGTAAAGAAGATAACGATGACCACCGAGGCAAATACGCGTAAAACCCGGCTATCATCATTGAAGCGATTTTCAAAATAATCGGGCAGCGTAATAGAGTTGTTGGCCAGTTCGGTGTAAACCCGCAGACGCGGGGCAACCAGCAGATAATTGGCCAGGGCACCGAGCACCAAACCAATGGCAATCCAGCCGGCAGACAACCCGGACACATACATGGCGCCGGGCAGGCCCATCAGCATCCAGCCACTCATATCAGACGCCCCAGCTGACAGTGCTGTGACCGCCGGGCCCATCTGACGGCCACCCAGCATATAGCCTTCGACATTAGTGTCGGTCTGACGGTAAGCAAAAATGCCAATCCCCAGCATCGCCACAAAATACAAACCAAGAGAAATTATCGTACCTGTTGCCATATCTTGTTCCTGTTTTTTTAACAGCATGCTAACAGGAACTTACGCGCGCCGCCAAGATAGGGGGCAAAATAGCCGATAACTTTTTATCAAATTCAAAGTATTAAATAAGCACGTGAGGATGCAGCGAGCCTGACTCAGGCTGAAAAACGAATACTCTGGCGTACTTTACCGGCCAGCTCGTCCAGATTGGTGCCCTTGGCACCCACCACCATTACACTGGCCTGCTGTAAGCCAAAGCTGGTGCCATCGTACTGCTGGTTACCAAACCGGGCCGGTATCTCGGCGGCCTTGTCCGGCGGCACAATAAATACCGACATCTTGCCCTGAGGCGTATCTAAAATCAGATGTAAGCTTCGGGTGGCTTGCAAATGGCAAAAATTAACCACTTTAATATTGCCAATGGCCGCGGTGAGCTGGCCACCAAAACTGGCGAGCTTAGCGTTGACCTGATTTAGGTTGACCGGTTGTGCTGAATGGGGCAGTTCTTTGGGGACATGAGTGACATGGGCCAGGGCATGATATTCCAGTTGCGATGGCGTGGCGGTGAACCACAGGGTGCCTAAAATACCCATGGTCAGGGCTACTGAGGCGGCCACTCCTATGTACCAGCGCTGCTTACGCTGACGGCGGGAAAAATCTTCAGCGGTTTGCTGCCAAATCAGTTTATGCGCCAAATCATCGGGCACAGACACCCGGGCGGCCTGTTTAAGACCATGATTCATCTGCCGCATCTGCTCAATAAATTTGCGTTTTTCAGGATCGAGTTCAGCGGCACGAACCACATCAGGATCAATGGTGTCGGGGTCGGCGTACACACGGCGCCGAAACTCTAACTCATCCATTATTGATTCCTCGTACTTCATGCTGTTTGCTCAATGTCTCTTTTAACTGATTGCGGGCACGGAATAAACGCGTCATCACGGTGTTTTTATTCAGCTCTAATTGATTAGCAATTTCCTCGCCGGTGTAGCCAAACAACAATTGCAGTATGAGCGGTTCCCGGTATTCGATGGCCAACCCTTTCAGCAGCCGTTCAAATTCACTGTCCTGCACAAAGCGTTCCGCACTGCCGTTTTCATCGGCAATGCTGTGCTCATCATAATCAACAATGTCCAGTTGTTTGCGTTCAAAGCGCCGGGCATTTTCGCGCCGCACAATCGTAATCAGCCACGACTTAGCGGCTTTTTGATCCTGCAGCGAGTCCAACGAGCGCCAGGCACGCAAAAAGGTTTCCTGCACAATATCTTCGGCTACCGAGGGATCGTTCACCAGATAATACGCATAGCGATAAATATCAGCGTGAAATGCATGCACCAGGGCTTCGTAGCGTTGTTGTTTTGCTTTCATGCCAGATAAGACCTGCCCGGGCACAGGATTCTTTCGCGACCACAACATTTTTTTGCACAGGTGGAGGGAATGATACGGTTAACTATAACGTATTGTCAGCGCCGGCGGGTGGGAATTGCGGCAATACCCATGGGAAATTGCGCCGGATGGCCGGCGCTGCGTAAGCCTATCAGTAAGCCGGGCAGGAGATACCCGGCCGACTCATCACGGTTAGTTGGCCTTGGTAGCTTCAATCCAGCGATTGATTTTTTGCTCCAGCACAGACAGTGGAACCGGGCCGTCTTTAAGGATCTCATCATGAAACCCGGGATAGCTGAACTTATCGCCCAGCTCGGTCATGGCTTTTTCGCGCAATTCCATGATTTTCAGTTTTCCAATCATGTAGGCGGTGGCCTGGCCCGGCAGCGCAATATAGCGCTCGATGGCTTTCACCGAGTCATTTTTCGGGTTGGGCGTATTGCTTACCAGATAGTCAATCGCTTCTTCACGGCTCCATTTTTGGCTGTGAATGCCGGTATCGACTACCAATCGGCAAGCACGCCAAAGCTCCATCGCCAGTCGGCCGAAGTCTGAATACGGGTCTTTATAAAAGCCCATGTCTTTGGCCAGTTCTTCACTGTATAAGCCCCAGCCTTCGGTGTAGGCGGTGGCACTTAGGAATTTTTGGAACATCGGCACACCCTCCAGTTCCTGAGCGATGGCGCGCTGCATATGGTGGCCGGGGATCCCTTCGTGATACGCCAGCGCTTCCATCTGGTAAATGGGCATATCCATCATGTCATACAGATTGGCATAATAGATCCCCGGACGGCTGCCATCCTGCGCCGGGCTTTGGTAAAACGCTTTACCGGCCGACTGTTCGCGGAAAGGTTCAACTCGCTTAACAATCATCTTGGCCTCTGGGGTCAGGCCAAAATACTCGGGCAGGGCATCCCGCATGTTGTCGATATGCACTTTTGCTTCTTTAAGATAGCGCTGGCGGCCTTCCTCAGTGCTGGGATAGTAAAACTGCTCATCGTTACGCATGAATGCAAAAAATTCCTGCAAGGTGCCGTCAAACTCAACTTCCTGCATGATGGCTTTCATCTGCTCATGAATACGCGCCACATTGTCCAGGCCGATTTGGTGAATTTCATCGGCGCTTAAGTCGGTAGTGGTGTAGTGTGCCAGGCGGTTTTTATACCATTTGTCGCCATCGGGCAGGCGCCACACCCCGTCACCTTCGGGGGTATTTTCACGCTGAGCTTTAAATTCAGCAATCAGCGACTGGTATGCCGGCTCCACTGAGGTCAGCAAGGCGGCCTTGGCCTCGCCCAGCATGCGTTGTTTTTCACTGTCATCAATGTCCAGCTCACTGATTTTTTTATTGATATCTTCCCAGATGGTGGACATGGTGTCGGTATTATCAAACGGCGCGCCGGTGATCACATTTTCGGCAGCCTGAATCATTTGATCATAGGACCAGGCCGGCGGATATACACCGGCTTCAGCCCGCAGTTTCATCTGATCGATGACCTGGCCAAAATACTTTTCTACCTTGTCCAGGCGGCTGATATACGCCTGGGCATCCGATGGCTCAGACACCCGGTGGATATTGATCAAAAAGCTGGGGATCATGGTGTGCGGGCCACGGAACTGATTGACCACGTAAGTATGATGCCGGTACTCATCATTTTTCAGATTCAGGTTCAACTGATAGCGATACAACTCAATGCTCAGTTTTTCCTGCTCAGACAATTTTTCCGGGTCAAAGCCATCCAGCTCTTCCAAACGGTTTTTGTAGCGGGCCATCTCATCGTCCCGAGCTTCTTCCGAGATATCGTCCCACTTGTCGTAATCCCATTTGTAGCCCAGGTAGCTTTGGGAGGTTGGCGAGCGTTTCAGATCTTCTTCAAAGGTACGCTCAAAAAATGCTTCTAAGCGCTGCGATTCGTTTTGAGTTTGGGCCTGGCTTTGCTCGGTCTCGGCCGGGCTGGTTTCGTTAGTTTGTTGGGCCGGTGAGCAGGCCAGTAGGGTAGAGACAGCCAGCGCCAGCGCGCCCAACTTAAATGGTGATTGCATATGGTTCCCTTTGTTATCTTTGTTGTTATGACCGGCTTAGCACTGGCGAGTACAAGCCAGGCAGGGCCGATTTTGAATGTTGTTGTTGCCATTGCTGCCGAGCCTGACGCACAGCATCACGCAGTGCAGCACGGTGCCATTCAGTATGCCCATGGCCATAGACCGATGCCAACATCTGATCGACGAATGGCTGGATCGGCGCAGTTAATAACCAGTTGGCCGGCCGGCTCACCGCTGCGGCGGGCGCGCCAATACTGTGCAGCCAGGCCGCCAGCGCAGCTTGCACCTGCCCCGGGGACCCTTGCATGATAGCCTGCTCCAGTGCCTTAAAGCGCGCCGCCTCATTGGACGAAGCGGCCGGTTTTTTTGCTGCTGCCCCTGGCTTGCGGCGCTGCAAAGTCAGCACGGCGATCAAGCCAATCAGGGTCACCAACCAGGCTGCTGCCAACGCCCACACCCACCACCAGGGCGCTCCTGCGCTGGCCGCGCCGATTGCCGGTGCAGAGACGGGCGGTGTTACCGGGTTGGCAGCTGGCGGATTTGCCACCAGCGGCGCGGTGTTGTTAGCGGACGTCGAGCCGGAAGCGGCCCCAGAATTTGGGGCGGGTTCTACGGTGATGGAGCGCGGCGGTATCCGCGCCAGTTCGGTCTGCCCGGTAGTAACGTTGTACCAGGGGACGGTCACTTCCGGCAAAATGGTTTTGCCGGCCTGGGTGGGGATCACCGCCACCGATTCGACCCGCTGCGCGATAAGCGCATCGCCCTGATCTACGGTTGCGGTGCGGGTCTGGTCCGGATAAGTTTTAAAATGCGGCGGGTAGGATTGGGCCAGTTCGGGCAACATTTCTTCAACCACACCGCTGGCGGTCAGGGTCAGGGTGCGGGTCACCGGTTCTCCCACTACAAAGCGGGTTTGTTCCGGCCATTCCTCGTGTAGCTCCACCTTTTCGCTGGGCAGCCAGGTGTAATCCACATCATCTGGTTTGGGTTTTACATTGATAACAATATCCGGGCCCAGCCGGTTGATGGTCTGGGTACGGTTGAAAAAGCCAAATCGGGTGTTGGTGTTGGGGGCCTGAACTTCTCCGGTGAACACCGGGCCTCGGATAGTAAATTCGCCCGAACGCTGAGGCACAATGGCAAACTTGCGGGTAATCACCTGGTAGCGGCGCCCCTGCACAATGGTCATCTCGCGTACGTCTTCACCTAGCTGACGCACCTGGGCATTTTTCATCTCCGGCGGCTGTAGATTGCCACGCTCAATATCGGTGGACAGATACAACTTCAATGTATAGTGCAGCTGCTGATTGAGATATACCTCGTCGTTATTGACCTCGGTGGTCAGGTAATAGTCCCTGGCGGGCTGGGTGTCAGCATTGGCATCGGGCACTGCCAGCGCTTCAATAGTAATCGGCTGGGTTTGTTGGCCTTCAATATCCAGCGCCGGAATGGTGAAAGTGCCTTCGCTGCGCGGAAATAAAATGGTGGTCCAGGTGGTGCTCTGGCTGCGGGTGCCATTGACGATGCTGGTGCGGTTGCTGGTGGACGTACGTCCCACCACAAAATCTTCTAGCAACACAGTGCTGTCAAAAGCATCCCGCGCGGGGTCGCCATAGGCGGTCACCGACAACTCAATCGCTTCATCGACCATAATAGTGGTTTTATTCACCGAAGCCTCTACCCGGCTGACCTGTGCCTGAGCCAGCGCGCTTAAGCACCACATCAGCAAGATGCTCACCACACGTTTCATTATCATGTTCCTACCATTCTCGCCGGTCGGCAGGCGGGCGGCGTTGTTGCCGGCGCTGCGCTTCCAGTTGCATTTTGCGTTTAAGTAAAAAGGCCGGATCATCGGGGACCCGCCGCTTTAAATTTTCCATCCGTTGCAGATTTTCCTGCTCAGCGTCACTAAGGCTGTTGCTGGCAGAGGTGGCCGCTGTCTCAGGTGCCGACTCTTGCTGCTCAGCCTGGCCGTCACGTTCTTGTTCGGCCGCTTGCGTCTGGGCTTTATCAGCCGGCGGCTCATCGCCTGGTTGCTGCGCTGACTGTTCATCGCGCTGGTTATCGGCAGGATCAGGCTGCTGGGGTGGTGTCTGCTGGCCACCTGACTGCGCCGGTTCGGTGCTGTTGTCCTGCGCACCATCCTGGCCTGATGCTTGTGACGGATCAGATTCGCCACCACTGTTTTGCTGGTTATCAGCTGACGACTCATTGCCCGCCTGCTGTTGCTCTTCCTGGTCACCCGACGAGGAATCTTGCTGATTTTGCTCAGACTGTTGTTCCTGTTGCTGCTGTTGTTGCTCAAGTAATTTTTCAACCAGCTGTTTATTGTGTCGGGCGTCCGGATAGTCTGCCTGGCGGGCCAATGCTTCATCATAGGCAGCAATGGCATCGGCAAACTGGCCTTGCTGAGCCAGTGCATTGGCGCGATTGTAATGCGCTTCCGCAGTGTCCTGCTGGCTGTAGATGGCCTGGGCGGCGGCATAATCGCCGGCCTGGTACAGCGCCGCAGCGCTTAAGGTTGGATCGGTGTAAGTATCGGCGGCCTGAGAATAGGCTCCTTGTTCATATAACAGATCACCCTGCTGGTTCGCATTGTTAAATGCCCGTTGCCACCATGACAATTGCACATCCGCTGCGGCCGGCGTATCGGCGGTAGCTGGGGATTGAGCCAGTGCGGGGGAAGGCGTAACAGGTAAACAGGCCACCGCAACCAGTGCCAGCACCAGCCCGCGCCGAAACAGCCACGCCATCAGGGGCAGCAGCATCAGCACCAGGTAAGGCCCCATTTCCTGCCACTGATCGCCTTGCCGGGTGGGGCCATCTTCGGCCTGAGCAGCCGGCAAGGCATTGTTATCTATGGCGCGGGTCAGCGCCCGGATATCCTGGTCATTGGCTTGAATTGAGGTGTAGGTGCCACCGGTCAGCCCGGCCAGTTGCTCCAGGCGGTGCGCGATAAGTTTTGGCACTACAATCTGACCGCGATCATCTTTCACCAGTTCCCCGTTTTGTTGGGCAATGGGCGCGCCCTGCGCGGTGCCTACGCCTAACACGTGCACGGTATATTTGGCATCGGCTAATAATTCCTGCAGTTCAGCCATCTGATCGGCACCGACCCCATCAGTGATCCACACAATATTACCTTGCTGATAGCCGGCATTGGCCAGCAGTTCGTCGGCCAGCGTCAGGCCCGCGTAGGGATCGCTGCCGGCTTCCGGCATAATTTCCGGGCTCAGGCTGGGGATCAGCGCTTCTAAATTGCGGTAGTCTGCGGTCAGCGGGCTAATGATAAAGGCATCCCCGGCATACACCACCAGTCCTGTTTCGCCTTCGCTCAGCGCTTTAACCAGATCAATGGCTTTGTAACGAGCCCGGGTCAGGCGGTCCGGTGACACATCGGTGGCGCGCATGGACAACGACATATCCATTACCACCACCTGGCCGGCCTTTATCTGATACACGGGTTGCGGCAAGCGCTCCCAGGTGGGCCCGGCCATGGCAAGGATGGCGAATAGCCCGCAGGCGGCCAGCAAATTGGCAACCAAAAATGAGGGTTTTTGCGGTTTACCTAACACCATTTGCTGATACAAGTGCGACGCGATAACACCCTGCCAGCCGGACTGACGGCGTTGCGCCCGCCGATATAGCGCAACCAGTACCACCAGGGGTAGCAACGCCCATAACCATTCCGGCCGCAAAAAATGAAAATTCTGCCAGACCATACTCATTCTGTTACCTCATTGTGGCGGGCACGGGCCAGAAAACGACGGCAACCGGCGATCACCAACAGTATGGCTGCCAGCCCCAGCGCAGCCCCCAGTGGGTAGTAATACAGTGCACTGAGGGGGCGCAACTTCTGGCTGTCACCTTCGATGGGTTCAAGTTCATCCAGCCGCGCGTAAATCTGGGCTAATTCCTGGGTATCGCGGGCGCGAAAATACTGGCCGCCGGTGGCCTGGGCAATGCGGGTCAGCATCGCTTCATCCAACTCTTGAGACGGGTTAACCTGGCGGCTGCCAAAGACACTGTCAATGAGCATGCGATCGGCGCCCACCCCGATGGTGTACACGGTCACTCCGGATGAGACTGCCAGCTCCTGGGCTTGCTGCGGGGTGATATTCCCGGCGGTGTTCTGGCCGTCGGTGAGCAGGATCAAGACCTTGTTGCCTTCTTCACGGGCATCTAAGCGTTTGACGGCCAGGCCGATGGCATCGCCAATAGCGGTGCGTTCACCCACCAGCCCAATCACTGCTTCATTTAACAGCTGACCGACGGTGGCCCGGTCAAAGGTCAGCGGTGCCTGCAAATAAGCTGTATCGGCAAATAAAATCAGGCCGAGACGGTCAGAAACCCGTCGCGCGATAAAGTCATCTAACACAGACTTTATCATGGTCAATCGGTTGACCTGCTGGCCGCTGACCTGCATATCAGCAATTTTCATACTGCCGGATAAGTCCACCGCCAGCATCATCTCGCGCCCTTCACTGGGAATACTGACCGGTTCGCCCAGCCATTGCGGACGGGCGGCCGCGGTCACGCACAGGATCCAGATAAGCACCAGGGTCACCGCCAGCGCTTTCGGCTGGCTATTGACGGTGGGCAGCGCGCGCTGGCCGGGCAATAACTGGGGCACTTTAAGCGCAGCTTCTGCCTGGCGTGGCCGGGCTGGCAGCAATCGAATCAATAAGGGTAAGGGCAGGGCAGCAAACGCCCACCACCAGGCAAACTCAAACATGGCTGGCTCCAGCGGGCGTGCTGAATGTGCCCAAACGGGCTTTTTTGAGCCACAGCAAGGCGGCTTTACGGCAGCGCTCAAACTGATCCGGATCAGGGTGGGCTGGTTGATACAGCATTTCCTGCAGGCACTGCAGATCTGCTTCTAAGTGCTGCTGCTGGCGGCGCTTAAGTTGCGCCAGCATAAACTGGGTCCAGCGCTGGCCGTATAACCCGGACATACTGTGGCGCGGAAAATACGCCAGAGCGGTACGTTTTAATATTTGATTGATTTGGCTGGGCCAGTCATTGTAGCTGTCCGACACAGTGTTAATGGCGTTTATGGCCTGGCGGCGGGCGGCAGTGTGCCGGCGATGGCGTCGCCAGGCAATCAGCGCTGCGGTTATCAGGCCTGCTGCCAGTACCGCCACCAGCCACCAGCCCCAACCCGGGGGCCAGCTATCAGGGCTGGCTTTATGGATGTCTTTTAATTGCGCCAATAAGGCTTGTTGTTGTTCGTTCATGAATCGTTATCGAGCCCCGGCCAGTTGTTGTTCCAGCGGCAGGCCGGCACTGATATGTTGCAACGGAATAGCAGCTTGCTGCAACAGTCCGCCGATGGTCTGCATGTGCGCCTGGCGTTGCTGTTCATACTGCTGATGTTGCCGGGCATTGCCCAGCTGCCAGGTTTGCCGGTTGATGCCATCGGTCACATCCACGCTGCGCTGGCCGGCTGGCCGTGGCAGGGTGTTTTCCAGCGGATCGGAAATCATCACAGCTTTGGTTTCGCAATGGCGGGCAATGTGCGCAAGATGCTGATTAGCATTGGCGTCCAGTTGCTCAAAATCCGACAATATATACACCAGGCTGCCAGGGCGGGATAACCGGCGTAAACGAGCGCAGGCATCCACAAACCCCGTGCCTGAAGCGTTGCTGGCGTGCAAGGCTTCCTGCTGTAAGCGGATCATGGTCTGGCAAATTGCCAGCACTGCTTTGGCCCGGGCCATAGGCTTGCGTTCATGATGGCCATCAGCGGTAAACAGTAAGGCACCAACCTTGTCGCCACGCTGGGCGGCTGCCCAGCCGATCAATGCGGTAAGGTGTGCAGCCTGCACACTTTTAAGCAGCAGTTGGGTGCCAAATTGCATTGATGGTGACAAATCGCATAACACAAAAACCGGCCGTTCGCGCTCTTCACGATAGATTTTGGTGTGGGTTTTACCGGTCCGGGCGGTGACTCGCCAGTCAATGGCACGGATATCATCACCGGCCTGATAATGGCGCGCTTCATCAAATTCCATCCCGCGGCCTTTATGCTTGCTCAGGTACGCACCGGCCACTGCCGCATGGCGCTGGCGCGACGGCGTTAAATTAATCAGCCGGTGCAACTGGCGATAGCGCAGTAACTCGTCGGTGGTGAGGGTCAGCCCGTCACTGTGCAGCGTGCGCAGCCAGGCGGCAGAATCAACTAACATAGGCTAGGGCACAGCAACCAGTTGTAAAATCTTATCCAGCACCTGATTGGTGGTGATGCCCTGGGCCTCGGCCTGATAGGACAAGATGATCCGGTGGCGCAGCACATTGTGGGCCACCGCCTGAATATCATCCGGGCCGACAAAGTCGCGCCCGGCCAGCCAGGCGTGGGCACGGGCACAACGGTCCAGGGCGATGGTGGCACGGGGGCTTACCCCAAATTCAATCCACTGAGCCAGTTCATCATCCAGGCTGGCCGGTTGGCGGGTAGCGATAATCAGCTGCACCAGATACTGTTCCAGTTCTGGCGCCATATGTAACGCCAGCGCTTCTTTGCGAGCGGCGAAGATATCCTGCTGGCTCATTTTGGCCGGTGCGCCGCTACCAGCCTGCAATGCTTCATCGCGGGTCAGGCGCAAAATGTCCAATTCGGTATTTGCGCCCGGGTAATCAATTTCTACGTGCATCAAAAAGCGGTCTAACTGGGCTTCCGGCAACGGGTAGGTGCCTTCCTGCTCCAGCGGGTTTTGGGTGGCCATGACTAAAAACAGCGGGGGCAGGGCATAGGTTTTACTGCCCACGGTAATCTGGCGTTCGGCCATGGCTTCGAGCAGCGCAGACTGTACCTTAGCCGGTGCACGGTTGATCTCATCAGCCAGCATCAGGTTATGAAACAGCGGCCCTTGCTGGAACACAAACTTGCCGGTTTCGGGGCGATAAATATCGGTACCGGTTAAATCTGCCGGTAACAGATCCGGGGTGAACTGAACGCGATGAAAATCAGCATCCAGGCCATTGGCCAGCGCATTGATGGCGCGGGTTTTAGCCAGCCCCGGCGGGCCTTCTACCAGCAAATGCCCGTCAGCCAACAATGCAATCATTAAACTGGTTGTCAGGGGGGCCTGACCAATAATCTGCGAATTCAGATAGGTTTGAAGTTGCTGAAACTGCGCTGCTGCCATAATGTTGTTATTCCGTGATTTTTATGTGGCGATAAAGGTTGTGTGACGACGGTAAGCACACCGTGCTTTTACAGACCATTCTCTCCATATATGGTTCATGTCGGCTTCTTCAAGTCGGTATCGGTTATCATCGCATGCTGCCGGTCAGGTGCAATGATTTATTTGCAAATCGCCAGCACGATCAGGCGGTTGCACAAATGTTTGCGGTGGTTTACACAGCCACATGCAACGTATTTGCTATTTCGATGATTGTCTGTAAAATCGGAATACTTACAGGTCAGACCACTTAAAGTGGCAATAGATTCGGGTTAATTATGGCGACTAAACAACATGTAACAACACGCTCAGGCGATCGGATTGCGATTGTGTCTGGACTGCGTACGCCGTTTGCAAAAATGGCAACCTATTTTCACGGGGTTCCGGCGGTGGACCTGGGCAAGATGGTGGTTAATGAACTGCTTATCAAAAACGGGGTAGATCCGAAGCTGGTGGATCAGGTGGTTTACGGCCAGGTAGTGCAGATGCCAGAAGCCCCCAATATTGCCCGGGAAATTGTACTGGGCACCGGCATGAATGTGCATACTGATGCCTACAGCGTATCTCGCGCCTGTGCCACCAGTTTCCAGTCGACCGTTAACATTGCCGAGAGCATGCTGGCCGGTAACATCGAAGTAGGGATTGCAGGCGGGGCCGACTCTGCCTCTGTATCGCCCATCGGTGTTTCTAAAAATCTGGCCCGCGCACTGGTCGATTTACAAAAAGCTAAAACCATGGGCCAGAAGCTCAATATCTTTAAGCGTTTAAGCTTTAAAGATCTGCTGCCGGTACCTCCGGCGGTGGCTGAGTATTCTACCGGCTTGTCGATGGGCCAAACCGCTGAGCAAATGGCGAAAACCCATAACATCAGCCGTGAAGAGCAGGATAAGCTGGCGCATCGCTCGCATTCTCTGGCCGCGCAAAGCTGGGAAGCCGGCAAACTCGCCGATGAAGTGATGACCGCCTACGCCGAGCCGTACAAAGGCGCGCTGGGCCAGGACAACAATGTACGCTTCGACTCAACCCTGGAAGGCTATGCTAAGTTGCGCCCGGTGTTTGATAAAAAATACGGTTCAGTGACCGCAGCCAACGCGACGCCGTTAACTGACGGTGCGTCGGCGGTATTGATGATGACCGAAAGCCGCGCCAAAGAGCTGGGCTACACGCCGCTCGGTTATATCAAGAGCTATGCATTCTCGGCCATTGATGTGTGGGAAGATATGCTGATGGGTCCATCATACGCGTCACCCATAGCGCTGGACCGGGCAGGAATGACATTAAACGATCTAACCCTGATTGAAATGCATGAAGCCTTTGCGGCCCAAACGTTGGCTAACGTGAAAATGTTTGCCAGCGACAAGTTTGCCCGTGAAAAACTGGGCCGGGACAAAGCCACCGGTGAAATCGATATGGATAAATTCAACGTGATGGGCAGCTCCATTGCCTATGGCCATCCGTTTGCAGCCACCGGCACACGTATGATCACGCAAATGCTGAATGAACTGCAACGACGCGGCGGCGGCACCGGCTTGTTGACCGCGTGTGCAGCAGGCGGTCTGGGTGCGGCAATGATTGTGGAGACAGAATAATGACTGAACAAAACACCAAAAACGAAAGCAAAGCCCAGGACCAGACTCAGGCACAGTCCCAGGATCAAACCAAGGATCAAACACAAGAGCAATCAACAGCCCAGCCAGCTTCAGCATTCACGCTGGAGAAAAAAGACAATGGTGTGGCGATCCTGACCATGGACGTGCCCGGCGAATCCATGAACACGCTTAAGGCGGAGTTCGGTGAGCAAATCAACGCCATGCTGGATGACATTGATGCCGATAAAAGCATCAAAGGGGTAGTGCTGGCCAGTGGTAAGGCAAAGTCGTTTGTAGCCGGCGCGGATATTTCCATGCTGGCTGCCTGCCAGACCGCTGCTGATGCACAAAAGCTGGCCAGCGATGGCCAGGCGGTGTTCGACCGTATCGAAAAAATGCGCGCCACTTTTGTGGCCGCCATTCACGGCCCGGCGCTGGGCGGCGGTTTAGAGCTGGCGCTGGCGTGTCATTACCGGGTTTGTACCGATGCCAATGCCACTCAGGTGGGCTTGCCAGAAGTGCAGTTGGGCCTGCTCCCAGGCAGTGGCGGTACCCAGCGTCTGCCGCGCCTGATTGGTATTCAGCAAGCTATGAAGATGATGCTGACCGGTTCGCCGGCCCGTGCCAAGCAAGCCAAAAAATACGGCATAGTGGATGAGGTAGTGCCACACAGTGTGCTGATGGATGTGGCAGAACAATTTGCTCTGAAGCGCAAACCGCACCGCGAAGCACCGCAGCGCGGCATGATGAATAAACTGCTGGAACAAAACAGCATGGGCCGTGGCGTGGTGTTTAAAAAAGCCCGCGAACAGACGATGAGCAAAACTAAAGGTAATTATCCGGCACCAGGTAAAATCATCGATGTCATTGAAACTGGTATGAGCGAAGGCATGGCTGCCGGCCTGCGCGCCGAAGCCAAGGCCTTTGGTGAGCTGGTGATGACGCCAGAGTCCTATCAGCTGCGTCAGATCTTTTTTGCCACCACTGAAATGAAAAAAGAACACGGTGTAGAAGGCGTAGAGCCACGCGCTGTGCACAAAGCTGGTGTGCTGGGCGGTGGTCTGATGGGCGGCGGTATTGCCTATGTCACCGCGGTCAAAGCTGGCGTACCTGCGCGTATCAAAGATATTCGCCCTGAAGGCATCGCACATGCCATGAAGTACAGCTATGACCTCTTGAATCAAAAGGTCAAAAAGCGCTTTATGCGTAAAACCGAGATGCAAAAGCAGATGGCTCTGCTGACCGGCAGCCTGGATTATCGTGGTTTTCAGGATGCAGATATGGTCGTGGAAGCGGTCTTTGAAGATCTTGAGTTAAAGCAAAAGATGGTGGCGGATGTTGAAGCGCATTGTCATGATCAAACCATTTTTGCCTCGAACACGTCATCAATTCCTATTGGTCAGATTGCTGCCAAGGCAACGCGCCCGGAAAATGTGATTGGTTTACATTACTTCTCACCGGTGGACAAAATGCCACTGGCTGAAGTCATTGCCCATGAAAAAACGTCTGACGAAACCATTTCGACCACCGTGGCCTTTGCGCGTAAGCAAGGCAAAACCCCGGTAGTGGTAAAAGACGGTGCCGGTTTTTATGTCAACCGGATCTTGGCCCCTTATATGAACGAAGCGGCTAATCTGATGCTGGCGGGTGAGCCTATCGAGCATATAGATAAAGCGTTGGTGAAGTTTGGCTTCCCGGTGGGCCCGGTGAAGTTGCTGGATGAAGTAGGCATCGATGTAGGTACTAAAATTATCCCCATCCTGGTTGATGCATTTGGCGAGCGGTTTACCGCACCGGATGCCTTTGACAAGGTGCTGGCCGACGACCGTAAAGGTAAGAAAAATGGCAAAGGCTTTTATCTGTATGAAGGTAAAAAGCCAGGTAAGGAAGTGGATGAAAGTATCTACGCCTTGCTGGGTGTACAGCCTTCTTCCAGCCGCAGTGAGCAGGAAGTGGCCGAGCGCTGTGTACTGATGATGCTGAACGAAGCAGCCCGCTGCCTGGATGAAAAGGTGATCCGCAATGCCCGTGACGGTGATATTGGCGCCATCTTTGGTATCGGCTTCCCGCCGTTCCTGGGCGGCCCGTTCCGCTACATGGATAGCCTGGGTATCGACACAGTGGTTAGCAAGCTAAATCATTATGCTGACAAAGTCTCAGATAAGTTTGCACCCTGTGACCTTCTGGTAAGCATGCAAAAAGAACAGCAAACCTTTTATTAAACAGTCTGTGTAAGGCTGTACCCTACAATAGAAAACCCCACCTGGCGCTGCCACGGTGGGGTTTCTTTTTTTGTAACATAAGCAGATCACGGGTGGTCATTTTTGCTGCAATGGGTATAATTTGCGCACAATTTTTGCCGGTACTTTGTTTTAGCAATAGGAGTTGTGTGTGGTTGTTGCGTTGTGGCCTGTGTGGCTGACACTATTGTCGCTGGGTTCTGGCGGCTATTTTTTTGTCGAAGCGACAAAAGCAGGCATGAAAAGAAAAAACTGGGCGCTAGGAGGTTTGGTCATGGGGCCGATGCTGGTGCCGTTATTCACCATCCATCGATTTATTCATATCCAGAAAGCTTCTGGCAGACAGGCTGTTTATTTTAACGCCTGATAGCAAAGAGCAGAAGAGGCAGCTCGGAATGCCTCTTCTGGCTATAATTTCTTAGTTAATCCAACCACAAAGGCAGTTTCTCGGGCGAAGCTTTTTAACTTCAGTGGTGGTCTCTGTTTTGTTTTCCAGAGGGCGCACATTCTGCTGTTCTTCGGCAGTAGTCGTAGGGGCGCTGCTGGTCAGTACAAGTGCAACTGCGTATGCTTTCAACATAAAATTTCTTCCTTTAATAATTATTTTTGAACAAACAAACCGCGAAGCAGCGGTACGAAATAATTATTGCCAGTTACGTGCCAACCTTTTTATTTAGAAGGAAAAAATTAAATCATTATAAATCAATAATTTAAGAGGTTTTTTTGCGTGTCAAAAAAATGACGCAGAAAAGTAACATGATGGTTAATTCGCTGTATTGCTTCATAAAATTGCCATGTGTTAAACACGCCCGCTTCAATACTCAGGTTGCGGGTACCTAATAAATTGTGAAAAACGTAGAGTGGCGCTATCGTCCAGACCGTAGGATTGCCGCGTGCCAAAGGCTCTTTGCTCTCGACGAGCAGGGGTATAAAGCACAAGATGAAGCAGACAAACAATGAGCAGAGTATAGCAACGGTGTGCACAGAGAATGTGGTTGTCAGCTATCCAGCAAGAACAGGCTCACAGGGCGGGCCGGGCGGCCCGCCTGTTTAACGCTGACGGCTAATTAACTCGTGCAGTTGCTGGTTTTCGTTCAACAGATGTTCAAAACGATCAGCCGGTAATGGCTTACTGTACAAATAGCCCTGTAACATTTCGCACTCATAGCGGCGCAGGATGCTTAGCTGGTTTTCATGCTCCACGCCTTCGGCCACCACTTTCAGGCCCAGGTTGTGGGCGATATTGATGATGGAGGCGGCCATATGGCGATCAACATTACTGTTGGCGATATCATCGATAAAGGCTTTATCGATTTTCAGGGTATTAAGCGGAAAACGCTTGAGGTAGGCCAGTGACGAATAGCCGGTACCAAAATCGTCTAGCGCCAGATGAATACCCCGTTCGCGCAGCCGCTCCATCATACGTAGGCCTTGCTCCGGATTTTCCATCAAAGTGCCTTCGGTCAGCTCACATTCCAGATGCAACGGAGACAAACCTACCTCGTTTAAGATGCGGATAATCCGGTCATCCAAATCAGGCAGTTCAAATTGCTTGGCAGAGATATTCACCGCCACCCGGCCACTGAAAATACCTTCACTGACCCAGCGCTTAGTGTCGGTCAGGGCTTTGCGCAATACCTGTTCACCAATTTCAATGATTTGCCCGGTTTGTTCAGCCAACGGAATAAACTGCCCTGGGCTGACAATCCCCTTACTGGGATGCTCAAAACGTACCAGCGCTTCCATGCTCACTAACCGACCGGTGCTGATATCGACCTTAGGCTGGTAATACACGGTAAACAAATCGTCTTTGATGCCCTGGCGGATCAGGTTTTCAATTTGCAGCTGACGCACTGCATTCTGGTTCATTTCGCCACTAAAGAACTTGTAGCTGTTCCCGCCATTATTTTTGGCAAAATACATGGCGGTATCAGCATTTTTGAGCATTTCCTGAGACGACGCACCGTCTTCCGGGTAAAACGCGATACCAATACTGGCGCCCAGCACAAACTCTTGCTTATTGATGATAAAGGGCCGCGACAGGGTATCGAGCAGGCCCTGTGCAAAATGCGTGATGGTGTGAATGTCAGACCGATCTTCAAGCAAGATGCTAAATTCATCGCCGCCCAATCGGTAACAGGTAGCAGCGGTGCCGCTCATGCGCTGTATACGTTTGGCAATTTGCTTAATCAGCACATCGCCGGTCTGGTGGCCTAGTGAGTCATTAATCTTTTTAAAATTGTCCATATCCAGGCAGAGCAGGGCATGAGTCTCTGCCCGTCTGACCAGATTTTGATGGCTGGCCTGGAAAAAAGAGCGGTTTGGCAAGTCGGTAAGCGGATCCGCATTGGCCAGCTTCAGCAGCTCTTTTTCGGTGTTCTTGCGCGACGTGATATCGGAAAATACGCCAACAAAATGGCTTATCTTGCCGTCTTCATCGTGCACCGCATCAATATTCAGCTCGATCTCAAACTTTTCACCATTAACCCGGGCCGTCTCCACTTCGCCAAACCAGTTACCTTTTACCTTCAGCGTTTTTTTAATTTCTTCGGTAAAAGGTTCTGGATACTGGTGGAAATATAAATAGCTGGCCAAAGCCTGGTCGCGGGTTTCGCCGGTATAGGTACAATATGCATTATTCACCGAGATAAACTTAAAGTTGGTGCTGGTAATAAATACGCCTTCAGAGATGTTCTCGATGGACCGTTTAAAAAGGTTCAGCTGCTCTTCAGCTTCTTTTAAGTGATGGATGTTTTTCAGTGTACCGGTCATACGCACCGGCTGTGCATTGTGATCTCGGGCGACCACTTTGCCGCGATCCAGGATCCATATCCACTGATTATTAAAAGTTTTCGCCCGGTAAGCCAGCTCATAGTACTCGCTATGCCCTTCCAGGTGTGCTTTCAACGTTTCCTGCACGCGCAGGATATCATTGGGATGGATATTGGCGTCATAGGCACTGGTGGTGCGGATGTTATCCTGTGGAAAATCCAAGGTACCCCAGGTGTTCGAGCGATACACCTGGCCGCGGTATACGTCCCAGTCCCACAGTTCGTCGCCACTACTCCACAGAGTCAGTTTCAAACGTTCTTCAGACTCTTTAATGGCCTGCTGATTTTGTTTTCGAATTTGATACTGGCGTAAAATAAATAATAGAAATGCACTGATTACCACTGCGTAGAACACTAACGCAGCAGTATGTAGCCAGGGTGGCCTGCCTACTACAATCTGCTGGGTGGCCGAAGCTGACCATTGTTCATTGCGCTCTTTGGCCTGCACTTCAAAGGTATACTGACCAAAAGGAATATTATTAAACTGGGCAAAGCGTAAGCCTTCTGCATCGATCCAATCTTCATCATAACCTGATAAGCGATAACGATAATTGACTAGTTCAGCATTCGAGGGATTGACCAGCTCATATCCTATGCTAAATCTGGATTCATCGCTGTTAAGAGCAATAATAGACTGCTGTTTGTAAAGAAGATTTGTCGGCTCCCCCGAATTTTTTTCTGTGCCAAAAATTCTTATATTAATAATGTGTGGAGAAGGGGACGCGCGGTCGGGATCTAACCTCGCGGCAACTTTTTCTGGTTCAATAATATTAAAGCCTTTTGCTCCTCCGAAAACGATATTGCCACTTGAAAGCTTTAGGACTGACTCTTCGTAAAAATCGTTATAATTTAGCTCGCTTATATGAACTTCATCAATGATTTTCAGACGTAATAAATCAATTTTCATTATTGATTTATCTCCACTTACCCAAAACTCATTTCCAACATTTATGGCAGAAATAGCGACAGCTATTTCGTCATTCATTTTTGCCTGTCGTTTAAGCTCTAGACTCTTCTTATTGTATTGCATGATAGTGCCATTAAGGCTCAGTAACCAATAAGCATTTCGCCATTCATGGATGTGTGATATTTTTGAAGATAAATCCGCTTCATTAGAAAGTGTCTTTACTATTTCTTGCTTAATCGGATCGTATAAACCAAGGTAGCCAAAACTATTTAGCCAAATTCTTCCTTCGTCGTCTGCATATGTCGCTGTTAAATTTGGTTTCTTTATATCGAGCTCATGTAGTTCAATGAATTGGGATTTATTTTGGATACTATAATCTTCTAACAACAGCTTTGTATTAATAGCTATCAGTGAAAATTTCTCTCCCCTGATAAAAACCCATAGCTTCGCTTTGTCGACTACGAAGCTATCAATAAAATTGTTCTCTAACACAACTTTTACCAAGGTTTGCTTGCCATTTTCGTCGATATCGTACACGTATACACCCGATGAAGTGGCTATCCAGAAAAAGCCTTTATCATCGATAAACATATCCCACATTGTGACTTCTAAATCTTCAAGAAAGTACTTGATCGAACCTGTGCTAGGATTAAATCTCCCAATGCCTTCGCTTTGCGTCACAAACCAGATATTTCCTTCGTGGTCCTCGCGAAGGCCCCAGATTGCATTACCGTCTGTCTTTTCCTGAAAAGCTTTTTCATTTGATAAAAAGCGTACAAAAGCGGTTTTTGAATTGTAAAAATATAGTCCGTCATAAGTCCCCAGCCATATCTTGCCAGTTGAATCTTTAAAATACGAAAGAATATAACGTTGTTCTAAGCCTGTAAGCTCTGCACTCTCGGGACCAATAGATTCAAATTCACCAGCCTCTGGATTATAAATTGATAAATTGTTGTCAGTGCCTAGCCAAATCTGATCGCCCACACTAAAAATGTTGAAAACTACATCAGTACCAAGCTTGGGGAATTTTTCAGCATTAATGATGTTTTTTTGCTTACCATTGGCACCAACCTGAAACGCCCCCTCGTTGGTACCGAACCAATAATCACCATCAATCACAGCAATATCATGCACTGTTTGCGCCTCGACAAAAATCGACCATGGATTAACATTTTTTGCCGAATATAGCTTCTGCTCAGATTTGTCCCAGATAAAAAGACCGTCATTTGCTGTTCCAACAAACATCTTTGATGCTTCGTCATGAATGGTGCGGATCTCTGAATCGAAGATTAATGAGGAGTGGTAGGAGATAGGTTTGCTGGAGGATTCATCCAGCGCGTACAGCCTGGTACCGGCTGCAAAAATCATTTTGTTATCAACAGTATGATTAATCGACGAAATATTATGATCTTTTAGCGCCGAGTTCGACTGTGAAAATGAGACAAAATTATCCTGTTGGGGTTGGTAGCGAGCGATGCCTTCTGTAGTGCCTACCCACAACTCGCCATTAGCATCGATATGGAGTTCTCTTACAAAAGAAGATGGAAGCGAATGTGGGTCGTCATCCGATGCGGCATAGTGCTTAAATTCATAGCCGGAATAGCGATGTAAGCCACCTAATGTGGCAATCCAGATATAACCGTCTTTATCTTCGGCGATATCCAGAATGGTGACATCAGCCAAGCCGTCCCGAAGAGTCAGCTCTTCAAAATAGATGTCTTTGACAGAAATGCTGTAGCAGGCTGAAGAAAATCCAATTCCGCAGATCAGCAACAAACTTATCAATAAGCGAGCAGTGGTTGAGCGCACCAAAATACCTTTGCGTGGCTTTAATAGCCTTATCATTATTAGTTGAGCGGGCACAGTGATCCCTGTTGCCCTGCTGTGATACCAATATGCCCAAATCAGTATCGCTCTACAACAGTTTTTTGACACTTATCAGTAAGGTGGCTCAATTAATAAACAATTTAATGCAGGCAAAGAATTTGTCTGCAATGGTGCTTTGAGCGCAGGGGCCCTGCGCTGGCTTTTAATGCCGACTGGTCAGCCAGTCATCAATGCTTTAAATGCACTGATATCATCCTGCTGCACACCGCCAGACAAGACCTCATGTTCAAACTTACCCTGAGCATACAACACCAGTTCGCCAAAAATCTGCTGCGCAGCCACTTTGGTTGCATAGCTTTTTACCTTGTCAAACTGCATGCCCTGCACGCACTGGGCGAGCCGCTGATTGCGATTGAACTGATAGTCCGCTGTGCCCAGGCTGATCCACAGGCGTTGGGATTTCATCGACAATGATAAATCCCGCTCTTCAAGCTGCTTTAGCAAGTTGTGCTGAATGTTCTGCCAGTAGGGAGCAAACAGTTCAATTTGCTTGAGCTGGTCAGCCAAAAATCGCCGGATTTCGCTGTACAATCTGGCCGGCGCATAGCGCGGGCTTTGTATATATAGCGCAATGCCAGGATGCTGGTTATGCGGAACATAACCGGTGCCCACCACATAGCCCAGCTGTTTCTGGGTGCGCAGGATGGTAAAAAACGGGCCAGACAACAACTGCTCTAACACCATGCACAGTACGGTATCTTCTATCGAAGCGCTGGGAGCTTGCAGATATACAATGACCGCCGCATCGTCCTGCTCACTGGGAACCTGATGAAAATAGGTTTCACCGGTGGGCAGGCGAGAGACCGAGCGGGGTAGGGGCTCGCCATTGGCCTGTCCAAAGCGCTCGCGCAATGTTTGGCTGAACTGGTGCGCCTGGTCACTGCTCCAATTACCGTGCATAAAGGACTCCAGATAAAAATGGTCCAATGCCTGCGCGGCAGTGTGTTGCATATCCTCAAATCGGCACTGCGTGACCGCTTTTAACAGGTCGATGGGCGCCTGTGTATTGCGCTGAATAAGTACACTTAAGCGTGAAAATAAGCGGTTGGTGGGTTTGTTCAGCAGCGAGTTCTGCAGATTTTGAATCTGCATAGCCTGGCGCAAAGCAAACTGTTCGCGTTCAGGCTGGATCCGGGTGAGCGCGTCAACCAGCTCCTGTACCAGATAATCCTGCTGATGCGTAAAGCCGCGAGTGTGCAGACTGAACCCGGCCTGATGGCCGTACAAGCGGTAATGCAGGCCGGCAATTTCTGCCCGGTAATATTTTGACTGCAATTCATCATTTAAGCAGGCTAACCAAATGCGTTTGGCGGCGATGGCGTTGACATCGGCACAAAATGCCGGGGTGTCAAATGACAGGTAAATATCCCCTTTAGGACTGTCGAACTGGGTATCCTGGCCAAACCAGCAACGTAAGCCACGCTCCTGCAATATCATCTGAGGCTTGCTAAATTCCTGCTCAATCGGGGCGAGTGTGTACTCACTACCCAAATAGGGATTGGGCGGCGGCAAGGCCAGAGCTGGATGCGAAGCCGGTGCACGCAGCCGTTGTAACAAGGCTTCATCGAGCGGCTCCACAGCATAGTGAGCATCATAATAAGCACAGGTCTGGTTGGTAGACACACCAGGGGCTATTAACTTGATCCGAATTGCGTCGGCGGCAAAATAGTCGAGCACCTCGTGCAGCCGGTCTTTATTGTAGTCTTCCACCGGCTCGCGCAAGTGGGGGATTTCATCAAAATCAAAAATAAACAAGTGCTGGGCATAGTCGCTGGCCAGAGGCATCAGCTTTGGCGCATCATCGTACTGGCAGGCCAGCGCATGAAGCTGCATTTTTTCTGCATAGCGCCAGGGGTCGTCCAGCCCGTCGCGAATCAACGCCAGGTAAGCAAATAAAGCCTCAAGAATATCGGCCTGATGGGCAAGGCCAGTTTCGGTGAGCTGAAAGCTGACATTAAAATCTTTAAAATCATCGCTTTCAATGCCGCTGCCGGCAATCAGATTGGTACACCAGTTTTGCTGTTTTAAGTACGCCAGCAGCGACCCTTCGCCTTCATCCCCCAACAGATGGCTGATAAAGTTTAATGGTTTTACTTTGTAATCATTGTGCAGCGCCGGCAGTGGGAAGGTCACAATCATCCGCCGGGCGGTCTGTAGTGGCTGGATATTAATTTGTACGCCAAGTTGCTCGGGCAGATATAACGCAGGCCAGTCATCAGGTGCACGTTCGCCGGCCGGCAGGGCTGAAAAGATATTTCTTACGTGGGCTTCCAGTTCATCCAGCGGTTGGCTGCTAACAATGCACAAGGCCATGTTACTGGCGCAATAGTAACGTGCATGATGGGCCAGCAGGGCGGCTTGTAATTCATCAATGGAACAGGCATTAAAGATTTCGGCATTGCCCACCGAAAACTGACTAAACGGGTGGGCAGGGTTACAGGTTTCTTTATGGATCTGATACAGCCGGCGTAAGTCGTCTTTGCGCTTGAACTGAAACTCGGCATCAATGGCTTCAATTTCTTTGGTCAGTGCGCAGGGCGATAGCAGCGGCTGGCTGAGCATATCAGCAAAGGCCGGCAGGAGTTGCGGCAGCGTATCATCCTGGCAATGAAAATGGTAGTTGGCGTACTCGGTGCCGGTCCAGGCATTGATCGCCCCGCCGCAACGCTCCACGATATCGTTGATTGCATTGGCTTCGGGTAATCGCTGGCTGCCTAAAAACAAGCCATGCTCAAGCAAGTGTGCCAGGCCTGGAAACGGCTTGGGATCATAAAAATGACCGGCCTTGACCGCTATGGAAACAAACCCGCTCTGTTCGTGACCCGGCGGCGGGCACAGCATGACTGTCAGCCCATTGTCCAGGGTCAGGCAGCGAGATTGCGAAAAATTAAATGTTGTCAAAATGCCCTCATTTGAGTCGAATTCGTTGCATTTTTATAAGGGAACGACACATTTGCCCGTTTTTGCGTGCCTGTTGTGGCTTGCATAAATGAATATTTCGAAGATTATCGCTAGGCTATAAAACCCGGTTCTGATATCGTTTGGCAGCAATAATTCATAGTATTAGTAATGTTATGCCACGTCAAAGCAATGACTCCGTCTTACTTTTTATCATGCGCCACGGCGAAGCAGAGGCTGCCCGCCGCGATGATAAATCGCGCAAACTGACAGAGTTCGGCCGCTCCCAGTCATTAGCTACGTCGCACTGGCTACAAAAGTACAGCCAGGCACAGGCGATCGATCTTGCTTTGGTCTCTCCTTACCTACGCACCCGTCAAACCCTTGATGTGGTGTGCCAGCATCAGCCTGTACCGGTCATCGAAATCAGTAATGACATTGTGCCTGATGGCGACATTCATCAGGCGCACGATTATATCGATGCCTTGTTAAGTCAGTCTGCCCACCGGACGCAGCCGTTGCGCAGCATTCTGCTGGTTAGCCATATGCCACTGGTCAGTTATCTGGTGGATGAACTGTGCCACACTCACAGCATGCCGCTGTTCGCCACCGGCTCGGTAGCGGTGATCGAATATTCGCCGGCTCGGCAGCGCGGTACCTTGCTGGAGCATTTTCAGGGGCGCTCGTAGCAAAATACGCGGCAAGAAAAAAAAAGCCCACTAGCGTCAAATATTTGTCGCTTTTTACCTTAAGTTCCTGGTGGTATGTCCGATAACCTGATCAGAAAGGGACACAAGGTCAGCCAAATGGGTGGTTGGCATAGCACAAGGCAACCACAGGCATGTCAACAAAATCGATACCCGAGCTGTTGCAGCGTTCGCTGGAGCGACACCTGGCGGAGTCAGATTTGCGTGAGGATGAAGAAACTCGCGAACTGATTGGCAAGCTGGGCTTGCTGTCAGCCAAGGTGGCCGCCGCCAAGGCGCAGGTATTGGCGCGGCGCACCCAGGTAAAAAAATAACCGCCTAGTCAGCCGACGGTTCGTTTTGTGCGGTGTAGTATTCAGGCATGATACGAACCGTTTTAATCATGTTCTCACTGATATCTACAATTTCGATAGGGTAACCGGCCAGACGCACGCTGACCTTATTTTCCGGGATCTCTTCTAGGTACTCCAGTAACAACCCGTTGAGGGTTTTTGGCCCTTCGGTCGGCAGTTTCCAGTCCATTTCTTTGTTCAGATCACGAATGTTAGCACTGCCATCCACCAGCACACTGCCATCTTGCTGTAAATGCACTTCTTTGCTGTGATCCGGCACCATGCTGGTAGTAAAGTCGCCGATGATCTCTTCTAAGATATCTTCTAAGGTTACCAACCCCATAATATCGCCGTATTCATCCACCACCAGGGCTATGCGTTCTTTTTCGGCTTGGAATTTATACATCAGGGTGTGCAGGGGGGTAGATTCCGGCGTGTAATAAATTTCGCGCACCGCCCGCAGCAGACTGGATTTGGTGAACTGGTCTTTAGATAACAGTCGCAGTGCGTCGCGTACATGAACAAAGCCCACCGCATCATCAATCTTATCCCGATATAACAGCACCCGGGTATGTTGAGAGCTGGTCAGCTGCTTCTGAATTTTTTTCCAGTCATCATTGATATCAATGGCAAAAATTTCTGCCCGCGGCACCATGATGTCCTCAGCAGTGACACTTTCTAAATCCAGAATACTGACCAGCATGTCCTGGTGCTTTTTTGGGATCATAGCCCCGGCTTCATACACCACTGTTCGCAGCTCCTCCCGGCTAAGTGAGTCATCACTACCGCTGGTAGGGTTAATGCGCAACAAGTACAAAATACTGTTGGTAATGCTATTGATCAGCGCCACAAACGGGTACATCACAGTCAGCAAAGGCAGCAGGATCAGCGAGCTGGGAAAGGCAATTTTTTCTGGATACAAGGCCGCCAGCGTTTTCGGCGTCACCTCGGCAAAAATCAGCAAAATTAGGGTCAGGCCAAAGGTGGTGGCAAAAAAGCCCCAGTAATCCCCAAACAGCCGGGTACAGATGATGGTCGCGATGGACGAGGCGGCAATATTGACCAGATTATTGCCGATGAGGATCAGGCCAATCAGCCGATCAGGGCGCTCCAGCAGACGCTGCACGCGCATTGCAGATTGATTACCTTCATTTTGCAGATGCTTTAACCGGTAGCGGTTAATCGACATCATGCCGGTTTCAGAACTGGAAAAATATGCCGAGAGTAAAATGAGCACGCCCAATACAATAAATAGGGTGCTGGTTGCTATGTCGTCCAACGAGTTTGGTTCCTGTACCTTTAAAAAGAGGTTCTTGCCGCGCTATCGAGCAGGCGGCTAAGCAAATGATGCATCTGGGTGTCACATGCCAGCGCTATGGTAAATCATCTGTGCAGGTTACAACAGCACTTCGCGGACAAGGCGGCTACCAAAATACCCCAGGGTGAGCAGCAAGACTCCGATGACATTCAAAATAATGACCTGCCGGGCGCGCCAGCCGTGTACTTTCTGGCCTACCAGCACGACCACATAAACCAGCAGTGCCAGCAGTGACAACACTGTTTTATGGGCGTACAACGCCGAAAACATATTGTCTAAAAATACAAAGCCGCTAAGCAGAGAAATCACCAGCAAACCGGTGCCGACCTGCAAAAGCTTAAACATCATGCCTTCCACCATCATCAATGGCGGAAGCGTAGAATGCAGCAGCCCGGAGCCTTTTTGCTTAAGCTTATAAGTAATATAGGACATTTGCAGTGCGTATAAAAACGCGATCACTAACACTCCATAAGCAAACAATGACAGGGTCACATGTACCACCAGGCCTTGCTGCAGCTGAATATGCATAATGTGTTCAACTGGAATGATCAGCGACACCAGCACAGTAATGGCGGCAAAGGCCACCACTACGGGCAGCAAAATTAAGTTGGGCAATACCCGGTAAAACAGCAGCATAGAGCCCGTGATCAGCCAGGCCACCAGGGATAACACATTGGTGATACTCATATTCTGCCCCGGCGCCACCAAAATAGCCTGGGTTAAAAAGCCGATGTGGGCCAGCGAGCCGGTGACTGCCAGAGCCAGTGGGATGGTGGCACTGGCTGCGCGCTCATGATGCACAATCCGGCGCATCAAAAGAATGGCGCTTAAGGCATAACAGCAGATAGCCAGCGTGGCAAAAGGGGTGATCATGTAGGTTCCTGTAACACAAATCCAACGGGCGCGATGAGAACGCTAGCATAGCATGGCGGCAGCGTGTCGGTAGCTATTGATACTGTATGTGCCTGATAAATTCAACCATTGTGGTTGTTTTTGCCCAGTGCTTCCCCAATTAGTGACAAAAGATGACCAACAACGGTACGTTCAGCGGGCAAATTTCGTTATACTGCGCCCTATATTCGTTAAGCTAAAAGAAGACTGCATTGTATGTTTGAAAATTTATCAGAACGTCTTGGCCAGTCGCTTCGCAACATCAGCGGGCGCGGGCGTCTTACTGAAGACAATATTAAAGAGACGTTGCGTGAAGTCAGAATGGCGTTGCTGGAAGCTGACGTTGCGCTGCCTGTAGTCAAAGAATTTGTGGCCCAGGTGAAAGCCCGGGCGGTAGGTACCGAGGTATCCAAAAGCCTGAAGCCCGGTCAGGTCTTCATTAAAATTGTTCAGTCTGAACTTGAATCTGTGATGGGGGAGGCTAACGAAAAGCTTAACCTGGCCACCAAGCCGCCGGCCGTAGTGCTAATGGCGGGTCTGCAAGGTGCCGGTAAAACCACCAGTGTGGGCAAACTGGCCAAATACCTGACTGAGCGCGAAAAGAAAAAAGTGATGGTGGTGAGTGCCGATATTTATCGTCCGGCCGCGATTAAGCAGCTCGAAACCCTGGCCAACGAGGTCAATGTGGGCTTTCATCCATCTACGGTGTTGCAGACCCCGGTAGATATTGTGGAAGGCGCCATCGATTCTGCGCGTAAGCAGTTTTATGATGTGCTGCTGGTGGATACCGCCGGCCGCCTGCACGTCGACCATGACATGATGGATGAGATTAAGGCGCTGCACAAAGCAGTGGATCCTATCGAAACCCTGTTTGTGGTTGATGCCATGACCGGTCAGGATGCTGCTAATACCGCCAAAGCATTTAATGATGCCCTGCCGCTAACCGGTGTGATCTTGACCAAAGCCGACGGTGATGCCCGTGGTGGTGCAGCGTTGTCGGTACGTCAAATCACCGGTAAGCCCATCAAGTTTTTAGGGATGGGCGAAAAAGTCGATGCCCTTGAACCGTTCCACCCGGAGCGGGTGGCCTCGCGCATCTTAGGCATGGGCGATGTACTCAGCCTGATCGAAGAAGTTGAGCGCAAGGTTGATAAAAACAAAGCCCAGCAGCTAGCCAAAAAAGTCCAGAAAGGCAAAGGCTTTGACCTGCAAGATTTCAAAGAACAGCTTGAGCAGATGAAAAACATGGGCGGCATGATGGGCCTGATGGATAAGCTGCCGGGCATGGGCAATATGTCTGAGAAAATCAAAGACCAGGCCAATGACAAGCAGTTCAACCAGATGGAAGCCATCATCAACTCAATGACACCAGGCGAGCGGGCGCGCCCGGAAATCATCAAAGGGTCGCGTAAGCGCCGGATTGCCGCAGGCTCGGGTACTCAGATCCAGGATGTAAACCGCTTGCTTAAGCAATTTACCCAGATGCAGAAGATGATGAAAAAAATGTCCGGTGGCGGCATGAAAAAAATGATGCGCCAGATGAAAGGCATGATGCCACCAGGTGGCGGCGGTCCGGGTGGCCCAGGTGGCATGGGAGGCATGTTCCCGCCACGTTAAGCCTGCTACAAGCTAGCTACTTCTTTCAAAAACCGCCGCTTTTGGCGGTTTTTTTATGCGGCTATCAGGGGGGCTGCGATGACAGGTTGTGGTTATCGTAAGGCCCCATCCCGGCCTTACCTCAGGACTGGGCAAATGGATCATTTCATACTACACTGCATGCCCTGCAATGATGGGTGATGTGGTTGTACCCCCTTCCACGCAAGGTGCCTGGCACCCACTTTCCATCTTTATTTATGCTGCATCAGCATGCGCATTGCCACCGAACAACAGGAAGATTATGGCGGGTTTACAACGTATCATACTTATCGATACCCACCTCCCCGGTGTGGTTGAGCTTAAACTGGATGGCCATACCAACATTTGTGGTACCAATGCCTCAGGCAAAACCACCCTACAACGGCTGATCCCAGTGTTTTACGGGGAATACCCAAGCCGTGTGGTGCCGGCCACCCGTGACAGCTTCGAGCGCTGGTATCTACCGCGTCCTTCCAGTTTTATCATTTATGAATACACCCGCGCCGAAGGCGACTTGTGCCAGGCTGTGCTCAGCTCCACCGGCAGTGGGGTAAACTACCGGTTTATCGGCAAGCCATTTGATTTGGATGATTATCTGATTGCACAGCCGGGCAAGGCACACACCAGTGTGGCCAGCGCTGAGCTGGCCCGGGCGTTGAAACGCCAGGATATTCTGGTGTCCAGCCAGCTCAACACCAAAGATTTTCGCGCCATCCTGCAAAATGACCAGGGCGTGCTCAATCAAAGCAGCAATGCCCGCGAACTCTTAGGCTATGCCCGCATCTTTAGTCTGTGTGCCAGCCAGCATCATATCCGCCATATGGAAAAACTGGCCAAGGCAGTGCACTCCAAAGAAGGCAAGATGGAAACCATCAAAGCCATGATTGCGGCGATCTTAGAAGAAGACGGGGTGCAGCCACCCACCTCCAGTTTAAGCCGCAATCGGGTCGATGACTGGCTCAAAGAATGTCATCTGATCAAACAATTTGACCAGATCCGGCCTGAATTTGCCCGCCTGGAACAAGCCGACCTGGCGCTTAATGATACCGAGCAAACCCTGGCCCGCCTTAAACAGCAGTTCGAGCAGGACAAAGTGCAACTGGACAGCCAGGTGGCCACACTTAAAAGCCAGCGTGATGAAAACAACCTGCAGCAAAAGCATAACGACAGCCAGTGGCAGGATCGCCGCGACAGCCTCAACCAGGCAGTGTCTTCTGCACGCGCCGATGTGGAAAAATTCACTGCCGACCTGGAAAGTGTGGAACAAGAGTATGAGCACTGGCAGGCTCAGGATATTGATCAGCTCAAAGAGCATGTGGCCAGCTTAGGTCAGTGGCAAAATGAGCTGGAGACCAGCAGTGCCCGCTATACCCTGCTCACCGAAAAGCACCAGGATATCGAATCAGCCTATGCCCGCCGCCTGGCCGAGGCCGGTGAAAAGCTCACCGCTACCTTAGAAACCTTATCGGCCAAACGTCAGCAGGTGGCTGAGACCCGTGCCGATCAGCGCGAGCAGGAACAAGCTGCACTGCACACCCTGACCTCAGACTTTGCCCGCCGCGAGCAATCCCTGTCAGCCGAGCATGCGCAGCAGCGCAGTGAGCTTAAAGTGACCGAGGCTGAGTTAAAAGCTGCGGTATCCAGCGCTGGCTACAACGAATTTGAACAATCCCAGCTGGATTTGCTGGATGCCACCATCAAAGAAGCCACGGTCAACGAAGATGCGGCGCGCGCCGAATTGCGCCAGGCCCAGGCGCGGCTTACTACCTGCCAGCAACAGCGTACTGCAGCGTCTTCGGCACTGGATAAAGCCCGTCAGCAATATCTTAAAGAAGATAAAGCGGTGGCAGCCATCAACCAGCTGCTATATCCGGGGCAGGGCTCGTTACTGGAGTTTTTACGTCAGCATGTCAGCGACTGGGAACAAACCTTAGGCAAGGTGATCCGCCCGGAGCTACTGGATCGCACCGACCTGGCCCCGCAGTTTGAGCAGGCCAATACCACCCTGTTTGGGGTAAGCCTGGCTACTTCAGCACTGCCCACCCCCGATTATGCGCACAGCGAAGCCCAGCTAAAACAGCAGCTGGCAGCGGCCCAGGCCAGCCTGGCCGAGGCGCTGGAAGAACAAAATCGCTGCGAAGCCAGGTTGGCCAGTGCCAGCGAAGAAGTACGTAATGCCGAGCTGGAAGTGACCCAGAAAGACAATGGGGTACGCAGTACCGAAGCCAGCCGCAAACGTGCCCAGCAAGATCGCGACAGCTTGCTTAGCGAATATCAGCAGGCGGTCAGTGCGCGCAAACAAAAAGCCCGCGCCCGTTTGGAGGCCAATCAAACAGAGCAGCAACAGTTGCAGGCCCGCTTTGACAAAAATCAGGCAGAACTTAAAGACCAGCTAGGCGAAGCCCAGACCGAGCACCGTTTTCACTGGCAGCAACTGGTCAGTGATACCGAAGCGCAACTGGCCCAGTGTGATGCCGATATTCAGCAGGCCAAAGCGCTGGCCAGCCAGGATCGCCGGGAACTGGAAAGCTGGCTGGAAAACGAGCTCAATAACCGTGGCGTGGATGTGGACGAAATTGGCCAGCTGAAAAAACGTATCAAAACGCTTAAAACATCTATCCAGCAAACCGAAAGCCAGCGCCACAAGGTGGCTGACTTTGAGCGCTGGTATCAGGTAGTGTTTACCGGCCATAAAGTCAAATGGCAGCAGGGCTTGAGCGATGCTCGCCAGCTGCTGGCCGACAGTGAACGCAGTCTGGCTCAAGAGCATAGTCAGTATCGCACCATTCGCCAGGGCTTGCTGGATGCCCAGCAAGAGCTGGACAGCAACCTGAAAACCGCCAGTGAGCAGCTCGAGCAGGTCACCAGCTTACGCCGTGCATTAAGCCGTTTAACGTTGCCGGCGGTTACGGCACAGGCCGGCGACAATGAGGCCAGTATCGGCCAGCGTTTGTCGCAGGTGCAGGAGTTGATGCAAGAGCGGGAAAATCTGCTTAGCGATGTGCGCAACTATGTCGAACGCTTTGATCAGCTGATTGCCGCGCAGGCCGGCACCGGCTTATCCGATACCTGGGAGCGTGCCCGCCAGGAATGCGCGGTGATCAATGCCCATGGCGTCAAAAGCGTGGACCATCGGCGGATGGTGACCCACCTGGCCCAATTGCTAAATGTGATCGTGCCGCAAAAACTGCAGGGCCTAAAAGAACAGGGCCGCATCTTTGGTGCGGATCTGACCCAGTATTATTATGTACTGGCCGATATCGACAAGCGCATTGTCAGCCAAAGTCGCCGCATCACCGAAGAAGTCGACAGCGAACTGTTTTTAGACGGGGTCTCAGAATCGGCGGTGAAGATCCGCTCACGCATCAGCGAGTTGGAATTTTGGCCAGAGCTGGAGCATTTCCGAGCGCTGTATGATGCGTGGATGGAGCAGGGGGCTACCAGCCTGCCAGAAGAAGATTACGGCCAGAGCATGCGCCGCGTGCTGGATATTCTGGGCCGAGCGGCACTGACCGGCGGCATCAGCAAGTTGTTGGATATCGAGCTGCATCTGCGCGAAGGCAACAGCAATCTGGTGATCCGCACCGATCGCCAGTTGAATGAGTCGTCCAGTCACGGCATGGCCTATCTGATTTTATGTAAGTTCTTGCTGGCCTTCACCCGCTTATTGCGTACCGATGCGGCGGCGACGGTGCACTGGCCCATCGATGAACTGGGCACCTTGCACCAGTCGAACGTGAAAAAGATCTTCGATGCCTGTCAGAAAAACAATATCAGTGTGGTGGGGGCGTTCCCCAACCCTGAGTCTGATGTGCTCAATTTGTTTGAAAATCGCTATCTTATCGACAAGGTCAGCCGCAAGCTGCAAATTGTCAAACCCAAAACCAGTGCGATTGCCCAGCGTTTAAAAGCCCGCCGTAACCAAGAGGAAGCTGCTGTATGATGTCTGAAGCCGGCCGCATTGTAAGCCAGTTACTGGAAGGAAAATTCATCTGCCAGGTCAGCGATGAAGAAGCCTGGCGCTTTTTAAAGCAGCGCGACAACAGCCAAAAGCTGGAGCCGCATTTAAACCTGCTAAACCGCACCCTGGCCACCGCCGCTGAGGGCGAGGTATTTTTTGCTGCCTACCTGACCTTAGGTGATGACGAGCGCAAAATATTGCAAGCGCAGTTTCAGGAAACCACCACCGCATTAGTGCCGCTGGTGGAGTGGTTGTTGCTGGTACAGCAGGCCGGTGAGGCCGACCTGCCGGTGACTCAGGGCAGTGCTATCCGGTTAAGCGAGCTACAGGCGGTGATCGAAGATACGCCGGCTTACGCCGAGCAGCTGGAAAAGTTGTCGCGCTACCGGGTGTTTAACTCTACCAGTGTCAACCTGGATGGTCAGCTGAAGCAAGTGTTTAAGCGCCTCACCGATATGGGCTATCTCATTCGCCCCAATGCCGATAAACAAATTTATCTTGCCACCGGTAAGGTCGAGCATCTGTATGATGTCATAAAATTTATCGATGAAACCGAATCGCTGTCGCTGACCGAACAGGCCGAAGCGGCCATTACCCAGGGCAGCCTGCTATGAGTCAGGCCATGATGCAGGCCGGCGCCCGCTTGCTCAATGCGTTGGGCCGGCACAGCGAACTGATTATGCAGGCCTATGTTCACGGCCATGTGAATGAGCAGCAGCATAGTGCCAAGGTGTTAGAGCAACTGGTGCAGTTACAGGTGCTGTGGCGCCCGGATGCGGCCAGCCCGTTGCGATTAAAAGCGGCGGTGCGCAATCTGCTGGAAGGTAGCCTGCAGGATGAGCGCAACCGAAATATCGACGCCAATATCGGCGGCGCGCTGGCAGCGCTCAAAACCCTGGCCGAGCATTACAAAGAAGCGCTGCACCATCAGCGCTTTAATGAAGCCCATGCCCACATGAGCGATGTGACCGAGCATGTGTATCAGCTCACTGAATCACTGAGTAACAGTGTGCGGTTGATGTTCAGCCGCATTAATAATGAGTTTGGCTATGTGGCGTCGGTAGAGGCCAAGATCCGCGAAAACGAACTGGCCCAAAGCCAGGTGTCCGAGCTGCTTAATCAGCTGGAATGTTTTCGTTTTGATGAGCTCAGCGAACTGGCCGGCAGCCATCGTGAATTACGTCACCTGCTGGTGGTCACCTTGCAGCAGCGTTTTGCCAAAGCCGCGCAGGAATTGTCGGTGGCCCAGGCCAAACTACTGGAATTGTTAGGCCGGTTCAGAGAGTTCCAGGGCCGCACCCGCTTGCTCAAAGGTTTTTTGCTGCATATTGAGCAACAACCGGACTTTACCCCCACCGATTATAGCCGGCTGTCGTCGGTGCCAGTGCTGTTTAATCAGGCGGCCAGCCTGATCCAGCCAGCCCATGCCGATGTCACCAACCTGGAACATGAAAGTGCGCACCAGAGCATTGTGGCCGGGCTGACCGATATTCACCGTCATCAGCGCCAGGAAGCCAGTGCGCCGGCCAGCGCCATCGAAGTGACCGAACAGGATACCCTCACCTTAAAACAGGATCCGCTGGCCAAGGCGGTGGAAGCCTATTTCTGCCAGGTTATCGATGATGGCCAACCATGTTCGGCGCTGGAATATTATCAGCAGGAGCAACTCGAGTTTGACCCGGAAGTCTGGCTATACCAGGTGATTGGCGGCTATCAGGCGCTGGATGATGAGGATAAGCAGTTTTTTGCCCTGGAGCACAGCGGTGATGTGCATCCTTTATATAACGGCAACTTTTTTATCCACGATATCACCCTGGGACTGCGTTAACAGCGAGTGCTACCTAATTTTGCCGCGGGGCTAGCCAATCTTGCCGCAGGCGCTGGCCAAACTTGGCATTTGCCGATCCTTGGTTATACTTATACCAGTCCGCACATCCTGGTGCGGACTGTAAAGCGATATTGCCGCTTTACGGGCAACCTCGCCACGGACTGGCCGTGTGGCGCGGAGGCAGCTGAACTTTCCAGGCTGTGACCGCGTAGAATGCGTGTTTAATTTTGGTTACACCACGCGTTGTCTTTCCCTCAGACAAGGCCGTCCCATTTTGCACCGGTGTGATGTCGGTGTGCAGGAGCAAGCATGCAATTCTCACAACAACAGACCTTCAATCATGCAGTCATCCGGCTGGCAGTGCTGCTATATCAAATTGACAACAAGGTCACACTGACCGAACAGGAATACCTGGAAGAGTTAGTGGCTGAACTAGACTGGCAAAGTCCGATCTCCCGGGAAGCTTATTTAAATGAAGTAATTTACCAGACCCGCCAGGCCCTGGATGCGCGCGAAGGGGGCCGCTATCTGCGTACCTTCAAAGAAGCATTGACCTATGATGCGCACAAAGCCATGGAAGTGGCCATGATGATCACCGGCGTGGATGGTGAGCGCAGTGAAGATGAAACCGCCATCTTGTCCCTGCTCAGTCACAAAATTCTCGCCAAAGAACTGCTGGAAAAACCAGCAGCACCACCCGAAACCCCGGTGGCCTGAGCCAACCCGCTTCGCCCACAAACTCTCCGCCCACAAAAAAGCCCGCGAACAAGCGGGCTTTTTGCTGTTTACTGAGCGCGTGCAGCGCCTACAGCGCTTGCTGGCTGGCTTTGTCCAGTTCATCTTCCAGCCGCTGGCTTTCATCCGCCCGTGGCTTGGTGAAACGCGCCAGGCCCAGATACAACACCGGTGTAAGGTACAGGGTAAAGACCACCGCAATGCCTAAACCACCGAACACCACCCAGCCAATAGCATTACGCGATTCCGCCCCGGCGCCGGTGGACAGGATCAACGGCAAACCACCTAGGATGGTCGAGACGAGCGTCATCATGATCGGGCGCAGGCGCACCCGGCCGGCTTCGACAATGGCATCATATATCTCGTAGCCCCGATCGCGCAGCTGGTCAGCAAACTCAATCAGCAGGATGGCATTTTTGGCCAGCAAGCCAATCAGCATCACCAGGCCGATCTGCGAATACACATTGATAGTGGTATTGGTTAAGAACAACGCAAAAATCGCTGCTGCGATGCCAAACGGTACCGTCAGCATCACCACCACCGCACTGTTAACACTTTCAAATTGTGCGGCTAATACTAACAATACAATGATAAAAGCCAGCACATAGGTCAGCGCTACCTGCTCAGAAGTTTCTTCATAGGTCTGCGCTTCGCCTAAAAATAACAAGCCAATGCCGTCGGGCAGGGTGGATTGCAACGCCCGGATCTTGGCTACGGCTTCATTGATGGCAATTTCATCCGGCAGTTCCATTTGCAGCTCGATGGCACGGCGCTGCGCTTGGCGCTCCAGCTCCGCGGCCACCCCTTCTTCGCTGATATACGCAATACTGGATAAGGGCACCAGGCTGCCTGATTCTGATTTTACATACAGATTGGTCAGATCGGCCGGGTTGCCGGTATTACGCTCTGAAGATTGCAGCATAATAGGAATCGACTGATCGCCCACATTCAAATCAGCAATGTCATCGCCGTTTACCGCAGCGCGCAGGGTGGCTGCAATATCATTGAGCGGCACGCCCAGTTCGTCGGCGCGGCGCCGGTCGATATTGATACGCATCTGCGGCTGAGTCGGCTCGTAGCTGATCCGTGGCGTACCCAGCTCAGGTACCGCCTGTTCAATTTGCGCGGCAAAATCCTGGGCAGCACTGAAGATACGCTCATAGCTATCACCGGTCAGCGCGATTTCCATGCCGCCACCCTGGCCACGCAGGTTCAAACTATTGCCACCAAAGGCACTACCGGGCGCGCCGGGAATAGATTGCAGCGGCGGACGGATCTCATCAATCACTTCCTGCAAGGATTTATCCCGCTCATCCCAGTGCTTCAGCGGGGCGGTGATAAACACAATATTGGGATCCCACGAACCCACCACGGTATAAATGGAATCTACGGTTTCGTTTTCCACATACGGCATCAGCACTTCTTCCATGCGTTCGGCCTGGCGATCCATAAAGTTGATCCCGGCGCCGTCCGGACCACGGGCAAAAATACGGATGGTGCCGCGGTCTTCGCTTGGCAGCAGTTCGCTTTTAATATTTTGCGACAACAACCAGGCACCACCGGCCGCCAGCAGACTGGCGATGATCACCACCCAGCCATGCTTCAAACACCATAACAGCGAAGAATGGTAACCGCGCAAAAACACATGGCCGACGCGACCAAAGGTTTTATCAAACATGCCGCCGGTGGCTCTGGTTTTTAGCGGCAAGCGGGCGGTGAGCGCCGGAACCAATGACAGGGCTACAAAGGAAGAAATAATCACAGCACCAGCCAGTACACCGCCAAATTCACGGAATAAGCGCCCGGCAGTAGAAGGTAAAAACGCGATAGGGATAAATACCGACGCCAGCACAGCGGTGGTGGCCACTACCGCAAAAAACACTTCGCGTGAGCCGACCACCGCCGCCGCGCGAGCTCCTAAACCCATGGCCCGGCGACGCTGAATATTTTCTGACACCACAATGGCATCATCCACAATCATGCCGGTGGCCAGTACCAATGCCAGCAGGGTTAGAATATTGATGGAAAAGCCCAGCGCCCAGATAATCCCCAACGCGCCGGCTAATGACACCGGGATCGACAACGCCGGCACAATGGTAGCGCGCCAGGAGCCAATGAATACCAACAGGGTGAACACCACCAGCAGCACCGTGAGGCTTAATGATTGGACTACTTCGCTCACCGAATCGCGGATAAAGCTGGCATCATCCGAGGTGATCACAATATCCATATCGGTAAACCGGGCATTAAGCTGGCTGACCATGGCAGTCACTTCGTCGGAGATTTCGATGGTGTTGGAGCTGGCCTGACGAACGATGCCAATACCCACCACCGGTTTGCCGTCCAAACGCACCATGCTGGTGGTATCGGCCGGGCCAAAATACACACTGGCTACATCGCCGATGCGAATATCACCGTCAAGCACAATAGAGGCTACATCATCGGCGGTCACCGACGTGGCATCGGCGCGCACAATCAACGATTGGTCCTGCGACTGAATACTGCCGGCCGGCACATCAAATGGCGCTAAACGTAGCGCAGCGGCCACATCGGTCATGGATAGGCCATAGCTGGTCAGGCGTAGCGGGTCTACCGACACCCGCAGGGTGCGTTCACGGTTGCCGCTTAGCTGCACATCGGCAACGCCGGGAATACTTAAAAACAATGGCGCAATATCAGTATCCACCCGCTCGGTGAGAGTTTCCATATCCAGAGTTTGTGAGGACACCGCCAGGCTGACCACCGCCTGGGCATCGTTATCGGCGCGAATGATGGAGACTTGTTCGACATCTTCAGGCAGCTCACGCTGTACCCGGCTGACCGACTCACGGGTTTCGTTGGCCGCATCTTCTAAGTTAACCCCAGGGCGAAATTCCACCCGAATGCGGGCGCTGTTTTCTTCACTCTGGGCATAAATATTTTGCACACCGCTGACCCGGGCCACTGCGCCTTCTAAGCGGCTGGTGACTTCGGTATCCACGGTTTCCGGCGAACCGCCAGGCAGCTGGGCGGTCACTGTTATGGTGGGGGTATCCACATCCGGCAGTTCCCGCACTTCCAGGCCATTGAGCGCAGCAAAACCGGCAATGGCAATCAGCAGATTAAGAACAACAATCAGGACCGGCCGGCGAATCGCCGTAGAGGGCAGATCATTATTTTGCGATGTAAGATGGCTCATCGCGGCTGACTCCGGGCCAGCTCAGTAGTGACATCCTGGCCATTACGCAGACGTTGCACGCCTTCAGAAATCAGCAGGTCACCTTCTTTTAGTTTGCCGGATACCAAAATAGTGCCGCGCAAACGCTGATGCACTTTCACATCCACCCGCTGCGCCTTGCCCTCTTGGGACAACCAGACATAGGCGCCGTTAGCGCCCCACAGCAGCGCGGCTTCTGGAATAGCAGCATAGCGGTTGCCATCTAAAGACAGGTTGACCCGAAAACTCATGCCGGGACGATACTGATCATTGCTGTTATCTAAAATGGCGCGGGCGCGCATGGTGCGGTCGGCTTCATTGATGCGTGAATCCAGCTCAGCAATTTGCGCCTCAATTTCGGTATCGCGGTTGGTCCAGGGCTCCAGGGTCACCTTGGGATCATTCATCATAATAGACAGAGCGGCTTCCGGCGCGCGAAAGTTGATAAACAGTTTAGAGCGGTCATCCAGCGTAGTGATGGCAGTCTGTTCAGTAATGCGGTCGCCTACTTCAATATCAGTCAGGCCTACCACGCCATTAAACGGCGCCTGAACCACACGATCGGCCAGATCGGCCTGGGCTTCGTCCAGGGTGACTTCGGCTAGATCCCGGGCGGTGCGGGCAAGATCCAGCTCGCTTTGAGCTACCGCGCCGCGCGACAGGCTTTCTTTCAGGCGGTTATAGGTACGTTGGGTATCTTCCAATTGTAAGCGGGCCCGGCGTACTGCCACTTGCTGGCGGCGATCATCCAGACGCACCAGCACTTTGCCTGCTTCCACATACTGCCCAGGGACAAAGTTGATTTCGGTGACTTCATCGGCGGCAGCGGCAAACAGGGTGACCGAGCGAATGGCTTCGGCAGTGCCCACGGCTTCGACATTTTTGGTTTCATGCTGAAAGGTTAATTTTTCCAGGACCACCAGTTTGGCCTGGTTATCACCAAAAAACTGGGCCTGACTGGTGCCAGACAGAGTAAGCAGGATAAAACAAAGGCCCCACACAGGCCCTTTTTTGAATAACTGTATCAACATGGTTGTTCCATCGAAAAAAGTAAATTCGAACCGCCTTATAAATCAATTTATGTTTGTAACGACTCGGTGAGATTATTAGTTCGAATGTTGCGAAACATTAACGATCGCGCAACCTGTTAATAGCACCACATGGGGCCTAGCTTAGCAATTGCAGTTCGGCGTATTGACGGTACAGTGTGTCGCTTTTCATCAACACCTCATGCTGGCCCTCGGCCACAATCTTCCCCTTATCCAGCACAATAATGCGGTCGGCATGCTGCACCGTGGCCAGGCGGTGGGCAATGACCACCGTGGTGCGGCCCTGCATCAGGCGGTTGAGTGCCTGCTGCACCATTTTTTCACTGCGCGCATCCAGCGCACTGGTGGCTTCATCCAGCAACAGTACCGGTCGGTCGGCCAAAATGGCCCGGGCAATAGCAATACGCTGGCGCTGGCCGCCGGACAAGCGCACGCCGCGTTCGCCCAGCTCGGTGTGATAGCCGTGCTCAAGCTCATCAATGAATTCATGGGCAAAGGCGGCTTTGGCCGCCTCAATCACGTCATTATCACTGGCCTGTGGTCGACCATAGCGGATATTTTCCAGTACGCTGGTGGCAAATACCACTGCGTCCTGGCTGACCAGGGCAATCTGGTCGCGTAAAGAAGCCAGGGTGAGGTTGGGTAGGGGAGAATCATTAAGACAAATCTGGCCGCTCTGCACATCGTAAAAGCGCAACATCAGCTGAAACAGGCTGGTTTTGCCAGCGCCGCTGGCTCCCACCAGCGCCACTTTTTCAGCGCTGTGGATGGTGAGTGAAAAGTCCTCGAACAGCGGGGCCGAATCGGGATAAGCAAATGTGATGGTATCAAAGGTGATCGCCGGTGCCCGGGAGAGCGGGGGCAGGGTGGTGTCACCCGAGGCGATACCGGCCGGGGTGGCTAACAACTCCAGTAAGCGCTCACTGGCGCCTACACCACGCTGCACTTCTCCAATCACTTCGCTGATGGTGGCCATGCTGCCGCCGGCCATCACCGCATAAAATAAAAAGGCCGACAATTCGCCGGCAGACAGGCTGCCGCTAAATACCTGACGCGCACCAATCCAGGCAATTAATAAGATCGCACACAGGCTCATCACCATAATCAGGCCAATGAGCAGTGCCCGGTAATGAATGCGCTGGCGGGCAGTTTGAAAGGCCTCGTCCACTCGCTGATTAAAATGCTGCGCTTCAAAGTGTTGGGCATTGAATGCCTGGACAGTGGCTATCTCATGCAGACTTTGGTCAATGTGCGCGCCTAGATCGGCAATTTTATCCTGGCTGGCCCGGGCGTAGCGGCGCACTTTAGGCGCCAGCATGCGGATAGGGATAAGCACCGCCGGCACCGCCAGCAGCACACATACGGTGAGCATGGGGCTGGTGGTCAGCATCAGTAATAGCGCGCCAATAAAGGTCACCGCCGAGCGCAGCGCCATCGACAGGCTCATACCAATCACCGTTTGTAGTATGGCAGTATCGCTGGTAAAGCGGGAAATCACTTCACCGGTACGGATCTTGGAAAAAAACGCCGGGGGCAGGGTCAACAGGTGCTCAAACACCTGGTTACGCACCCTGGCGCTGACCTTCTCACCCAGCCAGGTCATCAAATAAAAGCGGCAATAAGTAGCTAGGCTGGCCACCAGACATAAGGCCAGAACAGCCATCGCGGCTTGATTAAGTACCTCGGGATGATCGGCCACAAAGCCCTGGTCGATGGCATACCGCACACCCTGGCCCAGTGCCAGCCAGGCCCCGGCCGCAAAAAACAACGCCACAATGGCCCCGGCCACATGGCCTTTATACGGGCGCAAATGGCTACCCAGCCAGCGTAATACCTGGTTGGTCGAAACGGTATGTAACACTTGTGAAGCCAGAAGCTGCTCCTCATTTATAGGTGGTTCTTTGCATTACGTTACTGTATTTAACTGCAGCTGGCGCACTATTTTTGCTTTGCGCCACGCCAACAACTTATCAGGGCGCATTCTGACGCGGGCCTGTGCCAGGGAATTGGTGGCCATTTGTACTTGCATTTGCCTGTCATATCCGTACAATTGCGCGGCCTTCCAGCCTATGTGCGAGTCACATCAGAGCCGGAAGGCAAAGTTAACGGTAACGCTACAACGAGTTTGAGGCACTTATGGTTACTATTCGTTTACAGCGTGGAGGCGCGAAAAAGCGTCCATTTTATCAAGTTGTAGTGGCTGAGAGCAGCCGCGCAAGAGACGGTCGTTTCATCGAAAACGTCGGTTTCTTCAACCCTACAGCACAAGGTCAATCAGAGCGTCTGCGCCTGGACCTGGAACGTGTTGATTACTGGGTTGGTGTTGGCGCGAGCTTATCAGAGCGCGTGAACAGCCTGGTAAAAGAAGCAAAGAAAGCAGCAGCGTAAGCTGCGTAACTGGTGGGTATAAATGAGTCAAGCGTCTGACAAACTGGTTATTGGCAAAATCGGCGCGCCGTATGGCGTTAAAGGTTGGGTCAAAATCAATGCTTATACCGATGTACCAGAAGGTATTTTTGATTACTCACCCTGGGTGGTGGGCGATCAGCAATATCAAATTGACCAGTGGCGTCCGCACGGTAAATCCCTGGTGGCTAAAATTGTGAATATCGATAGCAGAGACGATGCCGAGCGCATCAAAAATCTGGATATTCTGATTGCTGCTGACCAGTTGCCTGAACTTGATGAAGGCGAATTTTACTGGCGTGACCTGACCGGCATGCAGGTGGTAACAACGCAAGGTTACGATCTGGGTGTGGTCAAAGATGTGTTTAATACCGGGGCGAATGACGTACTTCAGGTCAAAGCCAATCCGAATGATGCATTTGGTCAAAAAGAACGATTGCTGCCGTTTGTACTGGATGAAGTGGTACAACAGGTAGACAAAGAAGGTCGGGTAATTACGGTCGACTGGGAACCGGGGTTTTAAGTGACCGCTGAAAAGTGGTTTGGCATTGTCAGTATATTTCCTGAGATGTTCGCACCCTTCACCCAACAAGGTGTGATAGGTCGGGCAGTAAAATCAGGCACGCTGGCGGTGGACACCTTCAACCCGCGCGACTATACCCATGATCGTCATCGTACTGTGGATGATCGCCCTTATGGCGGTGGTCCGGGCATGCTGATGATGGTTAAGCCTTTAACTGACGCAATTTCGGCAGCCAAACAGGCTGGCGGAGCCAATAGCAAGGTGATCTACTTATCACCGCAGGGCAAAAAGCTCGACCAGGCCGGGGTGACCCGACTGGCAGAGTATGACCGCACAATTTTGTTGTGCGGGCGCTATGAAGGAATTGATGAGCGCGTAATTGAAAGCCAGGTCGATGAAGAAATTTCGATTGGTGATTATGTGCTAAGCGGTGGTGAACTGCCCGCGATGGTCCTGATGGACGCTGTCGCACGGCTGGTTCCCGGCGTGCTGGGCCACAAGGCTTCAGCGGTTGAAGATTCTTTCACCGACGGGTTACTGGATTGTCCGCATTATACGCGGCCTGAAGTACTCGACGGGCGCACTGTCCCGCCGGTGTTATTAAGTGGTGATCACGAAAAAATCAGGCAGTGGCGACTTATGCAATCGCTGGGAAGAACCTGGCAGCGTCGCCCTGAATTGTTAAAACACCTAGCTCTGACTGAGGAGCAGCAGCAACTGCTTGAATCTTTCAAGTTGCAGCTGCAGCAAGATGACAGTTAACTAGGACGAGAGGATATGATGAGCAAAGTCAGTCAAGATATCATCAAAAAGATTGAACAAGCACAGCTGAAAACTGATGTGCCTGAGTTTGGTCCAGGCGACACAGTGAGTGTTAAAGTTCGTGTTACCGAAGGTGACAAAGAGCGTCTTCAGGCCTATGAAGGTGTTGTTATCGCTAAGCGTAACCGTGGTCTTCACTCGTCTTTTACCGTACGTAAAACATCAAGCGGCGAAGGCGTAGAGCGTGTTTTCCAAACACACAGCCCGGCTGTTTCTGCAATTGAAGTGAAACGTCGTGGTGCGGTTCGTCGTGCTAAGCTTTATTATCTGCGTGAGCGTTCAGGTAAATCTGCACGTATCAAAGAGAAGCTTAACTAAGATTACTAATCCTTGCGTTATTGTTAACTTTTCGAAAAGCCCGCAGATTGCGGGCTTTTTTTGTTTTAGGGCTTAGATAGCATTGTTACCCGCTGACACAGAAAAAACTATGGCAACCCAGGCCATCACAGCATTGCCTATCTGGCAACAAATGGTGGAAGGCCGCTGGTACCAGACTCAGGCAAAGCCATTACGACGCTGGCGCGATGTGGTCAAAGCGCAATGCCTGGCATTGCACAGCTGTCGCGATCCGGCTCAGCGGCAGGCCCTGCTGGCCAGCCTGTTACCGCAGTGCCCCGGGCTAGACCCGGGAACAGGCTTTTTTTGCGATTACGGCATCAATATTGTAAGCCACGCAGGGGTGAAAATTGCGCCCCATGTCAGCTTACTGGATGCCGCGCCCATTGTGCTGGAAGCCGGGGTGGTGCTCGGTGAAGGCGTGGTGTTGGCCACGGTCAATCATCATCCGGATCCACAACGCCGGCAGGCCGGCTGGCAGCAGGCCAGGCCCATTCATATCGGCGCCGGCGCAGTACTGGAGCCAGGCGTGGTGGTTTTAGGTGGCAGTGTGGTCGCCGCGCACAGCCATATTGCCGCTGGCCAGGTGGTGGTGCCGGACCGTGCAGCTCACCGGTAATTATCGCTGCCTCGACAAACAGCGGTTGCGGCCCTATAAATTAATTGATAAAAAGTCAATCCAGCTTTTAACAGAACAATTCGGCTGGTTGTAATGATAATTGTACAGCCAGCACAGGCGGCCAGACTGCCTGCTGACTAACAGTGAGAATGTGAATATGATCCAGGATTCTGTCAACAACGTCCACATCAGCACCGAAGATGTGCTGGTGACCCCCGAAGAGCTCAGTGCCGCACTGCCGGTATCTGATAAAGCACTGTCTGCCATCTCTAAAGCCCGCAGCACTATCTCTGATATCATCCATGGCGGTGATCATCGCATGCTGGTGATCTGTGGTCCGTGTTCTATCCACGATATCGATGCTGCCAAAGACTATGCGCTGCGCTTAAAAGAGATGCACGAAGCCTGTAAAGACACGCTATTTATTGTGATGCGGGTGTATTTTGAGAAGCCGCGTACCACCACCGGCTGGAAAGGGCTGATCAACGACCCGCACATGGATGGCACCTTTGATATCGAAACTGGCCTGCGTAAGGCACGCGAGCTACTGATTTGGCTGGCCGAGCTGGAATTGCCGGTGGCCACCGAAGCGCTGGATCCTATCAGCCCGCAATACCTGGCCGAACTGTTTAGCTGGAGTGCCATCGGCGCGCGCACTTCCGAATCGCAAACTCACCGCGAAATGGCCAGCGGCCTGTCAATGCCGGTGGGCTTCAAAAATGGTACCGACGGCAGCCTGGATATCGCTATCAATGCTTTGAAATCGGCGGCATCCCCGCACCGTTTTATGGGCATCAATAAGCAAGGCCAGGTCAGCATCATTGGCACCAAAGGCAACCCGGACGGTCACATTATCCTGCGTGGCGGTAAGCAGCCAAACTATGATTCGGTGTGTGTATCAGAATGTGAAACCGAGCTGGCCGAAGCCGGTCTGACAGCTGGCCTAATGGTGGATTGCAGCCATGCTAATTCCAGCAAAGATTACCGCCGTCAGCCGCTGGTGGCCAAAAATGTGGTCAACCAAATCTTAGAAGGCAACCAGTCCATCATTGGCGTGATGCTGGAAAGCCACATCTACTCGGGCAATCAGAAAGCGGATGGAAAAACGCCTGAAGAGCTGGAATACGGTATGTCGGTGACCGATGGGTGTATTGACTGGGCCACCACCGAGCAGCTGATCACCCATATGCGCGATCGCCTGATCACCGTGTTACCGATGCGCCAGGACAAACGCATCCAGGTCGCTTGAGCCACTACGAGGTACACCACTGTATGAACGATGCGTCGTCTCAACGGCTGAATGAATTACGCCAGGGCATTGATGAGCTGGATGCACAGTTAGTGAATCTGCTTGCCCGTCGCGCCAGGCTTACCACCGAGGTGGGGCAAATCAAAGCCCGCTCAGGCATGCCGGTGTATGTGCCCGAGCGGGAACAAAGCCTGATTGCCACGCGACGTCAGCAGGCCAGTGATAATCAAGTGTCACCGGATCTGGTGGAAGATCTGCTGCGTCGCATTATGCGTGAGTCTTACCACACTCAAAATAACCGTTACCGCTGTGTCCGGCCGGACCTGGGGACGGTGGTGGTGGTCGGCGGTGCCGGCGCGCTGGGCCAGGTGTTTGTCTCGCTGTTTGAAAAAAGCGGCTACAACGTGGCGGTAGTCGAGCAGGCTGACTGGCAGGCCGGCCGCGCCAGCCCGGTACTGGAACACGCGTCGCTGGTGCTGGTGGCTGTGCCCATTAATGTCACCGAGCAGGTGATTGAGCTGATGACCATGTTGCCGGCAGATTGTGTGCTGGCGGACATTACCAGTATCAAGCAGGCGCCGTTGGATGCCATGCTGGCTGCACACGCAGGCCCGGTAGTGGGGTTGCACCCCATGTTTGGCCCTGACGCGCCTGGTATGATCAAGCAGGTGGTGGTGGTATGCGAAGGCCGCCAGCCGGAAGCTTACCAGTGGTTGATCGATCAAATGTACACTTGGGGTGCTACCTTGCATCACAGCAGTGCCCAGGAACATGATGAAGCCATGGCCTTTATTCAGGTCATGCGCCACTTCAGTACCTTTGTGTATGGCGAACATCTTAAAGGTGAGAATCCGGATCTGGACACCCTGATCCGCTTCAGCTCGCCTATCTATCGCCTCGAACTGGCCATGGTCGGACGTCTTTTTGCTCAGGCTCCGGAATTGTACGCTGATATCATCTTCAATAACCCGGCCAACTTTGCCTTACTGCGCCGATTTCATACCCGCTTTGGCGATGCGCTGGAATTACTTGAAGGCGGTGACAAAGCCGGCTTTATCCGTCAATTCAGTGCCATTGGCGACTGGTTTGGTGATTATGCGCAGCGTTGCCTGAGCGACAGCAAGCAATTGTTGCTTAAAGCTGATGACGGGCATCTGCTGCGAAAAGAATAAAAATCGGCACCCGGGATGCTAATTCTGTACTAGGTTTAATCTAGCCCATCGTTTTCTCCCCGTCGGGGAAAATAAAAGGAATTAGTAGATGAAACTTAGCACGCGGTTAATGTTGTCCATCATGGCGCTGGTTGGGGTCTCCATTATTACCCTGGCCAGCGTTTTTGTTTATGTGTCGGTGTCTTCTTCCAGCGCAGCGCTAGAACAGGCCGCCCACGAAAAACTTACCCAGCAAAGTGTGCAGGCCAGCCAGGCCATCACTCAGTACATTGAATTTAGCCAGGCCCAGATCAGTAATTTTTCTGCCTCGCCCCTAATGGTTGGGGCGGCGCAGGCACTGATCCCGGCATTTGCTATGTATGCAGATGAGCGCCCAGCCCTGACCGGTGCTCAAGAAGATGAACTGCGCGCCTATTACAGTCAAACCTTTGCGCAGGCGTACAGTGAGCGCAACGGTGAGAATTACAATCAGGCTGCCACACTGCTAAGTGACCTGGGCCCCACAGCGCGCAAGCTGCAATACGATTATATCGCCAACTCAAAATTTGGCGTGGGCGAAAAAGACAAGCAAATCAGCTCGGGTATTCAAAGCCGTTATAACCTGGCTCATCAAACCTACCATCCCCATATGCGCCGCATTCTTTATGATTTTGGCTACTACGATATTTTTCTGGTGGATCCGGCCACCGGCACCATTGCCTACAGTGTGTTTAAAGAACTCGACTATGGCACCAGTGTCACCACCGGCCCGTATGCCGACACTGGGATTGGTGAGGCATTCCGCCTGGCCATGGCCCAGTCTGATGCCAGTGATGCCTCGGTCAGTAAGCTGCAGGTATATCTGCCATCCTACAACGCATTAGCCGGCTTTTTGTCTTCGCCTATCTTGGATAGCCGCGGCCAGCGTGTGGGGATTTTAATTTTTCAAATCCCCATTGACCGTATCAGCGCAATTTTGACTCACGATGAGCAATGGCAGGCACGGGGATTTGGCAACACGGGTGAAACCTATCTGGTTTCACCCGACCGTTTGCTGGTGACCGAAAGCCGCTTTTATTTAGAAGCCCCCGAGCAATATCTGGCGGCTGTGCCTGCGGACATTGCCCCCAAGATTGCCACAGCCGGTACCTCGGTGGGCCTGCAACGGGTGGACAGTGAAGCGGCGGTACGTGCCCTGCAGGGCGAACAGGGATTTGCCACTGTCACCGACTATCGCGGCGAAGATGTGTTTTCTTCGTTTGTGCCGGTAACTATCGGTGAATACACCTATGGCCTGCTGGCCGAGATAGATGTGGCCGAGGCTCTGGCACCGGCAACTGCGCTGCAAAACCGATTGCTCAGCACTGTGGTGATCAAGTCACTGGTGATCTTGCTACTGGCAGCGCTGGTGGCATTGTTATTATCAAAAATGTTGCTCAAGCCACTCACTGCGCTGGGCGCCACCTGCGACAAATTGAGCCACGGCGACGGCGACCTGACCCGTCGGCTAGAGCCGTCCGGCATCCCTGAGGTGGACAAAATCATTGAGCCGTTCAACCAGTTTATTGAACAGATCCAGGGTATTGTGGGCAAAATTAAGGATGATGCCACCAGCTTATCGATGGCAGCCGGCCAGCTAAGTACCATTATGCGCAATAGCAATGACAGTGCCAGCCGTCAGCATGACGAAACCCAGCAGGTAGCCAGTTGTGTGCAGGAGTTATCCAGCTCCATTGCCGAGGTAGCACGCTCAACCGTGGAAACCCGCGATTACGGGGTCAGCGCTCGAGACAGCCTGCGTCAGAATATGGCCAATGCCCGCGAAGCCGCTTCCAATATTGAACATCTGGTCACCCAACTCACCCAGTCGCAACATGTGATAGAAACTCTGCAAACGGAGGTGGATAATATCACCTTGCTGCTGGAAGATATCACCGGCATCGCCGAGCAAACCAACCTGCTGGCGCTCAATGCAGCTATTGAAGCTGCGCGTGCCGGTGATGCCGGGCGCGGTTTTTCGGTGGTGGCCGACGAGGTGCGTACTTTGGCCACACGCTCCCGTCACAGCACCGAAAAGATTGCCAAAATCATCGAGCGTATGAATCAGTCCTCACGTTCATCGGTGACGCAAATGCAAGAAGCGGTGGATGTGGCCGGCAAGGGAATTGATATGGTCAGTCATGTATCCGATGCCATGCAGGAGCTGGCGGTCATCATCGAACAGGTGCAGGATATGGCCGAAGCTGTGGCCCAGGCCACGCAGGAGCAAAATGCGGCCTCGGCCAGTGTCAGTGAAAATGTGTCGCGCATCTCGCTGATGTCGCAATCCATTGAGCAGGATACCACTGAAGCCAACGATGCAGCCGAGCATCTGGCTGCGATGGCCAATTCGTCGCAGTCACTGGTCAATGGCTTTAGAGTGTGATGCCATCCCGCCGAGCAGGCGGCGGGATAAAGTAGTACGCCGGGTGACGCCGGCCAGATACCGTGTGCGGGCGAGGTAGCGTACGCGGGTTAAGACCCCAGCGCACTGGCTGCCGCTACCTTAGTGGGGCTGATTTCTTCGCTTGGGTAGCAGCCTAGTACCTTTAGGTAGCGGGTAATGCTGCGTAGCGACGCCAGCGCCTGTTCCACCGGGCCATCCTGCAGGTTGCCTTCCACATCAATATAAAACATTTCTTCCCACGGATTGCCGGGAATGGGGCGCGATTCCAGTTTGGTCATATTGATGCTGTTTTCCCGCAGCACCAGCAAGGCTTCCACCAGCGCACCCGGTTTTTGCACGGTGGACATCACCAGGGTGGTTTTGGCCGGCACCTGCAGCGGTACCACTACCGGCTGGCGCGCCACCACGATAAAGCGGCTGTGGTTTTCTTTTTGGTTGGCCAGGTTGGATTTTATGGCTGTCAAGCCGTACAGGTTGCCACCGGCTTCGCTGCCAATAGCGGCTACATCTTCACGCTGCAGCTCGCTCACCTGCAGCATGGCTGACGAGGTGCTATCGACCGTTTTGACCTCCACATTGCCCAGCTCGGCCAAGAAGTGGCTGCACTGCGTAAACACCTGCGGATGTGCGTACAGGGTTTTGATTTTTTCCAGGCTGGTATTGACCCCCACCAACAGTGAGTGGCGGATGGGGTGGGTAAGCTCGCCGATAATGCTTAGCTCAGTATGCTGCAGCTGGTCATACACTTCATTGATACTGCCCGAGGTGGTGTTTTCTATCGGTAACACCGCATAATCGGCTTCGGTATGTTCCACTTTGTGTATGATCTCGCTAAAGCTCTGGCAACCTATCTCCAGTAATTCACCGGGCCGGCGGGAAAAGTATTTTTGCGTGGCCAGGTAGGAGTAAGAGCCTTTGTCACCCAAAAATGCCACCCGGTTGAGCGGTAACGCACTGCCAGGATTAGCCCGCTCGGCCAGCAAGGCCTGCTGGTTTAACACCGAGTCTTCGATAATCACATGAAACACCTGGGTGATGTAGTGCGGGTCCAGGCCTTTTTGCTGGCCTTGCTTAATCAGCGAGATCAGCAGCTGCTCTTCGCGCTTTACATCGCGAACCGGGATATGCTGACTGATCTTGGTTTCCGCCACTTCATTGGTGAGTTTGCGACGTTCCGCCAGCAAGCTGAGCAACTCGCTGTCGACTTCGGTGATCCGGCTACGAATCGATTCTAATGCGGTATCTGACATACAAGGGTCCTGCCTATATAAAAAAACCTCCGTAACAGGAGGTTTATAGCGCGCACAGCGTCCTCCGGTTAGTGGCAATGACTAAACCGTAAAAACAAAAACTGAACGTGCGGATGATTGTGCTGCATAGTCTGACTGTAGGTAGACAAGCGCAGACTGTCAATCAATTTTTACAACCCGGACAGCAATGAAAAAGGGGCTCTGCTAGGCGGATAGAGGATTCTGTGCTAGGCGGCCAGAAGTGGCCACCTGCAGATTTGATAGCGTGCTTATTCGCCCAGCAGCGCGGCCAGCATGGCGCGAACTTCTGAGGGCTCAAAGGGTTTATCACACAGCGCATTGACGCCGGTTTGCTGAATATTGGCCATATGAGCACTGTCGGCTGACTCAGAGGTGACCATAATGATGGGGATATGGGCGGTTTCCGGATTAAAGCGGATAAATTCCGACAATTCCCGACCATCCATTTCCGGCATATTGTAATCGGTGACCACCAGGTCAAAGGCCTGATCCTTAATCAGGGTCAGCGCCATGGCGCCATTTTCGGCTTCACTGATTTTTTCCAGGCCCATGCCTTCCAACACCCGGCGAATATGATTGCGGGCCAGACGGCTGTCATCCACCAACAATACGCGCACCGAGCTGACATCGAATAATTCCAGCTCCAGCTCATCATGATTGATCAGATCCAGACTGGCATTGAGCGCGCGGGATAAATGCAGCGGCTGAAATGGCTTGGGCAAAATTGCCGCCACCCCGGCTTGCTTGAGCTCTTCGAGCTTGCTTAAGCGGTTTTCACTGGACACCAGCATAAACGGAATGCCGGCATATTCTTCTGATTCTTTGATAAAGCGCAGCAGTTCCAGCGCGGTGCCATCTTCAAAATACATCGCACTGATCACCAGATCCGCACCATGGGCTTTGACCGCCGCGCGGGCTTCGGCCAGCGTGCTGACCGGGTCAATTTCTTTGACTTTTTCCTTCAGCAGGGCGGTGGTGATGATTTTTCGTTGAGTATCGGAGGGTTCAACCAGCACAATGTGCAGGTCAGTGATAGAAAGCTTTTCCATGACAATGGCTCACTGTTTACTTCTTGTTATAATAAGAATGCAGCTGGCGTGCGATTTTTGCTCAGCCGCCGGCCAGTTTAACCGTAAAGCCTTTCGACTGCAGTAAGGTTTTTAACTTTTCCCGATCGTCGGTTTGCACTTCAATGGTGCCGTCTTTAACCGCGCCGCCACAGCCGCACTTTTTCTTTAATTCAGTACACAAGGCTTTGAGCGCCTTGGCGTCCTGGTCCAGGCCGGTGATGATGGACACTCCTTTGCCTTTGCGGCCTTTGGTCTCGCGGCTGATGCGGACCACACCGTCGTTGTTGACCGAGCGTGTCTCTGCAGCAGACTCTTGCTTAACGCGGCCGCCGTCGGTGCTAAATACCAGTTTGGAATCTTGCATGATGCTGTCCTGTGAGCAGGGGTAAAAACCTAATGGTAGAAAATTTCCGCCCGGATTAATAGCGCCGGGCAGGGCGGCTGACTATATTTGTAAGACTGCCTGACCTTATTCTGCCGGCAAGGAAACACATCTGTCTGCCACAGCGCTGCGTAAGCAACAGCATCAGATGACCACAAGGGTAGACATATATGCTTAAATCTGTGCTTGAACTGTTTAAACAATCCAGTGAGGATAAAAATCAGCAGCAACATTCGCTGGAACTGGCCACCGCGGCGCTGCTCAGTGAAGTTCTACGGGCCGATAATAAAACCGATGAGCGGGAAAAACGCGCCTATCGCGAGATATTGCAACGCCATTATAGTTTGGATGAGCCGACCTTGGATGCGCTGTTAGAAGAAGGCGAGCAAACCGCTGATGAAGCGGTGGACCTGGTCCAGTTCACCCAGGTAATCAATGAAAAGTGTGACAATGACAAAAAAAAGGTTATCTTAACCAGCTTGTGGGAAATGGCGTATGCCGATAAGTCGTTGGCGCCAATGGAAGTACACACTATTCGGCGCATAGCAGATTTACTCTATGTTCCCCACAGTCAGTTTATTAAAACCAAGCTGTCGGTGACCGAAAACGACAAGGACGGATAGCGTCCCAGGCACCGAAACAGCCGGACAGGGCAGTTGAATACGTGCTTAAAACAATAAAGGCGCCAATTGCAGCCATGTTGGTGGCTGCCGTTCTAATCACTTCTACACTGGTCACCTGGTTTGCGGTTAGCGAACACGAAACGCTCTATACCGAAGCGGTTCGCAGCGACCTCAATGCGCTCACCCGCAATCTGGCCGCCGAATTGATCCCAGCGCTGGGCGCGGTGCCATTTGATGAAGACGAAGTGGCACGTAAGCTGGCCAATTTAGCCTCTTATCAACATATCCTCAGTGCCCGGGTGTACGATAAAAACAAGGTGTTACTGTTTAACCAGCCCGGCACCGCCTCCAAAGATTACGGGGTTCCCGATAACGATTATTTTCGTCGCCTGCTGGCCCGCCCGTCGGGCAGCTACCGCCTGGAACATGAATTAGTCGCCACTGCCCGCATTGGTAACAACGGCGCCACCTATGGTTATCTGGTTATTCTTAACGACATTGAAACGCCGGTGACTAAAAGCTGGCAGGCCTTGTTGTTGCGGGTACTGCCGCTGGTGGCGGTGGCGCTGTGTTTGACCATCATCGTGTGCCTGTGGTGGTTGCATCGCTGGATGAGTCCACTGACCCGGCTTTCATCGTTCACGCACCAACTCAGCTACACCAAAGATTATACCCAACGCTTTACTACCAAGGCGCGCAATGAAGTGGGCCAGCTGGCAGACAATGTGAATATGCTGCTGGATGCCATCGAAGCCGAGCTGACCATCAATCAGGAACAAAACCAGACATTGATTGAGCAGCAGCAAACCATGACCCGGCTGGCCAATTTTGACAGCCTGACCGGGCTGCCCAACCGCCAGTTTGTAATGGACAATCTGCGACTGGAACTGGCGCGCTCAAAGCGCCTGGAAAAAGACATTGCCCTGCTGTTTTTTGATTTAGACGGGTTTAAGGGGATCAATGACTCGTTAGGCCATGAAATCGGCGATTTGATCTTGATTGAAGTGGCCGACCGGGTCGCTGGCATGTTGCGCGATGGTGACTTGGTGGCCAGGCTGGGCGGCGATGAGTTTATCATTGTGCCTGACCGGGATGTGACCGATATCAGTTTGGAAAATCTGGCGGTGCGAGTCATCCAGGCTTTTAACGATGCCTTTCACTTTCGCGGCCTGGCGTTAACCGTCGGGGTCAGTATCGGCATTGCCAAGGCCTCAGATGCTGGCTTCGAGCTTAGCCAGCTGATGAGTAATGCCGACTTGGCTATGTACCGCTCCAAGGCTCGCGGGCGGGGCATGTACACCATCTTCAGCCAGGACATGGTGGAATCGCACAAACGCAAATTATCCATTGCCAATAGCATCGACCAGGCCATCAGCGAAGATGAATTTGTGCTGTATTATCAGCCTAAGGTGGCCCGTGATGGCCATATTGTCGGGTTTGAAGCGCTGATCCGTTGGCATCATCCTGAGTTTGGCATGGTGATGCCTGGCGAATTTATTCCTATCGCCGAGCAAAGCGGTAAAATCTCGGCCATCACCCGCTGGGTGATTGAGCGGGTCAGTATCGAACTGCCTTTATTGCAATCGGTATTTACCAATCGCTTTCGGGTGGCCATCAACTTATCCGGCCATGATTTGCGTCACAATGGGCTGTTTGATCTCATCCACACCACCTTTGAACAACAGCAGGTTAATCCGGAATTTATTGAGTTTGAGGTGACTGAATCGGCCTACCTGGAAAATTTTGCTGCAGCCAACAAATTCTTCAAACGCTTAAGTAATATGGGCTGTGCCATTGCGCTTGACGACTTTGGTACCGGTTACTCGTCACTGAGTTATCTGACCCAGATCCGTATCGACACCCTGAAAATCGACCGCCAGTTTGTCAGTGAGATCAATGTGTCTGAGCGGAGCCGCCTGGTGACCGGCTCTATTATCGATTTGGCCAAACGCTTGTCGCTAACCATCTGCGCCGAAGGCATTGAGCAGCACAGCCAGTGGGAATACCTGCTTAACCACGGTTGTGACCATGTGCAGGGCTATTTATTCAGCAAACCTGTACCGCTGGAAGCTGTGGCCCGCCTGCCGGCCCGTTTCGATTTTGGCGATAAACACATCAACCGGTTAGCCAGTAGCTAAAACCCGCGCATGGCGGTTGTTACACATGATGTGTCGGGTGAAAGCAACACCTGGGTGTCTGCTTTGCTCGTAAATTAGGTTAGTGTTATGTTTATTAAGCCTTTTTCCATATTGGCACAGCTTTCGCTTATGTTTTTCTGAGCAGAACAGTCGGCATTCCGCCCGACTCAGGAGGACATGATGAAACGTCTTGAAAAATTGGCATTTATTATCTTGAGTATTATTGCGGTACACTCTATTGCGGTGGCGAACGCAAATGCGCAAAATGATACGATTGCACGGCTGGATGTAGACAAAGATGGCCAGGTGTCGTTGAAAGAAGCAGTCAGCGATACCCACTTATTACGAAATTTTGGCGCGCTGGATAATAACCGCGATGGCAAGTTAAGCGAACAGGAGCTTGCTGAAGGCGAGTATGTCGCCCAGGCGTCGTAATTAGAATTCATTGCGTGGATGGTGTGCAACGCAGACAGGGTCTGACTTGCTCGTAGTACAGCGGTATACCATTCTCATTGGTGGTTTAAAGTGAGCAGGTAGTGCGACTCGGTTCTTTACGACAACTGACATTGGCCAGCTTTGTGCTGGCACTCATTCCGCTGATTGCCCTGTTGTGGCAAAGCCAGAGCGATTTGGCCAAAGTGGGCAAAATGACCAGCGTGGAAACACGCTATGTGGTCAATATTGTGGGCATGATGCAACAGCTCGATGGCGCGGCTATCGATCTGGAACGGGCGCTGCGCCAATACGCCATCATCCAAAATGAAACCGTGGCAGAGCTCAGTGATAATGCCATTGTGCAATTTATAACTGCGCTTAAAGCGATCTGCGAAGGACTGCCGCAAAGCAGCACCTGTTCCACGCTAAAAAAAGACATTACCCAGCTTAAAACCTTCCGCAACATTGATGATACAATGTTGCTCAGCGCGTATTTAAACTCGCTAGGCAATAATGTTTCAGCCATGCGTCAGGATGTGGAAACGGCTATCGGCCAGCGTTTGACGCTGCAGCAGGAAGATCTAAATGCCATGCAAGCCAAACAGGCCTGGTCCACGGCGATGCTGGTCAGTGTGTCTTTACTGCTGATTTTGCTGGGCAGCCAGCTGATTGTAAATCCGGTGAAAAAGCTTAAACAGATAATCCGAATGCTGGCACAGGAACAAGGGCAACTGCCGCCATTATCGACTCACGCGCCATCCGAACTAATTGGGGTCGAACGGGATCTGCACTGGCTGGCTGACCGCCTGCAACAGCTTGAGCATATACGTACCGCGCTGCTGCGCCATGCGGCCCACGAATTAAAAACGCCCCTGGCCAGCATCAAGGAAGGCTGCAGCCTGCTATCTGAAAATGTAGTAGGCGAATTGAACAGCCAGCAAACCGAAGTATTAAGTTTGTTGACCTCTAGCACCCAGCGGCTCAATACGCTGGTGGAAAAACTGCTGGATTACAATTTATTGCTTCAGCAGGCTCAGCCCACCTTTACCGAGGTTGACCCTAACCAGCTGGTAAAAGACTGTCTGGAAGATTATGCCCTGGCGCTGCAGGATCGCGAAGTCACTGTGGATATCCGCACCGATGCAGTGTGGGTAGATGAAGAATTGTACCGGCGCATTTTGGATAATCTGGTCTCTAACGCTGTAGCTCATGGCGCAGTGGGCCGGCCAATTAATGTAGCCATTTATCATCAGCACAATGAAACTGTGCTGGATGTGGCCAACCGCGGCAAGCGCATAGCGCCGGATGCCGTGCAACGCTTATTTGAACCGTTCACCCGCGGGGATGATCCGCGCAATGACAATGTCATTGGCACCGGGCTGGGCCTATCGATTGTGTCTGATTGCGCCAAACTGATGCACGGTGATGTAGCGGTGGTGGATGTTAAAGATGCGGATGTATGTTTTCGGGTAACGATCCCCCGCGAGGTAAAAAAATAATGAAAAAAAGCGTAGTACTATCGCTGCTATTGTTACTCTCAGGTTGTGCTCAGCTTCCTTTGCCAGTTAGCTCATCATCTGAGCCGGACGCCGAGCCCGAACCGACGCCGATCACAGTGGTGGATGATGGCGAAGATTTTTGTGTGATCGATCCTAAGTATGCCGATTTTGAGCATCAGTGCGATTTGGTGTACTGGGTAAATATCTGGATCCAGGCCAGCCAGACCAGCTGGCCGGAGCGTAAAGCTGCCATCACTAAGCTGGGCACGTCCACTGAAGCCACAGTCCGCAAGATTTTGCTATCACTGCCGGTAGACACCCCGTATCAGGACCGGCTGCGCGCCCAGCATTGGCTGGATAGCATTGAAGATAAGATGCAGGCCAATATGCTGCCGCTGATCCATACGCTGGTTGAGGCGCCCAACAATGAAATGCTGGAATTAGAATCAGCGCTGGTGATTCTAAATAAAGTCAACGCAGAGCAGGCGCAAACCAATAAAAGCCTGCAAAAAGAGCTTGATAGCCAACGCAAAAAGCTCGCCGAATTATTAGAAATTGAAGCCACCTTGATGGATAAAAGCAGGAGTACCCAGCAATGAGTGAGTCAAACCGATCCAACCCGCAATTATTGCTGGTAGATGATGACAAAAGCTTATTACGTTTACTGACCATCCGCCTTGAAGGCGAGGGATTCGGGGTCACCGCGGTCGAAGACGGCCAGTCAGCACTGAAAAAAATTCGTAGTGACGAATTTGATGTGGTGCTCAGTGATTTGCGCATGCCGGGCCTGGATGGCTTAAGCCTGTTTGAAGAAATCATGGGGATCCGCAAGGATATTCCGGTCATTCTGATGACTGCCCACGGCACCATCTCAGATGCTGTTGCAGCCACTCAGCGTGGCGTGTTCGGCTTTTTGCCCAAGCCGGTAGATCATGAAGAATTACGGGCGCTGCTCAATAAAGCCCTAAGCCAGTCGCAGGCCGCCCAGCCTGGGGAATGGTGTAAAGACATCATCACCCGCTCGCCGGAGATGACTAACGTGCTGGACCAGGCATATCGGATTGCCCAGCGCGAGGTCAGTGTGCTTATCAGCGGCGCCAGCGGTACCGGTAAAGAATTGCTGGCCAATGCGATACACCGCGCCAGCGAGCGGGCCGACCAACCTTTTGTGGCCATCAACTGTGGTGCACTGCCAGAAAACCTGCTGGAATCTGAACTGTTCGGCCATGCCAAAGGCGCCTTTACCGGCGCGGTGCAGGCAGCACCCGGTTTATTCCGAGAAGCCAATGGCGGTACCCTGTTTTTAGATGAAATCGGTGATATGCCGATGACATTGCAGGTTAAACTGCTGCGCGCGCTACAGGAGCGCCAAATCCGCCCGGTGGGTAGCAGCAAGCATGTGGATATTGATGTCCGTATCATTTCCGCCACCCACAAAGATTTGCACAAAGAAATGGAAGAGGGCACCTTCCGCGAAGATTTGTATTATCGCCTGAACGTGGTGAACTTAAAGCTGCCGTCACTGAAACAGCGCAGCGAAGATATTCCGCTACTGGCGCGTACCCTGTTGCAGCAGTCCGGCCAGCGTCATGGTGTCAATGTCACGCAGTTTTCTGATGATGCCATGCAGCATCTGGTGAAATCTGAATGGCCGGGCAATGTGCGCCAGCTGGTCAACGTGGTAGAGCAGTGTGTAGCACTGACCCAGACCCCGGTGATCCCGCTGCATCTGGTGGAGCAGGCGTTATCGGCCACCAAGCAAAGCTGGCCAACCCTGACCGAAGCCCGCGATGCCTTTGAACAGCAATATCTGTTTAAACTGCTGAAAATGACCGATGGTAATGTGACCCGCGCTGCCGAACTGGCCGGGCGTAACCGCACCGACATGCACAAGCTGATGAAAAAACATGAGCTGGATGCCGGCGATTTTCGCAATTCCTCAGAATAAGCTGGCCTGATCGGGCTGGGCCGGCAGGCGCAGCCCGGGTAGCGGTGTGGCCGGATAATGCCGGTTATACAAATCAACAAATAGCTGGCCCAGCCAGGGCGCATACTGATTATCAGCCCGATGTAAAAATACATACGGGCTGCGCCCTTCCTCCCGCCATTGCTGGCACTTATGCACCCAGGGCAATAAACAACGCTCGTTGATGGTATCTTCATCTGCACCGATAAAACGCACCACCGGCTGCTGACTGGTAGCAATCACATTCACCGGCAGGCGCGGTTTTTTACCTTTGGCGTCGAGCATGGCAGCATCGTTGGTCTGGCTGGCAAATAACGCCCGGCTATCCAGCATCACCCGGCTCACCCCAAACTCCATCAACAACCGGTTTAGTTGCTGCTCAGCGGCCTGTTTGGCAAAAAACTGTGGATTGCGCACTTCCACAGCCAACGGGATCTGCGCAGGCCAGGCGGCCAGAAAGGCACGCAGCTCACTTAACCGGGCCACCGAAAAGGCCGCCGGTAACTGCAACATCAAACAGCCCAGTTGCGGGCCAAAGCGCTGCATCAACGTCAGCTGGCTGGCCTGGGTCGGGTTATCCGCTGTCAGGCGCGGGCTGTGGCTGATGTCCTGATGCAGTTTAAAGCAAAAACGAAAGGTGTCTGGCACCGCCTGGTGCCAGCGATCGCAAGTGGCCGCGTCGGGCAGCGCATAAAAGGTGGTATTGCCCTCCACGCTGCTCAAACGTGACGCATACTGGCCCAGTTGCTGCGCGCCACCGACGCGCTGTTCAAACCAGCTGCTCGCCCAGCGCGGGTGCTGCCACTGCGGCAAGCCTAAATAAAGCGGCGGTAACGGCGGATTGTTGGCAAAAGTTGGATTTGTCATTGGGCTTTAAATCGCATTTGTTTATACTATGCGGCCTTATTTTGACATAAAGATGCTGATGGCCGGCACCGTATCTTAGCTTAGCCTGCTGGCCGGGTTAAACTTTACACAATCGCACACACATCAGCCTTGCAACACAACCAGGGGTCCAAGACCATGCGCACAGAGTACTGTGGGAATATCGATTCATCATTTGTAGGACAAGAAGTCACCCTATGCGGCTGGGTGAACAAACGGCGTGATTTAGGTGGCCTCATCTTTATCGATTTGCGTGACCGTGAAGGCCTGGTCCAGGTGGTGTTTGACCCGGATCTTCCCGAGGTGCTGGAAGAAGCCAACAAATTACGCAGTGAATTTTGTGTGCGGCTGACCGGTACTGTGCGCGCGCGCCCCGAGGGCCAGGTAAATGACAGCATGCGCACTGGCCGCATTGAAATTTTAGGTACCGGCCTGAAAATTTTCAGCAAGTCAGCCGCCCTGCCGCTGGACTGGAACCAGGAAAACTCTGAAGAGCAGCGCCTACGCTACCGCTATCTGGACCTGCGCCGCCCGGTCATGAGTCAGCGTTTGCAGTTTCGTGCCCAGGTTACCGCAGCGGTACGCCGTTATTTAGAAGAGCAGGGCTTTTTGGATATCGAAACCCCGATTCTGACCAAAGCCACGCCAGAAGGCGCGCGGGACTATCTGGTGCCAAGCCGGACCCATAAAGGCGAATTTTTTGCTCTGCCACAATCGCCGCAGTTGTTTAAACAATTGCTGATGATGTCGGGCATGGACCGTTATTATCAGATCGTAAAATGCTTCCGTGACGAAGATTTACGCGCTGACCGCCAGCCTGAGTTTACCCAAATCGATTTGGAAACCACCTTTTTAGACGCCGAAGGCGTGATGGCCATCACCGAAGGCATGATCCGTGACCTGTTCAGCAAAATGCTGGATGTGGACCTGGGCGACTTTCCGCGCATGACCTACGCCGAAGCCATGCAGCGCTACGGCAGCGACAAACCGGATCTGCGTAACCCGCTGGAGCTGGTGGATGTGGCTGATTTGGTCAAAGCCGTGGAATTTAAAGTTTTCAGTGGCCCAGCCAATGATGACAACGGCCGTGTAACCGTCATTCGGGTGCCTGGTGGCGCCAGCATGTCGCGTAAAGACATCGATGAGTACACTAAGTTTGCCGGTATTTACGGCGCTAAAGGCCTGGCCTGGATAAAGGTCAATGAAGACGCGCCAGGGCAGGGCGGTCTGCAATCACCGATTTTGAAATTCTTAAGCGAAGACATCACCGATGCGCTGCTGGCCCGCACGGGTGCGCAGGCCGGTGACATCCTGTTGTTTGGCGCCGATACAGCTACCGTGGTTACAGAAGCCATGGGCGCACTGCGTCTGAAGCTGGGTGAAGACTTTGATTTGCTGGAAGGCGAGTGGCGCCCGTTGTGGGTTGTGGACTTCCCGATGTTCGAAGAAGCCAACGGCCAGATGCATGCGTTGCACCACCCGTTTACGGCGCCGCGTGATGTCAACGCCGAAGAGTTGAAAGCCAACCCGGTAGGCGCGCTGTCGGATGCGTATGACATGGTATTAAACGGTGTGGAACTGGGCGGTGGCTCGGTGCGTATTCACGACCAGCAGATGCAGGAAGCGGTATTTGCGGTACTTGGGATCAACGAAGACGAAGCCCGCACCAAGTTTGGCTTCCTGTTAGACGCACTGCAATACGGTGCGCCACCGCATGCCGGCCTGGCCTTTGGTTTGGATCGCCTGGTGATGCTGATGACCGGTGCCACCTCGATTCGTGACGTGATGGCGTTCCCGAAAACCACCACCGCAGCCTGCCCGTTAACCAGCGCACCGGGTGAAGCCAATCCACAGCAACTGGCTGAACTGGCTATCCAGGTGGTTAAAAAAGCCAGCGAATAAATGAGCTATAAACGCCCTGAATCGGTGCTGGTGGTGCTATATGATAAGCACCACCAGGTACTGGTGATGCAACGCAAAGACGATGCGGAATTCTGGCAGTCGGTGACCGGCACCATTGAGCCGGGTGAAACGGCACTGCAAACCGCCTATCGTGAAGTGGCCGAAGAAACCGGTCTGCAGCTAAACCCGACAGCTGGTGACATTGTCGACCAGCAAACCATCAATACCTTCATCATTCGCCCGCGCTGGCGTCATCGTTACCCGCCGGGCACTGTCTATAATCGTGAGCGGGTATTTACCGCTCAGATTGACAGCCAGCAACCGCTGACTCTCACCGAACATACCGCGTATGCCTGGTTGCCCAAAGACCAGGCACTGGCCTGTTTGTGGTCGGATACCAACAAAGAAGCTGTGGCGACATTTGTCCCGGAAGAAAAATAATGATAATACTGGGTATAGATCCAGGTTCAAGAATTACCGGCTACGGATTAATTGCCCGTAAGCAGGGAAAATTGGTGTATGTGGGCAGCGGCTGTATTCGTTTAGGCGACCAGGCGTTACCGGAACGCCTGGCCAAAGTGTTTACCAGTGTGGGTGAAATCATTCGCCAGTATCAGCCGGCGCAGTTTGCCATCGAGCAGGTGTTTATGGCGAAAAATCCGGATTCGGCGCTCAAACTGGGCCAGGCCCGGGGCGCGGCGATTGTGGCAGCGACCCAGGCCGAGCTGCCGGTCGCTGAATACTCGGCGCGGCAAATCAAACAGGCTGTGGTGGGCAAAGGCGGAGCGGATAAAAGCCAGGTTCAACATATGGTTAAGCATCTGCTGAGCTTGCCGGGAACACCCCAGGCCGATGCCGCCGATGCGCTGGCGGTGGCGTTGTGCCATGCCCACACCGAACAAAGTTTAATAAAGCTGGCAGGTCAGGCAAGTAAAACTGTGCGTGGCCGCTTGCGCAGGTAAGGATTAGCATGATAGGTCGTATACACGGGGCGTTGGTAGAAAAACAGCCCCCGGAAATTTTGGTGGATGTAAATGGCGTCGGGTATGAGATCCAGATGCCCATGACCAGCTTTTATCAGCTGCCCGCGGTGGGCGAGCCGGTCACCGTGTTTACTCATTTTGTGGTTCGCGAAGATGCCCAGCTGTTATTTGGCTTTGCCGATAAAATGGAACGCGGTTTGTTTCGCGAGCTAATTAAGGCCAACGGAGTAGGGCCAAAGTTAGGTCTGACTATTTTATCGGGAATGTCGGCCAGCCAGTTTTTAAGCAGTGTGCAACATGAAGATGTCAGCGCGCTGGTGGCCATGCCGGGGATCGGCAAGAAAACCGCCGAGCGACTGGTGGTGGAGTTAAAAGATCGCCTGGCAAAATTTGGCAAAGCGCAAGATGTCAATCTGCCCAGCCTACCCATCGATGAGCGTGCCGGCAATACCGTGGTACCGGTCAATGATGCTCGCGAAGAAGCTGCCAGTGCGCTGGTTTCACTGGGCTACAAACCGGCCCAGGCCAGTAAAATGGTCAGCGGTATTTATCAGGATGGCATGGATAGCGAAGCGCTGATCCGTGAAGCCTTAAAAGCAGCGCTGTAACCCACAGAGCAAATTATGATTGAAGCAGATCGTTTAATTGATGCCGTGGCCAGCGGTGATGATGAAGATGTCATCGACCGTGCCATTCGGCCCAAATTGCTGGACGACTATACCGGCCAGCCCCATGTGCGCGAGCAGATGGAAATTTTTATCCAGGCCGCCCGCAACCGTGATGATGCGCTGGATCATTTGCTGATATTCGGCCCGCCCGGGTTGGGTAAAACCACGTTGGCCAACATTGTGGCCAATGAGATGGATGTCAGCATCAAAACCACCTCTGGCCCGGTGCTGGAAAAAGCCGGTGATCTGGCAGCACTGCTGACCAATCTGGAACGCAACGATGTGCTGTTTATTGATGAGATCCATCGGTTAAGCCCGGTCGTGGAAGAAATCCTGTATCCGGCCATGGAAGATTACCAGCTCGACATTATGATTGGTGAGGGCCCGGCAGCCCGTTCCATTAAGCTGGATTTGCCACCGTTTACTTTAATTGGCGCCACCACCCGGGCTGGTTCGTTGACCTCACCGCTACGGGATCGCTTTGGTATCGTACAGCGGCTGGAGTTTTACTCAGTGGCTGACCTGACCACCATTATCAGTCGCAGTGCCCATTATCTGAATCTGGAAATGGATGAAGGCGGCGCGCTGGAAGTGGCACGGCGCTCCCGGGGTACGCCACGCATCGCCAACCGCTTGCTGCGCCGGGTGCGTGATTATGCGCAAATCAAGGCCGATGGCCAGGTCAGTGCGGAGGTGGCAGCGGCGGCCCTGGATATGCTGGATGTAGACAAAGAAGGCTTTGACTACATGGACCGAAAATTGCTGGTTGCCATCATTGAAAAATTTGATGGCGGGCCGGTGGGCCTGGATAACCTGGCGGCAGCCATTGGTGAAGAAAAAGAAACTATCGAAGATGTGATAGAGCCGTTTTTGATTCAGCAAGGTTTTTTACAGCGTACGCCCCGTGGCCGGATCGCCCAGCAGCGCGCCTTTTTGCACTTTGGTTTTAATCCCGCGGGTGAGTGATTCGCCCCGGGGCAACTTTCCTGTCGCTCTGGGCGGTTTTTTGTAGCTCTGGGAAGTCAGCCGGTCGCACCGGGCTGCAGGCAAAAAAAAGCCCGCTCAAAGGAGCGGGCAAAACAACAAGTGTTGAAGGAAATAAATCCAGGGAACTCATGTCTAACAGGAGAAAATCTCGTACATACGGCGTGAGCCGTGATGCCTGTGTGACAGATGGTGCGCATTATAAGCCAGATTGAACTTGTGACAATTGAGGAAAATTAGTTTTTCTAATAAGAAAAACTAATACGTGAACAGGCTGTTAAAAATGCCACCTTGTGGCGTTAAAAAGCCCATTGTGAAAGGGGTAGGGTGTCGACAATTGCTGGCAAAAGCAGCATTATTAAATAGCCCTATTCTTATATTGAGATTAATTTTATTAAGCTTGGAAGCATAACTATGCAGACATGGCCTGTACGGGTGTATTACGAAGATACGGATGCCGGTGGCATTGTTTATTATGCGAATTATTTAAAGTTTTTTGAGCGAGCCCGTACAGAGTGGTTACGTCAGCTCGGTTACGATCAGGATGTTCTGCTGGAACAATCCATTGGCTTTGTCGTCAAACACGTCGAGATGCATAACTATGCGCCTGCCCGATTTAATCAGCTGTTGAGTATTGAATCACAGATTGTAGAATTGAAAGGCGCAAGCATGGTGTTTCATCAAAAAATAAAAAATGCCAGTGATGACCTGTTGGTGGTCGCTGATATTCAGGTTGTGTGCGTGGATCATGGGCAAATGAAGGCCCGCCGTATACCGCGCACGTTATTAGGGGATTTATCGCGTGGAATCTGATTTAACTTTTATTGGCTTGTTCTTACAGGCCAGTTTTCTGGTGCAACTGGTGATGTTGCTGCTGCTGGCGGTGTCGGTGGCGTCCTGGACCTTTATCTTTCAGCGTACCAAGGCATTAAAAGCAGCCAAAACCGAGATGGTCCATTTTGAAGACAAGTTCTGGTCTGGCGCTGACTTGAACAAGTTGTATCAGGAGCTGTCTGCGCGCAGCCATCTGACTGGTATGTCGGCCATCTTTTGTGCCGGCTTTAAAGAATTTGTCCGTCTGCGTAAAGGCAACACTGCGGTGAACGGTATCGTGGATGGCACCTACCGCGCCATGCGGGTGCGTATGTCTCGGGAAGTGGAAGGCCTGGAAAACCGGCTGCCCTTTTTGGCCACCGCTGGCTCCATCAGCCCGTATATCGGTTTGTTCGGTACCGTGTGGGGGATCATGAATGCCTTTATCGCATTAGGTGAGGTGAAGCAGGCCACCCTGGCCATGGTGGCGCCCGGTATCGCCGAGGCCTTGATTGCTACCGCCATTGGTTTGTTTGCCGCCATCCCTGCAGTTATTGCCTATAACCGGTTCAGCCATAAAGTGGAAAAGCTGGAAAACAATTACGGTAACTTTATGGAAGAGTTTTCTGCCATCCTGCATCGCCAGGCCGTTGCTGCGCAAAACCAGCAAGCCGGTTAGTGCAGTTAGTTCACAGGTTGTCAGGAGGCAGTCATGTATATCCGTAAACGTCGCCGGCCGGTGTCTGAAATCAATGTGGTCCCCTACATTGATGTGATGCTGGTATTGCTGATCATCTTTATGGTCACCGCGCCGCTGATTTCCCAGGGGGTCAAGGTCGACTTGCCCAAAGCCAGTGCTGAACCTATTGAGCAGGAAGATATTCCACCGCTTATCGCATCGGTGGATGTGCAGGGCCGTTTGTATCTGAATGTGGGCGAAGACGAAGACCGCCCGCTGGAGGAAAGTGAACTGGCGGCACTGGTGCAGGCTCAACTCAAACAAGCCCCGAACACACCGGTGGTGGTCAAAGGCGATGGCAAGGTGGCCTATGAAAAAGTGATTCAGCTGATGGTATTGCTGCAAAATGCTGGGGTACCGTCAGTGGGGCTGATGACCGACCCCGTTGAGTCGTAACCATGGCCAAGCCATCATTTTTTAGAAAAGCCGATTGGCCGGATGACAAGGTGGCATTGTATAAGTCCCTTGGTGTGCATCTGGCCATTGCGCTGGTGTTGCTGATTAGCGTCAGTTTTTCACCGGATCCGTTGCCCACACCCGCGGCCAGTGCCCCGGTGATCCAGGCAACCTTTATCGATGCCCAGGCTATTGCTGATAAGCAGAAGGCAGAAGAAGAGGCTGCTGCGCAGGAAGCTGAAAAGCAGCGCGCTGCGGAAGCGGCACGTCGGGCCGAAGCTGAACGTCAGCGTAAGATAAACGCAGAACGCGCGGCCCGTAAGGCTGAGCAAAAGCGGGCGGAAGAAGCACGTAAAAAACGCGAAGAAGAAGCGCGTAAACAGCGTGAACTAGAGCGATTAGCCGCGCAAAAAGCCCAAAAGCGCAAAGAGCGCGAGGCGCGGGAAAAAGCTGAAGCAGAGCGCAACCGCAAAGCCGCTGAAGAAAAAGCAGAAATGGAAAGAATGTTGCAAGAGCAAATGGAAGCCGAGCGTTCAGCGCAGCAGCAACGCCGCCAACAGCAGGTTCTTTCCGAAGTCGATCGCTATAAAGCACTCATTCAGCAAAAAATTGTACAGGGCTTATACAAAGATTCTTCGTATGAGGGTAAGCGCTGCCGCTTGAATCTGCGCCTGGCTACCACTGGACTGGTGGCGGATGTGCGGGTGTTAAGCGGCGATCCGGCATTATGCCGGGCCGCGCAAACCGCAGTATTGCGGCCGGACCGTCTGCCGATGTCAGAGGATGCGGCGGTGTACGAACAACTTAAAGACATTAATCTAACGGTGGAACTGTAGTGAGTATAACCAAACTAAAAGTTGGCCTGGCAACAGCATTAATGCTGCTAAGCGCAGTGGCCCAGGCGTCACTGGAAATCGTTATCACCGAAGGGGTCGACGGTGCGCGCCCCATTGGTGTGGTGCCGTTTACCTGGAAGGGGAACGGTGAGTTGCCAGGCGAGCTGGCCTCGGTAGTCCGTAATGATCTGATGCGCAGCGGTAAATTTAACCCCATGGCGCCGGATGAGATGCCGCAATACCCCACCACCGACAGCCAAATCAATTACACCGCGTGGGCCGCGGCCGGTATTGATACCATTTTGGTGGGCAGCGTTGAACAGCAGGGAGCAAACCGCTACAAGGTGAGCTATGAACTGGTGGATATTTTACGTGCCCAGGCCACCGGCGGCGGTAACAAAGGCGGTCAGGATCATGTGATCGTCAAACGCTCGGCAACTATCAATCCGCAGGATTTTCGTCAGTATGCCCATCGTATTTCCGATGTGGTGTACGAGGAACTGACCGGCGAAAAAGGCGCATTTTTAACCCGCATCGCGTATGTCAAAGTGCGTGACCGCAAAAGCAATAATTTGCCTTATGAGCTGGTGATTGCCGATTATGATGGCGAGAACGAAACCCGCTTGTTATCGTCGCCTGAGCCGTTGATGTCACCGTCGTGGTCACCGGATGGTGAAAAGCTGACTTATGTAAGCTTTGAGAACAAACGCCCGCAAATTTTTATCCAGGATATCTATACCATGGAACGTCAGAAGATGACGGATTTCCCGGGTATCAACGGTGGGCCGGTATTCTCGCCAGATGGCAAAAAACTGGCGATGGTGCTGTCTAAAGATGGCAACCCGGAAATCTATATCATGGATATTGCCAGCAAGGATTTGCGCCGTGTTACCCGTAACCGGGCCATTGATACTGAGCCTTCCTGGTCACCAGATGGTGATAGCTTAATATTTAGCTCTGAACGGGGTGGTAAACCTCAGATTTATCGCGTAAATTTAGCATCAGGAAGTGTACGTCGTCAGACCTTTGACGGAGAGCAGAATTTAGGGGCGACCATTACCCCAAATGGAAAAGAAATGGTACTGGTAAATCAAACCAAAGGCGACTATCGCATTGCCCGTCAGGGCTTAGAAGATGGCGCGATTCAGGTGCTTACCCGTACTTATCTGGATGAGTCGCCCAGCATTGCGCCTAACGGCAGCATGATAATTTATAGCACCTTGCACAATGGCACGCAGGTATTATCCTTAGTGTCGTTGGACGGTCGCTTCAAGGCAAGGTTACCAGCCACCGATGGACAAGTTAAATCGCCAAGTTGGTCACCATTTTTATTTTAACGAATAGATAGACTATAGAAAAACTATAAGGAATAAGAGGATGCAACTTAACAAAGTAATGAAGAGCTTCGTTATCGCCTTACCTGTGGTGACCATGATGGCATGTTCATCAGGCCCAAGCGAAGAAGAGCTGGCCGCCGAGCGTAACCGTGTTGCGCAAGAGCAAGCCGAAGCGGAGCGTCAGGCAAAAGCTGCTGAAGAGCAGCGTGTTCAGGCTGAAGCCGCCCAGCGCATGCAGCGCCAGGAAGAAATGATGCAGGAGCAACTGGAGTCTCTGAAGCAGGAACAAACTGTTTACTTCGACTTCGACCGTTCTACTATCAAATCAGAATTCCGTGAAATCCTGGACAAGCACGCAGAGTTCCTGGTTCAGCACCCGGATCAAAACGTGGTTATCGAAGGCCACACTGACAGCCGTGGTACGCCAGAGTACAACATCGCCCTGGGCGAGCGTCGTGCCCAGGCAGTAGAAACTTACCTGATGAACGCAGGTGTAAGCAGCAGCCAGCTGTCGAATGTTTCTTACGGTGAAGAAAAGCCAGCGGTAATGGGCTCAACTGAATACGCAATGGCGCAAAACCGTCGCGCTGTGGTGGTTTATCAGTAATGCGTTTACCACAACGTAACTGGACATTAGCGAGCGGTGCCGCGTGCGCTGCTCTCATTCTGTCTGCTGCGGCGCAGGCTCAGGCGCCGGTATATGATGTCAATAATGCCGGCAGCACAGCCGAGCTGGAAAAGCGTATTTCGGTGCTGGAGCGCATGGTGGATAGCCGTACGCAAATGCAGCACCGCTTGCAGCAACAGCTCGATACCATGCAAGGCGAGATAGACCAGTTGCGTGGTTCAGTAGAAGTGCATACCAACCAGCTTGAAAAAGTGCTGGAGCGGCAACGTGAACTGTATCTGGAAATTGATAAGCGTGTTGAAGCGCTGAAGCAATCTTCTGCTGCAGCGACACCGTCGGGAAACACCAATACTGCCTCCTCAGGGACTGCATCATCACCTGCGCGTAGCTCTCAACCTCAAATGGGGGAGAGTGAGGCCTATGACAATGCAGTTAACCTGATCCTGAAGTCGCGCGAATATGACAAGGCTATTCCTGCTTTTCGTGAGTTCATCGCTGATTTTCCTAACAGCGACTATTCTGCCAATGCACATTATTGGTTAGGGCAGTTGTTGTTTAACAAACAACAGTGGGCCGACTCAAAAGAGCAGTTTGCCATCGTGGCCGAACGCTTTCAGGATTCCTCTAAACGGGCCGAAGCTTTGTTAAAACTGGGTGTGATTGAACAACGCCAGGGCAATGCACAGCAAGCTCGTCAGTATTACAATGCAGTGATTTCGGAATACCCGAATTCCTCTGCCAAGCGATTAGCAGAATCTAAGCTCAATTCGCTATAAAAAATGAAAAGCCTCCGCCTGCTGCGGAGGCTTTTTTATTTGCGATGAAACCAGTCTAAACACTGAAATAGCGCGTATTTATTCGACGTTTTGTTGTAGTTTTGACCGCTTGAACGCTTTTTTCTTAAAAAAAGTAAATTAAGCAGCGTTTGGGGTTGCACCCCCTCAAGAAATAAGTATTATATGCCGCCGTTGCCGCAGACAGGCAACAACAGGAAAGTTATGGGTCGTTAGCTCAGTTGGTAGAGCAGTTGACTTTTAATCAATTGGTCGCTGGTTCGAATCCAGCACGACCCACCATCATAACTTATCCTGCCATGCGAAGGGTCGTTAGCTCAGTTGGTAGAGCAGTTGACTTTTAATCAATTGGTCGCTGGTTCGAATCCAGCACGACCCACCACTCGCAAGGCACCAAATTGAAATGGGTCGTTAGCTCAGTTGGTAGAGCAGTTGACTTTTAATCAATTGGTCGCTGGTTCGAATCCAGCACGACCCACCATTTCAAAGTTATTCCAGCTTCCCCTGATTTTTCAAAACATCCTAAAATGCTCGCGCAGGATTTGAACCAGCGAAGCGGTTCGACATCCCGAACGGCAGTGAGGGTGAACGCACTTTAGTGCGGCCCGCAGGGTGAGTCTGCGCAGCAGACGAATCATCCAGCACGACCCACCATTTCAAAGTTATTCCAGCTTCCCCTTTATTTTCAAAATATTCTAAAATGCTCGCGCAGGATTTGAACCAGCGAAGCGGTTCGACATCCCGAACGGCAGTGAGGGTGAACGCACTTTAGTGCGGCCCGTAGGGTGAGTCTGCGCAGCAGACGAATCATCCAGCACGACCCACCATTTCAAGATAAAGTTAGACTTCTAAAGTTCTCCAAATAGCATTACCAAGCCCGCGCAGAATTCGAACCAGCGAAGCGGTTCGACATCCCGAACGTCAGTGAGGGTGAACGCACTTTAGTGCGGCCCGCAGGGTGAGTCTGCGCAGCAGACGAATCATCCAGCACGACCCACCATTTCAAGATAAAGTTAGACTTCTAAAGTTCTCCCAATAGCATTACCAAGCCCGCGCAGAATTCGAACCAGCGAAGCGGTTCGACATCCCAAACGGCAGTGAGGGTGAACGCACTTCAGTGCGGCCCGTTTACCGTCATTGCGGCGCAGGCCGCAATCTCCTGCAGTACTTGGTGAGGTATCTAGGATACTCATGGAGACCCCGGTTTACACCGGGGTGACGGTTTAAGTAATGTAATTGCAGCGCAAGCCGCAATCTCCCACAGTACCTAGTAGGGCATCAACGACACCTACCTGCCGTCATTGCGGCGCAAGCCGCAATCTCCCACAGTACTTGGTGAGGTATCTAGGATACTCAAGGAGACCCCGGTTTTCACCGGGGTGACGATTAGGGGCATGTCATCGCAGCGCAAGCCGCAAACTCCCACAGTGCTTCGTAGAGTATCAACGGCATTAAAATTTACCGTCATTGCGACGCAAGCCGCAAACTCCCACAGTACTTCGTAGGGCATCGACGGCACTTTTCTACCGTCATTGCGGCGCAAGCCGCAATCTCCTGCAGTACCTGGAAAGGTATCAACGGCACCTAAGCACTGTCATTGCGGCGCAAGCCGCAATCTCCCACAGTACTTTGTAGAGCAACAACGGCATCTATCTACCGTCATCGCAGCGCAAGCCGCAATCTCCTGCAGTACTTGGTAAGGCACCCAGGGTACTCAAGGAGACCCCGTAACGGTTCAAAGGTAGGGCATCAACGACACCCAGGAAGCCCCCAGACACCTTCAGCAAGACAGGGTAGGAAGCAACATAAATAAACCTTACAACGCCCCACAGGCCGCTCTTACACCGCCTGTAAACTGCTGTCCTACCAATCCCTTACACCTTCTTAATCCAATCTCACAGCCTATAAGCAATCTTTGTCTGCAGCAGGCCGTAAACAGCACTGCCATTAACCTTGAAATATCGTGTTTCAGCACTATTTCAAAAATATGAATTCTTCGCGACAGTCGGGTATACTTTGCGCCCGTTTTTGCTGTCGTCTAAGTCAGGTCAGTATGTTATGACAGTCGCATTTCGCGTAGAACAAGTAGATTATCCGTTCCCTGCCAAGCCTCCTGTTTTATCGGCGGCCCGCAAGGATGAATTAAAAACTCAAATCAAAGCGTTGCTTAAACAGAACAATGCAACCCTGGTGGCTCACTATTACACCGACCCGGAGATTCAGGCGCTGGCCGAAGAAACCGGTGGCTGTGTAGCCGACTCGCTGGAGATGGCTAGATTTGGCCGTGATGCTGAAGAGCAAACGCTGATTGTGGCCGGTGTCCGTTTTATGGGCGAGACCGCTAAAATTCTCAGCCCGGAAAAAACTGTGCTAATGCCCACGCTTGAAGCCACTTGCTCACTGGATATAGGTTGCCCGGAAAAAGAATTTACCGAGTTTTGTGATGCTCACCCCGACCATACCGTGGTGGTGTATGCCAACACCTCTGCAGCAGTAAAGGCGCGCGCAGACTGGGTGGTGACGTCCAGCATTGCGCTGGAAATTATTGAACACCTGGACGAGCAGGGCAAAAAGATTATCTGGGGGCCGGACCGCCACCTGGGTTCGTACATTGCCAAACAGACTGGCGCTGACATGTTGATGTGGCAGGGCGAGTGTATTGTGCACGACGAGTTCTCGGCGCAAAAACTGGCCGACATGAAAGCTCTGTATCCCGATGCTGCTATTTTAGTGCACCCGGAATCCCCAGCGTCTGTAGTAGATATGGCCGATGCGGTAGGTTCCACCAGTCAGTTGATCAAAGCCTCACAGGAAATGGACAACGAAACATTTATTGTGGCCACTGATAAAGGCATCTTTTACAAGATGCAGCAGCTGACCCCGGGCAAGACGTTTATCGAAGCGCCCACCGGCGGCAACGGCGCTACCTGTAAAAGCTGTGCTCATTGCCCGTGGATGGCGATGAATGGCTTAGAGGCGATTCACAATGCGCTGACTGAGGGCAGTACAGAGCATGAGATCTTTGTGGGTGATGAACTGCGCCGCAAAGCACTTATCCCACTGGACAGAATGTTGGACTTTTCAGCAAAGCTTAAAGCGCAAACTGCAAACGCCTAATTATTAGGCGTTTCTCGCTTTTTTTTGCACGAGTTCTTGATTCATACCGCCAGATTCCCTAATATACGCGCGCTCTGCAATAAAACGCAGCGCAATTCCGGAGAGATGGCTGAGTGGCTGAAGGCGCACGCCTGGAAAGTGTGTATACGTTAATAGCGTATCGAGGGTTCGAATCCCTCTCTCTCCGCCAGATACGAAAAAGCCCGCACATCGTGCGGGCTTTTTCGTATCTGCAGGAAAGCAGAGGATTTGATTTGAACTCTTCGGTTCGACAAGTTGCGACTGAGCAACTTGCAACGAGCGGCTTTGCCGCGAAGCCCGGAGGGTCAAAAACGCACGAGCGTTTTTGATTAATCCCGTAGCCTGACCACGCCAACCACTCCTGACTTCGGCACGGTGCGGGCTTTTTCGTATCTGCAGGAAAGTAGAGGATTTAATTTGAACCCTTCGGTTCGACAAGTTGCGACTGAGCAACTTGCAACGAGCGGCTTTGCCGCGAAGCCCGTAGGGTCAAAAACGCTCTGGCGTTTTTTAATTAATCCCGTAATGGACCACACCATGCACCCATGTCTCTATTACGTAATTTTTTATCTCGCCTATCAAATTTAATTCACCATCAACTTGTACAAAGTGGTGGTACAAATGAGCAGAATGGCTGCACCTTTCAAAGATAAAAAGACCGGCGTCTACTAATTCAGGATGGCGGTTCCCAAAGACCTCGTTTCCGTTTTCAACAAGCGGGAATTTAAAACTTCCCTCAAGACCAAAAGCCTTGCTGAAGCCAAGCGTTCTTTCATCGAACATCTGGCGAATGCGCAAAGTGACATTGAGCTTGCCAGACAGGGCACCACTAGCGCTTCAAGCCTCTTGCTGTCCGTAAGAGACTGTGTGGTGGATAGCTGAGCGTTGGTACAAGCGGCTAAAGGACCAGATGGAGTCCACAGGGGATTTTTAGCCTCATACTGTCCAAGATACCTGAATGGGCAGATGGTCAGTATCTCTTTCATTACATGGGGTTATCAGACACCTTAAGTATTTGCAGCTCAGAATGGGTAAGAACCACAGTGGAAGACCATAAGGAACTCGCAGAAGATCTTAGCGAGCATATCGATGCCCAACAGGGTATTGAAGGTATTTCAGTAGCTCATTGCAGCTCCACTTACATCGAGTTAGCCAAGGCCTTCTACCCCTACGTACATCACTTTGCTAAGGCCTGACTCTCCTAGACACTTTCTATGCACTTAGAATGCTGCCTGTCATATTCTGTTGGTGACGTACGTCCGTTGGCAGTATGGCTACACAATGTCACCGTTACTGTCAGGCCGAAGTAGCGCTAAGTTCATTGAAAAAATATATTCACCCGTAGGACGTTAATGGCCCTATGCCAGATTCGGTTTGAATACGTTCCAGACTCTAGATAGCCGGTTAGCGTTTGGAATTGTCTCATTGAATAAAAAATACACGTTCCAGTGTCGGTTTTTTTTACAATAAAAAGATCACCGGATTCGGAAATATTTTCACCATTCCGCTAAATTTGTGTAAAATAATGAAAAAGTAAGTCTGGCATGAACCGTGCTAAGTTCAGGCAAAGTCAAAGTATGGAAACTGTGGGCGCGCAACGCACCCGGTAAAATTCGACTTCAAAGGAATGGTCTTCAAAACAAGTGATAATCGAGAATATGGCCTTGAATAAAGGTCAGCGTTCAGCATGTAATTGGTTCGAGCGGCCTTTGCACGGTGTTGTGTGCAGGCCCTGGTGTGATGCTCTTAAACTGAAGCATGAACTGCATGTGGTAGAAGGGCCGTGTGAAGGTGCCGGTGCTAAATTGCTTTGGCAGGGCCGGCAACAAGGTCAGCGCTTTCAAACACAAACAGCATTGTATAAAAGTGACAAGGGGTATACCCTAAAAATCGATTGTCAGGGTAAGGGCACGTTTCACATTGAAGGTGATCGGTTCAATATCGACTGGCAATCGGGCGGCACGTCGGCAAGCCATTACTTCCAGTCGATGGGGCTGGCATTGTGGCTGGAGCTGCAGGGCACGGTTTGTTTGCATGGCAATGCACTCACCAAAGATGGTCGCACGGTGGTGCTGATCGCGCCTAGCGGTACAGGTAAGTCGACGCTCTCTGGTGCATTGATGCAACAGGGATATGACTTACTTACCGATGATATGGTTGCATTACATAGCAACAACGGTGGCTATGAAATCTTTCCGAGCTGGCCAGTTATGCGTTTGTGGCCTGACAGCATCGAACATATAGGCAAAAGCCAAGCGCTGAATACAAAGCGCGAAAAGGTACACGACGCATTTCATAAACAACTTGTTTCGTTAAATAGGCAAACAGGCAATAGTGAAAGCAAGCGCCTGACCGACATCGTCCTGTTGAATCGAGTGGATGATGTAGATACAGGCAATATAAGAAAAGCCAAAAAAAATACAAAACAAAAAGAAAGCGCAGTCAAAGCGCGTACGCTAAGCGGTTCAGAAGCCGTAATGGCGCTTTTAAAAAATACGATATTGGGCGAGGTCTATCGCCCCTTAGCAATAGAAGACGAGCGATTAATGCACCTTGCCGAGGTTGCGCAGCGAGTCAGGGTAAGTGAGCTAACTTACCCGTCAGGGATTCAAGGATTGCAGACCGCATCACAGTGGTTTGCTAACCAGTAAATTGATTTACAACTTTTTAGGTCACAATTGTGACCTGCATCGATCAGGGAAGAATATCGATGGCGAACCACACCGGTTTTGTCAAAAATAATGTCAATACGTTTGCAGCCGCTTATCGGCTGGTTGATTTGTTGGTTATTCATGCCTCTCTCACCCTGGCATTGCTAATACGTGGTATCGATTTTGACGAAAACTACCTTCTTCTCAGCCTGGTAGCCAATATCACGTTTGCCATCGCGGCCGAATCAAACTCACTTTACCGAAGCTGGCGGGCGGGTTTTTTCAAACAACTGGTGTTTTATACGTTTCTTTCCTGGGGCGTAGCCATTTCAGTGGTGATGGTATTTCTGTTTTTTTCAAAAACGTCGACGGAATATTCGCGGCTCTCGTTAGCCCTTTGGTTCGGTATTGCCGCGGTGGTACTTATCACCTGGCGCTCTGTGTTTGGCATACTTCTTACCAAAATGCGACTGAAAGGCCATAATACGCGAAGCGTGGCCATTTTCGGGGTGTCGGAAACCGGTGTCAGACTGGCCCATGAAATTAACTACCGTAAAGAAACAGGCTATAGAGTAGCCGCGTTTTATGACGACCGCAGTAAAGACCGCTTAGATTCTCCTTTTTTGAACCAATTAAAAGGAAGCATTGAAGACGGCGTGCAGGCAGCAAAGAACGATGAGTACGACACCATTTTCATTGCGCTACCAATGAAAGCCGAAGCCCGCATTCGTGATATTTTGTTTCGCCTTGGCGATACCACTGCCGATGTTCAGCTAATTCCAAACTTCTTCATGTTTTCAATGATGCAAACCTCCATGTCACACGTGGGTAACATCCAAACCTTAAGCGTGTACAACAACCCCATGTCCGGCGGCGCCGCCACACTTAAGCGCTTCGAAGACATTGTACTTTCCACCATCATTCTGTCGGTTATCGCAATCCCCATGCTTTGCATCGCAATAGGCATCAAGCTGACATCGAAAGGGCCAGTGATCTTTAAGCAGGACCGCTACGGCCTGAACGGAAAACGCATCAAAATGTGGAAGTTTCGCTCGATGACGGTAACAGAAAACAGCGATGTGGTTACCCAGGCGAGAAAGAATGATGCGCGTATAACGCCTTTCGGCGCGTTTCTTAGAAAAACCTCACTAGATGAACTGCCGCAATTCATAAATGTGCTGAAAGGGGATATGTCAGTAATAGGACCCAGACCGCATGCCGTCGCTCACAATGAAGAGTACCGGAAGATGGTCGATTTTTACATGCTGCGCCACAAAGTGAAGCCGGGTATTACCGGTTGGGCGCAAGTAAATGGATGGCGTGGTGAAACGGAAACGGTCGATAAGATGAAAAAGCGGATTGAATATGACTTGGATTATATTAGGAATTGGTCATTGTGGATGGACTTTAAGATTTTGTTGATGACGTTGGTTAAAGGATTTGTTGGTAAGAATGCGTATTAATTTAATGAAAGTTGTGAAGCTCCATGGAATTTATTAATCATAGAGATAAAGTGTGTTGTGAAAAAGACGCGGCATATTTTGATTTATTAAAAATTGCAACTTTGACGGCGCCTATTGAAAATGAATTTAGACGAAGTGAAGCAATTTCTTCATTAAATAAAGTTTCCAAGTATGGGTCATTAATTTGGCGTTTTTTTCCATTATTGTTGCAACAGTCCAAAGACTTAGGGCTATTAAAATACTTAACTCAAGATTCGCAAGATTATTTGATTAAAAGAACTAAGGAAGCACTCCTCAGAGACTCTGCTAAGGAGCTTTTATTAAATGAAATACTAAACAAGATGTCGAAAGAAAATATCCCGCTAGTTCTTTTAAAAGGTACAGGTTTTTCACATTGGTTGTATACTAGTGAATCACCTCGTATAAGTTCTGATATCGACATATTGATTCGTGAAAAAGACATGAGCCGAGCGCATTCTTTATTAGAAGAAATATTAGATTGCGTTCCAAAAAAAAATAGCGGGGTTTTTGATAACGTCTATGAGGTGTCATTTATTAGTAAGACGAAACTAGGAGTTCCTCCTCTAGATCTTCATTTTAATGTAATTCATCCCTTTTACTTTGAAATAGAAGTCGATGACCTATGGAATAATGTAGTGCCGCATCCATATTACAGCGAAAAGTATCGCGATGTTTATATTTTTAACTGCACATACTCAATACTCATAACAGCAATAAACTCATTCAAAGATTTTGATTTCTATGGCCATAACTTAGTAGATTTAAATATGCTTCTTGGTAGAGAAGATTATGATCAGAAGAAGCTGTTACAACTTGCATATAAATATCGGCTTGATGTTGCTCTAATTTTTATGTCGAATGCGTACAGCGAAATATTTAACTGTAATGTAATTAGCACATCAAAGAAAACATACTCTACTCGGATTAACATTATTAAATTTATATATAAAAAGGTAGATAAAGGTGCTTTATATAAATTAATGTTGCAATACTTATTTCATCGTTCATTCAGTATGAAGTTATTTAAAGCGCAATTTACTTACGCGATTAAAAGTGCATCGATTTTCTTTCGCCGAAATTTAAAAGCGAAATAATAATACATAGGTGCTTTATGACTATAAAGTTTATTAATATTAAGCGTGAAATTTTATTATTTCTAATGTTATTTGTATTTATTATAAAAATAGCACTATCGGTAACAGTTCAGTTCGACGTTTTAGTAGGTGTTAACTATTCGCTAGATTTTCTTATACTAACATTGGGTTCCATACTAATTTTATTGAATTGTAATCGGCTGAGTCAGGCTGAGTGGTTTCCTTTAGTAATTGTCGTTTTGTATAGTATTTATATAATAATTAACGGGCTTATTCACAACAAACTTATATCGACTGTAATATATTATTCTAGATTTGTTCTGCCTGTACTATTTTTTTACGCATTACTAACTTCGTTTAAAGGTAAATCTAAACAGTATGCCACTGTAACGGTCAGAATTTTTTTATTTATATTTTTTCTCGCGTTTATTGGCATTTTCTTTTTACCGGATACATATAATCATTTTGAGATAAAGCTACCTACATATTTCAGTGGCCTTCATAAATCGGCTTATATTCTTTGTGTTTCATCGCTAGGCTTATATTTTATTTATAAAATTTATGGTTTCAATCGCCAGGCATTAATTATTTTTCTGCTATTTAGTTCTTATATGCTTTTTTCAGGATGGGGAATAAGAACACCAATTGTGATGATATTAGGCTTTTTTGTTTTTTTGCTTTTATTTGAACATGAAAAAATTTATCCTAAATTATTGGCGTTTTTGTCTGTCCCTTTGATAGCTATATTCATGTTAGCTTTTACCGACATTGACTGGAACTCTATCTCGTCTGGACGTCTGGTAATGTGGCAAGTAAAAATAGATATGTTGTCTAGGTATACGGTCAGAGAATTTCTTTTTGGTAAAGGCTTCGGTGCAGACTACATAGAGGTAGAAAATTGGTGGGGTGAAAAAGACTCTCACAATAACTTTATTCAAACGATGATTGAATTAGGAGTTATAGGTCTTCTTTTGATAGTCGTATTTGTAATTTCAGTTTTTAAAATATGTAAATCTTCAGCAAGCAAATCCTTTGTTATTGCACTTGTTATTTCAGGCATCTTGAGTAATGGAATTATGTATCGCCTGTTACCTGCATACACATACTATCTTGTGCTTTGCTTGTTAATGGTTTCTGAAGCATCGCTTAATAATTACAATAGGAATTTACTAAAAAATGCCTAATGACGAAATCAGTTTTTTTATAATAGGTGGAACGGAGAAAGCCGGTACAACATCGCTCTTCGAATATTTTACCCTACATCCAGAAATTTCTTGTTCAAAGGTTAAGGAGACCGACTATTTAAGAAGTAGCTCGCCAAATTTGAATGATTATTTATCTTTGTTTGATAAAGAAAGAGTGCAAAAATCATTCTGTCTAGAATCCTCTCCAGGATACCTCGGGCTTGCTGATGAAGTGATAGATAATTGTGTTACCTTACAGGTGCATCCTTATTTTTGTTTTGTTCTAAGGGATCCAATAGAACGACTCCTATCAAGTTTTAATTTCCATAAAAGTAAGCTTTATATACCAAAAAGTATGGATGTAAATTTTTATGTCGATCAATGTTTTGATTATTTAAATAATAAAATTAGTTTGTCTGACACACAATTTTCGTCTGACTGGTTCCTTAATGTTCTTCCTGCTGGTTCCTACAAAAATAATTTAGAGAAATTTTTACGTTTTAGCAGCGAAAAGGTACTTCTCATTGACTTTCAAGATTTAAAAGATAAACCGCATGAGACCGTTTCAAATATCTGTCAATGGTTAGATATAGATAGTAGCTATTTTCATTCTTATGAATTTCATGCTGCAAATCGAACTTTTCAATATAGAAATGCTGCTTTACATAAATTGATTATGAGTGTTAACAAAAGTCTAGAGCCTTATTTTAGAAAACGCCCTAAAATTAAAAGAGGTATAGTCAACGCTTATAGGAAAGTAAATGGCTCCAAAAAGCAAGCGACGGATACTCTTAATCCTTTAAACTTCGAAAGGCTAGTTGAATTTTATCAACCAGATGTTGATTTCTTGAAAGACAATTTTGGAATTGGCGAAAAATGGGCAAGTTTTTATGGATAAACCTAAAGTTGTTACTATTAGTACTGGCGCTAACGGTGGTATTAGGACTGTTGTTGAGAACTATTTTTCAACCGGTGTTTACAAAAACTATTCTCATAAATGGGTTGTCAGTCACGTAGAAGGTTCTAAATCTCGAAATCTCTTTGTTTTTATAAAAGCACTCTTTCAAGTTATCTTTATTAGAATGTCAGGAACAAAGCTGTTTCATATACACATGGCAATGAAGGGAAGTTTTTTCAGAAAGTTTATTTTTACTTTAGTTCTTAGGTTTTCGCAGGCAAAAGTTATCATTCATTTGCATGGCTCAGAGTTTAAGAGTTTCTATGAATTTAGTCCACTGTTGGTTAAATTTCTTATTCGAAGAGTTTTTGAGCTAAGTGAATGCGTTCTCGTTTTATCCAAAAGCTGGGAAGATTTTATACTTAAAATTTGTAAGCCTAAAAAAGTTATTATACTAAATAACTTTGTAAAACCTATTCCTAAAACTCGTAGTTTCTCAGACTCTAGTTCCGTTAGCTTCGTATTCATGGGGGAGATTGGTAACAGAAAAGGGATTTTCGATCTCATTAGGGTTTTTAGTAAATTACTTCAAGAACAACCTTCCGCTCAACTGCACGTGTGTGGAGGGGGACAAGTAGAGAAAGCCAAAGAGCTTGCAAATTCATATGGTATAAATACGAACGTTCATTTTTGGGGTTGGGTTAAAGGTAAACAAAAGGTGGAACTACTAAATATGGCTGATTCAGTAGTGCTCCCTTCTTATAACGAAGGTTTACCAATGGTCCTGCTTGAAGCGATGAGTTTGGGCAAATGTGTAATTTCAACAAAAGTTGGAGGAATCCCAGAGTTAATACATGATGGAATCAACGGTTATATTATAGAGCCTGGAAATGATGAAGAACTTCTTATTCGATTGAAACTGAGCTTGGAGCCCAAGAATCGCTCTTTGCTCGGTAATAAAGGAGAAAAAACCTTTAAAACTTCATTTTCTCCGCAGGTAATTATACCGAAACTACAATCTGTCTACTCGGAGGCATTATGAAGAAATCGAAACTTTTGGTCGTAGCATCAAATGGTGGTCATCTAGTCCAACTACTTAGATTGCTACCTGCGTTTGAAGAATATCATATTATCGTTGCTTCAACCTCTTCGGAGCCTTGCAGTTTAGATGTTGACTTTGAATACTACAATCTGACTGATTGTAATATGCAAACAAAATTAAAATTACTAAGATGTTTTTTCGAAACCTTGAAGGTAGTTCTAAAAAGTAAGCCTGATATTGTTGTTTCTACAGGAGCAGCTCCCGGCTTACTCTCGATACTGTGGGGGAAAGTTTTTAGAAAGAAAGTTATATGGCTAGATAGTATAGCTAATACACATAAACTTTCTGTCTCAGGAAAGATAGCAAAAAAATTAACACCATTGTGTTTCTCACAGTGGGAAAATGTCGCAGAGAATGAGGGAATTAAATATATAGGAGCTGTGCTATGATTTTTTTAACAGTAGGTACTCAACTACCCTTCGAGAGATTAGTTAAAGTTGTCGATGAGCTATGTGCGATTAATGGTGAATTAAAAGTCTTTGGTCAGATCGGAAGGTCTAAATTTTTACCAAGAAACTTTGAATATACCGAAACACTCACTATTCGGCAGTTTAATGAAATTTTGGAAGATTCTACATGTGTTATTTCTCATGCAGGTATGGGGTCAATTTTAACTTCGCTAGCACATAGTAAGCATATAGCAATGATGGCTCGCCTTTCTAGGTATTCAGAGCACAGAAACGATCACCAGGTGGGAACAGCAGAAAAGTTTAAATGTTTTAATAACTGCCACGTTTTTGAGACCTCGGAAGAACTAAGTAGCATAATTTCTAGCATACGAATTCAAAAGTCAAGACAACAGTTTAGTCGTTATGCTCCGACAACTACGATAAATAACTTTAAAAAATTATTAGCTGAGGCAGGTAAATGTATTTAAACGCAGTTTTTTTACATTCTATTTATTCCAATAAGTGGGTCAGGCGAATCCCTCTCGTTTCTAGATTTCTAGAAGCTATCAACTATTTAATTTTCAATTGTTCAATACCGGCTAGTGCGGTTTTAGGGGAAGGCACTTTTTGTTCTCATCGAGGAATGTCTGTTGTTATACATAAGTCCTCAGTCATAGGAAACGATTGTGTTATTGGGACATGTGTAACTCTCGGTGGAAAGGGGAAGGGGATTTCCGGGGCTCCATCCATCGGAAACAACTGTTACATAGCGACCGGAGTAAAGATAATAGGGCCTGTTAACATAGGGGACAATGTTGTAATCGGTGCGAATAGTGTTGTGTTGGAAGATGTTCCGTCGAATGCCACGGTAGTAGGAATTCCAGCGAAAATCGTTGACACCAACAATGCTATTTAAGTTAAGTATACTTGGTGCTTCAAGTAAGCTGGTTCAAGCGGCTTCACAATTCGCTGTGATCTCAATACTTACTCTTAATTTTGGAATTTCTGAGCTCGGGGAATTCAGCCTCATCAACTCGGTTTTGATTTTTTTTGCAGTGCTATACTCTTTCGGTATAAGAAATACTTATGTATTAGAGGATAGTTCAGAATTAACATTTTTTAATTATCTATTATTAACCATGGTAGGGGTTGGGTTAACAGTATTATCTAGTAGTCTTGTTTTCATAGTTGTTGATACAAGTTTACTCTTACCCGCCTGCAGTCTTATGGTTGTTAGGGCAACTGAGTCTTTCGCAGAATTAATGTGGTCTTCCTATCAAAGAAACTATCAACTAAAAACAATGTTTTTATCGCAGTACAACAGGTATATCGTAAATTCATTGACATTGATATGCGCGTCTTTTTTCATGAACTTTCATCAAGCTCTTTTTGTGTATGCTGGAGCATCTATTCTCACTTTCTTGATTCTAGACTTTAGCAATCTAATTGGCCTATCACGTAGTGGAAATTCAAAGGGAACAAAAAAATTGATTTTGAGGCTAATGCCGGCTGGGATTAATTTGTCGATGATGAACCTGCAAGTAAATGGAGTAAGATTGTTGTTAGGGTTATTGACTAACACTTACACACTTGGGCTTTTCTCGATTGCGTACCAAATATACAATATGTCATATATGATTTTTATGACGGCTCTGAATTTTAATTTAAACAAATCTGACACTACATTAATTAAAATGAGAAAGTTAAACATTTTTATTAGGTTATCGTTTTTGTTTTCTATATCTCTAGCAATAGGGTGGTTTTTCCTTGGAGAGGTATTTCTTTTGACATTTTTTGGTCGTGTCGCACTTGAACTTTATATTCCTATACTCTTTCTCATGTTAGTTTTAGCATTTAGATTTCTGTCCTACTCTAAACAATGGTTTTTAATATCAAGCTCAGAGTTTAAATTGTTATCGTACTATCAATCTTCCATACTTTTCTTAAGCTTGTTAACGCAGTATTTCTTTATATCTAATTATATGTTTTATGGGGCTATAATCTCACTATTTTTGTCTGCTTTTATAAGTTACCTAATCTTTTCTTTACTTATATCAAAGGAGACTTCGACAGCACGATATTCGAATGGAAAATTATTTGGCAACCAACGATAGCTAGAGAATGTGTGACCCTTTCATCAAAAACAACAGTTCAACTGATTTTATTTCGAACAAATAGCTGGCCCCATTCTTAATACGCTTGCTTACTGATTTACCGTAAGCGTCCGATAAGCCCCACATTCAAAAACTAACGTAGTTCCTGCATGTTGTCCTTTTAAAAAGGAGAACATGCATGCGATATCAACGACGAGGCATAAATACCTCCCTTGAGCTTTTCGAACTTCAGGAACAGAGCGGATTGTCGGCGATGGTATTTTGTCGTTAACATAAGATAAGTATCTAGACTTTTTACGCCAGACGCAGTGACATCCGGCTTCAACGCCCAACAAAAAATTTGTTTACGTTAAGCGCGCCCGAATTTAGATAATGAATGCACCACTCATGGTTAAACGGTGAGGAGGGATAAACTGCCTGTTGGTGGTACTCTTTAATCGCCAAAAAAGAAGAGTATTACCATGAGTTACGAGCAGTTGATCGAAGGGCTACGATATCAGATTGAAGCCTACTTACGCGAGGGTTTCAGTTATCGGGAAATTGGGAAGCGGCTTAAAGTCAGTCACAGTACTATTAGCCGTGAAGTACGTCGCAACAGAATTCGGGACAATCATTACCTGCCTGAAGTTGCCCATGCTAGGACAATTAAGCAACGAGGTCAGGCTGCTAAGTACAGCATCCACGCACTCACAATAACGTTTATTGAGTTCGGGTTGGGTCAGAAATGAAGTCCTGGGTAAATTGCAGGTGTAGGCAAGATCATTGGTCATCCAGTCAGTCATGAGTGGATTTTCGGCTACTTACAGCGATTCAAACTGCGAGGCGGTAAGTTGTATAAGCAATTGTGACATGGTCGCCGGAAATACCGAAAAGGTAGCAGAGCGAAGCGCGTTATTATTCCGAATCGGATTGGTATTGAGCGCCGTCCTGCCATAGTTGATAAGAATCAACGATTTGGTGACTGGGAAGCCGATACCGTATTAGTGAAACAGGGAACAGGGGCAATAGTCAGCCTGGTTGCAGAGAAGTTGAAAACGGATATTTACTTCGCCAATCCATATTCGTCATGGGAGCGAGGGCTGAACGAAAACTTTAACGGGCTACTGCGGCAATACATTCGTAAAGGCACAGACTTAAGGACGGTGACAGCCAAGCAAATAACAGATGTTGAGCGTGTTCTGAATACAAGGCCAAGAAAGTGTCTGGGATTGAAACAGCCAGCCGTCGTGTTCGACGAATTAAGAAAGACAGCTTATTTTAGCGAGTGGTGCACTTCGGAGTTGAATTCGCGTGTGATTGCTGCGCACGCACATTGCACTGCATTGGCGAGGATCAATCTGAGAAGCTTCAGTTTATCCCTGCTCAGGTTAAAATGATTGAGCTTCTACGCCCGAAGTATGCGTGCCGTCCCTGCGGAAAAGATGGCATCAGCAACACGGTCAAACGAGCGCCGGTGCCGCACCGTGTTATCCGCAAAGGCTATGCAACGCCGAGCCTGTTGAGTCAGGTAATCACCAGCAAATACCAGTATGGTTTACAGCTCTACCGGCAGGAAGCCATGTTCAAACAACACGGTATCGAAATAAGCCGCAAGACCTTGGTTGACTGGATAATCCGCTGCGCAGAGTTATTTAAACCGCTCTACGACCAGCTTCATCAGCACCTGCTACAGCAACCGGTTATCCAGGCGGATGAAACCACACTAAAGGTTGTCGATTCAGATAAATCGACCAGCTACTTGTGGTTATATGCCACTGGCGCGGATTCACTCCAGGCAGCAACAAGTGGTTCAGCTATTCCCAATATCGTGCTTTACGATTATCACAATAGTCGTGCCGGGCAATGTACCGTGAACTTCCTTGGCGGTTATCACGGTTACCTGCAAGTGGATGGCTATCAGGGCTATGAGCAAACGCAGGCCACATTAGTGGGCTGCTGGCCCCATGCCAGAAGCAAGTTCATGGAGACGAAAAAAGGGGCTGGAAATAAAGGCAGTGGTAAAGCAGATTGGGCACTGAGCCACATCCAGAAATTCTACCGTGTAGAAATACAGTTAAAAGAAGAAACGGCGGCAAATCGCTATGCGCAACGACAGAAAAAAGTCTGCCACTGCTGAATCAGCTTGAAACCTGACTAACAAAATCAGTTCAACAGGTGTTACCGAAAACAAAACTCGGTGAGGCAATACAGTACTACCTGAACCAATGGCATAAATTGGCATAAATTGGTTCGTTACACACTCGATGGACACTTTGCCATCGACAACACCCGCGCGGAACGAGCAATCAAACCGTTCGTCATTGGCAGAAAAAACTGGCTGCGCAGCCAGACCGCCACCGGTGTCGATGCCAGCGACATCCTCTACAGCATCATCGGAACGGCGAAAGCTAACGATCTGAACGTCTTCGAGTATGTCATGGACAGCCTGGAGTTGTTTAGCCAGCCAGATATGAATATCGAGCAGCTACCACCATGGCGGTTTGTCAGACGTTAGGTGGGATCACCTGACGTTTAACATTTACCCACCGCCTTTGAGTATGGAACATGTACAGAAAAAGATATAAAAATTCATAGAGTAGTGCTAGTTCATGGAAAGATTAGAGCTATCTTTTTTGTTATGGTTTGCTACTACGGCGGTAAAAAAGAAAAGCGACAGAGAAATTAATGGTAAAAAAATAACAAAGTCAATTAAGCTATGAACAAGTATGAATGTAATTGCTATATAAGAACATGTGGCATAGTTATTATACTCAGAAAAACAGTATGCCCTTCCCAATCTATTATATAAAGCCACCAAAAAAAACAAGAATAAGAATAGGCTTCCAATTCCATTAGTTACTAGCAACTCCATGTAGTCATTATGTGCTCTTTTCGACATTGATGTAATTCCTAGCTTCGGACTTTTGTAAATATGCTGAAGGAAAGGGTATGAGCCAGCCCCTGACCCTATTAGCCCATAATCTTGCCAAATCTTGCTGATAGTCTCGTACATTAGTATGCGGCTAGGGGAAGTTAAACCCTTATCTTGAAAACGTTGATACGTATTTGATTGCAAAAACGTTACGAAAGTCAGTGATAAAGTAATGAAATATGCTGCTATAATTTTTTTGTTTCGTAATATGTTGAATCTTAAAGCGTAGGCAAAAAATATAATTGACATAATGCTTATTATCAAAATGACGCCTCTTGAATTTGTTTGAGCGATAACAAAAATAATAAAAGCGCTCATTAATAATTTTGTGGCAATTTTTATATTTGATAATGTTTGTGTTATTTCTTTTTTTTGGAAGTATTCTTTTAAAATAAGACCTAAACTAATAATTAACGTAAGACCTAGATAGTTTGCATAATGGTTTTTGTAGCTAAGGGTACCTCTCACACCAAGGCTCCATTCTCTTCCCCATGGAGGCAACGCTTTGCTAAATTCGAATATGCCGTTAGAATATAAATTGACTACAGAGTAAATCGCCATTAAAAAGCTGCTTATTAAAAAGCTTAAAAAAATTTTCTTTATAGTTCTTGATGAGCTTAATATTGGGAGTATTAATATGTAAAAGGCAATGTATGATGTGTTTTGGATGTTTTCCATTATTGTTGGGTAAAACGTAATATGTTCAAACTCTTCATGACTAACTATTTTTAGTGCGAGGGTGGCCCACCCATAGCATAACCATAAACCAGCAAAAAAAAGGCTCCACTTTTGCTCTCTAATTGTTTGAAAAATTTCTTTTGGGTTATGTAATAACTTTAGAAATAATAATAGATAAATTGTTGAGCAAAAAAAGTAATATTCATGAGTCAGTTCACCTCCTCTCATCCAAGGAAGAGTTGCGAATATTAAGATTGCGGTTTGCCTTATAATTTTATTAATCACCGTATTAATTGGACCTCAGTTTATCTATTCTTTTTCGGTGCCAGTCTCTTGTTGCTAAAGGTCTAATTAACTCCAATCTTTTATACAGCTCTGCGTTCTCAATTACTATCGAAGCATGCTTGTTAAAAACCATTGCGTGTTGCAATAACTCTGTCGATTGGAGCTTATTTTCTTTATCTAGCAATGCCCAGTGCTGCAAGACTAGTGGAATCAGTAATTTTTGTGAGCTATCTTCGTATTTTCCTAATGAAACAGCTTGCATTAATACCCTGTTAATTTCAGCGGGACCTGCAAACTTATTTGACACAACAATAGCTAAGTAAGCCCACCCCTCATACCAGTTCGGCAGCTGCTTATTAAACGCATTAAGCCATTGTTCTGCTGACTTTAAGTTAGCATGTCTGTTTTCAGTCTCTGCAAGCAATAGATGCAAACGCCCTAGCCATAACTTGTGAAACGCATTGTGAGGAGAATGCGAGATAGCTGACTCTAGGCGGGCTATATATCTCTGAGCTTCTTCAAGGTTAAATGGCTCCTTGTTCTCTTCCCAAGCTGCTATCGCTTGTTCGGGCCTAACGCTGATTAAAGAAGCCCAGCCGATATTCAAAGACAGGTAGGCAAAGTAAAGGCAGAGCGCAGCAAAAGGGTAGGCAATAATTTTAGCTTTTACATCTTTTGACATAATTTTGGTTACACAAAAGATGGCGTAAAGTTGATATCGTGTAAGCCATGCTCCTCCAGCCACGCTTTGGTCTCGCCTAAGTCTGGTTTTCTGCCTTTTAAATTATGACAATCACTGGCAATAGTCTGGGCTTTGTTTTCTTTAAGCAGTTGTAACGCAAATTGCTGGCAATCCTCACCGAACTTACCGGTTATACTGGAGCCGGTTAGCTGAAGAGGGCAGCCTAGTTGAATCAGTTGCTCCAGTTTCTCTGGTCGTTGGATAAAAGCATGGTTGCGTTCCGGGTGCACAATGATAGGTAAATAACCATTTTGCATTAACCATATAATAAGGTTGTCACTGCCGTAAGGCACTTCCGAGCGCGGAAACTCTAACAGAAACAATTTCTTCTGGTTCAGCTCGCCTATGGTTGGAATGGCATTTTGCTTTGCCAGCATCATCACCTCGGGCCCAATGCGAAGCTCTGCCCCTAAGCGAAGCTCAACATCAATTTGCTCTTTCGCCACAAGTTCCTGAAAACGTGCAAAATGTTGCTCTAAGTCGCTTTTATGATTCGGGTAACGGCCAAAATGCATGTGTGGTGTAAGGTATTGCACTGTTACGCCCTGATCAACAGCCATGCGCAGCATATCCAGAGCTTCGGCATTACTCCGAGCGCCGTCGTCAACGCCCGGAAGAATATGTGCGTGTATGTCTATCATGCCAGGTTATTACCTATACATTCGCCACTTTTAGCTCTTTAGGATCGACATTGCCGTAATAGTCGCCCGCATAGTAGTACTCCCCGTAATAACTCATTTTGCTTGGCTCTGCTACTGTGAGCACTGCGCCGGCAACAGGGGCATTGTGGCTACGCAAGCGCTTAATCGCCTCTTTGGTTGTCTTCACTTTCGTGTCTTCTGCTTTTACTGCCACAATCACGGCATCCATTTTATTACCAATAATGGATGAGTCACTTACCGGAAGCGTGGGGGGGCCATCAAGAATGATATAATCGAAGTTACGCTTGAGTGCTTCCAGCACTTTTGCAAATTTTTTCGAGGACAGCAGCTCCGCCGGGTTTCTGGGCATCGCGCCAGAGGTTATTACCGTCAGGTTTTCTTTTACTGTACTTTGCATCAGACTATCGGTGTTTTGCACGCTGCCAGTTACCAGCTCGGAAAGCCCGGCTGTAGGCGTAATGTTAAGATAACGTGCGATACTCGGTTTACGTAAGTCCACTTCAAGCAATAACGTTTTGCCGATGTTGCTGTACGCTGCGGCTAAGTTTACAGCCAACGTAGATTTGCCTTCAGCACCAGTTGATGATGTCACCAAAATAGTTTGTGGCGGGTTATCGATATTCGAGAACAGCAAACCGGTACGAATAGTATTGATACTCTCTGAAAAGGTCGAACGCGGATCGTCCAGATACTGGCGTTGCGGTGGCACCTCTTGCTTGGACTTCTTCACTACGGGAGTAATGCCTAAACTCGGTACATTGAGTTTATCCTCAATGGTGTCTGGCGTTTTGAAGGTGTTATCCAGGGCCTCGCGTAAAAACGCCAGCACAACACCAAAAAACACACCGAACATGGCGGATAACGCGATGATTAGTTTGGTGTTAGGTTTGTAAGGCGCTGCCGGTACTGTTGCCCGGTCAATAATATGCACATTGGAGGCATCAAATTCACTGTTAACGTTGGCTTGCATTAGCTGGCTTTGGAACGACTCGTACACGCGACGGTTGTTTTCTACTTCGCGTTCTAAACGAACCAGTTCAAGGTTATTGCCTTGCAATCCCTGAATTTCAGCGCGGCTTTCTTTTATTAATTGGCGTACGTTTTCAACTTGTGTGAGGGCAGAGCGGTAACTTTTTTCGACATTGGCGATAATTTTAGCCACTTCACGGTCAAGGTTTTCCCGTGTCGAGTTTAATGCTGCACGCGCATCAATCATTTTGGGGTGCTTTTCGCCGTAGCGCTGCTCAAGTTGTTCAACCTCACGTGCTCTTGCGGCTTGCTCTTTCACCATGTCGCTGGCCGTTTTGTTGGCCAGAACCGCGGGTAGGGAATAAGATGCCGTAGAGCCGATGGCGACATTTTTCACCATTTCGTATTGTTCTGCTTCGGCGCTTAAATTCGTTTGTGCGCGAATAAGCTCATTATTCAGGCTCTGAAGTTGTGCGTTCGCTAATCGCTGTTGCTGCGACGTATCTACCAAGCCCTGACTAAGGCGATATTCACTTAACGCCGCTTCCGATTCCTGTAACTTATCACCCAGCTTCTCGTACTGCTCAACCAGCCATTCCTCCGTGTTACGCACTTCACCTAAGCGCGACTCCAGACCAAAGGCAATATAAGCATCGGCAACCGCGTTGATGATGTTAGCTGCTTTCTGCGGGTCGTCAGAACTGTATGATACATTGATGATCTGACTCTGCTTACCGCCAGAGACCTCCAGGTTGCCCTGGATCTGCATCGCCAGCATGGTTCGTATGTCATCATCGCTCAAAGCTTTGGCTGGTTGTTCGGTATTGTCTTTACCCGCCAGAGCTCTAAGCTCTTCTTTCCACTCTTCCCAGGTGGCAGCAAAACCGCTTTTATCTTGACGCTTTAGTTCTGCCTGTTCTTGCTTGTACTTTTCAACCAGGTTCAGTTTATCTACCACGGTTTCCGCGATATTGCGCGACTGAATAATTTCATATTGGGTTTCGTAGAAAAGAAATACCAGCGCAGACGCCACGTATTGTTCATTCTGATTGGCATTGGGTTGTTGGGGGTCAGCCAAAATTTTTGAAGTGGCTTTATAGATGGGCGTCATGCTGCTGGCCATCAATCCACCAATGACAATACAGCACAAGGTAATAAGCAGAATGCTCCACTTAGCGCGCTTAATCGTTCGCCAGTACTGGCCTAAGTCGATAATATCTGCATCCGTGTTTTCTTGAGCAAAATGGGGGTTCTTGCCATCCGGATTCATTGGGGAAATGTTACTCATAATCGTTCCTGTCCTTTGATGGCTTAAAAGAAGCTTTCGTTAACGGTAATAACGTCACCGGGCTGTACGGCAAAGTCCAGCGCGACATTTTCAATTTCGGTTTGCTGTCCTTCCCGAATGAGCTGAATGTTGCTGCGTGACGCGCGCTCGGTAAAACCGCCGGCCAGTGCAACCGCTTTTTTTATCGTAAGGTCCTTGCGGAAGGGGTAGCTACCTGGCTCATCCACCTCGCCATTGATGTAAAACGGGCGATATTCAGTAATCGAAACAGTAACGTTGGGCTTTTTCAGATAATCACCCAGCAGCAGTTTGGTAACCTTAGCCTCTACCTCTTCAACGGTGAGCGATTGCACTTTAACTTGCCCGATTAACGGCATGGAAATGGTACCGGTTGTGCTTACCCGCGTTTTCTGAATATTCAGCTCGGGCTCCTGAAAAACGGTAATGGAAATTTCATCATCTACCGATAAACGATAATCATCCAGGTTCTGCGCGTGAACAAGGCTTCCGGGTAATAACATCAGCACGCTGACGAAGTACAGAATGTGAAATACAGCTTTCATAGTACGTCTCGGTTAATCAAAATAAGCAAGTAAACTGAGTTGGATAATTTGCGCATCAAACTCAAAAAAGATGTCGTCAGATGTGCGCTCAAGGCGTGAATAGCTAAGCTCTGCATCTAACCAGGTTTGTAAATCGTGGGTGGCGCCAACTGAAAACTCGTGACGTTTATCGGTACGATTCAGAGTAAATGTGATGTCGTACGACAAATGATCGTATTCTGCAAAGAAGTTTGTGCGCTCGGTAAAGGCGTGCTCAACCCGGGCGTTAAAGCCCTCGCTGATGAAGCCGCCAATGCCGAGCTGTGCAGATTCACTGGTTAAGCGTGATGCACCCAACTCGACCTTGGTGTAGGTATTGGGTACCCATGTCATATCCAGCGAGTAAGACAACCCGGAAATATCGTTTAAGCGGGCGTCGTTATCAAAGCTTTTGGTTTGGTATCCCGCTTTAAATGTACCGGAGGTTTTAGCGGTAACATCCCATTGCACACCAATTAAGTAGCGGTTGTCACGACTGGACGGGTTGAATTGCTGAGTGTTCTGGTAATCAAAGTTAGCTGTTGTCGCTTCCAGTAAAATACGGGTTTTCGGTGCAATGCGATAAAAGAACTGTCCAGTAATGCCCGAGCGATTAACGTCCCGAAATTCCTGGTTATTATTGGTGTAGCGGCGTTGACCGTGGTCCAGCCGCAGTACAACTTGACCGATACTGTCTGAGCGGCCATACGCCCCTTGGAACTGTGCGCGTCGAATGGTGAAGTGGTTGAATTCGTTTAAACCAAGCGTTGCTTGGTTAGTTACACCTGGCTCTTCAATTTCGTCCTGGTATTGCAGCACAAGCTGCGAGGACAGGCGTTGGCTGTGTTCCAGTTTGCCTGCTAATTTGATGTCATGCGCAGTAAAATCCAGCGCGTCTTCATCTTGATACTTGCGGTACTCACCATTGTAATCCAACGCCAGAGATTGCTTGCCGTACAAACCTACTATCTGAAATTCTGGTGTGACTGCCAGGCTGGTATCTGACACTTCTTCGGCTTGTCGCAATACGTTGCTGTCGTGTTGTACATGCAGGCCTGCGCCAAAGGATGAACCACTGTGCTGTTGCGCCAGGGTACTGCCAGTGAATATCAATAAACCGATGGCCACTGATCCTTTGCGCTTAATCATCCGTAATCCCATAAGCTTTTAAACCATCCCCAAATCCCTAGGGAATATCCTTCAATTAGATCAATGCCGAGTGCTGATTTAATTAAATACAGCAACACCAAACCCAACAAACTGCACAGCAAAATGAAAAGTGTGGTAATCAACGCCGTAGCCAGTGCTGAAAGCTGTTTTTCCTGACGACTAAGTTGACGATAGTTTCGCCCAAACAGCAGCACATAGTAAAAGCGCCGCTTGATAAACGGTAGCCTAAACGTGCCCCGTAAATCAATACTGTGCTTCCCCCATTTGCGTGCACCGATGGCAGTGACAAGGTGAGCTAGCTGCTTTTCACTAAAGCTAGCTGCAATCTCGTCTGGCATGCGGCTAAGCAACTGTTTCAGGGAAGGGTGTTTTTCTATAAACGTCAGGTTTTTTGACGTGTGTTGAACGCTCTCTGTGTTAAAGGCGCTTCCAGCCGAGTTTTTTATCTCTTCCATGCCTGATTATTAAGCGAAAAAGCGCCATGCAGATTCTAATTGCCCGCTACTCAAAAGTGGTCTGTATCAGTTTTCACTAAGGTCTGTGTTAGGGCATTACCTGACAGCTTCAATAACCGGCATACCGCTTTTCTGCGCGATGTGGCGCTATCGCTTATTGGTCCTTTATCCTTGGAAAGGGTTACGCTTGGTGTGGCCACCTTGCTCATCAGGAATACTACCAGAGAAACCCTTTGTTAACTCAGCTAAGGTTCCCGGATTGTTCACTTCAGGTTTTACGTAAGCTTTTTTTTCTGAAGCGGTAGTAGTTTGACTGTTCATATCCTTATTCCCCTAATCTTATCGTTGTGCACGAACAGTGCGTCGTGCAGCGAGTCCTAAACCCAGAAGCATTAACGCTAAGATACTTGGTTCTGAAACATTTACCGCGTCTGTGTCGGCGAAAAAGTTAACAGATTGGTCTTGCTGTAGCAAGCTTTCGAAACCGATATTTAACGTGTAGAACAAATCGTTGTAAGCAAGGTCGACTTGGTTAGAGTAACCACCTATAGCACCAGAGAAATCTGTTACAAAAGCCTGACCACCATTAGAACCCGGAAATACCTCACCGTTGTCCGGTAAGTCTGAGTTCCCTGCGAGAATGTCAAAGGCAATTCTATTGCTACCGGCCATTAACCCACTGATCTCAATATTTTTGATGCCTAGCCCGTTGCTATTCATCAGCGTCCACAATCCGTAGTAAATACCCTCGTCAACACCGCCAAGCGTATAACCTTGTTGTTGTAAAGACCAAGTATCGGCAATAGCACCACCTATGCGGCCTTCGGCATCTTCGATTGATTCACCTTTATTATCGGCGATAACCTGCCACAGGACAGATTCTGTGGTGTCATTCCCAAAAGTGACAGTAACTTCCATACCCGCCATATCGGCACCAGTAATTGCAGATTCACTAACTATGATAGCGGCGTTAGCAATACCAGACATGGCAAGCATGCCTATACCAAAGATAATTTTACGAATCATGTCGTAGTTCCTTTTTCGACTAATGAGTGGGCACGTGAGTGATGTGCTGTTTCCTAATGCTTGTGTAAGCGTGGTCGTTTAAGCAAGATTTACACCGTATTGTAAAATATCAATTTAATCAATGCTTTATTTTTTTTGGGGTTTCAAAGAGGCGCCACAGGAACGGGGACTGTAATAAAACCTGACACCATAAGCTCATTATGCGCTTGAATATTAAACGGTTATTTTGGGTAAGTACTTGATTAGCATGCATTGCAATTTAAATCACAACCGAGCAACATGCATGGAATAACAGGGAAGAGGTAGTTAGGAAGTGGCATTACCATCAGCCGATATTATTATTTATGGTCGCCAGTCAGTGGCCGTCGCGCGTGCACTTTCCTCATACGTCAGCGGTATGAAGCAAGGAACGTGCGGAGAATGGGTCGGCTTTCATTCGGCTGGGCTATCGCAGCTTTTTCATTTTGACACTCATCCTTATTCTGACTATTCAAATTCAAAGAAAGCACAGGTGACGTTGTTACTGGAAACGCGCTTGTCAGTATCTGCACTTGTTCAGCGCAATCCTCGGTTGTTCAACCAAGAGCGAACGGATGATTCTGATCTTGTGTCAGATTATTTACGTAAAGCTGCCGACCTCGCTGTAAAAAATGCTGACACAGGTGCATTTCATTCATTACAAGGTGAGTGTTCTCAAACCCTGAACCAGCTTGATGGTGATTTTCGTTTCGCCGTGTCCGATAATTCAACCCACTTTTTATTTCTGGCTACTTCTTCATTTAATCCGCAAACGCTCTTTTATGCTGAACTGGAAGAGTTTCCCGGTCATTATGTTATTAGTCATGACGTTGAGCTTATATTGCCATTGGTAACGCCGAAGGTATGTAAGACAGCGCTGAGTTTTTGGCTTGCAGGGCGTCCCGATCCCAACCGCTCGTTGTTTGATAATATTCATCAGGTTCCGCAAGGGGGGATGGTCCTATTATGTCCTGACAAGAAACCGCAGGTGAGTAAATTCTGGGATATTAATCCGGTGTCATGCGAGGTGGAGAAAGCGGGGCTTCCACGCGACTACCAGCAACGTTTGTCATCGTTATTAGAGGAGAGTGTCTCTGAGTCGGTCTCAGCCCAGTACAACAACGATGTTCGCTCTGACGATGGATGTTTTTTCTCTCAGCTAAGCGGCGGTATGGACTCAACGACAGTCTCGGCGATAGCCTGTCAGTTCGCGAAACAGCGAGGGATGTCGATGCATACGGTTTCTCACACGTATGCCAACACCAACAGCGCTGATGAACGAGACAATATCCACGCAATGATTTCGCGTTATTCGTTTACGCAAAGCCACTTTATCGAGCTGGATAAATACGCTGACTACCGCTTTAAGGATGTCTACCCCACACACCCGCAAAGTCCGGGTATGGTGCTTTCGCCCAAATACCATCAGGAAGCAGCGCTATTGCAGGGGGCGAATGCATCACTGTTACTTACCGGCAATGGCGGGGATGAGATGTTTTGGGGGCACAGCCTTGCCTATTTCGACCGATTAACCTCGGGCGAGTGGGGCGTTGTTGCAGAAGTGATAAACAGTGCGAGGAAGCTTAAGCTTCCGGTTTTTAGCGCGCTTCGCAGTGTATTCTTAGGCCCGATGAAACAAACACTGAAAAACCGCTTATCTGGCTCCAGCGTAGAGCAGGCGTTAGCGGCAATCAGCATCCCGCCATGGCTAACCGGTGAGGCCAAAGCCAGGTTGCTTGACGCTGAGCAGCGCCCAAATCCGTTTGAAGGTAATAAGCACAACCTTGCCCTCTATGCACGTTACGAAGGTATATTCCAAACCTCAACATTCAACGCCATGCGTTCTTATCAGGCGGTATTTGATAAGTATGGCCTTAAGGTACAGCACCCGTTATTCAATAAACATATTGCCCAGTTCAGTTTTGACATACCTCAAAAAATGCATATTAGTGGTGAATACCCCAAGCTATTGCTTCGTAAGACCATGAGCGATCATCTGCCTGACCAGGTGTGCTGGAACCGCAGCAAAACGGTATTCGATGAACATTTTGCAAAGCTGTTAACCCATAATCAGGATGAAATCAGAGGTCTGCTTGCCCACGAAGGGTTGGCTGACTTGGGGCTTATCGATAACACTCAGGTATTGTCTGCATTCGATAATGTGATGGCGAGCAAGCGTCCGAGTTTGCAGGTGGATTTGCTATACGCAATTTTGGTGCAGTCCTGGTATCAGACACACATCGAAGATTGAAGTCGGCGGCTTTTTAATGTGGCTGTATGCTGATCCTGTTCTACACAATAAACTTTTCGTGATTCTCTGTGATTTCACGGTATTGAGCGGTGTTTTCCTGAGTATCGTTTAACAACTGTTTGTTAGCGCTTATCCAGGCATGTGCGGCAAGTTGTTGCTGTGATTCAAATTTCACACCGATATGCAATGTGGTGTTCATTTGCCGCCGTGCCAGCATGGTTTTTAGTGTCAAACAGCGACGCATACAATTAAGCTCAAGAGGTGCGTGGCGCACAATACATTCGATATGAGCGTTAAGTTTTCTTGCTTGCCTGATATCAGGTTGAGTTAAGTCTGAAAGAGGGTATTGTCCAAGATGACGTTTCCATTTAGCAAAACGTTGATAGCGAATCCTCAGATCCCACGTTAGCAAGGTGAGCGCTGCTTCCAGCAATAATGTAAGCCTGTAGCCTTTAATGTTGATCATTGTCTGGTTGTGCCAGCAGTTTCGCCGGGCTATTTCTCTTGCGGTACGGCCAGCTTTTTATCCAGTAGGTGTGTAACCATTTCCGCAAGGTCTGACTCTACCTCGGTTGCCGGAGCATCATAGCTCTCGCAAATTTTTTCAACGACAGCATTAAGCGTATGACCCTCCTGAAGATGGCCAAGCATATCTGATGCGACTTCATTCAGGGTGTAGTACTGTCCGCTTTCCATATCGAGGATCACCATTTCATCGGCGACTTTCTGAATTAGTGCGGTTTCACTGATTTTGACTGTGTGTGGAAGTTCCATCGTCATAGTGCTATCCATTTTTTGCTGGCGGCCACTCATTTGGCCTGTTTAGATTAGTTACACGATTTTTACGAGGTTGCAGTTTTGTATACGGTAAACTGTATCGGCCACATCGGCTAATGCCTCATCGTGAGTCACTACAATAACAGTGTGGGATGCCAGTTGGCTTTCTATAAGTGATTTAAATTCAGCCTGTCCCTGACTATCCGCATAGGAGGTAGGCTCATCAAAAATGATCACTTTACAATTCAGAAGCAATGCACGGGCCAGAGAAATTTTCTGGCGCTGGCCGGCAGAGAGTAATACACCGTTATCTCCTACCTGTGAATCATACCCCATATCGAGTGCCTGAATAAACCGGTCAGCGCCGGCTCGTTTGGCCGTATCAATGACTTCCTGCTTACTGGTGTCGGGTCGCCCGTAAGCGATATTGTCATAAATACTGCCATGACTAAGTGCGACATCCTGAGACACCAGGGCGATATGCCTGCGAAGAGACTGAATACTGCACTGGCTGATGTCCTGATCATCAAACAGGACTTTTCCCTTCTGCGGCTGAATAAAACGCATTAACAAATGAAGCAGCGTGGTTTTGCCTGAGCCATTATCACCTAAAATTACGCTTACGTTATCGGCGCTAAACTGGGCAGTTATATCAAGTAAGAGCGGTTCAGAGGGATCATGATCAAAGTAAACGTGTTTTAAATCGATAGTTCCCTGTTTAAATTGTACTGCTTGTTGGTTTTCACTGCTGGCTTCAGGTGCCACATTGAATACATCGATAATTCGTGTTGATGAACCCAGTGCCTGCTGATATTGCCCGTACGTACCTGCCAGCGTACTTAAGAGCTTGGCAAACAGCATGCCATACATCAGTAGTGTGATGAGCTCTGAAATACTGAGCTCTCCCGTGCGGTAGTGGAGTACGCTAACCAGCACAATCACTACAATACCAATAGACATCAGCATTTGAATAACAGGGGATAGCATCGCCTGGATATGAAACTGACTGCGGCGTAAATCAAGCATGTGTTCAATGTTTTGCTTAAATTTGTCGCTTTCGATTTGCTCACGACCAAACGACTTCAGCAGCTGGATAGTGCTGAAGTTCTCCGCAGCAAGGGCCACAATGCCGGCTTGCTGATTTACCACCATTTCAGAAAGAGGGCGGGCGCGACGGCTAAGCAGCTTCAGTAACACAAAAAATGCAGGAACAATGATAGCGATAACCGCGGCCAGGTATATATTAATGCTGGCCATCATTACCAAGGCGCCAGCCGCGATGAGAAGGCTTGGTGCCAGGTTGGTTAATATACCAGACAAAAAATAGGCAACCACATTGGCGTCGTTACTGATAAGTGAGAGTATTTTGCCTTTTTTGCGGGTTGAAAAGTAACTCAGCGGTAACAGTTGAACGTGATCATACAGGCGGCAGCTTAGCTGTGAAAGAATGCGTGCGCCGACCATGTTCACCCGAAAGCTAAATTGATAACGCACCAGTGCCAGCACGACGATGAGTAAAATCCACACGCCTAATAGATAGCCAGAGTGCCACTGTAACGTTGAAGATTCCTTCAGTACAGCACTGGAAAACTGACCGACAATATAGGGGATCGCCAGACTCGCGGCACTTTCCAGCGTCATTAATAAAAAAATGAGCGCGTAACTGTGCTGTTGAGGCTTTATGTAATCAATGAAATGCTTAATAAACATGCGGTAGGTACTGCCTGGCAGCGCTTCGCTTCCTGCTGATTCGCTTTACTTTTTTCCCTTTTGAGCAGAATAGCATCAATTGTTTTGATGTTACACAATGAAATGACGCTACCTGCCAGAAAGCCAGTGACGTTCGACAAGTTACGGCTGAGTAACTTGCAACGAGCGGCTTTGCCGCGATGCCCGCAACGCAAAAACGCACGAGGGTTTTTTATTGTTCACCTTCGAGATCATCCGGTTCCCCCATACCTCTATTATGGGGAGGGCTTATCCGGCCTAGCAGAATTTAGTTAATCATCGACTTGTACAAAAGGTAGTACAAATGCGCTGCGAGGGTACAACCTCCAAAGACAAAGGGTTGGCCTCTATTACAAACTGAATATGGTTTCTTACAAAATCGGAATTCACTCCTCCCGCCCCAACTGCGCTTGCATAAAAGCATAAAATGCCTGCACCCGTGCGGTGATGCGTCTGTTATTGGGCCGCAATAGATGCAGCGATAATTCAGGGGAGGGGAATTCGGTGAGCAGTTCCACTAAGCGGCCCTCAGCCAGATCTTTAGCCACAATAAACTCTGGGATGCGGGCGATTCCCTGGCCCTGGCATAACAAAGTGTGCAGTAGCTCGCTGTTGTTGGCTTTTACATAGGGGCTAAGTTCAATGGTCACCCACTCACCGTCAACCAGATAAGCCCAGCGTGTTACCCCCACTTGTCGCTCAAATTTCAGGATCTTGTGGCCGGCCAAATCTGCCGGGGTCTGGGGCATGCCGTGAGCTTGCAGGTAGGCGGGCGTGGCGCAGGTTACCATCCGATAAGAGCGCAAGGTTTTTACCAGTAATGAGCTGTCGGGCAGGGCAAAGGTCAGGCGAATCACCACATCAAAATCCTGCTCGCCCAGCCGAACCTCTTCATCGGAAAGCTCGATATCCAGCTCTACCAGTGGGTTTTGTTGCTGAAACTGGCCAAGCAGTGTTGCCATTACCGAAATGCCAAAGGACATGGGCATGCTCAGTTTAATGGTGCCCCGAAGGTCGGATTGGGTTTGGTCCATGGCAAAGCGTAGATCTTCCCAGCGCTCCAAAATCTCACACGCCTGCTTGTAGCACAGCTGGCCGGCTTCGGTGGTACTTACCTGGCGGGTAGTGCGTCGAAACAGGGTAGCATTGAGTTCGCTTTCCAGTCTTTCTATTGCCTTGGCTACCCAAGCGGGGGTCAGGTCCAGGTGTTCTGCTGCGCGGGAAAAGTTACCTTTTTCCACCACAGCTTTAACGATCCGCAGGCTTTCTATCTGGTTGATTTTCATCAGTTGCAATATTTTATTTAAACAGAAAGTATTGTTTATCTGTTTTTTGTTTGCAATGTCATCTGCATTATTGAGGACACTTTTGAAATAGGAGGATGACTAATGAAATCGACATCCATTTTTTCAACATTTTCGCTGAACAAACGTCTATTGGCTAACCGCCTGGTTCTGGCACCCATGACCCGGGTCAGTGCCAACGCCGACGGTACCGTGGGCCCGCTGATGCAGGATTACTATACGTCGTTTGCCAACGGCGGCTTTTCGATGCTGATCACCGAAGGCCTGTTCACCGATGAGCAGTTCAGCCAGGGATATCAGTATCAGCCCGGCCTGGCCACAGGTACTCACGCTGCATCCTGGCTTGATACGGTGCAGGCAGTAAAAGCCTCAGGCAGCACCTTTATTGCCCAGCTAATGCATGCCGGCGCGTTGAGCCAATTTAATGCGCAGCGCGATGGCACCATGGCACCGTCTAAGGTGAAGCCAAAAGGCGAACAGCTCGGGTTTTACTATGGTGACGGGGAGTTTGCTGTGCCTGATGCCATGTCGCAGGCCGACATCGATAGCGCCATTCAGGGCTTTATCGATAGTGCGGTGCTCGCGCACAAAGCCGGCTTCGACGGGGTAGAAATACACGGCGCCAATGGCTATCTGCTGGACCAGTTTTTAACCACCTACACCAACCAGCGCGATGATAATTACGGTGGCAGTATTGCCAACCGCGTGCGGTTGATAAAAGAGGTGATTGCCGGCGTACGTAATGCTGTGCCCGCTGACTTTATTGTTGGCGTGCGGTTATCACAGGCAAAAGTGAATGACCCGGATTATCAGTGGGGCAGTAAGCAGGACGCCGAGGTTATTTTTAACACGGTAGAACAAGCCGGGGTCGATTATGTGCATATTACCGAGCCCGACTTGACCCGTGAGGTATTCGATGGACTGGCGTCGCTGGGCCAGCTGGCTAAGCAAACTGTCGCGGTGCCTGTGATCATCAACGGTGGTGTGAGTGAGCAGCAACATGCCAGCTCCGCTGTTGACGAGGCGCACGGTGATTTAGTGGCAATCGGTAAAGCCGCCCTGGGCGATCATGCCTGGCCGCAAAAAGTGCGCGAAGGGCAGCAACCAGCAGAGTTCGATTTTGCCATGCTCACCCCCATTGCCGATATCGACAACGAGCGCACTTATAAAGCCAATCACTAGCGGGTGGTAAGTTGCCTAATGGTAAGAAGAGCCGGGTTCGCCCGGCTCTTTTTTTGTCTGTGTTTCGCGCGTTGCGGTGGTTAATGGCATCGTGAACCTTACTGTTTTTGTGTAGTCTCAGAGCTAAGTAAACAGCAACACAGCGATGAGAAAGGAGAAGCAGCATGCTGAAAAAATTATTGGCTCGGGTAGGTATTGGTAGCGCCACGGTCGATGCCATCTTACTTACCGATACACTGCGCGCCGGCGATGATGTAAATATTGAGGTGGTGATAAAAGGCGGCGATGTCGAGCAGCATATCAACGGCCTGGAATTCGCCATCATGGCCAGTGCAAAAGCTGAAGCGGATATCGGCGACAACGAAGTGACTTATTCGAAAAGTGTGGTGTTGCAGCATTGGCAAAAAACATTAGAGGTGACTGTGGCACCGGGCGAAACGCGCACCCAGCAACTGACCTTATCACTGCACCCTGAGTTACCAGCTTCGGAGTTGTTTGGCCAGCAGATTGCTAAAGTCTGGCTGCAAACCGGCCTGGATATTCAAAGTGGCATTGATGGCTCGGATAAAGATCCGCTGGTGATTGTGCCGTCTGCCACTCAAATGGCGGTGCTGGAGATGATCAGTCAAAGCGGCTTTCGTTTATTTAAGTCTGATATTGAAGCCGGGCGGGTCCGTACGCCGCAGTTTGCTTCTCACCTGCCGTGCTATCAGGAATATGAATTTAAGCCTGAATCGCGCTCTTTATTTGGTGCACGGGAGCTGGAGGTAACCTTCGTGGACAATGGCAGCGAGACCGGCGTGCTGATCGAAAAAGATCGGGCATTTTTAGGCGATGGTTATCAAAGTATTGCCATACCCAATCACTGCACCAGCGTGGCAGCAGTGCGCCCGTATATCGAAAAACTGCTCGGGTAAATAAGTGCGTACTGACCATTCAGGGCTTGGTGCGAATTAGCGCAAAGCGGTGTAGACTGGTTTTATTCACTATTGAGCTACAGGCCTCATGAACGCTGTAACCCGAACCCGCAGTGACGCCAAGCGCGATGCCATTTTGTGCGCAGCTAAGCAAGCCTTTGAAAAATATGGCGTGGCTGGCACCAGTATGGATAAGCTGGCTGAGATGGCGCAGGTGTCAAAGCGCACGGTGTACAATCATTTTGCTTCTAAAGAGATGATTGTCATGCATTTGATCCGCGCCCTGTGGCATCAGTGTATGGTCAGTATTCCGGTGCAGTATGAAGCGGATAAGCCGTTACACCCTCAGCTTACAGCGTTGCTGCAGGCTGAGATTGAGCTGCTCATCGGTGAAGATTATCTGGAGCTGGCGCGAGTGGCCTTCGGCCATTTGTTTTACCACCCGGATCGCCTGCGCGATGAAATCCATCAACTGACCGCGCAGGAGACTGTTCTGCACCGCTGGCTCAAAGCCGCCAGCGAGGACGGCCGGCTGGCCATTGAGGATATGCAGTACAGTGCCAAAGAACTCACCAGCCTGATCAAAGGGCACTGCTTTTGGCCACAGCTGATGAAAATCGAAGCCCCGCTCACCGCGCAGCAAATCGAGCAAATCGCTGCACGCACAGCGGCGCTGTTTTTAAGTCACTATCAAACCGGTATTGACGACTAGCTGGCTAGCCATTGGCAAACGCGGTGAGCGCGTCGCCATCTAACCGGTAGCCTACCCATTCTGATTTTGGTTTAGCGCCTAATGCTTGATAGAACTCAATTGCCGGTGTATTCCAATCCAGCACGCTCCATTCAAAGCGGCCACAGTTGTTTTTCACTGCGTGCTGCGCCAGGTAGCGAAGCAGCTGCACACCGGCACCCTGGCCACGGTATTGAGGACTGACAAATAAGTCTTCCAGATACAGGCCATTTTGCCCCTGCCAGGTGGAGTAATTGTAAAAATACACCGCAAAACCCACCGGCTGCCCATCCTGCTCACACAGGATGCAATGGGACGTGGCACCCTCGCCAAACAGGGTTTTCCCTAAATCATCTTCTGTGGCTTCTACTTCATGCTCGGCTTTTTCGTATCGTGCCAGTTCGATGATAAAGGTCAGGATTTGCGGGATGTCGGACGGCATCGCCGCGCGAATAGTAAAGCTGCTCATAAGTGCTCCAACAACAAAAACCTAAGCCTAGCATGAGCGCTGTGTGATTGTTATTGCTGGTGTTGTGTAACTTCATTCTATTGATAGCGCTGTTATGGTTGCGCGGGTTGTCATCTTCATCAAAACCGTCGTCATAGCGGCCTACACTGTCATAGCGGCGCAGGCCGCTATCTCCTTTGGGTACCTGTGGTGTGTGAATGAGGAAGAGGAACTTGCAGGCATTGCCAGCAAGCCACGGAGATCCCGACTTTCGTCGGGATGACAAACTACGCCGCTATCTCCTTGGGGTACCTGTGGTGTGTGTATGGGGAAGAGGAAGTAGCAGGCATAGTCAGTAAACCAAGGAGATCCCGACTTTCGTCGGGATGACGATGGGAAAGCGTCGGGGTGTCCAAGTGCACCGTCATGGCGGCCTACACTGTCATAGCGGCGCAGGCCGCTATCTCCTTGGGTGGTGTGTGAGTTTAGAAAGGATGTAGCAGGCATTGCCAGCAAGCCAAGGAGATCCCGATTTTCGTCGGGATGACGGTGGGAAAGCGTCGGAGTGTCCAAGTGCACCGTCATGGCGGCCTACACTGTCATAGCGGCGCAGGCCGCTATCTCCTTGGGTTACCTGAGGTGTCATAACCGGGAAGAGGAAGTCTGAGGCAAAGCCAGGAAGGCAGGGAGATCCCGACTTTCGCGATGTATGGACTCCTCCACCCCCGGAGGAGTATTTTGGTTATCGCCAAACAACCTCTAAAAGGAGTCCATACATGGCTGAATCTAACGTAATTGCTATCGACCTTGCAAAGAGTTCTTTCGATGTCTGTGTCCTTGATACTGCTAATAAGGTTGTTACACAGCGTAATTTTACTCGCTCTTCATTAAAAAGCTGGTTGCTCAGGCAACCTCCTTCACTTGTAGCAGTGGAAGCCTGCGGAAGCGCGCATTACTGGGCAAAAATAGCCCAGGGATATGGTCATCAGGTCATGCTGATACCGCCGTTGTTCGTGAAGCGATTTTTGTCTGGCCATAAGACAGACAAAAACGATGCTGTGGCAATTGGCGTTGCGGCCAGGCAGCCCAATGTAAAGCCCGTGCAGGTGAAAAGTGATGAGCAACTGGCGCTACAATCCTGTGAACGCATCAGGCAGCATTATGTGGATGAGCAAACTGCGACCAGTAATCTACTCAAGGGGATCCTCTATGAGTTCGGTATTACGTTAGCCCAGGGAAAAAAGGCGTTCGTCAGGTCGATACCCGATATCCTGGAAGATGCTGACAATGGCTTACCGGATGACCTTAGAAGTGAAATCCATCGGTT
>NZ_JBUZOV010000003.1:0-384182 GCF_055326825.1 Alteromonas sp. WD8-37
CAAACTCTTCAATTAAAAATCGAATATATCTATGAATCGTCGGTTGACACTCTTAACGAGTGCCCACACAGATTGTCTTGTTATACATTGTTAAAGAACAGTGCGACTGACCAACTGGCCTTGCCGCTTGCTTCATTTACTCCCCGAAGCGGGATGCGCATTCTACGCGATTCGTTTTCGGCGTCAACACTTTTTTGAAATCTTTTTCTCAAAGCGTGTTAGCTTTAAACGGCTTCAGAAGAGTTATTTAAACCTTGCTGAAGCGAGGTGAGCATTCTACGCCACCCGGGTTATTTGTCAATACTTTTGATTAATTTATTTTTCAAAAGTATTTTTTGAAACCCTTGCCACCACTTGCTTTAAAAGTAAGTATTGACTAACTCTTCTGGTCTGTCTTGCGACTTTCCCGTTGAAGAGGTGGCGCATTCTAGAGATTTTTAGCGCACCGTCAATAACTATTTTCATAATTTACAAAATTGCGGTTTGTTTGCTGACAAACTGTTCAAAACGGTGGTTTTACAGGCTAATTCTACTTTGGGCTTCGTTTTTGACAATTAATGGTATCTGTCTGCCCCCATTGCCTAATGCGGAACGGATAGTAATAAGGCGCGCAGTTAGCCTACCTGCCCGCTCCTACGATCAATGTTGAGCATTTGGCCTTAAGGAACGACAACGCTGTATACTGACTCGCCCCTATCTATAAGGAGACAATAATGACTATCCGTGCTTATAAGAAGACTACCCCGCAGTTTGCCGCCGGTTGCTATATCGATGACTCAGCTGTGCTGGTTGGCGATATTGCTCTGGGTGAAGACAGCAGTGTGTGGCCAATGGTTGCAGCACGTGGTGATGTGAACCATATTCGTATCGGCAAGCGCACCAATGTCCAGGACGGGGCGGTATTACATGTCACCCGTCGTTCGGCGACCAATCCTGACGGCCACCCGCTGATCATTGGTGATGAGGTGACGATTGGTCATCAGTGCATGTTGCATGGCTGCCGGCTGGGAAACCGCATTTTGGTCGGCATGGGAGCGGTGATCATGGACGGTGCTGTGGTCGAGGATGATGTGCTGATTGGAGCCGGTACGCTGGTGCCCCCAAACAAGACATTACAAAGCGGCTACTTATATGTCGGTAACCCCATGCGCCAACAACGACCGCTGCGCCAGGCCGAGCTGGATTTTTTAGCCCAGTCGGCGCAAAACTATGTTGAATTAAAAGATGACTATTTGGCCGAGGTCGCCGCCAGCTGAGCGCGTAAGGCCTTGATGACCGGCCGGGTCTGAACTTGCTGTTCCGTCCAGATAGTGAATGCAGCGGCTGCCTGGGCCACCAGCATGCCTAAGCCGTCGGCGGTGTGCCGGGCGCCATGATGGCTGGCATGGCGCATAAACATTGTTGCGCGTTGCTGATAAACCATATCGTAGGCCAGTTCACAGGCGTTAAAGGCAATATGCTGGACATCTGGCAAGCTGTCGGACAAGCTTGCCGAGGTGGAATTGATCACAATGTCCGGGGTATACGACATCAGCCCGGCACTGCCCAGCGCCATGACCCGACTATCGCTGACCTCTTCACACAATTTTTTGGCTTTATGTTCTGTGCGGTTGGTGATGGCCAGTGTGGTGACCCCTTCATTTAATAACGGGTGGATCACACCCCGGCTTGCCCCACCCGCGCCAATGATTAACACCGCTTTGTCTGCCAGACTAATGCCCTGCTGTTGAATATCAGCCACCAGCCCCAATCCATCTGTATTGAACCCGGCCAGGCGTCGATCGGGCAAGCGTTTTAAAGTATTAACCGCACCCGCCAGACTGGCCGCATCGTCCAAGCTGTCGGCCAGAGCCGCGGCTTGTTCTTTAAAAGGCACCGTGACATTGCACCCTAAACTGGCAGGCTGGGTAAAAAAGTTGCGCACACTCTCGGCAAAACCCTCCAGTGGGGCTTCCAGTTTGTCATAGGTAATCGACAGCCCCACCTGTTTAGCAAACATCTGATGGATGCCAGGTGATAAACTCTGACTTATTGGATTTCCGAATACAGCAAACTTGTTCATGAAATTATTCAGCTTCTTAACCCGTAAAAAAGATTCTGCGACGCCAGCCTCACTGTATACCGCCATCGGGGGCCGCCCGGTGGTCGAGGCTATTGCGCACAGTTTTTACGATATCATGGAAACAGATCCGATGGCGCAGGAATTACTGGCGATCCATCCGCAGCCCATAGATGAGCTGCGCGACACTTTTTTTGTCTATCTGATGATGTGGATGGGCGGGCCGGACGAGTTTCAACCCCGTTATGGCCATCCGCGTTTGCGGGCACGGCATCTGTCTGTCACGGTGACGCCGGCATTAAAAGCCCAGTGGATGTATTGTATGCGCAAGGCGGTGATGCAGCATGTACCAAATCTCACGCTGGCCAATAAAATCCTGCAGCCGCTGGATCAACTGGCTGACCATATGGTGAATCAGCCAGACGCCTGATATTACCAGTCTGTGGGCTGCAGCCACTCTTGCAGGCGGGCTTCGGCACTGCCGGGGGCCGGATCATAACCATATTCCCAGCGCGCCAGCGGCGGCATCGACATCAATATGGATTCGGTTCGGCCGCCGGTTTGCAAACCAAATAAGGTGCCGCGGTCCCACACCAGGTTAAATTCAACATAGCGACCGCGCCGGTATAATTGAAACTGGCGCTCGCGTTCGCCATAGGCCATAGCCTTACGCCGCTCGACAATCGGGACGTAGGCGTCCAGAAAACTGTTACCCACCGCCTGCATAAAGGAAAAACTCTGTGCAAAGCCCCATTCGTTAAGATCATCAAAAAACAGGCCGCCTACGCCACGGGTTTCATTGCGATGTTTAAGAAAGAAGTAGCGGTCACACCAGGCTTTATAATCTGCATAAACCGTATCACCAAATGGCGCGCAGGCTTTTTTGGCCACACTGTGCCAGTGCTGCACATCTTCTTTAAATGGGTAGAACGGTGTCAGGTCGTAACCGCCGCCAAACCACCAGATGGGTGCCTCGCCAGGTTTTTCTGCAATGAAAAAGCGTACATTGGCATGTGAGGTGGGCACATACGGGTTGTGGGGATGGATCACCAGCGACACGCCCATGGCCTGAAAACTGCGGCCGGCCAGCTCAGGTCGCGATGCCGTGGCCGACGCTGGCAGGGTGGCACCCTGCACATGGGAAAAGTTAACCCCGCCCTGTTCAATCAACGCGCCATTTTTCATCACACGCGAGCGCCCGCCACCACCTTCCTCCCGCTGCCAGGTGTCTTCGGTGAAATGGCCAGACCCATCCGCCAGCTCCAGGGTTTGGCAGATGGTATCTTGCAGGGTCAACAGATACTGCTTAACCTGTTCAACATCTTGCGGGTTTACGGTGTTTGTCATATTACTGCCTGATTATTTGCCCGGTATCACCATCGCGGATGGTGCTGGGATTGGTATAGCCGCCAAGCGGACCCTCAATATAGAGCACGCCATCGCCAAAATAGGCTTTGGCTTCGGCCAGGCTACGCGCCGGTTCCTGCCCGGATGGATTAGCACTGGTGGAAACCAGCGGCTTACCTAGTTTTTCGCATAATTGTTTCACCTGCGGATGATTGGTCACCCGCACGGCGATTTTGCTGTGCGCGCCGGTGATCCAGGCCGGAGCACGGGCGGATTTGGGCAGCAGCCAGGTATTCGGGCCCGGCCAGCTGGAAAAAATTTCGGTGCGCCGGTCTAAGCGGATAGCGTTATCGTCCACATAGGGCAATAACCGCGAATAGGTATCGGCGATGAGGATCATGCCTTTTTCCACTGGGCGCTGTTTGATCGCCAGCAGGCGGTGAACCGCTTCTTCATTGTCCGGGTCGCAACCAATCCCCATGACCGCTTCGGTGGGATAGACCAATAGTTGGCCACCCACAAAGGCATCGACAATAGGATCGGACTGCGAGGTTGAGTCTGGCATCAGGTTGTTCTCTACGAAGTTATTGCTCTTGCTGATAATCGCAGGCTGGCTGGGGACAGCACACCTTGCCTTTTTTATTGATCAGCAACTGCCAGCCACATTCAGGGCAGGATTGCGCGATAGGCGGAAAATTTACCACATATCGGCAGGCAGGATAATCATCACAGGCAAAAAAGCGTTTGCCATACTTGTTGGTGCGCTCAAGCATGTGGCCTTTCTGGCACTTGGGACAGGTTATCTGGGTGTCCTGTTGTGTTTTAATCGGCTCTATATGATGACACGCAGGAAAATTAGTACAGCCGATAAACATGCCATAGCGGCCTTTTTTGATCGCCATGGTACAGCCGCACTCGGGGCAGTCGGTGCCGGCAATTTCTTTTAATACGGTGGTGTGGTTGTCATGCAGTGGCTTACTGAAAGTGCATGACGGATAAGCGCTGCAGCCCACAAACGGCCCGGCTTTTCCCTGGCGGATATGCAACGGCGCATCACACTCCGGGCAGGTGCCGTCCGCCTGGGACGGCCCGGAGAACAAACTAGAATCAATTTTTGACATGAACTCTCAGATAATGGGGCTTAGTGCAAGACGCCATTTGACTCTTCAAACAACAGATCTTCCATTTGTGCATAGGCATTTTCTTTACCCGGCACATTAAATAAGACCATCAGCACAACCCATTTAAGATCTTCTAAGCAAAATTCGGTGGAATCAATTTCCATGACCCGGTCAATGACCATTTCGCGGGTACTGGCATCCAGCACACTCACCTGTTCTAAGAACAGTAAAAAGCCACGACATTCCACATCCAGCCGCATTTGCTCATGCTGGGTATAAATCCGGCTGAGGCTGGTAGTGATCCCATTGCTCAGATACGGGGTTTTATCTGTTTCCTGCAGCGCAGCTAATTTTTCAAGCCAGGCCAATGCTTTGTATATTTCGTCATGATGAAAACCGGCACGCACCAGCTCTTCGGTCAGCTCGTCCTGATCGACCCGAATCTCTGTTTCGCTGTGGATAAAGTTTTCAAACAGATACATGAGGATGTCAAACATACTATTTTCCCCTCAGTTTAATGTAGCCGCCAGGAACAGCCGCTACCAGGCCACGCAGCTCATATTGTAATAATGATGCCAGCACGTGAGATACAGGCTGGTCGCTACGCTTACAGATGATGTCCACACTGGTAACATCATAATTCACACTAGCTAATAATTTATCGGTTGCCAAGCATTCTCCTTGACTTTTTTTGCTCTCAGACGTGCTTTTGACACGGGTATCGGCCACTAGCGGCGGCAATTCTGCCAGAATATCACTGGCCTGGCTGGCCAGTATTGCCCCTTGTTTAAGCAGATGATGGCAGCCGGCGGTAAGCGGGTTATAGATATTGCCGGGTATGGCAAATACATCACGGCCTAGATTTGTGGCCAATTTGGCAGTTATCAAGGTGCCACTTTTAATTGTGGCCTCTACCACTACAGTGGCATGGCTCAAAGCGGCAATCAGCCGGTTGCGCTGAGGAAAGTGCGCTGCCCGTGGCGCACTGCCCGGCCAAAACTCTGTAGCCACCGCCCCACCCTCCATTACAATTTGTTCATGCAGGCGCTGATGACGCCGTGGGTAAATGATATCGGGTCCGGCCCCGGTCACCGCCACTGTGCGCCCACCCTGACCAAGCGCGCCGCGATGCGCCGCCCCGTCAATACCGGTAGCCAGGCCGCTGGTCACACACCAGCCGGACGCAGCCAACTGGCTGGCAAAGTCAGTCGCCATCTCCAGCCCCTGGGCTGAAGCCCGGCGGCTACCCACCAGCGCAATTTGTGGCTGGGCCAGCCGTTCCACAGCCCCGGTCACATACAAGGCCAGCGGCGGTGACTGCAGCGCCTGTAACATCATTGGATAGCGGGCATCATCCGGGGTCAGTAAGTGATGCTGCTCACTGGCGGCCAGCCAATCCGTACAGCGGCTTACCACCTCGGGCTGCTGCAGTGCCAACTGCGCCTGCACCTGGGTACGCACGCCGTCATCGGCGCAGCGCCACTGGCCACTGATAAGCTCAGACGCACTGATCTTGAAGCGCGCCAATAGCGACAGCCACTGGCCCGGGGTGACCCGGGGAATGGAGCTTAAGCGCAACCAGGCTTGCTGGCTGTCACTTAATGTTGTTTCATGCATGCCGTTTCCTTACTGCACCACGGCCCGCAGCGCTTGGCTTAAGGCCGTGCGACGATATCGCCGTTTTTCACCATCTCCCGTGCTCGGGTGATGATGCCATAGCTGGCGTTTTCAAAGGTTTTAAATACCACCAGCTCACCAATTTTCAGCGCCGGCTGTACCACTGTTGAACCATCCTTGAACGGGCTGCGCACGGCATTGGCCTCACTGGCATATTTGGGCGCGTCGCCGTCAATAATATCCGGCCCCTGGGCGTAGATTCCCATCACCATGCCCGGCTGCAGGGCAGCGTCGCCAAGATTCAGCACCACCACATCGTTTTTACCTAACAGCTGATGCTGATGCAGATTGTCAATCACCTGCCCCTGTTGTTCGGTGGCCGGCTGCAAAATCATATTCTCTGGCGCTGAGAACTCGCCGGCATACAAACGGTCACCGCGGCGCGCTTCAAGATTCGACGCATCGACCTTCACCAGCCACTGGGTGGGAATACTGCTTTCCACCATGGACGCATCGGCAATGTGGTGAATCTGAATGCCCAGCACCGCGCCATCCACATCGGTGATAGTAGATTGTTTACGGATCACGCGATACTGATCGAAAGGCCGGCCGTAGCTGCGGCTAAGCACCAAATCTTCATTAATAAAGCGAATGTCGCCGGTTTGGTTGCCCAGCAGATGCGGCAGAATGTCGTATTGCTGTTGCGAAATAATTTCGTTTTGGTTGATGTAGGGTGCAATGGCACTCCAGGGCAGCGTGTTGATCGGCATCGGCTTGGTTTGCTTGACCGTCGACGGGCTCAAGGTCAGACGCTTTTTCTCGCGGGCCACTTCCAGCACCGGCTGGCCATCCACCATACGAATGCGCAGCACATCGCCCGGGTAAATCAGATGCGGATTCACAATCTGGGTATTGGTACGCCACAGCTGCGGCCACAGCCAAGGCTTGTCTAAAAACAAGTTGGCAATATCCCACAGGGTATCATCCTGCTGCACTGTATAGGTTTTTGGCGCATTGTCTTTCAGGGTCACCGCGGCCTGTACCCAGGATACCGGCAACCATACCAGTACCAGCAGCCACCCCCAGCGCGACGCCCATTTTTGTTGCTTGCCCAGGCTTGCGGTCATCGATCCCCACCCTTTGATTGTTGATTTTTTATCCAGCGCCATCATGTTACACTATCCAGTGAACGGCCTGATTGCCCGATTATCGCTGCACGTATAACCTTTATACGGTAGAATAGTACCCTATCTTCAGGTGTAAATAAGCCTGGCAATTGGATCGTATAGTAATTCATACAGCAAGAGTGTAATAACGACAGATGGCGATATTAGACGTATTACGGTTTCCCGACGAGCGGCTACGTACAGTGGCTAAGCCGGTGGCCGAAGTAACTCCCGAAATTAAGCAGCTGGTTGACGACATGTTCGAAACCATGCGCGACGAAAATGGTATTGGTCTGGCTGCGACCCAGGTCAACCGACACGTTCAGGTGGTGGTCATGGATGTTTCAGAAGACCAGGATCAGCCGCGTGTGTTCATCAACCCTGAAATCATTGCCAAAGACGGCAGCACCATCAGCGAAGAAGGCTGTTTGTCGGTGCCGGGCAACTATGCCAAGGTAGAGCGCGCCGAAGCAGTCACCGTTAAAGCGTTGGACGCAGACGGTGAAGAATTTGAGCTGGAAGCGCATGGCCTGCTGGCGATTTGTATTCAGCACGAACTGGACCATCTCAAAGGTAAATTATTTGTGGATTATCTGTCGCCGCTGAAACGACAACGCATCCGCAAAAAACTGGAAAAAGAAGCCCGTCTGGCCGCCAGAGCCTAAGGAGTCCTGTGGCTAACTCGCTGCGAATAATTTTTGCCGGTACGCCGGATTTTGCTGCTGACCACTTGCGCGCGCTGCTGGATACACAGCATCAGGTGGTGGCCGTGTATACTCAGCCAGACCGGCCCGCCGGTCGCGGCAAAAAACTGACCGCCAGCCCGGTGAAACAACTGGCCCAGGCCAATGACATCACCGTTCACCAACCAGCCAGCTTAAAAGCCGAGGATGCCCAGCAGACGCTGCGCGAGATCCAGGCCGATATCATGGTGGTGGTGGCGTATGGTCTGATCCTGCCTAAACCGGTCCTCAACACCCCGCCATTGGGTTGTATCAATGTGCACGGTTCTATTTTGCCGCGCTGGCGCGGTGCGGCACCTATTCAGCGCGCCATCTGGGCCGGCGATGCCATCAGCGGCGTGACCATTATGCAAATGGATGAAGGACTGGATACCGGTGCAATGCTGCATACTGCGACCCTGCCTATCGCGGCGGATGAAACCAGTGCCTCGTTGTACGATAAGCTGGCCACCTTAGGCCCTAAGGCGCTGGTAGACGTGCTCAACGATTTAGACAGTGCGGTTGCCACCGAACAGGATGACAGCCAGGCAACGTATGCCAAAAAACTGTCTAAAGAAGAAGCTCAACTGGACTGGCAACAACCGGCAGAACAACTGGCACGCAATGTGCGAGCCTTTAATCCCTGGCCGGTGGCCTGGTGTGACATCGCCGGCGAAAAAGTCAAAGTGTGGGCAGCTTCCGTCTGCTCCAATAGCAACGGCAAAGCGCCCGGTACTGTGCTGCAGGCAGATAAACATGGCATCGTGATCGCCTGTGGCGAGCAGGCACTGTGCATCACCAGTTTACAGTTACCCGGCAAAAAGCCGCTGCCAGCCGCCGATGTGATCAATGCCCGCATAGCCTGGTTCACGCCTGGCCAGCCGCTAGGTGGTGAACCTGCTGCATGAGCCGACTTCCACGCCAGCCCAATTTACGGGCCGATGCAGCCTGGGTGCTGTATCAAATTCTTGAGCAAGGCCAGTCCTCCCGCGAATGTTTAGCCACTGTCCAGCAGCGCCATAGCGCCAAGGACAATGGCTGGCTGCAGGAAATGACCATGGGCGCATTGCGCCAGGTACCGCAATTACAATTATGGCTGCGTCAACTGCTGGATACACCGCTAAAAGGCAGCAATAAGATTGTTGAGCATCTGCTGATGCTGGGCTTTTATCAACTGGCGTTTACCCGCGTATCAGCCCATGCTGCCGTGGCCGAAACCGTCAATGCCGTGCCTATGCTGGCCAGCCAGCGGTTAAAAGGGCTGGCCAATGCTATTTTGCGCAATTTTCAGCGCCAGCAACTTGATCAGCATCCCAGTGACAATCCGATTGTGCAAAGCGGCTTGCCCAAATGGTTGTACAAAGGCCTGGCCGAGCATTATTCCGACGCCCTGCCTGAACTGCTCACCCAGACCAATCAGATTGCGCCCTTGTGGCTACGGGTGAATACCTCCAAAGTGAGCCGCAAGGCATATCTGATGCATCTGCAGTCCGCTGGGGTGGACTTCACCCTAAGCGATGCCCATCCGGACGCTGTGGTGTTAACCGGCCGTTACGAGGTAACCGGGCTACCCGGCTTTGCCGAGGGCTGGTTTGCGGTGCAGGATGGCGCGGCGCAACTGGCCGCCGCCTACCTGGATGCCCAGCCTGATGAGCGTATCCTGGATTGCTGTGCGGCGCCGGGCGGCAAAACCGGCCATCTGCTGGAGCGCCAGCCGGCATTGGCGCATTGTCTGGCGCTGGATTTTGATGCCAGACGCCTGGACCGAGTGCGCGAAAATATGCAGCGCCTGGGCCATGCACCGGCGGTTGCCCAGGGCGATGCCGCCACCCCCGATGCCTGGTGGGACGGCCAGTTATTCGACCGTATTTTATTGGACGCGCCCTGCTCGGCCACCGGCGTGATCCGGCGCCATCCGGATATCCGCTGGTTACGTAAAAAATCCGACATTGCCCAGCTGGTCGAATTGCAACAGGCCATTTTACAAGCACTGTGGCCGCTGCTTAAACCCGGCGGTACCCTGCTGTATGCCACCTGTTCAATTTTACCCGATGAAAATCGCCTACAGATGCAGCGGTTTTTGCAGCACCAGCCGGATGCCAGTCTGGTGCCATTGCACAGTGGCGATACCGCGCAACATCCTGGCCGCCAGATCCTGCCCGGCGAGCAACAAATGGATGGTTTCTACTATTGCAGGCTGTTAAAGTCTGAAAAATAATGACATTACATAGCGATAGATCGGTTTAATGAAAATCATCATCCTCGGCGCCGGTCAGGTCGGCGGTACCCTGGCGGAAAACCTTGTTGGTGAAAAAAACGAAATCACCGTCATCGATGCCAACCCCAACACCCTGCGTACCCTGCAAGACCGGCTGGATTTGCAGGTAGTGGTGGGCGTGGGGTCACACCCGGATGTGCTGAAAAAAGCCGGCGCCGAAGATGCCGATATGCTGATTGCGGTGACCAGCAGTGATGAAAGCAATATGCTGGCCTGTCAGGTGGCCTACAGCTTATTCAAAACGCCCACCAAAATCGCCCGGGTTCGGTCTGAGCAATACATCATCTATCAGGAACAGTTGTATAAGCAGCAGGATATTCCGGTAGACCATATCATTGCGCCGGAACAGCTGGTCACCAAAGCTATCAAACGTTTGATTGATTATCCCGGCGCCCTGCAGGTAGTGGAATTTGCCGAAGGCAAAGCCAGCCTGGTGGCGGTTAAAGCCTATTATGGTGGCTTACTGGTTGGTCATGCGCTGTCAGCGTTAAAAGAACATATGCCCAATGTGGAAACCCGGGTGGCTGCTATCTACCGGCGTGGCCGGCCTATCCGTCCGTTAGGCACCACGGTTATCGAAGCCGATGATGAAGTGTTTTTTATTGCCGCGACCAAACATATCCGCGCGGTGATGAGTGAGCTGCAAAAGCTGGAGTCCAGCTACAAGCGGATCATGATTGCCGGCGGCGGTCTAATCGGTGCCGGGCTGGCTAAACGGCTTGAGCACAACCACAATGTGAAATTGATTGAGTTTGACCGTGACCGCGCCAACTATCTGTCGGCCCACCTGGATAAAACCATCGTATTTTGCGGCGATGCCTCCGACCCGGAGCTGTTAAGCGAAGAAAGCATCGAAGATGTGGATGCCTTTATTGCCGTGACCAATGATGATGAAGCCAACATCATGTCGGCCATGCTAGCCAAACGGATGGGCGCGCAAAAAGCCATGGTGCTGATCCAGCGCAGTGCCTATGTGGATTTGGTCCAGGGCGGCGAGATTGATATTGCTTTTTCACCGCAGCAGGCCACCATCTCAGCGCTGCTCACCCATATCCGTCGCGGCGACATTGTAAATGTGTACTCACTTCGCCGTGGGGCCGCAGAGGCTATAGAAGCCATCGCACACGGTGATGAAAATACCTCGCGCGTGGTAGGCCGCCAGATTGGCGATATTAAGCTGCCTCCCGGTACCACCATCGGTGCCATTGTGCGCGATGACCAAGTGATCATTGCCCACAGCGATACCGTGGTGGAAGCCAATGATCATGTCATTCTGTTTTTGGTGGATAAAAAATACATCAACGATGTGGAAAAAATCTTCCAGCCCAGCGCATTTTTCTTTGGCTAAGCTGGCCGGCTCCTTGGCTAAGCTTGCAGGCGCTGCCTAGCTGCGCCAAAAGGTGGGCGAAAACAGCACCAACAGCGAAAACACTTCCAACCGCCCGAACAGCATTGCAATCACCAGCAGCCATTTGCCCGGGTCACTGACCTCGGCATAGTTGGCCGCCACACTGCCCAGGCCCGGGCCTAAGTTGTTCAGGGTGGCTGCTGTAGCGGTGAAGGCCGAAAGGTTGTCCAGGCCAGTAGCAATCATGCCAATCATGATCACTACAAACACGATGGCATAGGCTGAGAAAAAGCCCCATACCGCTTCCACCACCCGATCTGGCATGGCCCGTTCACCCAGTTTGACCGAATACACTGCTTTAGGGTGGATCAGCCGGTCGATTTCACGCCGGCCCTGCAAAAACAGCAAGAATACCCGGATCACCTTCAGACCGCCGCCGGTAGAGCCGGCGCAGCCACCAATAAAGCTGGCAAAGATCAGGATAATCGGCAAAAAGGTTGGCCAGGAGGCAAAGTCGGTAGTGGCAAACCCGGCGGTGGTACTGATGGACACTGCCTGAATCATGGCCTGGTCGAGCGCTTCTTCGGCCGAGGTGTAATAGCCGGTCAGGACCAGCACCAAAAAACACAGGATTATCAGACTAGCCTGGATGGTGAAAAAGGCTTTGAACTCCGGATCGTGAAAATAATTTTTAAACGACCGGGCGCTGACAGCAGCATAATGCAGCGAAAAATTAAGCGCAGCGATCAGCAAAAACACCGCACATATCACATTGATCATCGGGCTGTTAAAATAGCCCAGGCTGGCGTCATGGGTCGAAAAGCCGCCGATGGCAACCGTAGAAAACGCATGGCAAATGGCATCAAACCAGCTCATCCCGGCCAGCCAGTAGGACACCGTACAGGCGGTGGTCAGCGACAGATAGATGTACCAAAGATGCTTGGCGGTATCGGCAATCCGCGGTGTCATTTTGGAGTCTTTGACCGGCCCGGGCATCTCGGCGCGGTATAACTGCATGCCCCCTACCCCCAGAATCGGCAGGATGGCCACCGCCAGCACAATGATCCCCATCCCGCCCAACCATTGCAGCTGCTGGCGATAAAATTGAATAGAGTGTGGTAAAAATTCAATGCCTTCAATCACCGTGGCGCCGGTGGTGGTAAGCCCGGAAAAGGATTCAAAAAAGGCATCGGTGACCGTCATTGACGGCTGTTCTAATAAAATAAACGGGATAGCACCAAAGCTGGCCAGTACGGTCCAGAACAAGGCAACAATCAAAAACCCTTCTTTAGCCCGCAGGTCACGGCGATGTTCGCGGTTGGGATACCACATGGCGGTGCCGGTCAGTACGCATAAGATAAACGCCATTACAAACGGTAAGCCACTGCCATCCTGATACAGCAGTGAGACCAGCGCGGGCGGGATCATGGTCACGCTGAACAGCGCCACCAGCAGCCCGAGAATACGTACAATCGCACGGTAGTGCATGGTTAACTAAGCCTTGTTTTTATTAGAACTACATCCTGGCAGACACGCGATTGTGGCTGACGCCCGGGTATTATGCGAAGAACCGGGCGAAAGGCAAAGCCTAAATCGCCCTATTGTATAGGCTTATTGCATCGACAGCACAGTTTCGACCATTTTTGTCAGGCCGGCTTCGGCGTCTAAGATATCGTCTGCCAGCATATAGGCAGGCGTGGTCACCAGTTTGGCGTCGGTATCCACAACAATCTCATCCACCACACAGCGCACATGCTGCGCGCCCATGGCATCGATACCCTGGGCTGCCGACTCGTCGGTGCCGATAGTCATCTTGGTTTTGTTGCCATACACCGAGGCCGCCAGGGCCGGCGCGATGCAGGCATAGCCGGCGGGTTTTCCGGCTTCGGCAAACGCGCGACACACCGCCAGCACCTGCTCGTCAGGCTGACTGTCTGCCCCTTGCAGCGCAAAAGTACACAGATTTTTTGCCGCACCAAAACCGCCCGGCAGGATCAGAGCGTCAAAGTCTTCCACCCGGCATTCTGTGACCGGCTTTATCTCGCCCCGTGCGATGCGCGCAGCTTCCACCAATACATTGCGGCTTTCGCCTGGCGCTTCTTCGCCGGTAAGGTGGTTAATCACATGATGTTGCGGTTTGTCCGGGGCAAAGCACTGGTACTGGGCGCCCTGGCGACGAATCGCCAGTAAGGTGATGACAGCTTCATGTAACTCAGAGCCATCAAACACGCCACAGCCACTTAAAATCACGGCAATTTTTTTCATTAACTGCTCCTGTTTAGCAATCGGGCTTTATATCGTTTTAGGGCAAAAAACGAACAAAGCGGTTAAAAAAAGTTCTGAAATAACACTTAGCCTGATGTTAACGGTATGCTACATTACTCCACCGTTTTGGGGAAAGCCGAAACCGCACAGAACATTAATCACGAAGTTATCCACATTTACTCGGATGTAAAATTACGCAAGGCAGCGGATCACATCTTTTTCTCTAAGCCAAGTATTTTCTGATCTTCCTCGCAGGATCCCCTGATTGAATTGGGGCTTGCACTGATCTGCCGGCTTTGTTAGATCACAAAGTTATCCACAAGCGATCACAAGTTCTTACTGCTGTGTATAGCGATCAGCCCAGCCCTATGGCATCCTTGCGATAATTTTTCCCACACGACGAAGGCATATGGCTAACATACAAAACCCACCGTTTATTCTGGTGGACGGATCGTCTTATCTGTTTCGGGCGTTTCATGGTTTACCGCCCCTGACCAACTCTAAAGGACAGGATACGGGCGCCATTTATGGCGTGATCAATATGCTGCGCAGCCTGATCCGCCAGTATCATCCTTCCAACATTGCGGTGGTCTTTGATGCCAAAGGTAAAACCTTCCGCGATAAGATCTATACCGACTACAAAGCAAATCGCCCGCCGATGCCCGAAGAGCTGGGCGCACAGATCCAGCCGCTGCATACCATTATCCGGGCTATGGGCCTGCCGATCATTGTCGAAGACGGCGTGGAAGCCGATGATGTGATTGGCACCCTGGCCCGCCAGGCGTCCGAGCAACAGATTGCCACGCTGATCAGTACCGGTGATAAGGATATGGCGCAGCTGGTCAATGAGCATGTGACGCTGATCAACACCATGACCAACACCGTGATGGACATTGACGGGGTTAAGCAAAAATTTGGAGTGCCTCCGGAGCTGGTCATTGATTTTCTGGCCTTAAAAGGCGACAAGGTCGATAACATTCCCGGAGTGCCGGGCGTGGGTGATAAGAGTGCCCAGGCGCTGCTCAATGGCATCGGCGGCATTGATGACATCTATGCCAATCTGGACAAGATTGCCGGGCTGGATTTTCGCGGCAGCAAGTCCATGGCCAAAAAGATGGCCGACCATGAAGAACAGGCGCGCCTGTCCTATGAGCTGGCCACTATCAAGTGTGATGTTCCGCTAGACTTTACCCCGGAAAGTCTGGTGCCGGATGAGCCGGACAATGCCCAGCTGGCAGAGCTGTTTGCCGAATACGAATTTAAACGCTGGCATAGCGAAGTGTCTTCGCAGGAGGCCGCCGAATCTTCCGCGGTCAACGATGCAACCAGTGAGACGCCGGAGCAGGCCATCGACACCAGTGGCTATGAAACCATATACGATGAAGACACTTTTGCCCGCTGGCTCGACAAGCTCAACAAGGCCGAGCTGTTTGCCATTGATACCGAAACCACCAGCTTAAACTACATGGAAGCAGAACTGGTGGGCATCAGTGTGTGTGTGGCCCCGGGTGAAGCGGCTTATATTCCGGTGGCCCATGACTATCCCGATGCGCCGGCACAGCTATCGCGCGAGTGGGTGTTAGAACAGCTGACTCCATTACTGGAAAGCACCAAGGCCCAAAAGATTGGCCAACATATAAAATATGATATGAATGTGCTGGCCAACTATGGCATCACCCTGCGCGGGGTGGCCTTTGATACCATGCTTGAATCCTATGTACTCAATAGCACCGCCAACCGCCATGATATGGACAGTCTGGCACTGGCCCATCTGGGTCACAAGACCATCAAATTTGAAGAGATTGCCGGTAAAGGCGCCAAGCAGCTGACCTTTAACCAGATCCCGCTGGAGCAGGCTGCGCCCTATGCCGCCGAAGATGCCGATATCACTTTGCGCCTGCACCAGGTGTTGTGGCAAAAGCTGGAAGCCGAGCCGGCGCTGAAAACCATGCTGGTGGATATCGAAATGCCCCTGGCCAGTGTACTGGCGCGTATGGAGCAGCTGGGCGTGTTTATTGATAGTCAGCGGCTGGCGCAGCACAGCCAGGATCTGGCCATTCGAATTGACGAGCTGGAGCGTCAGGTACACGACGAAGCCGGCGAGAAGTTTAATCTGGGCTCGACCAAGCAATTACAGCATATCCTGTTCGACAAGCTGGAACTGCCGGTGATTAAAAAGACCCCGAAAGGCGCCCCCTCCACCTCCGAAGAAGTGCTGCAGGAGCTGGCCCTGGATTACCCCATTCCTAAAATGATCATGGAATACCGCGGTCTGACTAAACTGAAAAACACCTATACCGACAAATTGCCCAAGATGACCCATCATCGCACCGGGCGGCTGCATACTTCCTATCATCAGGCGGTGACCGCTACTGGCCGATTGTCGTCTACCGAACCCAATTTGCAAAACATCCCGATCCGCAATGAAGAAGGCCGCCGGGTACGCCAGGCCTTTGTGCCGCGCGACGGCTATCAGATTGTGGCCGCCGATTATTCGCAGATTGAACTGCGCATTATGGCGCATTTGTCGCAGGACAAAGGCTTGCTGGATGCCTTCTCGCAAGGTAAGGATATTCACCGCGCCACCGCCGCCGAAGTGTTTGACTGTAACTTAGACGAGGTAACCGCGGAGCAACGACGCAGCGCCAAGGCCATCAACTTTGGGCTGATTTACGGGATGTCAGCCTTTGGCCTGGCTCGTCAACTGAATATACCGCGGCATGAAGCACAGCAATACATGGATTTGTACTTTGAGCGCTATCCGGGCGTGCTTAAGTATATGGACGACACCCGAGCCCTGGCCAAAGAAAAAGGCTATGTGGAAACCGTTTTTGGTCGTCGTCTGTATTTGCCGGATATCAAAGCCAGTAACGGTGCCCGCCGCAAAGGTGCCGAACGGGCAGCGATCAACGCACCGATGCAGGGCACCGCTGCCGATATCATCAAGATGGCCATGCTGCAGGTGGACGACTGGTTGCAACGCTCCGGCACCGACGAGGTGTACATGATGATGCAGGTGCACGATGAACTGGTATTTGAAATCAAAACCGAGGCAGTAGAACGCGCCAGTGCCAAGATCGTTGAACTGATGGAACAGGCTGCCACCCTGTCGGTGCCCCTAGAAGTGGAAGCCGGGACCGGCAATAATTGGGACGAGGCCCATTAAACAAGTAATATAATTACATATTTTTTGCTTATAACCGCAAAGCCTGGCTGTTTTGGTAATTTAATTACGGAAATGACTTGCGTTTTTGGTCGGTTATTGTACCCTTAGCAGCGTAGGGTACAGAGGTGAGAAAGCTGTTTTCAAACCTTTGCTTTAACCCCGGCCTGTGTTGCCGGGGTTTTTTTATGCCTGCGATTTTTTTCCCTCGAAGCATGACCTCGAAGTTAGCCTTCACACCCTTTTAAAAAAATCTTCACTCTGATGGAACTTATTGAGCAGGCGCTGACTCTTATCTACGGTTTTTATGTGTTTTCTCTTTGATTATCCCCACCCTGGCGTGGGGATTTTTTTATTCTGGCGCCTGGTCCAGAGCAAACCAGTGCAGCAGCTTTTGTTCCAGTTGCGGCAATCCCAGCTTGGAGTTCGCCGAAAACGCCTGCACGGTCACATCGCCCATAAACGCCAGCGCTGCTTCTTCGGCCATCATCACCTGTTGTTTACGCTTGCCTGATTTGAGCTTATCCGCCTTGGTCAGTACCGCCTGCACCGGAATGCCCGCATCGACCGCCCAATAGATAAGATCCTGATCCAGCTCTTTAAACGGATGGCGGATATCCATCAGCACCACCAGCCCTTTTAAGCTTTTACGCTTTTGCAGATATTCACCCAGCGACTGTTGCCACTTCTTTTTCATGGCCAGTGGAACCTGGGCAAAGCCGTAGCCGGGCAAATCAATCAAACGGCGATCCACCTCCAGCTCAAACACATTGATCATTTGGGTGCGGCCCGGCGTTTTACTGGTACGGGCCAGGTTTTTTTGCCGGGTTAACGCATTTAGCGCGCTCGACTTGCCGGCATTGGAACGGCCGGCAAACGCCACTTCGATCCCGGTGTCATCTTTAAGATGGCGGATGTCTGGCGCGCTGGTGGAAAAGGCGGCTTTGGTAAAATAAGTCATGGTGTCACCATTGGCACTGCAATTTTGGCTAAAATATGTCACCAGCATTGTACATTTTTACACCACCGCTTTAGTATGGTATTTGTACATCTGGCATCGTAAGTGTGCTAAATAACAATAATACCACGTAAATCCGCTGAACCCCTGGTTCCTTTACGGAAGATTACTTATGAAAAAACTGTGTTTGTTGGCGTGTCTTACCCTGAGTTTATCGGCCGGGGCACAATCAGACGGTGATATTGATGCTGGCCAGAAAAAATCAGCCACCTGTGCTGCGTGTCATGGTCAGGATGGTAACAGCAGTATTCCTATGAACCCTAAACTGGCCGGGCAGCATGTCAACTATCTGGTCAAGCAATTAAAAGAATTTAAGCTCGCCTCGCAAACCGGTGGCGAAGAAGGACGCAACAATGCGGTGATGAACGGTATGGCTGCCGCCCTTTCCGAGCAGGATATGCGCGATATCGCCACCTATTATTCTGAACAACAAATCAAACTCGGTAATACACCCGAAGAAGCGGTGGAACCCGGCCAGGCGCTGTACCGCGGCGGCGATCTGGAGCGCAACCTCACTGCGTGTATTGCCTGTCACGGGCCGCGTGGCAACGGTATGCAGTTAGCCGGCTTTCCGGACATCAGTGGCCAGCACCCCGAATACATTGTGGCGCAGCTCAAGGCATTTCAGGCGGGTACCCGGCACAATGATATGAACGGCATGATGCGGGACATTGCGACAAAATTGACCGAGGAAGAGATGCAAACCCTGGCCAATTACCTGGCCGGACTGCATTAAAATTCGTTGCACAACAGCGACATGTTAAATATCTGTTAACACAGGTGTTGTATTCAAAAATTTTTCGTGTAAGCTAACCCCTAGTTTTGAGAGCCGCTTGTCACGGGCCCGCAAAACCAATAATAATAAAAGTGATAATAATAATAAGAGCACGGAAGAACGGAAAAAGCGTCAGGAAGGCCCAAAACTAAAAATACCGCTCTGTAAAAAACAACAAAAAGGGGAGCACTTCTAGCAGTGGAAGCAATAAAAAAGCACATGAGGTGCAACGGGAGAAGTGTCATACGACACTAAAATATAGAGGTGATGACGCAAGTCATCACCTTTTTTCTTTTGCGGAACCATTATGATTGCCTGCCCGCTGTGTCATCACCCCGACAGTCATTTTTATCACCAGGATCGCCGACGCACCTATCAGCAGTGCCCCCGCTGTGATCTGGTGTTTGTGCCACCGGCCCAGTTACCGGATCGCACCACCGAACAGCATGAATACAGCTTGCATCAAAACACGCTGGATGATCCCGGCTACCAACGCTTTTTAGACAAAGCAGCCTCCCCGCTGCTACCTCACCTCGCCCCGGCCTCCAGTGGCCTGGATTTCGGGTGTGGCCCTGCACCGCTGTTGGCGCAGATGCTAACAGCTCATGGCCACAGCATGGCGGTGTACGACCCGCTGTATTTTGACCGGCCCGAGGCCTTACAACGCACCTACGATTTTATTACCTGTACCGAAGCCATCGAGCATTTTCATTTCCCTGCCACCGAGTGGCAGCGGCTGGATGAGCTACTCAAGCCCGGTGGCTGGCTGTGTATCATGACCAAGCGCGTACTGGATAAACAGCGCTTTGCCCACTGGCATTATAAGAATGATCCCACCCATGTATGCTTTTTTTCTGACCACACCTTTACCTTTTTAGGCCAAGTGCACGGATATAAGGTGCACCTTGTGGCTGCAGATGTCGTATTAATGCACAAGCAAAGTTATAATGTGGCTAACACAGAGCAACCAGATTGAGGGCTTATGCCTCGTAAGAAAAAATCCAGAAAAGTCGGCCAGATTGGCGTTCGCAAAGATCCCGACCACAAGTCCAAGCGCGTCACCGTCCCAACCGGTAAAAAACCGGGCAAAGGTAAGCAGCCGGGCTCGCGCAATGCCGATACTGATAATGGCGGTCAGCGCGGCGCCGGCAAGCAGGGCCAGCGTGATCCCAGAGTGGGCAGTAAGCGCCCTATTCAACTGATTAAAGCCGAGGAAAAAAAATACGCCACTCCGGCGGCCGAACTGGCTGCGCTGGAAGCCGATGACAAGCTGGCCATGCTGTTGGACAAGCTGGATAACGACCAGCCTATCTCTGCCAGCGAGCAGCAATATGTCGATACCAAACTGGAGCGGCACCGGGTGCTGTGCGAATTGTTGGGGCTGGACACCGACGACTCCGACGAAGAGGACGACACTGATCCGATGGACGAGCTGGACGCAATCAAACTCGACGACTATAAAAAATAGAGGTATTTTATGGTGTGGACCATCGCTGCCATCGTGGGCGTGCTGATTATTCTGGGGCTGGGATTTTATGCCGGCCGATTGTTGTTTTTACTCAAACAGCAAAACCATCGCCACGCTACCGCTCGGCAGGAGCGCACTACCACCATTACTGACAGCATTATCCTGATTGCTAAGGCAATGGAACAACAGCAATGCGAACTATCCGAAGGCGCCATCCGCATTTGTAATCTGTTAGAAGCATTGCCATTGAAGTCGCCCCCGGATTACCGGCAAAAATTTCCGCATATTTACGAGCTATTTGTGGCCATTAGCGGGTTTGCCATTTTAGAGGAGCGCCGTAAGTTACCGAAACAGGAAAAGCGTAAGCAAGACAGCGCCCGCGAAGAGATTGAGTCGGCACACGAAAGCCAGGTACTGGCCGAACTGCCTCATATCCGCGCGTATTGCGAACAGCTGGTTCAATCCTAGCGACGCGCCTCTTTACACGCTGCTGCATAACAGTGGCAGCGTGTTTCATGGTCGTTGACCATTCCTACCGCCTGCATAAAAGCATAGCAAATTGTTTCCCCGACAAATTTAAATCCGTGCTGTTTTAATGCCTTGGCCATAGCCTTGGACGCTGGTGTACTGGTGGGAATCTGAGCCTGATTATCCCAGGCATTAATGTGTGTCTTGCCATCGGTAAACTGCCAGATAAACTCACAAAATGGCCTCTTTTCTTCAATGGCCAGATAGCCCTTAGCGTTAGCTACAATTGCAGCGATTTTTTGCCGGTTGCGAATAATGCCGGGGTTGCTGGCACAGGCGCTCAGCTCAGCCTCGCTCATCTGCACAATTCGCTGGGGATCGAACTGGTGAAACGCTGCTTCGTAATTGGCTTGTTTTTTTAAAATGGTCAGCCAGGACAAGCCGGCTTGCTGGCCATCCAGACACAATTTGGCAAACAATTGCTGACTGTCGGTTTCAGGCCGGCCCCACACGGTATCGTGATAATGCAGGTATTGTGGATCCTGGGTGACCCAGCCGCAGCGGGGCAAAGAGGGATTTACAGACATAATTCTCCTGGCAACGTTGATTTTGTATGCATTTGCCGGCTCAGGCCTACATACTGTGCCTGACAAATTGTATACTATGCCACCTTTAATCCGTGAATAACAAAGCAGCGATTGTATGCCCAATTACGATATAAAAACCTTTCAGGGTCTGATCCTGGCATTGCAGGAATACTGGGCCCGTCAGGGATGTGTGATTATCCAGCCGCTGGATATGGAAGTCGGCGCCGGCACCTTTCATCCAATGACCTTTTTACGCTCGCTGGGCCCGGAGCCCATCAGCAGTGCCTATGTGCAACCTTGTCGCCGCCCGACCGATGGGCGCTATGGCGAAAACCCTAACCGTCTGCAGCATTATTATCAGTTTCAGGTCATGATGAAGCCTTCTCCAGATAATCTGCAGGAACTGTATCTGGGCTCGCTGAAAGAGCTGGGCTTTGACCCACTGGTCCACGATATCCGCTTTGTCGAAGACAACTGGGAATCGCCTACCCTGGGTGCCTGGGGCTTAGGCTGGGAAGTCTGGCTCAACGGCATGGAAGTCACTCAGTTCACTTATTTTCAGCAGGTCGGCGGATTAGAGTGTAAGCCGGTCACCGGTGAAATCACCTACGGGCTGGAGCGCTTAGCCATGTACATCCAGGGCGTCGATAGCATTTACGATCTGGTGTGGACCGATGGCCCCATGGGCAAAGTCACCTATCGCGATGTGTTCCATCAAAACGAAGTGGAACAGTCGACCTATAACTTCGACCACGCCAATGTCGACTTTTTGTTTGCCACTTTTGATGAGTGCGAGGCAGCCTCGAAAAAGCTGATTGACCATCGCCTGCCGCTGCCGGCGTACGAGCAGGTCATGAAAGCCTCGCATGCCTTCAACCTGTTGGATGCCCGTCACGCTATTTCGGTCACCGAGCGTCAGCGCTATATCTTACGGGTGCGCACACTGGCCAAAGCCTGTGCCGAAAGTTATTACCAAGCCCGTGAAGAGCTGGGCTTTCCACTTTGCCAAAAGGAGCAGTAACGGTGCGAACAGAAAACTTACTTATCGAACTGGGCACCGAGGAACTGCCACCAAAAGCACTCAAGCAGCTGGGCCAGAGTTTTGCCGATAACTTTCAGCAGGCGCTGCAAGGTGCTGAGCTGTCTTTTGATTCAGTCAACTGGTTTGCCGCACCGCGCCGTTTAGCACTGCATGTCACCGCGCTGGCTGAGTCTCAGCAGGACAAAGTGGTGGAAAAGCGTGGGCCAGCAGTATCAGCCGCCTTTGATGAAGCGGGTAACCCGACCAAGGCCGCCATGGGCTGGGCCAAGGGGAACGGCATTGAGGTTGACCAGGCCGAACGCATGGTGACCCCAAAAGGTGAATGGCTGCTGCATAATGCCAATGTGCCGGGCCAGCCCATTGCCACCTTACTGGAAAGCCTGCTGACCCAGGCGTTGGATAAACTACCCATTCCAAAGCCGATGCGTTGGGGCAACCATTCCACCCAGTTTATTCGCCCGGTACATACATTGACCGTGTTGTACGGCGCCGAAGTACTACCGGTTTCTGTCTTGGGCAAAGCCAGCGATCGTGTGGTTCAGGGCCACCGCTTTCACGGCGACAGCCGCTTTGACCTGGATCATGCCGATAATTACGCGCAAGCGCTCAAGCAACAGTATGTCGTGGCCGATTTTCGTGAGCGTACCGAACTCATTCGCAACGGCTTAGAAGCTGCTGCCAGCGAGCTGGAGCTTAATGCCGATTATGACACTGCCCTGCTGGAAGAAATCAGTGCGCTGGTGGAGTGGCCGGTGGTATTGACTGCCTCCTTTGATAAAGCCTTTTTGGCCGTCCCCAAAGAAGCACTCATCTACACCATGAAAGATGACCAAAAATATGTGCCACTGCTCAATGCCGATGGCTCACTGGCCAACACCTTTTTGTTTGTCACCAACATCGAAAGCCGCGACCCGTCCATGGTGATTAGTGGTAATGAAAAAGTAATTCATCCGCGTCTGGCCGATGCTGAGTTTTTCTTCAACGCGGATAAAAAGGTTAGCCTCGAAAGTCGCCTGCCCAGCCTGGCCGCCGTGTTGTTTCAAAAGCAGCTGGGTACGCTGGAAGAAAAATCGCAGCGCATCGCCCGCCTGGCTGAATTTGTTGCCGGCCAGATTGACGCCAACCCGGAGCATGCCAGCCGTGCTGGTTTGCTATCTAAGACCGATCTGATGACTGAAATGGTCATGGAGTTTCCGGAGGTGCAAGGCGTAATGGGTAAATATTATGCCGAGCATGATGGTGAGCCCTCAGACGTGGCGCTGGCCCTGTATGAACAGTATCTGCCGCGCTTTGCCGGCGATGTGCTGCCCTCAACCCCGGTCAGTGCAGCGGTATCACTGGCAGATAAACTGGACACCCTGGTGGGTATTTTTGGCATTGGCCAACTGCCTAAAGGCGATAAAGATCCGTTTGCCCTGCGTCGCGCGGCCATCGGTGTGTTGCGTATCATCAGCGAGCAAAACCTGAATCTGGATTTAGAAACTCTGGTGGCACAGGCGGTTGAGGTTTACGGAGACAAGCTCACCAATGCTGATACCCAACAACAGGTGGTCGACTTTGTATTGGGCCGTTTTGTGTCATTATTGCAGGACCAGGGCATTAGCATTGATGTGATCCAGGCTGTCTCGGCCCGCCGGCCTACCCGCCCGGCAGATTACACTGCGCGCATTGATGCAGTGGCTGCATTTAAACAACGCGAGGAAGCTGAGGCACTAGCTGCCGCCAACAAACGGGTGGCCAATATCCTGACCAAGCAAGGGATCACCGGCGAACCGGCCATTGATGCCAGCCTGTTGCAGGAAGCCGCCGAAAAAACCTTGTATGACGCACTGTCCCAGGTCAAGCCGGATGTAGATACCGCGCAGCAGCGTCAGGCCTATAACGAAGTGCTCAGCGCGCTGGCCACCCTGCGTGATCCAATTGATGCATTCTTTGATAATGTAATGGTAATGGCCGACGATGAGGCAGTGAAACAAAACCGGCTGGCTTTGCTGGTGATGTTGCGCAGCATGTTTTTGCAAACCGCGGATATCTCACTGCTCGATAAAGCCTGATGGCGAGATAGTTGAACCTTTGTAATATGCCATGCCCAACCTGTGTCGTTGGGCATTTTTTGCTTAAGGAGCAGGTGTGAAAAAGTTAGTGATTGCGGTCGCCGTGTCTCTGCTTGGTGGCTGTGCCAGCAACAGTGTGTTGAACCCATTACCGGGTGTCTCCGAAACCAAAAACATCGCTTTTGATGAGCTGTACTTACGCGGTGTATTTAACTGGTGGGAAGCCTCGTCCGGTTATCAGCTACAACGCGGTAATAGTAGCTGGTATGTGGATGTGGAATTGATTGCCGACGGCCAGCCGTATGATTTTAAACTGGCTGATGCAGTATGGTCTCCTGCCCAGACCTGTGGCGGCAAGTACAAAGGCCAGCCGGCAACCTTGAGCGGTACCACTTATCTGGTATGTGGCTCAGATGCTGAAAATGTGCAATTTGTTCCGGCCACCACAGCTACCTACCGGTTCTCTTTTGCCCGTGCCAGTGCGAATGAAATCCGCCTGGATATCAGCCGTGCCCCGCAATAATTAAGGAAATCCCGCTGGTTCTTTCACAGCCAGCGGCACTTTTTTCGCTTTTTCTACTATCCCACTTCGCCAACTTTCACCGCGCGTACGATTCAAACGCTTCTCATCGTGATTGCAGCTTTAGTTTATCTCCCTGCAGCGCTGTAAGGCTTGCGTTGTTGCCCACCCGCCCGCTATATCTGGCTGCCTCGCTAACATGGCTGGTGAAGCGCCTAAGGCCAACAATTAGCACTCTATCTGCCCGCTGACCAGCGCGTACTATCGCTCCCTGATTTAGCGAAATATACGCAAAAAAAAGCCACGCCCGAAGGCATGGCTTGTAATGCTTAGAAAGCAATACCCCAGACCTACACGTCGAGGTTTTCTACCTTCAGTGCATTGGCTTCGATAAATTCCCGACGAGGCTCGACCTGGTCGCCCATCAGGGTTGTAAACAATTGATCACAGCCAATCGCATCTTCGATGGTCACCTGCAGCATACGGCGCCCTTCCGGATCCATGGTGGTTTCCCACAGCTGGTCCGGGTTCATTTCACCCAGCCCTTTGTAACGCTGGATATACTGGCCTTTTTTCGCTTCGTTCATCAACCACTCAATGGCAGATTTAAACGAGTCAATGGGTTGCTTACGCTCACCACGCTGGACATAAGCGGTATCACCCATCATGCCGTTGATGGCTTCGTTTAGTGCGCGGATACGGCCGTACTCGCTGGAGTCGATAAAGTCATGGCCTATCTTATATTCATAATCGATACCGTGCATACGCATGATAATCGCGATATAAAATTCGCTGAGTTCATCATCGCGCTTGATTTCATAGCGGTAGGTGGCACCATCATTTTCTTTATCGTTCATGCTCTGCACAAACTTCTTCGCCACCTGATCCAGGGTATCCCGGTCTTTCAGGTCTGCCAGGTTTAGCGTGGGTGAGTAAATCAAGCGATACAAAATGGCCGGCGGCATCAGGCGATACAAACGCTCGATCATTTTTTCCACGCCCTGATATTGTTTCACCAGAGTTTCAAGCCCGGCGCCACTGATCCCCGGGGCATCTTCGCTGGTGTGCAGCGAAGTGCCGGTCAGGGCAATATTAGTCAGGTACGCAGTCAGCGCATCATCATCTTTGAGGTACTGCTCCTGCTTTCCTTTTTTCACCTTGTACAGCGGCGGCTGCGCAATATACACATAACCGCGTTCGATGATCTCTGGCATCTGGCGGTAGAAGAAGGTTAGCAATAAGGTCCGAATGTGTGAGCCATCCACGTCGGCATCGGTCATGATGATGATGCTGTGATAGCGAAGTTTGTCCGGGTTGTACTCATCCCGGCCGATACCACAGCCTAAGGCAGTGATCAGTGTGGCCACTTCCTGTGACGATAGCATCTTATCGAAACGCGCTTTTTCCACGTTCAGGATCTTACCTTTCAGCGGCAAAATCGCCTGATTTTTACGGTTACGGCCTTGTTTGGCAGAACCACCGGCTGAGTCACCCTCCACGATATACAGCTCGCTCAACGCCGGATCTTTTTCCTGGCAGTCAGCCAGCTTGCCTGGCAGACCCGCTAAGTCCAGGGCGCCTTTACGGCGTGTCATCTCACGGGCTTTTCGTGCTGCTTCCCGGGCGCGGGCGGCATCCAAAATTTTACCGGCGATGATTTTACTTTCGGTGGGGTTTTCTAATAAGAACTCCGCCAGCTTTTCATTCATTGACGACTCAACTGCCGGGCGCACTTCGGAGGACACCAGCTTATCTTTGGTCTGAGAAGAGAACTTTGGATCCGGGACTTTTACCGAAACAACCGCAGTCAGGCCTTCGCGAGCATCGTCGCCGGTGGCGCTGGCTTTGGCTTTTTTGTTCAGCCCTTCACTTTCCATGTAGTTATTCAGGGTTCGGGTCAATGCGCCCCGGAAACCAGCCAGGTGAGATCCCCCATCGCGTTGCGGGATGTTGTTGGTAAAACAGAAAATGCTTTCCTGGAAGCTATCGTTCCATTGCATCGCCACTTCTACCGAAATGCCATCTTCGCGGTCCAGACTAAAGTGAAACACCTTTTCATGCATCGGTGTTTTTTTCTGGTTCAAGTATTCAACAAAGGCGCGAATGCCCCCTTCGTACTTGAATAAATCTTCTTTGCCATCGCGCTCATCCACTAAGCGAATGGCCACACCTGAGTTCAGGAAAGACAGTTCGCGTAATCGCTTAGCCAGGATGTCATAGTGAAATTCCACATTGGTAAAGGTGGCGTCGCTTGGCCAGAAGCGCACCGCGGTACCGGACTTATCGGTTTCCCCCATGACTTCTAATGGCGCCTGCGGCACCCCATGATGGTATTCCTGCTCATGGGTTTTACCGTTACGACGAATACGTAGCTTTAATTTGCTGGACAGCGCGTTAACCACTGAGACACCCACGCCGTGCAGGCCCCCGGAAACTTTGTAGGAGTTATCATCAAATTTACCACCGGCATGCAGTACGGTCATGATCACTTCAGCGGCTGACACGCCTTCTTCCGGGTGCATTTCAGTCGGAATGCCACGTCCGTCATCGGAGACGGAGACAGATCCGTCCACATGAATTTGCACAACGATTTCCGAACAATAGCCAGCCAAGGCTTCATCGATGGAATTATCCACTACCTCGAAGACCATGTGGTGCAAGCCGGTGCCATCATCGGTGTCACCAATATACATACCAGGACGTTTGCGTACTGCATCCAGGCCTTTAAGAACCTTGATACTGGATGAGTCGTAGTTATTCTGCTCTGACATAATGTGTCTTTACTCCTCTTTCACCTGGCCATGTTCCACGTGAAACATTTTTTTATCATTGTATTTTTTTACAAACTTTAGCTGCTGCGATTCGATGGCGGTCACCACCACTTGTGTATCCATCGCTAACAGGCCGTCGATAAAGCGTTCGCGTTTATCGAGATCTAGTTCTGCCCCAACATCATCCAGTAAAAAGATACTCTTGCGTTGGGTTTGCTCGGTGAACAAGGCCGTCTGTGCTAGCTGCAGTGCAGCCACAGCCATTCGAAGCTGACCACGTGACAGCACTTCCTGAGCGTTAACGCCATCGACTTTGAAACGTAAATCTGCTTTGTGCGGGCCCACCGAGGTATGACCTACCCGACTGTCGTAGTCGAGCTTTTTGGCCAGGGCATCACTGAGTTCAGTGTCTTTATCCCAGCCGTGATAATATGCAATTTCGACGCTAAACTCTGGGAGAAAGTCAGCACAGATATTATCAAATATCGGCCTGAGATTATCCACATAGCGTTGTCTCATTGTATCTAATGTTGCCCCTGCTGTAACCAACTGTTCATGCCAGAATCGATGCTCAGGCGCATTTAATGAGGCTTGCTGTTTAAGTAAGGCATTTCGCTGACGAACTAATTTGCTGTAGCTTTGAAATAGACGATGAAAAGAATGTTCCACGTGGAACAATCCCCAATCACAAAAGCGACGTCGTTCGGCCGGAGAGCCTAAAATCAAATCAGTACTTTGTGGAGTGAATAGCTGTACTGGAATCAGGCTGACCAGGTCAGCAAGACGGTGAGAGTGTTCACCATTCACTGCACAGGTAAATTTATCATCGCGGGTACGCTCTAAGCCGACTTTAAATTGCAGGCCCTGCTCATCGTGCCCTTTAGCAAACACACTAAAGCCGCCCTGCTCATGCTGAATAACCGACGGATGTTTTTTGGTTCGAAACGAACGTCCAAAACCCAAATAGTATAAAGCTTCAATCAACGAGGATTTGCCACTGCCGTTTTTTCCGGTGATCACCGAAAGCTGAGGAGAAAGAGTCAGGGTTGCAGCGTGGATATTTCGAAAGTGGGTGAGCTGGACAAGGTCCAGTTTCATGATGCCGCTCTCACAAAAAGAAAAATTTAGAAAAGATAATGATTTTCAGGGCTGCCATCGCTATGTAGCAGCCCTTACTCAAATCATTACAACCGCATGGGCATAATAACATACAAGGCAGCATCATCCTCGGCTGCTTCGATCAATGCACTGGAATTGGAGTCTGATAAGGTAAGTTTAACTTGCTCAGTATTCATGGCATTCAGAACATCAATCAGATAGGCCACATTAAAGCCAATTTCTAAATCATCGCCCTGATAATCCACATCCACCATTTCCTCCGCTTCTTCCTGCTCAGGGTTGTTGGCGGTAATTTTAAGTTCACCACTGGCTAGATTCAGACGTACGCCGCGGAATTTTTCGTTCGACAAGATCGCCGCGCGGGAAAAGGCATCTTTGAGCACAGCCTTGCTGGCTATTACCACTTTGTCGCCATCCCGGGGTAGCACTCGACGATAGTCAGGAAACCGCCCATCCACCAGTTTGCTGGTAAAGATAAATGCCGGCGCCTGCAGACGAATATGGTTAGCACCAATCAGCACCTGAATAGGTTGGTCGTCATCATTGATCAACCGTGAAATTTCCAGCACACCTTTGCGCGGGATAATCACCTGCCGTGCCGGTAAACTGGCCTGCTCGAAATGCTGTCGGCATAGCGCTAACCGATGCCCGTCGGTAGCCACCGAGCGTACCAGATTTTCTTCGGTTTCCAGCGACATGCCGTTAAGATAATAACGCACATCCTGTTGCGCCATCGAAAAATTCACCGCATCGATCAATCGTTTCAGTTCACTGCCGGTCAGCGACAATTCTACTTCACTTTCCCAATCTTCCAGATTGGGATAATCATTGGCCGCCAGAGTTGATAAGGTATAACGACCGCGACCAGCGCGCAGCAGGGCTTTATTGGCATCTACCGAAAAATGAATTTGTGTTCCTTCAGACAAGCCGCGAATAATGTCGAATAACTTTTTTGCCGGTACAGTGATTTCCCCTTCGGTAATCTCACCCTCCAGCATCACGCTGGACACCAACTCGACTTCCAAGTCTGTTCCGGTTAACCACAAGGCCCCTTCTTTCACCTGGATTAATACATTCGATAAAATAGGCAGGGTATGGCGGCGCTCGACGGCACCAGAAACCATTTGCAACGGCTGTAAAAAATTTTCTCGGCTGATACTAAATTTCATCGATTTTTCTTCTCGCGTCGTGCTGTCTGGTTAAGAAGACAATGTCCGTATAAGGTTTTTATAGTCTTCCTTTATATCATGACTTTCTTCTCTAAGCTGCTCTATTTTTCGACAGGCATGTAGCACTGTGGTGTGGTCGCGCCCGCCAAAAGCATTACCCAATTCTGGTAAGCTATGGTTGGTCAGCTCTTTGGCCAATGCCATGGCGACCTGGCGTGGGCGGGCCACACTGCGACTGCGCCGCTTAGACAAAATGTCAGACACTTTAATCTTGTAGTAATCGGCCACTGTCTTTTGAATGTTATCCACAGTGACCAGTTTTTCCTGCAGTGCCAGCAAATCCCGCAAGGCTTCGCGCACAAAATCAATGGTAATGGGCCGGCCGGTAAAATTGGCATTGGCAATCACCCGGTTAAGCGCCCCTTCCAGCTCGCGCACATTAGAGCGTAAACGCTTGGCAATAAAGAACGCCACTTCATTGGGTAGATGTATGCGGTTTTCGGCTGCTTTACGCATCAGAATCGCCACCCGGGTTTCCAGCTCCGGTGGTTCGATAGCAATGGTCAGACCCCAGCCAAAGCGCGACTTAAGACGATCTTCCACCCCGTCAATTTCTTTTGGATAACGATCCGAGGTCAGAATGATTTGCTGATTGCCCTCCAGCAACGCATTGAAGGTATGAAAAAATTCTTCCTGCGAGCGTTCTTTATTGGCAAAAAACTGAATATCATCAATAAGCAGCGCATCTACCGACCGATAAAACCGTTTGAAATCTTCTATCGCATTGTTTTGTAATGCTTTAACCATATCCTGCACGAAGCGTTCAGAGTGCATGTAAACAATTTTGGCATCTTCACGATTGGCCACAATGCCGTTGCCCACTGCATGTAACAAGTGAGTCTTACCCAGACCAGTGCCACCATAAATAAACAGCGGGTTGTACGACCCGCCCGGATTATTGGCCACCTGGGTAGCTGCCGCACGTGCCAGCTGGTTTGATTTACCCTCAACAAAGTTATCAAATTGATAGTTAGGGTTAATATTACTCTTATGCTTCATGCCCTCAGGGATAGGGATCACACTGGGGGCGCGCTGCGGGCTGGCAGCCCGCCGTGGGGTCGGCGCCTGCTCAACTGGAGCGGGTTGCGGTGCAGCCGCCGGAGCCGGCGCGCTTTGCTGAGCCTGGGCTTGGGCCGGTGCCGGGCTGTCCTGACGCGGTGTCGTGGGTGCAGGCGCTGCCCGCGATACCACTTCTAAGCGCAACAGGGGAGCATCCGGCCCACAAAATTCGGTGAACAGGGCAGTGATTTTATCACGGTATTTATCGCGCACCCAATCCAGCACAAAGCGGTTAGGCGCGTACAGCGTAACTTCTTTAATGTCTTCGTGGGCACTCAGTGGCCTTATCCACATACTAAATTGCTGAGTCGGCAATTCCTGACGCAGACGGTCAAGACAATGATTCCATAAGGACATGTAAAATAGGGCTCCGAAAGTCGCTACGAGACCAACAATGCAGGACAGCAATACATCGCAGATGGACCTATGCTGATCACAGGTTACCCGCAAGCATTGGTTGGGTAATGAGCAGAGAAAGTTGTTTTTTATGTTATCGCTGTGGATTATCTTATTTTACACACAGAATGTAAACGGCGATCTTCGATGATCGCGCGGATCAGTACGCTAACCCACTAGTTTCTAGACAATATTTAGTTTTCTTTTATACCGCTGATCAGCATCAATCAAAGTCCTGTACAGGCGATCAGTGCTTAAGATCCGCGTTGAGCAAGACGATCATTCGCAGTTTTTGCACAGACCTTTGTGGATAACCCTCTTTGTTATGGATAATTATACACAGCAGCCCCCTGCCCGATGCTGTTTTTGGCCCTCCGGTTGGACACGCTCACCGTGCTGGCTAAAAAATGGCTAGTTTTTTGGCTTTATCCGGCCAATTCGATTGACAGCAGGCCACGGGATCTCTAGAATTCGGCATCCTTTTGGATAGGCAGTGTTCGTTACCTAACGACATCGGGGCGGCAACATACCGCTAGACCTGATACCCATCGTTATTTCAATACCGCCTGTGTTTAACTAGATAAGTGAGACTTTGGTCATGAAAAGAACATTTCAACCGAGCAACTTAAAGCGCAAGCGTTCACACGGTTTCCGTGCTCGTATGGCGACTAAAAATGGTCGTAAAGTACTAGCGGCACGCCGTGCAAAAGGTCGCGCTCGCCTTTCTGCTTAATATAAAGAAGTACGACTTCAAAGTGGGCGAAAATCATTTTTCCAGGGAGTTACGTCTGTTAACTCCCTCCCACTTTACCTATGTGTTTGATAACGCAACACCTGCTGTTTCTCCTGCCTTTACCCTGTTAGCCCGTCACAATACTGCAGACACACCACGTCTGGGGATTACGCTGTCTAAAAAACGGGTGCGCAAAGCCCATGACAGAAACCGGCTGAAACGCCTGATACGCGAAAGTTTTCGCCATCGTAAACAGGCCCTGCCCAATGTCGATATCATTGTGGTCGGCAAATCCGGTGCCGATAAGCTAACTAATCAGGAAGTGTTTGCCCTATTAGACAAGCAATGGAAAAAAATCATAAAACGCTGCGCAAAATAAGCATTCTGTTGCCGCTGCTACTGATCAAATTTTATCAGTGGTGCATTTCCCCCATGCTGGGCCAACGTTGCCGGTTTCATCCAACTTGTTCTTTTTATGCCATAGAAGCACTAAAAACACATGGTTTGCTAATTGGCGGTTGGTTATCCATCAAACGCATTATAAAATGCCACCCTTTGCATTCGGGCGGCTACGATCCGGTACCTGAAAAACACGACACTAAACACTCAAAATAAAGAGACCTCTATGGAATCGCAACGCAGTTTTTTGTTGATTGGCCTGGCGCTGGTCAGTTTTCTGCTCTGGCAGCAATGGCAGGAAGATTACGGCCCCAAGCCGGTTAAACCTGTTCAGTCACAGCAATCCACGCAAAATCTGGATGATGATATGCCAGCGGCATCTAATGCCCAGCTGGAAGACATGCCATCCAGTGATGGCGATGTGCCAGGCGCTGTTGCCCAGGCACCCGAACCGTCTGAGCGCATTGTTCGGGTTCGCACCAATGCGCTGGATGTGCAGATTGACCTGCGCGGCGGCGATGTGATCTCAGCAGATTTACCGGACTTTCCGGTCAAGCAAGGCTCTGATGAACCCTATAGCCTGTTACGTGCCGGTGATGGCCTGTATGTAGCGCAAAGTGGCCTGGTCGGCCGTAATGGTCCGGACAGCAGCCGTGATGGCCGCCCGCGCTATACCGCCAGCCAGAATGACTTTGTGATGCAGGGTGAACGTTTAGAAGTGCCGCTGACCTGGCAAAATGACCAGGGTCTGACCATTACTAAAACCTTTGTGTTTGAGCAAGATTCACACACGGTCGATGTGGTGTACAGCATTGCTAACCAGTCAGGCGAAGCCGTGCGCATGCAACAGTTTGCTCAGCTCAAGCAAACCACCGTAGTACCGGATGGCGGCAACATGTTTATGCCCACCTACCGGGGTGCCGCCTACTCCACCGAAGACGACCGCTACGAAAAATACGACTTTGGCGACATTGAAGATGAAGCGTTAAACAAAACCACGCCGGGTGGCTGGGTCGGCATGCTGGAGCATTATTTTGTATCAGCCTGGGTGCCGCCACAGGATCAGACTAATCAGTTGTACTCCAAGCTGTCTGGCAACCAGTACGCCATCATTGGCTTAAAAGGCCAGCCGGTGACCATCGGCGCCGGTGACAGTGCCACTATCAGTGCCAAGCTGTATATGGGCCCGAAAGACCAGGAAATCCTGGCCAACCTGGCTCGTGGCTTAGACCTGACCGTGGACTACGGTATTTTATGGTGGATTTCACAGCCGTTGTTCAGTCTGCTGCAGTTACTACACAGCCTGGTCGGCAACTGGGGGGTGGCCATTATCCTGATCACCGTGGTGGTCAAAGGAATCATGTATCCGCTGACCAAGAAGCAGTATGAATCCATGGCCCGCCTGCGCAACCTCGCGCCGAAGATGCAACAGCTTAAAGACCGTTTTGGTGATGATCGTCAAAAGATGTCTCAGGCCATGATGGAGCTGTACAAAAAAGAAAAAGTAAACCCCATGGGTGGCTGTTTACCGCTGCTGCTGCAGATGCCTATCTTTCTGGCTTTGTACTGGGTACTGCTGGAAAGTGTGGAATTACGCCACGCCGACTTTTTCCTGTGGATCACTGACCTGTCAGTGAAAGACCCGTACTTTGTGCTGCCCGTGCTTACCGGTGCCAGCATGTGGTTACTGCAAAAACTGCAGCCCACCACGGTCACCGACCCCATGCAGCAAAAAATCATGCAGTTTATGCCCGTGGCCATGAGTGTGTTCTTCCTGTGGTTCCCGGCCGGACTGGTACTGTACTGGTTGGTCAGTAACATCATCACGCTGATTCAGGCTAAAATCATTTATGCCTCGATGGAAAAGCGCGGGATAAAAACCGGAAAATAACCCCCATCAGCCCGCTTTTGCGGGCTGTTTTGTCAGTAAGGATAACCCTATGCCCTCATTTGATATTGTGTCAGAAATCAATATGGAAGAAGTGCGTAATGCCACTGAAAATGCCAACCGGGAATTGTCGACCCGCTTTGATTTTCGTAATGTGGAAGCCAGCTTCGAATACAAAGAGAAAACGGTGGTGATGACCGCGCAGGCCGAATTTCAGCTGCAGCAGATGGACTCCATGTTTCGTGGCGCCTGTGCCAAACGCGGCCTGGATACCTCGGCCATGGAGGTAAAACCCATGGATCAGCACGGCAAAACCTGCCGCCAGACCATTATCTTTAAACAAGGCATTGAGCAGCCGGTCGCTAAAAAGATTGTGAAGTTGCTTAAAGAGTCCAAGATCAAAGTTCAGGCCGCCATCCAGGGTGACCAGTTGCGGGTTACCGGCAAAAAGCGCGACGATCTGCAACAGGCCATGGCGTTGGTCAAAGCCGAAGATTTGGGCCAGCCGGTGCAATTTAACAACTTTCGCGATTAATCTGTTATGACAGCATTTTCCTCAGACACCATCGTGGCGCAGGCCACCGCCGCCGGTCGCGGCGGCGTGGGCATTGTGCGCGTGTCCGGGCCCCTGGCGCAACAGGTTGCTAAGGCTGTGGTACCGGCTTCCCTACCGGTGCGTAGCGCAGTTTATACGCCGTTTTACGATGTCAACGGCAACATTATTGACCAGGGCATTGCCTTGCTGTTCAAAGGCCCGAATTCGTTTACCGGCGAAGATGTGCTGGAGCTGCAGGGTCATGGCGGCCAGGTGGTGATGGATATGCTGATTGATGCGGTCTTGCACGTAGCCGGCACCCGCCTGGCCCGGCCTGGTGAGTTTTCCGAGCAGGCGTTTTTAAATGACAAGCTGGACTTGGCTCAGGCCGAAGCCATTGCCGATCTGATTGATGCCAGCTCGCAACAAGCCGTGCGCAGTGCGCTGCGCTCATTGCAGGGCGAGTTTTCTAATGCCATCACAACCCTGGCTGAACAGGTGGTCCAGCTGCGCATGTATGTCGAGGCTGCCATTGATTTTCCAGATGAAGAAATCGACTTTTTGTCTGATGGCAAGGTGGCCGGCGATTTAGCGCAGATTATCCAGGCGCTGCATATTGTTAAAGCCCAGGCCAAGCAAGGCACTCTGCTGCGCGAAGGCATGCAGGTGGTTATTGCCGGGCGCCCCAATGCCGGTAAATCCAGCCTGCTCAATGCACTGGCCGGCCGTGACAGTGCCATTGTCACCGATGTGGCTGGCACTACCCGGGATGTGCTCAAAGAGCATATACATATCAACGGCATGCCGGTGCATATCATTGATACCGCCGGGCTGCGCGATAGCCCCGACAAGGTGGAACAGATTGGCATCGAACGGGCCTGGCAGGCCATCGGAGACGCCGACCGGGTGTTGTTTGTAATTGATAGTACTCAGACTAGCGTCATCGACCCGTACGAGATCTGGCCGGAATTTATGGCGCGCTTGCCTGCCGGCATCCCCACCACGGTGGTGCGTAACAAAGCCGACTTGTCTGGTGAAGCGATAGGTGAGCAAGTTCTAACTACCGCCCATGGCGATATCACTGTAGTCGGGTTATCTGCTCAAACCCGCGCCGGCGTTGATAGCTTGCGTGATCATCTGGCTGCCACCATGGGCCTGGATACCACCAATGAGGGCCAGTTCATTGCGCGCCGCCGGCATCTAGATGCGCTGGCCGTGGCGCAGCAGCATGTTGACCAGGGCCAGGCGCAATTAGAAGAGAATATGGCGGGAGAGCTGTTAGCCGAGGAGTTGAGGCTGGCGCATCAGGCACTGACCGAGATTACCGGCGAGTTTACCTCAGACGATTTACTGGGCCGGATCTTTTCTTCATTTTGTATTGGTAAGTAGGACAAGGCGGACAGTATGAAGACGGCGTCGGTAACCCGTCCGTGGGTCACACAACAATACAGAGTGGCTGGCAAAATCAGGCGGAATAGGTACGGCTAAATTTTTCGATGGCTTCTTTGCGACAGCACACATTGAGCTTTTTGTAGAGTTTATAAATGTGGGTTTTCACCGTACTTTCGGCCACAAACAGGGCCTCGGCAATCTCCAGGTTGCTTTGCCCTTTAACCAGCCGTTCCAAAATCTGTTTTTCCCGTCGGGTCAGATTATCCTGATTGCTGACCGCCTGCAGATTCATCGCTGCCGGCTGATAATGTAGGAGCATCTGCGCCATCAGTTTGCGCGGCAACCAGAACTCCCCTTTGCGCACTGCATCCAGACACCTTGATAAATGCTCAATGGGCGCATTTTCGTGCAACACCCCTTTTAAATTGGGGCAGGCAAATAAAGTTTTTTCTGACATACACCGGGGCACATCGTACACCACCAAATCAGCGTTCAGGGTGGCACCGGCAATAAATTCCCGCCAGTTACGCTCCGCCAGTAAAAACCCCGATACCATAATGATATCGTGCTGCTTAAAGGGCGGCGCCGCACAGGCGTCGCTGAGGCTTTTACGGGTGAATTTATGATGGCCGTGTTTTTCGACTTCACGCTGAATAAACTGACTTTGGATACCATAATCACCCAGTAATAAAATGTTTGAGGCTACATCTTTATTATCAATTTGAGTTTGCATAACCATTTCTCAGTATGGTGCTTGAGCTTGTAAGTATTGTTAACGATATCTTCTATTTCAAGTGTGAAGTGTGGCTATCGTAAGACAGTGAAAACCGCTGGCAATCTGCTTACTGCTGCAGCCAATCTGCGCGATTTAGTTGGTGTGCATTCCCTGGCATGCCCGGCCAGAACAGCTACTGCTGTGTCAGCCTGGGTTCAATCGATATTTGCAGCGTATCGGCGTATTGTCCTCCGGGTTTGTGTTGGGTATCGCCAATGATAAATGTCATTGGCAGGGTTTGCCCTGGTGTAGGCTGTGTCCATGCGAGGCGAGCATCTTCCTGCGCTAAATCCACAGTATAGTCGGCTATCGACAAAGTGTAGGGAATATCCCACTGCGCGCTATCAGACTGATGCCGCAATGCGCCCTGATGTTGTGAATCTATGCGTACCGTGTAGCCGGTATTGCTTTGTACCCACAACCGCGGGCTGGTGATTTTTTTACCGGTCGTCAGAGTGCCCATATCCAACGCATACTGATCAGCGGCAATGCCGTAGAATTGGATCTTAGTCACCGGGGCAACACTGACAGCTATTGGTAGCAAGGCGATGGGTTCGTTTTGTGCCGCCAGGGTGGCCTCAATCTCGTTACGGTACTCACCAGCGGCCAGCCATTGCTGACCGCTAAATCGCAGGCCAATAATGGCTTCTGGCTGGCTATGTGACAGCCTGATTAGCCAGTGAACGCCGGATAACTGGCCACCGGCGCCTGACCAGTCGAACATCAGGCGGCCGCCCTCACTGCTTTGTAGCGCCTGGCTACCATCAGCCATAGACAGATTCACGGCTATTTCGCATTCTGGCGTACTGATGCTCGCGCTTATGTGGATGTCCTGCTGCAAGGCCACCGGCGCGCTGGAGAAAATATTATACGGGCTGGCTGTGGTTACCGGCGTAAGCCGCAGGTTACTGATCTCACAGGCCTGGACCTCAACGAAGCCAATCATCACTGCTAGCACACCTATTTGCTTAATCCACATAGACAGCCCCCATTCGTATCAACATTCCCTGGTCGTCATCTAACCGCAGTGTCACGGTGGCACTGCGTGTGGTATTCAGCTGCAACTCATAGTCGCCGGGTCGCAGCCCTGAGATGGCAAAGACCCCACTACGGTTGGTAAAAAACTCCACCGGGGTCTGAGTCTCATCGCCCAAATACACCGCTGTCCCGGCGACCAGGGCAATGGGCGCATCATCACTTAGACTGAGTAATTTTCCGATGACGGTAAGCACTGCATCCGAGCCCACCTGCAGGTTGTAGCCGCGTTTAAAGCCAGGCTGCAGCCAGAAAGCGCCATCCCCCAAATCATAGCCGGGGGGCAGGTTGTCTACCTCATAGCTTAGCTGTTGCGGGGTATAGGCCACCAGGTCCGGGACCAGCGCCGGCGCATCATCATTAAAGGCCCGCGCAACATGTTCCCCGGCTGGCCCCACGGCTACCCGGTGCCCGTCGAGGCTGTCGTGTTTTTTGACCAACGCAAACGCTTCACGAACTGGCCGCCCGATGGCCACCGTATCACCGGCAAAAGCCACCGACGATGCCACCGCCAACCGGGTATTATGACTGCGCCGATCCTCATCCAGACTTTCCAGGCGGGTAGCATGCCCGGCGCGGGCCTCATACTGGTTAGCAAAATAATTAAAGCCCACATCCACATCGGCATCGTTGTCTTCATCGTTGATAAACGAGCTGTAGCTGCTCATGCCGCCACTGTAGCCCACCTGATGTTGATAGGTATGATCCACAGCCAGCTGACGGCGCTCACTGTTGTAACGGCCCACCACCCGGGAGGTGTCACTCAGTGGCCAGCTTAAGGTTAATGCCGTACTCCACTGCGGCCCTTCGGAAGCATGATGCAAATAATTTAGCCGGGTACTCCAGGTGGCCGGGGTAGAAAAAAACCGGCCCGATAAACTGCTGCCAACGCTCCAGACATTCTGCGTGGTGTCATCCCCTGCGCGATACGAAAAATTGGCGGCCGCCCGTAATTCGTCACTGATTTGCACCGAGCCAAAGGCGGAGACAAAATGATTGACCGGATTCAGGCTGCCAGTCAGCCCGCTGATACTGTTAATGCCACTAAAATAAGCCGACTGATATTCATACAACAGATTAAATTGTGGGGTCAGTGTATTGGCCGGGTCGAATTGGGCATCAAAGGCCAGCCGTAACGCCTGGCCAGTGCCAAACTCCGGATGCTGACTATGTGATATCGCCAGTTCGGTGATCCCCAATTGATTGGCAAATAACGCTCGCCCGCCATACTGATAGACTGCCTCCCGCGATTGCGCGTTTAGACCCAGGGTGAGCCAGGGTGCCACCCCAACATCCACATAGCCATGCATTACCCGCTCATCAAACAGATACGCACTGTGGTTTCCAGCCAGCTCCCGGGGCGCCCCATACATCAGGCTATACTCAAATTCACCGGTATTGAGTAGGTTAAAGCCAGTTGCCACCGAAAAGCTTACGCGTTCTTGCTGGCCTGCCCGGTCAGTGATAACAAGCTCCACATCATTAAGGCCCTGCGCCAATGGAATATTGCTTAAATCATAACTGCCGGCATCCAGAATGAGGCGTTCTACAATCACGCCATCCACCATCACATCCACATTCTAGGTACGCTGCAGGGTAAATGCCTGGCTGGCCTGAGGGCGGGCATTGCGGGTTGGGATCAGGTTAAAGTCCCGAGTCAGCCCAATGCCCAGAATATCTTTACCATCCTGAAACGTGGTGCCCAAGTTGAACATATCACCTACGGTCAGCCGAGTGCCCTGGTCAGCAAAATCCAAATTTAAGCGGGTCCCCTGACGGGAAAACAATGCCGCAGCATCGGAGCGATTTTCTAGGCGTGCTTCGTACTGCAAATTAACCCGGCCAATATTGAGTGCAGCTTCAGTAAAGGCACTGTACACCCGTTGCTTGGAGGTTTGCTGCAACACATTTTGCACATCAGTAGCCGCGCCGGTCAGATTAATAAAGCCACTAAGAAATGCCGGGTCAATAAAGTCGGTATGCTGCTGATCACCGTCCAGCCTTAGCTGCTGTGTACGGCTGAGTTCGGCCGGCACTGATAACTGTAACTCCATGCTGGCAGCATCAAAGTTCAGCTGCAAACCGACCTGGGAAAAATGCGCCGCTGATAGTCTGCCATCATCGCCCAGCTGAGCCAGCTCAGCCAACGTATGCGGCTCCACCTTGTGCTCTAACAATTGCAAAGTACTGTCTTTGGGCACCATAATCTGGTTGTCAGCGGTAATAGTGACCTCGGTGTCGCCCAGTACACTGTCGCTGACTTTGATCAGCGACACCAGGGTAATGTCCTGCCCGGTAGGGTTAAGCATGACCGAGACAGCTGCAGCGGGTACGCTAACGGCAAAAAACAGGACCAGTGTTGCCGTCAGGCAGCAACGCCGGGTGAAAGACTTAGAAAACCAGGCCATGATATTGCCCCGCCGGAATGTCTTGGCCAACCGGCAAGCGGGTCACCGACTGTGGTGGAATAAAACGCTCGCCCAGCACCTCGTCCCACCGCTTTTCCTGCGCTTGTTCAGGCTGACTAAATGTCACCGCGCTGGTATAGGTAAACCGGTTTCCGCGGTTAACCAAAAATCGTTCGCCCTGCTCGTTAACCTGTAAAACAACATCTGCCTGGTGGTTATCAGCCACCACATGCAACAATGCACTGTAGTGCAGTTGAAAGGCGACCTGGGAGGCAGCAGGCGATGGTGTGGGCTCGGTCAGCGTCAGCTGGCTAAAGCGAATAAAATAGCTAAGTGACTGCTTCGGCGGGGTCTCTGCTAACCATTGCACCCGAAAGGTTTGTTTGGCCCCCGGCGCTAATACTGTGGCTGGTGGAAAAACCAGTAAATTATCATTACTGACCCAGTGGGTTGAATATGCACCATCTTTATCGAACTTTAATTTAAACACCCCCACTTCCAGGGGGAGTTTTTCACTGGATGTATTGGTAACAGTAAATTGTGACACCGCGCTTTTATCTGTATTCATTTCCACTACAGCAGGCGAAATAATTACAGCCTGGGCATAAAAATGAAAAAAGAATAATACCCACACTGCTCCTCGAAGCACGCTCATGATTATTCCTTCAATATTTGAATAGATAATGAGTCTGGATTGAAATTATCAAGCGGTTTCATTTTAAAAAACCGCGTGGAGTTAGGAAGAACTAATGTCCCTGCTAAAAGCTGGCCCACTTGTTTACCGCTGAGACGTATGTCGCGACTACCATCTGAAATTAACCAACGGGTGCGACTAAGACGGCCGTAACTATTGCCACTATTTTCTACTTCTATTAACCAGTCATTATTGTTTTGTTCAATGCTTTTGATAGCTAGCCGTGATTCGCTATTTTCTGGTGTAACATTGATCAGTGTATTGAATTGTAGCAGTAAGCCCATTTGCGCAGAATCGGAATGGTTACCAGCTACCCGCACTTGCTTTACAGCCACCCGATACGCCTTAGACTCAGAAATAGCCGGGTCGCCCAGATAGCGTATCATGACAGTTTGCGACCGACCGGGGGGAATCACAGCAGTCATGGGGATCACCAGCAGGTCTTCATCAGCCGGCGCGATGGTTTCCACCCCAAAGGCGTCCATGGTCATCGAATAAGAAAGGAGTTCGACAGTAAGGGGGGCAGGCGATGTATTATCAATACGCAATGTGGTTTGCGCGTATTTGCCGATAGGCCGCATGTCCATTGACATAGGTTCTACTTTGTATGCCTGCACACTGGCACACCAAAAACAACATAGCATGATAAGTAAACGGACCATGGTTATTTATCCTTGCCTGAAAGGGAAAATAGAGGCGGCATGGGCCGCCTCTGCAGGTAGATTAGTTAGAAGTGACGTTCACTGTCAGGGTGTCAGAATAACCACCCGCCCAGATAGAGCTTCCAACCGTAGTGACAGATAATGTCGCGGGAACGCCACCGGCAAGAAGAGACGAGCCTGGATAAGAATTGCTTTGTGAAAAATTGTTGGTTGCAAAGCCGCCCGGCGCATTCATTGTAAAGCTGCCAAGACCGGCGGGGTTAAAGGTTGCATCATAAGCCAATGCCACATCTTCAGCATCGTCTGATTCCAGGCCCCTTCGGCGCTTGTCAATGTCACGGTGGCGCCATCTACGTCGTTACATAAAAAGAACATACCGATAGATACATTCTGACCAGGGTTGGTGACATTACCAAAATCCAGTAATTGGGTGGCTAAGCCCTGACTTCACACGTGGGAGAAACAAATCCCACCAACTGGACATCCCCGGGGCCGGCATTGGCTTGAGAGGCAAAAATTGCGGTTACAGCTGCTGCACATAATGATAGCTTTTACATGAGTAAGCTTCCTGATTGTTTAGGTTGTTGTTGAGCCCATAAACAGCAGAGCGAGTGTTCCTGCAGTGGTCTGCAGAGGTGCTACCTGATGCTACATTGTGGCGTTATGTATGGAGGGGGTAACCTCGATTTCGATAACGTCTTTATAATGACCCGCGTAAAGCAGGTTGTTTTCTAGCGTAATACTCAGTTGCCCGCTGGTGGCAAACGGAATTACACCGGAACTGGTCACCGACTGACCTTCGTGTAAATCGGTGCTGGTAGTATCTAATTGCATATTGGCAATATTAAATGATGCCGATAATGAATAAAGATTGACTGTATTGCTGCCCTGCGCCAAATGTTTAAGCCCGCCATGTTGTGAAAAAAGCCTGACCCGCATCGGCTGATTGCAATAAATATCCAGCGGCAAACTTAAGCTTTTTTGCGTTGAAAAATCCATTTTATTGCCTGCCGGGAATTGTATTTCACATCGTGATTCGATCATGCCGTGAACAGACAATTCTAATGTGTTCGATAAGCCGATCGAGGACACACATAAACTCATCGACAAACAAATTAATCGTCGCTTTGTTAATTGGATAATCGAGATCATTTGTGAACAAATTTTAATTATCGTTAATGCTGAATAACTATAATTGCTATATTAAAAAATGAAGTAGTAATGCAGGTGGAACGTGGTGCCAAAAGTTGTAAAAAAAGTTGTAGGAGGACGAATTTACAAGGAATGAGGTTGTATTTTTCTCAATATAGCCAGTCACTCACAGGGATAACGTTCTACAGGAGCTGCTAAAGCCAGGCTGGCTTGTGTCGTTTTCATCGATCGTGGTATTTTTAGCCGGTATACTAGGGTGCTGACCCACCGCCAGCTTTTGCTAATAAGTCAGAGCTGCCGGTTTCTTCTTTTTCTCTCTTCGGAATTTTATCTATGTCTCAACACCTTACAATTTTAGTCGGTTCTGTGCTTGGGGCAGCCGAGTATGTGGCTGATGCCCTGGCCGAGTCCGCCCAGCAAGCCGGCTATACCACCGACATTCAGCTAAGCCCGGATTTAGACAACATCAAAACCGGTGCCACCTGGGTCATCTGTACCTCTACTCACGGGGCCGGTGAACTGCCAGACAATATTCAGCCTTTTGCCGAACAGCTCAAACAAGCCAGCCTGAGTGGTACTCAGGCCTATATCATCGGTTTGGGCGACAGCAGCTACGACACGTTTTGCCATGGCGCACTGGAGATGGAAACTTTGTTGCAACAGGCAGGCGCCACCTTGTTGGCAGAACCGTTACACATTGATGTGCTGAATCACCCCATTCCTGAGGATGCCGCGGTGGAATGGTTTGCAGGAAAACTGAGCGCCTAGCATGTTTACCCAGGCAGAATATCACGCACTGTGTGGCGGGCTGGCCAATGATGCCCGGGTATTATATTGCCTGGGCCTGCGGCCCACGGCTAATCTGGCCACCACCACCAGTGAACCGCTCAATTACAAATTTTTGCTGACTCTGCTCAATGCCGAACACAGTGCCGAGCCGCCGTACACTCGCGGCCGGCAAATCAACAGCTTATTACGCCATTTAGAGCAGGCTGGGCTGGTCGCCCTGCCCCAGCATTTAAGCTTTGAACAGACCCTCAATGGCAAAACGGTGTTGCTGCCGCTGTGTACCGAAAAGCAAGACGACTTTGCCCATCTGCACCGTCAACATCAGCCCATGCGCCCGTCCTGGCAACCGGATGCGGCTTTGTTTGAGCAAATGGCCAGCCTGATGGGACTCATCGATAAAACCTTCGATGAGCAGGATGTAGGCGACTTTATTGCTTATTGGCTGGGCCGTCCCAATGTCGTATTCAGCCATTTTCAATGGACTCAAAAATTTGCCTACGCGCAGCGCTATAAACGTTTAGCTACAGGCAGCACGCCCAAGCAAACCGTTGGCAGCCAGCAGGTGCCGGTTGCACCAGGTATTGAAGCAGATGATAATGCCCGAAAGCTGGTTGAAAAATATCATGCACGCAAGTCGTCGTGATAACCGCTTTTCCGCCACCTCACATGTAACAGAAGCGTTATACTATGGATTCAATCAAAGATCGTATTAATCGCCTGGCCCAGGCTTTGGGCAAAAAACAGGGTCCGGTGGACGATGAATATATCGATTACAACACCCTGAAAAAGCACTACGAACAACAGGCCAATGACGAAGTTCGCCAGATGCAGATGCGCTCGAAAAAAGAACGGATCACGGCTATCCACGGGCGCTCCGATTTGAATCCACACTGGACCTTCAGCAACCTGGTGGAAGACAGCGACGATGTGATTGAAGCGGTCTCTATCGCGCAGTCATTTATCGCCGCCCACGATGATCCTGCCTGGCGCCAGGCAGGCTCACACATGATGCTGTTTTACGGTGACTACGGGCGCGGCAAATCGCACATTGCCGGCGCCATCGCACACCAGCTGATCGATCAATACGAAATTTCGGTGCTGTACCGGCAACTCTCCACTTTGCTGGAGATGCGCTATTTTTCCTACGATTTTAGTGCCAAAGACGATATCGGTCAGAAGTTTCGTGCTGCCCACCAGGAACTGCTGGATGTGGACTTGCTCATCCTTGATGAAGTCTGTGTGAATGAAAGCGTGCTGAAAAAAAACACCCAAAGCTGGCTGGGCAACCTGTTGCGGCAACGGTTGGTGAATAAGAAAAACTGCATCTTGATTACCAATCATAACCTGGCCGAGCTGGAGCATGCCATCGGCCGCTACTGCTTTGAGAGTATCAAAGAATACGACACCTACCGGGTACGCTTTTCCGGACCATCACGGCGCGCCGGACTGGCTAGTGCCGAAGCCGAACCCTCAAGTGCGGCCCCTGAACGTTATCAACCCAATCAGGTTCGCTAATCTGATGTAACCAAGCGCTGGCCTTCAGCGCTTTTTTTTGGCCATTTTTCACTTATTATTTTTTAGGCAATGCTAGCGGCGCACTGATCACGATCGCCATTTGCGATCAATGTGGACAAGATCGCCTGTGCAAAACGATCTGCCTGCAGCACCCGCTACCGCCGGATCCTGCGATCATTTTGCCCACAACATCGACAACTTATCCCCATTAGGATCACAGTTTGATCACTGTTGTGGATATGATCCCCTAGCCCGCTGTGTATAAGCTTTGATCAGTAACGGCATAAGTTTGCCGCCAATTGCCAGTGTGGATAAGTAGGGGGTTTATACACAAGATCGCGCCCCGGTTATGATCGCCTCCATACACCAGTTGTTCATTGCGTAAGATCCTGTGATCTATACAAAATGATCGCTTATCAACAGATCTGCCCGATCCTAATAGATATAAATATAAAAAGATCTTAAGAGATCATATATTAATTAACGCCAGCCGATCCCTTACCAGCCGGGCATCAGTGCAGAAGATTTAACCATTTTCATTAGCCGCCAAGTCAGCTAAAATACGCGCCCTTTTTTCGAAAAAGTCTCAGATCATTTTCCCCCTGTGCATTTGTGAGGTTTGCCATGTTCTATCAACAAGAATTTGATGTCATTGTGGTTGGCGGTGGCCATGCCGGCACCGAAGCCGCAATGGCTGCAGCTCGCATGGGATCCAACACCCTGCTGCTGACACACAACATCGAAACGATCGGCCAGATGTCGTGTAATCCGGCGATCGGTGGCATCGGCAAAGGACATCTGGTGAAAGAAATTGATGCTCTGGGCGGCGCCATGGCGCTGGCTACCGATCAGGCCGGGATCCAGTTTCGCACGTTAAACTCCAGCAAAGGGCCAGCCGTGCGCGCTACTCGGGCTCAGGCTGATCGCAGTTTGTATCGTCAGGCGATCCGCACCATGGTAGAGCAACAGCCCAACCTCACCCTGTTCCAGCAAAGCTGTGACGATCTGCTGGTAAAAAATGATCGGGTGTACGGTGTGGTCACCCAGATGGGGCTGAAGATCAAAGCCAAAGCCGTGGTGCTCACAGTAGGTACATTTTTGGGTGGGACGATCCATATCGGCCTGGAAAATTATCGTGGCGGCCGCGCCGGCGATCCGCCGTCTATCGCGTTGGCCGATCGTTTGCGGGCGCTGCCGTTTCGGGTTGATCGCTTAAAAACCGGCACTCCGGCCCGTCTGGATGCGCGCAGCCTGGACTTTAGTGTGATGCAGGCGCAACCCGGCGATGATCCGGTGCCGGTGGTGTCCTACATGGGCGATCGCAGTATGCATCCAACGCAGATCCCGTGCTACATCACCCACACCAATGAAAAAACCCACGACATCATCCGCCGCGGCCTAGATCGCAGCCCGATGTTTACCGGAGTGATCGAAGGGGTGGGTCCGCGTTACTGCCCCAGCATCGAAGATAAGATCACCCGCTTTGCCGACAAAACCTCGCATCAGATCTTTGTGGAGCCCGAAGGCCTGACCAGCATGGAAGTGTATCCCAACGGGATCTCCACCAGTTTGCCGTTTGATATCCAGATGGAACTGGTGCGTTCCATCAAAGGCTTTGAAAATGCGCACATTGTGCGCCCGGGCTATGCCATCGAGTATGACTTCTTTGATCCGCGCGATTTGAAGCAAACGCTGGAAACCAAGTACCTGAATGGCTTGTTCTTTGCCGGCCAAATCAACGGCACCACCGGTTATGAAGAAGCCGGTGCCCAGGGCCTGGTGGCCGGCGCCAATGCCGCGTTGCAGGTCAAACAGGCTGACCCGCTGATGTTGCGCCGCGATCAGGCTTACATGGGGGTGCTGATCGACGACTTGGCTACCATGGGCACCAAAGAACCTTACCGCATGTTTACCAGCCGGGCTGAATATCGCCTGCTGCTGCGTGAAGACAATGCCGATATGCGTTTGACCAGCCTGGGCCGCGAGGTTGGCCTGGTGGATGATGCTCGCTGGCAGGCCTTCAATCAAAAAATGGAAGCAGTGGAGCAAGAGCAACAACGCTTGCGCAGTTTGTGGGTCCACCCGCAACATGCCGCCTGTGGCGAGCTGAACCAAAAACTGAAAAATCCCATTAGCCGTGAGCATTCGCTGGAAGAGCTGATCCGTCGGCCGGAGATGACTTACAGCCGCCTGATGCAGGTGGAAAGCTTAGGCCCGGGCTTAAGCGATCCTATCGCTGCTGAGCAGGTAGAAATCCAAATAAAATATGCTGGCTACATCACCCGCCAGCTGGATGAAATTGCCAAGACTCAGCGTCATGAAAATACGCTGTTGCCAAGAGATTTTGATTACAGCAAAATCTCCGGCTTATCCAATGAGGTGGTGGCCAAACTGACCGAAGCACGGCCCGAAACCATCGGCAAAGCCTCAAGAATTTCAGGCATCACACCGGCAGCCATCTCGTTGCTGCTGGTGTATCTGAAAAAACATGGCCTATTACGAAAACAGGAGCAAGCCAGCGCGTGAGCACTGCGGTAGATACAGCCAAACTGGCCAGAATACTGGAACAAGGCATCGCCACCATGGGCTTATCGGTGTCTGCTGAGCAACAGCAGCAACTGGTCGCCTATGTGACGTTGATGCACAAATGGAACAAAGCCTACAATCTGACCTCGGTGCGTGACCCCGAGCAGATGATGGTCAAACATATCCTGGATTCGCTGAGCATCATGCCGCATATCCACGGTACGCGAGTGATTGATGTGGGCACCGGCCCGGGTCTGCCCGGTATGCCGCTGGCCATTGTGTTGCCCCATTGCCACTTTACCTTGCTGGACAGTTTAGGCAAGCGGGTACGCTTTATGAAGCAGTGCGTGCACGAGCTGGGCCTGCCCGATGTGATGTGCGTGCACACCCGGGTTGAAGACCACCCCGGTGATCCGGCCTATGATGTGGTGCTTAGCCGGGCCTTTGCATCGTTAAAAGATATGTTGCACTGGTGCGCGCATCTGGTAGATTCAACAGGCAACTTCCTCGCCCTCAAAGGCCAGTTTCCGCACAGAGAGATTGAAGAAGTGAGTGATCACTTTCAAGTTATCAACGTGCAGCCGCTTGAGGTCCCCGATCTGGTCGGCGAACGCCATTTGGTGACAATTAAAAAAGCATAACAGGATGACGTGTGGCTAAGGTTATCGCGATAGCGAATCAAAAAGGCGGTGTGGGCAAAACCACCACCGCGGTAAATGTGGCAGCGTCGATGGCGGCGACCAAGCGCAAAGTCTTGCTTATCGACCTCGATCCCCAGGGCAATGCCACCATGGGCAGCGGCCTGGACAAATACGAAGTGGATGCCACCTGTTTTGAACTGTTAATTGAAGAAAAGCCCATCGATGAGGTAATTGTCAAAAATACCTCGGGCAAATACGATATCATTCCGGCCAACGGCGATGTGACCGCTGCTGAAATCAAGTTGATGGAAATGTTCGCCCGCGAGGTGCGCCTGCGCAATGCCTTGAGTTCGGTGATGGACTACTACGACTTTGTCTTTATTGATTGTCCGCCGTCACTGAACCAGCTGACGGTCAACGCGCTGGCTGCTGCCGATTCGGTGCTGGTGCCGATGCAATGTGAATATTACGCGTTGGAAGGCCTGACCGCCCTGATGGATACCATTCAAAAACTAGCCTCGGTGGTTAATCCGGCGCTGAAGATTGAAGGGGTCTTGCGCACGATGTACGATCCACGCAACCGTCTGGCCAACGATGTCTCAGAACAGCTCAAACGGCATTTTGGCGAGCAGGTGTATCGCACCGTGATCCCCCGCAATGTGCGGCTGGCCGAAGCGCCCAGCTTTGGTACGCCGGCCATGTATTATGATAAGTCGTCTACCGGTGCCAAAGCCTATCTGGCACTGGCCGGGGAAATTTTGCGCCGCCGTGATAAGGCCGGAGCGCCCGCTGCGCAGGCCAGCTAAGCCCGGTGAAGCAGACGCACAAGTCTGCAAAGAGTGATTGAGGAAATTATGTCAGCAAAAAAAAGAGGGCTGGGGCGTGGATTGGATGCTCTGTTGGCAACCAGCCAGTCATCGGCCCAAAAACAACAGGCGCAAGCCGACGCCGACCTGACCCCGGTGCAGTCTGAATTAAAAAAGCTGCCTATCGAATTATTAGGCCCGGGCAAATATCAGCCACGTAAAGATATGTCGCCCGAAGCCTTGGAAGAACTGGCTTCCTCCATCCGCTCGCAGGGCGTGATCCAACCCATTGTGGTACGCCAAACCGACGACCAGCGTTATGAAATTGTGGCTGGTGAACGGCGCTGGCGCGCGGCGCAGATGGCGCAACTGGAAGTGGTACCCTGTTTAATCAAAGATGTGCCGGATGAAGCCGCTGTGGCCATTGCCCTGATTGAAAACATTCAGCGCGAAGATCTGAATGCCATGGAAGAAGCGCAGGCACTGCAGCGGCTGATGCACGAATTTGACCTGACCCATGCTGAAGTGGCCGAAGCGGTGGGCAAGTCCCGCACCTCGGTGACTAACCTGCTACGCCTTAACAACCTGAACGATGATGTGAAGCTGCTGCTCGAGCACGGTGATATTGAAATGGGCCATGCCCGGGCATTGTTGGCATTAGAAGGTGAACACCAAAGTGAAGCCGCTCAGGTGGTGTCGGGCAAGGGCCTAACTGTACGGGATACCGAAAAGCTGGTACGCAAATTTTTAGAGCCGGCACCGGCAAAACCGGCAAAAGAGCGCGACCCGGATGTGGAAAAGCTGATGACTCGGTTATCCGAAAACTTAGGTACCGCGGTAAGCATTGATCACAACCCCAAAGGAAAAGGTAAAATTGTGATTAATTTCAGCGATCTGGAGCAGCTAGACGGAATTTTGTCAAAAATCCACTAGCAACAGCTGATTAACAATGTTGTAGTAGCACCGCATTAAATTTGCACAGAAAAACAGCATCGTATGGCTGCGCGTAACGAAATCGCGACAGAAATGTTTCAGAATCACTTTCAAAACCCGATGGACTGTTGAAAATTATCGGCAAAACAGTATACTTCTGACGCTTTTTAGTAGGGCAGAAGCCAAAGAGATGCGCTGTGCGACATGACCTGGTAAAAACCGGAAAACAGCTGGCCCGGCGTGCCTTAGTAGTGCAACTGCTGGTTAGCGGGGTTGCTACAGCAGTATGTGGCGCGCTAGTTAACCTGCATCACGCGCTGTCCTGGGGGCTGGGTGCTGCAATCAGTATTGTGCCCAATGTCGTCTTTGCCTGGTTTGCGTTTCGCTACGCCGGGGCGCGGCAAAACCAGCAGGTGGCCCGAAGTTTTAGCCAGGGTGCCAAGAGCAAACTGGTAATCAGTATAATTTTATTCGTTATTGCATTTAAGGGATTGCATGCAGCCCCTCTCACCCTCTTCGCGGGATTTGCAGTAGCGACGGTTAGCTACTGGCTAACCTTGCTTCAGCAGCACCAACAATGAAAAATAAGCTGCATGTGTACAACACAATAAGACACAGAAGCAAAGACAACCGTTTTTACACTTTCAACTTTGGGTTAAAACATGGCATCTGAGCAAACAACACAAGAGTATATTGTCCACCACTTGACCAATGCCACCATGTGTATGACAGACGATGGTCTGCAGACAAATTATGGTATGGGATTGGAAGAAGCCTCGACAGTGTGTCAGGAAGCCGGTTTTTGGGTATGGAACATTGATACTCTGGGCTGGTCGATTCTGCTGGGCGTACTGTTTTTATGGCTATTCCGCCGGGTCGCAAAAAAAGCCACCACTGGGGTTCCCAGCAAAACACAGGCATTTATTGAAATGACTGTTGAGTTTGTGAACGACAACGTGCGTGATTCATTTCATGGCCGCAACAAACTAATTGCCCCGCTGGGTTTGACTATTTTTGTCTGGGTTTTCCTGATGAACCTGATGGACTTAGTACCGGTTGACTTTTTACCGTGGGCTGCCGGCCAGATTGGCGCTGCTGCCACCGGTGTTGATCCGCATCATGTGTACATGAAAGTGGTTCCTACCACTGACCTGAACCTGCCGCTGGCCCTGGGCTTAGGCGTATTTGCCCTGATTTTGTTCTATTCCATCAAGGTTAAAGGTATCGGTGGTTTCACTAAAGAGCTGACCATGCACCCGTTTAACCACTGGTCGATGATCCCGGTTAACTTTATCCTGGAATCGGTGACCCTGCTGGCCCGCCCGTTCTCGCTGGCTCTGCGGTTATTCGGTAACTTATATGCCGGTGAGCTGATTTTTATTCTTATCGCAACTCTGGGCTTATGGCAGTTGCCGCTGCACTTCCCATGGGCGGTTTTCCATATTCTGGTTATCGTACTTCAGGCCTTTATTTTCATGATGCTGACCATCGTGTATCTAAGCCTGGCGCACGAAGACCACTAACGAAGTACCGGTGCTGGCTGCGCGTTCGGTGTTGCCAGTACTATCAAGTTTAACTTTCAACTTTAAATTTAACTTAAATCGGAGACGTAAATGTTATACATCGCTGTTGCACTATTGATCGGTCTGGGTGCCCTGGGTACTGCTATTGGTTTTGGTCTGCTGGGTGGTAAGTTCTTAGAATCTGCTGCTCGTCAACCAGAACTGGCACCTCAACTGCAAGTGAAAATGTTCATCGTAGCGGGTCTTATCGACGCCATCGCGATGATCGGTGTTGGTATCGCTCTATACCTGTTGTTCGCTGTTGGTGCTTAATTTTTTAACTAACCGTCTATTAGCGAACATTATGAGGAGGAGCGGTTGTGAATATTAACGCCACTCTAATTGGTCAATTAATCGCGTTTATCGTCTTTGTGTGGTTCTGCATGAAGTACGTCTGGCCACCATTGCTGGGCGCGATTGAAGAACGTCAGAAGAAGATTGCCGACGGCCTGGAAGCTTCTGATCGGGCTGAAAAAGACCTGGAACTTGCTCGGGAAAAAGCCACCGAGCAATTAAAAGAGGCGAAAGCGCAAGCAGCTGAAATTATCGAACAGGCCAAAAAGCGTGCCAATCAACTTGTTGATGAAGAAACGCAGAAAGGTCAGGCCGAACGCGAAAAAATTATCGCATCCGGTTATGCCGAAATTGAAGCTGAACGCAATCGTGCCAAAGAAGAACTGCGCAAGCAGGTGGCTGCCCTGGCAGTGATCGGCGCTGAGCGGATTCTTCAACGTGAAATCGATGCTCAAGCACAAAACGACATTGTTGAAAAACTTGTCGCTGAGCTTTAAGAGGGAGATGAGCCATGTCTGAATTGACAACCGTTGCTCGTCCTTACGCTAAAGCTGCTTTCGATTTTGCGGTCGAGCACCAAACCGTGCCCCAGTGGCAGGAAATGTTGACCTTTGCCGGTCAGGTTGCCGACAACGAAGCCATGCACCAGTTATTAACTGGTGCTGTGGCGCCGGAAACCCTGGCAGAGATGTTTATCAATATTTGTGGTGAACAACTTGACCAACATGGCCAAAACTTTGTGAAAGTTCTGGCAGAAAATGAACGTTTGCTTGTCTTGCCGCACATCAGTGTATTGTTTGATGGGTTTAAAGCTGAGTATGACAAAGAAGTTGAGGTTGACTTAACATCTGCGACAGAACTGAGTGCCCAGCAACAAGCGCAAATCAAGGCAACATTAGAAGAACGTTTGGCACGTAAAGTGAAGCTTAATTGTAATGTGAACCCTGACCTGATCGCAGGTTTTGTTGTCCAGGCCGGCGATACTGTTATCGACGGCTCGGTAAAAGCAAAACTGGCGCGTCTGGCGGACACGTTGCAAGCATAACGGGGATAAGAGCATGCAACTTAATTCCACTGAAATTGCAGAACTGATCAAAAAAAGAATTGAACAGTTTAATGTAGCCAGTGAAGCCCGCAACGAAGGTACTATCGTAGCGGTAACCGACGGTATTATCCGTATCCATGGCCTGGCAGATGTCATGCAAGGCGAAATGATTGAGCTTCCTGGTGGTCGCTATGCTATCGCACTGAACCTTGAGCGAGACTCGGTTGGTGCGGTTGTTATGGGCCCATACGCGGATCTGACAGAAGGCACTAAAGTGGCTTCTTCTGGCCGTATCCTGGAAGTTCCGGTTGGTCACGGTCTGTTAGGTCGTGTCGTAAACACCCTGGGTGAACCTATCGACGGTAAAGGCTCGCTGGACTCAGCAGGCTTTGAACCGGTAGAGAAGATCGCCCCTGGCGTTATCGACCGTCAATCGGTCGACCAGCCTGTACAAACCGGCTATAAATCTGTTGATGCCATGATCCCGGTAGGTCGTGGTCAGCGTGAGCTGATCATCGGTGACCGTCAGACCGGTAAAACCGCTATGGCGGTGGATGCCATCATCAACCAGAAAGGCACCGGTATTAAATGTGTGTATGTAGCTATCGGTCAGAAAGCGTCTACCATCTCTAACGTGGTACGCAAACTGGAAGAGCACGGCGCCATGGAGCACACCATTGTGGTGGCGGCTTCTGCGTCTGAGTCTGCAGCCCTGCAATACCTGGCACCTTACTCTGGCTGTACCATGGGTGAATACTTCCGCGATCGCGGTGAAGATGCCCTGATTGTTTATGATGATTTGTCCAAGCAAGCTGTTGCTTACCGTCAAATCTCTTTGCTGCTGAAACGTCCTCCTGGCCGTGAAGCTTATCCTGGTGATGTTTTCTATCTTCACTCGCGTCTGCTGGAACGTGCAGCACGGGTAAACGAGCACTATGTTGAGCGTTTTACCAATGGTGAAGTAAAAGGCAAAACCGGCTCATTGACTGCGCTGCCAATCATCGAAACCCAGGCGGGTGACGTATCGGCGTTCGTACCTACCAACGTAATCTCGATTACCGATGGTCAGATCTTCTTAGAAACTGACCTGTTTAACGCGGGTATTCGCCCAGCGGTTAACGCCGGTATCTCAGTATCGCGGGTTGGTGGCTCAGCACAGACCAAGATCATCAAGAAGCTGGGTGGCGGTATTCGTCTGGCCCTGGCACAGTACCGTGAACTGGCAGCGTTCTCGCAGTTTGCTTCTGATTTGGACGAAGCAACCCGTGAACAGCTGGAGCATGGTGAGCGTGTTACCGAACTGATGAAGCAAAAGCAATATACGCCACTGTCGATTGCCGACATGGGTGTATCATTGTTTGCAGTGGAAAAAGGCTTCTTGAAAGGTATCGAGCTAAACAAGATTCTGGACTTCGAAGCAGCGCTGCATTCTTACATGAACAGCGAACATGCTGAGCTGATGAAGACTATCAATGAGTCTGGAAACTACAACGACGAGATTGCCAATAAGTTAAGTGAAGCTTTGACTAAGTTCAAAGAAACACAAACGTGGTAATCGCCGGTGCCGGCCGTAAGGCTGGCACACTGTTGGGTTAACGGGAGATAGTCATGGCTAGCGGTAAAGAGATAAAAGGTAAGATTGGGAGTATTAAAAATACTCAAAAGATTACCAGTGCAATGGAAATGGTTGCTGCGTCTAAAATGAAAAAGGCGCAGGAACGGATGGCTACCGGCCGTCCCTATGCACAGAACATGCTTAAAGTGATTGGTCATATCGCAAACGGAAACCTGGAATACCGTCATCCTTACCTTGAGGATCGTGACGTGAAACGGGTTGGCTACATTGTGATCTCCACCGACCGTGGTCTGTGTGGCGGCTTGAACTCCAACGAGTTTAAAGCGGTTGCCCAGGACGTCAAAAAATGGCGTGAACAAGAGGTCGAGGTGGATTTTGCAGCCTTAGGTTCTAAGGCGTGTGCGTTTTTCAAACGGTACGGCGGCAAGTTGCTTGCAGCTGAATCCGGTTTGGGTGACAAGCCATCTGTCAGTGATGTAGTAGGCGTCGTCCGTGTCATGCTAAAAGCATTTGACGAAGGCAAGCTGGACCGGGTTTACCTGGTGTACAACGACTTTGTTAATACCATGACACAAAAGCCTGTGATCAATCAGTTACTGCCTTTGCCCAAGTCTGAAGACAAAGCATATCAGCATCGCTGGGATTACATTTACGAACCTGATCCAAAAGAAATCTTGGAATCATTGATGGTGCGTTATGTTGAATCCCAGGTGTACCAGGGCGTAGTGGAAAATGCTGCGTCAGAGCAGGCCGCGCGAATGGTAGCAATGAAAGCTGCTACCGATAACGCCGGCAACCTTATTGACGATCTGCAGCTGGTATACAATAAAGCGCGTCAGGCCGCAATTACGCAAGAAATCAGCGAAATTGTGAGCGGCGCCGCAGCGGTGTAGGCAAAGGTTTAAAAAAGATAACGAGGACAAATTATGAGTCAAGGTAAGGTCGTCCAAATCATCGGCGCCGTTGTGGATATCGAATTTCCACAAGATGCGGTACCTGGTGTATACGACGCACTGCGAGTCACCGACGGTGACTTATCCGGGCTAACCCTGGAAGTGCAACAACAATTAGGCGGCGGCATCGTGCGTGCCATCGCAATGGGGACCACCGACGGGCTGAAGCGTGGCCTACCGGTAGAAAACACCAATGCGCCCATCATGGTGCCAGTGGGTACAAAAACCCTGGGCCGGATCATGGATGTACTGGGTAACCCTATCGACGAAGCGGGTCCAATCGGTGAAGAAGAGCGTATGTCGATTCACCGTGCAGCGCCTAGCTACGAAGAACAGTCTAACTCACTGGAAATTCTGGAAACCGGCATCAAGGTTATCGACCTGGTTTGCCCGTTTGCCAAGGGTGGTAAAGTGGGTCTGTTTGGTGGTGCCGGTGTAGGTAAAACCGTAAACATGATGGAGCTTATCCGTAACATCGCCATCGAGCACAGTGGTTTCTCGGTATTTGCTGGTGTTGGTGAGCGTACCCGTGAAGGTAACGACTTCTATCATGAAATGAACGATTCAAACGTTCTGGACAAAGTGTCGCTGGTGTACGGTCAGATGAACGAGCCACCGGGCAACCGTCTGCGTGTCGCCCTGACCGGTCTGACCATGGCGGAAAAATTCCGTGATGAAGGCCGTGACGTACTGTTCTTCGTCGATAACATCTATCGTTATACCCTGGCGGGTACCGAAGTATCAGCCCTGCTGGGCCGGATGCCTTCTGCAGTAGGTTATCAGCCTACACTGGCTGAAGAGATGGGTGTACTGCAGGAACGGATCACCTCGACCAAGACAGGTTCAATCACGTCTATCCAGGCGGTATACGTACCAGCCGATGACCTGACGGATCCGTCGCCAGCCACCACCTTTGCTCACTTGGATGCAACGGTTGTACTGTCACGTGATATCGCATCACTGGGTATCTACCCGGCGGTTGATCCACTGGATTCAACCTCACGTCAGCTGGACCCGCTGGTTATCGGGCAGGAACACTACGACATCGCGCGTCGTGTTCAAACCGTTCTACAGCGCTACAAAGAGCTGAAAGACATCATTGCGATCCTGGGTATGGACGAGCTGTCTGAAGAAGACAAGCTGGTAGTAACCCGTGCACGTAAGATTCAGCGCTTCTTGTCGCAGCCGTTCTTCGTTGCTGAAGTATTTACCGGTGCCCCTGGTAAGTACGTACCATTGAAAGACACTATCAATGGCTTTAAAGCAATCTTGGATGGCGAGCACGACGAGCTTCCTGAACAAGCCTTCTACATGGTTGGTTCCATCGAAGAAGCTGTTGAGAAAGCCAAGAAAGAAAAAGCCAAGAAAGCGTAATGATGCTGGGGCAGCCGGTTAACCGGCTGTCTGGCATTACGCCGACTACCCACTTTGGAGGTTTGAATGGCAGCTATGACAGTTCATCTGGATGTGGTCAGTGCGGAAGAAAAGATTTTTTCAGGCCGCGTAGAAACAATACAGGTGACAGGCAGCGAAGGTGAGCTGGGTATTCATCCGGGTCACGCGCCACTGATCACTGCAATTAAACCTGGGATGGTGCGTTTAGTTAAACAGCACGGTGAAGAAGAAGTGATTTATGTGGCAGGCGGGGTACTGGAAGTACAGCCTGGCAATGTCACCGTTCTGGCTGACACCGCGGTGCGTGCAGAAGATCTGGACGAACAAGCCGCCGAAGACGCAAAACGTCGTGCTGAAGAGCACATCGCCAATCCAGGCGCTGACTTTGACTATGCAGAAGCCGCTCACGAGCTGGCCGAAGCCATCGCACAATTGCGGTTGATTCGCAAATTGCGAAAGTAAAGCAGCATACAGCATGCGCGAAAAACCCGGCTTTGGCCGGGTTTTTTTTATCTATCAGACTGGTCCGTTGAGCAAAAAAAGATCATCGAAAGATTGTGAGCGCTTTCAACAGCCAGTACACTAGCCAAAAACCGGCATAATGGCCGGTACATAAATAATAAAATCAATCAGCAGGACGCCGATTTCCAACAGTGTGAAGGACTTTAACGGATTGTCGTAAAAGGCCTGATGAACATTTTTATTCATTATCCGCAATATCAGCGCGCGCCGATCTGGCTGGCGCCGGCGTATTATGTTGCGGCCATTCTCGCGCTTCAGTATGTGCTGGTGGCGCTGTATGCCCCACCCTCGATGGTGTCGCCCTTTATGACCTGGTGCGGCCCGGTGTTGGTGCTCACCCCGGTTGTAGCGGCTCTGGCCGTGGTGCTACTGGGGATCTACCAACGGCTCAATGTGGCCATGCAAAGTTTTTTACTGACTACGCGCCAGTTAAGCTATTTTTGCGATTACCGTCGACGGGCGTACAACCGCTTGCGCAACCAGGCGCTGCTGGCAGCGCTGTTGACGATAAGCATGCTGGGCATGACGGTGTTAGCCGGCCAGCTACCGCCACTAACCCGCTTTTCGCTGGTACCGTATAGCCAGCTCATTCTGGCAGCCTGGTTGGGCTGGCTGGTGGTTTTTCAGTGCTGTAACCTGCCGCGCTTTATTGCCAAACATTTTTTTGTCTCGGCGCCAGACTCGCTGGATGCGTTCAGCCAACAACAGCGCTTTACCGATATCATTGATTATCTGATGTATGTGGTGGCTGGCGCAGCCCTCCTGCTGCCACTTATTGCACTGTATGTGCCAGGCGCTTCCCAGCTCCTTATCGCCCTGAGCCTGCTACTGGCGATTCTGACATTGTATGGCATGAGTCTGCATCTGCAGCATGCCCGTCAGGGCGAAGCGTATAAGTCTGCAGAGCTCAAGCGGCTGAAACGTAAACAACGTTATTTGCAGCAACATCCAGATTATGATGCCCGGGTTAAGCAACATGCGCAGCGCCGCCTGGATGCGCAGGCCGAAGCGTTGGATGCCTGGAGTGTGCCACCGGTCAGCCGCTCACTACAGTGGGTGGTGAGTTTGTGTGGCCTGGCGGTTCCGATTATGTGGCTGTTTAGTAGTATTCAGGGGTAGTAGCACAGCGCTTAGCGCCGGTGGTGTGCCGGCCCCTGCCAGTGCGCCTGCATGGCATCCTGCAAGTGCAGCAACGGCGTGCTGTTGACACCATAACCGGCCTGCAGGGTATAGGCGATAGCTTCTAAACTGGACAAGCTGGCAGCCTTGGAAGTGTGGCGAATAGCATAGCGAGTGCCCGGTGCCTGACTAAAATGCCACTGTGGCTGCGCGGATAACCACGGGTGCTGTTGCAATAAGCGGTACGCCTGACCCCAGGATCCGTCGAGCACGACTAACAGCTGTGGTGGCGCCTGGGTAAATACCGCTGATTCTAGCGGCGCGCTTTGCGCTGAAGGATAAATGAGGCCGCTGTGGCGTGTGCTGTAAGCATGCTGCAAGTCCGCTAGCGCAGCCGTATCATCGCTTGAGATCACCTGTAAGCCGGGCAACGCCAGTTGCGCCAGGCGCACGGTGTTTTTGGCATGGCTGGCTTCTTTAGGATGTTGCAGTACCACCAGATCGACCGGTGACGCAACTTCGGAAACGGCAGCGCATACACAAGTGGCGGCCGGATAGCCGCAGCGGTGGCAATAACAACGCATAGATGACACAGTAAGACAATAAGGCGTGAGTATGCCTCAGGCAGCCAGTTACGAGCAAATTTATCAGGTAGTGGCCCTTATCCCTCCGGGTCAGGTCGCCACTTACGGGCAAGTTGCCGATTTAGCCGGGTTACCGCGCCGTGCTCGCCTGGTCGGAACAGCCCTACGACACTGCCCAGCCGAACGCCAGTTGCCGTGGCACCGGGTTGTGCGGGCCAGTGGCCAGCTGGCCTTTTCACCCGGATCCGCACAGGCCATTGAGCAGCGTACCCGGTTACAACAAGAATGTGTGATTTTCAGCCACTGGCGGGTAGCGCTAAGCCGCTATCAATGGCAACCATCGCTGGCGGAAATGTTACACGCCCTTACGCACTAAATAATGGATTAATAGCGGCCGCAGTCTCAAGCGGCCTGAATATGAGTGATGTATGAGCAAGACAACCTTAACCGCGATTTCCATCGATGCCCTGAAACCGGGCATGTATGTTACAGAAATCACCCACCAGACCGGCGCGGTCAAAATCAAATCCAGTGGCCGGGTGGGCTCTCAGGCTGTGATCGACACGTTAAAAAAACGCGGCGTACGTAAGCTGATTGTGGACATGGCCAGGCAGGATCCGCCTGCCGACTCTGCTAGCGATACCAGCCAGGCTGCACCCGCAACCGCAAAGGAAAAACCGCAACGGGTCTCGTTTAGCTCGGAAATTATTCGCGCTGAAAAGCTGCACAAACAGGGTAAGGCAATTCAAAAATCCCTGCTGGCCACGGTCAAAAAAGGTTTACCCTTTGACGACAAGATCCCGCAGGATTTTTCGCAAAAGCTGGTGGCGTCCATCGACCGTAATCCCGATGCTCTGCTCTGCTTGACCAAAATCCGTGAAAAAGACGATTATCTGCTGGAGCACTCTCTTAATGTTGCCATCATACTGGCTAACTTCGGCCGCTACCTGAAGATGGACGATGCAGAGGTTGAAGCACTCGCGCACGCCGGCTTTTTGCATGATTTGGGCAAAATCCAGATCCCCGATGCTATTTTGCACAAACCCGGCCGTTTGTCCGATGATGAGATGCAGGTCATGAAGCAGCATGTGCAATTTGGCGTTGAGGCGTTACAACAAGCCAACATTGAACCGGCTTTGGTCCGCACGGTCAGTGAGCATCACGAGCGTCTGGATGGTCTGGGCTATCCGGCTGGCACCGCCGGGCAGGATATCTCACACGCCGGGCGGATGCTGGCCATCGCCGATATGTACGATGCCCTGACTGCCGAGCGGGTGTATAAACCCGGTATGTCCTGTCAAAAAGCGCTAAAGATTTTGCTCAGCGATTGTCCGGCGCGGCTGGACAAAGCGCTGGTGGATAAGTTTATTCATTGCATGGGCGTGTTCCCGGTGGGCAGTCTGGTCAAGCTGAATACCAACAAGCTGGCCATGGTCATGCAGCAAAATGCCTCGCCAGCCAAACCTGTGGTAAAAATCTTTTATTCCATCAGCGGCGGGCATTATGTGGAGCCAAAAGATGTGGATCTGGCCAGTGACAGCCGTTTTAGTATTGAGTCTGCCGCGCTGGCCAGTGATTACAACATCGATGTGAACAGTTTTTTTGAACGGTCTGTGGCCATTTAACCGTAACAAAGCGCACAGACCCGTTTCATGCTGGAATGGGTTTTGCTTTTACCAACAACTCAACAATCAACAACATAGGATGCGGATTGTGGTCAGCCCCTGCTGACTGGCGCTGTACCCTGACTATTTGTTTCACGAGGATGTTATGAAAAAACTACTGATTACCGGCCTGGTTGCCACCACTGTTGCACTCACCGGCTGTGCGAACAGCTCAAATACCCAAAAAGGTGCCGCCATCGGCGCGGTCGCTGGTGCCCTGTTGGGTAAAGCCACCGGCGATAATGATAAAAGTCGTTATGCGTGGGGGGCCGCGGTAGGTGCCATTGCCGGCGGCGCGATTGGTAATTATATGGATCGCCAGGAAGAAGCGTTACGTGAAGAGCTAGCCGATACGGGCGTGCAAGTGGTGCGTGAAGGCGACAACCTGAAACTGGTGATGCCGGGTGATATCACCTTTGCCACCGACAGTGCAGCGGTCAACAACCAGTTCAACCCGGTACTGAAGGACGTGGCCACAGTGGTTAACGAATACGAGAAAACGGTTCTGATGATCCAGGGCCATACCGATGACACCGGTTCAGAGCAGTACAATCAAAACCTGTCTGAGCAACGTGCCAATGCGGTAAAGAATCTGCTAATTTCAAACAATGTGAATCCTCAGCGGATCACTACAGCTGGCATGGGTGAATACCAGCCCAAAGTGCCTAATACCAGTGCCAGCAATCGCCAGACCAACCGCCGCGTGGAGCTGTCTATTCAACCGCTGCGCCAAAGCGATATCTAACTGTCTGCTGCAGGGCGTCACCACGCCCTGCCCTTACTCTGCCGGTACCTGTAGCACCTGGTCCAGCGGAATACGCTGATATTCCGGTGAGGCATCCAGCCAGGGGTTGAGCAGGCCCAGATGGCCGTTGCCGTAGATCACCACAATCCGGTCGCCCGGCTTTGCCGGAATGCGCTGAATATTGCGTAAGATACGCAAATTTCGACTAAACCAGCGGCCGGCTTCGAAGTCGGCACCAGTATAATCACCCGGCGTCTGTTCGTATTTAAACTGGGCCAGAAAATAGTTACCCAAGTTTTTTTCCAGATAGTCGGGCTGGTTTAATAACAGCAAGGCTTTGTGCAAACTGGACTGTGCCAGTGTAATGGGCTGCTTGCTTTCAAATCGCATGGCAGTGTCAGGGTGATCACTGAAACTGCGTTTAAACGCCTGATTTTGCATATCATCATTGATCAGTTGTTCAACATGCGCTGGCATGGCGCCCCAGGTATCCAGCGCATAGACGGTGGGCAGCCCGGCCTGTTTGGCTAGCCGAAAGCCCAGCTGGTAGGTTTCTGAGCGTGGCAGGTCAAACTGGCCGGCCAGATAGGCCTGATAATCGCGCTCAAGGGCCTCGGCCTTGGCAGTTTTATATTCCACCGCCACATGGGTGGGCGCTAGCTGATGCAGTTGTAACACAATATCTGCTAATTGCTGTTGATACTGCGGTGCCAGAATATCGATTTGGTCGGCTGCGGCCACCTTGATCCTGTCCTGATTGGGAAAGTTAAAATGAAAGGTGCCTACCGTGATAATCTCAATAGGCGCTCTGGCAGCTACAGTGGCGCTGACCAGCAGCAACAAGCACACAAACAATCGCAACATCGCAGTTCTCGCTAAGATTAAAATGTTAATGTAGCGAAACAGGATGCGATTGAAAAATAAGCAAAAAATAATATGCGCAAGTTACACATTGTTACCAAAGCGCGACACCTGAGCAGAGCAAAGTCAGGTGTTTGTCAGATAGGCTCAGGAGGCGTTATGAAGTTTCGAATCATTTTAGGGCTGGCTGTGATGCTGTTGGCCAGTTGCAGCACCCTGCCATCATTGACCAGCTATGCGGTCAGTGAACAACAGCTTAGCGACACCCTTAATGCACAACTCACCACATTGCAAAAGCAAGCAGCGGTGGCCGGCATCCCGGTTACCCTCAATGTCGACCACATCAAGGTCACCATTGGCCCGCAGCAACGCCAGGTGGTGCAATTAACTGCCGCGGCATCCGCCACCATAAAAGCCTTTGGCTTGCAGTACCCGGCCGGGCTGACTCTGGATCTGGAAGGCCAGCCATATTACGACAGTGAGCAAAAAGCCATTTTTGTACGCTCACTGAACCTGCTGGACAGCCAAGTGGAAGCCGGCGGCTATCGCGGCAACCTGGCGCCTTTGAGTCGCGAACTGATGCAGGTGCTTAATCATTATCTGGCGGCCCAGCCGGTCTACCGACTGGATACCACCAACCCGCTGGTTAAACTGGCCACCAGTAGCCCGCTTACGCTGGAAATTGAGCAAGGCAAACTGGTGCTACACCGTTAGGGGTTATCGGGCGCCTTAGTAGGCGCCTTTGCCATAGTGTAAATCATAGCTGTGGCTGTAGATCTCAATGATATTGCCAAACGGGTCTTCCATATAAATCATCCGGTAAGGCTTTTCACCCGGATAATAATAGCGTGGTTTTTCCATCCGCCGCTTGCCACCGGCATCGACAATTTTTTGCGCCAGACCTTCTAAATCTGGGTCCTGCACGGCAAAGTGAAATACGCCGGTTTCCCAGTATTTAAAATTGTTGTCAGGATTTTTCTGGCCTTCAAATTCAAATAACTCAATACCGACCTTGTCGCTGGTGGACAGATGGGCAATACGGTAGCTGCCCCAGCCCTCACCAAAGACATCGGTAGACATCTTACCCACAGCACTGTTGTCTTCTTTAATGGTGGTGGGCTCCATGATCACATACCAACCCAGCACTTCAGAATAAAACTCCACCGCTTTTTCCAAATCCGGCACCGAAATACCAATATGGGAAAACGCCCGGGGATAGGCTTGCTGGCTACTCTTGCTGTCAGCCGATACAGGGGTAGAATTTTGTGCCGCAGTAGCCCCGGCTGTCAGGGCGAGCGTCAGGGTCAACATAATGGATTTTAGAGATAATTGCATAAGTCCTCACGTGGTTTGCATTTGATGAGGCACAGCCTACGCAAACCACGTGAATATATAAAATTATCGATTGCTATTGATTTGATAACTAAAATTTATTGACTGAGTGGCTCTGTTACTCAATATTCTGGATCTGCTCGCGCATCTGCTCAATCAGCACTTTAAGCTCGACCGCCGATTGGGTGATGGTGGTGCTGATAGATTTAGAGCCTAAGGTGTTGGCCTCACGATTGAACTCCTGCATCATAAAATCCAAACGACGGCCGCAGGCGCCACCTTTTTTCAGGATCTTGCGGGTTTCGTTAACATGGGAGTTGAGCCGGTCGATTTCTTCGGCCACGTCCACTTTTTGCGCCAGCATGATCATTTCCTGCTCAAAGCGGCCCGGATCCAGCTCTACCTTAGCTTCTTCAAAGCGGCTTTGAACCCGTTCGCGCTGCCACTGCATGATCTCTGGCATATGGCTGTGCACACTGGCCACTTCCTGTTCGATGCTGTCCAGGCGTTGCTCAATCAAGGATTTCAGCGTATTGCCTTCGGTGCCGCGAGCTTCAACAAACTGATCCAGGGTAGTATCAAAGCCAGCCAGCGTCTCGTTGTGGATGGTATCCATATCGGCTTCTTCGGCGGCTATTACGCCAGGCCAGCGCAGCACATCCATGGGGTTAACCCCGGTGGACTGGCCATGAGACTGCACCCAGTCCGCAGCATGCATGACTTGTTTGGCCAGCTTTTCGTTTAACGTCAGGGTGGTATCGGCATTGTCACCGGCGGTAAAGCGCAAAGTGCATTCTACTTTGCCGCGGTTCAGGCGCTTACGAAAGCGTTCGCGCAATACCGGCTCTAAGGCGCGGAACTGCTCGGGCAAGCGAAAATAGGTTTCTAAAAAACGCTGATTGACCGAGCGTATCTCCCATACAGCGGAGCCCCAGTCTTGTTTGGTTTCGTGGCGGGCAAAAGCGGTCATGCTGTAGATCATAAAAAATCCATAGTTAGGTTAACCCCGTTGACCTGAGCAGTAGCTGCGTGCGACACGGCGATTTGCAGGTGGATAGGGGGGACGCAAATGTGTTGCCCTGATCATACGTGATTCTATGGGGTTCTGCCCACCCAATCTGCGCGGCAGGGCTTCTTTGATTCATATTCGCCGCCCAAATACGTTATACTTGCGGCCAATCTTTTTAAACGTATGCGCCTGTCTTTAGGAGAACATTATGCGTCCAAGTGGCAGAACTGCCAGTCAAATTCGTCCGGTTACCATCACCCGTAACTTTACCTGCCACGCCGAAGGCTCTGTGCTGATTGAATTTGGCAACACCAAGGTATTATGTAATGCCTCTGTGGAAGAAGGCGTGCCGCGCTTTATGAAAGGCCAGGGCAAAGGCTGGGTGACTGCTGAGTACAGCATGTTGCCGCGCGCTACCCATACCCGCAGTCAGCGTGAAGCCGCGCGGGGCAAGCAGGGTGGCCGTACCCTGGAAATTCAGCGTCTGATCGCCCGTGCACTGCGCGCCGCGATTGATTTAAAACTGCTGGGTGAAAACACTATCACGGTCGATTGTGATGTGATCCAGGCTGATGGCGGTACTCGCACTGCGTCCATCACCGGGGCATGTGTGGCGCTGGTAGATGCACTGACGTACATGCGCACCAAGGGCATTATCAAAACCAATCCGCTTAAACACATGATTGCCGCGCTGTCAGTGGGGATCCACGAAGGCAATGCAATTGCCGATCTGGAATACACCGAAGATTCTACCGCTGAAACTGACATGAACATTGTGATGACTGAAACAGGCCATCTGATTGAAGTGCAGGGCACCGCTGAAGGCGAGCCGTTCTCGTTTGAGGAGATGAGCGAGATGCTGGAGCTGGCCAAACACGGGCTGCGCGAATTGTTTGATGCACAAAAAGCCGCATTGGCGTAAGGGGGCCCCATGAAGCCGTTTCAGCAGGAGTTTATTGAGTTTGCCATCGACCGCGGTGTGCTTAAATTTGGTGAGTTCACGCTCAAGTCAGGCCGCACCAGCCCGTATTTTTTTAATGCCGGACTGTTTAACCGCGGCGGTGATCTGGCTAAGCTGGGCCGGTTTTATGCTGCCGCGCTGGCCGATGCCGGCGTCGAGTTTGATGTGCTGTTCGGGCCGGCGTACAAAGGGATCCCTATTGCCACCACCACAGCGGTGGCGCTGGCTGACCATCATAACCAGGATGTGCCGTACTGCTTTAACCGTAAAGAAGCCAAAACTCATGGTGAGGGTGGCAATCTGGTGGGCAGCCCGCTAAGCGGCCGGGTCATGCTGGTGGATGATGTGATCACCGCTGGTACTGCCATTCGTGAGTCCATGACCTTGTTGGAGCAAAGTCAGGCGTCGCTGGCCGGCGTGTTGATTGCACTGGATCGTCAGGAGCGCGGGCAGGGCGAGCTATCGGCCATTCAGGAAGTGGAGCGGGACTTTTCTACCCAGGTGATTGCCATTGTGACGTTGCAACATGTGGTGGACTATCTGGCGCAGCAGCCGGATCAACAGGACAGTCTGGCGGCCATCGAAACCTACCGTAATCAGTACGGAATTTAACGGTGAGCGAGCCGCACTCCTTTGACCAGGCGGACCACAAGCTGGACGCCATGGGTTTGCGCTGCCCCGAGCCGGTCATGATGATCCGCCTCAAGGTGCGCAAGATGGCCCCCGGTGAAACAGTGTATGTGACCGCGGATGATCCTTCCACCGCGCGTGATGTGCCCAGCTTTTGCCGCTTTATGCAACATACACTGGTGGATGCACAAACCGATTCCGTGCCGTATCAGTATCTGATCCAAAAAGGGGCGTAACACGCCCCTTTTTCTATGCTTCAGGTTTTGTGATAGCGGGCTTCCACCGCGCAAAAAATCCCAAAGGTCACCATGCCGATCCCCACCACCAGCAGGCCGTACTGGCCATAGCTTTGCTGTAAGATGGTTTGTAATGCTTCATGCAACCCGCCGGCTTCCTGGGGGTTGGCCTGCCAGGCAGCATTGACAAAAAAGCCGCCCACCAGCAGATACACAATGCCGCGGGCAAAAAAGCCCATGCGGCCAACATATTCGGCGACCTGGGTCACCCGGGCTGACATGCGGTGCCTGTCCAGCTTGTTCATAAACTTGGCTTTGAGGGTATGGTTAAACTGGATAAAGGCAAAGATGATGATCACGATGCCGATGGCGCCGACCAGATACACGCCCCATTGATTTTGCATCAGGTTGGAAGACACCTGCTCTGACGTGTTTTGACTGCCGCTGCTACTGCCACTGCCTTGCAAGGTTTTGAAGGCGAGGGTGGCACCCGAGGCATAAATGATGGCTGAGACCACGTAAAAGATACGGGTAATCACATCCGAGGTTTCTGACATATCCAGATTATCGATATTTAAGATGGCTTGAACCAACCGCCACAACACATAACAGATCATGCCCAACACCACCGCGCCCAGCAGGAACCGGCCGAAGGGTTGTTGCAATAACGACGCGAACACCTCGCTTTGACCTGGTGTGTCGGAACCCACCGCGCCCATGGCCGCGCGAATAATCAGTATGCCTAACAGGCCATACACCACGGTTTTTGCAGCATAACCGCCAAAGGCTAATACCCGTTTCCAGTCTGCGCTCACAACAATTTCCTTTATTTGATTAATTGTTATGCATACGCAGCCTCACCACGCTTTGTTTAACACGCTGGCAAATTATTGAGATGATTTGATTATTTTGAGCAAGAGCTGATGAAGCTGGGCTTTGGCCTGGGGGGGTGGGGCAGTGCAGTTCACTGGCAAAGATATGTTGTGTGGCCAGCAGCCGCTCCAGGGTGGCCAGCGGGACATCCAGCTGCACATAGCTGTCTTGCGCTGTATTGGCGGAAGATTTGTGTGCCATCAGTGCAATACGCGGTCATCGCCTCTGGCCGCGCCGCTGGTGTCGCTCAACGAGGCTGCAATGGCCTGAATCAGGCGCGAGAGCTGCGGCTGTTGCACATACAGCGGTAATAATGCCTGCAACTGTTGGTAAGTCTGGTCAATGACCTGACGGGCTGCCTGGGCTTCATTGGCCTGGCGGTAGTGGTCGGCTAAAAAGATAGCCAGTGCACCATAAGCGATAAAATCCTGCGAGACCTGCTCTGTCTCTGCTTCGGGTTCATTGAGCGAGAGCACCACAGCATGGGCAATCTCGTAGGCCTGACCGCTGCAATGAATGGCGCTGTGCTCATCACCTTCCTGCAAAAATCGCTGAGCGGTTTGCTGCATTTGCAGGCGTTGCTGCCGCGCATCCTCCGGGTGGGTCTGTAACCAACGTTTAAATTTGGTACTGATAAAATGGGCACGCATACCGGCAGCTCCTATGCATTCCGCTGTATTACAGCAAAGATGTAAATGAGAATTATTTGCAATAATAGGTGGGCTGCCGACATTCGTCAAGTGACGTTTACTTAACGGATCAGGGTCGCACCAAACCAGATAAGCAACACCAGGACAGTCAGGCCCAGGATCCCCCAGCCTTTATAACGGCGTAAAAAGGCTTCGGCCCGGTTGCCGGTGATATACACCACCCAGGCCAGGCCAAAATAGCGGATAGACCGGGCAATCACTGTGGCTAGCACAAACAGGCCCAGCGAAAACTGGGCTGCACCAGCCGCCAGCATGGCAATCTGAAAAGGTATGGGCGCAATGCCTAAGGTCATCACAAACCAAAAGCCTTCACGCTGCATATTTTGTTTGATTTGCTTGAACTGCTCAGGGTTAGAGAAGGTCTCAATCACCCAGTCGCCAATCAGATCAAACAAAAAGTAGCCCAGGGCATAGCCCAGCACAGCCCCCAGCAGGCAGCCGACGGTGGCCATCAGCGCAATCAGCCACAGCTTATCACGCCGCGCCTGCATCAGCGGCACCATCACCGCTTCTAAGGGGATGGGCACGATGGTCGACTCAAGCATGGAAGCAAGGGTGATCCCCGACAACAAATGTTTAGAATTTTTTAGCCGCCGGGTGCGTTCTTTTAGCGCTGCGCGTATGCCCATGGTGCCCTACTGATGTTTGACTACTGCCCCGTCTTTCATCACAAAAGACACTGACATCATTACGTCAATATCATCCAGTGGGTTTCCTTTAACTGCAATAATATCAGCCAGTTTACCCACCTCAATACTTCCTAAGGTATCGCTGACCCCTAACATGGTGGCGGCATCCATGGTAGCGCTGCGCAGTGCCTGCTCGGCCGGCATGCCGGCTTCCACCATGAAACCTAATTCTTTGGCATTGTCGCCGTGGGCCGAGACCCCGGAGTCGGTGCCGTAGGCGATATTCACACCAGCCTCATAGGCTCGGGTGAAGGTATCCTGGATCAGTGGGCCGATTTCGGCCGCTTTGGGGCGCACCAGGTCGGGAAAATAGCCGTCAATTTTGGCTTTTTCAGCAACAAACTTGCCGGCCATGATGGTGGGCACATAATAGGTGCCATGCTCTTTCATCAACGCGATGGCTTCTTCATCCATATAGGTGCCATGCTCAATGGAAGTCACGCCGGCTTTGATAGCGCGCTTCATGCCTTCTGTACCGTGGGCATGCACCGCCACTGTCATGCCATAATCGTTGGCGGTGGCCACGATGGCATTAAGCTCATCGGTCATAAACTGCGGGTTTTGGCCACTTTTGGCCACACTCAACACGCCGCCGGTGGCGGTAATTTTAATCACATCAGCGCCATCCTGATAGCGCTGGCGCACAGCTTCACGCGCTTCAGCCACGCCGTTGACAACGCCATCGACCGGGCCGGTGTCCGGGCGAATATGCTTGGCCATACTGTTGGTGGGATCAGCATGCCCACCGGTGGTGGCAATCGACTTAGCCGCGGTGTAGATACGAGGGCCTTCAAATAACCCGCCATCGATGGCATTACGCAGGGCCACGGTTTCATTGTAACTGTCACCTAAATTGCGCACGGTGGTAAAACCGGCATGTAAGGTTTTTTGCGCATAATGAGCCGCTTTTAGCGCATAGTCGGCTTCATTGTTGGTAAAGCGCTGCAGGTAGGTTTGCGGGCCGCCGTGCTGGGTGGATAAGTGCACGTGCATGTCCATCAGCCCCGGCAGCACCGTGTGCTCAGACAAATCAATCAGAGTGTCATCGCTGCCAGCGTCTTGCAGGCCATCATTGATGGCAGTGATGGTGTTGTCTTCGACAACCACAGTAACATTGCTGCGCAAGTTGTCGCTGGTACTGTCAAACAATTTGCCGGCATGAATGAGGGTGGCAGCCTGCAGGTCAGGAGCGATAGCGCCGGCCAGCAGCACCGCGGCAGTGAGTTTATTGAGTGTCATGGGTTTACCTTGTTGTTTTTAGTAAAAACCCACTCTAGGCGAGACCGCGCACAAATGTAAAGCGCGTGTAAAGCAGCCTCCGGCTATTTGGTCGCAGGCAGTTCGCCAATCACAAACGGCTCGTACTCACTGGTCACAATCAGCTGTTCCCGGCCCTGATGCTGGCGTTTTTCAGCTTCATCAATCAGCTGGTAATAGACATTCTGGTGCAGCCGTGCCCACAGGTTGGTGCGCACACAGACATAAGGGATGGGCGTGCTGTCTGGTGCCAGCAGCGCTGCCGGCGGCGTGCGTAATTCCAGTGGGTGGTTGGATGAAAGGGTCAGTTCATCACCCACATTCGTGGTAAACACAATGCCATCGTCTTCGTGGCGCCACTGAGTGATCAAAAACGGCACATCCTCCACCTGAATGCGCAGCTTTTCCACCGGCGTCACTAGAAAGTACTCTTCCTGCTCTTTTTTCAGTACCGTGGAAAACAGCCGGACCAGGCGCTGACGGCCAATGGGCGAGCCGGCATAATGCCAGCTGCCGTCGACCTTGATCACCAGCTCCATATCACCACACAGCGGCGGGTCCCACTGGTCCACCGGCGGGATGCGGCGCCCTGTATCACCGGCCGCCGCTTCGATTTGCTGGCTAAATCTAGTTAGATCCATCGTTTTGCTCAAGCATGGCTTTGATTTCCCGCAGCTTGGCTTTGATCCGACGCATGTTGTCCGGGCCAGTGCGCAGCAGTTGTTTTTGCGGGGCACTTAAATTTTCCAGCTGGGGATCGGCATATTTATATGCTACCGAATCGCTGTACACCTCTACCGGTACCGGCACTTCCGGGGTATTCAACAGCTCATTAATGGCATTGATGGCCACCTGATCAAACGACTGGTCAGGGTCACCAATTTCGGCATACTTTTCCTGGATCTGTGGCTTGTATTTGCTGTACAACTCCAGTAACTGCTCGTTTTCCATCGATTCCATCATTTGTACATACGGGGTATAACGCTTGTAGCTGGCGGCATCAATCCATTCTTTACCCGCCTGGTTGTACACCCTGAAGGTTTGGTCTGGCGCTTTCAATGGCTGTTGGGAACTCATTTTTTGGTTAGCCATATTAGTGACTGAAGCCACAAAACTTTGCAAAAGTCCTTCGTCTATTAAAAAGGTATTCACTTGGTCTTGGGGAGACACCTCAGATAATGAGGTTCGAATGCCATCATCGCTGCTGTCCAACGGTTCCGAGTCCACTTCAGGCTCGGGCATCGGCTCAGGGTCCTCCACCGGCTCGATTTCCACCGGCTCAGGTTCGGCAGGGGCTTCAAACGACTCTGATTCTTCTTCCATCGGGGCGGGCGCCTGCTCGGTGGCGTTCTCTGTCGGCACCTCTGCTTCAGGTTCCACATCATCAGACGGCCAAAATACGACTGCCACGATGACAATGATAATGATTGCTATCAATACAATATGCGGGGCTACCGTACGTTTTTCTGCCGGGTCACTCATAGCATTTCCACCATTTAAAATTTAATCCTTGGAACAACATGTTAGCAAAATCATACTGGTTAAACCGCGGCAGTGAAAGAGGCCTGACCGCGAATTATTAGATTTCCATCTTCGACTTATTTTCCTACATAAAAAGGCCAGAATTTGATCGTTTTGTGGCCAAGATTGTTAGCGCGAAATGGTCAAAGCAGTACTAAATCATTACAGAAGTTTAACCGCCTCCGCCCGGCCAGCGCCCTATACTGACAGCGTTATCTCAACCGGGCAGGAACAAACATGCAAAAATTTTTGTATCAGGACATTGTGCAGCAGTCGCCAACCATTGACTATCTGGAGGTGCAGTCTTTTGAGATGAATGTGTATCTGGTCAAGGTCACCGTGGGTGAGAAAACTGCTATGGTGTATGACAGCCAGGATAAACCCATGCGGTTTTTCAATGCCGGCCATATTCGTGAGGCCTTTGCGCAATGCACAGTGAACGAGTCGGTGATGACCCACGATACCCCGTATGAAGAGATGATTGGTAATCCGCCCAAGGCGCAGGGCAGCATAACCTTACCCTTTTCCATGGCGCTACCGTATTAAAGCGCCCACACCATGACCTGCAACATGATGGCCAGCGGGTTGCCGGCGGCAAATCCCCGCCAGCCGGAAAAGCCCAGCTGCCGTGCCAGCCAAATGCCGAGTACGCCGCCCCACAGCATGCCGCTGTACAACACCAAGGTGTGGGAATGGGTAAAATGCTGAGTGGCCCAGTACAGTGCCATTATCGTGAGACTTACGCCACAGCTAATCAAAATGCCGGCACGGACAGCCGCCGGAGTCAGGCGAATACGCCCGGCAAGAGAGGATAAAACAGGCATAACAGACAGTCCGTTGCCGCAATCAGAAAAAGAAGTTTCTTCATCATGCGTGCAACGTACTGAAATAACAAGCGAAAGCCGCTTATACTTTAGTGGTGACCGGCAAACTCCACTTCCAGTAGAGTGGCGTTGCCATCAAAGGTCAGGGTTTGCACCTCGCCCTGGCGTTCCACATTGAGGGTGTTGATTTGGTCCGGCCACAAGTCGCGTAGCGCATTGTGACGAATTTTAAGCCCCGCCAGCGCTGGCGGCTGGGCAGTTTCCTGATAAACCCACAAAAACTTGCCGTCTACTTCAAAACCGACAGTGTTCAAAGCCAGGCTGTCGCCATTGGCATCGAGCAGCGCAAAGCGGTCGGTGGCATAGCTGGCAAAGCGTTGCTGGGTCGCACGATCATCCAGAATATCCGCTTCTTTGTCGAACAGGCGTTTAACCGCATGCTCGGCATCGTGCAGGTTAAAGCGATGCATCACCTCAATATTTTCGGTGCGCGGGTTAAACAACACCGTGGTGATGGCAGCTTTTATCTGATGTGCCTGAACCGGACCAGCCAGGGCCACCAGCAGGGCCAGCAGGCCCCACGGTGATACCCAGGGACGACGTAACTTAGTTGTCATTGTCGTCGCTGTCTTCATCATCAGTTTTCAGCTCGGTTTTGCTGTCCTGCATAAGATCCTGATACACCCGACGGCTGCTCTTCTTGCTCTTATACGCCTCAATCCGTGAAGGAATAATGCGGCGCGGGTAGTAGTTGTTTTCCACATCCACATCGGCAGTTTCCCAACGCGGATCCACTACCACACTGACCAGCTCTTCGTCTTTTTCAGTGACGATCAGCTTGGATACCGCTTTAGGCGTACGGCGCCAGATTTCAGCCGGAATGCGCATGCTGCGCTTGCTGCCATCGGCAAATTCCATTTCCAGCAGAATCGGCATGACCAAACCACCTTCGTTGCTAAATTCCAGCACATAGTAGTTTTTGTCTTCACGTACCGCGCGCTCAAACGCCTTACGTTCCCACGGCTCCAGCTTATCTAAAAATTTACGGTATTTGTTGCGATCCTTGTTAGTCGGGGTGTACTGGTCGTTTTCATCGTAGTAATCACGAATGTCTTCAAAACGATCCACCCACAGCGTGCGACCTTCTTCGGCATTACGCTCAACGGTTAGCGACTGCGGCTTGTCCAGCTCAGCTTCACGGCGGCGTTTCAGGTCAATATCCGGATCTTCGGTGTCCAGACGCAGCTTGTAAACCCGGTCTAACGAAATATCCACATGATCGGTAGAGTAGAACCAACCGCGCCAGAACCAGTCCAAATCCACCCCTGAGGCTTCTTCCATGGTGCGGAAAAAGTCAGCCGGGGTCGGGCGCTTAAACATCCAGCGCTGGGCATATTCTTTAAACGCAAAGTCAAACAGCTCGCGGCCCAGGATAGTTTCACGCAGAATATTCAATGCCGCGGCGGGTTTGGTATAGGCATTGGGGCCTAAATGCAGGACCGAGTCAGACTGGGTCATGATTGGCACCTGCGATGAGGACTTCATGTAGCCGGTAATATCACGCGGCTCAACACCCCATGGAATATTCGGATCCCATTCGCGACCAGCCACACCGTCTAAGAAGCTGTTTAAGCCTTCATCCATCCAGGTCCACTGACGCTCGTCAGAGTTAACAATCATGGGGAAATAGTTGTGACCGATTTCGTGGATCACCACGCCAATCAAAAAGCGTTTTTCTGCCAGCGAATAGGTACGCGAACCATCATCCTGCAGCTCGGTGCGTGGGCCGTTGAAGGTGATCATGGGGTATTCCATGCCACCCACCGGGCCATTGACCGACTGAGCAACCGGGTAGGGGTAATCAAAGGTAAAGCGGTTGTACACGTCTAAGGTGTGAATGACAGACTCGGTGGAATATTTTTTCCACAGATCGCCACCTTCTTTCGGGTAGAACGACATCGCCATAACCAGCGGAGTGTCTTCATTGTCTTGCTCGAAGCCGCGTGCATCCCACATAAATTTACGCGAAGACGCCCACGCAAAGTCACGGATGTTATCGGCTTTAAAGCGCCAGGTTTTGGTTTTACTGGTGCCTTCTTTTTCGTTTTCCAGCGCTTCTTCAGCCGTTACCACAAACACCGGACGCTCAGCAGTTTCCGCTTTTTTCAGCCGCTCACGCTGGGTTTTGGTCAGCACATCAGAAGCATTTTGCAGGGTACCGGTGGATGACACAATGTGGTCAGCCGGTACTGTGATGCTCACATCATAGCTACCAAATTCCAGGGTAAATTCACCGCGCCCAATAAATTCTTTGTTGGTCCAGGCTTCATAATCGGTGTAAGCCGCCAGCCGTGGGAACCATTGGGCTAGCAGGAAGATATCATTGCCGCCTTCACGGGCATCATCCGGAAAATGCTCATAGCCGGCGCGCGCGCTTACCGCATCTTCTTCGACGATATTAAAGGCAAAATCGATATCCAGACGGGTTTTTTGGCCTGGTTTCAGTGGCTGGTTTAGATCAACCCGCATCAGGGTGCCGACAATCACATGATGTAATTTATCGCCCTGGCCGGTGGCCACTTTTTGAATGTCATAACCCAGTTCGTTGTCATCCACAAACTGCTGGCGGCGCAATGCACCCATGCTCAGCTTGGCCGGGCTGTCACCGGAGGCAGACTGGGTTGCCGGACCACGGTTACCAATGCCACCAAAGGTGGTGGTCAGCGCCGACATGGAGTCGTCGCGGAATTTATTCTGGTCCAGTTGGATCCACAGATAGTTCAGGGTATCCGGGGAATTGTTCTGGTAAGTGATTTGTTGCGACGCTTCAATCCGGCGGGCGGCTTCGTCCAGGGTCACATCAATTTTGTAATCCACCTGCTGCTGCCAGTACTGATGACCAGGCGCCCCGGCCGCATTGCGGTATACATTAGGAGTGGGCAGAGTTTCTTCCAACTGACGGAATTTATCTTCAAAGTCGCCTTTGGTTTGTTGTATCGCTGAACTGGCGGCGACAGGCAAATGCAACATCACAGACATTGCAGAAACCAGCCAGAACAGGCGGTTTTGGTTTTTTCTCATGCAGATTCCTTGCTATCAATGGCTAAGTAAAAGCGTCGAAGCCCCCATTCTAGCCTTGTTACGCAATGTTTTGCAGGGTTTAGCCGTATTTAGTCAAAAATTCACCGCAAATTAACGGCCTTAACCAGACATTAAAAAGCATTTTGTGCTGCACGGTTTGTGTGTATTCTGAGCATCTGAATGGCTTGTATTGGTCAATGAACTCCCATGACTCCGATTGTCTGGCAACGTGCCGTGGTAAAAGTGGGCAGCGCCCTGATTGCCCCTTCCGGGCAGGCCTGCAGTGGCCGCTATGTGCTGGAGCTGGCGCGGTTTATCAGCGCCAGTCAACGCGCCGGCAAGCAGATTATTCTGGTCTCCTCCGGCGCAGTGGCGGCTGGCCGTCCGCATATTGCGACCCGCCATCGGCCGACCATTGCGCAAAAGCAAGCCATGGCGGCCATTGGTCAGGCCCAGATGATGGCCAACTGGCAGCGCTATTTTGACCAGCCGTGCGCACAGATGCTGCTCAGCGCTGATGATCTGCGTCACCGCCAGCGTTATGTCAATATCCAAAATACCCTGCGCGAATTGCTGCGCCATCAGGCGCTGCCCATCGTGAATGAAAATGACACGGTCAGCGTGGATGAGCTCAAAGTCGGCGATAACGATAACCTGGCGGCCTATACCGCGTTAATGGCGCAGGCTGATACCCTGATCATCTGTTCGGATATTGATGGCCTGTACACCGCCGATCCCCGGCGCGACCCGCAGGCCAGTTTTATCCCACGTGTTGCCCGCATCACCGAGGCCACTCATCAATTGGCCGGTGGCGCCGGCACCGCGGTGGGCACCGGCGGCATGCAAACCAAATTACAGGCCGCTGAGCTGTGCGCCCGCAGTGGCATTCAAACCTGCATTATCAATGGCCACCAGCCGGCGGTATTTGATGCACTGCTTGCCGGGCAGGTGCAGGGTACGCTGTTTGACGCCCATGGCGATGTAGCCCAGGCCCGCGCGCTGTGGATCGCCTACACGCTGCGCGCCCGCGGGCAACTGGAGATTGACTCTGGCGCGCGCCAGGCCCTGACAAGCCATGGGGCATCGTTGCTGGTGTGCGGGATCACCGGCTGTCACGGGGATTTTCGCGCCGGCGATGCGGTCACCATTGTTTGTGACGGCGAACCGCTGGCCAAGGGTATAGTCAATTATGACAGTAAAGACTTACTCACCATAAAGGGTCTGCAAAGCGGGCAGGTGACAGCGGTGCTTGGCTATGCGCGCGGGCCGGCAGTGCACCGTGATGACTTGGTGCGCCTACAACGCTGACCACATTAGGCTGGGCTTCTGCTGCCGAACCCCGTATGCTGAGCCTTTTCTTCCAGGCGGTGCGTATGACGGACTTTACCCCTTCGGTAGCCGATTATCCCTACACGCTGGCCATCACAACCCGGCCGCAGGATTGTGATGCCCTGGGCTATATCAGCAATGTGGTGTTCTACAGCTTTTTCGATACCGCGGTGAGCCAGTTTCTGGCTGAGCGCTGTGAACTCGATATCAGCCAGGCAGCGATTGTGCCGCAGGTGACCCGTTCCCAGTGTCAGTACATGACCCGCGTCAGTTACCCCGAGCCGGTAGTGGTGGGCTTACGTCTGATCAAGCTGGCCCGCAACAGTGCTACCTTTGGGTTGTCGGTGTATGCCGGCGAGCAGCAGCGGCGCGCTGCCCACGGCCAGTTTATGCAGGTGTTTGTGGAGCGCACCAGTGGCAAGGTAGTGCCGGTACCCGAGGATGTGCACCGCGCGTTGCAGGCGCTGGCCGAGGATTTTGAATGAAAGCTGTAGTGCTGGATTTCGACTCGCTGCAGCCGGCCAGTCTGAATACCACTGCGTTGCATCAGTTACCGCTCGACTGGACCCTGTACGGCCACACCTCATCGGCGCAACTGGCCGAACGCATTCGCCAGGCTGATATTATCCTCACCAATAAGGTGATGCTCAGCGCCGAGGCTTTGCGACACAGCCCGTGCCGTTATATTGGTATCTTAGCCACCGGCACCAACAATGTGGACCTGGCTTATTGCCAGGCCAATCAGATTACCGTAAACAATGTGACCAACTATGGTACCGGCTCGGTGGTTCAGCATGCTTTGATGTTGCTGCTGAATCTGATGACCGTGTTTCGCCAGTATGACGATGCGGTTCGCCATGGGCGCTGGAGTCAGGCGAAGCATTTTTGTCTGCTTGATTACCCCATCACTGAACTGGCTGGCAAGCACGCGGTGCTGGTGGGCAGTGGCACGCTGGGCAGCGCGTTTGGCAAGGTGCTCACCAGCTTAGGCATGACCGTGACATTTTGCGCCCGGCCGGGCGCTGATGGTGACCCGCGCCCGTCACTGGATGCGTTGTTGCCAGACGCGGATGTGCTGAGCCTGCATTGCCCGCTGACCCCGGCCACCGATACCTTAATTGACGCGACCCGACTGGCGCGCTTAAAACCCGGCGCGGTGCTAATCAATACCGCTCGTGGCGGGTTGCTTGATGAAACAGCCTTGCTGGAGGCGCTTACAGCGGGGACGCTGGCTGGCGCCGCATTGGATGTGCTCAGCCAGGAACCGCCGCCAGCGGATCATCCCCTGCTTAACAGCGACCTGCCACAGCTTATCATCACTCCGCATGCTGCCTGGGGCGCCACCGAGTCACGCCAGCGCCTGCTGGATCAGGCACTGACCAAACTAACTGACTTTATTGCCGGCGGCTAACCCCAGCCTAATCCGGCGAGTCAGGTTGCTGTTGCTCCGTGGGGCCGGCTGCATCGGGCTCTTCACCCAAAAAGAACTGATAATACACATCCAGTGCAAACGCGGTTTGCTCTTCGATGGTGGTTTGTACCGCTTCCACATAAAAGCGTGGCAGTAAGCGGTAGCGCAGCGCCAGGTCGGGTGGGGCCGAGCGCCGGCGTACTGTTTCGGCGGTGTTATCATCGCTGCCCAGGCCCACATCAAAGTTATAGCGCACACTTAAGCGCTCGTTGATGCGCCCGCTTACTGACAACATAGGATCATTGCCACCGGCACCAGAGGTGGTGCCGATACTAAAATCCTGAATGCCAAAGGCTTCACCCAGCTGGCCCTGAATTTTATTGGTATTGGACAAGCCCATACCCAGCAGCATCGCAGCATAATTCGGATTACCTTCAGAGCGCCCCGGCGCACTGCCGGTGAGCAGATAACTTAGCGCATTGCTTTGATCCATGGTGGGGTTGGTAAACACACTGATGTTTGGATTATCGGCCGAGCCGTCAATGCGGATCCCGGCGATGACCCCATCGTCGGTTTTGGCTGGCGCACGAATAGCTTCCACCACCAGCAGCGGCTGGTCCAGCGGGCCGTTAAACTGCACTTCACCGGTGCGAATCAACAAGTCCTGGCCATAGGCCTGAAAGCGGCCATCCATGATTTGCAGCGAGCCATAGCCCACCGGTGCCGGCTGGGTTTTCACCTGTAGCTGGCCGGCCAGATTGGCAGCCAGGCCAAACGCCTCCAGTTTTACCTCACCATTTTTGTCACTGTCGATGATAACTTCCACATCGGCATCCACAATGCTGAGCGGATCTTCGCTGGGCGGTTCGCCCCGCAAATGCACATCTTTGGACGGGGCCACGGCACTTTCAGGCAACTCTTCAATTTTGATTCGGGCCCACGGCACCTTGACCTGGCCATTGACCTTCACCGCCTCTGGCGACACTGTGGCGGTAAGATCCGGCGACAGCCGTACGGTGATATCACGCTGCTGTACTTCTAATTGATCACCTTGTAACGCCAATTGCAGCAAGGGCTGAGCCGGGTCCTGCCAGTTCAGGCTGCCGGTCAGGCTGCCGGCGCCGGGGCCTAAGTTAAAGCGCCCGTCAAACTCAGCCTGCTGGCCGTCAAAGGTAATGGACTGGGTCCAGTTGCTGATGGTGGCCGGGGTATCTTCAATATCCAGATTGCCATCTTTCAGCTGCAAGGTGCCGTTGAGTAACGGCTGGTTTAGCGCGCCAGACAACGCAATATCGCCGTTCAGGGCGCCGCTTAATTCTCGAATCGCCGGCGAGATGGGTTTTAGCGGGGCCACCTTAATAGCCTCTAAGGTCAGCTCGCCTTCCAGCGGCGGACTGGCCACAAACGGCTGGGTGGTAAATGCTAGCTCTATGGCGCCTAACTGTGCGCTATCCAGCCGGGCCTGGGCTTCTAAGGTGTCCACATCCAGCGTACCACTGGCTTGTACCGCGTCGACTTCAATCGGAATGTGTTGCTGCTGGCCCAGCCGCCAGGTGGCCGGGGTCATCGACAGGGCAAACTGACCTTGCGGGGTGCCGCCTTTGGGCATTTTGCCGGTGGCTGATAATGACAGCGTGGCTGGCGGCGCTTCAGGGAGCAAGTCGCCTAACACTTCACTGGCCCATAAACCGGCCGGCAGCTGCTCGGCCTGAATATCCCAGCGCGCCACATCATTTTTGTACAGCAGATCATTAATACACAGGGTGCCATCTTCGCGAGAGGCCCAGCAGTGGGGAAAAATTTTGGTACTAAACGGGGTCGGCCGTACCGCCAGGGTGACACTGTCCTGCAGCACCCAGCGCGAGGCAAACACGCCCAGCTCGGTGTCCGACAACTGGCCTTTCCAGCGGCCGTCCTGCCAGCCTCCGGCAATGGCCAGCTCAACAAAATGATCGGCCAGCGACAGATCGATAGCCACCTGGTGGTCGCTGAGCTGGCCATCCAGCACGATGCTGCCATCTAATGCACCTTGCTGAGCCAGTGCCGGGCTCAGAGCCGCCGGTGCCCGCACTTCGGCAAAATCGATGCTGCCGCTGGCCCCCGGATCCTGCCAGCTACCATCAATATCCAAATCGGCGGTCACTGCACCACTAAATCCCGGATACAGGGTTTCCAGCTGGGTCAGGCGCGCTTCGATGGAGCCTTTGAGGAAGCGATTTTTTAATACCTGGCCGGCAATCTGGGCTTCGTTCTCACCATGGGTGACCTGTAAGCTGGTCACCAGCAATTCAGCTGGCCCGGAATAGACTGCCGAGCCGTTGGCTTTAAGCGCGTAACCGCGCTGGTCGGCGTTAAGACTCAGATCGGTGACACTTATGTGTAAGCCAGCACTGTCATAATTGAGCAGGCTGGTCAGCTCGCCATTGATGGCGGTGGGCCCGGCCGGCACTACTGTTTCACTCGATAAATTTTTAAGCCGGGTGGTGCCTTCCCAGCTGATGGCCTCGTTTAAATACAGAGTGCCGCTATTGACCACCCGGCCACCCAGCAAGCCGGCATCCAGTTTGTTAACCCGAATGTTGGAGCGCTGCAGCACGATGTCCAGGGTCACCGGCACCTGTCCTAACTGGGGGATCTGGGCTCCAGCGTCACCGGTGACCTGATAGTCGCCCATCTGGCCGTTGATATTGAGCTGGCCCGCCTGCAACTGCCCGTCTGCCATGCCCGGGATGGGCTGGGCCGGCCATTGCAGACTCAGGCTCACCGGTAAGCTATCGCTGAGCACATTCAGTGAGCCTTGTAGCTGGCCGGCATAGGCGCCTTCGGCTGATAGTGCCAGGCCCAGTTCCGCCAGCCCGCCGCGGGTTTCCAGGTCGATGCGCTGGGTGGCGCCGTCCGGCAGGATAAGCTGCGCGGTAAACTGGCTAGACAGCGGAAAGCGGTCGGCCAGCGAGGTGGTCAAAGAGCCATTAAGCGTACCTTGCGGGTGTTTCACGTGTAGCCGATTAAGTAGCATGCGAGTGTCGATAAATTCAAACGAGGCAAAATCCACTGACTCCACAGTTTGCTTGGTTTCACCCTGGTTGAGGGTGATATCGGTCAGCTCAAAATCTTCCACCGTCACCGGCAAGGGGGTGCGGATATCAGGTAGCTCCGGCGCGGTATACGACAGCGCATAACTGGTAGGCGCGGCCGGGGTCTCTGGCACGGCCGCCTGGTCGATGTTGATCACCAGGCCACTGGCGTGAACCGGGTTCAGCGCCAGCGTGTCATTTAGCCGGGCGCCCAGACGCAACTGCTGCAGGCCAATGGTCTGGCCGGGCAGGGCAATGGCGGTGCGGGTCAGGGTGGCCTGATTGAGGATCACCGACAACGGCAATTGCAACGGCTCATCGGACGGCGGGGTCTCTTCAGCCGGCGGCGGGCTACCCATCTGGCTGACACTCACATCGTTGGTCATCAGGGTATCAATACACACCTGCGATAAGGTAAAACAGCTAAGATCCAGGTTCAGATGAATTTGCCCGGCACTGACCTGCCATTGCGGGTTCTGCCAGCGTAAACCGCGCACCCAAAAATCACCCAGCGGCGAGCCAGCCACCTCATCAATTTCCAGATCAGCCACTGCCAGACTGGCCAGCGGGCCAAGCAGCGGGCTACCCATGGGACTGAGTAGCAGCGCCATCAGGACAAGCAACACCAGTAGCGGTGCCATCAACCAGGCTGCAATACGCCGTTTTCTCATAACTCAGGCCCTAACATAAAATGAAACCGCCAGGTGTTTTCGGTTTGTGAGAAGCCCCGGGCAATATAAAAACGCACCGGGCCGATGGGCGATAACCAGTGTGCGCCGGGGCCAACGCCGATGGCCGGATCCTGGTTAAATTCATTGGTGGCGGTGCCGATGTCAAAAAATGCCGCAGCGCGCCATTTGTCAGCCACCCGATAGGCATACTCGGTGCCGGCGGTGGCTAAGTATTTGGCCCCGGCATTTTCCCGTAAACCGGTGGCCGGGTTAAAAATATCATCATCGTCCGGCGCTATCTCTCGGTAGCCAAAGCCCCGCACACTTTGATCGCCACCGGCATAAAAACGCAGCGAGGCCGGTACCTCGGTAAAGCTGTTAGTATCGATGGCCCCGGTCTCGGCGCGCAGCATAAAACGGTGTTTGCCAAAGGTGCGAATGAACTTGGCCTCGGCAGTGATTTTGACGATGTCGATATCTGAGCCAAAGCCGTCGCGACCGACCTGAATGCCGGCCCGCAAATAGTTACCGTGGGTGATATTCAGCGGAGCATCTTTGGTCAGGTATTGTAGCGCATAACCGGGCAGCACCAGCTGCGTGGTTTGTTCAGGGGCCATATCCACCGGCAAGTCCACGCCCTCGGTTTGTTCGGCATCTTGCTGCACCTGATAGGTTTCGCGCAGATAGGTGGCCGAGTAGTCGGTTTGCCACGGCGAGTCGTCATCCTGCACCAGGCGATGGACCGACAACGACAAGGTCTGGCTTTCGGTGCCGGTGTCGTTGTAATCCAGCAACTGATAACCGGCTTCATATTTTAAATAATCACTGGTGAGATCTTTCATCGGCACCAGATAATTAAGGGTCAGGGATTGCTCCGGTGCGGACAAAAACAGCTCGCCATTGACACTGTGGCCGGAGGCATTGACCCACGGCCGCTCCCATTTCAGCCGCAGCCGGGCACCGGTGTCGGTGGCCGCACCCAGCCCTACATTAAAATTATCCCGCGGCTGGTGGGCAAGGGTCACTTCAATGGGGACCTGGGTGCCCTGCGCCTGGCTGACCACCGGGCGGGCAATAACCCGCGAAAAATAGCCGGTCTGGTTGAGGCGGCGGTTAAACTCGGTAAGTTGTTCGGAGGTGTAAGGCTCGCCGGTTTTAAACGGGCGCAGCTGGCCGATGATTTCGGCGGCTTTGTCATCGCCGTTTATGGTGACCTCCCCAAAGACGTAGCGCGGGCCGCTTTGGGCAATCAGTAGTATGTTGGCTGCGCGCTCTTCGCGCACCAGATCCAGCCGGGTGGCCTGCCAGTGAAAATCAAAATAGCCATGCTCTAGCGCATAGTTAAACATCTCACTTTTAAACCGCTCGTACACCGGCTGTAACATGACATCCCCGGGCTTGAGGGCAAAGCTGTTGAAGGTCTGGCGAAAGTCTTTATCAGCGCGACCGGCGCCGATGATTTCCCGGGTTACATTGGTAACCTGCAAGGGCGTGTCCAGGGTGATGTGCAGGATCACCTCATCCTCATCCTCCGGCTGCTCAACCCGGGTCTGGCTGTTGTAATAGCCAAACGGCTCCACCGCGGTGGCCACAGTGGAAGCCACCTCCTGCTGCCAGAATGGATCGCTCAACTGGGCCTGGGTCAACTCGAGGCTGTTCAGATGCAAACGAATATTGTTGCGCAGCTTGCTATCATCCACGCCTACCAGCTCGTATTCCAACTCGGCCAGTGCCGTGCTGCTTATCAGGCAAAACACTAAGCAGGCAAAACAGCGCACAAAACGGGCAATCATGAAGTATCACAAATCCTTGCGGTTACGCATAGCAGCTGTACATTCAGTGTTCTGTCGTGCCACACTGCGAGCAACGGCCGTGCTACGGTCTTTATTAGTCACTAGTATATTATCGCTGGGCCTGATGCGAAGATCAGGTAAGACAGATAACAATACTGTGCGGCCAGAACATTATGGTACGTCAAAAAAGGACATGTGTATGCAAGGATGGCATTCAACTGCAGGCTGGCGCCTGTTCATCGGGCTGTGGCTGCTGGCCACCGGTATCGGCCTCGCTCAGGCTAACAGCAAGGTTGCTAAGCCACCTACACAACTCCCCACCCAGGCGTTTAGCCAACTGCCCCAGGTCAGTGACATTCGTCTGTCGCCGGATGGTGAAAGAATCGCTTTTATTCAAAATATGGCTGAGGGCGACGACGGTATCAGTGTGTTGCAGGTGTATGACTTTGCCACGCAGACCCCGCATTATCTGCTGCGCTCCGACGGTGAAAAAGTCAAAATCAACTGGTTCCACTGGGTCAACTCCCAGCAGGTAGCGGTTAGCGCTCTCTATGAGGTCAAACAGCGCGGTGTACGCTATTACAAAACCCGCATGTATATCATTGATTATGCGCAAGGCGGGGCCAATCTACGCCCGGTGGTCAATGTTGATCGCATGCTTGAACGCCGTCGTGCGGCGCAGTCACCTCAATATCTGGATAAGGTGGTGGATTGGCTTAAAGACGACCCGCAGCATATTCTGATGGCCATCGATAATGACGTGGCGCACATGCCTTCGGTATACAAGGTCAATGTGAATAACTTTCGCCTGCAGCGCATTGAACGCGGTAAACGGCATATCCGTCACTGGATGACCGACCAGCAGGCGCGCCTGCGGTTAGGTATCGCGCAAAATTATGACAATGGTGAGCGCCGGGTTTTTATTCGCGCCAATGAAGAGGCCGACTGGCAGGAGCTGTTTGCCTATAATGCGCTCACCGATAAAGCCATCTCGCCCAAAGGCTTTGGCCTGAACCCCAATATCTTGTATTACACCGCGTATCAGGGCGACCTCAAAGCCTTGTTCAAAATGGATTTAACCAACCGTACCAGCAAACTGGTGTTTGCCGATCCTAATTATGATGTGGATGGTGGTCTGATTTATTCACCTGAAACCGGCGAGGCCATCGGCGTGCATCATGCGACGGCGTCGGGCGGCAAGCATTTCTGGACGCCGCGTTGGGCCCGCCTACAGACCAGCCTGGACAAAGCGATGCCTGACTTTGACAACACCCTGGTGAGCTTTAGCCAGGATGAAACTCATTATATTTTGTACTCGAAAAGTGATGGCCTGCCGCCGTATTACAGCCTGGGCAACACCCAAACCAACAAGTTGACCGTGCTGTTTAACAGCTACCCGCACCTGGCTGGCCTGACCCTGCCCACCCATCAGCCAATCACCTATACCGCGCGGGATGGGCTAACCATCGAGGGCTATTTGACCTTACCGGTACATGGTGAGCCGCCGTACCCGACCATCATTCATCCACACGGCGGGCCGGGCGCCCGCGACTTTGATGGCTTCGATATCTGGCTGGCCTATTTCACCCATCGCGGGTATGCCGTGCTGCGGCCTAACTTTCGCGGCTCCACTGGCTATGGCTGGGAGTTCGCCCAGGCCCGGATGCAAGGCTGGGGCCTGCAAATGCAGGATGATGTAACCGATGCCACCCACTGGCTGGTCAAACAAGGGCTGGCCGATCCCGACAAGCTGTGCATCGTGGGGGGCAGTTACGGCGGCTATGCCGCATTGATGGCCACGGTGAAAACCCCGAATTTGTTTCGCTGTGCGGTCAGTATCAACGGCGTCAGTGACCTGCCGGCACTGGTGCGCGATAACCGCCGCTTTTTAAATTATGAATTTGTTAAACAGCAACTGGGGGAGGACAGCGATGATATGGAGGCGCGCTCGCCTTATTATCACGCCGACAAAATCACCACGCCAGTGTTGCTGGTGCATGGCGAAGAAGACCGCTCCGTGCCGGTTAAACAAAGCCGGCGTATGGCTGAGGCGCTGGAGGATGAAGAGCATCCGGCGTTTCGCTATGTCGAGCTGGAAGCCGGCGATCACTATTTGTCGTTGCAGCGCAATCGTCACCGCACCTTTGCCGAGATGGACCAGTTTTTAAGCCGATATTTAGGCCGTCACTCAGCCACCCCGGCAGTCACCGCCAGCGAATAAAAAGCTTCGCCGGTGTGGGCTTTACGCTACACTGTCGCTTTTTAGCTGCCCGGCCTCTAACAAGCTGGGCGATGCGACAGGACTTCTTGCCTAGTGAAATCAGCTGCTGCCTCACGCCCCACGCCATCTCTGCCTTTGTATGAATTTGTTGCCTTAATGGCGCTGATGACCTCGCTGGTGGCCTTGAGCATCGACGCCATGCTGCCGGCGCTGACCCAGATTGGGCAGGCGTTGCAGGCTAAGGATGCGCACTCGGCACATCTGATTGTGTCGGTGTTTTTTGCCGGCATGGCGGTGGGCCAGCTGTTTTTTGGCCCATTTGCCGATGCCCGTGGCCGCCGGGCCACTATTTTGCTGGGCCTATGCATTTTTATGCTTGGGTCGCTGGTGTGCATGCAGGCAGAGTCCATGACCACCATGCTTATCGGCCGGCTGATCCAGGCTTTTGGAGTCTCCGGGCCGCGCATTGCAGCCATGGCGGTGATCCGCGATTTGTATGTCGGTGATGCCATGGCCCGGGTGATGTCATTTATTATGATGGTGTTTATTCTGGTGCCGATGCTGGCGCCCATCGTGGGGCAGACCGTGCTGCTGTTTTTTTCCTGGCGGCATATTTTTTCGCTGTTTTTGGTGGTGGCAGTCATTGCCGGCAGCTGGTTTTTTCTACGCCAGCCTGAAACCCTGATCAAAGCGCGGCGTCAGCGCTTTTCCTGGGCGCGATTCGGGCGCTCTTCCTGGTATATTCTTACTCATATATCGGTGATGGGGTATACGTTGGCGATGGGCTGTATCTTTGGGGCCTTTCTGGCGTATTTGAGTGCTTCGCAAACCATCTTTGTAGATTTTTATGCCACCGGCGACTGGTTCCCGCTGATATTTGCCACCCTGGCCTTTTCCATTGGCCTGGCATCGTTTTTTAATGGCACTATGGTGATGCGTTTTGGCATGAGCCGGCTGGTGCGAGTGGCGCTGTTGGGCGTGCTGGTGTTTGCGGTCGTTTTTAATCTGGTGATACTGGCCTACCAGGGTTTGCCGCCGTTACTGTTTACCTTATCCATCATGTTCAGCGGCTTTTTCTTTGTCGGCATTTTATTTGGCAACCTCAATGCCATGGCCATGCAGCCGTTGGGTGAAATGGCCGGGCTCGGCGCAGCTATCATCGGCTCGCTGTCCAGCATAATCGCGGTGCCGGTGGCCATGACCATCGATCACTTTCTGACCGATAATCTGTTTCCCATTGGGGTGGGCTTTCTGGTCTTTTTTGCAATGGCCTCGGTAGCCGTGCATTTTGCTGAGCAGGCCCGCGAAGCGCATGAGGCAGCGACGGCCTGATAAAAAAAGCCCGGCCAATGGGCCGGGCTATAAAGGTGGGGGCGAGTCATCGCCCCCCGTCGACAGAAAATGGTAACTTACCCTAATACAATCGCTTTCATATCGGTCATATAGCCGCGCAGTACCTTGCCCACAGTTTCCACTCCGTGGCTACGAATAGCGTCATTCACCTGCACTAGTCGGCGGTTGTCCACCTGATTGGAGGTGCTGGCCAGACCCTTACCGATGACCTCACCGGTCAGCTGCGGCATCAGCTTATCGCGCAGCAACGGGATGGCAGCATTGGCAAACAAATAGTTGCCATATTCGGCGGTATCAGAGATCACTACATTCATCTCATACAGGCGCTTACGGGCGATGGTGTTGGAGATGAGCGGTGTTTCATGCAGCGACTCGTAATAGGCGGATTCAGGCAAAATGCCGGCCTGCACCATCACATCGAAGGCCAGCTCCACCCCGGCTTTGATAAAGGCCACCAGCAGGATGCCCTGGTCAAAATAGGTTTGTTCAGCGATTTGGCCGGTGAAGGCGGGTGCTTGCTCAAAGCCGCTGGCGCGGGTGTCTTCCCGCCATTTATGCAGCTCAGCATCGCCCTGGGCCCAGTCGTCCATCATGCGACTGGAAAACGCGCCGCTTAAAATATCGTCCTGGTGCTTTTCGAACAGTGGCTGTAACAGCTGCTTGATCTGCTCGGCCAAATCATATGCCGCCAGTTTGGCCGGGTTACTAAGCCGGTCCATCATGTGGGTGACGCCGCCGATTTTAAGCGCCTCGGTGATGGTTTCGAGCCCCTGCTGGATAAGCGCAGCGGCATAGTCCGGTGCGATGTCGTCGCTGGTCATTTTTTCAAAGGCCAGAATGGCGGCAACCTGCTGCATGCCACACAAGATGGTTTGCTCGCCCATCAAATCGGATTTGACCTCGGCCACAAAAGAGGACTCTAACACCCCGGCCCGATCACCACCGGTGGCACTGGCCAGCGCCTTGGCAATCTTCCAGCCTTGTTGCTGGGGATCATTTTCCGGATGCACCGCAATCAGGGTGGGCACGCCAAAACCGCGCTTATACTCTTCGCGTACCTCGGTGCCCGGGCACTTGGGCGCGCACATCACCACCGTGATATCACTGCGAATTTGCTGGCCTTCTTCAACAATATTAAAGCCGTGAGAATAGCCCAGTGCAGCGCCCTGGCGCATCAATGGCATCACTGCTTCCACCACGCTGGCGTGTTGTTTGTCCGGGGTCAGGTTATACACCAGGTCGGCTTGCGGGATGAGTTGCTGATAAGTGCCCACGGTAAAGCCATTGTCGGTGGCCCGCTGATAGGACGGGCGCTGCTCATCGATAGCTGACTGGCGCAGCGCATAGCTGACATCCAGCCCCGAGTCGCGCATGTTCAGGCCCTGGTTGAGGCCCTGTGCGCCACAGCCGACGATCACAATTTTTTTGCCCTGCAGATAATTGCAGCCGTCTGCAAATTCACTGCGTGCCATAAAGCGACAGCGGCCCAGCTGGGATAACTGCTCGCGCAGCGGTAAGGTATTGAAATAATTTGCCATAAGATTTTTTTTCCGAACATTCTGCTTGCACATTTGAGCCCGACAGTGCCACCTGCCGACAGAGTATGTCTGCCACGACATGGATTGAGCCTAGGTCATTTGTTTTGTTTTAAAAAGTGATATATTCGCAATATTGTATTTCATTATTTGCAACGTGGCGGTATCCATGGACATAAAAAGCCTGCAGTTATTTAATCATCTGGCCAGCAGCCTGCATTTTGGCGAAACCGCACGGCTGATGTATGTGTCACCCTCCACCTTAAGTCGCAGTATCCAGCGGCTGGAGCAGGAAACCGGCGCCGCGCTGTTTGTGCGCACCAACCGAAGTGTGGTACTCACCCCGGCAGGCCATAAGCTGTTGGCCTTTAGCCGCAAGGTGGTGCGTGACTGGCAGGCGTTGCAGGCCGAACTGGATGAATCAGGCCAGGCGCTGACCGGCCAGCTCAATGTGTATTGCTCGGTGACTGCCAGCCAGAGCCACCTGCCGCGTCTGCTGACCCAGCTGCGCGAACGCCATCCGGCGGTAGAATTACGCCTGGTTACCGGCGATCCGGCGCTGGCCCTAAGTCAGGTACAAAGACGCCAGTGTGATGCCAGCATCGCCATTCATACCCCGGATTTTCCGGCCGAGCTGGCCTTTCGCGCCCTGGACGAAATACCACTGGATTTGGTTGTGCCGCGCAGCTGGGGCATCACCCGCCTTGATCAGCTCGACTGGCGTCAGCATCAGGTGGTGATGCCCGAACACGGCCCCACCCGCCGCATTGTGTATCACTGGTTTGCCGAGCAGGGGATCCGGCCCACGGTGTATGCCTCGGTGGGCGGCAATGAGGCCATTGTCAGCATGGTGGCCTTTGAATGCGGCGTGGGGTTTGTACCACAGGTGGTGTTAAACCACTCCACTCTGGCCAGCCAGGTGACCCGCATTGCAGTAAACTCTATTGAAGCCTATCAGCTGGGCTTGTGCTGTTTAAAACAGCGCCAGCAGGAGCCCTTACTGGCCGCGCTGTTTCAGCTTGAGCTCAATTGACTGATCATCACATCCAACGCGCGATAGCCCAGTGCTTCGCTGATATCGGCCTGGGTCACCCGGGCCCGGCCGTTCAGATCGCCAATGGTGCGCGCCACCTTGAGCACCCGGTGAAATACCCGCATGGATAATTTAAGCTGGGCGGCCGCCTGCTGCACAAACTGTAGATCAGCGTCGGTCAGGGCGCACACCGCGGCCAGCTCACCCGGGGCCAGCGCGCTATTGAGCTTGCCCTGGCGCTGTAACTGACGCTCACGGGCCAGCGCCACCTGGTGTTTGGCCTGTTCGGCCGAATCCGGTACGTCGTGGGCATCCGGCGCCCCACCAGCCAGATGATAGGCAGGCAGCCGTGGCACTTCCACCTGTAAGTCGATACGGTCTAAAAAAGGCCCGGAAATGCGGTTTAAATAGCGCAGGATTTCGTCGGGCGAGGTGCGCCCGTCATGCATATCCCCGGTGGGACTGGGGTTCATGGCCGCCACCAGCTGAAAGCGGGCCGGGTAGGTGGCCTGGCCTTGGGCCCGGCTAATTTTAATGTCACCGGTTTCCAGCGGCTCACGCAGCACATCTAAGGTACGGCGGCCAAATTCAGGTAATTCATCCAAAAACAGTACGCCATTGTGAGCCAGCGACACCTCACCAGGCAGCGGCTGGCTGCCGCCGCCGGTCAGCGCAATCGGCGAGCTGGTATGGTGCGGGCTGCGAAATGGCCGGCGCAGGAGATGTTCGGCTGCAGTGGCCTGGCCTTTCACCGAGGCGATGGCCGCCACCTGCAAGGCTTCTTCCAGCGACAGTGCCGGCATCAGCGATAACAAGCGGCTGGCCAGCAAACTTTTACCGGTGCCTGGTGGCCCCACCAACAACACATTGTGTTGGGCCGCCGCCGCCAGCACCAACGCACGCTTGGCCTGCTGCTGACCGATAATATCATCCCAGCGTGGTGCCTCGGTGGTGAGCATCGGGGCCTGGCCGGCCCAGGGGGTAAGCAGCTGGGTGCCGGACAAATGATGAAACACCGCCAGCAGGTCGGCGGCCAGATAGTGGCAGCCGCCGTCAATCAGACTGGCATCCTGGCTACTGGCCTGCGCACACAGCACACTGTGACCGGCATTGCGCGCCGCTAACAGCGCCGGGACCAGACCACGCACTGCCTTGAGGCTGCCATCTAAGCCCAGCTCGCCAATACATTCCACCCCGGCGCAAGCCTTGGCCGGCAACACGCCGCCGGCCAACAAAATGCCGATGGCAATGGGTAAGTCGTAGCGGCCGCCATGTTTGGGAATAGTGGCCGGGGCCAGGTTGACAGTGATGCGGCGCGCCGGAAATTCAAAGCCGCTGTTGATCAGCGCGCTGCGTACCCGGTCACGGGCTTCTTTGACACAGGTTTCGGCCATACCCACCAGATGAAAAGCCGGCAAGCCGTTAGACAGATGCACTTCTACCTGCACCGCCGGGGCACTGATGCCGTCCCCGGCCCGGGTATGTACCACGGCATAACCCATCGCCGCCTTCCTTACTCATTATGCTACCAAAGCAGTAAGCATAAAAAATTTTAGCCAGGCGGCCTACTGGCCCGAGGGCCAGTTAGTAGTCGGTTTTGAACACCGGCAGCTCCCAGTGCCAGCGCATGGCGCCTAACCGTAACAACACGGTGCTGGTCAGCGCAGCCACCACACACCACGAATTGGGCAGTTGCAGATAAAAGCAGATAGCATAGGCGGCGCCGCCCAGGATACAGGTCATGGCATACAGCTCGCCGCTAAGTACCAGAGGCACCTCACGGCAAATCACATCTCGCAGCAGGCCGCCAAAGACCCCGGTGATGGTACCCATAGTGATGGCCACCGCCATGCCGGCGTCATTGGACAGGGCTTTTTCGATACCCACCACATTAAACAGGGCCAGCCCGAAGGCATCGGCAACCAGCAGATAATGGTAGGGAAACAGTGAGGTAAAGCGCAGCCAGATGATGGTGCCTAACGCGGCCAGCACGGTGATGTACAGATAGTCGGTATCCACTACCCAGAATACCGGCAGGTCCAGCACCATATCGCGCAGGGTACCGCCGCCAATGGCTGTCACCGAGGCCAGCACCACCACGCCAAAACCGTCCATGCGTTTTTGGTAGGCCATCAGGGTGCCGGAGATAGCACACACCGCCACACCTGCCAGATTCAGGATATGCAGCCAGTCATCAATCATCATCTTGCCTTGGTTTGCGGGTTAGTCTGACAGCCGTTAGTCTGGCGAAATCGGTTGAAAAAGGCCACAGTTTCATGCTATTTCTTATGCACACAGTGCAAATCCGGTCGCCAGCCGGGTTGTGGGCCTGCTGCCAACCGGCCCGTCATTTCACACTGCCTGACCATGGCAGCATGAGCACACTGTGGAACAGATTTTTTTCCGAACATTCTGCCTGGCCTGCCTGTGTCTTCAGGTAGCGCACATTTTTGCCTTTTAGCCATCCTTCGGCCTGCTCTTGTTGCCATTGACCCTGTGTGCGCTGCGCACGCTGTAAAATATGCTGTCCATTTCTCGCGCCGTTGTGGCCGGGCTATTGGGTGTTTTACGCGTCCTGCGGTATGATTTGCGCTGGTCTTTTAACTTACTGCTAACACCGCAGTCCCGGGGGCGGGTAAGCCCCATCAAAAGGAACAAACATGGCTAAGCAACCTGCAGAACACATTTGGTTTAACGGCAACATCATGCCCTGGAAAGACGCCACCGTACATGTAATGTCACACGCCATCCATTATGGCTCATCGGTTTTTGAGGGTGTGCGGGCCTATAAAACCCCGGACCAGGGCACCTGTGTGTTTCGTTTGCATGACCACAATCGCCGTTTGTTCGATTCTGCCAAGGTTTACCGGATGACCATCCCTTACACCCTGGATCAAATCAACGAGGCCACTCTCGCCATCATTCGCAAAAATAACCTGCAGTCGGCGTACATTCGTCCCATCGCGTTTTACGGTGATATCGGCATGGGGCTGCAAGTTCCGTTTGGCCAGGAAGCCGAAGTGACCATCGCAGCATTCGAGTGGGGTGCCTACCTGGGTGAAGACGCCATTCAAAATGGCGTAGATGCCGGTATTTCATCCTGGAACCGCCTGGCCGCCAACACCATGCCGACTGGCGCCAAAGCTGGTGGTAACTACCTGTCGTCGCAGCTGATCTCGATGGAAGCCCGTCGCCACGGCTACGGCGAAGGTATCGCGCTGGACCGCAACGGTTACATCAGTGAAGGGGCCGGTGAAAATATCTTTGTGATCCGTGACAAGGTGGTTACCACCACGCCTAAAACCGCCGCCATCCTGCCGGGTATTACCCGCGATACTGTGATGACCCTGCTGCGCGATATGGGCTATGAAGTGCGTGAAGAAAATATTGCCCGGGAAGCCATGTACCTGGCTGATGAAATTTTGATGTGCGGTACTGCTGCCGAAGTGACCCCGGTGCGCAGTGTGGATGGCATTGCCGTAGGCAACGGCGGCCGCGGCCCGATTACTAAAGAAGTGCAGGACAAATTCTTTGGCCTGTTCAATGGTACCACCGAAGACAAATGGGGCTGGCTGACACCCGTTTATGACAACTAACCCAACTTAGGAGAGAGCAATGCCCAAGTTACGCTCTGCAACAACCACGCAAGGTCGCAATATGGCTGGCGCCCGCGCCTTATGGCGCGCCACCGGCATGAAGGATGCTGATTTTGGCAAACCCATTATTGCGGTGGCAAATTCGTTTACGCAATTTGTACCTGGGCATGTGCATCTTAAGGACATGGGCCAGCTGGTGGCACGCTCGGTAGAGCGCGCTGGCGGCGTGGCCAAAGAATTTAATACCATTGCGGTGGACGATGGCATCGCCATGGGCCACAGCGGCATGCTGTACAGCCTGCCGTCGCGGGAAATCATTGCTGATTCGGTGGAGTACATGGCCAATGCCCACTGCGCCGATGCGCTGGTGTGTATCTCTAACTGCGACAAGATCACCCCCGGCATGCTGATGGCCGCCATGCGCCTGAACATCCCGGTGGTCTTTGTATCCGGCGGGCCGATGGAAGCCGGCAAAACCCAGCTGTCTGACCAGCTGATCAAACTGGATTTGGTGGATGCCATGGTGGCCGCCGCCGATGACAAGGTCAGCGAAGCAGACAGCAACGAAATTGAACGCTCGGCCTGCCCTACCTGCGGGTCGTGCTCGGGCATGTTTACCGCCAACTCGATGAACTGTCTGACCGAGGCGCTGGGCCTGGCATTACCCGGTAATGGCTCGATGCTGGCTACTCATGCGGATCGCAAGGGTTTGTTTGAACAGGCCGGTGAGCTCATCGTGACCCTGTGCAAGCGTTGGTATGGTGATGACGATGCCAGCGCGTTGCCGCGCAATATTGCCAACCGCCAGGCTTTTGAAAATGCCATGAGCCTGGATATCGCCATGGGCGGCTCCACCAACACCATTTTGCATCTGCTGGCCGCGGCCATGGAAGGGGAGGTGGACTTTAACATGGCCGATATTGACCGCTTGTCACGCCGGGTACCCCACTTATGTAAAGTGGCTCCGGCCACCCCGCAATATCATATGGAAGATGTGCACCGCGCCGGCGGGGTACTGGGCATCTTGGCACAGCTGCACGCCGGCAACTTGCTGCACGGCGAGGCCATGCACGTTCTGGGGCAGCCACTGGCCGACGTGATCGCCCAGTGGGACATCACAGCCAATGACAATCCTCAGGCCGACCAGTTTTACCGCGCCGGCCCGGCCGGCATCCGCACCACCCAGGCCTTTAGCCAGGACTGCCGCTGGGACGAGGCCGACCGCGACCGCCAACATGGCTGTATCCGCACCATTGAACATGCTTACAGTCAGGATGGCGGGCTGGCTGTGCTCTATGGCAATCTGGCCAAAGATGGCTGTATTGTCAAAACCGCCGGGGTGGATGAATCCATCCTGAAATTTACCGGCAGCGCTCGTATTTATGAAAGCCAGGACAGCGCCGTGGCCGGTATTCTGGCCGATGAGGTGCAGGCCGGCGATGTGGTGATCATTCGCTACGAAGGCCCGCGTGGCGGCCCGGGCATGCAGGAAATGCTATATCCAACCTCGTACCTTAAATCCAAAGGCTTAGGCAAGCAGTGTGCCCTGATCACCGATGGCCGTTTTTCTGGTGGCACCAGCGGCTTATCCATCGGCCACTGTTCGCCGGAAGCGGCCAGTGGCGGCGGCATTGCACTGGTCGAAGAAGGCGACACCATTGTGATTGATATCCCCAACCGCACCATCAATATTGCCATCAGTGATGCGCAGCTGGCGCATCGCCGCCAGGCCATGGAACAACGCGAGCGGCCCTATAAGCCGCTTAATCGCCAGCGCCACGTATCCACCTCACTCAAAACCTTTGCCATGCTGGCCACCAGTGCCGATAAGGGCGCGGTGCGCGACCCGGCCAAGCTGGAAGAAATCTGATGTTAAGCGATCATGATTACTTAAAAAAAATCCTGCTGGCGCCGGTTTATGATGTGGCGGTCGCCAGCGAACTGACCACCATGAACCGGCTGTCCACCGAGCTAGGCAACACAGTATTGTTGAAGCGCGAAGACCAACAGCCGGTGAAATCTTTTAAATTACGCGGCGCCTACACCCGCCTGTGTGCGTTAAGCCCGCAGCAGCAGGCTGCTGGCGTGATTGCGGCTTCAGCAGGCAACCATGCCCAGGGGCTGGCCTATGGCGCCCGGGTCAAAGGCATTCAGGCCACTATCGTGATGCCCGAAACCACGCCGGAGATTAAGGTGGCCGCCGTGCAGCAATTTGGGGGTGATCAGGTCACTGTCATTCAGCATGGCACTAACTTTGACCAGGCCAGCCAGCACGCGCGAGCCCTGGCCGACCAGCATGGCTATACCTTTGTGCCGCCGTTTGATGATCCGGATGTGATTGCCGGGCAGGGCACGGTGGCCAAGGAGTTGCTGGAGCAACAACCGCAGCTGGATATGGTGTTTGTGGCGGTGGGCGGCGGTGGTCTGGCCGCCGGTATCGCGGTGTATTTAAAACAATTGAACCCGGCCATCCGCGTGATTGCCGTGGAAAGTGAAGAGTCGGCCTGTTTTGCGGCTGCACGCCAGGCGGGCAAGCCGGTGGCGTTGCCGTCGGTGGGTATTTTTGCCGATGGCGTGGCGGTTAAAACCATGGGCGAGGAAACTTTTCGACTGTGCAATCAGTTTGTCGATGAGATCATCACCGTCTCCAACGACGAGATCTGCGGCGCCATCAAAGATATTTTTGATGATACCCGGGTGATTGCCGAGCCGGCCGGTGCCTTGTCGGTGGCCGGGATCCGCAAATATGTGCGCGAACACGGGATAAGCGGTAAACGGCTGGGCGGTGTCTTGTGCGGGGCGAATATTAACTTTCACACGCTACGCTATGTCTCCGAGCGCTGCGAGCTAGCCGAGCAAAAAGAAGCGGTATTTGCTGCCACCTTGAAAGAGCAACCCGGCGCCTTTAAACAATTTTGTGAAGCATTGGGCGGTAAAACCATCACCGAGTTTAATTACCGCTACGGCCATGAACAGCAGGCCAAGGTGTTTGTGGGAGTCAAACTCAAACAGGGGCAGGCCGAGTTTGCCCGCTTGCAGGCGCATCTGGATGCGCATGGTTATGCCTGTGTGGATTTAAACCACAACGAACTGGCCAAGCTGCATGTGCGGCATATGGTTGGCGGGCGGCCGCCGGCACTGCTTAACGAGACAGTATTTGCCTTTGAGTTTCCGGAGTATCCCGGGGCGTTGCTGAGCTTTTTAAATACCCTGGGTGAGCGCTGGAACATTACCTTGTTTCATTATCGCAATCATGGTGCTGCCCGTGGCCTGGTGCTGGCCGGCTTCGAGCTGCCGCCGGCGAGCCGGCCGGCGTTTGATGCCCATTTGCAGGATTTAGGGTATAGCTACAGTGAAGTGACCGAAGATCCGGCTTATCGCCATTTTTTGGCGGCGACTGACTAGGAGCTGGCGGCGCCGGTATCAAAACCGGTGCCGCTATACTTGCCTACAGCTCCACATTTTCCAGGTGCTGGATGATCTCCGGCCACACCAAGGCCTGCACATCCTGACGTAGCGCGGCACTTTCTTCACAATGCTTTAGGCTGCCATCAGCGGTGGAGTCCAGCCAGTGGTTTTCCCGCAGCGCGGTGATAAAGCTGGAGAGGACATTTTTATCGTAAAATTCTGGCGAACTTAGCCCGTATAACACCGACAATCGCTCTGCCACCTTACGACTGGTGCGCTCCAGCTCACTGCGCGAAATTACTTTGGCTTTGGCGATGATCGCCAGCACCACCGCATAGCGCTGGAAGGTTTCCTGCATACAGCGGCTTAACAGCCAGGCAGCATGATAATCCTGGTTATTGGCTTCTGGCGGCAGCAGGCAGGCGTCATCCTGGCGCAGCAGCCCCTGGCTAAGCATTTGGTTGATGAGCTTGTCGGTATAGGCCAGTGCCTGATCCTGGCTCATATGTATAAATAGCTCGCGCTGCAACAGCGGATACAGGGCCGCCACCAGTTGCAGCACAGCATCGCGGCGACAGGCGCGGTGGGCAAACACCGCCGCCATGATGATGCCGGGCAGGGCAAACAGATGCAGAATATTATTACGGTAATAGGTCAGCAGCACTGCCGAGTCAGTTTGCGGGCGCACCAATTTGCCATAGCCGTCATTACAAAACTCAAAGCGATTAAGCTGCTGCATGTGGGCCACCATCTGCGCTCCGGTTTCATCCGGTACCGTACAGTCGGCAGAAAACGGCGCTTCGCGCTGCAAATGCAAAAAGGCATCCAGCGAGTGGGTCAGCTCTTGCTGGCTCATGGTTTTGTTTTTACTGGATAACAAACACAACGCGGTCAGTGCCATACCATTGATGGCGGCGGAGCGGTTGATGCGCAGCATCACCTCATTGGCCAGATCGTTGACCATGGGCGTCAGCCAGGCTGGTTTTTTGTCCGGATCGGCGGGCAATTTTTGTCGCCAGTCGGGCAACTGCTTTTCTAAAAACTGATTGAGCTGGATGGGCTCGCCAAAGTTCACATAGCCATAGCCATAATTTTTGAGCTTGCGGATGGCTGAGAAAATTTGCCAGTTCGACTCTTTTTTCTTGCCGCTGCCTTTGAGCTCTTTGAGGTAGCTTTTCACTTCCATCACATTTTCATAGCCGATATACACCGGCACAATGCTGACCGGGCGTTTAACCCCTTTAAGTACCGCCTGCATGGTCATGGCCAGCATGCCGGTCTTGGGCGGGATCAGACGGCCGGTACGGCTGCGCCCACCCTCCGGGTAGTATTTGACCGAATAGCCTTTGTTGAACAACAGCTCCAGGTATTCGCGAAACACTGCGGTGTACAACTTATTCCCGGCAAAACTGCGGCGTAAGAAAAACGCGCCCCCGCGGCGAAAAATTTTGCCCACCGGCCAAAAATTGAGGTTAATACCGGCCGCGATGTGCGGGGTTACCATGCCTTCGTGATAAATCACATAGGTCAGCAGCAGATAATCCATGTGGCTGCGGTGGCAGGGCACATAAATGATCTCATGGCCATTACGGGCCAGCTCGCGGACCCTCTCGCTGTGGGCCACGCCGATGCCGTTGTAAATTTTATTCCAGATGCGGGTCAGCAAACGATCGCCAAAGCGCACCAGACCTTCGCGGTAGTCTGCGGCAATCTCATCGATGTAGGCCCGAGCATCCTCACGGGCTTGTTGCGGGGAGCTTTTTTTGCCATCACCGGCTTCGCTGATAGCGCGTTTGACCGCCGGGGCACCGAGCACTGCATTGTGCAGCTCCTGGCGCTCCAGTAAGGTGGGGCCGGTAAGGCTTTGACGCTTACGCTGAAAGTGAGTGCTTGCTACGCGTACCAGCTTGTGGGCAATCTGGGCATCACTGCCATGCTGGGAAGCCATGGAGGCGCACGATACCGCCTTACTTAAGCTGATAAAATTATCGCGGCCCAAAAAGCTCACAATAAACAATTTACGCAGCCAGCTGGGGGTGGCCGCATCAGCAATCAGATCACTAAAGCCCGGGCTGCCTTTGCCCGGCGCACGGCCCCAGGAAATAAACACCGGCACCACCTGCACATCCAGTTGCGGGTTGTCCCGGTGCAGATGAAACAGATCGGTAAACACCGCTTCAATATCAGTATGAGTTTGCTGGCGCGCCCGCACCGGTTGGGTCTTGCGTAAAAATAAGCACGACGGATACTGACGGCCACCCAACATCAGGGTGTCGGTGGGGCTGGGCAGCCCCAGTTTTTGAGTGGCCATGCGCAGCGCCAGCTGGTCGGTCACAGAGTTGCTGGGCATCAGGTAAATGATTGGTTTGCCGGTATCAATGCCCAGCTCACTTTGCACATCGGTGGGAATGGTGTGCGGCTTCACCAGCCATTTAACGGGATAATGAAACACTGACAGAAGCGTTTTGCGTATCCACGACATGAAAAAAATCCTGTGAGTAAAAAAACCGGCGCAGTGTATCACATGTCTTGCATAAATCTGACTTTGACGCCCGCGCCGGGCTGGTGCCAGGTGTAACGCCCGGTTACGCCGGGTAGTTAGTCAAAGATTTTAAGCCGTGCCACGCCGGCCCCCACCGCAGCCAGAATTGCGGTGGCGATAGAGCCCCAGGCCCAATCTACCAGGGTCATGGTCAATGGCCAGCCGGCTACAATAGAATAAGCGGTTAGATTATAAGTCCCGTAGGCAGTGGCGCCCAGCACGAAGCCATAACCAAATGCCGCACCCCAGGGTTTTTGTCGCGTGGGATTTACCGCCAGAAACACCACCGATAAGCAGTACAACAGATAAAAAACTATCCAGGGCCAGGTGATAAACTGAGCGCGCAGCAGGTCTGCAAAATATTCGGTATACAGGGGCATGGCGATCACGCCCAGCCACAAGCCGTCGAGTACGCCAAAGGTGATAAGTATGGCCAGATAGGCCAGCGCCAGTGAGGCAAATTTAGTCTTCATGCAGGTGATAACGCATTTCCACAATGTTTGGTTCAAAACCCGCTGCCTGATAGGCCCGGATCGCCCGGCTGTTGTTGGCAAATACTTCCAGGCGCAGTTCATCATAGCCCTGCTGGCGAACCCACTGGCCCAAAAACTGCAAAATTTGCTGCGCCACGCCCTGGCGCCGAAATGCCGGTTTGGTATACATGAACCCCACATAACCATGATAAGCATGGCGCAAGTACGCCTTGGAGGCGCGCAACTGCACATAGCCTGAGCCAATCACCTGGGCCTGGGTTTCGGCCACCGCGACCCGGGTCGAAGGGTCCTCCAGCAGATCGGCCAGATTGTAATACTGATAAGCATGGGCCACCCGGCGCGGAATATAGTCGGCCTCAGCACTGATAATGCGCTGTTGAAACTCGCTTAGCACAGGCAAATCCGCCTGCGTCGCATTCCGGCAAAAAATCGTCATACCAAGCATTCCTTTGGATTTCTATTTTCAGCATAGCAAACTTACGTTGATGGGCATGGTGACAAATTAAATCGGCTATTGTTGGTGAGCCAAGCTGACCTCAAATCAAAAGCCCAGCGTAGAGCATTAGGCAGAACAACTTTGAGCGGAGACCGTCATGAATGATTTTTACGATGCGATGCTAATAGTTCTAGGCGAATTAGCGTTTACCGGCTAGCGACTTTAGACAATCGCCTTTACGCTTCTCGACGCGGATTTTGCCCAGCACACCAATAAATTAGCCGCTGAACCCTTGCCAAACCCGGCTGACTGTATATACTCTCAGTATAACTGTATGTAAAACCAGGCTGTGTATGCGTCCACTGACCCCCCGACAAACCGAAGTGCTTGAACTGATCAAAGCCAACATGCGCGAAACCGGTATGCCGCCGACCCGTGCCGAAATTGCCAGCCGTTTAGGATTTCGCTCGGCCAATGCCGCCGAAGAGCATTTAAAAGCGCTGGCCCGCAAAGGGGTCATCGAGATTTTACCTGGCACCTCGCGCGGTATCCGGCTCACCACGCCGCTGGAAGATGAAGCCAGTAATGACGAGGTGGGTTTGCCATTGATAGGCCGTGTCGCCGCCGGCGAACCCATTCTGGCTCAGGAGCATATTGAAAGCCATTACCAGGTCGACCCGGCTTTGTTTAAACCCCATGCCGACTTTTTGTTGCGGGTGGATGGCATGAGCATGAAAGACATCGGTATTTTAGACGGTGACTTGTTGGCGGTACATCGTACCACTGATGTACACAATGGCCAGGTGGTGGTCGCCCGGGTCGAAGACGATGTGACGGTAAAACGGTTCGAAAAACGCGGTCACGAAGTACTGTTGCATGCTGAAAATGATGAATTTGCGCCTATCAAGGTCGATTTAACCGCCCAGGCGCTGGCCATCGAAGGCCTGGCAGTTGGCGTGATCCGCAACGCCGACTGGATGTAAACCCACACTACCCAAGCTTTCACTTGCGTAGTGACAGCGGGCTCAGATTGCCTGTTGCATAAGCCGAAAAAAACTTAGCTCACTACGCTATGCATCAGCCCACTGCCTTCCAGTGGGCTTTTTTATACGCTTATAACCTGTGCGCTCACAAAACGTGAGTCTCACCTCTCTTTAGGATTGTTGCTTAGGGGCTGAACGGCAGCAGTGCACGTTTTGCCCCACTGATGCCTCGGACCTAATGATGCTTAGTTTGTCTGTGTCATTATCAGTACCAGTTGTTCCTTTTTGATTATCTTCTTGTCGACCGACATCTTTGTCGCACCGCCTTTGCCACATTCTTGCGAAGCCTTTAAGACCAGCCTTAATTCAGTTACTTGCTAATTTTTTAAACAAATTTTAATTAAAACACTAGACTCGGCGATTTATTTGTTTAATTCTTATACCGTTATTAACATAAAAATAACAACCACATAAAAAGATCTGGTACGGAAAAGATCACACAATATCGCGGGATTGGCGGCGGCCATAGCCATCAATCACCGTCCATCACGGAGGTGTGGAGTGAACAAGCTCGCAAGTATCGTAATGATGGCTCTGGGAACACTTTTTGTTACAGCCCTGGCGCAGGCACAAACCGATCAGCCATCGCAAATCAACTTACGCAGAGGGGTGACGGACATCAGTGGCCAGGTATATGACCTGCACATGTTGATGTTTTATATCTGCGTGGTGATTGCCGTGGTGGTGTTTGGAGTGATGTTTGTCTCCATGTATCTGCACCGCAAATCCCGTGGCGCTGAACCGGCCAAATTTCATGAAAGTGTCAAAGTCGAGATTGCCTGGACTGTGGTGCCATTTTTGATTCTGGTCTTTATGGCGGTACCGGCGGCCAAAACCCTGATCGCCATGGAAGATACGCAAGAGCCGGACATGACTGTACTGGTGACCGGATCGCAATGGAAGTGGCATTACAAATACATGGATTCGGATGTGGAGTTTTATTCGCTGCTGGCGACTCAGCGTGAGCAGATCAGCAATCGCTTTGAAAAAAATGAAAATTATTTACTCGAAGTGGACCGGCCGCTGGTTATCCCCACCGGTCAGAAAGTGCGCTTTTTGATTACCTCAGACGATGTGATTCATTCCTGGTGGGTACCGGATTTTGCGGTGAAAAAAGATGCCAACCCCGGCTTTATCAACGAAGCCTGGACCAAGGTTAACGAGCCGGGGTTATACCGCGGCCAGTGCGCTGAGCTGTGCGGCAAGGATCATGGCTTTATGCCCATTGTGGTCATTGCCAAAGAGCCGGCCGAGTTTGCCAGCTGGATGGATCAGGAGCAGGCCCGTCTGCGAAAAGCCAAAGAAGAAGAGCAACGTCTGCTAGCCATGAACATGAGCAAGGATGAACTGATGAGCGTGGGTGAAAAAGTCTACAACGCCACCTGTGCAGCCTGTCATATGCCAAATGGTGAGGGCCTCAAAGGCACCTTCCCGGCTCTCAAAGGCAGCAAGATGGCACTGGAAGATATGCAGGGCCATATCGACATCGTCGTTAATGGCAAAACCGGTACCGCCATGCAGGCCTTTGGCAAGATGCTTTCGCTCAAAGAGCTGGCGGCGGTGATCACCTACGAGCGTAATGCCTGGGGCAATAACACCGGTGAGCTGGTGCAGCCAAAAGATATCGACGCATTTAACAAAGGGCAATAGGAGCGCAGCATGGCCAATGTTTCTGAACATCCAACAACCGATGCACACGGCGCGGATGCCCATGATGACCATCATGAGCATCATATTCCCAAAGGGATCATGCGCTGGTTGCTGACCACCAACCATAAAGACATCGGCACCCTGTATTTATGGTTCTCGTTCATCATGTTTTTAACCGGTGGCGCCATGGCCATGGTGATCCGGGCTGAATTGTTCCAACCCGGCTTACAGATTGTGGAGCCTGATTTTTTCAACCAGATGACCACGGTACACGGGCTCATCATGGTATTTGGCGCGGTCATGCCTGCTTTTGTCGGGCTGGCTAACTGGCTGGTGCCGATGATGATTGGCGCGCCGGATATGGCGCTGCCGCGCATGAATAACTGGAGCTTCTGGATCCTGCCCTTTGCCTTTACCATCTTACTGGCATCGTTGTTTACCGAAGGCGGCGGCCCCAACTTTGGCTGGACCTTCTATGCGCCATTGTCGACCACCTACAGCAATGACAGCACAGCCCTGTTTGTGTTTTCGGTGCACATCATGGGGATCTCCTCCATCATGGGCGCTATCAATGTCATCGTAACCATCTTTAATATGCGCGCACCGGGCATGACCTGGATGAAGATGCCGCTGTTTGTATGGACCTGGCTGATTACCGCCTTTTTGTTGATTGCGGTGATGCCGGTGCTGGCCGGGGCGGTCACCATGGTGCTGACGGATAAATTTTTTGGCACCAGCTTTTTTGATGCCGCCGGCGGTGGCGATCCGGTGATGTTCCAGCATATTTTCTGGTTCTTTGGTCACCCCGAAGTTTACATCATGATCCTGCCGGCATTTGGCATTATCTCGCACATCATTCCTACCTTTGCCCGCAAGCCGTTGTTTGGCTATGCCTCTATGGTGTACGCCACCGCCTCCATTGCCTTTTTGTCGTTCATTGTGTGGGCCCACCACATGTTTACCACCGGCATGCCGGTGTACATGGAAATGTTTTTTATGTTTGCCACCATGCTGATTTCGGTACCCACCGGGGTCAAGGTGTTTAACTGGGTGGCCACCATGTGGCGCGGTTCGATGACCTTTGAAGTGCCGATGCTCTTCGCCCTGGCCTTTATCGTGTTATTTACCATTGGCGGCTTGTCCGGGCTGATGCTGGCTATTACGCCGGTGGATTTTCAGTACCATGATACCTACTTTGTGGTAGCCCATTTTCACTATGTACTAGTCACCGGGGCTATCTTTTCCATCATGGCGGCCGTGTATTACTGGCTACCGAAGTGGACCGGGCGCATGTTTAACATCGGTCTGGCCAAATGGCATTTTTGGTGCTCGCTGATCTCGGTCAATGTGTTGTTTTTCCCCATGCACTTTGTCGGGCTGGCCGGTATGCCACGGCGGATCCCTGACTACTCACTGCAATTTGCTGATTACAATCAGTGGATCAGCATCGGCGGGTTTGCCTTTGGGCTGTCCCAATTCATCTTTTTAGCGCTGGTGATCCAGGCCTGCCGCAAACAGGGCGAGCCGGTCAGTGACCGGGTGTGGGAAGGCGCGGAAGGGCTGGAGTGGGAAATTCCGTCGCCGGCACCGTACCACACCTTTGAAACGCCGCCGGTGGTGAAATAGCCATGGCCACTGCCAGCAACCACACCCTGGTGCTGCGGCTGGTGATTGTTGTCATCGGCATGTTTGGCTTTGGCTTTGCGTTGGTGCCCTTGTATGACGTGTTTTGCGATCTCACCGGCATCAATGGCAAAACCAGCGCCAACGCGGCGGTGTACGATGCGCCGGTGGTCGACACCAGCCGCGAAATCACGGTGGAGTTTTTGACCCGCACCCATACCGGCATGCCGTGGGAGTTCCGGGCCAATACTCAACGCATCAAAGTCCACCCGGGCCAGCTCAGCACGGTGGAGTTTTTTGTGCGTAACCCCATGCGCAAAGATTTTGTTGCCCAGGCCATCCCCTCGGTCTCACCGGGCGAAGCTGCGCTGTATCTGAATAAAACCGAATGTTTTTGCTTTAACCAGCAACCGCTGGCTGCTGGCGACCAGGCCACTATGCCCATGTCGTTTTATGTCGACCCGGCACTACCGGCAGAGATCACCTATTTTACTGTGCAATACACGCTGTTTGATGTCACTGAGCGGGCGGATTCTTTAGACGCCCAACCTAATCCTTACCTGAACCGCACGGCTCAGGGCGATTAACTGCAACGGAGCGAGCCGGATGGAGAAAGTCATGTCACAGTCCCACGAAAAATACTATGTGCCCGCCCAGAGTCCCTGGCCGATTGTCGGGGCGGTGGCGCTATTTCTTATTGCGGTGGGGGCGGCCAATGTAGTGATTGAATCCACCCGCGATACCGATGGCTATGGCGGGTATATCCTGGCCGCCGGCATGCTGATATTGCTGGTGATGATTGTCGGCTGGTTTAAAAATCAGATTGATGAGTCGATGGCCGGCCTGTACAGCGACCAGCTAGGGCGCTCCTATCGCCAGGGCATGGCCTGGTTTATTTTTTCAGAAGTGATGTTTTTTGCCGCTTTTTTTGGTGCTTTGTTTTATGCCCGTACCATTGCGGTGCCCTGGCTGGGTGGCGCCTCCAACAATGCCATGACCAACGCGGTATTATGGCCGGAGTTTCAGGCTATCTGGCCGCTGCTGACTACCCCGGATGGGACCTCCACCCAGGCCATGGGCCCTGGCGGGCTTCCCACTATTAATACCTTAATCCTGCTGGTGTCCTCGGTCACCTTGCACTACGCCCATGTCGGGCTGGAAAAAAACAAACGTAAACAACTGACCTGGCTGCTGGGAGCAACCATTCTGCTAGGTTGTGCCTTTTTGTATTTACAGGTGGAAGAGTACGTTCATGCCTACCGGGATCTGGGCCTGACTTTGCAGTCAGGAATTTACGGCAATACCTTTTTTATGCTGACCGGCTTTCACGGCATGCATGTGACCCTGGGAACCATTATTTTGATGGTGCTATTTTTTAGGGTGCTCAAGGGCCACTTCACCCCCGAAAACCATTTTGCGTTTCAGGCCGGCAGCTGGTACTGGCACTTTGTCGACGTGGTGTGGGTGATGCTATTTATTTTTGTCTACGTGTTGTAAGACTCAATAGGGCCGGGGGTTAGGGTGAATCAGTCCAGTGGCAACCGCAAGCAGAATCAATACGATGATGCACACCGAAGTCAGCACCCGGCGACCAATGTACTTGCTCATGGGCTGCCCGTTGGGGTCGTTTTTCATCATGACGCGCATGGCCAGAAACAAATTGATCACCATGTAGATCAGCAGCCCCACCACAATAACCTTGATAATCATCAGTCCATCCTTTCTCGCAAACCCGGCTGGCTGCCCCGCTGCTTAGCCGGGCTGCTCGTTGTGCTGGCAATTGGCACCATGGTCAGCCTGGGCCTGTGGCAACTGGACCGCATGGAACAAAAACAACAGCGTTTGGCTAGCATAGCGCAAAAAAGCGCCGCCGCGCCAATCTCTTTGGCGGCGTTGCCAGCCAACACCGATGTGCGGGATTTTCCGGTGCAATTCAGCGGCAGCCGCCAGGATACCAGCCTGTTTCTTATCGACAATCAAATTGAGCAAGGCCAGGTAGGGTATGCGGTGGTGGCTACCTATCTCACCGCAGCAGGTCCGGTAGTGGTCAACTTTGGCTGGGTGGCGGCGCCGCCTTACCGTCATCAGCTACCCGCTGTCACGCTGCCGCAAACCTTAGAAAGCGCTACCGGCGTGATTGCGGTGCCCGGCCACAACCCGGTGGTCAGTGAAACCACCACCGGCCTGACCCCGCCAGCCACTGTGCTCCAGCAACTGGATATCGACGCCGTGGCTACGCTGAGTGACACCCAATTACAACCCTACGTGGTGCAACTGACCGACCCGTCGGCGCAGTTTGTCCGCAACTGGCAGCCCGTGGTGATGTCCCCGGAAAAACATCTGGGCTATGCCATTCAATGGTTTGGCCTGGCACTGGCGGCCTCATTCATCGCCCTGTTTATTTATGTTTATCGGAGGTAACCCATGACCCAGCCTACAAAAACCACCAAACGCCTGACGTCATTTGGCATCCTGGCCGCTTTTGTAGTGCCAGTACTGCTGGCCAAGGTGGCACTGGAAAACGACTGGTTTAACCGGGCCTCTACCAATCATGGGGAGCTGATACAGCCGGTGATGGACTTTTCAGCAGCATTGTCGACTCAGCCACCCAAATGGCGCCTGGTCTATCACCTGCCGGCAAGCTGCGACAGCGCCTGTGAAAATGCGTTGTACAGCATTCACCAGGTGTGGCAGGCCCTGGGACGGGAGTCTGAGCGGGCCCAGGCCACCGTCGTGGTGAACCCGGCCAGTAATCCGGCCATGGTGGCGCGTTTACGCGCCGATGCGCAGGTCAGGCTGGTGGCTGCAGCAGAACAGCCTACCGATGCACGACTGACTCGCTTTGGCCAAAACACCGTGTACCTGGTGGATACCTTAAATAATGCCATGCTGCGCTACACCATCTCTGAGGACCGCCAGACTGCCATTATGGATAGCCGCGATATGCTGGCGGATGTCAAAAAGCTGTTGAAATTATCACGGATTGGATGACCGGGAGTCGCGTATGAAAAAGCTGGTGTTTTGCAGTTTATTGCTAGCCGTAGTGGTGATTGTACTGGGTGCTTATACACGGCTTACCGATGCCGGGTTAGGCTGTCCGGACTGGCCGGGCTGTTATGGGGAACTGTTTGTGCCCACCGGTACTGACAAGGTCGCTCAGGCCAACAGTGCCTTTCCAGAGCGGCCACTGGAGGCCAGCAAAGCCTGGAGTGAGATGATCCACCGCTATTTTGCCGGCGCCCTGGGTGTGCTGATTTTTGTGATTGCCGGGTTGGCCGTGTATCAACGCAACCCTGCCATGCCCCCCGGTCTGCCATTATTTTTATGTGCGCTGGTGGTGTTTCAAGCGGCGCTGGGGATGTGGACAGTGACATTAAACCTGCTGCCGGTGGTGGTAATGGGCCATCTGCTGGGAGGCTTTAGTGTGCTGATGTGCCTGTTTATCCTGCATTTGCGGCTGCACCCCATCCAATGTCGGGAACGGCTCAAATCGGCCCGGCGCATGAGTGCCTTTGCCATCGTGGGCATGCTGATCCTGGCCTGCCAGATTGCGCTGGGTGGCTGGACCTCGGCCAACTATGCTGCTTTAGCCTGTACCAACTTCCCGGTTTGTGAAGGGCAGTGGTGGAGCCAGTTAAATCTGCCGGCTGCTTACAGTGTGCCGTATGCCGACAATTATGAATTTGGCGTACATGATTATACCGCGCGCATGACCATGCATGTGGTGCACCGTGCCGGCGCGCTGGTCACCTTTATTTATTTACTAGCCTTAGGCATTGCGCTGCTGCGCTTACATTCGCGGCTGATGAATACCGCCGGGGGGGCGTTAATTGTGGTGCTGGTGGCGCAGGTGCTGCTGGGGATCAGCAATGTAGTAATGAGCCTGCCGCTGACCGTGGCAGTGGCCCACAACTTTGTGGCGGCCTGTTTACTGATGGTGATGGTGTGGATCACCTATTATCTGTCGATGATGCAGCGCGCATCAGGAGGCGAGCATGAGCAAACTGGCTGATACTTCCCATGCTGCCGGAATAACAGCCCGGCCAGGCTGGCGCGCTTATTACACCCTGACCAAGCCCAATGTGGTGCTGCTGTTGCTGCTCACCGCCCTGGTGGGCATGTGTCTGGCCACCCCCGATGGACTGCCGCTGGAGCGGGTAATGGCGGGGCTGGCCGGGATTGGCCTGCTGGCGGCCAGTGCGGCGGTGTGTAACCATGTGCTGGATCAACAGATCGATCGCCAGATGGCCCGTACTTATCATCGACCAGTGGCCAGTGGCAGTATCACGCCGGTCCAGGCGGTCATCTTTGCTGGGGTGCTGGGCACGCTTGGCATGGCAGTGTTACTGGTGTGGGTCAACCCACTCACAGCCTGGCTGACCCTGACCTCGTTGGTGGGCTATGCCGGTATCTATACCCTGTATTTAAAGCGCGCCACACCCCAAAATATTGTGATAGGCGGGCTGGCCGGCGCCGCTCCGCCACTGTTGGGCTGGGTGGCCATTACCGGTGAGGTGCATGCCCATGCGCTGCTGCTGGTGTTGATTGTGTACACCTGGACTCCGCCGCATTTTTGGGCGCTGGCTGTGCACCGGCAAAAAGATTATGCCCGCGCGGCCATTCCCATGTTGCCGGTCACCCATGGCATTGGGTTTACCTGTACCATGGTTTTAAGCTACACCGTGTTGCTGACCCTGGTATGTTTGCTGCCGTATCTGGTGGGCATGACATCGATGGTGTATCTACTGGCGTCCAGTGTGCTCAACCTGCTGTTTGTCGGGTATGCCTGGCAGTTAAAAGTATCAGATGATCCGCGCTGGGCCATGCGCACCTTTCGTTTTTCCATAGTGCATCTCATGCTATTGTTTGTGGCTTTATTGGTGGATCATTACGTACCGGTAACCTTATGAAACAAACAAGTGTGGTAGGCATTGTCCTGGTGGTGGCTTTTTTAGGCGGTATATGGGCGGCCATTGAAGTGGCGCCGTCAAAAGTCCCGCCCTTTGAGCCTGAGTATGTGTATTTTCAAGCCTACCCTGAAAGCCGCCCGCTGCCGGATTTTTCTCTGCAGCGCGCTGACGGCAGCCAGTTTACCCTGGCCGATCTGCAGCAGCAGTGGACCTTACTGTTCTTGGGCTACACCTTTTGCCCGGATATTTGCCCGGCCACCATGGCTGCGCTCAACCGTATTTACCCGCAATTACAACAACTCGACAGTGAGGCTCCGGTAAAAGTCATGTTTGTGTCGGTGGACCCGCAGCGTGATACCGCCGAGCGATTGGCAAGTTATAAACAGCATTTTAATGATGCATTTATTGCCGCCAGTGCGCCGCATGCTCAGCTTTTTCCGTTTGTGCGCAGCCTGGGGCTGATGTATTCGATGCCTGAAAGTACCGAGCAAGACAGCTATCTGGTGGATCACAGCGGGTCGGTGGCGGTGCTGGATCCGCAAGGGCGACTGGTGGGCCGCTTCAAGCCTGAAGCCACGCCCGGCCGGGTCAGCATCGCCAATCCTAAGCATATTCTGATTGACCTGCCTAAACTGATTGACTATTACCAGCATGAAAATTGATATCCGGCCCGCCCGGGTGGCGGATGCCGATGCGGCAGTGGCGTTATTGATGCTGGCCGCAGGCGACCTGCTGGTGCCCATTTTTGGCCGGGGTGAAACCGCCCAGGCGCAGACATTTTTACGCGCGGCCTGGCAGCATCGTTATGGCCAGTACGGGGCTGATAATCATTGGGTGGCGCTGTATCAGGGCGAGGTGGTGGGCCTGGTCACAGGCTGGCATGATCAGCTTCCGGCAGATTTTGACCGCCAGACCCTGGCCGCTATCACTGCGTTTTACGGGCTGGATGCCAGCATGGATGTGATCATGCGTAGCCAGCAGGTGACCGCAGCCTTGCATCCGCCCCTGGTCAAAGAGCTGGCAGTGGGCCATCTGGCGGTGGATCGGGCTCATCGCCGGATGGGCGTTGGCAGCGCCTTGCTAGCGCATATGGAACAGCAGGCCCGGCAACGGCACAAATTATCGCTGGTGCTGGATGTCCACAAATCCAACACCCGGGCCCTGCGTTTTTACACCGCCCAGGGGTTTACCGAACGCCAGGCGCTGGCCTATTTTATTCAGATGGGCCGAGGCGTCGCGCCAGCCGCTTAATCCGGATAACGGCCATCTTCCGCCGGCCGGAAAAACGGCTGTGAATACCAATAATAGCGGCCACTGGCCTGTTTTGATGGCGCGGTACAATTCACCCGCGAACGTCCCACCGGCAATCGGGCCGGCAAATCCACGGTTACCTTTTGGCTACCCCCTGTCACCGATAAGCGCTCACCATTGTAATAACAGCTCAGCTGAGCATGCTGTACATCCTCCCCGGCTAGGGTCAGGGTCAGCTGCTTAGGATTATCATCATGGGCAAGCTGAGGATCGGCCATGCTGCTGGCGGTGACTGGCATGGCCAGACTGGTCAGCTTGGTACGCAGACTATCAAGCTTGGCATACGGGCCGGCGGCAGCAAACCGCGGCAACGCGCGTAAATCAGAGTGTGGGCCCACCGGGCCGGAGTGCTGGCCAAATGCGACATAGCCGGCTGCTTCGGCCTTGTCAGCTAATGCGTTGTTGTACTCGCCAAACGGGTAGGCCAGCATCTTAAGCGGTGCATCCAGCTCCTTTTCCAGCTTTTGCTGGGCCTGCTGCACATTGCCCCACACCCGTGCCAACCAGGTGGATTGCGACTCGCCATCAGGCTGCGCCAGCATATGCAGATGGTCCAGCGTGTGGTTGGCAAAGGTCACATTTTGTTTGGCCATGTGGCGTACCTGATCCCAGCTGAGCTGGTCCTGGCGTGCCCCGATGGTATCTGGATTGATAAAGATGGTGTAAGGAAAGCCGTATTGTTTGAGCAGCGGGTGTGCATTGGTCAGAATATTTTCAAACCCGTCATCAAAGGTGATGGCCACTGCATTATCCGGCAGCGCGCGGTCATTTTGTAGCGCGCTGACCACCTCGGTAAGCGGCAGCACAGTGTGATGCTTATCCAGATACGCCAAATGCTGAGCAAATTGTTCCGGCGCAATACTGGTGCTGGCCGGTGTCTCAGTAGACACATGATGATACAGCAGAATAGCCGCGTTGGGGCTGGGGGCTGCCTGGGCCGGCAGACTGGCGCCAAGCCATACCACAAGCCCGGTGACGAGCCGGCGTAACATGGTACACTTCATGAAAACTCCCTGAAAAACTTAAACATTGTGACAAATCCCAAACCGCTGACCGGTGCTGCTGCGCACTGGCAAATGCTCAGTCTGGCCTTGCCCATGATTCTGGCCAATATTACCACACCCTTACTGGGCCTGGTGGATACGGCGGTTATGGGGCATATGGATTCAGCCGCGATGCTGGCCGGCGCCTCCATCGGCGCACTGATCCTGACTCAGATTTACTGGGTGTGCGGCTTTTTACGTATGTCAGCCACCGGTTTAAGTGCACAAGCCCGCGGCCAGGCTGATGCTGCGCCGGCCCGCGCTAAAGTATTTTATCAAACCAGCCTCATCGCGGTGATATTAGGGGCATTGGTGTTGGTGCTGCAATCCCCCATCTTGTGGGCCGGTCTTACTCTGGCGGATCCTAACCCGCAGGTCGGTGAACATGTCAGTGCGTATTTTTCGGTACGGGTGTGGGGCGCGCCTGCAGCCATGTTAAATCTGGCGCTGGTCGGTTGGCTGGTCGGCCAGCAACGCACCCGGGCGGTCATGCTGATCCAGATTGTGGGCAATCTGCTCAATGCCGGGCTGGATTTGTGGTTTGTGCTGGGGCTCAACATGTCGGTGGACGGTGTCGCGCTGGCCAGTGTCATTGCCGAATACAGCATGGCCTTCGGCGCTGCGGTACTCGGCCTGCTGACCTGCCGCGGTTATCCGCCGCAACTGGCCTGGTTTAATGCCGCGGCCCGGCGCATCCTGCTGCGCCTGAACGGCAACATGCTGGCGCGGAATCTGGCACTGCAGCTGTGTCTGGCATTTTTAACCCTGCAGGGTGCCCGCTATGGTGAAACTGCGGCCGCGGTCAATGCTATTTTAATGCAGTTTTTTGTGCTGATCGCGCTGGGCCTGGATGGCATCGCTTATGCTGTGGAAGCGCTGGTAGGGGAGTCGGCGGGCCGGCGCAGTGCCGAGCAAGTTAGCCAGCACACTCGGCGCGGACTGATGTGGTCCTGTGGCTTTGCGCTGGTCTATGCGGTGATGTTCTGGGTTGCCGGGCCGCAAATAATTGGGTTATTGACCGACATCAGTGCCTTACACCAAGCCGCCTTACCCTATCTGCCGCTGATGGTGATCCTGCCCCTGGTGGGCCACTGGTGCTTTTTGTTCGATGGCGTGTTTGTTGGCCTCACACGCTCGCAGGCCATGCGCGATACCATGCTACTGTGTGCGCTGGGAGTATTTTTTCCGGTGTGGTGGCTGTCCAAAGAACAGGGCAATCCGGCGTTGTGGTATGCCCTGCTGGCCTTTTTGCTGGCCCGCGGGGTGAGCCTGGCAGCAGTATTTTACCGGCTCAAGGCTCGTCACGCCTTGCTGGCTTCTTCATCGAATTAAAGCGGGTCAGGCGCTGCCAGAATAGACCGGCATAGCCGCTCATAGCCAGCGCAAAACTGGCCAGCAGCAGGGTTAGACTAAGCCAGTATACTAACGCATGATAAGGGCCGGCCACTACCAATAGCGCGGCACTGAGCATAAAGCCAACCAGGCCACTGACAAAGCGCTGCCAGCAGCGGGTGCTATCGGTGAGGGCGGCCCGCCAGGAGGCACGCATCGTCTTAATCGGCCGAGCAGGCGCGTACGCCCGCCTTAGTAATAAGAGTGCTCACCAGCAGTATGCTCAGTAGCATCACGCACACCTTTCAACTCGCCGGCAAACTCTTCCAGCATCTGTTTTTCGATGCCTTCTTTTAAGGTCACATCGACCATGGCACAACCATTACAGCCACCACCAAATTGGAGTACCGCATAGCCATCTTCGGTGATCTCCGTCAGTACCACTTGGCCGCCATGACTGGCCAGCTGCGGGTTCACTTCTGACTCAATCATATAGTTGACCCGCTCCACCAGCGGCGCATCATCCGGCACCTTACGTGCCTTGGCATTGGGCGCCTTCAGGGTGAGCTGTGAACCCATCTGGTCGGTGACATAATCAATTTCCGCTTCTTCCAAATAGGGCGCACTTTCCTGGTCCACCACGGCATCAAAACCGTTAAACTCAAAGCGAAGATCATTATCTTCTACGGCATTAGGCGGGCAATATGACACACCGCACTCAGCCGACGACGTGCCGGGGTTAATTACAAAAACCCGGATGTTGGTCCCAGATTCCTGTTTGTCCAGCAATTTTGCAAAATGTGCCTGAGCGTCTTCTGATATAGTGATCATAACTCTGTCCTGCGTCGAATCGTATTTGGACGATATAATAACAAATTTACCTGAGTAAAACAGTCAAGTATTGATGCATTTTACCAATCAGGCCAATTTATGTGTTGAAGATTAGAACGGAAACTCTGTATGCCAACTGTGTATAACATACAAACTGCCATCTGGCGCCGTACCCTGTTTATGGTGCTGACCCTGATATTTTGCAACCCGGCCCTGGCGGTGATTGACAAAATCTCTGCCGATGACGGGCAGGGCAAGCCAGCTGCCGCCTTTTTACCGGCTGACACTCGCTATGATGATGCTATCACCACCCCGGAAGCCTATCTGGGCGCCAATGTCGGCACCTGGCATGTACGGCATGACCAGTTGGCCGGCTATATGCGGTTGCTGGCTGAACAATCTAATCGGGTGTCGATTCAGGAGACCGGTCGCACACATGAAAACCGCCCGTTGTTATTACTGACCATTACCGCAGCCGACAACCAGCCCAAGGTGGCGCAATGGCGCCAGGCCCATCTCGACCGGCTGCAACGCGGTCGGGTCGACCAGGATGCACCGCTGTTTTTGTACATGGGCTACAGCATTCACGGCAATGAGCCGTCCGGGGCCAATGCCTCTATGCTGATTGCTTATTATCTGGCTGCCGGCAACAGCCAGGCGGTCAATGACTTGCTGGCCAACAATGTGGTACTGCTGGACCCGTCGTTTAATCCTGACGGGCTGTCGCGTTTTGCCCAGTGGGCCAATATGCACAAGGGCAAGCAACTGGCTGCCGATCCGGCCCACCGTGAGCATCGCGAAGGCTGGCCATCCGGGCGTACCAACCATTACTGGTTTGATTTAAACCGTGACTGGTTGTTGTTAACTCACCCAGAATCCCGCGCACGGATTACTCAGATGCAACGCTGGCGCCCCCATGTGGTGACCGACTTTCATGAGATGGGCACCAACAGCACGTATTTTTTCCAGCCCGGTGTGCCTAGTCGCAAAAACCCGAATACTCCGCAGGGCAATGTGACCCTGACCGAGGCGCTGGCCAAATTTCATATCGATGCGTTTGATCAGCAAGGCCAGCTGTATTTTTCAGAAGAAGGCTTTGATGATTTTTATTACGGCAAAGGCTCCTCTTACCCGGATGCGCTGGGCAGTATCGGGATCTTGTTTGAACAAGCCAGTAGTCGTGGCCATTTGCAGGATTCTATCAATGGGCCGCTGGCGTTTGCTGACACCATCCAAAATCAGGTGACCACCTCGTTATCCACCTTTGCTGGCTCGCTGGCCAACAAGCCCGCCTTGCTGCAATACCAAAAAGACTTTGCCGACAACACGCAAAAACTTATCGATAAAGATGACACTGCCGGCTATGTGATGGCCCGCCCGGCTGATCACGCGCGCTTTGACGCCATGCTAAGCCTGTTGGAGCAACACGGCATCGAGTACGCCTGGTTAAGCGATGCACTGAGCTGGGATGAGCACAACTTTGAAGCCGGCGAAGCGGTATTTGTCACCAACAATCAGCCCAAATACCGGCTGATCAAATCGCTGTTTTCGACCCGCACCAATTTTGTCGATAACACCTTTTATGATGTGTCTAACTGGAATTTGCCACTGGCATTTAACCTGAACTATGCAGCACTGCCTAAGCGTCGCGATGGCCGCCTGAAAACCGGTAGCGCGCCGGCTAAAACTACCCTGGCCGACGTGCCGGCGCAAAGTTATGCCTATACGCTGGATTGGCGCCATTATTATACGCCGGCCGCGGTGCAGCGGTTATTAGAGCAAGATGTAATGCTGCGCTCCGCCGGTAAAGCCTTTACGGCGACCACCGCGCAGGGCAAGCAACATGATTTTGCCGCTGGCACCATTGTCATCCCCACCGGGCTGGCGCAGCCAGACAACCTGGCCGAGTTGCTTAAGCAGGTGCAGCAAGACCTGGAGGTGCCGGTGTATGCTATTGCCTCAGGCCATACCACCAGCGGCATCGATCTTGGCAGCCGCGATATGCAACCGATCAAAGAGCCCAAAGTGTTGTTGGTGGGCGGCCGTGGCAGCCGCGAATACGATGTGGGCGAAATCTGGCATTACCTGGATACCCGGGTAGGCATCGCGCCCACTTTGGTGGAAACCCATCGCCTGGCCAGCCTGGCGCTGACCGACTATACCCATATCATCGTAGCCAGTGGCCGTTACACGTCGCTGGGTAAAAAGACCACCGAGGCGATCGACCAGTGGGTGAAGCAGGGCGGCACCCTGATTGGCCAGCGTACTGCGCTGCGCTGGTTTGCCGACCAGCAATGGCTGGATCTGGAAGTTGTCGAGCAAGAGACTATTGACGAGGCGTTTGATACCGAGACACTGTCGTTTGCCGATCAGCAGGACCTGTATGCCAAAAAGCTGATTGCCGGAGCAGTATACGAAGCCGACATTGATGCCACTCACCCGGTGTTTTTTGGCTATGAGCAAAGCCAGTTGCCGATGTTTAAAACCACCAACATGATTGTGAACACCGACAACTCACCCTTTACCACCCCGGCGACCTATACCCAGGCGCCGTTGTTGGCTGGGTACAGCGCCAGTGAGCTGACCAAACTGATTGGTAACTCTGCCGCGGTAGTGGCGCAGGCGCGCGGCCGCGGGGTGGTCATCGGCTTTGTGGACAATATTCAGTTCCGTGGCTACTGGCGCGGTACTGACAAGTTGCTTAGCAACGCAATTTACCAGTCGGTGCACTTACGTTAAGTTGCGCCTGTTGCGTCGGCGCCGGGGTCACTGCGATAGCCCACAGCTGGATGGACACCGTGGGTAGCTGGCGGCGAATTTGCCGGGCTAGCTGATCGGCTGTGCTGCCGGTGGTCACAATGTCGTCCACGATGGCCAGCTGGCTCACCGGAGGCAGCGCGCGTAAACTGAATGCCTGGCGCAAATTGGCGGCACGTTCGCGCTTGCCCAGCGAGGACTGGGCCGGGCCACCGCGCCGTAGGGCCCAGGCCGCATAGGTTGGGATACCGGTGCGCGCACTCAAAGCCCGAGCCAGGGCGCCGGCTTGGTTAAACTGGCGGTAGCCGTAACGCGCCGCAGCCAGCGGTACCGGCAGTAATACTTGCGGCCGCGCTAGCGTGGCCGCATTGTGGTGCTGGCAAAACCAGTCAGCCAGGGTGGGCACCACGCGCCGGTCATGCTGAAATTTGAGCCGTTTAAGCAAGGTACTAAACGGCCAGCTGTACCAGCCACAGGCATGTAGCGCGCATAGCTGGCGATGCTGTAAATGACGAGCAATCGCCGGGCGCAACAACAGATTGGTCGGGCCACCAGTGTGACTAAAAAAGTCGGTGTCCCGGGTACAAAATTTGCAAACCAGCTGCGTGCTTGGCTGCTGGCACAACACACAGCACGATGGCCATACAAAATTCATTCAATTCGCCTGACAGGTAACCTTATGAATGTAGAGCATACCACCACCCCCGCGCTCGTCACCCGTACCCAGGGCACAGGAAAAGATCTGGTTTTACTGCACGGCTGGGGCGTTAACAGCGGCGTATTTGCCTCCTTGCTGCCGCATCTGAGCCAGGAATATCGGGTCACCCTGGTCGATCTGCCCGGCTTTGGTCAGAATCATCAGTACCAGCCAGCGCACTATACCGTGGCGGGCCTGGCCGAGGCGGTGGCGCCGGCGTTGCCTGAAACCTGTATTGTGGGAGGCTGGTCGCTGGGCGGATTGGTGGCACAGCAACTGGCTCTGACTCAACCCCAGCAGGTCAGCGGCCTGGTGACCCTGGCGTCAAGTCCGCGCTTTATAGCCGGCCCGGGCTGGCCGGGGATCGCGCCACAGATGTTGGCTGACTTTGGTCAGTCGTTACAGGCCAGTGTGGCTAAGACCCTCGACCGTTTTTTGGCCATTCAGGCCATGGGCAGCCCGAGTGCCCGCCAGGATATCCGTCATATCAAACAGCAGGTGGCCACCTATCCAGACCCGGCACCCGATGCGGTAGCCGCCGCACTGGCACTGCTGGGGAATGAGGACTTACGTGCCCAGTTGCCACAAATCCGCCAGCCTACCTTACGCATCTTTGGCCGGCTGGATACTCTGGTGCCGGCAGCGGCCATCGATCTGATTTGCCAGTTGCATCCGCAGGCCGATACAGTGGTACTGCCCAGTGCCTCGCACGCCCCGTTTATTTCGCATCCCCAGCAAACCGCTGACATTCTATTGCGCTATCAGCCCTTTTTATGTGGCTAAATTTTTTACATTTGCTGATGAATGGTTAATACTTAATCATTAGTTTTTGCTTAAGGGAGGTGCTATGCAAATTTCTTCTTCTCCTGCCAGTGCATTTGCCTCGGCCCAGGCCGGCATGGCGCAGGCTACCAGTCAGGTGGATCAGGCCGCCAGCCAGATTGCCAGTCAGCAAGGTAACCTGACCAGCAATGCCGTGGCCCTGGTCAGCGGCGAGCAGGCGCATGCCGCCAATGCCAAGGTACTGGAAGCGGCCAGTGGCACCGTCGGTCATATCATCGATATCATGGTGTAATCTGTGAACATCACCCCGCCGGCGCCGGCCGGGCTCTATGCCCCGACGGTCAACCCGAATACCGAAGCGCTGCGCCGGGATAACCAGCAGCGTGAAGTTATTCCGGCTTCTGAGCAAGGTGCGCAGGGGCAGGGCTTAGGCGCTGACAGTGAAAAGCAACGTCCGCCGGGCAGCGCCCTGGTGTATGAGCGCCCGCAGCCAATGGCCGAGCGCCAGGCTACTGCCGAACAAAGTGGCAATGCCGACAACGCGGCGCAGGATGAGTCGGGTGAGCAGCCCGGTAATGACAGTGACCAGGCCAGCGCCGGCCGTGACCAGGCGGACGACAAACAGCAACAAGCCCGCAAGGCGAAAAAAGAGGCACAAGACGTTGCTCAACTGGAAGCGCGGGATAAAGAAGTGCGTATTCACGAACAGGCGCATGCAGCGGTGGGCGGCCAGTATGCTTCTGCGCCGCGTTATGAATACACCACCGGGCCGGATAACAAACGCTATGTTACCGACGGTGAAGTCAGCATTGATGTGAGCAAAGCCGCCACCCCGGCGCAAACCATTGAAAAAATGCAACTGGTACAGCGTGCTGCCCTGGCCCCGGCGGAGCCGTCAGCCCAGGATCGCAAAGTGGCTGCCGAAGCCGCGCAGCAAATAGCCACGGCCAAAAGAGAAGAGTTCGCTGCCAATAGCGAGCAGGTAACTGCCGATAGCCAACAGGTAACACCCACCAGCGAAGAAGTCATCACCCAGCGTGACACCCATGCTTCTGAACAAACCGCGCACCTTCGCGCCAGCCAGGTGATTGCGGCGACCTACCAGGCCGCCAGTCGTCCCTCAGACGCAGGCTTTTCTGCCTTAGCCTGAGCCTCAGCTATTTTTGTTTAGCCTTGGCAAAGGCGTCAGCAAAGGCATTACCCATGGCCTGATTGGCCTGTTGCGGCGTTTTAGCCGGGCGCGCTTTTTTACCCTTGTCAGCGCCAGCTTTTTTGCTTTTCTCGCCACCGGCTTTTTTCGCTGGCGCCGGGGTGTCGTCCAGGCGCATGGTAAAGGAAATCCGCTTGCGCGCCACATCCACTTCCATCACCTTCACTTTGACAATATCGCCGGCTTTAACCACTTCGCGCGGGTCAGAAATAAACTTGTCGGTCAGCGCTGAGATATGCACCAGGCCATCCTGATGGACACCCACATCCACAAATGCGCCAAAGTTGGCCACATTGCTCACCACCCCTTCTAAGATCATGCCGGGGGTCAAGTCGGCCAGGGTTTCCACCCCGTCTTTAAAGCTGGCGGTTTTAAATTCCGGGCGCGGATCCCGACCTGGTTTGTCCAGCTCGTGCAAAATATCCTGCACCGTGGGTAAGCCCACTTCATCGGTGACAAAGGTTTCCGGGGCCAGCCGCTTAAGCAGCTCGGTGTTGCCAATCAAATCGTTCACTGCAACATCTGCTTTACCGGCGATGGCATCCACCACCTTGTAGGACTCCGGGTGCACTGCTGAGCTGTCCAGCGGGTTGGTACCCTGATAGATGCGTAAAAAGCCGGCGGCTTGTTCAAAGGCCTTGGGCCCTAATCGCTCAACTTTTAACAGCCCCTTGCGGCCGTCAAAGGCGCCGTGGGCATCGCGGTATTGCACGATGTTATGCGCCAGGGTTTTGTTCAGCCCTGACACATAGCTAAGCAGGGCCGGCGAGGCGGTGTTCAAATCCACACCCACCGCATTTACACAATCTTCGATCACCTTGTCCAGCGACTTGCCCAGTTTGCTCTGGCTGACATCATGTTGATACTGGCCCACGCCAATGGCTTTAGGCTCAATTTTGACCAGTTCTGCCAGTGGATCCTGCAGGCGACGGGCGATGGAGACAGCGCCACGCAGTGACACATCCATGCCGGGCAGCTCTTTGGCGGCTAATTCAGAAGCCGAATACACCGAGGCACCGGCTTCGCTGACCATGATCTTTTGCGCTTTCACATCCGGGTTATTTTTTAGCATTTCGGCCACCAGCTTGTCGGTTTCCCGCGAGCCGGTGCCATTGCCGATGCTAATCAAATCCACTTTGTGCTGTTTGCATAACCCGGCCAGCGTGCGCGCGGATTTGTCCCATTGCTTTTGCGGCGCATGAGGAAAGATGGTGTTCGTGCCTACCACCTTGCCGGTAGCATCGACCACTGCCACTTTAACCCCGGTACGCAAGCCCGGATCCAGCCCCATGGTGGTTTTGGGCCCGGCCGGAGCAGCCATCAGCAAGTCATTGAGGTTTTTGGCAAACACCGTTATGGCTTCTTCTTCGGCGCGATCACGCAGCTGGCTGAAAAACTCGGTTTCCATATGTAAGCCGATTTTAATTTTCCAGGTCCACTGCACTACTTGTTGTAAAAAGGCATCGGCCGGGCGTCCGCGCTCCGCAATAGAATAATGCTGGGCAATGATGCTTTCACAGTATGAGGGCGCCTGGGCATCTTCCTGCTTGGGATCGGCATCCAGCGCTATGCTCAGCACACCTTCGTTACGTCCGCGAAACATGGCCAGGGCCCGGTGCGACGGCACGGCGGCCAGCTTTTCGCCATGGTCAAAGTAATCTTTGTATTTTTGCGCATCTTTTTCCTTACCGCTGACCACGGTGCTGCGGATAAAGGCATTATCTGTCAGATACTGGCGAATTTTGCTTAACAGCGCGGCATCTTCGGCAAATTGCTCCATCAGGATGTAGCGCGCGCCTTCCAACGCGGCTTTAACATCAGCCACGCCTTGCTCAGGGTTCACAAACTGGCCGGCCAGGCTTTGCGGGTCCAGGCTGGCATCGGCAAACAACTGTTCAGCCAGTGGCGCCAGCCCGGCCTCAATGGCAATCTGGCCTTTAGTGCGGCGGCGAGGCTTGTACGGCAGGTATAAATCTTCCAGCGTGGTTTTACTGTCGGCCTGTTCCAACTGAGCCTGCAATGCCGGTGTCAATTTGCCCTGCTCATCAATGGATTTGAGGATCACCGAGCGGCGCTCGTTCAACTCGCGCAGATAGGTCAGGCGCTGCTCTAAGGTACGTAGCTGGGTATCATCCAGCCCCTGGGTGGCTTCTTTACGATAACGGGCGATAAAGGGCACCGTCGCGCCGCTGTCCAGTAAGGCAACCGCTGCATCAATCTGCGCAGGCTGAACGGCCAATTCGGCGGCAATAGTGTGTGTGATTTTCATGAAAATGCGGTACTCAGAACAAGACAATGCCAGCAGGGTATCAGGACCGTTGCCAGGCACCTTGGGTTGAAAAAATTGGCCGTCAGTATAGCACCGAAAATTACCCCGTGCAGGGGCTTCGTGGCATCAGGGGTAGGGCTTGCCCAGCGGTTGTACAGTATGCCCGAAGCGCTGTTTAAGCAGGTCGCTGAACTGGCTGCCGGCCAGCTCTACCTGATATACCAGTTCCGCCCACTGTTCGGGCGGCGTGGCGTGCAGCGCATCTTGTAAGCGGGCCAGGCTCAATACAATACTGGTGGCATCCAGCACCTTGGCTACTTCATTAAGAGTGGTGATTTGGGTAGCGGCGCGCAGCCCGTCCTGGCTTTTTAACGCCATGTTAAGCCGGCTGAGTAAAATCGGCAGGTTGGCACAAAACCGCCCTACCACCTTTTCCATCAGCTGGTTATCCCCCCCGAGGCGGCGGTACAATTCGCAATCCTGAGCGTTTCGGTTTTCAGCCATGAAATATACAATATCAGTTATGGGTAAGGCTGCCTTCAGTAATCGGGAATGGCAGCAACTTAGTAAAAAGTATACAAAGTGATCGGCCGGTGTGCATGAAAAAACAGCACCTTTTGAACAAAAATTGATAAGTTACTAGAACATAAGAAAAAATACATGTACAGCGTTATTGACGTTTTTTTCGCCACTTTGCGTTTCCCGCAACCACAGGATGATCCATGATAGAAATAAATGCCAATCTGCGCCTGGAAGACAGCGATATTGAGATGAGCGCCATTCGGGCCCAGGGGGCCGGTGGCCAGAATGTGAACAAGGTTAACAGCGCAATCCACCTGCGCTTTGACATCGCCGCCTCGTCATTGCCGGAAGAAACCAAGGCGCGACTGCTAAAACAGCCCGACAGCCGGGTCAACAGTGACGGGGTGTTTGTGTTAAAAGCACAAAGTTTTCGCACCCAGGAACAAAACCGCGAGGATGCCCAGGCACGGTTAGTGGAGTGGATTGCCCAGGCGGTGAAGGTGCCCAAAAAGCGTAAGCCAACCCGGGCCAGTAAAGGCGCCAAAGAGCGCCGCATTCAGGCGAAAAAACAACAGGGTGAGCGTAAGCAGATGCGCAAAAAAATACCCCTATAGCTTATCGCCGGTGTCGTACCAGATGCGGTTGATCCACCATTCAAATTCGCCTGCCTCGGTACGTACCAGCACATCATCATCCACGGCCTTGCCTATCAGAGCGCGGGCCATGGGCGCATCCACCGAGATATAATCCTGGCGGCCAAAGATCTCGTCGTAGCCCACAATCCTCAAGGTCAGCACTTTGCCAGCGTCATTTTCAATTTCCACCCAAGCGCCAAAAAACACCCTGCCTTCCTGCTCGGGGGCGTAGTCCACAACCTTGAGCCGTTCTAAGCATTTGCCCAAATAGCGGACTCGGCGGTCTATTTCGCGCAGCCGTTTTTTATTGTATTGATAGTCGGCGTTCTCACTGCGATCGCCCAGGCTGGCTGCCCAGGTGACTTTGCGGGTCACTTCCGGGCGCTCTTCGCGCCACAGATAATCCCGTTCTTGTTTTAATTTAAGGTAACCCTTGCGAGTAATTAGCGGTGTTTTCACAGTTTTCTTGCCAAAATTTAATTTATGCACTAAATATTATACAAGCCCAGCATGATAAAAAGCATCGATAGACCATATTTATCAGGGAGAGTTGCGCGTGGACAATAATGAACCACCGGGGGATTCTGGTGTCTGATTATTATCCTTGTCAATGGACACGATCTAAAGAGAGTAACCTATGGTCAGTGAAAAAGTGAATGTGGGCCATAATCATAAACCCTCGGTATCGCGCAAAAATGGCCTGACAATCATGGGATTTCTGCTGTTTTTAACCGGCGCAGTGCTGGTGACCCTGGGTACCATCGAAGTTCTTAAGCATATTGATGAATATCAAACCGGACTGTTTTTGCTGGGTGGCCTGGTCTTGTTTAAAGCCGGCCACAGTATTTTGAAACATTGCGCCACCTTGCGGGTAAAGCGCGAGCGGCGTAATCATTTACTGCTATAACCTGTTGTCTTTTTGTTCCAAAAAAATTGTAGCAGGTTATGGTGCTGGCCTTAAAGCCCGCTATACTTAGTATGTTAATTCGATTAACGACCCACGAAAACGCCCACATTACTATGTGGACACGCGGATAAACCTGGTTCACGTTTATACACGTAGGGACAAGGTTGGCACGGATATGCCATAAAATGAAAAAAAGCCGAGGCACAAGGTGCGTCGGCTTTTTTTTAGCGGTTTGCAGTTTAAATTACTGCGCGGCTTCTTCTTCGCCTGCTTCGCTATCGTCTTCCATCACTTCCAGCAGTTCTACTTCGAAGATCAGGGTAGAGTTTGGCGTGATAGCACCGGTGGCGCGTTCGCCATAGGCCAGTTCAGGCGGGATCACAAATTCATATTTGGCGCCTTCCTGCATCAGCTGCACGCCTTCGGTCCAGCCTGGGATCACGCGGTTAAGCGGAAAGGTGGCGGGTTCGCCGCGCTTGTACGACGAGTCAAACTCGGTGCCGTCGATCAGGGTGCCTTTGTAATGCACTTTTACCGTGTCTTCGGCAGCCGGGCTGGCACCGTCGCCTTCTTCCAGCACACGGTATTGGATCCCAGACTCGGTGGTTTTTACACCATCCTTGTCGGCATTGTCAGCCATGTACTGCTGGCCTTTTTCAATGTTTTCTTCAGCTTGCTCAGCGGCGGCAGCCTGCTGTTTTTCACGCAGTTTTTGCTCGCCTTGTTGTGCCAGCTGCTGGATTTCTTCCTGGCTGAACAACAGTGAATCATTTAAGCCATCTTCGAAGCCTTTTTTCAGCGCCTGTTGATCCATGCTCAGGCCCAGCTGTTCTTGCTGCTCGGCACGATTGCTGACAAACAGCCCCATGCTGGCACCCATTGCGTAAGCATGCTTTTGCGCATCGGTCATGTCTTCTTTGGACATGCTGGTGGCTGTCTGTGTGTTGTTATTGGTTTCTTCCGTTGTATCCGGCTGACAGGCAAAAAGCCCAAACGCGGCAACTGTCGACAATGCGACCAGTGACTTACGCATAATTATTCTCCTTGTTGGTAAATTCAGAAGCCTGCGTGGGCCTGTTGGCCGCCGCTCAGGCTTATAAACTATGTATACTGTGTAGGCGCCGGGCGCCGATTACAAGAGTTTTACGCGATTAACTTGGCTTCATGCTATGGTGAGGCGGTTTTTCGCAAAGTATGTACGACAGAGGTGAGGTAAAAATGTTCCCCGGCAAAGCCTGGATGCTTGTTGTTTCTAGCCTGTTGGTGGCCTGTTCAGGGCCGGCCGAGTTGCCCGCCAATCAATGGCAGCATGCTAAAGACGGCGCATTTGCCGCAGACATTTCGCCGGACGGGCAACTGGCCGTGGTGTCGGCCGCCGGCAATGGCATCAATGTGTGGCGTGGCCGCGAGCCGGTGCCCTTGTATCACTGGTCGCATCAGGGCGAGGGCGTCAACTTGGTCAATGCGGTGCACATCTCGGCTGACAAGCAAGCGGTGGTCACCTCAGATCGCGAAGCTTTCGCCTTGTGGGACCTGGCCAACGGCGAGCCGCAAGGCTTCTGGCGCATTGATGAGTCCAGTATTCGGGCCATAGCGGTGGCCAACGATGGTCAGGGCATTCTGGTGGGACGGGCCAATGGCCAGGTGATGTACTTTGAACCGGGTAGCGGCCGGCGGCTGGAATTTTTTGGCCATCAGGAAAAAATCAACAGTGTGGATATCTCGCCGAATGGCAAGTATGCGCTAACTGGCTCCAATGATTATGTGGCATATCTGTGGAGCACCGACAGCGGCCAGATTATTCATACCTTTACCCATCCCAGCCGGGTGACCCTGGTGGCGCTGGATGATGCCGGGCGTTATATATTTACGGCTGACAGCCAGCAGCAGTCGCGGATCTGGAATGCACAAACAGGTGCACCGGTTGCCGACTTGCAGTATATTGCCCGCCAGAAAATTTTTACCGATGCTGTTTTTTCTGACGATGGTAAGTATTTACTGACTGGCTCGCCCACACGCAGCCTCGATTTGTGGGATGTACAAAGTGGTGAGCCCCGCGCCCAGTGGAGTGTGGCGCCCAAAGCCGGCGTGTCCCCGCCCAGCGCGGTGGTGTATGCCGTAGGTTTTACCGGCGACGGTCAGGTGATCTCAGAAAGCAGCAGCGGCCTGGCCGAATTATGGAGACTGCCCAATGAATGACAATCAAGATCCCGCGTCCCTTACCGATGCCTTGCAAGCCATCGAAGACCTGCAAACTAAGCTGGCTTTTCAGGAACACACCATTGATGAGCTTAACGAAGCATTGACCAGCCAACAGCATCAGCTGGAAAAGGTGCAGGTACAGCTGCGCCATGTGCTAGACAAGGTCAAAGCCATGGAGCCGTCCAGCATTGCCAAAATGAGCGAAGAAACGCCACCGCCGCATTATTGATTGGCATCGTCCTGTTGCTGCTCCGCTTTTTGCGCGCTGGCATCCTCCAGGGTGATACTTTTTTCCACATCGCCCCGCATGGCTTGGATAAAAGCGTTTTCCAAAATACCGCCAATGGTGGGTAGCACCGGCATCTGCGGGTCGCTCAACTCGCCCTCTATAGGGATCCGCGTGGCAATCTGATCTTCTGACTGATTTTCTACAAGCTCTGAGACAAAGGCCGAGCCGGCTTCCACCAGGCCCTCGAACAAGCCGCCATGTTCACCGGTCACATCTTCTTTCCAGGAAAAGATTTCCACCTGTTTTAAGATAGGTTTTACGTAGCCTTGCACATAGCCGTCATCACTGGCCAGTTCCATGGCCAACTCCAGTGTGCCGGCTTCTAAATCAAACGGTGCATAGGTGTCCAGCAAGGTTTTAAAATTGACCAGTGCTACCTCGCTGGCCTGCACATCAAGATCAAAGGTGGGTTTTTGGGTGGAAGGGTCCAGCGTGGCATTGACCGTTAAGGTACCCTGTTCCGCGGTCTCGCCTTTGGCATTGAAGTTGGCCACCAAATCGCGTGACAAATCCCGGCTGTTGACCAGGTTGGTGGCAGTGGCTTCAATGTCATGTAAGGCTATATCAATGGGCGGGGAAACATCCGGGTTGTAAAAACGGATGGCCCCGTTGTGGATAATTAAGCGGTCAATTTTTAAAGGAAATAACTGCTCGGCCAGATACAGCCAGTTTTCTGATTCGCCGGTCTGATCGCGGCTTTCGCCAGCCGCATCAATAAAGTTAATGGAAGGATCGGTAAGAATAATATCGCCCACCAGGGCGCCGTCAAACAGGGCCGACCACAGTAAACTGAAGTCGACATGGGCCGCTTCAAACAGTGGCCGTTGCGGGTCGCCGCCGTCGGGAATAATGATGACATTTTCCAGGCTGTAGGCCCCGCGCCACAGCATAATATCCACATCGCCGACCTGGCCGTAATAGCCCCCGGGTTGGCTTAAGGTACGGTTAATGTACCACTGCACGCCATAGGGCAGATAAATGCGCAGCCCCACTAACAGTAACACCAGGCCCACCAAGACACTGAGACACATCGATTTTTTGGTGGCCATGGTCATCGTCCTGAGAAAGTTGGGGGATCATACAATGAAGGAAGATCTATGCCAGCTTCTGCACGGGGTCTATACAGCGCGTTTTAAAATACGAATCAATGAGTTGTGACAGCCTATCAGCTTGGGCTGAAAGGCTATGGGTATCATGGCAGGGAAATTCTGCCAGTCGGCACCGGCTCAGTGGAAAAATTTACTCAGGCTTGAACAACCCAATCACATTGTCGGCACCTTTGCTCTGGCTGGAGACTGCCTGGTCGGTTTGTGCTTCGGTATAGTCACATTCCACACAGGTCAGCTTTTCCACATTGTGCTCAAAGTACAACATGATGGTGTCCATGGCTTTACATTTTGGGCAGATTGCGCCGGCAATAAAACGGCGGCGTTGATGATTACTCATAAGGCCTCGATAACATCAGTTTGGATAAGTATACCGCATTTGCTATGACTGTGGGACAAGGTGAGGTTAAACCCGTGTAAGACAAGCGTATAGCGAACAAATTTGCTACTATAGCGCGCCGTAATATTTTTCATGCAAGTCGATTATGATCAAGCTTTCCCAGGTGACCCTTATGCGCGGCAGCAAAGTGCTGCTGGATGCTGCCTCAGCACAAATCTTTCCGGGCCATAAAGTGGCCCTGATTGGCAGTAATGGCTGCGGAAAATCCAGCCTGTTTGCTTTGTTGCGCCACGAGCTAAGCCTGGATGCGGGCGAATGCAGTGTGCCAGCCCACTGGCGCATCGTCAGTGTGGCCCAGGAAACGCCGGCTGTGGCGCGGGCAGCCATTGATTATGTGATAGACGGCGATCAGCATCTGCGCCATCTACAGAGCCAGCTGGCCGAGGCTGAAAGCCGCAGTGACGGCCAGGCCATTGCCCGGTTGCATGCCGAGCTGGAACAAGCAGGGGCGTATGATGTGCAGGCGCGAGCGGCCACGATCCTGGCCGGATTGGGCTTTTCTAACACCCAGCTTAGCGCACCGGTCACCGATTTTTCCGGTGGCTGGCGTATGCGTTTGAACCTGGCGCAGGCACTGTTGTGTCCTTCTGACTTGCTGTTGCTGGATGAGCCCACCAACCACCTGGATTTGGATGCGGTGATCTGGCTGGAAAAATGGCTGCAGCGTTACAGTGGCACCTTGCTGCTTATATCCCACGACAAAGCCTTTATTGATGCCACCGCTGAACACATCATCAGTGTCGAGCAACAACAGCTGATCACGTATACCGGTAACTATTCTGCCTATGAAACCCAGCGCGCCGAACGTCTGCGCCTGCAAAATATTGAGTATGCCAAACAGCAGGACAAAATTGCCCATTTAGAATCCTTTATCACCCGATTTAAGGCCAAGGCCAGTAAAGCCAAACAGGCTCAAAGCCGGATTAAGCAACTTGAGCGCATGGAAACCCTGCTGCCGGCGCATGCCGCCAGCCAGTTTAGTTTTGCCTTCAGCCGTCCGGCAGACTTACCCAACCCGTTGATTCGGATGGATAAAGTACAATTAGGCTATGGTGATACCATGATTTTAGACCAGGTCCGGCTCAACCTGGTGCCGGGCAGCCGGATTGGCCTGCTGGGCCGCAATGGCCAGGGTAAATCGACCTTGATCAAATTGCTGGCCGGCACCCTGGCCCCCATGCGGGGTGACTTCACCAAAGCCCAGGGTCTCAATGTGGGCTACTTTGCCCAGCATCAGCTGGAATACCTGGATGCCGAGGCTTCGGCGCTGTTGCACCTGCAGCGTCTGGACAGCCGCGCTACCGAACAGCAGCTGCGCGACTTTTTAGGCGGTTTTGGCTTTCACGGCGATGCGGCATTAGGACCGGTGGCGCCCATGTCTGGCGGTGAAAAAGCCCGCCTGGTACTGGCCCTGCTGGTCTATCAAAAACCTAATCTGCTGCTGTTGGATGAGCCTACTAACCACCTCGACCTGGAGATGCGCCATGCACTGAATCTGGCGCTGCAAAGTTTTGAAGGCGCCATGGTGCTGGTATCGCACGATCGCTTTTTACTGGGCGCCGTGTGTGAGGATTTTTATCTGGTGGACCGCGGCCAGGTAGCGCCATTTGATGGCGACCTGGATGATTACCGCAACTGGATCCTGACCCAGCAAGCTACGCCAAAAGCCGACAAAACTGAAAAGCCGGCGGTGGATCGTAAAGCGCAAAAACGCCGTGAAGCAGAATTTCGCCAGGCAGTGGCCCCGCACACCAAGGCGTTGCAGCGCCATGAACAGCGCATGGAAAAACTTTCTGCTCAGCTTTCTGAACTGGAAAGCCGCCTGTCTGATACTCAATTATACGAAGATGCGCACAAAGCGCGTTTGATGGAATTGCTGGCGCAGCAAAAACAGCTGACCGACCAGCTCGAAGAAACCGAGATGGCCTGGCTGGATGCTCAGGATGCCATCGAACAGATGAGACAGGATTATGAGCACACCCACTAGCGAGCTGACCACAGCAGCCTTTTGGCAATACAGTACCGGGGTCTACGCCGACCCGGTGGTGGCTGCGCGGTGTTTGCAATTGCAGGATAGCGCCGGGGTCAATGTGAACATGCTGCTGCTGTTGTGCTGGTGCCTGACCCACGGCCGTTTGCTTACCTTAAAACAATGGCTGACTTTAAAAGCCGCCATTGCCCACTCTGAGCAGCAGTTACAGCGTCATCGCCAGCAGCGCCGCGCCGCTAAGCCGCAGCAGGACGCTGCAAGCCAGACACACACCGCTTATGCTGAGCTCAAACAACAGGAATTGGCACTGGAAGCCGAGCAGCAGGCAGAGCTGGTGACGGCGTTTAATAATATGCGCATCGACAGTGCCGACATTGCCGGTATCAATGCCAGCGTGGTGGCATTTATTCATGCCTATAGCCTGCGCGAGAATGCCGCGGCGATGACCGATCTTCGACAACTGATAAAGGACGTAGTGTAGTACCCTCATGACGCATCACAAAAACCTGCTGCACGGACGCATTGTAGACAGTGATTTTCGCGCTCCCTGGTGGGCCAAGAACCGCCACCTGCAAACCATCTGGCCTCGCTTTATTCAAAAGCGCCTGCCGCTATCGTATAGCTGGGAGCGGCTAACGCTGCCCGACAGTGATTTTATTGACCTGGCATGGGGCCCTAAGCCGGCCAAACCCACCGGCATTGTGGCCATGTTTCACGGATTGGAGGGTAGTATCCGTTCGCATTATGCCCACGACATGATGGCGGCCTTGAGTCACAGTGGCTGGCAGGTCGTAATGATGCATTTTCGCTCGTGTTCCGGCGAGCCCAACCGGCTGGCCCGGGCGTATCATTCCGGTGAAACCGAGGATCCTTCGTATTTTTTAGAGATGCTGCAACAACGCTTTCCGCATCTGCCCAAAGTGGCCATCGGCTTTTCGCTGGGCGCCAACATGCTGCTTAAACTGTTAGGCGAACAGCCGGCGCAAAAATGGCTGGATGCGGCGGTGGCGATTTCGGCGCCGCTTAAGCTGGGCGAGTGTGCTCGCAGCATCAACAGTGGCTTTTCCCGGGTGTATCAAAAATACCTGCTGGCCAGCATGAAAAACACGCTGAAAAAAAAGATGGCGTTTATTGATTATCGCAAGTTGATTCAGCTGACCCCGGCGGCGGTGGACAAAATTGACAGCTTTCGCGCGTTTGATGACAAGGTCACCGCTCCGCTACACGATTTTGCCGATGCCGAAGACTATTATGAACAGTGCAGTGCATTTCATTATTTAAGTGCCATCCACTGCCCCACGCTGGTGCTGCACAGTGTGGATGACCCTTTTATGAACCACCTGATTGTACCGCAACAAGAAGAACTGGCTAAGGCGGTGACCGTGGAGCTGAGTAATCGCGGTGGCCATGTGGGCTTTATGCAGGGCAGCATGTGGCGTCCACAGGTGTGGCTGCAACGCCGGGTTAATCAGTTTGTGGCGCAATTTTTACCGGCCGCCGAGCCAACTTCCAGGGAGTCCTAATGATCATACCGTTAGACCAGTTAGCGCCGGATACCGTGCGCGCCATTGCCGAGGCGTTTGTGCTGCGTGAGGGCACCGATTATGGCGCAGTGGAAGCCAGTTTTGCTGATAAAGTGAATGAGGTGATTGCCCGCCTCAACAGCGGTGAAGCGGTGATGGTATATTCTGAGTTGCATGAAACCGTGGATATCAAACCCCGTGACGCGGTCACGGGTGAGGCCGACGACAACGCCGGCTAGTCCGGCTCCACCACTTCAATGGTGACCGGCACCAGTCCCTGATCAAGCGGCGCCAGCATTCTAAAGGCGGTGCGGGTAAGATCCACCACCCGGCCTGGCACATAGGGACCACGGTCGGTCACCGTGACTATCACACTGTGTGAAGCATGTTGATGAGTGACTTTCAGGCGGGTCCCAAAGGGCAGCGAACGGTGCGCCGCGGTCAGTTCGCGGTGGTCAAAGCGCTGACCGCCAGCGGTCTGCTTGCCCTGATAATGCGCTGCATAATAACTGGCCTGGCCGCTTTGGCTGGACTGCAAGCCAGGCTGATGCGCACAGCCAGCGACCAGCATCCACAGGCTGGCCAGCCACAGCCAACCAGCATGCGACGGGCAGGTTAGCTTAAAACGCATACCGGACGGTCACCTGGGTAACGTCAGCATTGTCCAGATCTTCGTGGCTGACGCCTAATGCCCAGCGTGGGGCAAAATAATAATTGGCCGCAATTTTCAGCGTCACATCGCCATCATCCACATCGTAATAACCAATTTCACCGTTAAGCTCTAAATTGGGTACTACCATCGACCGTACACCGGCATTCAGGCTGTAACCGCTGTCATCACCAAAGCGGGTATCGATACGTTCAAAGTTAGCGCCCACATAGCCATCGGTCTGGCCGGTCAGGGCAAAGCGGTAACCGCCACCTAAACTCAGCATGTCGATATCCACATTGTCTTCATCATAGTGCTTCACATCGCCCACCAGATATAACCGTGGGTCCAGCTGGTAACGCCCTTCCAGCGCCAGGCCGTCTGGCTCGAAGCCACCGGTGTCCAGCTCACTGTAGCCGCCTTCGACATAGGTCCAGGGTAGGGCGGCTGCTGCAGGCATCGCGGTTAGTGCGCTTAACGAAGCCAGTAAAAGTGCATGTTTCATGAGTGTGTCCTTGTAGTCGTTAGGCATTTTTTTGCAGGCAATGAAGCAAATTGTTTGCCAGCTTCCAACTATTGCGTTGATCAGCGTGGTTTGTCAGGCTTAATGTGCTTATGCACACTTTCTTAAACAGTGCCGTGTAGCATACTGCTGTCGGTAACCGGCGACACTGCTTTCCTGCAGGTCAGTGCTCCAACTAACTGATCTGGGATGAAAGATTTTTCATATTAGTGTTGATATGCCTGGCCGCTGGCAGGGCGACCCGCCTGGTTGATAATTTCGGAGATTGTATTATGTTTCAACGCTTCCTGAGCTCTGTTCCGGTTGCCCAGCGCTATTGCTATCGCCTCCGGCCCGGCGCCCTGGCGGCCCTGCTGGTGGCCTGGATGTGCAGCGCCCTGGCCCAGGCTCAGGTGATAGAAGTCAGCGAGGACAATATTCCTGATCGCACCATCTTAAAGGCGGTGATTGATGATGCCCGCCAATCTGCCGGCAACGACTATGCGCCCGATGATCACGGCCTCGACCAGCAACTCAAAGACATGGATTATCAGGCCTACCGGGCCATTCGCTTTGATGCAGAAAAAGCGCTATGGAAAGGAAAAAGCCCTTATGAAGTGCAGTTTTTTCACCCGGGGTTTTTATACGATGAGCCAGTGACCATGATTGAAGTGGACTACGACAACAGCACCCGTGAGCTGGCCTTTGACAGTAGCATGTTTATCTATGGCAAACCGGCGAAGGGGCTGCAGGGCCTGACCGATGCCAACAGCGGCTTTGCCGGTTTCCGCCTGCACTATCCGCTGAATTCACAAGATTACAAAGACGAATTTGCGGTATTCCAGGGGGCCTCATATTTTCGCCTGGTGGGCAAAAACCAGGTGTATGGCATTTCGGCCCGCGGCCTGGCCCTGGATACCGCGTTGCCCGAGGGCGAGGAATTTCCTCGTTTCACCAAATTTTGGCTGATCCGACCCAGCCATGAAGACCGCATCAGTGTGTACGCCCGGCTGGAAAGCCCCTCGGTGGCGGGCGCGTTTGCTTTTACCCTGCATCCGGGAAAAAACACCAAAGCCGATGTGCAGGCCTGGCTGTTTGCCCGCAGTGATGTGAACAAACTGGGCCTGGCGCCCTTTACCAGTATGTTTTTGTATGGTGAGAATACTGAAACCCGCCATGATGATTATCGCCCGGAAGTGCATGACAGTGACGGCGTGCTGCTGCTTACCCACACAGGGGAACAAATCTGGCGGCCATTGACCAACCCTTCACGGCTGCAGATCACCTCGCTTAGCGACAGCGCACCACAGGCATTCGGAATGCTGCAGCGCGACGGCAACTTTAACAGTTATCTGGATGCTGAAGCCAATTATCATCAGCGCCCGGGCTTGTGGGTTACCCCCAAAGCCGGCTTTGATAAGGGTAAGCTGGAGATCGTGGAAATTCCTACCGATGCCGAAATCCATGACAATATCGTGGCCTATTGGGTTCCAGACACCCCGCTTAAAAAAGGCCAGAGCCGCTATTTTTCTTATCGCGTGCGCACTGTGGCCCAGGAGCCCAAACATTATGATAAAGCAGTGGTGGCGCGAACGCGCCAGGGCGCCAGCCATCTGCCAGGTTTTGAATCATCCGAAGCACAGTCGGTTCGCCGGTTTGTAGTCGATTTTACCCTGCCCAGCGGGTTTAGCCTGGATGCCGATAAGCTGGATCTGGTATTGGAGGCAAACCGAGGGACGGTTAAACAAGCCAAGCTATTTAAGGTCAATGGCAATGCCGAGATGCGTGCCACCTTTTTACTGCTGCCGAAAAACGACAAGCCGGTGGATATGCGCTTGTTTTTAGCCCACCAGGACAAGCAAATCAGCGAAGTCTGGAATTATGTCTACCAGCCCCAGTAGGGCTGGCCGTCAACCCGGCCAGCTGGTCACTCGGGCGCGCCGCTGGCGCCTGTTGATCATGGCGCTGCTGGTATTGCCATCGGCGGCACTGGCCAGTTACAGCCTGTTTGAAATTTTTCGACCCAATCAGCTGACCGCGCTGGAAGCCGGCCAGTTGATGTTTGCGGTAAGTCTATTTGTATGGCTGACCATGGCGTTTTGGACAGCCATTATTGGCTTTGTCTTAAAATTGCTGCACATCGACCCCTTGAGTTTACGCCGAGCGCTGCCCAGCCCGGACTCGCCACAGCTTACCCGGCGCCACGCAGTGATCATGCCGGTCTACAATGAAGATACCCATCGTATCATGGTGGGGTTTGAAGCCTGTGTGCGTGAGTTGCTGGAACATCCGCAAGGTCGGCAGTTTGATTTTTTTATGCTCAGTGACACCCGCGATGCGTTTAAGGCCCAGGCTGAGCTGGACGCGTGGCAGGATTTGCAGGCACGCCTGCGTGGACAAGACGGCTTGGCCAGCCGCTGTCATTACCGCCGGCGTGACAAAAATATCGGCCGCAAGGTAGGCAATGTCAGCGATTTTTGCCAGCGCTGGGGCGCTGCTTACGAAGGCATGATAGTACTGGATGCTGACAGCGTGATGTCCGCCACCCGCATGGTGGATTTGGCAGCCCGGCTAGAGCAAAATCCTGATGTGGCGCTGATCCAGACCATTCCGATGCCGGTGCGCCAGCGCTCGTTTTTTGGCCGCTTTGTGCAGTTTGCCGCGCATCTTTACAGCCCCATGCTGGCCACCGGCTTATCGTTTTGGCAAACCGACAGCGCCAACTACTGGGGGCATAATGCAATTATTCGCATTGAGCCGTTTATGGCGCATTGTGGGTTGCCGCGCTTACCGGGGCCAGCGCCGTTTGGCGGTGAGATATTAAGCCATGATTTTGTCGAGGCGGCGCTGCTGCGCCGGGCTGGCTGGCAATGTTATCTGCTCACCGATACCGATGGCAGCTATGAAGAAGTGCCGGCCAACATGATTGACTATGCCATCCGTGACCGGCGCTGGGTGCAGGGTAATATTCAGCACTTAGGCTTACTGGGGGTAACCCAGCTTAAAACCGCCAACCGCCTGCACTTTATCTTTGGCGCCTTTGCCTATATTTCGTCGATCATTTTACTGGCCGTGCTGGGGCTGGGCACCGCCGATGCCATCGTGCGCGCCACCACAGTACCGGATTTTTTCATGGCCCGGTATCAGCTGTTTCCAGACTGGCCCATTGCCAAAGCCGAAATGATGCTATGGACGCTATGGGGCACCATCGCCCTGTTATTTTTGCCCAAAGTACTGGGCGTGGTGCTGGCGCTGATTCAGCGGCGCCGCGCCTTCGGTGGCGTGTTTACCTTACTTAAAGGCGCTACCCTGGAGTTAATGATGGCAGTGCTAATAGCTCCCATCATGCTGTTTTACCACAGCTATTTTGTGTTAAGCGTGCTGATTGGCCACCAGGTACGCTGGGATGCGCAAGAACGGGAAGGGCGGATGGTGCCGTGGCGTGATGCACTGGTCTACACCCGCTGGATGACCGCGCTGGCGCTCATCTGGAGTGGCCTGACCGCGTATTTTACCCCGGTGCTGTTTGCCTGGCTGTTACCGGTGCTCACCGGCATGGTGTTTGGCGCTGCCATCATTCGCTACAGCAGCAGCGAGCGGGCCGGGGTGTGGTGCCGTAAGGTGGGTATTTTTGTCATCCCTGAAGAGTGCAACGAAGACAGTAGCTTACAGCGGGTGCGCCAGGCGCTGCCCGATTTTGCCATTGGTGAGCATCAGGCCGGCCCGCCGGCGCTACCGGCCGAGCACTGGCAAACCATGCCGGAACAGGATCTGTACAGTAAGCCGCTGCCCATGCGCAGTGGCCTCACTGCCTCGCCACGGCCTTAGTCAGCCTGTTGGTCAAATTGCACTGAAAAGGTCACCGGTACGGTCAGGGTAATACTGTTGAGTCCGGCAATGCCTTGCAGCAGTTCAACCCCTTCGGCCAGGCCAAAGTCGCCGGCACTTAAAAGCGTGGGCGCCACCGTGGTGACCTGAAACGTGGTATCGTCCAGGCGGGTGATGGCCACATTGAAGGTGGTGGCCACATTCTTGTCATGCAGATCAATGGCCCCTTCAATCACCCGGGTGGTAGCGGTACCCGAGGGCATTTGCATCACTTCAGGCGGCAATTGCGCGGTGAAGGTGGCATGAGGAAACTGGTCCACCATAAACAGTTTTTCCTGCATGCGGGTATCGCGGATTTCGATATTGGTATTTACTGATGCCAGCGGCACAGTCACGCTCAGCTGCCCATTGTCTTCCAGGGTGCCTTGAAGCTCTTCAAACTGATGCAGTTCGGTGATCTGGGCGTTTTTGGTGGTTAAAAAGTACAGCTGTGAATCACTGTTATCCAGTGTCCAAGTGGCAGCGGCGGGGAAGGCCAGCGCACCGGCCAGCAGTGTTCCTGCAAATAATTTCATAGATATCCTTGCTGTGGCGCACCGGCATAGCGGCCTAGTAGCGCCGAAGATTAAGGTTGAACAATGTCCTGCCAGGGCACCCGCTGGTCGCCCATCACCACAAAATCCGGGTTTTCCAGTGTGCGGCGCTGATTGTAAGTCAGCGGCTCAAAGGTGGTGGCCAGAATTTTTCCGCCGGCTTCTTCCACAATGCATTGGGAGGCCCCGGTATCCCATTCGCCGGTGATGCCAATACGCATAAACACATCGGCTTTACCTTCGGCAATAAAACAGGATTTGAGCGAGCAGCTGCCCAGCGGCAGGGTTTGGTAGATACGTTTGGCAGTCATGCGCGACATGATTTTTTCACGCGACTGGCGCCGGCTGATGGCAATCATCACCACCGAATTATGTGGGTCAGCCAATTTGCGTACATGAATGCGCTTGTGTTCATCCGGGCATTCTTTAAAGGCGCCCTGGCCTTTACTGGCATAATAAAGAGACTGCCCGGGTGGCCAGAAAATCACCCCGATGATGGGCTCATTGTTTTCAATCAGCGCAATATTGATGGCAAAGTCGCCGCTGCGGGCGATAAATTCCTGGGTGCCATCAATGGGATCAATCAGCCAGTAGCGCGGCCAGGACTTGCGCTCTTCTAAGCTGGCATGTTTGTTTTCTTCTGACAAGATCGGGATGTGCGGGGTGGCGGCTTTGAGCCGCTGGGTAATGATATCATTGGCCCGGTAATCCGCGCTGGTCACCGGCGAATCATCGTCTTTATGGTAGGCGTCAAAATCGCCGGTGTCATAGATAGACAACACCTCTTTGCCCGCTTCAATGGCCACTTCTTTGGCCAGGGCTAATAGGGTATGTATATCATCCTGTGCCATGGGTTATTGCTCCTTCAGCCATTGCTGCGCTAAAAACAGCGCCGCAATACAACGTGCTTCAATAAAATCATTTCGCGCCAGCAGGCTGGCTGCATCGCTCATTTTCCAGCGAACCACTTCGAGCGGCTCGGGCTCATCACCTTCTAATTGCTGAGGATACAAATCCCGGGCCACCACGATCCGCATTTCGGAATTAAAAAAGTTAGGTGCCATATTGACCTTGTGGATCTCATGCAGCGTATCCGCGCCAAAACCGGCTTCTTCCTGTAATTCGCGATTGGCGGCTTGCACCGCATTTTCGCCCGGATCGATCAAACCTTTGGGAAACCCCAACTGATAAGAATGGTTACCTGCGGCATACTCACGCACCAGCAACATGGTATCGTCATCCAGCATCGGCACAATCATCACGGCCCCCCGGCTGGTACCCGCCATGCGTTCAAACTGGCGGGTGGCGCCGTTGGAAAACTCCAGATCCAGCCGTTCCACCTTAAATAACCGGCTTTGGGCAACAATTTCGCGATGATGAATGTGTGGTAATGCTTTTGCGGGCTCTTTTTTATTCATACTGATCGTGACTGTTGTTCGCTATGATAAGATTAGTGTAAAGCTTAACGTATGAGAAGGAAACGCGTTTGCCAAATCTGCCCTGGCACCAGATCGACACTGTCTTACTGGATATGGACGGTACTCTGCTGGACTTGCATTTTGACAGCCACTTTTGGCTGCACCACCTGCCTGCTGCGGTGGCCGCGCAAACTAATCAATCCCTGACGGACTGCAAAGCCAGCCTTCGCCAGCATTATCAGCGGGTAGCCGGCACCCTTAATTGGTACTGCCTGGATTATTGGGCCACCCAGTTGCAGGTGGATATCATGGCGCTGAAACAGCAGCTGACCCATCTTATCCGCCTGCGTCCTGACACCGGGCCGTTTTTATCTGCTTTGCAGCAAGCCGGCAAGCAACTTATTCTCGTCACCAACGCACATCCTGCTAATTTAGCGCTCAAACTTGAGCACACCCAGCTGGATGTGCACATTGATACGTTAATTTCGACCCATGAGTTTGGTGTGCCCAAAGAATCCCAGGCATTATGGCAACAGTTGCAGGCCGCGCATCCGTTTGACCCGCAGCGCACCTTGTTTGTGGATGATAATCAGGCCATTTTGCAGGCCGCCCGGGAATTTGGCATTGCCCATCTGCTGGCGGTGGCTAACCCGGATAGTCAGCTGCCGGCTGTACATATTGAGCAATTTGCCGCCACCACCGACTTCCGCCAGCTGGTACCGGCCATTAACGCCGGTACTTTGGATGGGGGCAGCCAATGATCACCTGTCATGTGGGCTCAGCCAACCCGGTCAAAGTCAATGCCACTCGCCAGGCGCTTAGCGCTAACACTGGCCAGCCGGTCACAGTGACCTCTTGGTCCGCACCTAGCGGCGTACCCGACCAGCCGCTCAGTGAAGCTGATACCCGCCAGGGTGCCATTAATCGCGTACAACACTGCCTTGAAGCGGCCGGCCCTCAGGCTCGGGCACACGACTGGTTTGTGGCCATTGAAGGCGGTGCCGCGGCATTTACCGATGGCCCGGCTACCTTTGCCTATGTAGCCATTTATCATCACCAGCAATGGGCGATAGGGCGCAGTGCCAACCTGCCGCTACCACCGGCGGTGTTTAGCGCACTGCAACAGGGCGAAGAATTAGGGACAGTCATGGACCGAGTGTTTGGCACCACCAATATCAAACAGCAAGGCGGCGCCATCGGCCTGCTAACCAACCATCTGGCCACCCGGCAAAGTGTGTATGAACTGGCGCTGATTTTAGCATTAGCAAAGTTTAATCATTCAGACATGTATGCTGGCATGTAATTTTATTCATTCGGCAGCATGAAAATTTTCCTGTCTGCGCCTGCAAATTTACCGCTTTGGGGCTGAAGCTCGCGCCAAAGCGGTGCTAGTCAAAAAGCTTATTTTTCTGATTTTTCTTGAGTTTTATGTAGATTTCAGGGGCTGGCAGCGATGTTGCACCTGCTGTAAGAACATTCGTTCAAACCAGGAGGCATCACATGTCAAAAACGGTTGAAACTATCAATCCTGCAACCGAAGAAACGCTAAAGTCTTACACTCTGTTAAGCACTGACGAAGCCAAACAGGCGGTCGATAATGCGCACCAGGCATACACCAGCTGGCGCAAAACCGCGCTGGAAGAACGAAGCAAACTGCTGCATGCACTGGCCGATAAAATTGATGAACGGGCCGATGAGATTGTTGAGCTGATGATTAATGAGATGGGTAAGGTTAAGGCCCAGGGTTATCAGGAAGTTGAATTGTGTGCAGCCATCTGCCGTTATACTGCTGATAATGCTCCAGAGCAGTTGGCCGATGAAAAACGTTCCTATGATGGTGGTAATGCTATAGTGACCTACCAGCCCATCGGTGTGGTGCTGGGGATCCAGCCGTGGAACTTCCCACTGTATCAGGTCATTCGTTACAGTGTGCCAAACGTAATGGCGGGCAACACTACCGTATTGAAACACGCCGACAATGTGTTTGGTATGGCTGCCATGATCCAGGAGCTGTACGAACAAGCCGGCTTTCCCAAAAATGTATACCAGTCGCTGCACATCAGTGGCGAAACCGCCAGTGAACTGATTCAGCATGAACATGTGCGCGGTGTGACCTTTACCGGTTCGGACAAAGTCGGTAAAAAAGTCGCTGAAAATGCCGGTAGCCAGTCGAAGAAGACCGTACTGGAGCTGGGCAGTAATGATGCCTTTGTGGTACTTGAAGATGCCGACTTAAAAGTAGCGGTACAAGCTTGTGTGCAGGGCCGGGTTATCAACAATGGTGAAACTTGCGTCTCAGCTAAGCGCTTTATCATTGCTGACAAGGTCTATGACCAGTTCAAACAAGCTTTTGTGGCTGAATTTGAAAAACTGAAAGTGGGCGACCCACGAGACGAAAACACTGATGTCGGGCCCATGGCACGTAAAGACTTGCGCGACAAGCTACACGATCAGGTCAGAGAATCGATTGAAAATGGCGCAACCTGCACTATGGGTGGGGATATCACCAGCGGCAGTGGCTATTTTTACCCGCTGACAATCTTAGAAGACGTGGTGCCTGGCATGCCAGCCTACGACGACGAACTGTTTGGTCCGGTGGCTTCGTTTATTCGTGCCAAAGATGATGCCGATGCCATGCGAATTGCCAACGATTCACGCTATGGCCTGGGTGGCGGTATCTTCTCCAAAGACGAAGAACGCGCTATCGAACTCGCCCGCAGTGAATTTGATACCGGTATGGTAAATATCAACGGCTATTCACTGGCCCAGCCTAACCTGCCATTTGGCGGGGTGAAAGACAGCGGCTATGGGCGCGAACATGGCGGCTTTGGCATTAAAGAGTTTGTAAATGTCAAAACCATCTTCATCGCCGAATAAGGGTGTGTGAGTAAGTAAAAGCGGGTATTAGCCCGCTTTTTTTTGCGCAGTGTTTTATTAAAGCTCTCTGTTGCCGGTAGTGTCTTTTGAAAGGTATAGGGTTATAACTTAAACCGGGTATAACCCTCGGCATCTGGCTGACCAAAAAAGCGCGCGGCCTGGTGCACTTCTTCAGGCAGGTCAGCATCAGGTTTAAAGCGCCCCTCAACTGAGAATTGGGCAGGTTGGGGGGTAAATTGCGCCTGCATGGACAAGCCCAGCTTGTTGGGTGGGGTCACGGCGACTAAAAAATCCCCGTCCGCACAGCCTAAAGTGGCATTGTAGGTGCCAAAGCTGATGGGCCCTTGCGTGCCGGCTACTGCTGCATTAAGCCAGCTGCCCTGACCATCTAAGGTGTCACAGCGCCCGGCGTATTCGAGCTCGTTGATACGCAATTTAAAGCGTCCTGAGGCATTCACCGGCAAGGGTAGCGGAACCTGCGCCAAGACCTGGTCCACCGGCAGGTACAGAGTAAAGTCGCTCGCCGCGAATCTGTCTTGGCTAAACAAACCGGTACTGACCGGGCCATTGAATGAGACCGCTTCGGCGCTGCGCATATTGCCACCTTGCAGGGTAGCGCGCACAGTACCGGTCAGCAGTGCCAGAGGATGTAACTGCCAGCGCACATTGTCGACGGGCAGGCCATTGATCCGCACCTGCTGAGCGCGGCCCTGCCACAAGGTGCCATCAATGCCATACACTTGCACATTGGCCGGTAGCGGCAAGCGACTGGTGACCTGGCTGGCCGGAAGATACATAATAAGAAAAAATACAAAGGCACAGAGACCGGCCAGGCACCAGGCTAATTTGGCTTTCATGCAGTTCCCAATTGTAATCGGCGAATTTTCACCAGACCCGGGGCGCTGGCTTCGGTAACGTCCAGTTGCAGCACGCTAATGCCGCGCTGCTCCAGCTGGTGTAAAAAGCTCACCACCGCGTTGAACGGCGCTTCTTCAATCCACACCTGCAGCTCGTCATTGGCCGGCTGCATCCGTGATACCGGAATGCCTTGTTGCGCTGCTGCCTGGCTGACCGCCTGCGCCAGGGAGCCGGTAAAACGGGCACTGCTGGCGCCACTGCCGCGCAACTGGGCGGCCCGGGCGGCTTTTTCCTGCACCCAGCTAAGCAATTCCTGCTGGCTTTGCTGGCGCAGCTGGGCCTGCGCCACACTGTGGCTAAGCGGCGCCCAGATAGCAAAATAGAATAAGGCCACCACCACCATGACGCCGGCGGCCAGCACCATCTTTTGTTCGCGCTCGCTCAGGCTGCGAAATTTTTCACGGATTGTGTTCATGACTGGCTCCGAATGATCACATTGCCAATAACAGTCTCATCGCGGTTATTGATCGCCCCTTGCTCGACACTAAACCCCGCCTGCTCGGCTTCGCGACGAAATTGTTCCAGTGCCGCAAAATTTTGCGCCACAGCCTGCAGCCGGATTTCGGTACGGTTGGCATCAAAGCGCAGGGTTTGCGGACGTACCTGAGCGCCGCTAAAGGCCGGGCGCAGCTGATCCAGCATCACCAGCATGGAGGTGCCGCCACCGGTTTGCTGCATCTGGCGCAACTGCGCAGAAATGGTGCGACGCACATCGCGATAAGCGCCCAGGTCAGGAAAGCCTTGTTTAACCGCGGCATCGATCCGTGCACTAAGCGCTGCATTTTGTTGCTCAAGCTGATACAGGGTGACCGATTTTTCCACCAGCGCTGTGATCAATACCAGCGCGGCCAGGCCGGCAGCCAGCCGCCACTGGCGCAAAGCTCCGGTACGCTGGCGTTTAACCTTGTATTCGCCCTGCAATAAGTTGTGTTCGCGTTTGACCGCTTCGCGGGCCAGCACCTGCATGGGCAATTCCAGTGGTGCGCTGGCCAGCTCAATATTGGGCAGCTCGCTGGTATCGGCCTCGGTGTAGGTGGTCACCAGGACCGGTTCGCTGTGTTGTTTGGTCAGATGGGCAAAGGCCGGTTTGATCCAGCTCGATTCGCCTTGCAGGCCTTGCCACTGGGCATTGCGTAGCAACCACTCATCGTTAACCGCCAGCAGGCTCCAGCCCTCGGGGGTAGACGGCACCGCCAGTACATCGGGCAACAGGGTGTCACAATATAAGCCGGCATCGGCCAGCCAGCGCTGCCAGGTATCGAGCAGCTCGCGGCGCACCACAGCCACTGCCTGTTCGTTTTCAACCCGCGGCCCCAGCGCAAAAAACTGTTCACTGATGTCGGCAGCCAGCTCATCTTCCAGCATAAACGGAATCGCGCTGATGATTTTGCGCCCGGCGCGGGGCGGCAGGGTGACCCAGGTTAAGAGGATATCACTGGCTGGTGCCAGTACGATGGCACTGTGCTGGCCGGTGCGTTCCGGCAAGGAAGCCAGCGCGGCAGCATCGGGCAGCTCGCCGGAGGCTCTGACTTCATCCTGGCTGGAATCATACACCACCCATTGCACCGGGGCTTTGTCATGTGCGCCCACGCGCACCACCAGCTGTTCCATTAATCGACTCCTAAAAACTCGCGGCGTAATATTGTGGCCGGTGCCGCTTCGCTGGCCTGCAGTACCGAGGTCATGGTAAAGGAAGCGGCATTGTAACTGGCCTTAGTATGCAACAAAAAGTAGCTGCTGGTAACCGTAAACCAGCTGCGCCGGCTATCGTCCAGATTCAGCGCGGCCACCGCCGGTTCGGCCAAAAAGTCGGCCGCTTCTTCCCAGCCTTCTGGCGGGCGGCTGTTGATCACATCCTGGGCTTGCGCCAGGCTTAGCCCGGTAGCCCCGGCCAGCACCGCAGCGCGCGCTTCGGTGATGGTGTTTACATTGAGTGCCAATTCGGTCTGGCCGGGGATCACACATACCAGCGGCAGTAACTGGCGTAGCCAGGCGGGGGCTACGCCATGGATCAGACGTAATTCGGATTGTGCGGTCAGCAGCGCATTGGCAGCCAGATAGGGCGGTTGCTTGGCTTCATATTCGCTGTCCTCGGCACCGTACGGGCGAACCTGACTGTCGCTGTCCAGCCAGTCGGCCAGGCTGTCGCGCAGGGTATCGGCTTCATAGCTGCTGATCTCCAGCTCACTGGCCAGCAACATCTGATGAAACGCCGCCATGCCGGTACTGGGTTCATCGCCCTGCGCGGACTCGCCTAACACCGCGTTAAGATTAAAACAGCTTTGCATGTCTTCCAGCCGGGCTTCAATGCTGCCATTGGGTACCGGGTAGGCAAACGGCTGCGCCCAGGGCTGATCCAGCGCTATCTTATCGGCAGTTTGCTCAAACAGGGTTTTCAGTGACTGACGGGCAAAGGCCTCGGCGCCCATGGCATACCAGTAGGCCTGGTTATTGTCTTTAAGATTGGCAGTGCGCTGCACCTGCAGCTGTAAGCGGGTTGCCATTTCGGTGGCCAGAATGGTGACCAGCGCCACAATCATCAGCACGATCAATAATGCAACGCCGCCCTGGCGGGGGCGCTGAGGCAGCCGGCGGCTCATGGCTGACCCTCCTGCAACGCAAATTCCCGCCGGATCAGGCCAAATTCTTCGGTGGTAAATTCAATCGCCACCGCCAGTGGCAGGGTCGCGCCCACATAGCTTTCCTGCCAGGCAAATTGCGGCTGGTCAAAATTACCGGCAGCATTGCCATCGGCCACATAGAACTCAACATTAAGGTCACTAACACCGTCAAGCAGCGGTCGCACCATAGGCTCATAGCCAATGACATTGTCCACATAGTTACCGTGTAGCCGTTCTAAGATGTTGTCGTTGAGTCGGTATGCCACAAATTGCTGGGTACTGCGCGGCAGTAGTAACTGCGGGTTTTGCCAGCCGCCACGCACAAAGGCAATGCCATCGGCGTCACTGTCTTCGCTAACGCCACCTTTCATCACTATCTCGCGGGCTTCGCCTTCCACCCGCACCGGGCGGGCAATGGCCTGAAGCATGTCACGTTCAATGGTCAGCATGGCGCGCTGCAAATGCTGCAGACGGGCAAAGCGTTCTTCAGACAGCTCATTGCTGTCGATGACCGCAGTGAGTACCGCCGTGGAGGCCACGCCGATAAGCGCAAAGATGGCCATAGCCACCATGATTTCAATTAAGGTAAACCCGCGCTGCTTAGTCATCTCCATCCTCATCGCGAGCACCGCGCGGTGGCGGCGGGCTGACGAAGGTGGTGACACTGGTAATGCTGGTGCTGTAGCTGCTGTCCAGCCCCACCACAATTTCCACCTGGCGCAGTTTGTCATCGTTGGTTTTGTTCACCAGTTGTTGCCAGTACCAGGTGCGGTCGGCCATCTCGGTCTCGCCGCGAGCATTGTTTTTTGGTGGCCAGGTGGTGGCTAGCTGTAGTTGGTTCAAGCGGTTATTGGCCACCCAGGTGGCAAAGGTGATCTCTTCGATGCTGCCCACGCTGGCCAGATGTTCAGAGGCTGCTTTCATCACTGCGGTGCCGGTGATAGCAAAGATCAACAAGGCCACCATCACTTCCAACAGGGTCATGCCCTGTTGACCGGGCCCGCGCGTCATTGAGGCACCTGGGGCAGCGGCCCGGTCAGCGCCAGAGGCGGCACATCCTGGTTAGTCAGCTGATAGTAAGCCGGTGCATCGGCACCAAAGCGCGGCTCATAATGAAAAGTCAGTACAAATGGGGTGATTTCACCGCTGGACATGATCAGCACCTGTGGCGGTGGCAGCTGGCGGGCCTGCTCATCGCCGATACTGGTCTGGCTGTCATCCAGAGAAAAATTTTCGTCAAAGACCTCGCGGTCCAGCAATAGCTGGTCCTGATCCCAGGGTAAATCATCCAGGTTCAGGGAAAAAAAGAACGGCTCGGGCAGGGTCTGGGCGGCATAGGCTTTGCTGCCGGTGAGGCGTTGCCAGCGGTCATCGTCGTCCAGATAAACAAAATAATATTCGTTGGCCTCCGGCTCAAAGCGGATCCCCAATTGCTGCTGGTTCATCACCGCATAATCGGCGGCCATGTCGGTTACCACCTGCAGCCGGCGAGCGTGGCGTTCTAACTCTTCGGTTGGCGTGCTGCCAAACGCATTAAAGACAACATAGCCCACTGCCAGGCCCATGAGCAGCAGCACCAACATGACTTCAAGTAATGTGAACCCGCCGCTGCGCGTGCCCGCAAGCGGGCGCCACCGGGCTGCTGCCTGTCTTTGCATCTTGATTACAGGTATTCGTTCATGTTCCAGTTGCCGATATCATCTTCGGTGCCCATTTGCATATCCGGGCCGGCCGAATAAATATCTACCGCCGCCATCTCACCCGGGCTTAGCAGCTGATACGGCTGGCCCCACGGGTCTTCGGGCAGACGTTTGATGAAGCCTTCGCGCGGATAGCTGCGTGGGATAGGCTCAATGGTCGGCTCAGACACCAGTGCTTCCAAACCTTGCTCAGTGGTAGGAAAGCGGTTGGTTTTCAATTTGTACATTTCCAGCGCACTTTCTAGCTGCTGGATATCCACCGCGGCTTTTTTCAGTTGCGCTTCTTCCTGGTTACCCAAAATTGCGGGGGCTACCATTGAGGCCATGATGCCGATAATAAGCAGCACCACCATTACTTCAATTAACGAGAAACCGCGTGCGCGGGTAGGGGTCTTCATTACACATTCACCATATTATTTAATGCTAAGATTGGCTGTAGAATTGCCAGTACAATAAACAATACTACGCCTGCCATGGTTACAATCAAGAGGGGCTCAAACACCTTGAGCGACACACTGACCAGCGACTCAAATTCCCGGTCCTGATTATCGGCTGCCCGGGCCAGCATATTTTGTAACTCGCCGGATTTTTCACCCGAAGCAATCATATGCATCATCATCGGCGGAAAAATCCCGGTATTATCCAGCGCGGCGCGCAGGCTGCTACCTTCTTTGACATTCACCGTTGCCGCGGCAATTTGTTGTTTGATGTGGCGGTTTTCCAGCACATCACCGGCAATCCGCATGGCTTCAAGCAGCGGTACCGCACTGGCGGTCAAAATACTTAAGGTGCGGGCAAAGCGCGCGGTATTTAAGCCCTTTGATACCTTACCCAACAGCGGTAGCGACAGAACGACGCGGTGCCAACGCAGCCGCAGTGCCGGTTGTTGCAACACCCGCTGGATCGCAACTGCCAGCAGCATCAATGCCAGGAATAAAAACAAACCGTAGTTTTGCAACCACTCGCTGACCCCAATCAACACCTGAGTGATGGTGGGCAGATCTTGGCCCATATGATCAAACTGGCCAACAATTTTGGGCACCACCACGGTGAGCAATAACAGTACAATGCCGATGGCAAAAAACATCATCAGCGACGGATAAACCATGGCCTGGATGATTTGACTGCGGGTTTGCTGACGCCGTTCGGTGTAGTCGGCCAGCCGGTTGAGAACGGTATCCAGGTGGCCGGATTTTTCACCGGCCGCCACCATGGCCCGGTACAGATCATCAAATACCGACGGAAATTCGCTCATGGCATCGGCCAGGCCGTGGCCTTCCACCACTTTACTGCGCACCGCCATCATCATATTGCGGTGCGCTGGCTTGGAGTTTTGCTCGGCCACTGCCAGCAAGGCTTCTTCAATAGGCAGGGCGGATTCCACCAGGGTGGCCATTTGCCGGGTGATCAATGCCAGTTCGGCGGCAGAGACCCGCGGCCCGCGCAAACGAAAGCGCTGTTTGCCGGCTTTTTGTTTGTCGGCAACCTGTTCTACCTGAACTGGGATCAGGCCTTTTTCACGCAACTGTTGGCGTACCTGACGCGCATTATCCGCCTCCAATACGCCGTTATTGGTTTTGCCTTGCTGGGTGACTGCCTGATACGAAAATGCTGCCATCGCTTAGTCTTCCCGCGTGACCCGCAGCACTTCCTCCAGCGAGGTCATGCCGGCCAGCACCTTGCGACAGCCATCTTCGCGAATACTGGGGGTAGATTTACGCACATAGCGTTCGATGGCTTGTTCACCCTTGCCTTCATGCATCATGTCGCGGATGGTTTCATCAATTTGCAGCAATTCGTGAATGCCGGTCCGGCCACGATAACCAGTCTGGTTGCACGCGGCACAGCCTTTGGGCGCATAAATATCCGGATAGGAGGACAAGTCGGCCACACCCAGAACCTGGGCTTCCTGCGCGCTAGGCTTATGCGGCTGTTTACACTCCGGGCACAGGGTGCGCACCAGGCGCTGGGATAAAACAGCCAGCAGGCTGGAGGATAATAAAAATGGCTCAATGCCCATGTCTTCCAGGCGGGTAATGGCGCCGGCTGCGGTATTGGTGTGCAGGGTGGAGAGCACTAAGTGGCCGGTCAAACTGGCTTGCACGCCAATGTGCGCGGTTTCCACATCACGAATTTCCCCGACCATCACCACATCCGGGTCCTGACGCAAGATAGCGCGAAGGCCCCGGGCAAAGGTCATATCCACCCGAGGGTTAACCTGGGTCTGGCCAATGCCGGCCAGATCAAACTCAATGGGGTCTTCGACGGTTAAAATATTGCGGTCTTTGCTATTAATTTCCGACAACCCGGCATACAGGGTGGTACTTTTTCCCGAGCCAGTGGGGCCGGTGACCAGAATGATGCCGTGGGGTTTGCGGATCAGCTCGGAAAACACATCGCGGTTGGCCTTAGTCATGCCCAAATCGGTCAGATTCAGCCGGGCATTGTTTTTATCCAGCAAACGCAATACCACCCGCTCGCCGTGACTGGAGGGCATGGTAGACACCCGCACATCCACCGCGCGACCGGCAATACGCAAAGTAATGCGGCCATCCTGCGGTACCCGTTTTTCGGCAATATCCAGCTTGGCCATCACCTTGATGCGCGACACCAGCATTGACGACAGTTTGCGATTGGGGCGTAAGATTTCGCGTAACACGCCATCCACCCGAAAACGCACAATCAGCTGATTCTCAAAAGTTTCGATGTGGATGTCCGAGGCCCCCTCTTTGATGGCCTCGCCCAGCATCGCGTTGATGAGCTTGATGATGGGGGCATCATCTTCGCTGTCGAGCAAATCTTCGGTATCAGGCAGCTCATCGGCCAGCGCAAACAAATCGCTCTCGTTGCCCAAATCTTCCATCAGCTGTTTGGCCGCTGAGGAATCACGCTGAAACGCCTGGGTCAGCAGGTGATCGAACTGTTCATCCTCAATCTCGCTTAAGCTGAACGGCTCGCCCCAAAAGCGGCGCACCTCGGCAAACACCGTAAACGGGGTTTGCGCGGTGTAGTATAAAGTGGCTGGCTCGGTATTGGTTTCCAGCAGCACCCGGTTGCGCTTGGCAAAGCCAAAGCTTAACTGGCGCGGGCCGCCGTCGACCACTTCGGTGGCATCGTCTAAGGCGTTTTCCTGGGCATCCAGTGCCGCCTGCTGCAATTGGGCGTCATCGGTGTGCATACTCAGTCATCGTCCTTGCTGTCTTTTTCCAGAATGTATTCTTCAAATGACGGCGGCAGGCTCAAGGCATCATCCCATTCTGGCATGGTGGGCTGCTCATCTTCATTCAGGAACGACTCGCCACGCTGCTGATGACGCAACTGCTGGGCGCGAATATAATTGTATTTGCGATGACTGATCTGGTTCATAGTCACACCGTCGCGCACAATCTTGGGGCGTAAAAACACCATCAGATTACGCTTGCGAGTGCTGGTGGAAGTGGTTTTGAACAGGTTGCCCAGCACCGGGATATCCCCCAGCAGTGGCACCTTGGACACACTTTCCTGTACATCTTCGTCAATCAGGCCGCCCAGCACGATGGTGCCGCCATCATCCACAATTACCGTGGTTTTGATTTGACGCTTGTTAATCGAAATGTCTACTGAGGTCGCGCCACTGACACTGGAGACTTCCTGCTCGATGGTCAGCTGGACCGCATCACCTTCATTGATTTGCGGGGTCACTTTCAGTTTTACCCCCACTTCCTGACGCTCGACAGTCTGAAACGGATTGGCATTGTTATCACCAGTGGTGGTGCCGGTGATTACCGGGACTTCCTGGCCGACGATGAAGAAGGCTTCTTCATTATCCATGGTGGTCAGGTGTGGCGTGGCCAGCACGTTGGAGTTGGTGTCGGTGCTTACTGCCTGAACCACTGCGCCCCAGCCATTTTCAATGACCCCGGCAATCAGGCCGTTGGCCCCGCTCAGCAGGTTGGCCAGCGGCGTCAGGTTGCCTTCCACGGTGCGGCGGGTAGGAATGGCATCGCCATCACCGTCAAAGGTCACTTCGCTAACCTCACGATCTTCGGCCTGACGCAAGGCCACACCCAGTGCACCTACAGGCACCACACCATTATTAAACTGGGTGCCGCCGCCTTCTTCGGTCACCCACTGCACACCCAGTGTGGTGCCGTCACCTTCAAACACTTCAACGATAATCGCTTCTACCTGCACCTGCGCCCGGCGCACATCCAGCTGGCGAATAACATCTTCCAGTGACTGCATCATATCCGGCTCGGCGGTGATGACCACGGCATTAGAGTCCTCGTGGGCATCGATGGAGATATCCCGGTTGGCGCCCACCGTCCGGCGCGTGGTATTGCCGCCGGTATTTTCCTCAGCCTGAATGCTGGCAGAGACGCCCTGTAATACCTTCACCATGTCTTCGGCTTTGGCGTAATTTAAGAAAATCACGCGGGTGTTGCCGTTGGTTTCCAGCTCCTGGTCCATACGCTTGATAAGATTAACAATGCGGCTGCGCGCTTTTTCATCGCCACTGACAATCACCGAGTTGGTGCGATCGTCCGCCACTGCACGCGGCGCAGATTTGGCGTTGGCCGCGGCTTTGCCCTGGGAATTGTTGATGCTATCCACGATGCGCACCATCTCCGAGGCCGATGCATAGCGCAGCTTCACAATCTCAACTTCTTCGTCACCGGCCTGGTCCACCCGTTCGATGATTTCCACCAGGCGATTCACCACTGCCGCCCGGCCGGTCAGCATCATCACATTGGATGGGTCGTGGCTGACCACGTTGCCGCCACCGGCCTGATCATTGAGCTGGCGTAAGATGGGAGCCAGTTCGCGCACCGGCACATTGTATACCGGCACCACCCGGGTGATCATTTCATCGCCATCGCGCAGCGCGCCTTCCACCACCGGGATATTAGAGTGTTTAGCATCTTTAGAGCGCACCACTTTGAGCACACCGTTGGGCATTTCCACCACGGCAAAATCGTACACCTGCAGCACATTTAAAAAGAACTGGTAGTACTGTTCTTCATCCAGCATGTCGTAGCTGCGCACGCTGATTTTGCCGCGCACATTAGGGTCGACAATGATGGTGCGTTCCAGGTTTTTGCCCACAATGCTAATAAATTCATTGATATCGGTGTCTTTAAAATTCGGCATGTACTCAGCCGCGGTGACCGACAGACTCAGGCTCAGCAGCGCTGCGCAGGCCGCGGCGGTCAGTTTGGTAAGCAGGGTGCGATGTGCGTGCCTCATGGTTTTATTCCTGTTTTTATTCTGCACCGGCTTCTGGCATGTCCAGGTATACCGTGATGTATTCGCCGTCACGATCCAGTGTCAGCTCAATAGACTGAGCATTGCGCAATTCGTTCATTGCCGTCATGGTTTGCTGGGTATCGGTCAGGTCATAGCCGTTGATCTGGAGGATAATATCGCCGCTTTTGAGCCCGGCGGCCTCGAACAGCGTGGGCTTATTGCCAGGTTGCACCTGGTAGCCCATTAAGTTGCCATCTTCGCCGGTTTTCGGCGAAATAGCGATAAAATCGGTAAAACTGGCAGGTTGTTCGCGCAGCTGATTAGTGGCCTCGATGGCGTCATTGTCCAACTGGCGGGCGTCATCCTGGCTGGCGTTGCGGCCGGCCTGGGCATTGCTGGGCGTCATTCGGCTGGCTGGACGGGCCGGTGGCGTTTGCTGACGCTGGCGGTTGGCCTGGTCATAATCCACGCCCTCCAGCATCAGGGTTTCGTGGCGGCTGCCATTTTTAATAATCACTCTATCAGCCTGCACCTGATGCAGGGTGACATTGGTACCCTCTATTTTCTCACCCAGCCCGTATACCATTTGAGTGCCGCGGTTTTCGATAATCGCCGCAGCCTGAGCCACAATGGAACTGGCCACTACTCCGGTCAGAGTCAGATTAAGGGTGGTTTGCGGCGCATCGGTGACTTCTTGCTGAACCGGTTGCGGGGTCGCGTTATACTCACCAAACAGGTTTAACTGTTGTATTTGGGCCACACTGACCCCACGTTGGCCTGCAGATGAGCCAGTGGTGGGCATGGCGCGAGATGTCGGCGCGGTCGGCGCTTCCGGGGCGGGCACCAGTTGCCACACCAGGCGGGCCGCAAAGGCCAGTAGGTACAGGCTTAACAGCACAACAGCCAGCCGGCGCAGCCAGGCTTGATGGCGCACCAGGGTAGTGGTGAAAGCGTGATGATTGAATTTGTCGAATGTCATGCTGTCAACGAGGTACTGCTTTTAATAGTTAATATAGGGTAAACCGTACGTGAGCCGACCCATCATAGCCTAGTCGGTGCAAGACCCACAACACTAAAACGAAAGAGTGACGAATTTAATACATGAGCCAGTCTAGACAAGGGACCGAGCCGCAAAATGTGCGTCTCGACAAATGGTTGTGGGCCGCTCGGTTTTTCAAAACCCGGGCGCTGGCCCGCGAAATGGTGCAGGCCGGTAAAGTCCAGTACAACGGTCAGCGCAGCAAACCCGGCAAAGCTGTGGAAGTGGGAGCCATGATCTCGTTACCAGCTGGCTGGGACAATAAGGAAGTGGAGGTGTTGCAGCTGCACGATAAACGTCAAAGCGCGCCGCTGGCGCAGCAGCTGTATGTCGAAACCGAACAAAGTGTGGCTCGCCGTGAAGCCAACCAGGAAGCCCGCCGGCTCAGTGCGTTTCATAATCCCAAACCCGATGGCCGGCCGGATAAAAAACAACGGCGCGAAATCATTAAACTTAAACATAGCTGATGCCAGCAGGAATTATTTTCTATGATGCAATTTGATCAACTTCACCGCTTTTTAATCAACAAAGCCAATGTGCGCGGCGAGCTGGCGCGGCTGGACGACAGTCTGCAGCACATTGTGCACAGTTACGAGTACCCGGTGCAGGTGCAGCGCTTATTGGGCGAGATGGCCGCCGCCACCTGTCTGCTGACCGCCATTTTAAAATTTAAAGGCGAGATTGGCCTGCAGGTACAAAGCCAGGGCGCTGTCAGCTATGCAGTGGTCAATGCTACCCATGAGCATACTTTACGCGGTGTGGCGCGTTGGGATGAGTCGCTGGCCAGTCTGCCGGAAAGCTTTAGCGAATTGGTGGAAAAAGGCGTACTGGTGATCACCATCACCCCGCAGGATGGCGAACGCTATCAGGGGGTCGTAGCCCTGGATAAGCCGACGTTGGCCGAATGTCTGGAAGCCTATTTTGCCCAATCAGAGCAGCTGGCCACCACTGTGATGCTGCATACTGATTTAAGCGACCCGGAGCACAGCAAAGCCGCCGGCCTGCTGCTGCAGGTGATGCCGACTCAGGCCGCCAATACCAATGTGACGCAGGACACCGAATTTGAGCATCTGAGCAAACTGACCGAAACCCTGACCACTGAAGAGATGTTTGCGCTGCCGGTGGAAGATATTCTGTATCGCCTGTATCACCAGGAAGAAGTGGAGCTGTTTGAGCCCCACGCCATCCGCTTTGCCTGCAGCTGCTCTAAACAGCGCTCGGCCGAGGCCCTGCGCAATGTGGAAAAAGCCGAGCTGCTGCAGATTATCGAAGAAGAAGGCGCGGTAAAAATGAATTGTCAGTACTGCCATACCGAATATCGCTTCGATACCATCGACGTGGAGGCAATTCATGCCGGTCATTTTGATGCCGCGCCGGATCCGCAGTAAGGCTTAAAACTGGTAGTTAAGCTGGGCTTGGTAGCGGGTAAACTGCTCGCTACCGGCCACCCGTGATACCTGCCAGGTCAGGGTCCAGTCCCGGGCCATAAAATGGCTGGCTTGAAGCGACCATTGGGTGACCGGATCACGATCGTACTGGTTCACTGCACTGGCCACTTCCAGCTGCAACTTCGTTTGCCCGCCAAGATACCAATAGCCGCCCAGTCGGGGCTTCAGATACGGCTGTATCTGCTCATCATCAGCAGCCAGCCCGATGCCGGCTTCGGCATAAAACAACATCGTCTCGCCCAGCGCCTGGCTGAAACCGGCTGAGGCTTCTGCTCGCGCCACCAACTGGCGGGCCAGCGAGCGATCAAATACTCTGTCCAGGCCCACTTCAAGGCCACTGGATACATCGCCCCACAGCGGGTTGTAGGTCACTCGCGAATGCATCTGGTACACCATCAAATGATCCAGCAGCACGCGTTGCTGGGCGGGGATCCAGCTGACCTGAGTATCGCCCAGTACCAGCGAGGTCTCGCCGTTGAAGTTGCGATTATCGGCAAACATCGGGTTGGCTACCGGAAAATAACGCAGGGTCACTGCATCGGCGCCATAGCCGGTATCCCAGCCCACCGCCAGCAAGGCTTCTTTGTTGTTATTGGTCGGATTTTTATATTGGGTAACATCTAGCGCCAGGTGCGCAAAGCGTTCGGCCTGGTGCTGTAAGTGCTGTTGATTGGTGCGATAGGTTTCGGGTGTGATGCGGCCGCGCTGAAACGCCAGCTGGCTCAGGCTGCGGGCATACTCATAGGCGACAAAATCCTGCGCATCGGGTGTTGCAGCCCAGGCCGGCAACTGGCCATCCAATACTTGCCGGGTAAGGTCGGCCCGGGTGTGGGCATCGAGCATCGGATGCAGAGCCTGAACCTGCCATTTGGTGGCTGGCAATAAGCGGGCCTCGGCAATCAGTTGATGAGTGCGGGCAAAGCGCACCACATCGGCCGGGGTCGCCAGCCGATCAGTTGCGGCGATTTGTTGGGGCGCGGCCAGAGCCAGCAACAATTGTGTGACACTGGCACAGTTATAGGTGGCAAAAAAATAGTCGGGTTGAAAGCGGCCCAGCTCCCAAACCATGTCTCGAATAATGTCTCGCGCCAGCGCATCGGTCTGTAGCCGGTATTCCCACACATTGCGTTGCTCAACCTGGCGATAATGCCGGGCAATGGGCGCATACGGGGCCACCTGAAAAATGCCGGGCTTGCCCCACACCAGAGTATCCAGCATCAGTTGTGGAATATTAAGAGTATCCAGCTGGGTAAAAAAGGTAATGCCATGCTGCACTGGGAGCTGCTGATCATTCTGGCCGTCAAAGCGCAGCATGATATGGCCCATCATGGAGCTGGCCGAGGTCACATTTTCTGCGGCAAATACCAGATACAGATCATCCGCCGGCACTTTTTGCCGGTATTGCTGATAATCAGGGCAGGGCACTAATGACAGCGCGCCGGCGGCCAGGCTCAGCGCATGTTCAAGCAAGCGCTTGCGGGCGGGGTACTGGCAGGCTTGCCGTGGCGTGCGATAAATGGCGTCAACCGTAGCATCCAGTTCGCCAGCCAGTGAAAACGGCTGGCTCAGATACCCCCGGTAGTTAGGGTTTATCGGGGCATCACTGCGCACTTGCAAAATCGCCTGCCAGGGCGCACTGGCGGCAAAATTCTGATTGTGCAGCTGCTCCAGTGCCTGGGTCATTGCAGGGCGCTCGGCGGCACCGGCTGCGACGATCAGGCTACAGTAAAAACACAAAAAGGAAGCCCACAGGCTTCCTTTGTTTTTCATTCCGGGCATGTTCCTTAGCTACAAGGAACAGTCACAGAATCCTGGTAACGCCACATTTTGTCAGTACCGTAGTCGGTGGATGAACCAAATACGCCACCACTTAACAGGTTAACAAAAAAGGCCGTTTCCACTTCTTTGGTCAACGCCACATCTGAACAGTTGGCTTCCTGGGCTACTAAGATTTTGTCTTTGTTTTCTTTAGTGACCGTCACCACACCAGGTACCGTTTGGTTGGTACCGTCAACGGCGATGGTGGTTTGCTGACCGTTAGACGTGGTCACATTCAGTTTGTGGGTGTCTTCAGTCAAAATGCTGGCACAGCCAGAGGTCAAAACAGCAGAAGCAAGGATAAGTCCAAGTACTTTTTTCATTATATTCCCTTAAAATTTTAATGCCTTAGTTGGCAGGCAGCAAAACTTTACCCGATTTTAAGCAGGCATTCTATAAAAATTAGGGAAAGGGTGATCTGTTTGCCAAGTGTTTAAGTAGCGCGTGAGGTTGATGAAAAATTCATTCTATGCAGCAAACATTAAATTTTAAAACCAACTGCATAAGGCCGGCGTATATTATTTCGGCACTGAATATTCGCTGTCGGCGATGTTCTTGCCATTCCTTCGTTTGTCACTTTCTCATGGTGATGAGTTTTAGCCCGTCAATCCGTTGGCGGGCTTTTTTTGCGCTTATTCGTAGGCGCCGCTGGCGTAAGTCAGTTCATAGCTGTGGCTGTAAATTTCCAGAATATTGCCGAACGGGTCTTCCATATAAATCATCCGATACGGCTTTTCGCCCGGGTAATAATAGCGCGGCTCTGGCATGCGGCGCTTGCCGCCGGCTGCTTCAATGCGCTCGGCCAGGCCTTCCACATCTGGGTCCTGCACACAAAAATGAAAGATGCCGGTTTTCCAGTATTCAAAGTTATTGTCCGGGTTTTCCTGACCTTTAAACTGAAAAATCTCCAGGCCAATCTTATCGGCCGTGGATAAGTGGGCAATCTTAAATTCGCCCCAGCCCGGGCCGAACACATCGGTACACATCTGGCCGATGGGGCTGTCGTCTTCTTCGATGGTGGTGGGTTTCATGATCTGATACCAGCCCAACACCTCGGTGTAAAATTTAACCGCGGCCTCGATGTCCGGGACCGAAATACCAATGTGAGAAAATGTACGGGGATACGGCATTTGCATAGTGATACCTAGTTGGTTGAAAACACACTATGCAGCTTAGTCCGGCTAGGCTAATATGTGAAATTATCAGTTATTTTAAATTTGATAACATATTGTTATGAAGTTAAACCCAATCTGGCTGAAAACCTTTCGCACCCTGGTCGACACCGGCCATTTTACCCGTACTGCCGAGCGGTTGTTTATGACCCAGCCCGGGGTGTCACAGCACATTCAAAAACTTGAAGTCGCCTGTGAATACGCGCTGATCAGTCGCAATGGCCGCAGCTTCAGTGTCACTGCGCAGGGTGAAACTTTATATCGCTATGCTTGCGAGCTGGAAACAGCCGAGCAGCAGTTGCTGGCACGGTTAGGCGAAGATGATCCCCATCGCGGGCTGTGCCGCATAGGGTGTTCCGGCGCCAGCGCAGTCCGCCTGTACCGCCCCTTGCTCGCCTGGCAGCAACAGCATCCGGGGTTGGTGATTCATATGCAGGCCGCACCGTATCGCAGCATTGTGCAGCAAATTGGGGATGGCACGATTGATTTAGGCATTGTCACTGAGCCGCCCGATCCGCAGCATTTTACCGCCCAACCCATTGGCTGCGAAGCCATCGCCATCATTGTACCGGCCGCCAAGCCGCAGGGGGCACAGCCGTTGGCTGATTATCTGCAGCAACTGGGCATGATCCGACATCCGGATAGCGATTATTATATCACCCACTATTTGCAGCGCAGTGAGTCTGCCATATTGCGGGAGGTGCCGTTTCAGCGCATTCCCACCCGCAGTTTTATCAATCAGATCCATGATATTTTACTGCCGGTGGCCATGGGCCTGGGGTTTGCGGTGTTGCCGCGCAGTGTGATGGACACCTGCAGTTATCGGGATGAGTTGTCGGTGATGGGCAATATGCCGTTGATTGATGAGCCCTTGTATCTGATTCATCGCAAAGATCGCCAGCTGGCGGCGCGGTTTGAGGCGCTTAACCCCGTTCTCGCACACCATCTGGCGTAGCTCAGTGCTTGTATAAGGCCGTGACAAGGCGGTCACGGCCAGGATGGCGGTTAATGGCGCTCATCAGAGGGCGCGTAACGCTCCAGCCAGTGGGCATAAGGCGCCGGCATTACCCATGACGGGGTAGTCTGATTTAACTGCTTGGCCGCAAAATAGGTCCAGTGCGGGTTGGTCAGGTGCATCCGGCCAACCATCACCACATCCAGCTGCTCATTTTCTACAGTATCATTGGCTAGCTCCGGCGTATCCACACCCCAGGCAGTGGCCACCGGAATATCCGCCTGGTCACGCACCTGCTTAGCAATAGGCGCTAAAAAGGCCGGGCCCCACGGGATATTGGCTTCTGGAGTATTAAAGCCCATGCTGACACTGATAAAGTCCGCGCCGCCTTGCTTAAACTGGCGCACCAAGTCAATCGACTCGGCCAGGGTCTGCTCATCATTGCCATCATATTCAATCACGCCAAAGCGGATGGTCAGCGGCAGATGCTCCGGCCACACTTCGCGCACCGCAACCAGGGTTTCTAACAAAAAGCGGCCACGGCCGGCAGCATCGCCGCCGTATTCATCGGTACGCTTGTTAGCATGCGGCGAAAAGAAGCTTTGCGCCAGGTAGCCGTGGGCAAAATGCAACTCCAGCCATTCAAACCCGGCTTCCAGCGCCCGCTTGGTGCCGGCCACAAAATCTGCCTTAACCCGTTCGATGTCGGCTTTGGTCATGGCTTTGGGCGTGCGCGATAGATGCGCGCCAAATGCCTCGGCCGACGGGCCGATGGGTTCCCACGCATTGGGCTGATCCGCCGGAATATGATCATCGCCTTCCCACGGACGGTTGGCACTGGCTTTACGCCCGGCGTGAGCGAGCTGAATTCCGGCCACAGCGCCCTGGTCTTTGATGCGCTGGGCAATATTTTTAAGCCCCGCGGTGTGCTCGTCTTTCCAGATGCCCAGGCAGTTGGGGGTAATACGCCCTTCAGGCGAGACGGCAGTGGCCTCGACAATTACCAGACCGGCACCGCCGCGGGCAAATGAGGCATAGTTGGCTTCGTGCCACTGATTGGTGAAGCCGTCTTCTGCGCTGTACTGGCACATCGGCGGCACTGCCACGCGGTTGCGCAAGGTCACATCTTTTAGGGTGTAGCTGTCAAATAATGCAGACATAGTGGCTCCAGAATAAACCAAAATAAGCGCCAGCCGGGGGTACCGGTTGGCATAAAACAGATCCCGTCATTACTGCTGACGGCTGCTACCCAAGGTGAGGATGGTTTATACTAAGAAAAATGAATGTTTTGAATAAAGACTATTTAAAAATTGAATATCGCAAATAAAGACTTCAATCTGCTGTATTTATTCACGGTGCTGTATGAAGAGCGCAGCCTGAGCCGGGCGGCAGTGCGCATGAATCTTAGCCAGCCAGCGCTGAGCCACAAACTCAAAAAACTGCGCCACGAATTTGCAGATACCCTGTTTGTGCGCACCGGCCATGGTCTGGCTCCCACGCCCAAAGCCGTTAGCATGGCGCAACATATCTGTGCGCTGGTCAAATCGCTGGAGCGCTTTTATGTCGAAGCCCATGACGACAACTTTTTAGCCCGCGACGATACCATTACCCTCTACACCACCGATTTTATTGAGTTTATGCTGCTGCCGCAGCTCATTCCCCTGTTGCAGGCGCAGGCCCCCAATGTTCGCCTGGTTACTCGCAATACCGGCGGCCAGCTGCCACTTAAAGCTTTGGAAAATGGGGATTGTGATATTGCCATCGCTGGCTTTTATCAGCATCTGCCGGAGCATTTTTTTCGCCAGGGACTGGCGGCTTACGAGTTTGTGGTGCTTAGCGACCAGGCCAATACCAGTTGGGGCCAGGCCCAGACCCTGGCCAACTTTACTGCCTGTCAGCATGTGGTGACCACCTTGAGTGGCGATTTACGCGGTATTGTGGACAGCGCACTGCGTGACTGCGGGCAACAGCGCCAGGTGGTGGCAGGCGCAGCCAGCTTTTTTACCCTGCCCTATGTGGTGCAGGGGTCCCAGTTGTTGCTGACATGTTTAAAGCCGATTGCTGATCATCTGTGTAATGCGCATACCAGCTTGGCTCAGCATCCGGCCCCGGTGCCGCTGCCAGCCGCCCGCATTGAGCAGGTGTGGCACCCGCGAACCGCCGAAGATCCACTGCTGCGCTGGCTGCGCGGCCAAATCAAAACCGCGCTGGGCGGCGCAGCCGCTTAGCGCTAGTTGCACAAGACCGAATAGCTTTTGCTGGCCTGTTTGATTTGGGTCAGGCGGGATTTGGCATTATCACACCAGTAACATTGCTGCTCGGGGGCCAGCACCAGTGCGTTAACAAAACAGCGCTTGGCATCCTCGGGCTGATTGGCAGCCAGATAGGCCTCGCCCAGACTGTCCCATAAATTGCCGTCATCTTTAAACCGCTTTACATTTAAGCCCAACAGCGCGATAGCGGCCTGATGGTGACCACTATCCATTAACGCCAAACCAGCCCGATTAAGCACATAGCGCTCATTGAGTGCTGAATCAAAGCGCTGCGCCACTGCCTTGGCCAGTGCTTGCGGCGTCGACTGCCAGGTCAGGCTTAAACGCAGGATGTCGTGTACCGGGCCGGCGCGAAAGGCGGGTGGATTAAACACATCATCAAACAACATCAGCTCGGCACTTTCACTCATGCCGGGAGTGTCGTTGACCAGCGCATTGGAGGCAAACAGGATCACCTGGTCATCGCCCTGCAGCCAGCGAAAATCAAAATAAAACACGCCGTCTGAGCCATTGTGCGCAGCCATTTTTTGCCCCGAAGGTGACTCGGCAATGCTCCAGCCATAACCATACTGACTGGGCCCGCCTTCACTGACATAACCGGTGGTCAGCCGCTCGACCTGCTGCTCGCTGAGCACCACATGATTGCGCAGCGCCAGATACCAGTTGAACATATCATCGATGGTCGACACGATACCGCCATTGCCTTTTAACGCCCACGCTACCTTTTGGTCGCGCTGATAGCGTGACCAGTTGGACGATGTGGGGATCAGACCGGCTTTGTAGCCGGTGGCGATCACCTCCGGCGCCTTGCCGTACAAATAGCCGGTGTGTTGCATATTGGCCGGGGCAAATAGCCGGGTCTGCACAAATTGTTCGTAAGTCTGGCCACTGGCCAGTTCAATCACCTGCGCCAGCACCGAATAGCCAATGTTCGAATAATGGTAGGTTTCGCCCGGCGCACTGTGTAATGGCAACATCAGCAAGCGGTCAAAAAATTGCTCGGTGCCCAGATGGGTGAAGTCGTCCACCCCCAGCCCGCCGGGTAAGCCGGACGTGTGGGTCAGCAGCTGATGCAGAGTAATACCTTGTTTGTCTTCGGGGACGCCGGGAAAATACTTGGCCAGGGTGTCATCAACGCTTACAGATTGCTGTTGAGCCAGCACCAGAATAGCCGCGGCGGTAAATTGTTTAGTCACCGAGCCAATGTCCATCAGTGTGGCACTGGTCAGTGGGCGTTGCTTGTCGCGATCGGCCAGGCCGTAGCCTTTTTTCAGCACCACATTATTGCCGCTGGCAATGAGCATCACCCCAGCAAAACCACGCTCGACACTGCGGGTCAGATGATTATCAATGCGCTCAATGGCCCATTCCTGCTTGGGATTAGCACTGGCGGCCAGGCACAGCAGCAGGGTGGCCAGTGCGCCGATGCGCCATCGGGTCAACTTCATAAAGGGGTCCTTCTACATACTGGGGCTAATACGAATTGGCCCGCGAGCCGGCTTACACCGGTAACCAAAATTCGGCAATCAGGCCCTGGTCGGGATGATTGCGCAGCTCAATCTCGCCATTGTGGCTGCTGATAATGCGCCGAGATATTGCCAGGCCCAGCCCGGAACCGCCGCCGCCTCGGGCTTTGTCGCCCTGGGTAAAGGGGGTAAACATCGCCTGCAGGGTATCCTCGGCCACGCCCGGACCAAAATCCCTTACTTTACAATAGACCCGTTGCTGCGCCTGATCAAAAAGGCTGGTAATGGTGATATTGTCGCTGCCATAGCGAAACGCATTTTCTACCAGATTATCCAGCACCCGCTTGATGCCGATGCGACTAAGCTCAAGACTGGGCAGCTCGGCCAGCTTCAGGGTGATATGGTGCGATTCTTCTATGTGGCGAGCCTGCACCAGGTCACAAATCAGGTCATTCAAATCGGTGGTTTCGTAGCGCGCGGTAGAGCCTAAACGGGCATAATCGATGAACTGATCAATAATGGCATTCATGTCTTCGATATCGTGCACAATGCCTTCGCTGATCCATTCATTTTCTTCACTGAGCATCTCGGTGGCCAGCCGTATCCGGGTCAGCGGGGTGCGCAAATCATGGGAGATGCCGGCGGTCATCAGGGTGCGGTCATGTTCAAGTTGCTGAATGCCCTGATTCATGCGGTTAAAGGCCCGGGTCACTTCAATGATTTCGGCACTGCCCTGTTCTTTGAGCGGGGCCGGCACCTGGCCTTTGCCCACCTGTAAGGCAGCTTGTTGCAGGGCTTGTAATGGCCGGTTCAGACGGCGTACGAACAGCCAGCCGCCGACCACGCTGAGCACGCCGATGACCATCAGGTAGATGGTCAGTGGTGAGATATTGGCATCGGCCCAGCCGGTCAGCGGAATTTGGATCCACTGGCCGGGCTGGGCAGCCAGCGCAATCCATACCAGATAAGGTTGTTCCTGACTGCCATCGGTTGCCGGGCTACTGATGCGCACATCCGCGCGCTGGCGCAGCTGCGCCGAGACCTGATCGGACATAAACCGGTAGGCGGTGGCGCGGTTTAAGCCGGCGGCCTGCGCCTGACGCGGCGATAAGATACGGATGCCGGTTTGCTGCGTATATTCTGCCTGCGCGGTTTGTGAGGCGTTTAATACATCCTGGGCCAGCATGCTTTGCACCTGGGTGGCCAGCAGGCTGTTAATCTGCGCCGAGGTGGGGCGGATAAAATAGTAGGTGACCGACAGGTAAGACACCACCTGATTGATCAGCAATAGCACACCAATCAATAGAACCGTCTGACCAAATGCACTTTTGGGTAAAAATCGCATGCCCGGTGAGTGTCTCAGGGCGCTTTGCCGTCGGGCACAAACACGTAGCCTAAGCCCCACACGGTTTGGATATAGCGCGGATTGGCCGGATCGGCTTCCAACATCCGACGCAGACGCGAGACCTGCACATCAATGCTGCGTTCCAGCGCACTGTAATCGCGGCCACGGGCCAGGTTCATCAGTTTGTCGCGGGACAGCGGTTCGCGGGGGTGGGTAACCAGCGATTTAAGTACGGCAAACTCACCACTGGTTAACGACAGCGGGGTCTGATCGTCGGTCATCTCGCGGGTAGCCAGATTGAGCCGGTAACTGCCAAACTCGACAATCTGCTCATCGCGGGACGGTGCGCCTGGCGCATCAGCCTGCTGGCGGCGCAAGACTGCTTTGGCCCGGGCCAGCAATTCGCGTGGATTAAACGGTTTAGGTAGGTAATCATCTGCGCCCATTTCCAGGCCGATGATGCGGTCTACTTCATCACCTTTAGCGGTGAGCATAATAATCGGCAGGTCGTTGTCACTTTGGCGCAGACGGCGGCAAATCGACAGCCCGTCTTCACCAGGCAGCATCAGATCCAGTACCATCAAATGAAAATTTTCACGCTCCAGTAAGCGGTCCATTTGCTCGGCATTGGCCGCGCTGCGTACCTGATACCCTTGTTCAATCAGATAGCGCTCAAGCAAACCGCGCAAACGCATATCATCATCGACCACCAGAATTTTGGATGTTTCCTGACCCATTGCAGTTTCTCAGCCTTTTTTGTCACTATAACTACATCTTAGCGCTGACAAAAGTGGCTGGCCGGGGAATCGGCGCGCAGGAGTGTTACAAAAAATGTCCAGCCATGCCGGCAGCACTTAATCGTCGCTGATCCAATCCATCTGATGACCAGCGCGGCGCTTTTTATCCAGGATATCTTCAATCAGCGGGGTCAGGATAAGCTCCATGGCCAGCCCCATCTTGCCGCCCGGAACCACCAGGGTGTTGATGCGCGACATAAAGGCACCATCAATCATCTGCAACAAATAGGGAAAATCCACATTTTTCATTTCACGGCGAAACCGCACCACCACAAAGCTTTCATCCTGCGACGGAATTTCACGGGCGCTAAACGGGTTGGAGGTATCCACGGTGGGCACCCGCTGAAAATTGACATGGGTGCGCGAAAATTGCGGGGTGATGTAATGAAAATAATCATCCAGCCCGCGCACGATGCTGCTCATGACCGCTTCGCGGGAATGGCCGCGGTCGGTGGTGTCGCGCACAATCTTCTGGATCCACTCTAAATTAACGATGGGCACCATGCCCACCAGTAAATCCACATGCTGCGACACATCATTATCTTCGGTTTTTACCCCGCCATGCAGGCCTTCGTAGAACAATAAATCGGTGTTGTCCGGCAATGCCTGCCAGGGGGTAAAGGTCCCCGGCATCTGATTAAAGGGTACCGCGTCGTCAAAGGTGTGCAGATACTGACGATACTGGCCCTGGCCGGACTGGCTGTATTCGTGAAACAGCGATTCGAGCAGATCAAAATCGTTGGCTTTGGGGCCAAAATAGCTGATATGTCGGCCCTGCTCCTGGGCCTTGCGAATTTCCACTTCCATTTCCGGCCGGGTAAAGCGGTGAAAACTGTCCCCGCCCACCACCGCTGCGTTCACTTTCAGATTACGAAAGATATGCCGGATGGCATTGGTGGTGGTGGTGGTTCCCGCACCGGAAGAGCCGGTGATGGCAATGATGGGGTGTTTAACAGACATAGATGAATTTCTGCACAGAATCGAACCCTAGTTATAAGCTGCTTGGGGGGAATAATCAAGCGTGCCGACCCGCGGCCGGCACGCGGCTGATCAGGCCTGGCTTTCGCGGGCGATAGCGCGATGCGCAATATCGGTCCGGTAATACATCTCCGGCCAGTGGATATGCTGAATAAGCGAGTAGGCCTGTTGCTGGGCTGCGGTGACATTGGTGCCCAGCGCGGTGGCACACAACACCCGACCGCCACTGGTGACCACTGCATCGTCCTGCAATGCAGTGCCGGCATGAAAGACCTTGCCATCCTGTTGCGCAGCCTCGGCCAGCCCGCTGATGACCTCACCCTTGGCATAGCTGCCGGGATAGCCGCCGGCGGCTAACACCACACCTACCGCGGCACGCGGATCAAAGCTGATGCTTTCGCTATCCAGTTCTCCTATGCAGGCAGCCTGGCACAGGCTGACCAGGTCAGACTGTAAGCGCAGCATGATGGGCTGGGTTTCCGGGTCGCCAAAGCGGCAGTTGTACTCAATGACCTTGGGCGCGCCATCGGCATCAATCATCAGCCCGGCATACAAAAAGCCGGTGTACGGATGACCTTCTTTTGCCATGCCGTCAACGGTAGGCATGATCACTTCATCCATGATGCGCTGATGCACACTGTCGGTGACCACCGGAGCCGGCGAATAAGCGCCCATGCCACCGGTATTAGGGCCCTGGTCACCATCGGCCGCCCGTTTGTGGTCCTGGCTGGTGGCAAACGGCAGCACATGGGTGCCATCCACCATCACAATAAAAGAAGCTTCTTCGCCATCTAAAAATTCTTCGATGACCACCCGGCTACCCGCATCGCCAAAGGCATTGCCGGCCAGCATATCGCGGATCGCCGCTTCTGCGTCGGCTAGAGTTTGCGCCACAATTACGCCTTTACCGGCGGCCAGACCATCGGCTTTGACCACAATAGGCGCACCTTTTTCACGCACATAGGCCAGTGCCGGCTCAATGTCGGTAAAAGTGGCATAGTCTGCGGTTGGGATCCGATGGCGGGCTAAAAAATCTTTGGTGAAGGCTTTGGAGCCTTCTAACTGGGCTGCTGCCTGGGTCGGGCCAAAAATGGCCAACCCGGCGGCATTAAAGGTATCTACCACACCTGCTACCAGCGGCGCTTCCGGGCCGACAATGGTCAGTGCAACCTGCTGTTGCTGAGCAAACGCCAGCAACCCGTCAATGTCGGTCACCTGCAAGTCCACATTTTCCAGCTTCGGCTCACGCGCTGTGCCGGCATTGCCGGGAGCAACAAACACGGTGTCCACCTTGGCTGATTGCGCGGCTTTCCAGGCCAGCGCATGTTCGCGGCCGCCGCCGCCAATAACAAGTATGTTCATTCCTACTGTATTCCGTAAATTATTCGGGTTTAACAAATTTAAGGGTCATGCGATTACTCTCGCCCAACGCCAGATATTTAGCCCGGTCTTCTTCGCCCAGGGCCAGGGTTGGGGGCAAGGTCCATACCCCTTTAGGGTGGTCCGCATTATCCTGACTGTTGGCATTCACATCGCTTTCTGCCTGCAGCTCAAAGCCGGCTTTTTGCGCCGCGGCCACCACATAAGACTGCTTCATATAACCGCTTTTTTTCATGTCTTCGGTGGTGCCCGATTCAGGCAGCTGATGCTCCACCACCCCCAGCACGCCACCTGGTTTTAACGCGGTATAAAAGGCTTTAAATGCCTGTTCGATACCGGCATCGCCCTGGCGCATATACCAGTTATGCAGATTGCGGAAGGTCAGGACCCGATCAGCACTGCCGGCCGGGGCAATCTCGGTGGCTTTTTGCGGGTCGAAGGCGGTGATTTTGATATCCTGATAAGGGGCATGGTCGGCCACCTTCTGCTTAAAATTTTGCAGCGAGTTTTTAAAATAATCGCGGGTGTCTTCATCCACATGAAAATGCGCGGCTATCAGCTGACCATCGTCACCGATGATTTCTGCCAGGATATCGGTATACCAGCCGCCGCCTGGCCAAACCTCTACCACTGTCATATCCGGCTCGATACCAAAAAAGCGCAGGGTTTGCTGAGGATGACGGTATTCGTCGCGGGCTTTATCAGCCGCACTACGGTGTTCGCTTTGTACTGCATCAGAGATGGCATCGGCCATCACCACTGGGGCTGAGAAAGCCAGCACCGAGACTGTCGCCAGGCGTAACAATGTTTTCATGAGGGTTCCTTAACTTATTCTTGTGAAAGAGGTTTAGCCCGCTAACCACCCATGCGGGGCTGCATTTAATGTACCGCACCTGACGGTCAGGTCAAATGCTACTGAGCTGGATATGGCCGGGCCACCGGCCTGGTTCACAAAATAACTTAAGGCCACCGGTAGCCGGTACCGGTGGCAGACATAGCGCGCCTGGCGATTAATGGCGGAAATGGCGCATGCCGGTAAAGACCATGGCGATGCCGTGCTCGTTGGCCGCGGCAATCACTTCGTCATCGCGCATCGAGCCACCTGGCTGAATGACCGCTTTGATGCCCGCGGCGGCAGCCGCATCGATGCCATCGCGAAACGGAAAGAAGGCATCCGAGGCCATTACCGACCCGGCCACTTCCAGATTCTCGTCAGCGGCTTTAATCCCGGCAATTTTGGCTGAATACACGCGGCTCATCTGGCCAGCACCAACGCCTACGGTCATGCCGTCTTTGCTGTACACAATGGCGTTGGATTTGACATATTTGGCCACTTTCCAGCAAAACAGCAGATCTTGTAGCTGCTCATCAGTGGGCTTGACCTCAGTCACCACTTCCAAATTATCCTGCTCGACCATGCCAAAGTCGCGCTCCTGCACCAGCAGCCCGCCGTTAACTCGTTTAAAGTCATAGCCTTCGGTTAGCTGGCCGTGCCAGTCGCCACAGGCCAGCAGGCGCACATTCTTTTTAGCCGCGACAATGGCTTGCGCTTCGTCGTTTACTGAAGGGGCGATGATCACTTCGACAAATTGACGGTCGATGATGGCCTGCGCGGTGGCCGCATCCAATGGGCGGTTAAAGGCAATGATGCCACCAAAAGCCGAGGTGGGGTCGGTTTTAAATGCCCGATCATAGGCGCTTAAGATATCTTCACCAATGGCCACGCCGCATGGGTTAGCATGTTTGACGATGACACAGGCCGGCTGCTCAAATTCTTTGACACACTCCAGTGCCGCATCGGTGTCGGCAATGTTGTTGAACGACAAGGCTTTACCCTGGAGCTGCTGGGCCGTGGCTACCGAGGCTTCCTGAATCGTATTTTCTACGTAGAACGCAGCTTCCTGGTGGCTGTTCTCGCCATAGCGCAGGTCCTGCTTTTTGGTCAGCTGCATATTGTACGTGCGTGGAAACGCGCTGTGTTCATGCTCGCAATCTGCTTCGCATTCAGCATTATCCAACCTGGCACCAAAATAATTGGCAATCATGCCATCGTATTCGGCGGTGTGCTCAAAGGCTTTGATGGCTAAATCAAAGCGGGTGGCGTGGGTGACCGAGCCAGCATGCTCGCTCATCTCGGCCAGCACCCGGGCATAGTCCCCGGCGTTGACCACGATGGTGACATCGTTATGGTTTTTGGCTGCTGCACGCACCATGGTCGGCCCGCCAATATCGATATTTTCGATGGCATCTTCTAAGCTGCAGTCCGGGTTGGCGACTGTGGCCGCGAAGGGGTACAGATTGACCACGACCAAATCAATCGGCGCGATATCGTGTTTGGCCATCACTTCGCCATCCACCTCTCGGCGACCCAAAATGCCGCCGTGAATCTTGGGGTGCAGGGTTTTGACCCGGCCGTCCATGATTTCGGGATGGCCGGTATGCTCTGATACTTCGGTGACCGGCAGGCCGGCTTCGCTGAGCAATTTGGCGGTACCACCGGTGGAAAGTAATTCCACGCCGGCCTGGTGCAGGGCTTCGGCAAATTCAACAATCCCGGTTTTATCAGAAACACTTAAGAGCGCGCGCTGGATAGGTTTTGGTGTGTGCATAACAGGTCTTTTTTTACGTTGATGACAAGTGAAACAAAAAGAGCACCGAAGTAGGTGCTCTTTGGTGGGCTAAGGCCCGCAATATTTTAGTTCATGCCGTACTGCTTTAATTTTTTGCGCAGCGTGCCACGGTTGATGCCCATCATGATGGCGGCCCGGGTTTGATTGCCGCGGGTATAAGTCATGACTTCTTCGAGCAGTGGAGCTTCTACTTCAGCCAACACCAGTTCATACAGATTGTCGATATTGGCGTTATCCAGTTGCTTTAGGTATTTGTTCACTGCTTGTTTTACAGAATCACGCAGTGGCTTTTGAGCTTGAGTTTGAGAAGGCGTTGTTACTGTCGTTGTAAAAGGTGAAGTCACATTTTGATCGAACATAATACTGTCTTGCTCTATAAGTTAGTCATCACTATGCTGCAGGAGAAATCTGTCGGGTTTCTTGTTTCTGCAACGCTTGAAAATAATCGTCAAGTGCGTTGAGCTGTAATTCTGCTTGCTCAAGACCATTGAACGTTTTGCGAAACTGACGATCCGTATCGTGTTCCGCGAGATACCAGCCCACATGCTTGCGGGCAATTCGCACCCCGGCAGGCTCACCATAAAAGGCATGCACATTGGCAACATGTTCGTGCAATACCTGATGTTGTTCAGACAAGGGAGGCAGGGCTAAGGTTTCACCCGTAGTCAGAAAATGCTGGATTTGCTGAAAGATCCACGGATTCCCCTGAGCACCACGCCCAATCATCACGCCATCGGCGCCGGTGTAGTCCAACACCTCGCGGGCTTTTTGCGGTGACGTAATATCACCATTGGCAATCACAGGAATGGACACAGCCTTCTTGATCTCGCGAATGGTGTTGTATTCGGCGTCACCTTTATACATACAGGCCCGCGTTCTGCCATGAACCGCCAGCGACTGAATGCCATTTTGTTCGGCAATGCGTGCAATATCTACACCATTGCGATTATCCGGATTCCACCCTGTGCGAATCTTTAACGTGACCGGCACATCCACTGCCTGGACCACCGCCTGGACAATTGACTCGACCAGTTCGGGGTATTGCAGCAGGGCTGATCCCGCCAGTTTTTTATTCACTTTTTTTGCCGGACATCCCATGTTGATATCGATGATTTGTGCACCGTTGGCAACATTAAACTGTGCCGCCTGGGCCATCAGTTCGGGATCAGCGCCGGCAATCTGTACAGACCGGATACCGTCTTCACCGCTGTGATCCATGCGATGCATGGATTTGGCGGTATTCCACACCTTAGGGTTGCTCGACAACATTTCGGACACCACCAGGCCTGCGCCCATTCGGCGACACATTTGTCGGAACGGACGGTCGGTGACACCAGCCATCGGTGCCAACATCAAATTGTTGTCCAGGGTATACGGACCAATTTGCATGGTTAACAATCCAAAGTTGTGCGGAAAATAGCCACTCGGCTAAAACGGGGCGCTAAGTTTACGCATTTTGCCCAACCTTGAAAAGGCTAAAATTCACACAAAATTTGCGCCCGAGGGCTTGACAGGGATCGCAGGATTTGCGTTGCAGGGCTTGTATGGCAAGGGATCGGGGCGAGCCGCCCGCTCGGCGACCTGCCATTTTTTAGTGTGGCAGCAGCAAGTTAAGGGTGTTTTTTACCGCTGACCCGGGCCCAGTCGCCCTCTACCGCGCTGGCATCCAGGCTAAACTCGGTGCTATAGGCGGCTTCCAGTTTTTCTACCTGTTCGGCTAAAATTCCCGATAAAACAAGGTCTCCGCCGGGTTTGCACAGGCCGCTGATGACAGATTTAAGCTCCATCAACGGGCTGAATAAGATGTTGGCCATAACCACATCGGCCTGGATGTCGGGTTGGTCCTGGGGCAGATACACCTCGAGCCGTTCGCTGACATTGTTGCGCCGGGCATTTTCGGTGCTGGCCTGCAGTGCCTGCGGGTCGATGTCGATACCGATGACACGGGCAGCGCCCAGCTTTAGCGCTGCCAACGCCAAAATGCCGGAGCCACAGCCAAAATCCACCACGGTTTTACCGCTCAGCGGCAGTGCATCCAGCCAGCGTAGACATAGGGCAGTGGTAGGGTGGGTGCCGGTGCCAAAGGCCAGCCCGGGGTCCAGCATCACATTAACCGCATTTGGGTCAGGTACCTCACGCCAGCTGGGGCAGATCCATAAGCGCTCGCCAAACTGCAACGGATGAAAATTATCCATCCATTCGCGTTCCCAGTCTTTGTCTTCCAATGGGTCCAACTTATGGGCAAAGCCCGGGCCAAGGATGCGGGCTTGTTCTAACCGCGCGATCACAGCCTGCATATTGTGCGCAGCATCAAACAGCCCGACCACCTGGGTGTCTGGCCACAACAGGGTCTCACCCGGCTTGGGCTCATACATCGGGGTATCTTTGGCATCGATAAAGGTCACTGCCTGCGCGCCATTGGCGCTAAGCATGCCGCCCACCTGCTCGGCCAGCTCGGCAGAGGTATCGATTCGTAATTGTAACCAGGCCATAACAATCCAAAGTTTTATAAATAAAGCGCTATACTATCAAAAATGCGTGATGGCGGGCCATTGTTGGCACGATTAAACACGCTGCTAAATAACAGCATTGTGCAGGATGTGGCCTGCATGCAAGGATAGAATTATTCCTATGGGATGACACAGGATAGGTGGTCAGGATCATTAAATTATCAATAACGCTCGCATGCTTGTTGGTGCTTATCGGTAGCAGCGTCAGTAGCGCCGCGGCGCGGCAAATCGAGGTGGTTGCTGGGTGGGCCAAACCCCCCTATGTGATTGCCGACAACGACAGTGGCTTTGAGATTGAGCTGGTGCGCGAAATATTACAGGCGATGGGCCATTCGCTGAAGCCGACGTACATCCCGCTGGGACGTACCGTACGTCAGCTCGAGTCGGGTAATGCCGATATTGTGATGTCGGTGACCCTGTCGCATGATATTGACCCGGCGTTGTTAAGTGATGAGTATGTGCGTTATCAAAATACCGCCATTACGCTGGCCTCGCGTAAGCTGGCCATTACAGAACTGGAAGATTTGGCTGGTTTCACAGTGCTGGCATTTCAAACCGCAGACCGCATATTAGGGCCCCGATATGCCGCCATGGTGGCGCAACATGCCGGGTATGGTGAGATTGCTGATCAGCACCGCCAGGTCAAGATGTTGTTGTTGGGCAGTGTAGATGTAGCGGTGATGGACAAAAATATTTTTTCCTGGCTGCGCAGCCAGTTGCCGTTGTGGCAGCAAAAAGAAGTGCGATTTCACGATTTTTTTCAGCGTACCTCCAACCGCGCGGCCATTCTAGATGATAGTTTACGGGCGGGCTTTAATCGAGAGCTTGCGCGGATGCGCACCGATGGCCGCTATCAGGCGCTGGCTGATAAATACCGGCTGGATGTTAGCGCACCGCCGCCCAGCGTCAGCGACACCCGGGTGGTGCCCGCCACTGGGCTGTGAGCGGGCGCGCGGGCAACCTGCTTAACCAGGGCGTTTGACCCAGGCGCTACACCAGCCCTGGGCGTTGACCAGTTTGCCAGGGAAGATTGCACAGGGGCGCTGATCGTCGCCTTCATTGCCCTGGATATACATGCAATTAGCGCAATTTTGGCCGCTTTTTTCGGATTGCGGTGTGTAGTTGAGCGCCTTGGCGGTAGCATCACTGGCATCCAGAGCTTCCTGGGCGTGGGCACGTAAGGCCATGCCACCTACGGTCAGGCCAATCACCGAACCGCCGGCCAACCGTAAAAAACCACGACGAGTCATAGCAGTCATATGCAAGCTCCATACTATCCTAAACAAAAATCATTCTTTTTACGTAATGCCCACATACACAAAAACCTGCCCGAAGGCAGGTTTTTATATGGAGTAAGGACACACCCTGTGCTTACTGCCATTACGTCATTAGTATTCGAAATTAAGTGTACGCCCATTCCTAAAAAAATGCAGGTTTTTTTATTCTGCCCCAGGCGCATGATGTTTATTCATAAGGCGGCTTAGGTTTGGCATAGTCAAACCGGCCCACCGGGGTCAGCTGATGATAGGTATCCAGGCCGCTGACTGCGGCGATTTGCAGCGCCGCAAGGTCTACTTGGCCATCGGCATTAACGGCTGCCTCATCCACCCACACATCCTGGATCTGGCCAATCACCAGTTGGGTGTTATTAAGCGCAATGGGGATACACTCGCGCAACTGCATGGCCAGGCGTAGAGGGCTTTCGGCTACCCCCGGGGCATCAAAATGATCCGCGTACCAGGGGGTGAGCCCGGTCTGCGCGAATTCGCTGACATCAGCAGGATAGCGCGCGGCCGTGTGATGGGCTTGCTCGACCCAGGGCGTCGCCACCTGGTTTAAGGTATAAATGCCATGTTGCTGAATATTTTCCAGGGTATCGCGGCGCACAGTATGGGGGCGCATGATCATGCCCAGCAACGGCGGATCGGCACCGATATGCACTACTGAGGTCACGATGGCCAGGTTTTCCTGCTGCCGGCGGCCCTGGCTACTGCCCACCACACAGGCGCTTTTGGCCCCCGACAAGCAATTCACAAAGGTGGCGCGATAGCGTTTGTCCATGGCCGCCAGGTCGGCGGCACTGATATGCAGCTCACTCATTCTCGCGTTGTACATCAATGGTCAGATCAGGCCCCTGGCCATGCACAATCATTTCAATGGGCTGACAACACACCTGGCAGTCAATCACCTGCATCTGACCGCTGTCATTAATCTCATCAATTTCGACTTCGTTGGGTTCCATACAATAGGGGCAATGAAAGGTTGCCGGGGTGGCCAAGCTCATAGCAGTCCTTATTTAAAGTTTTGTCATCATACCTAGCAGTACGAATCGTATCGATGGCCGGATTGGTATAAAGGGTACTGCAGCAACACAGAAGGCGCGCTTATGAGTAAACGACTGGCAGCCGGTTACTGCCCGCTATGCCATCGCTATACCCGCTTAACCTTTCATCATTTGATTCCGCGTAAGATGCACCGGCGCACCTTTTTTCGTAAGCACTTTAGCCGTGAACAACTCAATGCTGGGGTGGCAGTGTGTCGCCAGTGCCATGATGGTATTCACCGCTTTTATTCTGAAATGGAGCTGGCCAAACAGCTAAACTCGGTCAGTCGTCTGCAGCAGGATGACAAGCTGGCGCGCTACTTCGACTGGGTCAGCAAGCAAGCTATTCGGGTGTAAGCCGGACTGGTTGAAATTTACTCTGTATAAATATACACTATTTAGTGTTGAGAAGTGCGCAGCCAGCCGGCTGCAGACGCACCGCCCCAAACCGGTTTTTCTGATATAGGCTGCCATGCAAAAAGTCCTTCCTGAACGCTATTACCTGGATCATTTTCACGAATTTTTACGCTTTTTTGACGGCCCCAGTCAGGCCCTGTTAAATTCCGAAAGTCAGCAATTTATCACGGCCTTCGGCCAGCTCTGCACTGATAAACAATGCATCATTGCCCGGGCCGCCAACCGTAAATATGCGCTGATCAACCGCCGCCAGTTTGATTATCCGGAGATCCACGCACCGCAGGCGCAACTGGACCAGTTGATTGACAGTGGCTGGTTTGCGCCGGCCCAGGATGTGGCCGAACAGGATTTTGCCGGAGTGGTGACCAAAGCGGACTTGCTGGCTTATCTGGCTGCGTACCCCATCGGCCAGCGTTTAAATCATCTGAAAAAAGCTGAGCTGGTCAACCTGTTGTTTACCCAGATTGGTCGCTATGGCTGGCCGCAAACCTTGCCGCAAACCGATTATCTGGTGAAAACCTTTGACCGGGCGCTGCGCTATCTGTTGTTTTTGTATTTCGGCAACAGCAAAGGCCGTCTCAATCAATTTTCCATGCGCGATTTAGGCATCATGCGCACCCGTCAGGATACTCAGGATGCCCAGCACGGACATTTTGGCAGCGGCGAAGAAGCCGAGGCTGCGTTTTTTTATGTCAATGCACTGGCCGACTTACCGTATTGGGATGACGCGCAGTTGGTGGCGCAGGCACGTGGGCCGTTTTTACCGGCACACGAGCCGGCCAGCCAGGCGTATGCCGATAAATTTTTGTTCAAACTGGGCAGCCGGCTGTTGCCCCTCGATCGCGCGCTGGCGTTGCAGGTACTGGAGCAGGCGCCAGGCGATGCCGCCCGTGAAAAATGGCTGCGTGAGCTGTACAAAGATGACAAAGAGCAGGCCCGCCAGGCTCTGGAGGCGGTGATTGATAATCCACCGTCAGACTTTGTGCTGGCTTTTGCTGAAGATTTTTATGCGCGCAAATTTCATAAAAAACGCACCAGTGCGCTGACCGACATGCTGCGCGATGCCAGCCGCACGCTGGCGCTGGATATCAGCCAGAATCAGGCGGTGGAGCGCGGTGTGATCAGTTATTACCGGCGCCAGGGTATTGCCGCCTGGCGAACCGAAAATACCCTGTGGCGGGCTTTATTCGGGCTGACCTTCTGGTCGCTATTGTTTGAACAGGACCAGCTGGTGACCGAATTTGACCGGCGCCCTAAAAGCTTAAAATACAATGCCTTTTACAGCACGTTTGAAATCCCTATCGAAGCGCTGCTGAGCCGATTCACCGATGGGCAACAATTGTTGCAGCACATTACCGCTACAGCTGCTGCGCAGTATGGCAAGGTGAACAGTGTGTTTATGTGGCGTAATAATCTGCTGGAGACCCCGCGGGAGCTGTTGGAACACGCGCCCCTGCCGGCGGTGATTGCCATGCTGCGGGCCATGGCCAAAGATTACCAGGGTTTATCTGATGGCTTTCCCGATATCATGGTGTGGCAGAATGGCGAGTTACGCTTTGAAGAAATCAAAGCGCCCGGCGATGTGCTGCGGCGCAACCAGCTGACCTCGATTCAGGCGTTGAAGCGGGCCGGGCTGCCAGTGCAAATTACTCAGGTCAACTGGGTGCACGATCCGCAACAGCCATATGTGGTGGTAGATATTGAAACCACCGGCGGCAACAATGGCTATCACAGGATCACCGAGGTAGGCATGGTCAAGCTGGTGGCCGGCAAGGTGGTGGATACCTGGCAGTCGCTGATCAATCCCCAGCGTCATATTCCGTCGTCCATTACCCGGTTAACCGGGATCAGCAATGAGATGGTGGCCGAGGCGCCGCTGTTTGCCGAGCTGGCCGACCAAATCGCCGCATTTACTGAAGATTGTGTATTTGTGGCGCACAATGTGAATTTTGACTACGGCTTTATCAAACAGGAATTTGCCCGCCTGGAGCAGGATTTTCGCCGGCCCAAACTGTGTACGGTGGTGCAAATGCGCCGTGCCTATCCAGGCTTGCCTTCTTATTCGCTGGCTAATCTGACCGCGCATTTTGATATTCAGATGACCCGGCATCACCGCGCCTTGTCAGATGCTGAAGCAGCGGCAGCCCTCTTAAATCTTGTTCATGAACGCCTGTTTGCCGATCAAGACAGGTACACTGATGCCTCTACTGGCTAATTGCAGGACTGCCCATGCACGATTTTGATTTATCAGAAACCGCCACGTCCCGGGTGATTGAAATGGCCTGGGAAGATCGTACCCCGTTTGAAGCCATCGAACGCTTGTATGACCTGAGCGAAAAACAGGTGATCACCCTGATGCGCCGTCAGCTCAAACCCACGGCGTTTCGCAACTGGCGACAACGGGTCTCCGGGCGGCGTACCAAACATCAATCACTTCGCCCGGCAGGTGTCAATCGCGGCTATTGCCCGTCACAGTATAAACCCGGTGGGGCAGGCTAATTATCACTTCTGGGCGGGCGCAGGGTGCTTACCGGCAATAGCAACGCCATGATCTGCTGCCGCCAGGGGGTGGGGAAGATATGCGCGTTGGGCGAGGTCAGCAGTGCCTGGGTGTCTTCGATATGGCCCAGCCAGTGGCTGTAATCGGGGTGGCTGCGTTGTAACGTATCTATCTGCTCAAACAGCTCAGCAATAAGCTCGTCTGATGCCTGCTCGGGATGAGCCTGTACATGCTCCACGAGCGCCCGTTTTACATAACTTTCCCATTCCGGCCGGTAGCTGTCATAGAGACGGTCAGGAAAATGGGTCAAATCAGCGATGTCCTGATGCAAATTGACGGTAGGCTCAGGCTTATCAAATAGCACGCGCAGCGCAAATAGCACTTCTATCGAAAGTCGGTCTACCGGCAACTGTTGTTTGAGTTGTTCAAGTGGATCGGTCATAACAGGTTTTCTCAGCGTTACCCCGAAGCCTAATAGTGCAGGCCGGGTGTTATCACTGTGACCATCGTGGCTGCCGATGGTTGAATTAAAAAAACGTAACGGCCTGGCCATGAACTGCCCGTGATAGCCAGACGTAACACATAACGCACTGTTAAAGTGTGTACGCGTTCTTGCTTTTGGCCCGTTTTTACGGGCCTTTTTTATATCTTGATGACTAACCCGGTCAGTAGTCGGTTGGTGCCTTCAACCCAGTCATAGCGGACAAACCAGTCAGTTTTAGGCAAAAAATCAATGCCTGAGCCCAACTCTAGCGACATATTGTGCCCCTCCCCAATAAAGTCCTCAGTTAATTCAGCGCGTGGGCCGAAGCTGTTACTGTTATAGGCATAATATATCTCATATTGAATATTGGTTCCCCATAACTGAGGTCCTTCGAAACCGATGACGACTTTGTTCTGGGAAGTATCAAGACGCTGAATGAGCTCAAACGTCAACGCCCGTTTATCGGCAAAATCATAGCGGTATTCGCCGCGGACAAAGCTGCCTTCCAGCATGCGCTCAAAGCCCAGCTCCATGGAGTGATGCGCATCAATGCCATGGGAATATTCTACTTCCAGATAATTTAGTTCATCGGGCCAGTCCAGCGCATGCGCCGGGTCCAGCGAATCCAGATAACCTGCCACCACCTCAAAGGCGGTATCATCATCTAATTGTACGACCTGGCGGGCGCCAAAAATCCAGCCATCTTTGGATAAGCCGGACAGCGACACCCGACCTTTGTATGTGGGAAGCCCGCCCACTTCGGTTTTGCCCCAGTCGTATTGTTTACGCACAAATAAGCGCCGCGCATACAGATAGTTGGTGCTGCCATCCAAACTGTTGTGACTGGAACTGAAATCATCCCCAGTCACTACCATGCTGTTCAGGCTCCAGGTGTCATCGTCAGTCAGATTGAGTTTAGGGTAGTAGCGAATACGGTACTGCCAGCGGTTGTCACGGTCGCTACGCTGGTCAAAACGGGTTTGAAAATCCAGCCGCTGATCAAAGCTGACCGCACCGGCGGCCCGGGTCCCGATCATAAACAGCCCCAGCACAAGGCATAAAAATCGCACAGACATATATCAACTCTTGAATAAGTCTTTAATTATACTGCGATAAGTGTGGCAGAGTTTTGTTACAAAAGGAAAAAGCCGGCGCCAGGCGCCGGCAAAGATATGGAGAGAGTCTCCATGAGGGTATTAAGAAATGAAAACACACATAAATCACGGGAGAAGTAATTTATGTGCTAAAGCATACCTGTTGAAGAGCCCGCCGGCCACGCAAAAAACCTAATCAAACCAATCGGTTTTTTGAAATGATCGGCGGTCAGGCGGCTTAGTTAATGCCCAGCTTTTTCTCCAGATAGTGGATGTTGGTACCGCCGGCAAAAAAGTTTTCATCCGCCATAATTGAACGCTGCAACGGAATGTTGGTTTTGATGCCATCAATCACCAGCTCATCCAATGCATGACGCATGCGGGCAATGGCTTCATCCCGGCTTTCGCCGTAGGTGATCAGCTTACCAATCATCGAATCATAAAACGGCGGCACAGTGTAACCGGCATAAATGTGCGAATCCCAGCGCACCCCTAAACCACCCGGTGAATGGAACATATTGATGTTGCCAGGGCTGGGGATAAAGGTTTGTGGATCTTCAGCATTGATCCGGCACTCGATGGCATGGCCACGAATTTGAATTTGCGACTGGTCAATGGACAGCGGCTGGCCGGCAGCGATACGCAACTGTTCTTTGATCAGGTCGACCCCGGTGATCATCTCTGATACTGGATGCTCTACCTGAATCCGGGTGTTCATCTCGATAAAATAGAACTCACCGTTTTCATACAAGAACTCAAAGGTACCGGCGCCACGATAGCCAATTTCTACACAGGCACGGCGGCAGCGATCGCCAATCTTGTTGCGCATCTGCTCAGACACACCCGGCGCCGGGGCTTCTTCGACCACCTTTTGGTGTCGACGCTGCATCGAGCAATCCCGCTCACCTAAGTGGATCGCATTGCCCTGGCCATCCGCCAATACCTGAATTTCCACATGGCGTGGATTTTCTAGAAATTTTTCCATGTATACGGTGGCATTACCAAATGCCGCACCGGCTTCGGCCTGGGTAGTAGCGATGGCCCGAATTAGCTCCGATTCTTTGCGTACTACCCGCATACCACGGCCACCGCCGCCACCAGCAGCTTTAACAATGATGGGGTAGCCGATACGCTTGGCAATGCTCTTATTGCGCTCTTCGTCATCGGTCAGCGGGCCATCTGAGCCAGGCACACAGGGCACACCGGCTTTTTTCATGGCATTGATGGCCGAGACCTTATCGCCCATTAAATTGATGGTCTCGGCGGTGGGGCCGACAAAGATAAAGCCGCTTTTTTCTACTGCTTCGGCAAACTCGGCATTTTCGGCCAAAAAACCATAGCCAGGATGAATGGCTATGGAATTGGTGACTTCTGCCGCCGCAATAATACGGGGAATATTCAGATAGCTTTCAGTGGCTGACGCTTTGCCAATGCAAATGGATTCATCAGCCAGCAAGACATGCTTCAGATTACGGTCGGCAGTAGAATGTACCGCCACCGTTTTAATGCCCAACTCTTTACAGGCACGCAAGACCCGCAGGGCAATTTCGCCTCGGTTGGCAATCAATACTTTATCTAACATAGGAAAATGCCTGTTTATTCAATCACGAATAAGGGTTGGTCGAACTCAACCGGATCTTGATTGTCGACCAGGATTGCAGTGACTTTACCGGCCTTGTCGGCTTCGATCTGGTTCATCATCTTCATCGCTTCAATGATGCACAACGTATCGCCAACGTCTACAGTCTGGCCTACTTCCACAAATGGCTTAGCGGTAGGCGATGAAGCACGATAAAACGTCCCCACCATTGGTGATTTCACCTGATGACCTGCCGGAGTGGTGTCGGTTGCTGTGGCTTCGGCCACCGGGGCTGCTGGAGCAGGCGCTGGCGCTGGTGGCTGGGCTGGTGCGGCCGGCATGGCATAGTTGACAGGCGCGGCAGCCGCGCTTGACCCACGGTGAATGCGTACAGACTCTTCGCCTTCGGTAATTTCCAGCTCTGAGATGCCTGATTCTTCTACCAGCTCAATAAGCTTTTTGATTTTTCTGATATCCATGATGTGTCTCTGTCTAATTGGTCGAGTTATAAGATTGGTGTAATGCAGTCAGCGCCAGGTGATAGCCCTGGGCGCCCAGGCCCACGATGGTGCCCTCTGCAATATCCGAAAAATAGGAGTGTTGGCGAAAGGCTTCGCGCTTATACACATTGGATAGATGCACTTCAATAAACGGGATCGCCACACTGAGTAGCGCATCGCGCAGGGCAATACTGGTGTGGGTAAACGCTGCCGGGTTGAAGATGATGGCATCAGTGTTGCCCATTGCAGCATGAATACGCTCAATCAGCGCATGCTCGGCATTGGACTGAAAATGGCTCAGCTGCACCTGCAACGAGGCAGCCTGGCGCTCTAGCCCGGCCACGATCTCATCAAGGCTTTGCTGGCCATACGTGGCCGGTTCACGTTTGCCCAACATATTCAGGTTGGGGCCGTTGAGTAACAAAATATCCATTAAAATGCTGCTATCTTTGGAGAAACGGGGGCTTTGTTTCCATATAAACAAATAATAATTGCACTTGCACGAAAAAAAGCCAGTTTCGGTTTCAGATTGTTCAACTTTTGGCGATTATAGAGATCGCAGTAATTTTAGCAGCAAAATACTGGTCTAATCAGGTAAGATGCGCGCAATGTTAGCGCGTTGGGGTGGCCTGGCTGAACACGAAGGGCACCGACATGGAGCGGCCGTCGGGCAGCACCCGGTGTACCGCAAAATGCAGGTGGGGCAGAGAGGAAAAACCGGTGTTGCCGCTGCGACCAAGAGGCTCGCCCGCCGCCACTTGCTGGCCACGCACCACATCCACGCCATCCTGTTGCAAATGATAGTACTCACCGGTGGTGCCATCATCGTGCAGCACAATGATGTAGTTGGCCAAATCGGCAAATGATTCATCCGGACCGCCCTGATCGCTGTCTTCCTTGATATCAATGACAGTACCGGCCCGGGCCGCATAGATAGGGGTACCCGGCGGCGCGGCGATATCCACCGCATGATAGGAACGCCCGGTGTGTGAATAACTGCCGCCTGGCCCCTGTACGATGGCATAGTCCCCCCGGGGTTGCAGTGGGTAGCGATACGTCACATCGGCCGGCGTGGCGCCCAGCACACCTGGCGCCCAGGTTACCCGCATGGTATGCCAAAAGCGCTGAGCACTGTCAGCCTGGCCCACAGAAACAGGAGTATCATCAGCCAATTCAGTGACCACCGGGGTGTTATCCAGCCCGGCGGTTAGGGTGACCACTACCGGATAGGGCCGGGTACGATACACGCTAACCTCGCCGGAGGTGTTATCCACTTTGTAGCAAAACCAGTCATCAAAGCAGCCGGGCGCGGCTGCTGCCGAGGCGGTGGCAGCAAGGCTAATTAGGGCGATGCAAAGCGCGCGCAGCAAGCTCATGGTTTACTGCTCCGCTTCGCCCAAATGCTCGCGTACATGGCGGGCAAAAGCCTCACCGGACAAAAAGCCCGCCACCCGGGCCTGTGGCAATTCATTGCCCTGCTCATCAAAAAACAAAATCGTCGGCAGGCCATCCACCTTATAATATTGGGTAAAAGCTTGGCTTTGCGCGTTGTCATAATCAGTTAAGTCTATCTGTACCCAGCGGGTGTTGCTTAATGCGTTAATCACCTGTGGATCCACAAAGGTGTATTTTTCAAATTCTTTGCAGGCGATGCACCAGTCAGCATACAAGTCCACCATCACCGACTGGTCTTGAGCACTGGCCTGAGCAATTTGTTGTTGCAGCTCTTCCACCGATTCTACCTGCACAAAGGGTGGATGCGCCGAGCTGGCCGGGTCGGGGACTAAGGTGCGCCAGGCCAGCATGGCACTGCCAAACAAGCCGACAAAAATCAGCAAAGTCCGTGCCCCCTTGGCAAAACTGGCGTGGCTGGCACTGTTGAGTACACTGTAATAACTAAACGCCGCCAGGCCCAGCGCCGCCCACAGCAAGTTACTGTAGGCTGACACCCACAACCGCTCCACAAACACAATTGCAACGCTGAGTAACATAAAGCCAAAGGTGACTTTAATCACATCCATCCACTGGCCGGCTTTGGGCAGCAGCCGGCCACCGGTCAGACCAAACGCAATCAGTGGAATGCCCATGCCCAGGCTCAATACATATAATGAGATAAAGCCTAACAGCTGGTCACCGGACTGGGCGATAAACAACAGGATGCCGGTTAACGGCGCGGTGGTGCAGGGCGAGGCAATCAGACCGGACAAGGCCCCCATCACAAACACTCCCAGCAGATTACCGCCACGCTGATGCTGACTTAGCTGGTTGAGCCGGGTTTGCCAGCTAGCCGGTAGTTGCAGGTTATATACGCCAAACATGGCCAGCGCGAGCACTGCAAACAGGGCAATAAACACGCCTAAGATCAGCGGGTGCTGCAACATGGCTTGAAAGCGCACCCCGGCTGAGGCCACCACCAGGCCTAACAGCGAGTAGGTGATGGCCATGCCCTGCACATACACCAGGCTTAAGATAAAGCTGCGCTGCCAGGTGGCGCGCTGGCCCTGGCCAATGATGATGCCGGATAAAATCGGGTACATAGGAAACACACAGGGGGTGAAGGCCAGCCCGATCCCTAAAAGTAAAAACAGCCCCATGGCCCAGGCACGGTTGTCCGGGTCGGCCAGCTGGTCTGCCAGCGAAAACTGCGCGCCGGGTGTTGGCTGACGGAAACTGTTTGCAGCCAGGTCAGTGCTTGTGGCCGACGCACTGCTGTCAGAAGGCCCGCCATTGCCGCTGACGGCATTTAGGTAGATCAGCTTGGTTTGGGGCGGATAGCAAAATCCGGCATCGGCACAGCCCTGAAAACGCAACGCCACTTTGTCATCTGCCTGCGCCTGCTCAACGGGCACCGAGAAACTGACCGTGTCGTAATACACCTGAGTCTGACCAAAAAATTCATCATGTTTGTCTTTGCCGGGCGGCAGCGTCAACTCGCCTAACCGGGCATCCTTGCTGGTTACCTTGAACTGGTGCTGATACAGATAATAGTCAGGCTCAATGGTAAAGCTGATATGCAGCTGGCCGTCGCGCTGGGTAAAGTCAAACTGAAACGCTTCGTCCACCAGCAAAAATTGTGGTTCTTTGGTGAATGGATCGGCAAAATCCTGAGACGGCAGTTGAGCCTGGGCGGCGCTGCCTGCCCACAGTGCGCCACACACGATTAACAGGCGTGAAAGTAATATAAGTAGCCGGTATATCATGGCGCTGTCGTCTCCGGGGTTTGTTCAATCACCCAGTCGCCGTAAGCCTGGCTGGCCGATACCGCATCCAATACCAGCCATTCGTGCACCTCATACGGATGCAAATCGGTGACCAGCGCCTGCGCGGCTGCCAGACAGGGCTGACGGGTTTTTATCAGCAATTGGTGTTCGGTGTCGGTGACCACCTTGCCTTCCCAGCGATAAGTAGCCTGGGCACCGGGGATGGCTTTGACACAGGCAGCCAGCTGTTGCTCTACCAGCGCGGTGGCGATGGCTTGCGCCGAGGCGGCATCAGGGGTGGTGGTCAACACCAGGCGTAACGACATAAAGCACTCCAATTGTCAGGGTATCCGACATTGTGACAAAAAATGGCTGGTAAAGTGAACAAATCATCGGGCGTAAGAGATACTTATCGCATAACCAGGCGCGCGATGCTTGTGTTCAGGCAGCTTGCCCCAACCATATCAGAGTGTCCGTTGAGAATGAGGATCGGATTTGCGTATTTTATTTTTATTGTTTGCCATCATGCCCATTATCGAAATTGCGCTGCTGGTGCAGGTAGGCGGCATCATTGGTGGCTGGAACACCATCGGCCTGGTGATTTTAACCGCGCTGGTGGGTTCGTACCTGGTGCGCCGCGAAGGGCTGGCCACCTTGCAAACCGCGCAGGCTAAACTGCAGCGTAATGAAATTCCGGGCAGTGAGCTGGTGCAGGGCCTGATGCTGGTGATTGCCGGTGTGCTGCTGGTCACCCCAGGCTTTGTGACCGACATCGTGGGCTTATTGTTTGTGGTGCCCGGCTCGCGCCACTTTATTGCCGGTCATTTAAGCAAGCATTTGCAGGCCCGGGTGGTGACTCAGGGTGGCTTTGGCGGGCCGGGCAATCCGTTTGGCCAGCAGGGCAGCCCGTTTGAGCAGTCAAAACCGCCCGGTGATGGTGATGTGTACGAAGGTCAGTACACCGACAAAACTGACCAGAATAACCGCGATCGCCTGCAATAATGGCAAAAAATCGTGGCCAGATAATCAGTTAGCAAATGGGCGCGGCAGGATGAAAAAAATTTGTATTTTTTTCATCAACCACCCTTGAGATCGCTGAACGATTACCCCATTTATCCTCGCAGTATTAAGTTTGAAGCGGTTGATTCACCGTTTCTTTTAAGCAAAAAGGCAACCTGATAACAGGGGCCTTCACTCTACTAACTTTTGTATAGTTGGAATTTTCAGGAGACTTGAAAATGGCAATTCGTCCTTTACACGACCGCGTAATTATTAAGCGCGCAGAGCAAGAATCCAAATCAGCAGGCGGCATCGTTCTGACTGGTTCTGCGGCAGAAAAATCTACACGCGGCGAAGTAATCGCAGTAGGTAATGGTCGCATCCTAGAAAACGGAGAAGTCAAAGCTCTGGATGTAAAAGTTGGCGACACCGTTATTTTCAACGACGGTTACGGCGTGAAAACAGAAAAGCTGGACGATCAGGAAGTATTGATCCTGAGTGAAAGCGACATTCTGGCAATCGTAGAATAAGACCTGTTGAACCGTATTTAGAGGAATTTGATCATGGCAGCTAAAGAAGTACGTTTTGGAGATGACGCCCGCACTAAGATGCTAAAAGGCGTAAACATCCTGGCAAATGCAGTAAAAGTTACTTTAGGCCCGAAAGGCCGCAATGTGGTACTGGATAAATCATTCGGTGCGCCTACCATCACCAAAGACGGTGTATCGGTAGCCAAAGAAATCGAACTGGAAGACAAGTTCGAGAACATGGGCGCGCAGATGGTAAAAGAAGTTGCGTCTAAGGCTAACGATGAAGCCGGTGACGGTACTACCACTGCAACGGTGTTGGCCCAGTCAATCGTGGTAGAAGGCTTAAAAGCGGTTGCTGCGGGCATGAACCCAATGGACGTGAAACGTGGTATCGACAAAGCAGTTGTAGCCGCAGTTGAAGCGCTGAAATCACTGTCTACAGATTGTGCTGACAGCAAGTCTATCGCCCAGGTAGGTACTATCTCTGCTAACTCTGACGAAGAAGTAGGTCGGATCATTGCTGAAGCGATGGAAAAAGTGGGCAAAGAAGGTGTTATCACTGTTGAAGAAGGCCAGGCCCTGCAAAATGAGCTGGAAGTGGTTGAAGGTATGCAGTTTGACCGCGGTTACCTGTCTCCTTACTTCATCAACAACCAAGAAAACGGCACAGTTGAACTGGACAACCCGTTCATCCTGTTGGTAGACAAGAAGATCTCTAACATCCGCGAACTGCTGCCTACTTTGGAAGGCGTAGCAAAAGCCGGTAAGCCGCTGCTGATCATCGCAGAAGATGTGGAAGGCGAAGCCCTGGCCACACTGGTTGTGAACAACATGCGCGGTATTGTAAAAGTTGCTGCCGTTAAAGCCCCAGGCTTTGGTGATCGTCGTAAAGCTATGCTGCAGGATATTGCTATCCTGACTGGCGGTACTGTGATCTCTGAAGAGATTGGCCTGGAGCTGGAAAAAGCTCAGCTGGAAGACTTAGGTACTGCTAAGCGCGTTGTTATCAATAAAGATGAAACAACAGTAGTAGACGGTGCCGGTGACGAATCCGCCATCGAAGGCCGTTGTGCACAAATCAAAGGTCAAATCGAAGAATCTTCTTCTGATTATGATAAAGAAAAACTGCAAGAGCGCCTGGCCAAGCTGTCTGGCGGTGTTGCGGTCATCAAGGTTGGCGCTGCCACCGAGATGGAAATGAAAGAGAAGAAAGATCGCGTTGAAGACGCTCTGCACGCTACACGTGCTGCGGTAGAAGAAGGCGTGGTCCCTGGTGGTGGTGTGGCTCTGGTTCGCGCAGCGGCCAAAGTACTTGACCTGCAAGGCGAAAACGAAGACCAGACTCACGGTATTAACCTGGCGCTGCGCGCTATGGAAGCGCCGCTGCGTCAAATCGCGACCAACGCCGGCGCCGAAGCGTCTGTTGTGGTTAACGCCATCAAAGGCGGCTCAGGTAACTACGGTTACAATGCTGGCAATGACACCTACGGTGATATGCTGGAAATGGGTATCCTGGATCCAACTAAGGTAACTCGTTCAGCGCTGCAGTTTGCTGCTTCAGTAGCCAGCCTGATGATCACTACCGAAGCCATGGTAGCCGAAGTACCAAAAGACGACGCACCAGCTGGCCCAGACATGGGCGGCATGGGTGGAATGGGCGGCATGGGCGGCATGATGTAAGCCACCCAAAGCTAACCGTTTGATTTAAAAGGCGCTCTTCGGAGCGCCTTTTTTTGTTTGCCAGAACTTTTTTATTGTTTATAAGTTTTTATCATGAAAATAGGGTATTCTCGCATCGCGCAATTGTAATGATTGATTTTTATTCAGGGATGAAATATGAAAAAGCAGTTTATGCTGGCGTCGCTGGCAAGTATTGTCTTATCTGCCTGTGGCGGCGGTGATGAATCATCAACTCCGGAGCCCGTGCCAGCGCCTGTTGAGGCTGCCCCGGTAACAGAACCGGTAACTAATGACCCAGAGCCACCTGCACCTGCCGAGCCGGAAACGCCCCCACCGGCTGATCCTTATAATTCCGATGAAACGCCGGACGTCTCCCCTTCGCAAGTGGTTCTGCAAGCCTACGATTACAGTAAAGAAAAAGTGGCTGCTGCTGCCCGAACCTTGGCCGATGGTCAATACACCGGTTTGACAGAGCAAGCGCAGATTACGCCGAGTTTGGCTCAATCTGTTTATCGTTATGTTTTTACTACTGAAATCGTGTCTTTACCGCACTTTTCCCCATTTTTTCTTCAAGAAGTTGCAGAACAAGATGGGTCAGTAGATGTGACCGTCAGCTGTGAATACGAGGGGTCGGTTACGTACAAGGGACAGTTTGACCCCGAATCCCTGGCCGGTACTGTAGTAATGCAGTTCACCAACTGTTTAGATTACAAGTACAGCTATTATACCTTAAACGGCATAGCGGTCATGCAGACCGAGAACAGTGATACTCTTCCAAGCAGCCATTCACTCTACTTCGATCAGCTCACTTGGCAACCAGATGAATCTATTGCCTTGTCCGGTTTCATCAACTACGTTGATAGTATTGTTGATGGGGTACACCAGAGGGAACAAAAGCGATATTTGTCGTTAAGCCACGGTAATGCCCAATATCTCATAGATTCCAGCATTAGAAGGCGTGAAACGCTTTCTGACGATGCTTTTGAAGCCACTGGACAATTTGCTAAGGGAACTGTCGGCGCTGTGTCATTTGGCATCAACTCTGATGAGCAGGGTGGACCATATTGGACAGACACTACGTTGACGTTTAATGACGAAGCCGCGCAAGTCCGGTTTGTAGCTGACTGGGTGCTGTACGAACAAGATACCGACAATGACGGAGAGTTCGACCACGGCCAATTTGTTAATGCTGAGTATAACTATCTTCGCGAGCCCATTGTAGACGATACGCTTACGCCTCTAAATGAGATGAGCTTCGCTCCCGCGGTCGAAGAGCCACTGGTACTAAATGCCCAACCAGCCAGTAGTCACCAAAATATTGAAGTGGCCCCGGGTGATATAATTGACGTGGACACACCTGATGCTGAGCTATCAATATCGTACAATTGGTACATCGATGATGTTTTGATTGAAGATAACCATAGCGCTGTCTTACCGGCATACTCATTTTCCGAAAGTGACTATATTACCGTTACCTTGGTAGTCGACGACGGTGAGCACCGGGTTGAAAGTTATCCAACTTCTATCTGGGTCCAAGACGCACCAATTGAAGTAACAGTGTCCGACTTTTCCAGTACGATCAGCGCTGGTGAAACCATTTCCTTTTCTGTGGGCATGACTACATCCGATTTACCGGACGAACAAAATATTGCCAGCTTTGTAGGCGGGCCAGAGGGCGCCAGTATCGACAGCGACGGCGTAATTACCTGGACCGCGCCAACCTCTCAGTTGTTCGAAACGCAGATTTATGCGTTTAATTTTGGCAACAAATTGAATCCTGCTGAACGAGCAGAAGTGGCGATAGAAGTTTCTGTTACCGTGGACAAGCCATTGCCAATGATGCGCTCAGGCGTTGAGATCCCTACAGCCAACAATAGCCACTGGGTCAGTGATTTTGATGGTGACGGCAACAACGAACTGTTGGGTACCGATAATCGCCAGCGCGTTTTCTTACATCAAATTGTTGATAACCAGCTGCAGCAAACCTGGCTGTATCCATATGGCTTTGGCGAGGACGAAAGAATCGTTCAGGTGCTGGCCAGTGATGCAGATCAGAATGGCATTTCTGAGATTCTGGTTATTACCACCACGACCATCTGGATGATAGATGACTTAGCCTCAGTTGCACGTCAGGTTTTGCAAAGCGAATCTGAAAGTGTATTAAAAATGGCCGTTCTTCAAGACATTAACAGTGATGGTACCCAAGAACTTATTTACGCCCAGGGGGATGAGTATGGCGACGAGCCCGTCACTGTGACAGTCGCGTCGCTTAATAGTTGGCAAGCCCCGTTACTAGAGTTGACTATGGACCATTTCACTAGCATGGCTGTTGGTAATGTAGACAACGATGCAGCGTGGGAGCTAGTAACCAATACTGGCTTGGTCTATGACCTGACGTCAGGGGCAAACGAATGGTTGCTGGGTATCCGGTTTAGTACTTCAGAAGTGACCACTGCCGATTTGGATGGTGATGCGGTTGATGAAATTGTAGCTGCAGATCGATATGGTAGCTTATACGTGTACTCTGCTGTCGATCGTACGCAGTGGGATTCAATCGAGTCGATCAACTTCTGTGATATTGAAAGTGTGGATCTGCAAAAAGACGGCACCGATGAAATTATCGCAGGAGATTGCCAGTCGGGCTATATCACAGCCTACTCTTGGGATGAAACCAATTTACTAGAGATAGCATGGCAGACAACCATGGGAGAGAGTGGTTCTTCCTCACTGGCATCAGGTGATATTGATAATGATGGCACCACCGAACTGATTTGGGGCACTGGTACAAATAGCTCGGGACGAGATACTGTAATGATCGCAGATGTCACGTCTACTTCAGCAACTGTGAAACAAGATCTATATGATGCACAGCTTGGTATCTTTACCGCAGCGGGTTGGTCTGAACTCACCAGCAATGATGAACAAGCCGTCTTTTTTACGCCATCAACCAATAGTGGCTATGATGCATCTCGCTACATAACAATGACTGCAAGTGGCGAACTGTCAGTCGGAAACGAAGTTTCCAGTAATTGGGACGGGAGTTACCATACATCGTTGGCTGACTTCAACAATGATGGTGCCGGCGATATTTTTGTACCGGCCACAGAGATCTACGATAATGCCTTTGCCGCTATTCAGTTACACAACGGAGAAGAGCAATGGTCGGTCACCGGGGCGTACGATGGTGAAATTGGTCTAATACAAACATTTGATGTCAATCAGGATGGTCATGAGGACGCGATTGTTGTGGATCGACGAGCTCTCAAAATCTACGACGTCCAAAATCAAGTGCTACTGGCTAATCAGGCATTTGACTCGAATATTATGGATTTTGATATCACTCTCAAAGATAACGAAGTTATGTTTGTGGTATCAACGCCTGATTATAGCGGCACTACATTAGCGCTCATGAGCTTCCAGGATACGGCCCTGGTTTCCCGTGCATCGATAACCGCACCGTGCAGCAACATTACTATTTTTGGTACTGCAGATGACACGCGCCTAGCATGCGCGCCCTCATCGTGGGGAGAAAACCAGTTTGTGAGCTTTTCGTTAGATACACAAAGCCTCACAAAGATAAGTACCCAAAAGTTGGATTATCAGATTGCAGCGATGGCAACTCATCCGATGGACCCGTTCAATCTAGTCGTGGCAGAAAATCTTGATACATGGGGCGTCAGTTTGTCACAAATGCGTGTGTTGTCAGAGATTGGACATACAATCTGGACAAGCCCATCGCTAATCGGCATTGTTAATGATGCAGCGTTATCTACACGAGAAAACGGAGATGGCAATATGGAAGTACTTTTTGCCACTTCTCAAGGCATGTACTGGCTGCAATAACAACGAAAGGCGCTCTTCGGAGCTAATGCCGAACAGTTAAGAATATTTTCATGATCGGTTGACCGATCCTTTGAAGGCTTCAAAATCCGATATCCGGCAACTGGTATCGGATTTTTTTATGGACGTTTCTCAAGCTCTCGACATTATCAATTCAGTAAAACAGCCTCAGGTTAAAGCGCTGTCAGACCTCATCCCACTAGAATTGATTGAGCAAGCATATCAGATGACTGATACGGTCACGTTGCGCAAGCGTAAGTTGCCGCTGGAATCATTGGTGTGGTTGCTTGTGGGGATGGCGCTGTACAACGACAAATCGATATCCGATGTCGTGAATCAACTGGACATTGTTGACCGCGAGGGTAAACCTTTTGTGGCGCCAAGTGCGTTGACACAGCGTCGCAAAACACTGGGGGAAAGTGGCGCAAAGGCGGTGTATCAGCACATGACCGCGCATTGGGTCAAACAGGCAAATCTACCTCAGTGGAACGGACTGACGCTGTTAGGCGTTGATGGTGTCGTCTGGCGTACCGAAGATACGCCCGAAAATGCCGAGGCGTTTTCACGCAAAAAAGATTCTCTTTATCCGCAGGTAAGAATGGTCTGTCAGATGGAGCTAAGTACTCACCTGATGACAGGAAGCGCGTTTGACAGTTATGCCGTCAATGAAATGAAGCTGGCCGAACAGCTTATCGAAACCACTCCGGACAATAGTGTCACCCTGTTCGATAAAGGGTTTTACTCCCTGGGCCTGTTACATCAGTGGCAGTACGAAGGGGAAAACCGGCACTGGCTTATTCCTGTGAAAAAGAACCTGCAATATCAAGAAATACGCTCTCTGGGACGCAACGACAAATTGGTAATATTAAGCAGTAACCCTCGCTCCAGGAAGTTATGGCCGGGATTACCCGATACCCTGACTGCTCGTATTGTAAGCCGAAAAGTTAAAGGCAAAACCTATGAAGTACTCACCTCAATGATCGACGCCATGCGCTATCCTGCAGCCGACATCGCAGACTTATACGGGCATCGTTGGGAAATTGAGCAGGGCTATCGGGAGCAGAAACAATACATGCTGGGTAACCGTCTGACCCTGCGTAGTCGCCTGCCTGAATTAGTGAAGCAGGAGCTATGGGGCGTATTGCTGACCTACAATCTGGTGCGATACCAGATGGTTCAGATGTGCTTTAATCTTAAGGGAAATTACCTGCCTTACCAGCTTAGTTTTAACGGTGCACTGGCTCAGGTGACGTCGCTGCTGGTTGGGCTGCCTTATTCAACGCCCGGCGCAATTCCCAGACAATACAAGTATCTGCATAAAATGGCTGAGCATCTTATTCTCGCGCCACGACGAGAACGAAGCTTCCCTCGGACAGTCAAACAACGACCACAACGATACAGCAGAAATAAAAATGCCGTTCACCTTAAGTGAACGGCATTACTCTTCGGAGCGCCTTTTTTATTGCTGCATGACTATACATTTTATTGGTTAACAGGTTCGTTACAAGCAAAGCACTAAGCCCGCAACAATTTAATCACTGGGTGTCTGCACTGTGCGTTGCGGTACTTTCCTGAGCCATCTGGTCTTTTGTATTGGCTGGAACAAGCAACTGCAAAAATTTACCCACCAGCGGATTTTTGTGTACCTCGGCGTGGGTCAGGGTGTTGATATTGGTGCGGATGCCGTCGGTGTTGCCCAATGCGATGAGAGTCAGGCCGGCGTCGGGAGCTTTAACCAAAAAGCCGGCATAAGCGTCGGGCCACCAGCCGCTGTGCCAGACCAGGCGCTGGCCCTGCCATTGCTGAACAAACCAGCCGTAGGCGTAGGGTGCCGGCTTGCCATCGGCCTCGGTAGGCGGGGTCCACATTTTGTCGAGCAGGGCTGGGGATAATATTTTGCCTTCATCCAGCGCAATACTATAGCGAGCCAGCTCATTAACGCTGGCGATGATGCCGGAGCTGGCGTTGAGCTCTGGGTTAGGTAATGGTGAGGGGGCTAGGTTATCAGCTTGCTCGGGTGCATGGCGAAAAGGCGGTGCCAGCTGGGTCAGGGCAGCGCTGCCATGATTATCACGCCAGCCGGCAGCGGTGTGGTCGAGGCCGGCAGGCTCAATGACATAGTGGCGCATCCAGTGGCGCCAGCTGTGGGCGGTATTTTCTTCCACCCAGTTGGACAGCCGGCCAAATACCACCGGGTTGTAAAAAAAGCGGCTGCCGGGTGTACCCTGTACGCGATGTTGCAACACCTGACGTAGGCTCAAGCTGGCATCGCAATCTATCGGCGCAATCTTCTCCCCCGAGTCCAGTGTGCCGCCGCCAAAAATAATCCCGCTTGAGCCGAGCCACTGGCACCGCCGGTCCCAGTCGCTCAAGGTGGTAAAGTCAGCCTCTAAATCGATATGGCCGTCTGCTTCCATGGCCAGCAAGGTGGCGGCACTAAAGGTTTTGCTGATAGAGGCCACCAGATAGCTGGTATCGGCGGTGGTGGGCTCTTCGGCATCATGGTCTTGCCAGCCGTAGCCTTTGGCAAAGATGATTTTGCCATCTTTTACCACCGCAACCGACAGGCTTAAGATGCTTTGTTGCTGGCGGTAAGCCTGCAAAAACTCGTCAAATTGCTGCACCGGGCCGGCCTGATGGTGCTCAGACGAGGTTGCTGCCAGCGCGCCGGTGGCGCTGAGCAGGCTCAAACCAAGCAAACCCAAAATCGACCAGCCGTTCAAAAACATACGCTTTATTCTCATTGATTTAGCTTTCCTTCGATAATATAGATAGCCTTCAAGCCTAGTCGAGCCTGGCTAAAACAGCTGAAAATTAGCTACGCATGAAGTGTAAGCGAATGTTGCGGTATACTAGCGGCTACCAACCCGGCCAGCAGGAGATTGTATGAAAGCAGCGGCTGTACATATTTTAGTTAAAACCGAAAAAGAAGCGCTGGCGCTTAAAGAACAACTGGCCAAGGGCGCTGATTTTGCCAAGCTGGCAAAAAAGCACTCCCTGTCTCCGTCAAAAAAGCGTGGCGGGGACTTGGGCGAGTTTCGCCGTGGCCAGATGGTCAAGGCGTTCGATGATGTGGTATTCAAAAAAGCGTTGCTACAGGTACACGGGCCGGTGAAAACCCGCTTTGGTTATCACTTGATCAAACCTCTCTATCGAAGCTGATCTGTTTGCCAGGGCTTGCGGTAAACACAGCCTCATTTCCACTTTACGCGTTTCTATGCTTGCGAATATAAAACATTTTGCGGTCAATATTGGTCTTGGCATGCTGGCCATTTTACTGTGTTTAGGTCTGATGGATGGACTCTGGCTGGGCTGGCTTGCCGGTGACGGGTATACCAATGAGCTGGGCAACAGTTTGCGCTCAGAGATTTTGTTGTGGCCGTGGCTGCTGTTTTATCTGCTCTACAGTGGGGTAATTTTTGTGCTGGCGGTGGTGGCCAATCGTGACCAGCCCTGGTTTTATGCCAGTATCGACGGCGCATTTTTAGGGCTTGCCAGTTACGGCGCCTACAACCTGGCCAGCTATAGTCTGCTGGCAAATTTTTCGTTGGCAGGCGCAGTGCTGCACTGGGGATGGGGGGTATTACTTACCGCCTGTTGTGCCACCGTCGGCTGGTGGGGTTTTCAGCAACGCCGCCAGCCTAATGGGGAAATGTAAACACATGCAAAATTTTAAGCCCCAAGTCCGCCGCCCCTGACGGGGGCGGACTTACTGCATGCGTTATTTTAACCCGGCTATTACTTTATCCGGGGTCAGTGGAAATGCCTTAACCCGCACACCCACTGCATCATAGACCGCATTGGCAATTGCCGCGCCAGCACCGGTAATGCCCAGCTCGCCGATCCCTTTGCTGCCCAATGGGCTGGCATGATAATCCGGCTGCTCGATAAAGCTGACACTGAGCTTTCCGATATCCCGATTTACTGCGATATGGTATTCGGCCAGATCGCAGTTGATAAACCCACCGCTGCGCGGGTCGCGCTGCAAATCTTCGAATAAGGCATAGCTGGTGCCCCAAATCATGCCGCCCTGTAATTGCGACGTCGCGGTTTGACGATTAAGGATCTGACCGGCCGAAAATACCCCGTGCTGGCTTTCTATCCGTACTTCGCCGGTGACCCGGCTAACCCGTACTTTAGCAAAATGTGCTCCGCACGAGTATTGCGCAAACTGTTCATGACCCTGGCCGGGGGCTACCGACCCGCTCGCTGTCAGTGTTTTGCCAATTAAGGTTGTTAAGGTATGGCGCTGCTGCTTGCCAGCCTGGCCTAATACCAACTCGTCCTCATCGATGCGCAGCTGACGGGTGGCAGCGGCCACCCCGACTTTTTGGCACAACAAACGGCCAAGCTGTTCACAGGCATTGTGCACCGCACCGGCGCTACTGGATGCGCCAAACGACCCGCCCGAGCCGCTGGAAGCCGGGTAACGGCTGTCGGCCAGCTCTATCTGAATGCGGTGGGCTGGCAGATCAAAATATTCTGATACCACCTGGCTTAAAATGGTGTAGGTACCGGTGCCAATATCGGTCATGTCGGTAAACACAGAAATCACACCGTCGGCACTTAGCTCCAAACGTGCCTCACTCTCCACCAGCGTATTCATGCGCATGGCCAGTGCCACGCCGTAACCCGTACTAAACTCATCATGTTCGGGGTACTGGCGCTGCTGCCAGTTAAATTCTTCGGCGCCCTGGCGCAGACAGTCGGCCAGATAGTGGCTGGAAAAAGGCTTGCCGGTGATAGGGTGGGCGGTGGCAATATTGGCCAGCCGGAATGCCACGGGATCCTGGCCTGCTGCAAGGGCCAGCTCATCTATGGCCGATTCAAAGGCCAGCGAACCAATGGCGTCACCCGGGGCGCGGACCGAGTCGATGACCGGGCTGTCAATGACTTTGACCCGATGCCGGCTGGAGATCGCAGGCGCCTGGTAAGTGATGCGTGCACCCGCTCCGGTGGCCTCGGCAAAGGCATAATCCCGGGCCATTGGCATCTGGCTGACATGCTGGATATGCTGCAGATGGCCCTGGTTATCGGCGGCTAAACGGATCTGCTGCCAGCTAAAGCCGCGGTGCGGCGCACTATGAAATACCTGGCGGCGGTGCAGGGTTACCTGTACCGGACGGCCCAGATGTAGCGTGCCCAGGCAGGCCAGAATAGCATCATTGTGCAGGCCCAGTTTGGAACCAAAACCGCCGCCGATAAAAGGGCTTTGCACATGAATATTTTCAGCCGGCAACTTTAAGGTGTTGGCCAGGCAGGTCACCGCACTGGCAATGATTTGCACGCTGGTGCGCACATGCAGGGTCTTACCGTCATACCAGGCCAGCGTAGCATGCGGCTCCATGGCCGCTGAGACCTGATTAGGCGTGGCATACTCGCTGTCAATCTGGCTGGCGGCATCGTCTTCTGCTGGCAGGCCACAATGGGCATCGGCGCTAAAACCGCCGTCCAGCGACTCCGGCGTGGTATCGGCCTGGTCCCGCTCGGTCAGCTCATCAAACCCTTCATGATCAAGGGTGTACTCCACCAGGCTGGCTGCATAGCGGGCCTGGGCTAAGGTCTCGGCCACCACCAGTGCCACCGGGAAGCCGGCGTAGCGAATGTGTGTATTGTGAAGTACTACACGGCTCTGACCAAAGCGAGCAGCATCAGCCGGCTCGGCAAAATCTTGTTGCTCGGGGGCATTGCGGTAGGTCAATACCGCATGCACGCCCGGCGCTTGTTCGGCAGCCTGGGTGTCCAGATGGGTTAGGGTAGCAGGCCCGCAGCGCGCGCCCACATAGGCACCAATCAGCGCAGGTTGGTCAAAGGGCTGTTCGCCGGCATACTGGGCCTGGCCAGTCACTTTCAAACAGCCGTCGAGGCGCTCGGCCGGCTCACCGACCTTCAGAGTATGGGTAATATGACTAGCGGGCATAGATTGCTCCCTGATGGCCGGGGTGCGCGCGCTGATGGGCGGCAGCCTGTTCCAGTACATGGGTTAACGTGCGTACTACCAACGGTATTTTAAAATCGTTACCGCCGGCACCTTGCGCATTGGCCACCACCAGCTCGCTGGCATCTTCAAACAGGCGGCGACTGACAGTTTTGCCGCGCAAAAAGGCTTCGGCCTGATCGGCATGCCAGGGCCGGGTGCCCACGCCGCCCAGCGCAATATTGACCGCACTGATGACGCCATCTTCCAGGGTCAACGTGCAGGCCACCGAGACCAGCGCAAAAGCATACGAAGAGCGATCGCGCACCTTACGATAGATATGCGTGCCATGAGCCTGGCGGGGAATACTCACTGCTGTAATTAGCTCATCCCCGGCCAGCACGGTTTCGATGTGCGGGGTATCGCCGGGCAGCCGGTACAGGTCGCGCACCGGAATATGGCGCTCGGCCCCACTGGCATTGCAGGTTTTTACCTTGGCATCCAGTGCCACCATGGCCACCGCCATATCCGATGGGTGGCTGGCAATACACTGCGCCGAGGTGCCCAATATCGCATGAATGCGGTTCATGCCGTCCAGCGCAGCACAGCCGGCGCCAGGAGTGCGCTTGTTGCACGGCTGCTGAGGATCGTAAAAATAATAACAGCGGGTGCGCTGTAATAAATTGCCGCCGGTGGTCGCGCGGTTGCGCAGCTGCACCGTGGCGCCGCTAAGCAGTGCCTGGCTGAGCACACTGAGCTCGGCATGCTGATAGGCAAAATTGGCCAGCGCCGTATTGGTGGCCATGGCGCCCACCTCTACCGAGTCAGGTTTTAAGGTAATATTGCGGGCGGCCTGCCAGGGGCTTAAGTCCACCAGTTTGACTGGGGTTTCCACCTGATGTTTCATCAGGTCCACCAGATTAGTGCCCCCGGCAATAAAGCGGCTTTGGTCAAAGTCGCCTAAACTGGCCAGCTCGCCCGGGTCGTGTAAGTGTGAAAGTGAAAAAGGCTGCATCAGGACGACTCCCCGACACCGGCCTGTTTCACTGCTGCCACAATGTTGGCATACGCCCCGCAGCGGCACAGGTTGCCGCTCAAACGCTCTTTGATATCTTCATCCGGGGCGGCATCCGGCTCAAACCACACGGTACTGGGCTGGCTCAGTTCGGCCTGCATGGCCACGCTGGAACAAATCTGGCCGCTGGTGCAAAAGCCGCACTGAAAGGCATCGCATTGTAAAAAAGCGCGCTGCACCGGATGCAGATTGTTCGGGCTGCCAATGCCTTCGATGGTGGTAACTTCACGGCCGCCAAGCTGGCAGGCCAGTAGCAGGCAGCTGTTCATGCGTTCGCCGTCCACCAGCACTGTGCAGGCGCCGCACTGGCCATGGTCACAGCCTTTTTTGGTGCCGGTTAAGGTCAGATGCTGCTGTAAAAAATCCAGCAGGGTGGTGCGGGGATCGTCAGGCAACGGGTGCGCCTGGCCATTGATTGAAACTGCCGGCATAGTTGGGTCCTTATGTGCCGTTAGGGCGCTGGACATCGCACGCAGCGCAGCGGGTGGTATTTTTGCTGATACGCGGTGTGGCTGATCAGGATTACCCGGGCAGGCAACAAAACTGAACAAAATAGCCGCACCTGGGTATTTACCTTCTCAGGGCCTGGGCCTATCGGGCGCTGGCAAAAGAATTTGAGTAAATTGCGTAAATTTCATAGCGTAGCGAGTGTGCATGATTATAATACGCGAACTTATCTGATATCCCGCCCGGCCGCTGTGGCCACCGGGCATAACAACTGGAGAGGCAACATTGTCTGAGTGGAGCATCGAAGAAGCTGAAAAGCTATACGGCGTATCTCGCTGGGGTGGTGGCTATTTTGAAGTGGGTGACAACGGCAACGTTCATGTTACCCCGGTACCGTCTGACAAAAGCATACGTATTGATTTTCAGGCCTTAATTGATGAGATTCGGGAAGAAGGCGTGCAATTTCCTGTCGTGGTGCGCTTTCACGATGTGTTGCGCTCGCAGGTAGCCAGCCTGAATACTGCCTTTCGCAGCAGCATTAAAGAAGCCGGCTATAAGGGCCAGTATAACGGCGTGTATCCGATCAAGGTGAATCAGATGCGCGAGGTGGTGGAAGAAATTGTGGATGCCGGCGCGCCGTTTAACTACGGGCTGGAAGCTGGCTCCAAAGCCGAGCTCATCACTGCGCTGGCGCTGAACACCAATGAAGACTCGCTGACCATCTTAAATGGCTATAAAGACGAAGAATTTATGCGTCTGGCGCTATTGGGCCGTAAGCTAGGCCGCAAGATGGTGGTGGTAGTTGAAAAATATACCGAACTGCTGTTGCTGGTCAAAATCGCCAAAGAGCTGAAAATCGACCCGATCATTGGCGTGCGCGCCAAGATGACCGTGAAAGGCCGTGGCAAATGGGAAGGTTCTGGCGGCGAACGCGCCAAGTTTGGGCTTACCATTCCGGAGATCATCAAAACAGCCCGCTATCTGGCCGAGCACAATATGAGCCACTGCTTTAAGTTGCTGCATTTTCATATCGGCAGCCAGCTGACCGACATTCGGGTGATCAAAGAAGCCATCAGCGAAGGCGCGCGTATCTATGCTGATCTGTTCAAGATGGGCTTTGAGCTAGATTATGTGGATGTGGGCGGCGGCCTGGGCATCGATTATGATGGCAGCGCCTCGACCAATGATTCATCACGCAACTATGCGATGGCCGAGTATGTGGCCGATGTGGTGTATGGCATGAAAGAAGTGTGTGATTTAGAAGGGGTGCCTCATCCTAATCTGGTTAGCGAAAGCGGCCGGGCTATCACTGCCCACCATAGCTGTGTGATCACTGAAATTGTGGGTGAAATTCGCTCCAACAGTGCCGAAGTGGATACCTCTGTGGCTGATGGTGAACATGTGTTTGTCAAAAATATCCGCGAACTGGAAGACTTTTTTGATGAGCAGTCCTCGATGCAGGAAGTGTTCAACGATGCCTCGCAATACAAAGAACAAGCGCTGGATGCATTCAAGCTGCGGGTGCTTAGCTTAGAAGAGCTGGCCAAGATTGAAACCATCTACTGGCGCATCATGGCGCGGCTGCGCAACTGGTATGCCAAGGAAGAATATGTGCCCGAAGAATTGCAGGAGCTGGATTACAGTCTGTCATCCCAGTATTTGTGTAACTTCTCGGTGTTCCAATCAGCGGCCGATACCTGGGCCATCGACCAGCTGTTGCCGGTGGTGCCCCTGACCCGCATGGATGAAAAACCCACGGTGAACTGTACGCTGGTAGATATCACCTGTGACAGTGACGGTAAGCTGGATCAATTTTCGGTGGGCCGTGAGATCACCGATATTCTGCCGATGCACCCGCTTAAACAAGGCGAGCATTATTATGCCGGCTTGTTTTTAACCGGCGCTTATCAGGATGTGATGGGCGACATGCACAATCTGTTCGGGCGCCTGAACGAAGTACATATCTATAGCTATGATGATGATCCGCAGGATTTTTATATCGAAGAAGTGGTAAAAGGCTCGTCGGTGCAGGATGTGCTTAACATCATGCAGTACAACCCGCGCGCCATGGCTTACGATGTGAAAAAGCTAATCGATAAGCAAGTCTCGGCCGGGGCGATTTTGCCGCGTGAAGGGGTGCGCTGGACCGATTTTTATGAAAATTGCTTAAGTGGTTATACCTACTTAAAAACCAGCAAGTAAGCGCACAATGCTATAACAAACACGCCGGCCTAGTTGCCGGCGTGTTGCTTATAAAAGCGTTTCCAGAATTCTGCGGTGGTAGTGTTGATCAGATTCGACTCAGCATTCATCAGCATCACATAGCCGGCCTTGGCCTCGACATCAAACGACACATCTGCCCGATATCCTTTGACCCAGCCACCATGATAATTCAGTTTGTGGCCGTCAAAATCATACACCCGCCAGCCCAGCCCGTAATGGGCGTCATTTAGATGACCGCGCCAGCCGCGCCGGTAAATCTCACGGGTGGTGCGCACCCGCGGGGTGGTCACATAGTCCACCAGTTCCGGCGGCAACACGGTGGGAAACTCGCCCAGCAGCGCCTGCAGATAGCGGGTCATATCATTGATACTGGCATTGACCCCGGCAGCCGGGGTAAAGCGATAATAATTGCTTTCGACCACGCCCTGACGCCATTTATTGCGGGCGATGGCAATATGCGGGCGGGCCCAGCGTTGTGAGGCCAGCAATGCGCCTTTACCCGCACTGGCGGTATGCATGCCCAGCGGGGTAAATAATTGCTCCTGAATTTGCCGGTGATACGAGGTATTTTGATTGACCAGATAATATTCGATGGCGCCAAACAGGGCATTTTGATAGGTATAACATTCCCCCGGTGCACAAATCGGCTCCAGCCGGGATAGATGATCCAACACTTTATTCAGCGGATAATCAGCTTCAATCAGATTGTCATAGGCATTAGGCATAAAGCCGCTGGACTGCCCGGCAATATGCTGCAACTGCAGTTGCTGTAAGCCATTTTGATCAAACGCGATATCCGGCACCAGCTGGCCAACCGGCATATCCCAGGCCAGTTCATCCCGCGCCACCAGTTTGGCTAACAACAAACCGGTAAATGATTTAGACACTGATGCTAAGCGAAAAACAGTATCGCCATTCACCGCCACCCCGTTGCGGCGGGTTTTACCATACACATACACCTGCGGCGACTGGCCTTGCTTGTAATACACAAAAGCATAACCCGGAATATTAAATTTATCCGCCTGATGCCGCACATGGCGAGCATAATCATCCACCCAGCCGGGTGCGGCTGCATACACTGCTGTGCTTGTTACGCCAGCGATCAGCAATAGCCAGCACCAAATGACCAGATAACCCTTACGCAAAATGACTCCTGTGGGTCAGCATCAAACAAATCCTCATTAATCCGGGTAAAAACAACGTGGTATTATGCGGTTGGGTGAGCATTGAATCAACCATTGCACATTGGTGGATCCCAGCCGGCAAGCATGGCGACTGTCAGTGCCGATTTCATCGCATCTGAGCGGGTAAAACAGGGTACACTGAAAACATTGCTACCCCGCTGCCAGGAGACTGCACCATGCCCGCACTGAGCGCTGATGATCCGCGCTGCGCTGCCTTTCGCCAGGCCCGGCTAAGCCGCGATGTGCGCTTTGACGGCGCATTTTTTGTAGCGGTAACCAGTACGGGTATATTTTGCCGGCCAGTGTGCCCGGCGCGCGTGCCCCAAGAACAGCATGTGCAATATTTTTGTCTGGCTGCCCAAGCTATGCAGGCTGGGTTTCGGCCCTGTTTACGCTGTCGGCCGGATAGCGCACCCGCTTCCCCAGCCTGGCGTGGGGTGGGCACCACAGTACAGCGTGCGCAGCATTTACTGGCTGCCCAGCCAGCACAGCCGGTGCAGCAGATTGCAGCCCGGCTAGGCATCAGCTCACGCTATCTGCATCAGTTGCTGACCCGCGAAATCGGTGTGGCCCCCAAACAATTACAATTGTTTAATCAACTATTGCTGGCCAAACAACTATTACAACAAACCAGCTTGAGCATTACCGATGTTGCAGCCGCCTGCAGTTTTCGTTCTGCCCGGCGCCTGCAACATTTGCTACGCCAGCACTGGCAGCTCAGCCCAACCCAATTAAGGAAACATTTTGTGACAACCTCGGTTTCTGCTGCAACCCAGCTGTTTATTGCCTGTCGCCAGCCTTATAACTGGCCGCAGGTGCAACGCTTTTTACGCCTGCATGCCATCGACGCGGTGGAGCAATTTACCGCCGATTCCTACGCCCGCGCATTTTGCTGGCAGGGCAGCGATGGCCATATTCTGGCTCGCTATGATAAGACTGCCGGCGGGTTTCAGGTCACCCTGCATCTGGATAACCCGGCTTTTATCCAACCCGTGCTGGCCAATCTGCGGCGCATGCTGGATACCGATACCGACCCGCAACTGATCCACACAGCACTGACTAACAGCGGTCTGCCAGAAGCGCACATCATGCCCGGCTTGCGCTTACCCGGCACCTGGGACCCTTTTGAAGCAGCCTGCCGGGCGGTGGTGGGCCAGCAAATATCCATGAAAGCCGCGGTGACCTATGCCAACCAGCTGGCAGAACGGGTGGATGCCAGCAATGCCTATGGCATAGTTTTTCCTGATGCGGCCAGTGTACTGGCCCAGCCGGTGGATTTTTTACGCATGCCGGCCACCCGCCAGCATACCCTGCGCCGGCTGGCCGAGGTCTTTGCCGACAATCCGACACCCAGCCGCGAAGCACTGCTGGCGGTTAAAGGCATTGGCCCCTGGACCTGTGACTACTGGCAACTTCGCGGGCATAATGCCTGCGATATTTATTTACACAGCGATCTGGTGGTGCGCAATACCGCCAACGACTATGCCCTGACCCCGGCTGCTGCTGCCCCCTGGCGCAGTTATCTGACCCTGCAACTGTGGGAAGTGGCATTACAACAACGAGCAGCAACATGATCTACACCCAATCTTTGGCCAGCCCTTTTGGCCCATTACAAGTGTGTGCCAGTCCCGAAGGGGTAACGGCTGTACATTTTTGTGAGCAGCCAGCACCAGCAGCGCCCAATGCCATCACCCGGCAGGCCTGTGAGCAGCTTGAGGCTTACTTTGCCGGCACCCTGCAGGATTTTTCCGTGCCACTGGCAGCCACCGGCACTGCCTTTCAGCAACAGGTATGGCGCGCCTTGCAAGAGGTTGGCTACGGCACTACCACCAGTTATGGCGCGATTGCCCATGCTATCGGCCGGCCCAAAGCCATGCGTGCGGTGGGCCTGGCCAATGGGCGCAACCCCATTGCCATCATTGTGCCCTGCCACCGCATTATCGGGGCCAATGGTAAACTGACCGGCTATGCTGGCGGCCTGACGCGCAAAGCCGGCTTACTGGCGCTGGAAAAAGCAGGTTTACCATGCCAGTAAAAGATGCGCTGGCTTTGATATTGTTGGGCGCAATTTGGGGCGCCTCATTTTTATTTATGCGGGTAGCCGCGCCGGAGTTTGGCGTATTTGCGCTGGTGGAAGTGCGCACTGTGCTGGCCACGCTGGTGTTATGGCCGGTGCTGCTGCTCAAACGTCAGGCCGGCGATGTGCGGCGCTTTTTCTGGCCTATTTGCGCCATCGGCGCCATCAACACCGCCATCCCGTTTGCGCTGTTTAATTTTGCCAGCCTGCACTTAGAAGCCGGGGTGAATGCGATTTTAAATGCCACCGCGCCAATGTTTGGTGCACTGGTGGCTTTTGTCTGGTTACAGGAACGCTTATCCAAACTGGCGGTAGCCGGGCTGGGATTGGGCTTTGCCGGGGTGCTGGTGATCAGCGAACAAAAAGTGCAGGGCGGTACGGTCTCGCTCTGGCCAATTGTGGCTGCCTGCACCGCTACGCTGTGTTACGGGCTGGCCGCGTATATGATGAAACGCTGGTTGCTGGGCGCTAAGCCACTGGCGGTGGCCGCCGGCAGCCAGGCGATGGCCTCTGTTCTCTTACTACCGCTGGCTATCTGGCACTGGCCGGCGACCTTACCGGGCCAGGCGGCGTGGGCCAATGCGATTGCGCTGGCGGTGGCAGGCACCGGCATTGCCTATATTTTGTATTTTCATCTAATTGCCGCCATCGGCCCAGCCAAAGCCATCACGGTGGCCTATCTGGTGCCACTGTTTGGTATTATCTGGGGCGTGGTCTTTTTGCACGAAACCTTGTCCGGCCAGACTTTGGGGGGTGGCGCGGCCATTCTGGCTGGGGTGGCCATGACCACCGGCCTTATCAGCCGCTGGCGACGCCCGCGGGCGGTGGTCTCGGGTTAGCTGGCCAGCTGCATACGAACCAGGTTATAGCCATCATGCTGAGCCTGGTACAGCGCATCTTCAGCATGGGCTGCCACAATAGCCAGCGGCCGGTGGGTAGCGGTAAACGACACGCCTAGCGAGGCGGTCAGGGTCAGTTGTAATGCGCGCTGAACCGGCGGCAGCTGGCTGATTTCATCGCGTAGCTGTTCGGCCAGACTAAAAGCTTCATGAGGACCGGTATCCGGCAGTAGCAAAATAAACTCCTCACTGCTCCAGCGCCCGATCACATCCACCTCGCGCAGCCGGGAATGTAAAAAGTTGATGACATGCTGCTGAATATCATCGGCGGTGGCACGGCCATAGGTATCCGCCAGCATGGCAAAATGGTCGATATCGATGACCACCACACTGACTGAATGATGATTATCCAGGATCTTGTTGTACGCCTGCTCGGTTTGATTGCGATCCGGCAAGCGCGCAGCGTGTGGCAGTACCACATCGGCATGTAAATTTTTGCGAAAATAATACAGCAGGTGATAAATCACAAAAAACAGTGCAAAGACCACCGCCAGCAACACCAGCACACTGGCGATAAACCCTTTGGAAATCGCGGTTTGGCGCTTATCCAGCGGACTTAGCAGATACACCGTCCAGTCAAACTGGTCGAGGCCCACCTCGGCCACCAAAAAGGTTTCATTGTGCATATCAATCAGCTGGTTGTTCAGGTCACGCTGGGCCTGGGCTTCTTCAGGCAGAGCACTGAACCAGCTTAGCTCGGTCAGGTGGGTAAACTGGGAGTGGCGCGCCACCAAACTGGCATCTGAAGAGAGCATGATGTTGTCGTGCTGGTCAACAATAAAAAAGTCATAGCCGTATTCGTGTTTATAGGATTCAAACACCTCTAAAAAGCGGCTCAGGCTCTGGCCCACACCAAAAAAACCTAAAAATTCGCCGTTGGCATCGAAAATTTTCAGGTCCATATAAATATGGGTGTCTTCCCATTTACCGATGTCGGCCACCACCCGCTGCGGGCGGTTTTTGTATTTAAAATACCAGTTCACCTGGCCTTCAATCAGCGCAATAGACTGACCATCCGACAAATACTGCTGGCGGGCACGCTCACTGGCCACAAAAAAGCGTAAATCAAATTCTTGTTCCAGCCGGCTCAGCATGGCCAGGGTGCGGGTTTTATCCAGCTCTGGTGCTTCCATCAGCGCCAGTAATTCCTGTGACTGGCTTAAGGCCTGCGCAATGTGCAACGGCTTAAGGATCTCTTCAGCAATCAGGGTAAAAGCCGGGGTGAGGGATTGTTGCTGAGCGCGGCTTTGTTCGGCCACCATATTGGAGATGGTAAAATGCACCAGTGCCACAATGGCAACCACCACCACTAAAAACAACACTAAAATGCTGCGATGCAGGGATCTGAAGGCTCTCAAACTGATGCATGCTCCTTTGCAAGAGGGGAACAGTGGCTATGGATACCTGCCACCGGACCAAAGTATATCGATTTGTGGCCAGCCCGCCTAGGATTTTGCCGCGATTAAACAAAAACCGCCGCGCTGCGTAATGATACGCTGACTAATGCAGTTGGCTTAGTTACACTACCTCCATTTTAGCTCGCAACTAACATTTAAGGATACTTCATGGCATTTTCGGTTGTTGTTCTGGCCGCGGGAAAAGGAACCCGCATGAAATCATCTTTGCCAAAAGTGCTGCACCCCATCGGGGGCCTGCCCATGGTGCAGCGTATTATCAATACGGTGGAAGACATGCAGGCCAATGCGGTGCATTTGGTCTACGGCCATGGCGGCGACCAACTGCAGGCCAGCATTAGCGGCCAGAATCTTAACTGGTGCTTACAGGCCGAGCAACTGGGCACCGGCCATGCGGTCCAGCAAGCCGCGCCCCATGTAAAAGACGATGAAGATGTGCTGATTTTAGTGGGCGATGCCCCGTTGATCACTGCTGAAACCCTGCAGCGTCTGGTTCAGGTAAAAGCAGAGTGTGACCTGGCCCTGCTGACGGTGGAGCTGGATGACCCCACCGGGATGGGGCGTATTGTACGGGCAGACAACGGCAACATCAGCGCCATTGTGGAACACAAAGATGCCAGCGATACGCAGCGCCAAATCCGTGAAATCAACACTGGCATGATGATGATGAGTGGCGCCGATCTCAAACGCTGGTTGGGCGAACTGAACAACGACAATGCCCAGGGCGAATACTATCTGACTGACGTGATTGCCATGGCCGCGGCCGAGGGCAAAACCATCCAGGCAGCGCAACCGGTGGACCCGGTGGAAGTGGAAGGGGTGAATAACCGTATTCATCTGGCCAAGCTGGAGCGCGCTTTGCAACATCGTCAGGCCAATGCGCTGATGACCGACGGCGCTACCCTGGCCGATCCGTTGCGCGTAGATATTCGCGGTACCGTCACCACCGGCCAGGATGTGTTTGTGGATGTGAATGTGGTATTCGAGGGCACAGTGACACTGGGCAATAATGTCATCATCGGCCCGAACTGTGTGCTGAAAAACTGCCAGATTGGTGATGGCGCGGTGATTGAAGCCAATAGTATTGTGGAACAAGCGCGGGTGGCAGAACAATGTACTGTGGGCCCGTATGCACGGCTGCGCCCGGGCGCGGTGATGCACAAAGGCGCCAAAGTGGGCAACTTTGTGGAAATGAAAAAAGCCACGCTGGGCGAGGGCGCCAAGGCTAATCATTTAACCTATTTAGGCGATGCTACTGTGGGCGCCGGCGCCAACATCGGCGCGGGTACCATCACCTGTAATTATGATGGGGCCAATAAATCACAGACGGTGATTGGCGAAAATGCCTTTATCGGTTCTAACTCATCACTGGTAGCGCCGGTAGAAATTGGTGCCAATGCCACGGTGGGGGCGGGCAGTACCATCACCAGCCGGGTGGATGACAATGCCCTGGCGGTGGCCCGCGGGCGCCAGCGCAATATTGCCAACTGGCCACGCCCCAGCAAAAAATAATCTTCTTAGCCGGTTTTTATCACCGGCTTTTTCTTGCCTTCCCGGTGTGGCTTGACTACATCTACCAGATAGCCACACTCTTTTTCGATACAGGAATGTGTGTATGCTTTCGACGCTGTTAGTCGGTTTTGGCTTTTCTGCCCAGACCTTTCATTTACCTTTTTTACAGGCCAACGCCCAGACTACGATAGGCGGCGTGGTGTCCTCGCGGCCCGACGCGGTGGCAGAGCACCTGCCTGGTGTGCCGGTCTTTGCCAGCCTGGATGAAGCGCTGGCTCAGCAGCAGCCTGACTGGTGTGTGATCACCACCCCCAATACCCTGCACGCCGAACAAGCCCGCCAGTGTTTGCAGGCCGGTGTAGATGTGCTGGTAGAAAAGCCATTCACCCTGTCTGTATCTGATGCCCAGGCATTGGTAGAAGAAGCTCAGCAGGCTGGTCGCCGGCTGCAGGTGTTCCATAACCGACGCTTTGACGGGGATTTTCTGACCATCCAAAAGCTTTTGGCCGAGCATCAGTTGGGTAGCGTGCGTCGCATGGTGAGCCGTTTTGACCGCTTCCGGCCACATCCACGCAATCGCTGGCGCGAAAATGCCGGGCCCGGGGCGGGTATTTTTTGGGATCTGGGGCCGCATTTGGTCGATCAGTGCGTGCAGCTATTCGGCCTACCGTTGTCTGTGCAAGCCAGTATCCGGGCGCTGCGCGATAACAGCCAAAGCGATGATTGTTTTGAAGTATGCCTGGATTATGCCGACAAACAGGTGGTGTTGGGCAGCTCGCCGTTTCAGGCCGGCCCCACCTTGCGTTTTGATGTGCAGGGCACCTCCGGCAACTACCGCAAGTACAACTTAGATCCGCAGGAAAACCAACTGCGCGCCGGTACCTCACTAGATGACCCGGCCTGGGGCAAAGAGCCGCGTACCGATTATGGCTGCTTGTTTAGCGCCGACGGGGCCTTTGAACAGCCCACCGAGCGCGGCGACTACCGGGCCTTTTACCGGAGTCTGATTGACCATTGTGTGGCCGGTACACCATCGCCATGTGATGCTCGCAGTGTACTGCCAGTGATGCAAATCATGGCGGCTGCACGAGCCAGTGCAGACGAAAACAAAACCATTTTCTTACAAAATAATCCAAATTAAATTGCAGTTCGTAAGAATTTTCGATTTAATAACTTTCAGTTTGAAATAATAAGTTTCGTTGATGCAAAAACGCAATACCCAACAACGCCGTCAGGCCATTGTCGAGTGGGTCAACCGGGAAGGTCAGGTGCAGGTGGAAACCCTGGCCGGCGAATTTACCACCTCTGAGGTGACCATTCGCAAGGATCTGACTGTGCTGGCCGAGCAGGGTCTGCTGGTACGCCAGTTTGGCGGCGCAGCCCCGTTACCGGTACCGGCTGACAGCACCGCCGGCCAAACCCGGGTGTCACAGCAAAAAACGGCTATCGGTAACGTGGCAGCTGGGTTGCTGGCCAATAACACGCGGCTATTGTTGGACAGTGGCAGTACCACAGCGTCGCTATTGCCGCATCTGGCCCGGCTATCGCGCCTGGTGGTCATGACTAATTCGCTCCATGCCGCGAATTATCTGACCCAGCAGGATAATGAGCCAACAGTGCTGATGACCGGCGGCACCTGGGACGCGCAATCGCAGTCGTTTCAGGGCCATATGGCCGAACAGCTGGTACAGGCCTACAGCTTTGACTTTGCTTTTATCGGCGCCTCGGGGCTGGATGTCGAGCGGGGCACCACAACGTTTAATGAATTGACCGGTTTAACCCAGACCATGGCGCAAGCCGCCTCCAAAGTGGTCATCATGGCCGAATCGGGCAAGTTTGCGCACAAAATGCCTAACCTGGAATTGCCCTGGCAGAGCATAGCGTATCTTATCACCGATGAGCACATCGACCCGGATACCAAACAACAAATTGAGCAGCAGGGTGTAACGGTACTGACCGCCAGCCCGGATGGAGAGTAAGATTATGTGTGGAATTGTTGGCGCTGTCGCCGAACGTAATGTCGTAGAAATTTTATTGGAAGGCTTAAAGCGCCTGGAGTACCGCGGTTACGACTCGGCCGGCGTGGCCCTGTTGCAGCAGGATGGTAGCCTGCAGCGCCTGCGCCGCACCGGCAAGGTGCAGGAGCTGGCCGATGCGGTTAGTCAGCATGGTGCGCCGGGCAGTACCGGTATTGCCCACACCCGCTGGGCCACCCATGGTGGGGTGACTGAAGACAATGCTCACCCGCACATGTCTAACGAGCGGGTTGCAGTGGTGCACAACGGCATCATCGAAAACTACCTCGACTTAAAAGAACAGTTAAGCGCCAAGGGGTATACCTTTACCAGCGACACCGACACCGAAACCATCGCCCACACAGTGGATCACGAGCTGCAACAGGGCGCAACGTTGTTGTCAGCTGTGCAGCGTGCGGTGAGCCAGTTTCACGGTGCCTACGGCACAGTGATCATGGACCGCGAAGATCCGTCCAAAGTAGTAGTGGCCCGCTCGGGCAGTCCGCTGGTGATTGGCTTAGGCTTAGGCGAAAACTTTATTGCCTCAGACCAGATGGCGCTGCTGCCTGTCACTCGTCGCTTTATCTTTTTGGAAGAAGGCGATGTGGCTGAAGTGAGCCGCCGCGAAGTACTGATTTTTGATAAGGACGGTGCGCCGGTTGAGCGTGAAATCATCGAATCAAACATTGAGCACGATGCCGGGGATAAAGCCGGGTACCGCCACTATATGCTCAAAGAAATTCACGAGCAGCCTACCGTGGTACGTAATACCTTGAAAGGTCGCCTGGATGAGCATGGCCTGATGGGCAATATTTTTGGTGAGCAGGCGGTGGAGATCCTGGCCCAGGTCAAACATGTGCAAATCATTGCCTGTGGTACCAGCTACCATGCCGGCATGACTGCGCGCTATTGGCTGGAGCACTATGCCAATGTATCGTGTGGCGTGGAGATTGCCTCAGAATTTCGCTATCGCAAATCCGTGGTGCATGAAAACAGCCTGCTGGTGACCATCTCACAATCCGGCGAAACTGCCGACACCCTGGCCGCTCTGCGTCTGGCCAAAGATTTGGGTTACATGGCCAGCCTGACCATCTGTAATGTGCCTGGCTCGTCGCTGGTGCGCGAATCCGACATGGCCTTTATGACCAAGGCCGGTGCCGAAATTGGCGTGGCCTCGACCAAAGCCTTTACCACCCAGCTCACTGCCTTTTTGATGCTGACCCTGGCCATTGGCGAGCACAACGGCATCTGCAGCGACGATAAAGCACAGATCGTGCGCGCGCTGCACAGCCTGCCAGCCAAGCTGGAAGAAACCCTGACCATCAGCGAAGGTATCGAAGATCTGGCCGAAGAATTTGCTGACAAAAACCACAGTCTGTTTTTGGGTCGCGGTGACCAGTATCCCATCGCCATGGAAGGAGCGCTCAAGCTTAAAGAGATCTCCTACATTCACGCCGAAGCTTATGCCTCGGGTGAGCTTAAGCACGGCCCGCTGGCGCTGATTGACGAAGAAATGCCAGTCATCGTGGTAGCGCCAAACAACGAATTGCTGGAAAAGCTCAAATCCAATGTGGAAGAAGTGCGCGCCCGCGGCGGCCTGATGTATGTGTTTGCCGATAAAAATGCCAAATTTAAAGGCGACGACACCATGCGGGTCATCAATGTACCGCACTGCGAGCCTGCTATCGCGCCCATCGTGTACACCCTGCCATTGCAGCTGCTGTCATACTATGTGGCACTGATCAAAGGCACCGATGTGGATCAGCCCCGCAACCTGGCCAAGTCGGTGACAGTGGAATAAGCACAGAGTATAAGGCGCCTCTTTTTGTAAGGGAGAGGCGGTTGAATTGCCGAGATCTAAAGAGGGTCATAGTGGCGAAGGCTACTATGGCTCTTTTTTGTAGGAGGCAGCCAGACGTTTCTTTATTGTCTTCAGGTATCAAGGAGGCGAGGGGGCTGCGTTGGCTGTGGACAGGCTTCATATAGTTAGAGTGGAATAGTCCGCTAAAGACAAACAGCGGACCCTAGGCCTATTAATGGCTGGCTTCAATATCAACGCCGCCTGTAATGTGTTTCGTCATTCAGCAGCAACACACATGCTCAGCAATGGTGCTAACCTTCGCCAGATTCAAGAATATCTAGGCCATGCAGACCTTTCTACTACGCAGGTGTACACGCATATAGTGCAGAGTGAATTGAATGAGTCGTATATGCGGTTTCATCCTTCTGCCCGAAATTAAAGTTTGTTGTAGGTTTTTCAGTAAGCTTTTAATATGATTAATTAATTTCCAACAAAAATACGGGCGCTATGCAAAAGGAATTGAACCAAGTTCATGAGCATATGATTAGGTTGGGGAGAGCTGCTCTCTCTCATGCAAACTATCATTCGTGCTTTCATAGTTTCGAAGGTGAGATGTGGGATGAAATGTCAGTGCTTCAAGCGGCACATGCTGCTGAAATTTTTATCAAAGCTAGAATTGCGCAAGAACACCCGTTATTAATTTTCGAAAAAATACCGCGTTCAAATCAAGCTGAGGTTGATATCCTGAGTTTTAAAGACTTGGTGAAAAGTGCGAAAACGTTTTCTTACTTGGACTTACCTGAACGGCTTTGGGCTGCAACAGGGATAAAATTACCTAATCATGAGTTGTATAAATCGTTTGGACAGCTTAGGAATACTATACAACATTTTACCGCGCCTGATGATTGGCCCTGCGATACAAAAACATTTATCTATGAGGTAATCGACCCGTTTATCAATCAATGTTGGGGGCTATATGCAATTGACCATCACGAGGATACTGACAGGTACAACAACATCGTCAATGTTTTAATCTCTAGTGAAACCCCTTTTCTGGTTTCTCCAACGTGTGAATCTGAAATGGGCGGTTGTGAGCAGCTCCTGTCTGGTTGTTCTGACAACTACAAAGCAATTATGGCAGATAAGTTTTCTTGGGATCGTTAGTTGATATAAAAAGTAAGGATACGATGAGTAGATATGAGAAAGTCGATTTGGCGTTCGAATTTTTAACTAGCCGCGAGCGCCAAGGCGAAGCGTTTACCATACGACAACTTGCCGATGCTACTGGATGGAAAGTCGATACATGCAGAACATACCCATCAAAGCGCTGGCATCAATATGTCGAAAGAGATGGGGATCAGTACACAAGTTCAGGTGTTTGCTTTTTAAGCAAAGAAGAATTCAGAGCTGTACATAGCCAAAAGTTACAACAAACGGCAGACATGTCAGCTAAAGGTGTCCTTATTCACAAAGCAAAGGAATTTGCTCTATTAGCAGTTTCAATCTACAACAACCCATACACTGAGTTTAAAACTTACGGCTTTATCGTAAATATAAATATCGCTTTCACCGCGTTGTTCCATGCGATTTTTGAAAAGCGGGGCGTGGACTATTTTCATTACGACCATGGTGGCAATCCAGTCGTGATTGATGGAGATAAGAAGGCATGGGAGCTTTCTGAATGTGTGGACCATTATTGGAGTGGAATAGAAAGCCCCGAAAAAGCAAATCTGAAGTTTTTAATTGGTCTTCGAAACAAAATAGAACATCGTAATTTACCTGCTATCGACTTGGCCGTTGTGGGAGAGTGCCAGTCAGCACTCAACAACTTTGAAGAGATAATTGTCCAAGAGTTTGGTGATGTCCATGCACTAACAACTTCACTTGCTTTTGCCATGCAACTTACACGTATTTCGGAACAAGCCCAAATAGATGCCCTAAAACAATTACAAAAAGAAAACTACAAAGTAGTTAAGGATTACATGGAGACGTATCGTGATGATTTGAGCGACGAAATTGCCCAAAGCCAAAAGTATAGACTTAGAGCTTTTTTGGTTCCCAAGTTAGGCAATCATGCTACATCGTCTGATTTGGCGGTTGAGTTTATCAATGTCAACAGCCTCTCTGAAGAGCAACTTCAAAATTACGAGCAGGCTGTCGCATTTATCAAGGGGGTGGAAAACCCCTTTAAATTAAAGCCTAAACGAGTAGTTGAATTGGTATCTAAGAAGATTCCCTCGTTTAACATGACATTGCATACTAAGTGTTGGAAGTTTTATGAAGCTAGGCCCAGAGAAACTGACAGGACATATGCGGGAGAGCATTCTGCTTATGTAGAGGGTTTCGACGGCTATTTATACTCCATGAAATGGGTTCAGTTCTTGAAAACTGAACTAAAGGATGAAGACAAGTTAGTACAAGTCAAATTGCAGACGATCTGAGCCTGAACTGCGGAGTGCACTTTGAATTGGGTGGAGAAATATCGGGACTTTGATTCCCCAAGAAAAAGAGTGAGTTATTTCCGTAGTCATGTCGTTAACCTTCATCGTGAAAGTTGGGCTTTAAGCGGAGGCATAGACCCTGCAATCCTAGCTGAAATTGAAGAGAGTTTTAAATACGGAAACTTTATTTCCTGTGTGTTGCTGTGCCAATTAGTCATTGAACATTCTTTAGCGCATTCATTTGTACTTACAGAGTATGAGGCTATCGCAACAAAAGGGTTTGCGAAACTCATTGCAGCAGCATTGGCTCATAAAGTCATTGATAGTGATTTGGCTGACCAGTTAACCTCCCTCAGAAAAATGCGAAATCCATACGTGCATCCTAAATTTGAAGATAGTAGCGGTACATATATACGTCGAGTCTTAGATACAAAAGTGGATTACAACGAGTTACCTGTCGCAGATGGTATTGAAGCTATCAGGATCTTGGGAAATTTTATTAATCAACGCTAAATCTGAACAACGACGGTTCATACACGCTTACTAATCTTGAGCTAGAGCGTGCTTATGAAAGTCCCATCCAGCAGCTAGATAATTTTACTTCAGTAAGTTAACCATTTATTTATCGTATTTTGGAAATCCAAAATACTCCATAATATCTACTCGACTTATTCACTACTCGAAGGAAAAAAATTGATAATTGCAATCTCATCTGCTGCTTTAGCGTTGCTCTCACTTTTTTTGAATCTGACTATGAGAAAGATGCAAGAAACAGAAAAACCTACCAAATATATTGGTCTAAATGCTGCCTGTTTAATTGGTATCGTAGCTCTCAACGCTGTAAGCCAAATAAATGCATCGAATGACAGCAAAGAACACAAACGCGCTGTTCTTGAACTCGATACTCTAGCTAAGATAAATCAATACATGATTCCAGCCTCTAAACAGGTTGTAATAATTATCAATAATTACGAAGCGGTACAGGAGTTCCTGTATTTTGAAGAAGCGATAAAGACTAACCCCGACGCCTCTCAATTGCTCAAGCAGCAACAAGATATGATAGTTGGAAAACCGTCATTTATAGAAGTAAAACAGGCACTTGGAGAACTAAAGGGAATCGCAGAACAAGTGCTAGCATTGTCTTTGCAGTACCCTACATTGATTCCAGAAGAAACAGTATCTTGGTCGAAAACCACCCTTGAGATAAAGTTATCCAACCTAAATCAGTTCATTGACCCATATGCGAGATATGAAGGTGAAATATCAAAATCAGTGATTAAATACATGGAAGATACTGGAAGGGCATTTGGTGTATCCGTTGGTAAAGTCAGAGCGATAACCGAAAAGATCACCTCAATCTAAATTAAGATTTGCCGACCATTTAATAGGATCGTAAGTCCGCTGTATCCATACAAACAATGTGCTTTACGATCCAAAACGAACTCCAACCCTAGCTCGTTTTTGGCCATTAAAAAGCTGTAGCGGCCGTCCGCTTCACGTACAAAGCTGCCAAACAACAATAGTCCTAATTCTGACTCCCTGTGGACTTCCCCTCCCCAACTGGTAAAGTTTGGCTGCGCGCTGAGGCAGTCTGTCAGGTGTTATTTTATAAATATAAAGGGATGTATCATCGGTATGAAAGACTTTTGCCGGCTGCGAGCCTTAGTAAGCTGGGCTCGCCTGGGGGTTGGAATGTGGCTTATCAGCTTGTTGATGGGATGTGGCAACGAGCCTGAGATGTTGCAGTCTTCTTCTTTGCACCGCTTTGTTGAGAACCCGGTAGTCTCGGCGGACTTAGCACAAGATGCCTCGTTGATTGCGCTGCTGACCGCGGATCAGCAGGTCAGTGTTTGGAATACGGTGGCGCAACAGCAAGTTCATGCCTGGGGCCCTGAGCGCTTCAACGGCGAAATCACCCGGCTCGTATTATCCGGTGATAAGCAGCGATTGGCGGTGGCCGGGCACTGGAGTGTCAGTTTGCTCAGCATGGTGGATGGCTCGGTCATCACCTCCTGGGATGTGCTGGGATTTCAAGCCAGTGCCACGGTTTCCCGGCTGTTTGTTGATCATACTGGTCACAAAGTGTTGGTCGGTATGACGGATGGGGCGGTATTGTTGGTGGATTTGCGTACTGGCAATGCGCTGAAACTGGACCATCACACCCTGCAGGTCACCCGGCTGGCCTATGCGGGTGACAGCCCGTTTGCATTATCGGGCTCCACCGATAAAAATCTGGCCTACTGGGAAATTGCCAGCGGCGATATCGCATATCAGCACACCTTTCGTTCCAGAATTACTGCGCTGGCAGTGGATGATGCGTCTGATAAGCTGTTTGTGTCTGATGCACTAACCGACCACTGGATTTTGGACAAACACAGCGGCGACAAACTATCAGCATTGTCTTACTTTGAGCGCTTTCGGTTTTTTCGCCACGGGCTGTTTGTTGAAAACGGCCAGTATCTGATTACCACCTCTCCCAAAAATGTTGTCACTCTGTGGGATGCAGCCAGCGGCGATGAGATTACCTCCTGGACCATCAAACGCTATACCGCCAATGCAACCGTGATGGACTTAACCACCAATGCCGCTGGTAATCTGGTGACGTTGAGCTCGGACGGGGTAGTCCAGGAGTGGGATTATCAACAATATCTTTGACCCGAAATACACCCGTGGTGGTTAGGCCAGGCCCACTTACTTCGCTGCTTCTGCCTGCTTGATTTGCTGCTCCAGCTGTTCTGCCTGGGCGGTCAGGGTCGAGTAGGTTTTTATATCGCCATTACGCTGAGCCATCATGGCTTTTTATAATAGCGTGGCGTGTTGCTTTTTTAGCTTTTTGGCCGGGTCGCGTTTGAAAAACGAAAACATGGTCTGTTCCTTTCAAAATGAATAGTTTTATTTTTGATAATAACCTGAAAAGTACGAGATGAGGGTTAAACTCAGGCAATCTGGCTGAGGGGAGCGTGTGATGAGTGACTATTATTTGAACCAACCCTCGCGTACTGCCGTTAATACCTGATACCGACTCCCCCGTTATAGCCAATCAGGGACTGTTTATGGCACACCGAATCTGCGTTTTGTTATTTAGTCTGCTTAGCATGGCGTCCTGGGCGCAGCAGCCGGATGCTGCATCGGATAATAAAAAGACGGTTGAAGATTTATCTCCGCTCCAGACCCTGGAAGAAACAGTCACGGGCATAGTCCACCAGTTTATTGAACATCTGCCGTATCTGTTTGCGGGTGTGGTGGTGATACTGCTGACCTGGCTGATGGCCAATCTGGTCGGAAAACTGGTGCATAAGCTCACCGGCCATATGCGTCAGTCGCTGAGCGAACTGCTGGTGCGCCTGGCGCATATCGGGGTGTGGCTGCTAGGTTTGCTGCTCACTGCCATGGTCATCTTTCCGGGGCTGACCCCGGCCAAGGCGTTGGGCGGGCTCGGGCTGGCGTCGGTGGCTATCGGCTTTGCCTTTAAAGAAATTTTTGAAAACTTTTTTGCCGGTGTGCTGCTGTTGTGGAAATACCCGTTTGAAAAAGGCGACTTTATTGAATGTGAGTCGATTCTAGGCAAAGTGGAACGCATTTCGGTGCGCATGACCACTATCCGAAAAACCAACGGGGAGCTGGTGGTGGTGCCCAATTCGTTTTTGTTTAAAAACGCAGTCAGTGTGCTGACCGACCAGGAGCTGCGCCGTATTACCATCATGACCGGGGTGGCTTATGATGAGGATGCTGATCAGGCCGTCAGCCTGATTGAAAAGACTCTCAAAGACTGCTCGACGGTGGACACCCAAAAACCCATCCAAGTGTTTTTGCACGGCTTTGGTAGCAGCAGTATTGATATTGAAGTGACCTGGTGGACCGGCCCGACGCCGCTGGATCATCGCCGCTCGCGTGGCGAAGTGGTCAGCGCGGTCAAACGTACGCTGGATGATGCCGGTATCGAAATTCCATTCCCGTATCGCACATTAACCTTCAAAGAGCCACTGGTGATGCAGCGCAACAAAGACTGACCGGTAAAAAGCCGGCAGTCGCTTTGTGCTCATGAGTAAAAGGCTGTGGCTGGGGCTGCCTGTTAGGGTGGGGTGTACACATTTTATGCAGGGGCGCTGCTGCCAGTGCACTGACATCAATGCGGTAGGACGTAGACGGATACTCATAACGTGAAAAAGGATACCCACAGATGCAACCGCGCTCTATTATCGCCCCCATGTGCGCCGGAGCCACTTTGCTGGTAAGTAGCGCTAGCCTGGCTAGCGGCGGACCGGCCCAACAGATGGCCGACTTTTTAGCCAACAACCCTGAGTTTGCCAACCAACAAAGCTTTTCGGTGGTGCTGCGTAAAGACAGTACTCAACAAACCGAAACCCTCCTAAGCAAAAATATGCAGCTGTTACCCTTAACTCAAGCGCTACCGGATGGCCAAGCACAACGCTGTACCACCCACCAGGCGGAAATCTGCCTGACTGAGAACCAGGCCAGCCGCACGGTCAAACAAGCCTGTGAGTGTGTGGATCCCTAATGCTATATTGCGGCTGTGAAATGCCATAGCCGCAATACGCCTTTGCAAGTTAGCCCTTCAAGCCTGTATTTGATATCATACCGGATGGCTACGTGATCAACTTTTACTGTACTTCAGGGTATAGCATTTCAAAAGAATGATTCAAAGTGGAGAGGTGTAGTTACACTGAATATCTATGGGTCAGGAAAGGTCGACTCGGTCTCCCAAAGACACTTTACTGTGCATTGCCTTTAACTACCCTGAATATCCAAGTTCGATAATTAAAATCCAATGACCTTGTAAGCCCAAACTCGTATTACCTGTGTTTAAGGCTAGCTCTCTAAAAAGTGAGGGTATTCCACTTCTGCGGTAAAGCAGGGGGGTGATCTAATCCGCCCAGTAAGCACGTTTCAATGGCGAAGATTCGTTCTAAGCATACAGTGATGCAATAAATTGTTGCTAGATTTTATTAGCTAAACAGCAAGATGTGGTTTGCATTGATAGGAGAGCCTATGGATTCCTGGACGTCTACACCATTCGAACCCTGGGCCGGCCTGACGGGCGGCTTGTTAATTGGCATTGCTGTTGTGTTTCTATTATTGGCCATAGGTCGGATTGCTGGGATTTCAGGTATTTCCGCAGGGGCACTGACGCGTCAAGGCCATGAACGGCACTGGCGCCTGGCTTTTTTATGCGGCATGTTACTGGCTCCCATAGTCTATGCACTAGTAGTGGGCCCCTTTCCAGTTCAAACTCAAGTAAATAGTGGGTGGATGGTTTTAGCCGGTTTACTAGTGGGCTTTGGCACCCGCTTGGGCAGTGGGTGCACATCTGGGCACGGAGTTGCTGGTTTAGCGCGTTTATCGCTTCGATCAACGGTTGCCACCTTAGTGTTTTTCGGCGCAGCTGTGCTTACGACCACATTTATTCGTCATCTATTGGGATAAAGGAGGGGGACGTGAAAACACTGTTTGCGGCTTTAGTTAGCGGCGCACTCTTCGGTCTGGGCCTGATTATTTCAGGTATGAGTAATCCGGCCAGAGTTCTCAACTTTCTAGACTGGAGTTCGAATTGGGATCCGACCCTCGCATTTGTAATGGGTGGGGCCGTGGCGGTGGCATTGCCCGGTTTTCATTGGGTGCGACAGCGTTCAAAACCATTATTTAGCAACTCTTTTGACATGCCCACAAGCACCTCAATAGATAAAAAACTTATCGCGGGGGCCTCTATTTTCGGTATTGGGTGGGGGATAGGAGGCTTTTGCCCCGGTCCCAGTTTGGTAGCGCTTACTACCCTGCACACTGATGTGTTGCTGTTCGTTGCAGCAATGTTGGTAGGTATGGTGCTCCATCACTGGCTCGTTCAACGCGGAAGAATTTAACGTCTTATCTTTTTCGTGCAGTTAACCAAATGGAGAGAAAGCAATGAAAGTTCAGCGTATCGAAACTCCGGGTATAGCGCATTATGCCTGGTTGCTGTCAGATGGCGAAGAGGCGCTACTGGTTGATCCCAGCCGTCATGTCCAACCTTATCTGGACGCAGCCCGCCAAGCGGGTGTCAGAATTACTCATATAGCTGAAACACACAGGCAGGAAGATTTTGTAATGGGTTCTGCCTGGTTGGCCAAGCGCACTGGAGCCAAAATCGTCAATGGAGATTTTGCAACATTTGGTCACGGAGACCTTCGGTTACAGGATGGAGACACCTTTCAAATTGGCAACCTTCGTATTGTAGCAATACATACACCCGGTCATACACCTGAAAGTATGTGTTATGCAGTCTACGAGAGTAAACAAGCAGAGACAGCATGGGCAATATTCACAGGCGATACGCTATTTTTTGGTGACACCGGCCGCACAGATTTACCCGATTCGGACAAGTCAGTAGAAAACGCCGAAAAAATTTATGATTCCATTCATCAAAAACTTGCAGGATTAGGGGATACAGCTTTAATCCTGCCTGCACACGGGCCGGGTTCGGTGTGCGGTAGTGGGATGGCAGATCGATCCTGGTCTACATTAGGCGATGAAAAAACCTACAACGATGTTTTTACGCTGTCACGTGCAGAGTTTTCGGCCAAAAAAGGCGGTGAGCGCTTACCTCGCCCTCCTTATTTCAGACAAATGGAAAAAATTAATTTAGACGGTGGGGTGCCTCCTGCAAAACTGTCAGGAGATGTCGCACTTCTGCCAGTAACGGATTTTGCTCGCCAAAGCGATGGAAATCATGTTTACGATACGCGCTTACCAGAAGCATTCGTAGGCGGACATATCCCTGGGAGCTACAGTATTTGGTTAGGCGGGCTGGCTGTTTTTGGTGGGTGGGTAGCCGAAGCAAACCAGCAGATTTTTTTGGTCACAGACCGAGAGTCTGACATCGACCCAGCTGTCCGCCACCTCAGTAATATTGGTATGGACAATATAAAAGGGGCCTTAGCTGGTGGATATGAAGCCTGGCGGGATGCGGGCCAACCATGGGCTCATTGTAATTCTGTATCACCTCGCACCTTGCATGATATAAAAGAGGCTCCCCAGATTTTAGATGTTCGCGAAATTGATGAATTTGAGTCTGGTCACATCCCCAATGCGATGCACTGCTATGTAGGGTATCTGGAAGAAAAAGCTTCAGACTTACCACTAGACAAAAATCGTCCTGTAGTCGTTACCTGTGGTGTGGGGCACAGAGCCGGATTAGCGGTTAGTCTGTTGCTTAAAGCTGGCTATACCCAAGTAAGTAATTTATTGGGAGGTATGAAGGCCTGGAAAGCATTGAATTACCCAGTGGCGAAAGAGAACAAGGCAGATAATTAATAACGAGGGGGGAGTAGCATGCCTCCCCTGCTTCACTTTTGAACCCGCGATGTGTTAAAGCGAGCAACATATGGCTATGAGAAGGGCAGCTGAATCCACGCTTTAAATACGCCAACTTTATATAGAGACAGGTTCGCCATTTTGCCAGCAGGCGGTCACATTCAATGCACTGTCTAACAGTATAAAGTTAGCGGTGGCTCCTGTCTGCAAAGAGCCAATCTCTGGCCGGCCTAAAAAAGCCGCCGGGGTCGAGGTGGCCATGGCCAGGGTGGCGTCCAGCGGTTGGCCAAGGGTAAGATACGTATTGGCAATGGCCTGCTGCATGGTCAGGCAGGAGCCGGCCAGGGTACCATCGGCCAGGCGCAGAGTATTGCCCTGGCGGGTAACCCGGGTGCCCTGGTAGTCAAAATAGTCGGTGTCGCTGGCCGCCGGGCCCATGGCATCGGTAACCAGCATCAGCCGGTCCGCCCCTTTGGCCTGCATGGCCAGCGTCGCGCTGACCGGATGCACATGTTCTAGATCCACAATCAGCCCGCAGAATACGTCTTTTTCATACAAACCACAGCCGACCACGCCGGGCTCGCGACTGGTCAGCGCCGACATCGCATTGTACAGATGAGTAACCCCGGTCGCACCGGCAGCCATGGCGGCACTGGCTTGTTCATAGCTGGCATTGGTATGGCCTAAGCTGACAATCACCCCTTGGCAGACCAGCCAGCGGATTTCCTGTGGCGAGACGGTTTCGGGGGCCACGGTGACCACTACCTGACCCAGATCTTTACGGGTAAATAGCTGTTTTTCAGCTTCGCCCAAACCGCGCACATGGGCGCTGCTGTGCATGCCCTTTTTGGCCTGGCTTAAATGCGGGCCTTCAAAATGAATGCCCACAAAGCGCGCGGGATCGGTTTGATGCATGCTGGCCTGGGTGTCTGCAGCCCGCTGCATAATGGCCAGGTCATCGGTGATGACAGTGGGCAGTACACTGGTGGTGCCATGCACCCGGTGGGCATCGGCCAGAGTCTGCCAGGTGGCCGGGGTGGGCGCGTCATTGACCTGGACCCCACCACCGCCGTTTACCTGCACATCCACCATGCCCGGTGCCACCAGACTATTTAGTACCTGAGCAGCGCCAGCGGTGGTATTGGGTGTGACGCTCACCACCTTGCCATCGGCTACAGCAAAGGTCACATCAGCCAGCAGTGTGTGGCCATCAAAAAACTGCGGTGCAAAAAACTCGGTCATACCCTGCTATCGTCTAAAAGGTGTTGGGCCAGCAGTGTAGCGCCTTCCAGCGGGCTTGCCAAAGCGTCTGAGAGACACTGGCGGCTCACCGGCGCCAGCCAGGGTTGCCAGGCTTGAGCCAGGCCGCCCAGCATGGCGATACGTAGTGGCTGCTGCTGATACAGCTGAGCAATCACCGCGTCCAGATAAGCTGCGCCCTCGCGCAAAAGCGCACAGGCGGCAGGATCCTGGGCGGCTGCGCAGTTAAACACTGAGGGTGCCAGGGCAGCAAACTCGGTCGGTTCGAAAGCTAAACTGGTAGCCACCAGCTGCGCAGGCAAATCGCTGCCCAATTGAGAGACCACGGATTCACACAAAGCATTGGCCGGTTGCATGCCTTCTAAGGTTTGTAAGGTGTGGCGCAAGGCCTGGCGGCCCAGCCAGGCGCCAGAGGCATCATCGCCCAGCACAAAACCGTGTCCGCCCCAGATTTTGATTCCCTGGTCACCGATACAGCAGGCTGAGCTGCCGGTACCGGTGATCACAATTGCGCCGTGTCTGGCGCGATGGGCGCCGGCGCAGGCAATGTGCAAATCGGTGGTAAATTGCACTTGGTGCAGGGGTAGCTGCCAGTGGGAAACCCGTGCCTCGCTGTCGGCCACATTCAGGCCGGCCAGCCCCAACACCGCCGGGATCCGGACAAATTCTGACTCCGGCAGCCCGCTTTGTTGTTGCAGCTTGGTGCAGGCATCAAGCACGGAGGCATAGGCGCGTGTGGCATTAGACGCCGGATTGGCCGGGCCGGTTTCCACATCCAGGGTGCGGCCACTGGCCAGATGCAACAAGCGTGCACGGCAGCGGGTACCGCCGCCATCCATACCAATAACCCAGGGTGATGTCATACCAAATTGCCCGCTGTGAACCAAAGCTGCCAGTGTACCTAGGCTGAAGCCCTGAGGCTACAGCCCAGGGAGGGTACGCTCTATCAAAACGTCCAAGTGGTTACGAACAGCAACTGGCCTGGTCGCCGGATTTATATTTTTCATGTAGCTGGGTGAGCAAATTTTTGGCCATCATCAGCGCCAGCACAATGGCACAGCCGATGTAAATCATCTCCACCAGTGTGTTGTGATGATGCTGACTGCCGGCAGTGACAATCAGATGCTGCCAGTCGAAGGCTGCAATCAGGCTGTTAAGGGCATAGCCTAGGCCAATACTGGCACTGACCACGCTAAATACGTACAACAGTAGCGAGCGCCGGCCCAGCTCTTTGTAAATCATGCCCATGGTCGACACATTGGTGGCCGGCCCGGCCAGCAAAAATACCAGCACTGCACCCGGGGATAAACCAACAGCCAAAAAGCCTACCGCGATTGGAGTGGAGGCGGTGGCGCAGATATACATGGGCACGCCAATCAGCGCCATCACCAGCATGGCCACCCAGCCATCACCCCACTGGGTTAAAAAGTCGGTGGGCACCCAAGTTTGAATGGCTGCCGCCAGGCCCAGGCCCAGTAACAACCACAGCATAATATCTTCCAGCAGCTGGCCACTGGCAAACTGCCACATGGCGCGAGCTTTGCCCGGTGTCTGGCGAGTTTTTACGGTTGGATGATCATGGTCGCAACAGCTGGACTCGGTGGTGGCGGCTTGGGTTTCTGCCGGGGCACTGCAACAACTGCTGGCCGGCGCTTTTGCTGGCTGGACAGCCGGCGTTTCTTCGCCGGCAAACCATTTCACCATGACTCCGGCATACAGCGCGCTTAAAATCGCCGCTACCGGGCGCACGATGGCATACAACGGGCCCAGCAGGGCATAGGACACCGACACCGAATCCACCCCGGTTTCCGGGGTGGACACCAAAAACGACACGGTGGCGGGTTTAGAGGCACCGCTGCGGCGCAGGCCCACCGCCGCCGGGATCACACCGCAGGAACACAAGGGTAGCGGCGCGCCGATCACTGCAGCCTTACCGATGGCACTGTAGCTGGCACTGCCCATATGGCGTTGCAAAATGCTCACCGGCACCAGTTCGTGCATGATGCCGGCCACCATTAAGCCCAGCAGCAACCAGGGTGCGGATTCCACAAACAAGGCGACAAAATTGTCCACCAACAGCAGTACATCATTCATAATGGATCATCCGACTCCAGCAGTTGCAAAATAGAGCAGTGTTGCGCACTTTGCGGCCCACCGCTGCACCGGGTATACAGGCGCTGCAGCGAGCGCTGAATGCGCTCCAGCTCGGCGATTTTTTGGCTGACCATGTCTAACTTGGCTTCGGTGCGCTGTTTTACCTCTTCACAGGTATGGCTGTCGGGCTGCAGTTTCAGCGCCAACAGTTCATGGATCTCATCAAGGGTAAAGCCCACCTGCTTGGCCCGCTGAATAAACAGCAGGCGGCTGCGGTCCTCATCGGCGAACAAGCGATAGCCGCTGGCCGAGCGGCGCGTCGCGGCCACCAGCCCTTTACTTTCGTAAAAGCGAATGGTTTCTACCGACACCCCGGCCGCCTGCGCCAGTTCGCCAATTTTCATCAAGGTCTCTGTGTTCATGCTGCCCAGTATAAACCCTCAAGTAAACTACAGGGTCAAGCATAAAACTTATTCAGCCGATTAACCAGCACCAAAAATGAAGATGCTGTAAGGCTCCAGAGTGACCCGGCCCTCGTCGGGGGTGATCTCCGTGGGCTGGCCCTGCTGCCAGGCAAACAGGCACTGGGGCTGGGATGGCAGGCCGTGTAGCTGATACTCAGTCACCTGCTGATTGGCCAGGCACAGATACACCCACACTGGCTGATCATCGGCTTCGTTGCGCCGCACATAGCCAAGCACCTTATGCTGCGGGTCACGATGCACCACCTCGGTCAGTGCGCCGGTCAGCCCGGCACTGGTGTGTTGCTGGTTGGTACGCAGCGCAATCAGCCGGCGAAAGCCTTCCACATAATGCGTGAACTCGTCTTTGCGTTCCCAGTCCAGGTCATGTTCGTCATCAAACCAGCCATGCTGTTTAAATTCCTGGCCCTGAAACAGCATCGGTATACCACAGCTGGTCATCACCAGCGCAGCAGCCAGCATGCCTTTGTGGTGCGCAAAAAAGTCCTCATCCACATTGCCCGGGGCCACTTCTTCCACCACCCGGGCCCGGCCATTGGCCACCTCATCATGGGATTCGGTATAAATCACCCGTGAAAACGGCCGGCCGCTGTAGGTATGAAGCACCGCCTGTTCCACCGGCTCCAGCGCCACCGTATTATCATCACCGGCGGTCAGGGTCTGGCGTACCGGGTGCACAAAACCGGCATCCCACTGGGCGGTGTAGCCGCAGCCGTCAGGCAGTGCATCGGTAATAAAGTGATGACTGTGCAGGTCTTCGGCCAGGGTGAGCTTATTGGCACACTGGCTGTGAATGTGTTCGTTGAGCTGGCGAATCAGGGTATAGGCTTCTTCGATATCATCGCTGCCATCGTCCACCCCGGACACACTGCGCATATAGGGCACCATATCCATGCGCAGCCCGTCGAGACGGTATTCGTTAAGCCACATCAGAGCATTGTCGATAAAATACTGACGCACTTCAGGCCGGCCATAATCCGGGCGGGTGTCGCCCCAGGGAGTGGCGCTGCGATAGTCATTGTAAAAATAGATACCGCCTTTGTTGTTTTCATGCCAGCCATCAAACTGCCACATATCCAGATCGCTGGGGCCTAAGTGGTTATATACCACATCCAAAATCACACTCATGCCGCGCTGATGGGCGGCATCCACCAGTTGTTTGAGCCCTTCCGGGCCGCCATAGGCGGTTTCCACCGCAAACGGGTAGGCCGGGTTGTACCCCCAGCTGGTATCGCCAGCAAATTCATTCACCGGCATCAGCTCGATACAGGTGATCCCCATATCGTGCAGTTCATCCAGCTTGTCGATGGCGGTGGCGAAGGTGCCGGCGGTGTCGGCATCCGGTTTGGCAAAAGTGCCGATATGCAGCTCGTAAATCACCTGCTGGTGGATGGGCGCTGGCACAAAGTCATGGCTTTGCCAGTCATGATCATCATCGTAGATGATGCTGTTGCCATCGCTGTGGGTCAGCAAGCGGGCGCGCGGGTCATTTTTTTGCTGCTTGTTGCCATGGTAATCCTCCATGGCAAACTGATATTGCTGGCCGTTGCGGGCGTCCGGGCAATCGCACCACCAGATACCATCTTCGGTCTGCTGCATGGGATGAGCGCTATCCGACCAGTCGTTAAACTCGCCCACCACCGCCATTGACTGCGCATGCGGCGCCCATACCGCAAATTGATACCCTTGTTCGGCCAAAGGCCACACGCCCAGATGTCCGTGAAAACCCGACATGGTTGTTCTCCACATGCAAAGTGGCTGTCCATTACAGCCATTAAATATTACTGAGCAAAGCCAGTGCCAGCCTGCTAAACCTTACTCTGCGCCAGCTGGAGCGCTTGCGAGCCATACTGACAGGTACTTTTTACAGGGTTGCGTGCACGCATTGTCAGGTGTTCAGTCTGAAGTTTAGGCGATAATACGTACGCTAAGCACTGGACACCCACAGCATTATCATATACGGTATTTCACATATCTGAAATTTCATATCTGAGGTGAGTGTGACGCCCTTATCGTTTTACAAATGTCTGGCCGACGACACCCGGCTACATATACTGCTGCTGTTAAGCGAGCACACCAGCTTGTGTGTGTGCGATCTGATTGATGCGCTGCGGTTAAGCCAGCCTAAAATTTCCCGCCATCTGGCGGATCTACGCAAATGCGCGCTGGTTACCGGCGAGCGGCGCGGCAAGTGGGTGCACTATCAACTGCATCCGGCGCTCCCCGCCTGGTGCTTAACTGTTTTAAATACCACCACGGAGCACAATCCGGCCTACCTGCAGGCAGCCCGCGATAATCTGGCTGCTGCCAGCGCGCCGGCCTGTTCGTCTTAAAAAGAGCCCATCATGAATATTTTATTTATCTGTACCCATAACCGCTGCCGCAGCATTTTAAGCGAAGCCATTGTTAATCAGCTGGCCGGGCCGGATGTACAGGCCAAAAGTGCCGGCAGCCAGCCAGCCGGGCAAGTTCATCCACAAACTCTGGCCTATCTGGAGCGCGCCGGCTATGCCACAGATGGGCTGAGCAGTCAGTCATGGGATGAGTTTGAACAGTATCCGGCCGATGTGGTGATTACCGTGTGCGATGCCGCTGCCGGCGAAGCCTGTCCGCTGTATCTTTCGCGTAGCTTAAAACTGCACTGGGGCCTGCCCGATCCGTCCAAGCTAACCGATCCGAAGGCGCAGGCTGAAGCCTTTAACCAGGTCATTGCCACCATCGAACAGCGTGCTCACGCGCTCAAAACTATCGCCCGCGCCAACCTCCAGGGTGATGCGTTGCGGGTGGCCTTAAACAAACTTGGCGCACGCTAAGCAAAGGAGTCAATATGGGATTTTTTGAACGCTACCTGTCGGTATGGGTGGCTTTATGTATTGTGGTGGGCGTGGCTGCCGGCAGCGTGATGCCGCAGGTCTTTGCCCAGGTTGCCGCGCTGGAAGTGGCTCATGTCAATCTGGTCGTCGCGGTGCTGATTTGGCTGATGATTTATCCCATCATGATCCAGGTAGATTTTAGTGCACTGAAGGATGTGGGTAAAAAGCCCAAAGGCCTGGCACTGACCTTAGTGATTAACTGGCTGATCAAACCGTTTTCCATGGCCTTGTTGGGCTGGCTGTTTTTTAAAGGCCTGTTTGCCGACTGGGTCGATCCGCAAACCGCCAGCGAATACATCGCCGGTATGATCTTGCTGGGAGTCGCCCCTTGTACTGCCATGGTCTTTGTGTGGAGCCATCTGACCCGCGGCGATGCCAATTACACCCTGCTGCAGGTATCGGTTAATGATGTCATCATGATTATTGCCTTTGCCCCGCTGGCTGGTCTGCTGTTAGGGGTATCGGACATTACTGTGCCCTGGGATACCCTGATGCTGTCAGTGGTGTTGTATGTGCTATTGCCGTTGGTGGCCGGAGTGATCACCCGCGCCCGTTTGCAGCGCCACGGCGAAGCTGCCATTAGTGGGTGGGTGGAGCGGCTTAAGCCCTTGTCGATCGTCGGCCTGCTTGCCACCCTGATACTGTTGTTTGGCTTTCAGGCCACCACGATTTTGGCCAAGCCACAAAGCATTGTGCTGATTGCCATCCCGCTGCTGATTCAGACTTACGGCATCTTTGCCATTGCCTATCTGCTGGCTAAGCAGCTCAACCTGCCGCACAATGTGGCTGCCCCAGCCTGCATGATTGGCACCTCCAACTTTTTTGAGTTGGCTGTGGCCGTGGCGATTTCGTTGTTTGGCCTGCAGTCGGGGGCCGCGCTGGCTACCGTGGTGGGGGTGTTGGTGGAAGTGCCGGTAATGCTATCGCTGGTGTGGTTTGCCAACCGTACCCGGCACTGGTTTGCGTAGGAAAAGCGCGCTTATCGAAGCCAGTTTTTTGTTATGGCCGTAGCCGCTGTGAAACGCCACTGCAATATTCATATCGGCATCCTTGGGTTGAAGAAACTTATCAGCCGATGGGCAATCACCCAGTAGCACCGACCTTGCTGGTTAGGCTCATCCGCGCCCAACAGCGCAATCAGGTTACTGTGACAGGCAGGCATAAAAAAACCGCCGGGGCAGCAGCCGCGACGGTTTTAGTAAAAAGGGGTGTTGGCTTACTTGGATTTACCCTGATTCGCCACCGAGTCCATCATTTTTTTGATTTCATCAGCATCGCCTAAATAATTTTTGGAGATAGGCTTCATGTCTTTGTCCAGCTCGTATACCAAAGGCACACCAGTCGGAATGTTGAGCTCCAGCACTTCTTCTTCGCTCATCCCATCCAGATATTTCACAAGCGCACGTAAACTATTCCCATGGGCTGCAATCACCACGCGCTGGCCATTTTGGATACTCGGGCGGATCACATCATGCCAGTAAGGCAGGACTCGCTCGATGGTCAGTTTCAGGCTTTCTGCACGTGGCAAAATGGCTGGATCGATGTTGTTGTAGCGGCGGTCATGCGCCGGGAAATGCTCGCTGTCAGTGTCCACTGCTGGCGGGGGCACATCAAAGCTGCGGCGCCACATTTTGACCTGATCTTCACCGTGTTTTTCTGCTGTCTCGGCTTTATCCAGGCCGGTCAGCGCGCCATAGTGACGTTCGTTCAAGCGCCAGTGGCGTTCGACCGGCAGATAATGCTGGCCCATTTCTTCCAAAGCCAGGTTTAGCGTCTTAATGGCCCGAAGCAGCACGGAGGTATAGGCCAAATCAAATTCAAAACCTGCTTCCTGTAGCAATTTGCCGGCATTTTTGGCTTGTGCTACACCGGTATCAGTCAAGTCGACATCATGCCACCCGGTAAAACGGTTTTCTAAATTCCATTGGCTTTCACCATGCCGGATAAGTACCAGTTTATACATAAAAAATTACCCTTAAAGGCTAAATATATTGAAGATAAGACGAAAAACACCGGCATCCGCCGGCCTGCCTGCCGCTACAGCGTATCATCTACCAAGCGCTGAGAAAAATCCACCCGGCGGCGCGTTGCCGATATGGCATACATTATGAATACACTGTATACAGGAGCACAGACATTACTGTCTGTGTGGTAGTAATCAATGCGCAGGTTATTGAGCATTATTTCGAGGTGGTTATGTGCTTTAAACATACCTTAAGCAAATCCAAAGTGCGCGAGCCGCATTCCATGGCTGAGCAGGACATTGAGGTGGCCTGCAACGTCAAACACTATCATTATCGGCCGCGCGGCACGCGTACCTCGCCTTTGGTGCGCAAGCCGGTCAAAATCCGCAGTCAGCCGGCACCCCATTAATTGGTGTCGAGTCCAGCGCCAAAGCCAGTCTCAGGGCTGGCTCTTGCGCACTACTGCTTCTAAAAACGGCGCCTTGAAGCGGCTAAAATCTTCGATGTGGGGCAGGTGCCCCAGGCCATCCAGCTCTACCACCTTGATATCCGGATAGGTCTGACTAATACGCTTGCCCAGGGTATCGTAACGGCCAAGCTTGTATTCCACGCCGCGGCGTTTACGGTCCTGACCCGGCGCAGTGCGGTCGCGAGTGCCTACAATCAGGGTGACCGGCATGCTCAGCGCATCAAACTCTTCCACTACCGGCTGGGTAAAAATCATATCATAGGTCAGCGCACTGACCTTGGCCAGAATCGGCCAGTCCGGGCCCTGGGTCCAGCCAATCAGGGGCTCGGCATGCTCAGCGTAGCGGGCGTTCCAGGTGCCGTCGTAATAATGCCGGGTCTGATAGGCGATGATGTCCTCGGGCATCTTTTTCAACTCACTGCGGTAAAACGCATCCGGGTCCTGGTAATGCACATAGTGAAGATAGTTTTCCAGCCCGATGGGATTGACCAGCACCAGGCGCTGGGTATTGCCGGGAAATAACAGTGCAAAGCGGGTGGCCAGCATGCCGCCCATGGAATGGCCCACCACCACCGTGCGGCGAATATTGAGCTTGTCTAACAAGCGCTGGGTATTGTGCGCCAGGTTGGCAAAACTGTACTGATAGTCGGTCGGTTTGGCCGATTTGCCAAAGCCGATTTGATCAGGCATCAACACGCCGTAGCCTTGCTCATGCAGCCAACGCGCAGTTTGCTCCCAATAAGCGCCGTTAAAATTTTTGCCGTGCAGCAGGGTAACTACCGGAAAACCATCACTGGCCGGCAGATACATGTAGGCCATTTGCAAAGTCATGCCCTGGGACTCAAACTCAAATTCTGACACGTCAAACGGGTAGGGCATACCCGTTAGCCTGGCGTCATACTGTAAGTGGGTATAATCACTGGTATCCGGCAACGCGTGTGCGCGCCCGCCATCGGTTAGCGCTGCGACCGCCCACAGCAGCCCCAGCAGTGCGACCATCCTGCCTATCATAATGTGTTCCTTGTGATTGATGTTGCTGCGATTTATACCGTTTGCGGACGCTGCGGTTCAATGCGACAGCGGCCTTTTTATTCTCTACCGATCATAAAGTAAGCTAACCCAAGGACGTCGCCCGGCCGTAGCAAGGCTAAACCGCGACCAAGGAAACCGCCATGCCGGACCAGACCCACTATTACGAACCCAGCCAGGGGCACGGGCTGCCTCACGACCCGTTTAACGCCATTATTGCCCCACGGCCGATTGGCTGGATCTCTAGCCAGGATGCTTCCGGCCAGCTCAATCTGGCACCGTACAGCTTTTTCAACGCCTTTAACTATGTACCGCCTATCATTGGTTTTGCCAGCGTGGGCTATAAAGACAGTGTGCGCAATATTGAACAAACCCGTGAGTTTTGCTGGAACCTGGTCAGCGCACCGCTGATGGACAAGATGAATCAAACCAGCGCCAAGGTGGGCAGCGAGGTGGATGAATTTGCTTTGAGCGAGCTGGCCACTGGCGCCTCACGGGTGGTGCGGGTGCCCCATGTGCAGGCCAGCCCGGTGGTGATGGAGTGCCGGGCTACCCAGATTGTGCAGCTCAACGATCAGGCCAACCAGCCGGTGGACGCCTACATGGTGTTCGGCGAGGTGGTGGGCGTACATATCGACAAGCAGTTTTTAAAAGACGGCGTGTACCAGACTGCCGCCGCGCAGCCGATGTTACGCGGTGGTGGCAGCGGCGATTATTTTACGGTGACTGAGGCTAACAAGCGGGTGATGCTACGGCCGGATTAGCCAGCCGTGGGGCGCCAGCCGGACTACAGCGGCGAGCTGGAACGTAGCTTGCCGGGTTTGTGGATGGTACGCACAATCTTGATAGCTCGTGTGGCCAGCCGCACTTCCACCAAAAACAGCAGCAGAGCGCAGATCAGTAAGAGCATGGCCAGCACAAACAGTACAATGATGGGCATTTTCAGATCCACGATCAGCAGCGACCCGGCGAACAGCAGGCCAATCACCAGGCAGATCATCAGCCCCGAGGCCACGCAAAAACCAATGGCCCAGTTGGCGGCGCGCACACGGCTCCACAACAATAAAATTTCTTGTTTTGAACGTTCCACTAGTTGCGGGTCGGCCAGGGTTTGCACCCGCCGTTCGGCTACCCGCACGCGATCTGAAATGCGCCCCAAACGGCCCGACATCACACTTAAAAAACCGGCTACACCGGTAAGCAAAAACACCGGGGCAACGGCAAATTCGATTAACTGGGACAAACTGGGAATCAGTGTATCCATAACACCATGTCTCCTGTGCGCACATACTAAAAAAAGATGACAGGCCGGGGCTATGCAAGTGTTTCGCCTTTTTGGCAAAAAACAGCGTAAACTAAAGCAACCCTATTTGCCGGCCCGTCTTTTTTCTTAGCATGCGGGCGTCCACGCGGTGCTTCAAGGATCTGATTAGCCCCAGCGCACGTGAACCATTGATACAAAATGCCGACAGGGTGAACGATCCTGCTGGCCCGTGCATAATAAGCGGGCAGGCTGATTTTCCCAGCCATGGCTATTTGTTAGAACGAAGTGGGCATGGCTGGAAAATTTACTGCAGGACTGAACATGAAACGTATCGTGGTGGTAGGCGGTGGCGCCGGTGGACTAGAGCTGGTGACTCGCTTAAGCAAATCGTTAGGCAAAGACAAACAGGCCGAAATTGTGCTGGTGGATAAAGCCCGCACCCATGTCTGGAAACCCCTGTTACACGAGGTGGCCGCCGGGGTCATCGATAAAAGTTCAGATGGCGTCGACTTTCGCATGCACGCGGTCAAACACCATTACCGTTTTGAGCTGGGCGAACTGAGTACCATCGCGCCGCAGGACAAGCATATTGTGCTTAACCCGCTGTTTGACGATAAAGGCGATGAAATTCTGCCGCAGCGCACCTTAGACTATGATTACCTGGTGCTGGCCATGGGCAGTGTCAGCAACGATTTTAATACCCCCGGCGTGCAGCAACATTGTTATGCTCTCGACTCGCTGGATCAGGCCGAAGCCTTTCACCGCGCGCTGTTGAACCAGTTGCTACGTATCAATCAGTCTGCGGTAGATAAAAGCGCGCTGCATGTGGCCATTGTGGGCGCTGGCGCCACCGGCACCGAACTGGCCGCGCAGCTGCACCATGTGGCTAACCTGGCCCAGGCCTATGGCATGCCGGATATGTCTTCTGAGCGGCTCAATGTCACCATCGTCGAAGCCGGGCCACGAATTTTACCGGCCCTGCCGGATCGCATCGCCATGTCGGCCAAACAAGCTCTGCAGGATTTGGGCATCACCCTGCGTGAAGGCACCAAAGTGGCCGAGGCCACCGCCCAGGGCCTGGTGACCAGCGATGACGAATTAATCAAAGCAGATTTGATGGTGTGGTCGGCCGGGGTTAAGGCGCCGGACTTTTTAACCGCTATGGGCATCTTTGACACCAACAAAGCCAACCAGATAAAGGTCAACGAGCATCTGCAAAGCCTGACCGACGACAGCATTTTTGTGATTGGCGATTGTGCCGGAGTGCAGCAAAAAAACGGTTCCTGGGTGCCGCCGCGCGCGCAGTCGGCGCATCAGATGGCGGATGTGGCCGGGGATAACCTGGTGGCGCTGATCAAAGGCAAAAGTCTGAAAAGCTTTACCTACAAAGATTATGGCTCGCTGGTGCACTTAAGTAAATACAGCACGGTGGGCAGCCTGATGGGCTCCCTGTCCAACAGCAGCATGTTTGTTGAGGGGCGGCTGGCCAAAATGGTGTATGTGTCGTTGTACAACAACCACCAGTTTGCCGTTCACGGTTGGGGCAAAGGGCTTATGACGCTGTTTGGGCGCAAGGTCAGCAACATCATGCGGCCCAAATTCAAACTGCATTAAGATTAAAAAGTGTGACCCATCTGCCCGGGTGGTACAAATTTCGCACAGCCTAGATTGCCTAATATCTCAACAATGAGGAGACTGGTAATGCGAACGGCAAACAACCCCCCTGCTATTGTGATGAAAGCGTTCACCTGGGCTTATGAAGAATTGGGACTAAGTAGTTGTGAAGCTTCACAACTTTTAGGTATCAGTGAAACTGCGCTACGCCAAACTGCGCTGGTTGGCTTTGAAGGCGACTCGCCCGAAAGCGAAATCCAGGTCGCGTTTATTCGTATGTACCATTTACTGTATACCATGTCAGATGGTGACACAGATTTAATGATTGACTGGTTTACCCGCCACAATCCGCATCTGGGCGTGGTGCCCAAAGAAGCCTGCCACAATCTGGCTGGCATCAGTTATATCAGCGATTATTTGCAAAGTGAACAAGCCCAACAACCCCTGACCGACTTATCGGTACTCATGTCGTTGCGTCAGGGTGATCATCAGGAGACAGTCGCAGTAGCACGGTAAATTTGGCAGGTGCAAAGGATTTGCCCGCGCCTACTCAAATTGGCGGGTTAATCAGGATAAAAGGCTTTAGGATAGGTCACAGCACCTTGCGGTGGCGCCCCTACAAAACTCTGACTCAAAAAATACCCTGCCGGGATCCCCGCATAGGTCAGGCGCCGAGCCTGGGCAAAGCCAAACCGGGTATAGTAGGCCGGGTCGCCCACCACCACACAGCCCTGCGCGCCGTTTTCGCGTAATTGTTGCAATGTACTTTCCACCAGGCGGCTGCCCCCTCCTAACGACTGAAAAGCCGGTAACACAGACACCGGGCCGATGGCATACCAGGATTTTGCCTGGCCGTTAATTTTGACCGCGCTCACCGCAATATGGCCAATCAGCTGGCCGTCCTGCTCGGCGACCCGTGACAAATATAGCTGACCCTGTTCGCGCAGTGTATCTACAATTTGATGTTCTTGATGGTTGGTATGTTCAGCCTGGCTGAATGCCTGTTGAATCACCGCACGAATCGTCGCGATATCCGCGGCGCGTTCGGAGCGAATCGTCAAAATCATGAGGCAAATATCCTTATGTAAAACAGCGATACCGACATAGTGCGGCGTCGAAGGACTATGCCAGAATCGCACCAAGTCGCCGGCGCCCGATGGTGGGCCTGATTTACGCTATACCGCGACTGCGGCAGGGGCTACACAGGTTGTATAAAACGCGAAAAGTTGTTGCTGATAACCGACAGGCAAAAAAAAAGCCAGGGTTGGAGAGCCCTGGCCAATATTGGAATACACATGGTTACTGAACTGGTTGAGATGGGATACCAACTCAGTGAGGAAGAGTATAGACACTGAACACAAAAGATTACACTAGGCGAATTTATATTCAGGTATGGGCAGCGATACATAACAGGCTGGTTAAATTTGATACACCAACAAGAGATGGCATGAGTGTGCCCTGCCAACCAATAAGGAACCTGGAGCCCGATGCAAATGGAGTCGCAGACCCGACCGGTGGCGCTGCCCGGTGCAGCTAACCCGCTTGAGGTACAACCTGGCTACACCGACCCGGCCGATATACAAAGCCTGGCCGATCTGGATAAATTACTGGACGCTATTCGCCAGTATCTGGACATGGATGTGGCGTTTACCGCGCGTTTTATGGCCGGCCGGCGCCGTGTCGAGCGAGTCTCGCTGGGGCCGGGAGCCGCCACGCCCCATCCGCTGACCCCAGCATCTAGCGATCCGCTGGATGACACCTTTTGTGGCAAAATCGTGGCCGGCCAGTTAGATGCGCTGACCCGGAATTGTCGCCAGCACCCGCTGGCCCGCCAACTGCGGGTGACCGATCAATACAAAATCGGTGCTTATATCGGTGTACCGATTGTGCTGGCCAGCGGCCAGGTGTATGGCACCCTGTGTTGTTTTGACCATCAGCCCAATCCCACGCTCACTGAGAAAGACGTGGAACTATTGCACAGAGTGGCAGGCTACATCGGCAACGTGGTGGGCCGCCTTTATGCCCGCCAGCAGGCCAATGAACATTTGCTGGCCGCCGTCACAGCGGTGCTGGAGCAGCGCCAGCTTAACGTGGTGTTTCAACCGGTATATTGCCGCGAAGCCGGTGGCTTTGCCTATTGCGAAGCCCTGGCCCGGTTTACCCCGCAGCCTTACCGGCCACCTAATGAATGGCTGCACGACGCCGCTGTGGTGGGCCTGGAGCTACAGGTGGAACAGGCAATCGTCAGCCAGGTAGTGCAGCGTATTGAGCAGGCGCAGCGCATCGGCCACCAGCTGGTGGTGGCCATCAATGCCAGCCCGCGGCTGATTGTCAGTGGTTTATTGCCCCAGCTGCTGACCGATGTCGCGCCCCACCAGGTGCGTATCGAGCTGACCGAACATGAACAAATTGAAAATTATCAGCAATTCCGGCAATGCCTGCGTCCGCTCAGCCAGCGCGGCTTCAAAATTTGCATTGATGATGTGGGCGCCGGATTTGCCAGTCTTAAGCATATTCTGGAGTTGGAGCCGGATGTGATTAAGCTGGACCTGAGCCTGGCCCATAATATTCATCATGATCGCAAACGCCAGGCGCTGATCACCGGGTTACTGGCCTTTGCCAGCAGTTTTGCCTGCCAGGTGGTGGCTGAAGGGGTGGAAACCGCCGCAGAATACCGGGCATTGCGCGAATTGGGCGTACGCTGGTTTCAGGGCTGGTATTTTGCCCGGCCGTTAGAATTTGACCAACTATTGAGCGCCGAGCCGCCGGCGTGTGCAAATTATTCTGCCGGATGACGGGCACGCCAAAAGCTTAGCCACAGCAGTATAGCCATCATCAGCATCAAACTGGCCGCCAGCCAAAACGGCAGCCGTTCGTCGATGCCATAAAGCCAGGCGGAGGCCGGCGGCCCCATGGTATAGCCCATGGCCGGCGAGGCGGTTAGCATCCCGGTTACCCGGCTTTGCCGTGCTGGCGCGCAGCGCATAGTGGCCACCGCCGCCAGCGACGGATAGGCCGCGCCCATGCCCAGCCCCAACAAGCCCATCGCCACGTATATGTGCAGGAGCTGTTGCTGGCTGGCCATCACCGCATACGCCAGCGCCAGCAGGGGCAGGGCGATGCGAATCAAAGCGGTAGCCGACAACAGTTGGCGCTGCACAACCCCAAACTGCACCAGCAAGGCGCCGGCCGCGCTGATCATCATGGCTGTACCGGTTAACTGAGCAGCGGTTACCGTGTCGTGACCGCCCACATCCATCAAAAAGAAACTTAAACTTTGTTGCATCAGCGCCATGCATACAAACAAGCTGACACAGCCGGCGACCAGCAAACGAACCTGAGCTCTGGCCGGCCCCGGTGTGACCGCCGACGGTGCGCTGACAGCGGTACTGGTCGCCGGGGGGGGAGGCAGCTTCCAGGCCACCAGCGCGATGGCCAGCAGTGTAAGCACCAGCACACTGTACAATGGCACCAACAGGCCGAATACCACCAACACACCGGCCAGCGGCGGCCCCAGGACCTGGCCTAAATTATTGGCCGAGGTGACTTTACTGATGGCTGCGGCGCGGGTGGCTGGCGTACTAATAGCCACCACATAGCCGACAGCGGCGGGTGGGGTGGCGGACATGATGGTGGATTGCAGGGCGCGGGCGACTAACAACGCCATCAGCAGCGCACTGCCGGTGATCGCGCCGGACAAACCGGCCCAGCCAATGGAAGCAAACACAAAGGTGCCAGCGGTGTAACCGCTTAATCCCAATAGCAACAGGCGGCGAAAGCCAACGCGGCCCGACACCCGACTCCAGCTATTGGCGCCGATGGCAAACACCAGCGCTGAGCTGGACATCAGAATGGCTACATCCAGCTCACTTAATCCGGCCTCGCGGCCTAGCGATGGCAGCACGGTTAAAAACACACTCTGGCCCACAGCGGTGGCCAGCAAGGCACAAAATAAAATCAGGTAGGTCATATCGCCTTATCGGTTGGCCCGGGCAAGAGGAAAAAGCAGCGCAGTATAGCATGACGTCGAAGTGGCTTAAAAAGGCTCACCAGTAATCGCACAACCTAAAAGCCCCAAAAAAAGCTCCCGCCAGTGGCGGGAGAAATCAGAGGTATAGTTCAGGCCGTGGAGGCCTGGAGGGGAGATTAACTGTCAATTGACAGTTCACTTTTGACGCTACCAACGTCAGCCGTGTTCGTTGCAATTGCCACTGCCTGTTCTGCCTCACTGGCCGAGCGCACCAGTCCGCGTAAAATGACACGGCGCTCACTCACATCCACCGAAATGTCGCGGTGGCGTAATTCCGCGCTCATCAACAAGCGGGCGCGGATCACAGTGGCAATTTTGGCATCGGTCACATCACCGGTTAACGATGCCCAATCCTGTTCATAGTCGGTGGCAGAGACCACCGATAAGTGGTTATCTACCGCTGTCACACCATCAATCGATGCGGCTAACTCGGACGCCAACTGCTTATCGACGTCGCTGGCAACCTTGCCTGTTAAAATCACAGTGCCATCGGTAACGTCCGTATTGATGTCCAGCGTATTCAGCCGCCCGTGGAACAATAAGATAGCCTCAACTTTGCCGTCTATCCAGGCATCCTGCGCCCGGTCCTGCCATTGGCTGGCTTGTGCATGGCCGGCGAGACATAACAATATCAGGCCGATAAGCAAACGCTGTGTGCGGTCCATGTCGCAGTTACCGTGATAATCGATATGAAAGGTTTTGCCAGATGCGTGCCAGGTAGGTGAAAGCGTGCTAAGTACCTGATTGTAATTGAGTATGATTGATTTCCCAGCATTTGACGCCAGGTCAGTGGGTAAAATTTTCCCGGCCAGTTGTCGGTTATTTCAGACACCGGCCGGACAGCAAACCGGGGTTAGGCAGTGGCCTGCATGCTTTCGCGTGGCCCGCGCAATTCCCATTTGTTGCCGTACAGATCGACAAAATGCGAGGTCATGGCCAGGCCGTCAAATTCCGGGTCGGTCAAAAAGGTGACTCGGGCCTGCTCATATTGCGCATAGGTTTGGGCAAAATTGCTTACCTCAAAAATTCCCACCACGCCATCGCCGGCTTGCTGGCCTACCTGGGCTTGTTCATCGCGGCTCACCGCACGTTTTAAGATGATCGACACCGCTGTGTTGGCCTGCGGCGCCACACTGACCCAGCGTGTCCCATCCGTACGGTACTGATTTTCTAACAAGGTAAAACCGAGCTGGTCCACAAAAAAAGCAATGGCGTCATCCTGGTCATCTACCAGTAAAATAAATGAGTGAAGAGCAATAGCAGCCGACATGGAAAATTCGCACAGTTATTAAGGGAGATCATGATGATAGGCAAGAAGGCTGATCAAGAAGATACAAAATATTACACTTAGGTATAATTTCTTAGCGTAACAAAGCGCCAGCTGGAGGCTACAGTGACATTAGCCCCGTCTTTGAAGGAGTATAATGATGGTCAAATCAATTGTAATGGTATTGCTGCTGCTGGCGACAACCTGGGCGATACTACGCGGCTGGTTGCTGGCAGCCGCTGCACTGGTCACACTGGCGCTGGTGTTCAATATCATCAGCTGGTTGCAGTTAAGCAAAGTGTTTGCCGGGCCCACCTACCGACAACCCTGACCCATGCCTAGCCTGGTTGAGCTGCTTACGGTAAACGGCCAGCTTAGCCTGGTGGTGGTGGGGCTGCTGAGCGCCACTGCATTTGCCACAGCCATGCTCACCGCCATGGTCGGCGTCGGTGGCGGAGTAGTGTTGTTAGCCGTGATGGCATCCTGCCTGCCCCCGGTGGCGCTGATCCCGGTGCACGGACTGGTGCAGTGTGGCGCCAATGCCAATCGTGCTTTGTTAACCTGGCGCCACATCGATTGGCGCTTGCTAGGCTGGTTTGCCGGCGGTGCGGTGGGTGGTGCAGCCCTGGCCAGCCAGATTGTCATCCAGCTTCCGCTGCACTGGCTACAAATCTCGGTGGCCGGCTTTATGTTATGGCTGGTGTGGGGCCCGCAATGGCGCATGGCAGGATTGCCGACCTGGGGGCACAGCCTGATGGGCGCGCTCACTACCTTCATCTCCATGTTTGTAGGCGCCACCGGCCCGTTGGTGGCAGCATTTATTCACAAAGCTCACGCCGACAAACTGACCACCACCGCCACCTTTGCCGCCTGCATGAGCAGCCAGCATGTGCTTAAAGGTTGGGTATTCAGTGCGGTGGGTTTTGCCTTTGTCCAGTGGCTACCGTTGATTGCACTGCTGATCATGGCCGGCTTTGCCGGAACCTGGCTGGGCTTACGTGTGTTGTTGCGTATTCCGGCCCGGCTATTTACCCGGCTGTTTTCAGTGGTGGTCACCCTGCTGGCTGTGCGCCTGCTGTATACCGCTCTTAATGGTTGAACAAAAAAACTTCAAGATCTTAGTAGCCCGCGCCGATAACCTTTTTTGTGGGCTATCGCCCGGTAGCTCCGCCGTCCAGGTTGAACTATTGGCCAATAGGTTTTTATTTAAAATATGTCAGTATTAACTGGCATTTGATTAATACAAGAGGCGGTTATGCTCGTCTTCAAGTCATCCTTAGAAGAAAAACAACAAGAGATTGCACGCTTATGTGCAGAAAAAGATGCGCTACATGAAAAAATCTACGCGCTGGAATCGGCCCTGGATGAAGAGCGTGGTAAAACGCAGGCGCTGACCAAACAGCAGCAAAGCGGTGGCGATGCGCTGACTAATGCGTTGCTGGAATCCATGAGCCAGGTAGCGGCAATTCGTGAGACAGTGGCGCATTCTTACCAGCTGATCCAGGAAGAAAGCAGCGCGGTGACCGATATCAACAGCCTGTTTACTACCAGTGCTGCCTCTTTGCAGGGCATTGGCCGGGATATGGAAGCGCTCAACGCGCGCATGGGACAGATGAGTGAGCGCATTGCCGGTTTGTCGGATACCGCCGATAGCATCAACAAGTTTGTTAGCACCATCACCAGCATTTCAGACCAAACCAACTTGCTGGCGCTGAATGCCGCCATCGAAGCCGCGCGTGCCGGCGATGCCGGGCGCGGGTTTAGCGTGGTCGCCGATGAAGTACGGGCGCTGGCTAATGAAACCAACAAGTCTGCCAGTGAAGTGGCCGAACTGGTGCAAGGCATTATTCAATCTACCAAAGCGGCTGTGGGGGCGGTGTCAGAATTGCAGGATAACAATACCAATCTGGCTGGTGGAGTGAGCGAGCTGAACCAGAGCTACGATCAGATGGTGACCTATTGTGGCAGCATGAAAGACACCATTCAGCTGGCGTCGCATCAAACCTTTGTGCAAACCGTGAAGCTGGACCATGTGGCCTTTAAGAGCGAGGTTTACAATGTCATTGGTAAAAAATCATCCCGTCAGCCAGACGAGCTAAGCGATCATCGCTCATGCCGACTAGGCCAGTGGATGCAACAGCAGAACGGCAGCAAACTGGCTCAGTCTGAAGCCTTTGTCCGATTGGATGCGCCTCATGCCAAAGTGCACCTGGCTGGTCGCGAAGCTATCGTGGCTGCCCGCCAGGGTGACCAGGAACAGGTACATCGTCAGTTGCGCGAGATGGAACAAGCCAGCCAGGAAGTGATGTCGCTGTTGGACCGTTTGGTCACCGACCATACGCCACGGTAGGCCAGAATCAGTATGGCCGGCGCTGCGCGCCGGCGGTCGTTCAATCCTCGGTGTAGTGCTGTGCCAGCTGTGGCTGGCACAGCATTATTCCTGATTTAGTTCCTCATCAAATTTGGTCAATTCGTTGTAGCGGATCATCTCGCGCAGCTCTTTGCCGTATTCTTCCCGCCGTTCAGAATAGTTATCCAGACCCCAGGTAAGTTCAAGCCCAGTGATGTCCTTTTCTGCTTCGCGCAATGATTGGCGGGTTTGACGCAAGGGCAAATAGGCCTCGTGGCGATTGATATTGAGCATATAACTTTCTACCGACGCACTGGGTGAGCGAAAATCTGCCACTTCGTGGTTCTGACCAGCGTCGCGACCATCCGGCACGATGCCGCAGCCTTGTTTAAAGCACCACTGGCCAAAAAAGTTATTGCCCTGCTGAGCAAAGCGGGAGGTACCCCAGGCACTTTCGTTGGCCCCCTGTGCCAGTGCCAGTGACGGCGGGATCACATCGACCCGGCGCAACATGGTGGTACAAAAGGCCTCATCAGACAGCTCAGCGGCGTCTACCCGGTAACGCTCGGCTAAAGAGGTCAACTTCGCCTTGGGATCCTCACCGGCACAGGCTTGTTTAACCGTCTCTCGTTGCGCCAGAATATCGGCATTGAGCTCATCGACAATGGGGGCAAAATAATCAAAAAACGCCGCCTTGCGCTCTGGACCAGCCGGATGCTGAGTAAAATCAGGCGGGGCGACCCGGGCAAAAAACGCTTGCCAGATAATGCCCGCTATCACTATTACGGCGACTCCCGCCACAATAAGTTTTTTCATATGTTTTCCTTTTTATCATTATTTACAGAAGCTTATATAAATTGATAAGCAGTTGGCAAATTAAGGAAAGTTTAGCTTAAACCGCGAACATACGATTCTATGGACAAGAAGAGGTGATAAGGTCAGCTCGGTACGCCAACATCTGGCAGGCGCGCCGGCGCGAACAGAACAGACCGGTTCTGTGCCAGGCGGGGTGAAATGTATGCTGGCATCAATGTATATCAGCTGACGTTGATTGGCGTGCTAGCACGCCGCGTCTAGCGTGAACTTAATCCCGCATGAAGTGCCTGACGGTAGGCCACAATAGCTGGCGCCAGGCTTACCAGCCAGGTCGCCAACATTACACAGGCGATGATCACCGCCGAATTGGCGCTGAATAAGCCACCGCTGATAAATAAGCCAAAGCGGCTGCTTAGCAGCTCGCTGCCCAGGCTGAGCAAAGTCATATCAAGGACAAACGCCAGCGCACAGGCAGAGCCACTGATCAATAGCGCCTCGGCCTGCACCAGCCATAATATGGTGCCGGGCCCGGCGCCAATGGCCCGTAATACGGCTATTTCATGTCGGCGTTCACGCATGCTGGCCAGCAACATGGTAATCAGGCCGGTGAGCGACGCCACCAGGATTAACGCCGAGATAGCCAGCAATAAGCGTTCTACCCAGCTCATCATTTGCCATAGCTGCATCAGGGTCATGCCAGGCAGTATGGCTTTGACTGGTGGTTGGGTTTGCTGATTAAGCTGATACTGTAATTGCAATGCAGCTGCCCGGCTGGTCAGGCCTACCAGCATAGCGCTGATTTCATCGGGCAGGTCCGCGCTGGACCCGGCTTCAGACGCAGAGGCATGGTTGGGCTGCTTTTTATGCTCGTGGTTGTGCACAGTGCCAGACTCTTGCGCATGCTCTTGGGTGGGGTTGGAAGGCTGCCTGTCCGCCTGGCGCAGGCTGCGCCTTATCGGGGTACGCGCGGGTGCCTGGTGCATCTGCTCAATGCCGCTTAACGGAACATGCACGGCTTTGTCCACCGACGTGCCGGTGGCGGCCAAAATACCCACCACGGTGAAGGGGTGAGCATCGTGCTGCTGAAAACTGACGTTGCCCAGCCCGTGGCCCAGGGTAATCTGCTCACCTAGCGTGTAGCCCAGTGCGGCGGCCACCTGGCTGCCCAGTACTGCTGACCGGGCATCTTCAAATGGCTGGCCTTGGGCAAAGTTCAAAGCATGCTGCTGGCCGTACCGATAATGATCGAAATACCGGTTATCGGTCCCTACCACGCGAAAGCCCTGATGGCTGTCGCCCAGCGACAATGGAATCAGCCACTCTACCAGCGGATGTTGTTCTAAACGTTGTGCCTGATCGTAATCCACCCCGCTGCTGGCATTGCCAATTCGAAATACAGAATAAAGCAGCAAGTTGATGTCGCCGGTGGGCGCTCCTACAATCAAATCCACGCCGGATACTGTGCGGGTAAAGCTTTGCTTGAGCTGGCTACGCACGGTTTCTACACCCAGTAGCAGGCTGACAGAAATCATAATCGAAAACACGGTGAGTAACACCGAGGCGCGGCGGCTGTTGAGGCTGGCTAACGCAATGCGCATCAACATATCAGCTGGCCTCCGAGCGTGGGTGAGCCTGATTCAGACTGGTCATGCTAACCTGTGCGTCAAAATAATGCGCCAGACTGGTATCGTGGCTGACAAATACCACCGCACTGTTGGCCGCCAGCTCCAGCAACAAGGCCATAAAGGTGTCGCGGGCATCGGCATCCAGTGCTGAGGTAGGTTCATCCACAATCACCAGTTCGGGCTGGTTGATAAGTGCCCGGGCGATGGCGACCCGCTGCTGTTGGCCAACACTTAAGCGGCTGGCGGCGGTTTGTAATACTGTGTCAGGTAACTGCAGGCGGCTAAGCAGCTCGGCGGCCTGCTCGCAGGTCTGGCGGGTCAGGGTGCCGCTAAAATGCGCGGCAGCCAAAATATTGTCGGCCACCGACAGGTACGGAATAAGATTAAACTGCTGAAACACCACACCAATATGGCGGGCACGAAATTTATCTTTAGCCCGCCCGGACAACGCCGAGAAGCGGGTGCCCAGCAACGACACCGAACCGCTGTCCGGTGTCAGTGCGCCAGCCAGCAGATTAAGCAGCGTGCTTTTGCCCGATCCCGAGGCCCCGGCCACAAACATTTTTTGCTGTGGCAATACCTGCCAGTGGGGAATATCCAAAACCGCCGAGGCTTTGGCATGGTAGGCAAACCGGACCTGGTCAAGTTGAATGGCCGCGGGTGACGCTGGGCTTGTCATATCGGTAGGCTATTGATTGTAATGAACAGATGCTCGTTATACCAATAGCCGCTGTGTGATTGCAACTGACTGTGATTGCAACACACAGCCTGCGGCTGCTTATCCGCTACTACTTCATTTGCCACTCGATCTACTACGCCAGCTATAAACCCAGCTACTAATTCGGCGATTAACCGACGGCACTTTATCATCGCCTGGCCCGGCGTGGATTGCACCTGTTTTGCCTGTCTGCTATTCCTCGGTCTGATGCAGGCCAGCTTATTGTTCGTTACCGGCCTTGAGCGTGACAATTTCGGCGCTGCTGTCTTCCAGCACAGTATCCAGCGCAGTGCCTTTGAGCAGCTTGCTAACCTTGTCTTTGTTTTTGGCCAGCAGCACAGACAATTCTTCCATCTGCTCTTCCTCCAGCCGCATTCCCAGGGCTGACATAAAGCCGGCCAGGTTGTCAGCAGTATCCAGCATTTTATCGTATTGATCGGCGGCTTTTTTATCGGTGGTCACAAGTTTCTCAACCCCTTTGTGCGTTACAACATATTGTACGGTAATGGCCATGATGCACTCCGATTTGTAATTTGACTTTAACAAGACGACATTAAATACTGTATATCTAAACAGTAGTAAAAGCAACCTGTGGTCATCAACATGTTAAAAGTCATTCCTGTTCACGCGCAGGCCGGGATCAGCGGTTTTCAGTCGCCCGCTGCCGAGTACCGTGAGCTCAAACTGAATCTGGACGAACTGCTCATCGAGCACCCGTCGGCCACCTTTATCGGCCAGGCCCGGGGCGACTCCATGACTGGCGTAGGTATATTTGACGGCGATCTGCTGATTGTCGATCGCGCTGCCCAGGCTTCCACCCTGGACGTGGTGGTGGCCAATTTAAATGGCAGCTTTGTGTGTAAATTGTTGGATCGCAGCCAGGCGCTGCTGCACTCGCCGGGCACCGCGCAGCCGGCCTACCGGCTTAGAGAGGGGGACGTCTTTGAAGAAGAGGGCATTGTGATCCGCTCTGTACGTCTGCACCGATACGCCAGCCAGCTCAGCCAATGTTTGCGCTAGTCGATGCCAACAGCTTTTATGCGTCGGCCGAAAAGGTGTTCGATCCCAGTATTCGCCAGCGCCCGGTGGTGGTGCTGACCAACAACGATGGCTGCATCTGCGCACTGTGCGACCAGGCCAAGCAAATCGGGGTAAAAAAGTTCGGCCCCTATTATCAGTCCAAGGCCTTGCTGGCCAAGCATAATGCGGTCATCCGCTCATCCAACTATGAGCTCTATGATGATTTGTCGAACAAAATGATGGAGATTATTGGGCGCTTTGCACCTCGCCAGCATGTGTATTCCATCGATGAATGTTTTTTGGACTTTGGCCAGTGGCAACCGCCGCAAGGTTGGTCAGCCTATGCCCGGCAGATCAAAGACCAGGTGATGCAGGAGCTACGGCTGCCGGTGAGTGTGGGCATTGCTGCCACCCCCACTCTGGCCAAAGCCGCCAGTTTTGCCGCCAAACGCCGTCGCAGCGGGCGGGGCGCAGCTTGTTTAGTGGCCCCGGCTGTTGTAGAGCAAGTGCTTAGTCAAATGGCGGTGGACGATGTGTGGGGTGTGGGCAAACGGCTTGCCAAGCGTTTGCAGGCCATGGGGATTAACCATGCACAGGCGCTAGCCGATGCGTCGCCACGCCAGCTGCGCAAGCATTTTTCGGTAGAACTGGAGCGCACTATTCGTGAGCTCAATGGCACGGTGTGTTTTGATTGGGAAACCTTACCGGCGCATAAAAAACAGGTGTTTTCGACCCGCGCGTTTGGCCAGCCGGTGACCGCCCTGGCCGACTTGCGTCAGGCTCTGGCCTGGCATGCTGAACGCTTAGCAGCAAAATTGCGTCATGATGGCCTGGGCGTTACTGGGCTCACCCTGTTTGCTCACGCTAACCCGTTTACCGAACAGCAGCCTTATCACAAAAGTGTGCATCACTCTTTTACCGAGCCTACCAATGACACCTTGCTAATTGCCAGGGCCATCACCGGGCACGCGGATAGCTTGTATAAGGCGGGGGTGAAGTTTCACAAATGTGGAGTGGGCGCGGTATCCGTCGCCACCATGGCCGGCCGCCAGGCCGACCTGTTCAGCCCGCAACAAGCTAACGAAGAATTAATGCGCTGTATGGACCAAATTAACGCCAGATATGGTAAGAATACATTAGGTATTGCAGCAAAAGGCTGTGTAGCCGAAGGACAGCCGGCAGCGTGGGCCATGCGCCGGGCGCATTTGTCACCACGCTTCACCACCCAGTGGAAAGATATTCCCAAGATTAGCTGTTAACCAGGGCGATACAAGCATGATTGATTTTTCTCAGACCGATGGCGTGATATTTGATTTGGATGGCACCCTGGTAGAATCCAGTCTGGATTTTTCGGCTATTCGGGCCTATCTGGGCTGCCCGGATAATGAAGACATACTCACTTTTATCGATCAGTTGCCCGAGGCGCACCAGCGCAGCGAGGCTCAAGAGTATGTGCTTAACCAGGAGCTTACTGATGCGCTAGGGGCGCGCTGGCTAGAAACCGGCCGTGCGCTGGTAGAGGCGTCGCAGGCTGAAGGCGTACCCATGGCGATTGTGACTCGTAATTGTCGCCAGGCCACCTTGCAAAAAGTGCAGAACAACCAGATCCCCATCAGCTACATCGTTACCCGTGAAGATGCCCCGCCCAAACCTGATCCCACCGCCTTGCTGCAGGTGGCCCAAGCCTGGGGCATTACCCCGGCGCGCTGTCTGTACGTGGGCGATTTTGACTACGATCGCATGGCCGCTGAGCGCGCCGGCATGCAGTTTTTATTGGTTTAGGGGATAGGGATGGGCTTGCCCACAGGCGGCCCCTTTGGCACAAGTAATTTTTGAGTTTCTTCTCCGGGAGTAGAATGCGAGGGTAATTTTGCTCCTGCGCTAACTTTATGCGTTTCTTCTAATGAAAGAAGTTTCAACTTATGACTAATTTTATTCACTTACCGTTCCTTCTATATTGATCATCACAGGCAACTATTCAGCCTGCCTTGTTAGTTTTTAGCGTATTTCGTTTTCACGCATTCACTTTACGGACATGGAGGTTCGAAGTGTGTAAATTGATAAAATATGTCCTCATTTTGACAGTTTGCTTTTTTTTAAAAGACAGTCTTGCTAAAAGTCTTTATCCGGCACAGGTTTCTAAAGTATTTGGCGACATTAAAACCGGCATGATCCTTTCTTTGGAAGTGACTGATGCAGGACTTTGGATAGGAAGCGAAAACGGTGTGGTGGGAGTAATTGGGAGCGAAGTTATCCACTTTTCAAAAGCATCCTCACATTTTTCCAGTAATTACATCTCAGATATACAGCATGTTGGTGGTGATAACTTACTGATTGTGGCATTTGGCGATGGTCTTTATCAACTTGACATGAAAAGTCATCGTTTACAAAAAGTGAATACTTTGCCGCGAAGTCTTCATGTAAACGCATGGACCCTGATGAGGTATGGAAGTGATGTAGCGGTAAACGCCGGTACTGATATTGTGGTTCTCGATGGCTTATCTTTTGAACCCAAATTCAGTCTTTCCGATGCGGTGGACGCTGTATCCCGCAATATAATTGATTTTGGAGTGGATGATGCTGGCGTTATCTGGTGGGTAGAGCAGCATAAAGGAGTCTTTTCCTTCGACCCCACTAACCGTGTTGTGGTGTCCTATCCACAAAAATCGTATTTTGAGACAGCTCATCTTTTTATGTCCATTCATGTCTCAAAGCAAAGCATCATAGTAGGCTCCGATAAGGGTGTTCACGTTTTTGATAAAATCAATGAGGTGTTTGATCTCATTGACCAAAGAGCAAATCCCGTAGGAATAGAACAACCTGTACTAGAAATTTCCGAAGACTTCGATGGCAATATATGGGTGGCAGCCGAAAGAGTGTATCGCCTAGATGCTGAAAATAAAGTGCTGACAAACCCTGAACAACTTTATCCGGTCTTCAATGCGGACTTTTTAAGCTCTGTGTGGAAAATCGACTTTGACAAGTTTAATAATGTTTATGCCGCTGATACCCAGCATGGACTGCTATCTCTTCCAAAGCGCTCTTCTGCCATACAGATTTTAAATCACAGTGGCGATTTGGAAACATCATTTATTAATGATGTGACTGTTGCCGGAAAAGCCGAAATTTTATTTTCTCTGGAAAATTCCGTGCTTGTGAACCAAAAGAAGAGCTCTCATTCTTTTAAGATAATGCTACCTGAGAAAGCTCGCTACTGGTTTGCTAAAGCGAATAAAAACATGATTCAGATCGTTGCTGAAGACGGATTAAGCTATATCTTCGATCGGCAAACGGGCAATTTGAGCTTCCCGACGAATTTATTTAGAGACCTCCCTAAAAACAGCCGGTTAAAAGATATTGTTCAGGCCAGTAATGGCATTTTCTTATTGATTGAAAGCGAGAACGGAAAACAGCTTTATTGGCACGATGGGCTAAAGTTTGAGCTTGTGCCGTTTACCAAAAATGCGACAAAGATCGTTCGCTATGACGACAATACCATCTATGCGGGCGTGGCAGGGGCTGGGATCTATAGCATCGCTGAGCAAAACGGACAGTTTAAGATTCGACAAAAACACAGCCACTTTTTCTGGAGCGACAATTGTATTTTGCCGCTATCCGCTAACAACACCTGGATGTGTAGCAACAAAAACGGCGGGTATATCAACTTGGGCTCAGACCGGCAGCAGTTCTTTGACCAGCTTGAAGGGTTGGTGGTACGCGGTGCCGGGCAAATTTCAGCCAATGAAATACTCTTAGCGAGCAATCAAGGTTTGTTTTATTTTCGGCAGCGCGATGGGCTGTTATTGCCTATAGATAGCAGTTTCGGTATTCGCGATGTCGATTTTGAATATGATGCCATCACCGCATCTTCTAATATGATTGTCGCTAGGGGCGATAACTTTACCTATTTGATTGACAAACAGAGGTTGGTGGAGTCAATCTAGCAATTTTTGGGCCAACAGTTCTCTCCCAGTGTCGTGCGAGTGGACGCATTTGATCGTAATACTCGTAATGCACTGGATTTAACAAGTCAAATAGATTGGCAAGATAAGCAAGGCCTACTCAAAGTTGCTTATCACACCAATACTTTGGCAGTGACAGCCACGGTTGCTCATTTGCTTGATCAAAACAATCTGCCAGTGCAATACCGATTGGACGCTGAACAAGCGCAATGGCGAACACTTACCAACAGTGACAACACCCTTTTATTAGATGTACTGGCTCCCGGTGAGCATACTCTACAGTTGCGAGTGCAGCATCCCTTAGAACGGGCGCAGCCGGTTACAGAGCTGAAGATTTACGTCGCCGCTCCCTGGTGGCGCAGTACAGGGGCCTATCTGAGTTATGGATGTTTGCTAGTAGTGGTTGGCTTGCTCATCCGATATCGAATTAATATAACTAAAACCCGCCACCAACAAGCGATTGCGCAGCGCGAACAGGAGCAGCGTGATCTGGTTAAAGCCAATAAAGCATATCTCAAAGCCAAAATAGGGCGCAAACAACAGCTGTTTTTACGTATTTCCCACGAGCTGCAAACACCCTTATCGCTGATCCTGGGGCCATTGCAGCAGATGCGCCAGACTCCGGGCGATAAGCAAAATACAAAGCGGATTGAAGTAATCAACCGCAATGCCCGGCGCCTGCATCTGTTGGTTAATCAGTTACTTGAGGTAGAGCGTCTGGATGCGGTCAAAGCGCAGCCGATGCAAAGTTATGCACTAGCCCAGCAATTGCCATTAATTTTGGCCAACTTAGAAGCGGTATTGCTGGCGCGTCAGCAAACTTTGGTGAGTAAGTTAAAAGTCACCGGCCATATTCGTTTGACCAGCAATGCGCTGGAAACCATTCTACACAACCTGCTGCGTTTTGCTGCCGGACGTACCCCGGCCAACGGCACCGTACAATTGCACGCAAAATGTGATGAATTGCATCTGCAGCTGCGCATTCTTACCTCTGGTGAACCGTTAGGTGAGCAGGAAGCCAGCCAGTTATTTCACCAGTTTACCGCGCCCGCCGACACTGCATTGCGTGAGGATTGGCAAAACAGCCTGGCATTGGTGCAGGAGGTGGTCTTGGCCAACGATGGCTGGCTGGGCGTGGATCCGTCGAGTGAGGACGGGATGTGTTTGCGTATCAGCCTACCCATGGTGTCGGCGGCCAAGACGGGAGAATCTGCCCCAGCGCTGGTCATGGAAGAAGTGCGGCCCGTGCCAGTGGTAGACCCCGACCGGCCGGTGATCGTTATTGCCGACAGTAATGCAGATATGCGTCGTTATTTATTGGAAGCACTCAAAACCCGCTATACCTGTTTAGAAGCGGGGGATGGCCGGCAGGTGATGCAGATTATTCGGTCGGTCACGCCGGCGCTGATTGTGTGTCAGGCGCAACTCACGCACACCAATGGTATCAGCCTGGCGACTTCCATCAATAACCCCTCTGAGCACGCGCACATCCCGTTTGTACTCACCTGCTATTCGCCTGATGCAGGTTTTCAGGAACAGTGTAGCCGTGCCGGCGTGGATGCGGTACTCAGTCAACCGGTGCAAGTGACCGACTTACAGTCCTGTGTCGCGAGATTGTTAACCCTGCATGAGCGGTATCGAAGGCAGGCTATCAATCCGGTGGCACCAAAGACTCCGTTTACAGTGCCACAGTTTTCCTGCAGCCGGGAGCAGGCATTTTATACCCGGGTGTTGGCAGTGCTGGAGCAGCATTATCAAAACGAAGGATTTTGCCGCGCCGACGCTGCGCAGGCGCTGGCCATTAGTGAGCGGCAGATGGCCCGAAAACTGGGTGCCTTATTTAACCAGCCGTTTAACGAATTGCTTAAACGCTACCGGCTGCATCAGGCTAAAGCATTACTAGAAGATGGGATGCAGATTACGCAGGTGGCCTTTGCGGTGGGGTTTGGCACATCGTCGTATTTTAGCAGCAGTTTTAAGGCAGAGTATGCCCAAACGCCCAGTCAGTATCAGGAAGGTGCCGCCCGGCTGGCGGCTAGCTGAGTTCGTCAATAAGATTCCCACAGCGACTGGAAGCCGGCTGGCGATGACGCAGGCGCTGGGCTTCATGTTCGACTTCGCGTTGCAGCACTTTTTGCACCTGCTCTAATCGGGCAAACAAGGCTTTTGAAGTGGGGCTACCTTTACTGTGACGGTGTTTCATAATCATCAGCTGCACTAATAAGGCTTCGTCACGCAGACTTTCAATCATGTCATCTGGTAGTGGCACCCCGGCAGGCTCATGGTATACCTTGGACGCTGGTTGGCGCTGTTCTTCAGCCGCGGCATATTGCCAGCACTGGCTGCGGCGGTTCGCTTTTGGCATGACCACACAATTGTCACTGGCTTGCTGGCGCTGGCGACGCAACTTGGCTTCGCGCAACGCCTGAGCATATGCTTTGGCGTGGCTATCTTCAGCATCCTCGGCAAACCCATCGGCGGCTGGTTCACAAATTTTAAAATTTGCAGACTGCTGCATCGCGGCGGATTGGCGCATCTGCATTAACGACGTTGCGTATGCGGGGAGCTGATTCAGTGTCATTGTTTTTCACATTCCGGCAAGCCGGGGTTTGTGCCTCATGATAGTTAATATCCGGGTCCTAAACGCTTATGCCAAAAACTGCTGTGGCTATCCTAACTTTGAATATGCATCGACGATGCCACATAAGAAAAATCTAAATTTCTGTTTGGCAGATATCTTTATGCTACTGATAAATATGAAGTTAATTTAAATTCATATGAGGTGGCACAGTTCTGCCTGTCACCCTGGGTGTAAAAAAATGTGACGAAAACAAGGTGGGCTGTGTAAGATCTGCTAAACCCTCATTCAATATGGAGCTGCCCATGACTCTTACTGCCTTTGCCCGTACTCTTACCGGCCCGGTGATATGCCTGGTAACCTGCTTGTCTAGCGCCAGCGCGCTGGCTGCCACGCCGGCTTCGGTGCCTTATGCTGCTGCCGGTGTCACGGTAGATGGTCATGCAGACGATGCGGTGTGGACGCAATCCAGCTGGGCCAGCCTGTCGCATTCTATGGCCGGATCCTTGCCCGATGCCGATGACTTCAGTGGCCGCTACAAACTTGCCTGGGACGAGCAGCAATTGTATTTGCTGGTAGAAATCACCGATGATGTGCTTATCGATCAGCACCCAGATCCTAAAAAGGCGTACTGGGACGATGATTGTCTCGAAATTTTCATTGATGCCGATGCCTCTGGGGGGAGCCATCTACACAGCTTCAATGCATTTGCCTACCATATTGCACTGGATGGCAATGTGGCGGATTTTGGCAACGCGGCCAATAACAATGGCGTGATCTTGTTGAACGATCACCTGGACAGCACATGGCGGCGGCAAACCGAGGCACCGCACACCATTATCTGGGAGGTGGCAGTGCGCATTTACCCGGATACTTTTACCACTACGCAACCCGGTGAGCCGCTGACGTTGTCAGCTGAACAGGTCATCGGCTTTATGCTGGCTTATTGTGATAATGACGGCAGCGCCACCCGCGAACATTTTATGGGCTCACATGCCATCACCCCAGTGAACGGCGATAAAAACCGCGGCTATATCGACGCCTCGGTCTTTGGAAAGATTCGCCTAGCCCGCTAGCGGACTCATATCGGTAAAGAACTCGCTAGCGGGCGCACGTAGGGTAGGTTAAGAACTTGCTAGTGGGCGCTCGCAGGCAAATAACCCACCTGCGTGATGGTGTCACCCTGATGCTCCTGCACGGTAAAGACGCCGGCCTGGTGAGTCACCACCGCACCGGCGGTCACATGAGGCAGGAGCCGGCATAAAAACTGGTTCAGGGTGGTGGTATCTGATTGCTCAAATTGTGCATCATAAAAGCGCGCCAGCATACCCAGGGTGGTGCCCCCGGCAAATCCTGCGGGTTGCGCGAACTGCACCGACACCCCGGTTTCTCCCGGGCGACTAAAGGCGGCATCTACAAACGGGCGCATGGCCGGCGGCAAGGTCACAAATAAATGGTCGCCAGTGGTCAGTAAGGTGGTGGGTTTGGGCGCGATCACCTTGGCCTCACGCACAATCATGGCAATCTCGACGCCTTGTGGTAACGGCAGCGAACGCAGAGTCTGGCCATTAGCCCGCGAGGTTTCACCCAGAGTAAGCTCGACAATATCCGCCTCCATATCCCCCAGCGAAGGAATTTCCAGGGTGGTCACCGGGCAGGCCGGTGGCGCTTCAATCAGGCTCAGCCTGCGGGCCACCCAGGGCAGGGTAGAGCCTTGTACCGTGGCCGAGATGAGCACCACAAAGAACACCACATTAAACACCAGGCCGGCTTCTTTTAAGCCAAACAGCAAGGGAAATATGGCTAAGATAATGGGCACCGAGCCGCGCAGGCCGACCCAGGCTACCAGGCTGATTTCCCGGCGTGAAAAGCCGGTTAAGGCTAATAGCGGGGCCACTGCCAGCGGACGGGCAATAAACACCAAAATGATGGCAATCACCAGCCCTTCGGCCCATACCTCGAGCAGCAGCGGTGGATTGACCAGCAGGCCCAACATCACAAACATGGCAATCTGGCTCAGCCAGGCCAACCCGTCCATAAACAAAAAGGTGGCATGCTGAAACACAAAGCGGCTGTTGCCAATCACCACCCCAGCGATAAAGGTGGCCAAAAATCCGCTGCCTCCCAGACTGGCTGAAGTGCCGAAGGCCAGCGCCCCACATACCGCAATCAGCACCGGATACAGACCCGATGCCACCAGTCCGATGCGGTTGATCAGCTTAATCACCAGCCAGCCCACACCCAGGCCGACGACCGCGCCAATGCCCATCTGTTTAACAAACAGCAGTGCCATCTGTGGTCCGGGCGACATCTCCCCGGTAATCAGCTCCAACAGTCCCACGGTTAAAAAGATGGCCATGGGATCATTGGACGCACTTTCTATTTCCAGGGTGGATTTAAGCCGGGCAGGCAGATGAATACCGGCGTTACGCAAAATGGAAAATACCGCCGCGGCGTCGGTAGAGCCAACAATGGCACCCAGCAGCAGACCGACCAGCAGAGGAATACCCAGAATATAGGAAGCGGCCATACCGGTGACACCAGCGGTCACCGCCACGCCAAGGGTGGCCAATAGCGAGGCGGGCTTCCAGACCTGACGAATGGCGGCCACCGAGGTTTGCAGGCCGCCGTCGAACAGGATAATGGCCAGCGCCAGCGTGCCTAGCGCGTGGGCTGTGTGGGCATCGTCAAATTCGATACCGCCGATACCCGCCTCACCAGCCAGCATGCCCACGCCTAAAAACAACACCAGCATAGGCAGGCCCAGTCGGGGCGATAATTTACTGGAAAGAATGCCGATAAATAATAGCCCGGAGGCAATCAGAATTTCGAAGTCGATGGCGAACATGGTGATTTTTTCCGATCTACAGATGACAAGACTGTCTGGTGGCTGCCACAGGGCGAAGCAACCAAGGCTATGCGAGAATCAGACCACAGGCGCAGGTTTAACGCCAGCCATATGCGGTAAGATCAATACCCTGTTCTATGAAGCCGCAATGCGAAGCTCAAGCGCCAGCCTGAGGCTGGCGCAACAAGAAGGGGGGGAAGGGCAACGTAAGATTATTCGGCGCCACTGATAATCTGGACCTGTGCCAGATCGGTGTCCCCTTTTAGGGCTTTAAATAGGGCATCCTGCACCAGGGTGCGCATGCCATCATCCATGGCCTGACTTTTCATCTGCGACACACTGGCTTCTTTGTACACCAGTGAGCGCAGCTCTGGGGTCATACCCAGCAGTTCGTGCACCCCGGTCCGGCCTTTATAACCGGTGCCGCCGCATTCGTCGCAGCCTCTACCGCGGTATAGTTGCAGCGGGCTGTCGATGTTTAGCTCGCTGATATAGTCACTGCCATACTGGCGCTGAATAAACGCCATATCATCGTCACTGGCCGGGTAGGCTTCTTTGCAATGCTTGCACAGGGTGCGAATAAGCCGCTGAGCCAGAATGCCGACACAGGCATCGGAAAAGTTCACCGGGTCCAGGCCCAAATCCAGCAAGCGGGTGATGGTTTCAGGCGCTGAGTTGGTATGCAGGGTCGATAACACCAGGTGGCCGGTGAGTGACGCTTCAATACCAGCATGGGCGGTTTCTTTGTCCCGCATCTCACCAATTAAGATAATATCCGGGTCGGCCCGTAAAAATGCCCGCAGCGCACTGGCAAAGGTAAAGCCAATTTTGGGGCTGACCTGAACCTGTTGCAAGCCAGCCTGCGTGATTTCCACCGGGTCCTCGGCGGTCCAGATTTTTTTCTCCGGAGTGTTCAGGTAGCCCAGTACCGCGTGCAGTGTGGTGGTTTTCCCTGAACCGGTCGGCCCCACCACCAGTAAGATGCCATGGGGCTTTTTGATCATGGTTTGCAGCCGTGACATGTTAGCCGGCGCCAGGTTCATCTTTTCAATGGGCATGGCCCCGCCCGAGGCCAGAATCCGCATCACCACACCTTCGCCGGCTACGGTGGGAATGGTGGCGACCCGCACCTCTACCGGCTGACCATTCATGGTAAAAGCCAGCTTGCCATCCTGGGGCACCCGTTTTTCGGCAATATTCAGATGGGCCATGATTTTAATCCGGGCAATCACCGCATTGTGATGGCCACGAGGGATCTGGTTCATGTCCCGGCAGACGCCGTCCACCCGCATGCGTACCCGGGTCGGGCCGCTTTTTTCCGGGTCGATATGAATATCCGAAGCATTTAAGCGTTTTGCATCGTGCAGGATACGGCTGACCAGGCGCACCACCGCCGGGGCATCGTCGGACAATTCATCCGACTGCTCTTCATTTTCTTCGGAGGCACTGCTGATTTCATCGAGAATTTCACTCATCTCGCCGGGTGCGGCGCCGCCGGAACCTTCGCCCAGGTATTGCAGCACGTGGGTGGGCAGGGCCACCGCAATCTCATACACATCAATGCCCATGGCGCTTTCAATTTCCATCAGCAACGCGGCATTGTTGGGCTCTGCCATCAGCACAATGGGATTGTCATGCACATCGCTGATCACCGCCACAAAGTTACGCTTTAAATAGGATAAATTGAGCTTGGAGTCATTTTGATACAGATGGTACTTATCCGGCAGATACGCGATAAAAGGCACCTGATAATGCACCGATAACGCATTGCCAATCTGTGCTTCATTTAAACGCTGCTCGGTCATCAGCCGCTGGATCACCTGGCGCCGGTCAGGGCTGCTTTGCACAATGTCTTGCAGCGCGCGTTCTTCGACCAGGCCCTGATGCAACAAGGAATCAAACGGATTGGCGGTGCCGCCCAGCTCATAGCGAAATTTTTTGCCCAGTACCTCGGCCACCTGTCTGGCCAGGTCGAGGTCGCCATCGGCAAAGACGCCGCTTTTTTTGTTAATAAACTGCATCACGCCCAGCAATACGCCGGCATTTAAGATGGGCACACACAAAATATTGTGCGTGCGAAAGGAACCAGATTTATCAAACTTGTCAGCAAACCGCAGCCGGGGGTGAATGGCATGCAGTTCATCGGTGTTGTAAGGGTCGCTGATCAACAGTGGCACCTGAGCCAGGGCCACATACCCGGCAATTGACAGCGGGCTGATGGGCACCTTGATTTCCGTGGTTTCCATGCCGGTTTTAAAACGCGCAATCAAATCCTGGTGCTGGCGACGGCGCTGAAAAATGCTCATGCGGGTGGCATCAAACAAGCGCAATAAAATGGTTTCCAGCTCGCTGTAGGCACCCATCAAGGTTGAGTGGCTGGTGAGCAGGTGGCTGATTTCGTCAAGGGTCGACTGATGATTACTGGGTATCATAACAACTCTGCAATAGATGTAGGGTCAACGCGGATAATCCTTTAACGTTTATATATGCCATCGGCACCCTGGCCAGGCTATTGACGTGCGGCCCCTTGCAAGGCACCTGCATAAAGTATAGCGTGGCCCGTCCGGGCGGCTTATCAGGCGTTTTGACACGATGGTACGTATGCCACCACCTTATACTGATAGCCTGCTGGCGGCAATCATTTTACACCCTGCAGGCACCGGCGTAGCGCTGGCTGGCTACGATCCGGATCGCCCGTGGCTGATCATTTTTTCTGCACAAAAAGGCTTGCAAATAAGCGCTACCTGTATATAATGCGCGCCTCTGCCCAAGTTAGGGCAAAAAATTTTAGCCGCAACCACACTGTTTTTAGGGTGGATGCCAACGTGACGGATTCGGTCCAGCTGGATTCAAACCTGTTACCGGCGTGCTAGAAGAAGAACAGGGTTCCGATTTGGAACCACCGGTTTACGCACATCCTTTCTTTCCATACCAAAAAGGGAAGAGAAAGGGTGAATTTTTTTGTTCTTTCGATTGGAGCTTAATCGATGCCAAATCAAAGAATTCGCATTCGTTTGAAAGCGTTTGATCACAAGTTGATCGATCAGTCTACGGCTGAAATCGTTGAAACGGCGAAACGCACTGGTGCTCAGGTCAGCGGTCCAATTCCACTGCCTACTCGCAAAGAACGCTATACAGTTCTGATTTCTCCGCACGTTAACAAAGACGCGCGCGATCAATATGAAATCCGCACTCACAAGCGTTTGGTAGACATCATTGAGCCAACTGATAAAACAGTTGACGCTCTGATGCGTTTGGACTTGGCCGCCGGCGTTGATGTTCAAATCAGCCTGGGCTAACAAGAGAGGGTTATAACAATGGCGATTGGTCTAGTCGGTCGTAAAGTGGGTATGACTCGCATCTTCACTGAAGATGGCACGTCTATCCCTGTGACTGTTATTGAAGCGACCCCCAACCGTGTTACTCAGTTACGCACTGAAGAAACTGACGGTTATCGCGCTCTTCAGGTTACTGCTGGAACCAAGAAAGCGAACCGCGTCAACAAAGCTGCAGCAGGTCATTTTGCTAAAGCTGGTGTTGAAGCAGGTCGTTCTTTAGTGGAATTCCGCCTGGAAGACAACGAAGGTGCCGACATTGAAGTAGGCAGTGAAATCACTGTTGAAATCTTTAACGACACCAAAAAAATTGATGTAACAGGTACATCTAAAGGTAAAGGCTTTGCCGGTGCTATCAAACGTTGGAACTTCAGTTCTCAGCGTATGACTCACGGTAACTCTTTGTCTCACCGTGCTCCTGGTTCAATTGGTCAAAACCAATCACCAGGTAAAGTATTCAAAGGCAAGAAAATGGCTGGTCAGCTTGGTAACAAGCAAGTGACTACGCAGTCTTTGGAAGTGGTACGTGTAGACCTGGAAAACAACCTGATCCTGGTCAAAGGTGCCGTACCTGGCGCGACAGGCGGCGATGTAATCGTCAAGCCTGCGATCAAAGCGTAACGCCTGGGGAGTGAACTGATGGAATTAACATTGAAAGATGCGCAAAGCGCTCTTGAAGTATCCGAAGCGACCTTTGGACGTGAATTCAACGAAGCCCTGGTACACCAGGTCGTTGTAGCTTACGGCGCCGGCGCTCGTCAGGGTACAAAAGCACAAAAGACTCGTGCTGAAGTACGCGGTGGCGGTAAGAAGCCATGGCGTCAAAAAGGCACTGGCCGTGCCCGTGCCGGTACTATCCGCAGCCCAATCTGGGTTGGTGGTGGCCGCGCGTTTGCTGCTAAGCCTCGTGATCACGAGCAAAAAGTTAACAAGAAGATGTACCGTGGTGCGATCAAAAGCATCCTATCTGAGCTGATCCGTCAGGACCGCCTGGTAGTGGTAGAAAAGTTCGGTGTTGATACACCTAAAACTAAAGCCCTTGTTGGCAAGCTGAACGAACTGGAACTGAATGATGTTCTGATCGTGACCTCAGAAGTAGAAGAAAATCTGTTTTTGGCGGCGCGCAACCTGTATAAGGTTGATGTTCGTGATGTAGCTGGTATCGACCCGGTAAGTCTGATTGCATTTGAAAAAGTGCTTATCACTGCTGATGCGGTGAAACAGCTTGAGGAGGCGTTAGCATGAACGAAGAACGTCTACTGAAGGTGCTAAAAGCACCTCACGTTTCAGAAAAATCGACTCTGGCTGCTGAAACCGGCAACACAGTTGTATTTAAAGTAGCGAAAGACGCCACTAAAGCGGAAGTGAAAGCAGCGGTTGAAAAGCTGTTTGAAGTTGAAGTAGAAGGTGTTCGTACTGTTAACGTTAAAGGAAAATCCAAGCGTCACGGTATGTCTTTCGGTAAACGCAGCGACTGGAAAAAAGCGTACGTTTCGCTTAAAGAAGGTCAGGACATCGACTTTGTCGGTGGCGCTGAGTAAGAAGGGGATTAGAAATGCCATTAATGAAAGCTAAGCCAACTTCTGCCGGTCGTCGTCACGTTGTTAAGGTCATTAATCCTGACCTGCACAAAGGCGCTCCTTACGCACCTTTGCTGGAAAAAAACAGCAAGTCTGGCGGTCGTAACAACAATGGTCGTATCACAGTACGTCACGTTGGTGGTGGTCACAAGCATCACTACCGCCTGATTGACTTTAAACGCAACAAAGACGGTATCGTCGGTAAAATTGAGCGTTTAGAATACGATCCAAACCGTTCTGCTAACATTGCTCTGGTACTGTATGCAGACGGTGAGCGTCGTTACATTCTGGCACCTAAAGGTCTTAAAGCTGGCGATCAGATTCAATCTGGTACCCAGTCTCCGATCAAAGCGGGTAACACGCTGCCTATGCGTAATATCCCAGTTGGTACCGTTGTACACGCGATTGAAATGAAGCCTGGCAAGGGTGCACAGATTGCACGTTCTGCTGGTGCTTATGCCCAGATCCTGGCTCGTGAAGGTAACTATGTTACTTTGCGTCTGCGTTCTGGCGAAATGCGTAAAGTATTGTCTGATTGCCGCGCCACTATCGGTGAAGTAGGTAATGCAGAGCATATGCTACGTTCACTGGGTAAAGCAGGCGCAAGCCGCTGGCGTGGTGTTCGTCCTACCGTTCGTGGTGTTGCCATGAACCCGGTAGATCACCCACACGGTGGTGGTGAAGGACGTACATCCGGTGGCCGTCACCCAGTTTCTCCTTGGGGTACTCCTACTAAAGGTAAGAAGACCCGAAGCAACAAGCGTACTGATAAACTTATCGTACGTCGTCGTAACAAATAAAGCGAGGATTCACCATGCCACGTTCTCTCAAGAAAGGTCCATTTATCGACCTTCACTTGCTGAAGAAGGTAGAGGCTGCAGTGGAAAAGAACGAGCGTAAACCAATTAAAACTTGGTCACGCCGTTCTATGATCATCCCAGATATGATTGGGTTGACCATTGCGGTCCATAACGGTCGCCAGCACGTTCCAGTCATCATCAGCGATGAAATGGTCGGCCATAAGTTGGGCGAATTTGCGCCAACGCGTACTTACCGCGGCCATGTCGCGGATAAGAAAAGCAAACGTTAAGGGGTAGGAAGATGGAAGCATTAGCTAAACACCGTTTTGCCCGCACGTCTGCTCAAAAAGCACGTTTGGTTGCGGATCAAATTCGTGGGATGCATGTCGAAAAAGCCTTGGAGCTTTTGACTTACAGCCCTAAGAAAAGCGCTGCGCTTGTCAAGAAAGTACTGGAGTCTGCGGTTGCTAACGCAGAACACAACGAAGGTGCTGACATTGATGAACTGCGCGTTGCAAAGATTTTTGTTGACGAAGGTCCAACAATGAAGCGTATCAAGCCACGTGCCAAAGGCCGTGCTGACCGTATCTTTAAACGCAGCAGTCACATCACTGTGGTTGTAGCGGATAACTAGGAGTAGATAATGGGACAGAAGGTACATCCTACAGGTATACGCCTGGGTATCAGCAAACCATGGACTTCTACCTGGTACGCTAATACCGCAGATTATGCAGACAACCTGTACAACGATCATCAGGTACGTCAGTATCTGACTAAGAAATTGAAAAATGCGTCTCTTTCTAAGATTGTTATCGAGCGTCCAGCCAAGAGCATCCGTGTGACAATTCACACTGCTCGTCCTGGCGTGGTCATCGGTAAGAAAGGTGAAGACGTAGAAAAGCTGCGTAACCATGTATCTAAGCTGGCCGGTGTGCCTGCTCAGATCAACATTGCAGAAGTACGCAAGCCCGAGCTGGATGGTCAGTTAGTAGCTGATAGCATCTCTAGCCAGCTGGAGCGTCGTGTTATGTTCCGTCGTGCCATGAAGCGCGCGGTACAAAATGCAATGCGTCTTGGTGCTAAAGGTATCAAAGTTGAAGTTAGCGGTCGTTTAGGCGGTGCAGAGATTGCCCGTACTGAATGGTATCGTGAAGGTCGCGTTCCACTGCACACTTTCCGTGCAGATATCGATTACGCAACCTCCGAAGCGTCAACTACCTACGGTATCATCGGCGTTAAAGTATGGATCTTCAAAGGTGAAGTTCTGGGCGGATTGCCTACGAACCAGGAGCCAACTCCTCCTCAACCTAAGAAGAAAGGCCGCAGCGCTAAGCGAGAGGGCTAATCATGTTACAACCTAAGCGTACGAAATTTCGTAAACAGCATAAAGGTCGTAACCGTGGTCTTGCTGTTGCAGGTAGCAAAGTAAGCTTCGGTACATATGGCCTGAAAGCAACTGGCCGTGGTCGTATGACTGCGCGCCAAATCGAAGCCGCGCGTCGTGCTATGACTCGTCACGTTAAGCGTCAAGGTAAAATCTGGATTCGGGTTTTCCCTGACAAGCCAATTACCGAAAAGCCTCTTGAAGTTCGTCAAGGTAAAGGTAAAGGTAACGTTGAGTACTGGGTATGCCAGATTCAACCTGGCCGTGTATTGTACGAGATGGAAGGTGTTCCTGAAGCTCTTGCACGCGAGGCGTTTGAATTGGCAGCGGCTAAACTGCCATTTAAAACAACCTTTGTAACTCGGACGGTGATGTAATGAAAGCGACTGAACTGAAAGACAAAAGCGTAGAAGAGCTGAATGCAGAGTTATTAAACCTGCTACGCGAACAGTTCAATCTGCGCATGCAGCACACAACCGGTCAGCTTGAAAAATCCGACCAGTTGAAGAAAGTGCGTCGTAACATCGCGCGTGTTAAAACCATTCTGACTCAAAAGGCTGATGCGTAATGACTGAGCAAAATATTCGTACAGTACAAGGTCGTGTGGTTAGCAACAAGATGGATAAAACCATCACAGTTGTAGTAGAGCGGTTTGTTAAGCACCCTATCTATGGGAAGTTCATCAGACGTTCAACTAAGTTGCACGCTCACGACGAAAACAATACCTGCAACCAAGGCGATATCGTGACTATTCGCGAATGTCGTCCACTGTCTAAAAATAAAAATTGGACACTGGTTGACGTGGTAGAAAAAGCCGGCGTATAAGCTGACTTTTCATGTCGATTAAAAAAGCCGCTCTGATGAGCGGCTTTTTTGTGTCTGAAACCTCTACTCTTGCGCACCGCGTTTCCTCCCTTGTTGCACTTCGCTGCTTTCAATCTGGCCTAATTGCCACAACAGGCTTGGCTTCTGCCGTCCACTGCTTACAATACCGCCCTGGCTTTTTTTCTGTAATGCACACGATGGTGACCCTTACCTCTTCTGACACCCTGGCTCAGACGCTGACCCGCTGGCTGTATACAGTGCTGCTGACCCTGCTGTTCCCGCTGGCTTATGTGGGCCTGCTCAAGCGCGGTGTGCGGCGCCAGCGCTATGACAATCATGCGCCGCTGTCCCGGCTGGGCTGGGTGGCCCGGCCGCCAGCTGAAGGCGGCTATCTGTTTCATTGTGTGTCGGTGGGCGAAGTGGTGGCAGCATCAGCGCTCATTAAGCCATTGATGGCCCGTGAGCCGCACACCCCGGTGACCATCACCACCACCACCCCCACCGGTTCAGCCCAGGTGCGCGCCATTTTTGGCGACAGCGTGCATCATTTTTATTTGCCGCTGGATGTTCCCTTGGCGATGCATACGATGCTGCGCCGGGTGGCGCCTAAACTGGTTCTGATCACCGAAGTTGAACTATGGCCTAACCTGATCGATGCCTGCACCCGGCGCCAGCTACCCTGTGTGGTGATCAATGCACGGATGACCGCGCGCTCGGCCCGGCGCTATCAAAAGGTCTCTTGGTTATTTACCCCCATGCTACGCAAGCTTACCCATGTGTGTGCGCAGGGCCCGGATGATTTTAAGCGGTATGTCGAATTAGGGATGCCACCCGCACGGCTTACTCAAACCAACAATATCAAATTTGATCAGGCTGCGGTGCCGCCCACTGGCGGTGCGCCCTTTATGGCGTTGGATAACACCCATCAGCCTGTGTGGGTGGCGGGCAGTACCCATGACCCTGAAGAAGAGGTGATACTGGCAGCCTACGATGCGCTGCATACGCAGTACCCGAACCTGGTGCTGGTGATTGTGCCACGCCACCCGGAGCGCTTTGACACAGTAGCAAAATTGCTGGAAGCGCAGGGCCGTAGATTTGTGCGCAGCAGTACGCAAAACCAGTTGCCAGAGGATTGCCGCATTGTGCTGTTAGATGAGATGGGTCGGTTAACCCAGGCCTTTCAGGTGGCGACCCTGGCCTTTGTTGGTGGCTCCATTGCCCAGCGTGGTGGGCACAATGCCCTTGAGCCAGCCGCATTAGGCTTGCCTGTGGTCATGGGCCCGCATACCTACAATAACCCGGTAATTTGCCAAACCCTGGCGGATGCTGGCGCGCTGCACATTGTGCCCGGGGCAAAAGAAATGCAGGCGGTATTGGCTGGCTGGCTGGACGATCCAAAGAGCGCTCGCCGGGCGGGTGATGCTGGCGCCCAGGTAGTCCAGCAAAATCAAGGCGCGGTGACTGCCAGCCTGGCTTGCATTGATACTATTTTGAAGAAAAAACAATCACATGGCTAAAATGCGAACCCCATTTTGGTTCACAGTGCAGCGTGAATTGCACCGCATCAGGGCGTGGTGTATAGGATTCGTTGAGTAAAATTAAGGTAAGTTTAGATAAAACAATGGTTTAGCGTGTTGGCCTGGCCCTTGCTCTATGACTGGGGTGCATCATTCGTACAACAACAGCAATAATGGTTCAGGCAACAACCGCGATGTGCACATATTCCAGGGAGCGCCCTCTGCCGCAGCGGCAGAGGGCATTTTCTGCAACCGGTGCTTAGACCGGTTCTTCTTCAGGCCGGATCAGGCTGATTAAACGCCAGTTGGGGGCCACCTCTAAATCTTCACCATGTAATATCACGTGTGTTTTATTCTGGGCATCAATGGCAATCAACGGCATAGCGCGGTCGCCGTACGTTTTCAGGTAGTCTTCGTAGCTGAATTCCTCGGTGATACGTGTGGTTTTAATTGTGGCGCCATGGGACACAGCCTGAGCCAGATAGCCATAAGTTACCCCTTCGTCGAACAAGGCCATCCGGCGAATATAATGTTTGCCTACCTGATGACTGGGGCGGGCATCCTGCTCGTTATTGGTCAGCCCCCACACCTTATCTTTGCCGATAGTGTATTCAAAATGATAGGCAATCAACGGGTTAAGCTGCTTATAGGGCGACATGATCAACACCGTACCCAGTCGGCTGATATCCATATGCCGCGCAGCATGGTCTGACGCCGGGTTGCCAAAATACACCGAGATTTCCTGCATACGGGCTTTGCGAATGGCATCCCAGTTGGTGTCGGCCACGGTCACCGGAATTTTTTGCTTATCGAGCTCTTTGGCCAGCATTCGGCTAAACTGACTGCCGCCAAACAGCAAAAAACCATTAGGCGGCGGCGCCCGTAATTTTAATAACTGTGCTACCGGCTTTGCCGTTAATGATTGCACCACCACGGTGGCAATAATCACCAAAAACACGATTGGCACAATTACTCCGGCGCCTTCATAGCCAAGCTCTTCGAGCTTGAGTGAAAACAGCGCGGAGACCGCAGCCGCCACGATACCGCGCGGGGCGATCCAGCTAAGCAGTGCCAGTTCACGAAAATTCAGCCCGGTGCCAATGGATGATACCGCTACTGACAGCGGCCGGGCGATAAACATTACCGCCAGCAGCACAATCACAATGCCCGAGCCGACATTGGCTACCGCTTGCAGATCGAGCCGCGTGGCCAGCAAAATAAACAGTCCGGAAATAAGTAATACACTTAAGGTTTCCTTGAACTCCAGAATGTCATCCACATCCACATTTTTCATGTTGGCCAGTACCATCCCCAGCACAGTCACCGCCAATAAGCCAGATTCATGGGCCACCGTATTGGAGGCGGCAAATACCCCTAAGATGATGGTCAGAACCGCGGTATTTTCCAGATAATGGGGAATCCACTTTTTGCGCAGACAGTACCCCAGCAGGTAGCCGCCCACCACACCTAAACCCGCGCCGATGCCGACGGTCTTACCAAATATCAGCGCAGTGTGGGTGACCGCTTCACTTTGTGAGGCCACGATATACTCAAAGACCAGTACCGCTAACAGCGCGCCGATGGGGTCAATGATGATCCCTTCCCAGCGCAAGATATTTGCCACATTGGTTTGCGGGCGCACCGTGCGGATCATCGGTACAATCACTGTGGGGCCGGTGACGGTAACGATGGCACCAAATAAAAAGGCCAGCTCCCAGTTCATGCCCAACGCATAATGGGCGGCCACCGCGGCCACGCCCCAGGTGACCGCGACCCCAATACTGCATAAATTTCGCACCATATTGCCGTGGCCGCGAATATCGCCTAATTTGAGGGTAAGCGCGCCTTCAAACAGAATAATTGCCACCGACAATGAGACTATCGGAAACAGCAGGTTACCAAATAAGGCATCGGCATCCAGCAGATTAAACACCGGACCCACCAGAATTCCTACGATCAACAACGGCAAAATGGCCGGCAGGCGAATTTTGTACGCAAGATACTGGCAGGCAATGGACAACAAACCAACACTGACCAGGCTAATGAGTGGATCTGACAAATTGCTTCCCTTACATAAAGTGTGCAGCGTTGAATTAACAGCACGTGATGGCAAAATTTTGTATGATTTGTACTAATTTGCGACCAAGACGGATGATATTGCCGTAAATAAACCCGGCCTTGCGCGCTACCCGCCACTCACTGGGCGGTGCATACCGCGCGTATGAGATTTTTGTCATCTGCAGATAGGGAGTTCTGATGCAGCAACCCGACCCTCATGTGAAGCCATGGCGGCCCCCCCTATTGGCCCGTCTGCTGGCTATCGGCCTGACCCTGCAAATAAGCAGTTGCAGCAGCACCACCACCAGTGACGCCTTGCGCGTAGATATCGTCAGTCGTCACCCGTTACCGGAGGTCTTAGCTGAAACGTCTGGTTTACGCTGCGCGGGTGACCAGGCGTATACCATTAATGATTCGGGCAATGCACCGGTACTGTATCGGTTGACCGCAGAGGGCCAGCTTGCCGGGCAAACTGCGCTGCCGGTGGCTAATCACGACTGGGAAGCGCTGGCAGCCAGTGGTTCAGCTATTTTTGTGGCGGATATCGGCAACAACCGCGGTAAGCGCCAGACTATCCGTATCCATCAGCTCGATGCCACCAGTTTGCAGCTTAAGGGCCAACTGGCGTTATCCTATGCCGGCAATACGCCGGCAGACAATCAGCCCTACGCTCATGATTTTGATGCCGAAGCGCTGGCGTACAAAGATAATCAATTGATATTGTTTTCCAAAAGCTGGCGCAGCGGCCGGGCCCGGGTCTATCAGATTGACGTACAAAAGCCGGCAACCTCGCTGACACCCACCGCGATGATTGATACATTGCCAGGGCTAATCACTGGCGCCGACTGGGATGCACGCAATAGCCGCTATGTGGTGGTTGGCTATCACACCAATGCCATTGGCTGGTTCACCCCATTTATTGCGACGGTGTCAGCCACCTTTGCGGTAACCGGGGTGGCTGAGCTGGGCGGACTGGCTCAGGTGGAAGCGGTGTGCGTTAATCAATCAGGTGACATCTGGCTGACTCAGGAGCGCTCTCCCTGGCAGGCGGCGCGCCTGATCCGCCTGCGTTTGTCAGGCGGTCACGCCGGTACGTGAAAGCCGGATTGCGTTGGCCGAGATGCGTTACAAGCGAAAGCGCTGAATTTGTGCTGCCAGGCCATCGGCAGCCTCATCCAGCTGCGCACTAATGGTAGCCAGCTGGCTGATGGTGGTGGCGCCCTCGGTGGTGCTGTCACTCATGCTGTGCATGGTGGCATTGACTGTCTCGAGCACACTGCGCTGCTCACCGGTGGCGCCGGCTATCTGAGTGTTCATCTGATCAATTTCACTGATGGCTGTGGTAATTTGTTGTAGTAAGGCATCAATGGTATGGGTATGGCTGACCACCTGCTCGGTTTGCGCCTGGCTGCGCTGCATTTGCACCACCGCCTGCTCAGAGTCTGCCCGCAAACTATTTATTTTATCCTGAATTTCATCGGTGGCCTCGGCTGCGCGCTGCGCCAGGTTGCGTACCTCATCGGCCACCACCGAAAAGCCACGACCATGCTCACCGGCGCGGGCGGCTTCAATAGCGGCATTCAGCGCCAGCAGATTGGTTTGCTCTGAAATACTGCGAATGGTGTCTAATATTGAGCCGATGGCGGCGGTGCGGGTATCTAACGAGGTGATGGTTACTGCCACCTGCCTGACCTGACCATCAAGGGTTTCAATCAGCTCCACGGCCTGGCCGGTCAATGCGCGACCCTGCTGAGTATCGCCAGCCGACTGGTTGGCATGGCTGGCTGCACTGTGCGCTGACTGCGCAATTTGCTGGGCTGAAGCGGACAATTGGGTCAGTGCACTGACCACCTGTAAAGTGCGGTCCCGCTGGGTTTGCGACAAAGATTCGCTGGTGCGGGCAGTACTGGCCACTTCATGGGCCGCCTGTTTAACCTGTTGATTGTCTGCTGCAACCGCGTGCATGGTGCGATGTAGCATGCTCACAAACTGATTAAAGCCGGCCACCAGACGTTGCATCTCTGGCTGCGCCGGAGCATCCAGCCGGGTGGTTAAATCGCCGCCGCGCTGGCCCAGCTGGTCAAAAGTGTCGGCCAATTGTTCCATGGGCCGGGTGATGGTACGGGCCACCATTAGCGCCAGCAGGGCAAAAATTACCGCAATGATGGCCGCTGCGATTAAATTGTTGCGCGTCACCTGATTCAGCTGAGTATACAATTCGTGCTCCGGGACCTGGGCTACCACATACCAGCCGGCGCGATTAACCGGGCTGCTGGCCAGCAGCATGGCGGTATCCTCGTGCTGCCATTCGGCCAGGGCAAAATCGCTCTCACCCAGTAACTGGCCGGCTACCGCCGGCGAGGTCAGGCTAGCCAGGCTGGCGCTACCCAACAAATTTTGGTCGGCATGGGCCAGCACCGAGCCGTTGCCATCGACCAAAAACAGCTGCCCGGATTCTGCCAGGCGTACTTCGTTGAGCACCGACATTAGGGCATCCACCGATTTGGATACCCCTGAAAGCCCGCGGCCCTGCACTTGTTGATAATTAACATATAACTGATAGCCACGCTTGGGATCATTGTACAGGCTGAGCGACTGGGCCTGGCCGCTGTCTTTATAGGCAAAAAACCAACCATCGCTGGCATCATTTTGCAGCGTGCGCAAAAAGCCATCCTGGTTCCAGTAGTTATGGGTCTGACGGTCAGCAAACGACACCACGCTCAGATCATTAAAGCTTGCCTGTTGTTGTAAATAGCGCAGCACCTGCGGTAACTGGGCCTGAGGCGCGCCGGCGGCGGACCACTGCAGGACCAGCGGATTGGTGGCTACCGCGTGGGCCACTGCCTGCATGGTACTGACCTCGGTTTCCACGCGCTGCGCGATATGATTCAGCATGCCGGGCAACTGGCCTTGTTCGACCTGCTCACGCAGCAACTGACGACTGCTGAAGTGGTTAAGGGTGCTAAGCAAAATTGCCACGGTGATCACGGCAACCAAAAGTAAACAGGATAATTTGTGTTTCAGGGATAACGCGCGAAATTGCATCAGACAGCCACCTTAATGCATTAGATCTGGGGCGGCAGGGGGCAACCACAGAACATAAAAGAAACAAAAGTAGCAGGTATTATAAGCAATGTCCTGGTTAAAAAAAGTGCCAGGCACATAAAAAAACCCGCCGCCAGCAAGCTGGGGCAGGTTAATAGTAAGTGCGCGTGTTAACGCTTAGTTTTTCTCTTCAGGTACCGGGAAACCACGGTCACGCATCAGCGCGTCAGTTTTGGCATCACGGCCGCGGAACTTACGATAGGCTTCGGCTGGATCCATGGCATTTCTGACCGAAAACAGATATTTTACTAACCGCTCGGACAGCTCTTCATCGTAAAATCCACCTGGCGCCTGGGCAAAGGCTTCAGACGCATCGGCAGTCAATACTTCGGCCCACATATAGCCATAATAAGCTGCTGCATAGCCTTCGCTGGAGAAGATATGGCCAAAGTGTGGGCTACGGTGACGCATCACCACTTCTTCGGGCATCCCCAGTTTTTCTAACTGAGTTTTTTCAAACTCATCCGGGTCGATGTCTTTAGGATCGGTGGTGTGATACAGCAGATCCATGATGGCCGAGGCCATATACTCGGTGGTCTTGAACCCTTCATTAAAGGTAGAGGCCCGTTTGATTTTGGCTACCAGCTCATCCGGGATCGGCTCGCCGGTTTTATAATGCACCAGGTAGTTATCAATCACTTCATCGGTGGTCAGCCAGCGCTCCAACAGCTGTGATTGAAACTCGGTGTAATCGCGTACGCCTGAGTGCGAAGTGGGGTAGGCCACATCGGCAGACAAAAAGTGCAGGGCGTGGCCGAATTCATGGAAGTAAGTTTCGGCATCATCCCAGGAAATCAGCGTAGGCTCGCCTTCCGGGCCTTTTACAAAGTTTGAGTTGTTAGATGACAATACGGTTTCTTTGCCATCAAAGGTGGTGTAATCCCGGTAGGTGGTTGCCCACGCACCGGAGCGTTTACCTTTACGCGCAAACGGGTCCAGATACCATAAACCGATATGCTCGCCACTGTCTTTGTCGGTAACTTCCCATACTTTTACATCCGGGTGGAATACCGGCACCTTGCCTTCCTCGACCGGCGCAAAGTCAAAGTTGAACAAGCGGCCGGCCACATAGAACATGGCTTCGCGCAGTTTATCCAGTTGCAGATATTCTTTGACTTCGTTGGAGTCCAGATCGTATTTAGCCTGGCGCACTTTTTCAGCATAGAAGCGATAATCCCATGGCTCGATGGTGATATCGTCGCCCTGCTTATCGGCAATGGCCTGCATGTCAGCCACTTCCTGTTCGACCCGGGCAATGGCTGCTGGCCATACCTTCATCATCAGGTCCATGGCGGCTTCTGGGGTCTTGGCCATGCGGTCTTCTAAGCGCCAGGTAGCATAATCTTCATAGCCAAGCAGCTCTACCCGCTCATCACGCAGCTTCAGGATCTGTTTGATCAATTCATTATTGTCCTGCGCGCCGCCATTGTCGCCACGATCATAATAAGTGCGCCATACCTTTTCGCGCAGATCGCGGTGTGTGGAATAGGTCAAAAACGGGTCCATCGAAGAGCGGGTGTTGGTGATGGCGTATTCACCTTCACGGCCACGCTCAGCGGCCGCGGCGGCTGCGGCGGTCACAAAGGTTTCTGGCAGGCCATCCAGCTGGTCTTTGCTGATGTAGGTGACATAGTTTTCTTCGTCCGCCAGCACATTGTTGGAAAACTCGGTGTGCAGTTTGGCCAGCTCTTCGTTAATTTCGGCATAACGAGCTTTTTTGTCGCCATCCAGCGTGGCGCCGTTACGGGCAAAGCTGTTGTAGGTCAGCCAGGTGACGCGCTGTTCTTCTTCGGTCAGGCTGTTCATCTCATCACTTTCATACACCTCTTTGACCCGTTCAAACAGTTTTTGATTCTGCGTAATCTGAGTAAAAAAGGCCGACAATTTTGGCGACATCTCGGTTTGGATTTCACGAAACTCCGGGCTGGACTTGTTTGAGCTCCAGATCCCCCAGTAAGTAAATACTCGCTTGAGCGGCTCACCGGCGCGCTCCATGGCCGCGATGGTGTTGGCAAAGGTAGGGGCTTCTGGGTTATTGGCAATTTCTTCAATCTCAGCCAGATTCAGCGCCATGCCTTTTTCTAAGGCAGGCTTTAAATCTTTTAGTTGCATGCTTTCAAATTGCGGCACACCGCTGTACGGGCCCTGGTATTCCTGCAACAACACATTATCAAATGCTGTTTGTTCAGCACTGGTGGCGGTGTCAGTTGTTGGTGTGGACACTTCTGCCTGATTACTACAGGCTGATAGTCCCAGCACCACAGCAGCGGCTGTCAGTGACGCCTTAAACTTTCCCATATTGCATTCCTGTCTTTTATTGTCGTTTTGTTAAAAAATTTATACTAGAGGATAGTGACGCGAAGTTAAATACACCGCATCGCCTCAACACCGTAGAAAGCTGTAAACTCATCGGATTTGCACGCAAATTCGCTGTCATAAAAAGGTCATAAAAAATTGCTTGCCGAAAAAATGGGCTGCAGCGTACACTGCGCAGCTTCTGGCCCCCGCCGGGATTTCAGCCTTATATATCGTGTTCTTTTTCTGGAGCCGCCCCATGTCCTACGAACTGCTGCTACACAGCGCGCCGGTGTGCCTGGCGCTGTTGTCATTCTGGTCCAACACCGAACAAAAACTGCTGCTGATTAATTTAGGCTTGTGTATCACCATTGCCACTTTGCTGGCTGTACAAGGTGCCTGGAGTGGGGTGGTGGTGATGAGCGTTGCGGGCATGAGCACCAGCTACCGTCTGCTTACTCAACGCCTGGTGAATCGGCATCTGACCGGAGTGCTGATTGTGCTGATGGCCGGGCTGATCGGCTACATCAATCAGCGTACCGGCAATACCGGCTGGCTGGAGATCCTGCCGCTGATGACCTTTATTCTGTATCGCTTTGGTGAGCTGCACTGTCGGGAGGCCGGCCTGCGCTTGTGCATGATCAGCGGCTCGGTGATATTTGCCGCTTATGCGCTGGTCAATCAGACCTGGGGCGTGGTGCTGACCGAAAGCTTATTTGCGCTGTCTAACAGCTGGTTTTATGTGCGCTTATTGCGCCGTCAGCGGCGTGCCGCCTGGCAGTAAGCTCAGGCAAACACCACGGTTTTGTTATGATGAATAATGACCCTGTCCTCTAAGTGATAACGCACCCCGTGGGCCAGCGCCGTGACCTCGCAATCTTTGCCCTTGCGCACCATATCGGCGGCACTGTCGCTGTGACTGATGCGCTTAACGCTTTGCTCGATGATCGGGCCTTCGTCTAAGTCGCTGGTGACATAGTGACAGGTGGCACCGATCAGTTTTACGCCTCGCTCATAGGCTTGCTGATAAGGCCGCGCGCCGGCGAACGAAGGTAAAAAGCTGTGGTGAATATTGATCGCCCGGCCGGCCAGAGTCTGGCACATATCCGCCGGCAGAATTTGCATGAAGCGCGCCAGCACGGTCAGGTCAGCCTGATGATCATGCAGTAAGCGGGCAATTTTGGCAAAGGCTGCTGCCTTGCCCAACTGATGAAAATCGACAAAATAAAACGGCACATTATACCACTGGGCAAATTCTTCCAGTTGCGGATGATTGGCGATGATACAGGGAATGTCACAGTACAGCTCGCCGGTGTGCCAGCGATGCAGTAAATCCACCAAACAATGGGATTCCAAACTGGCCAGTAAAGCCACTCGCTGACGGCGGGCGGAATCGCGTAATTGCCACTGCATCTGAAATTCTTCGGCCAGCGGCGTAAAGGCCTGCACAAAGCCGGCATAATCCAGGCTCAGATGTTCAGTACCAATCTCATGGCGCATAAAAAAGCGGCCGGTTTGTAAATCGGTGTGGTGACTGGCTTCGACAATGGTGGCGCGGTGGTCAGCTAAAAACTGCGCCACCCGGGCTACCAACCCAATCTGATCGGGGCAATCAATGACAAGCCGAAAAGTATGCTGCATGGCCTGGTTCGCTTAAAAAATGTGCCGGTCATGATGTTGTACCGGGGCCAGCTGAGAATGTAAAGCCTTTCGCTTAGCTGGCGCAAAACGCCGGCTGTTAGCGCTCAATCTGGCCTCGCCGCAACTGCTCACGAATAGACAATGCCGGGCGCAGCGGCCAGCTGTGGCGAATCGGATAGTGCACGCCGTGGCGCTGGCTGACCGACTCAAACAAATGAAAGTCACGGCATTGCCAGTGAACATCGGGTATGGTCAACGGCGGGGGCACTGCGGTGGTGGCCTTGCGGATCAAGGTGACGTGCGGCTGAAACGGCCGGCTATCCACCTGAATACCTGCTCGGCGTGCGGCTTTACGGACCTGCTTGGCCAGCTGCATCAGCTCCTCGGCAGGCTGGTTGGGCGCAGCATAGATGATTTTAGGCCCATTCCAGACCCCGGTGGTATCCAGGATCACCGGTACCGGCGGCGCTGACACTGTGTCCAGTTCATTGCACAAGGCTTCATGCTGGCGCGGGCTGAGCTGGCCCAAAAAGGCCAGGGTCAGATGTAAGTTGGCTGCCGGCACGGTTACCGGAATGGCCGGTTGGCCGGGCGCCGGGGGCGGGCGCTGTGGATCCGGCGCGCGAATATCCGGAAATGCCCGGTCTCGCCAGTCCGCCAGCGCCAACTTGGTCTCGGCCGGTAGTGCCAGGCCAACAAAACAGCGCATAGTCATACAGGCTCCCTGTCGGAAAAATTCATGCATTTACCCAGTGGGTACGTACAATAGCCAGACTAGAGTTTGTTTGCATTGGATAATTGCGTTTTATGTCTGATCCGACCCACCGTTTTCCCGCCCAGGCCATTGCAGGGCAAGTGTGTGACACCCTGGCCAGCACCGACTGCATTGTGGCAGCCCCGCCTGGTGCCGGTAAATCAACGGTGCTACCGCTGGCGCTGCTCAAACACTTTACCGATAAGACCATTGTAATGTTGCAGCCGCGCCGGGTGGTGGTGCGCAGTTTAGCAGCCTATCTGGCCGCGCAGCTGGGTGAATCGGTGGGCCAGACAGTGGGCTATCGGGTGCGCGGTGACAGCAAGGTTGGGCCTGATACCCGGTTAGAAATCATTACCGAGGGCATCTTGGCACGGCGGATTGCCCAGGATCCGGAGTTGGCTGGCGTCGATATCCTGATGTTTGATGAGTTTCACGAGCGCAATATTCACAGTGATTTTGGTCTGGCACTGGCATTGGAAGTGCAGCAGGGGCTACGCGACGATCTGCGTTTGCTGATGATGTCGGCCACCCTGGATGTGGAGGCGGTGCACACCTTATTGCCCGCCGCAGCGGTGGTGGAAACCAGCGGGCGCATGTTTGAGGTGACACTTAGCTACACCGGGCAGGTGGCACCAGCGCAACTGCATCAACAAGTGGCCCGCGAGGCACGCGCGCTGTGCCAGGCAGTGACCGGCGATGTGTTGGTATTTTTACCCGGCAGGGGCGCCATTCGCGCGGTCCAGCGCCAGTTAAACGAGATGCTGCCGACCGCGTCGGTGGTGGTGCACACCCTGTATGGTGCCGCGTCACGCCAGCAACAACAGGCTGCGCTGGTGGCTGACCCGCAGGGCCGCCAAAAAATCATTCTGGCCACCAATGTGGCCGAAACCTCGCTGACCATTGATAACATCGAAGGGGTAGTGGACAGCGGGTTGGAAAATCATGCCCAGTTTCACCCGGGTAGCGGCCTGACCCAGCTTACCCAGCAAATGATTTCCCAGGCATCGGCAGACCAGCGTCTGGGCCGGGCCGGGCGGCTACGTCCCGGTCGTTGCGTACGGCTGTGGGCCAAAGAGCAAACAGCACGCATGCGCCGCTTCGCCCAGCCGCAAATACTGTGTGAAGATGTCACCGCCTTGTTACTGGAGGCGCTGAGCTGGGGCAGTCAGCTGGATGAACTGGCCTTATTGGATGCACCTGGCACAGCGCAGCAAACCTATGCCCGTGATACTTTGCTGCAGCTTGAAGCCATCACCGTGAACTCGGCTGGTCTGTGGCAAATCACTGCATATGGCCGGCAGTTGGCCAGCTTGCCCTGTCAGCCGCGTTTAGCGCATGCCTTACTGCAAAGTATTCAGCGCGCTGCCGAATATCCGGGCCTAACCAGCGCCGCCGCCTGGATGGTGGCACTGGCCGAAGATAGCGGGCGGCATACCGCCTTTCGGGTCAGCGATCTGGTACAGCAGGCCGAGCCGGGCCAGCTGCAACGGCTGCGCAAACAAGCCCAGCGCCTGCTTAAACAGGTGGCGCCTACTGATACGCTGAGCACGCAGCCTGAGCCGGCGCTATTAGCTGTGGCAATATTACTGGCTTATCCGGAGCGTCTGGCCCACCGCCAGCATGGCCAGTGGAAGCTGGCCTCGGGCAAGGGGGCGGTGGTCGACGGCCCGGTTGGCGAGGCGCAGTGGCTGGCTATGCTACACGGCCAGCAACAGGGCGCCACTATTACCGTCCGCCAGGCTGAGCCAGTCAGCGAAGCGGTGGTCATGCAGCTATTTGAGCCCCAGATCCAGCAGGCCGCCGAGGTCAGTCTGGATCTTCAACAGGGCCTGATCCAGGCGCGCCAGGTGCGCCGCCTGTTTGCCCTGACTTTAAGCAGTGAGCCGCTGGCCAGCCCGCCCCCGGCCGCGCTGGCCAATGCTTGGTGGCAGCATTTGCAGGACCAGCCGCTCAGCGACTGGCCGTTGTCAGCCCGAACCCGGCAATGGCTCAATCGGCTGGCGCTGGCCCGGGAGCTGGCTCTGCCGCAACCCCAGGCGTTTGCCGAGCCGGATCCCTGGCCAACGGAGGAATCATTGTTACAGCAACTGGACCAGGAGGCATTGCACCGCGCACTGGGTCGTTGCCGACGCTACGAGCAGGTTGCTGATATCGCCTGGTTTACGTTGTTTAATCAGGCGTTGACCTGGCCGCAACAGGATGCGCTGGCGACTTTGTTGCCGGAAAACATAACAGTGCCGTCAGGCCACACCCACACCCTGGATTATCAGGCAGATGGTCAGGTTATTCTGGCGGTGCGCATGCAGGAAATGTATGGCCAGACTGCCCCATACACTGTTGCTCAGGGCCACCACACCGTGACCTTGTCGCTATTGTCACCGGCGGGCCGGCCGTTACAAAAAACCCAGGATCCGGGGCTGTTCTGGCAGGGCAGCTATCAGCAAATTCAAAAAGAGATGAAAGGCCGGTACCCCAAACATTACTGGCCGGATGATCCGAGTAGCGCTCAGGCCACCACCAAAACCAAAAGAGCAATGAATTGATTTTAAAGCGATTTCACATACTGTTTACAAAATAAGCGTTAAGCGCTCACAAAATAAACAGAAAAAGTTTAAAATTTAGGCTGTTCAGCGAGCAAATTTCGTGACTATACTGGCTGCGATCAATGGGATCGACACCTTACACACGGAGGATGCAACATGAGCAGAATCGCTCTGGTCACAGGCGGTACTCGCGGTATTGGAGAAGCCATTAGTGTGGCACTACACGAAGCAGGCTATCAGGTTATTGCTAATTATTGTGGTAATGATGAAGCCGCGCAAAAGTTCACTGACAAAACCGGCATCACCGCGCTAAAGTTTGATGTGTCAGATTTTGAAAAAACGCAGCAGGCAGTGCAGCAAATCGAAAATGATTTTGGCCCGGTAGATATTCTGGTCAATAACGCGGGGATCACCCGTGATGGTACAATGCATCGCATGGACGCTCAGCAATGGCATTCTGTGATCGAAACTAACCTGTGCTCTTGTTTTAACACCTCGCGTGCAGTCATCGAAGGCATGCGCGACCGTAAATTTGGTCGCATTGTGAATATTGGCTCGATCAACGGCCAGGCTGGCCAATATGGTCAGGTTAACTATGCCGCAGCCAAATCCGGCATTCATGGCTTTACCAAGGCTCTGGCGCAAGAAAGTGCAGCCAAGGGCATTACTGTCAATGCCATTGCCCCAGGCTATGTTGATACCGAAATGGTGCGTGCAGTGCCTGACGAGGTATTAGAAAAGATTATTGCTAAGATTCCGGTTGGGCGCTTAGGCTCACCCAAAGACATCGCTCGAACCGTACTGTTTTTGGTCGACGATGACGCGACCTTTATCACTGGCTCGACCTTATCGGTCAATGGTGGCCAGCACATGTATTAAGGCGCTTTTGTCCCGGGCAATAGCCCGGGGCGAGCGTGTTATAACGAGGCGCTGTCCTGGGCCACTGTAAGCCCCAGCGTCTGCATGACCTCCCGGGTTGGAAACCCATCGGCAATCATCTGATTGGCCAGCTGAAACTCACGGATCCCGGCACGGGTCGCCGGACCCAAAATCCCGTCGGGTTTACCTACTTCAAAGCCTTTTGCATTCAGGGTTTTCTGCAAACTCAAAATATCTTGGCGGGTATAGGCAGGCAGTTCCGGTAAGGCCTGACGTAAACCCGGTGAACCCGCAATTTGATTGGCCAGCGCGCCCACGGCGATGGCGTAAAACTCCGAGTTGTTCCAGCGCATGATCACACGAAAATTTTGGTAAGCCAAAAACGCCGGGCCCTGATGGCTGGCGGGCACGACGACATAGGCACTGATGTCACTGGCCGGTAAAGCTGCTCCGGAAGGCAGGGTAATGCCCTGTTCTTGCCAGGCGCTGACGCTGCGGCGATGTTGATATCCGGCCAAACGATAATCAAAGTCCTTGGGCAGAGCAATTTCCCGGCCCCAGCGAAAACCAGGCTGCCAACCCAGATTCGCTAAAAAGTTAGCCGCACTGGTCAAGGCGTCGGCTTCACTGTGCCACAAATTGATCTGGCCATTGCCATCCCCATCAGTGGCATACTGATAATAGGCGCTGGGCATAAACTGGGTGTGGCCCATGGCACCAGCCCAGGATCCCACCATGGTGTCGGGGCTTAACGACTCGCGTTCCATCAATTTAAGAGCGGTCATCAGCTCTTGGGTAAAGTAGGCACTGCGGCGGCGATCACAGGCCAGCGTGGCCAGCGAACTGAGCACCGGCATTTTGCCTTTATACCCGCCAAAATTGGTTTCCAGGCCCCAGAAGGCCAGTAGATAATGAGGCGGGATGCCGTACTCTTGTTCCAGTTTACGCAGTAGCGGGCCATGTTCTGCCAGCAATTGCTGACCCTTACTTACCCGCCAGTCGGTCACCCGTTTGCTGTAATAATCCGGAAAGGTGGTGACAAATTCAGGCTGACTGCGATCCAGCTCAATCACCCGGTCAATCTGTTCGATACTGGCAAAGGCGGTATCCACCACCGGCTGAGCCACGCCCTCGGTTACAGCCTGCTCGGCCAGGCGGGTTTTACATTGAGCAAAATCGGAGTCGGTTTGAGCTGTGGCCGGTAACGACAGCACCGCAGCACACATCCATCCCAGCGAAGAGAAAAAGCGTATCATAGCATTACCTTCTGAGTAAGAAGCGTCCATGCTATCTTAAAGAATGTGGTCAGGGCGAATGAAATTCGGCTGAATCAGTCGTTTTTGTGGATAAACTGAGTGATAAGCGGGCGCACCTGAGTGCGGAATTTGGAGCCACTAAAAATGCCGTAATGACCGGCCCCTTGCTGGACATGATGCTGGCGCAGCGTATCCGGTAGGGCATGGCAAATGGTATGTGCTGCCTGGGTTTGGCCCAACCCGCAAATATCATCGTCGGCACCTTCCACAGTTAGCAGTGGCGTGTTAGTGATGGCACCAAAATTAACCGGTTTGCCTTTGTAGGTGATGGTGCCTTCGGCCAATTCATTGTGCTTAAAGACCCGTTCGATGGTTTCTAAGTAAAATTCGGCCGGAATATCCAATACCGCCATGTATTCATCGTAAAAGGCCCGGAAGCGGTCTGCATCTTCTTCTTCACCCACCACCAGGTTTTGGAAAAAGTTCATGTATTTGCGCATATGCGCCTGTTGATTCATGCTAATAAAGCCGCCCAGTTGCATAAACCCGGGGTACACTTCCCGGCCTTCGCCGGGGTAACCGTGGGGCACCTGCATGATGGCCACATGGCGAAACCAGCTCATGGGATGCTGCTGGGCAAAGTCATTCACCCGCGTGGGATTTTGGCTGGTATCCAGCGGCCCTGCCATCAGGGTCAGGGTTTTGGGCGTGCACTCACTGCGCTGCTCGGCTAACACCGCGGTGGCGATAAGCGCCTGCACGGTGGGCTGGCAAATGGCCATTAAATGAGTATCGGGACCTAAAAACTCCAAAAACTGGATGAGATATTCCACATAGCAATCGAAGGTAAAGGGGCCATCACTCAACGGCACTTCTTTAGCATCGGCCCAGTCGGTGACATACACTTCGTGGTCGGGCAGCAGCGCATTGACGGTGCCCTTCAGCAGGGTAGCAAAATGGCCGGACAGTGGGGCAACCAGCAACACCTTATGAGTATCTTTGACGCCTATGCGATTAAAATGTATCAGATCGCAAAAAGGCATGCTCAGCGCAATTTCTTCACGTACCGGGTGGGTTTGCTCGCGAATGGTGACCTCATCGATATCAAAGCCTAACTTTTCATAACGTTGGGTCAGGCGCATGGCCGTTTCCAGCGAGGCTTTGGTGACACGGCCAGGTAAGGTATGGGACACCCAATTGGCCGGATGACTGGCCAGCGAATGCATCAGACTGAAGCCTTCGTGCATCACGTGGGCGGTGCGGGTCAGGTAATCGTACGCCTGGTAGTTCATAACAACACTCCTAAAGACAGACTTGAGACCGGGCACACAGGGCGGCAGCATCTCACCCAGGCGGGGGGACAGCTGATAACACTTGGTCATCAGCTGCAAACTGCTTAGGGTTGTTTGGCTGCGCTGGCAACTTTGGCGCTAACGTCATCGCTCATGCTCTTGAACATTTCGCCGGCTTTTTGCTGTGCCTCACTCATAATGGAATACGAGCTTTTGGCGGTTTCGGCCATTTTTTCCTGCACCGCTTCAAAATAAGCTTTTTGCGTTTCTGCCACAGCCATCACATCTTTTTGGTTGCTCAGTTTCTCAAAATACGTCATGCCTTCTGACATCAACGAGGAATATAAAGCATTTTGCTTTTCAGCTAGTTGCTGCACGGTGGTCAGGTTTAAAGAAGCCAGATCGTTCATCGGTTTCATGGCGGCTTTGAATTGTTCGTTCATTTGTTCAAACATGGTAGTGCTCCATTATGGGTTAACGAAATTTAATTTAACTGGTAGATTTTGCTGAATCGGTTTTAGTCGACGCTGGTGAGCCCGCTGATTTTGACGGGGCTGCCTTATGCGCCGACTTTTCTGACGACGCGCCACTGTTTTTTGCTGGCTGACTGGCCTGCTGACCCGCTTGGTTGCTCTCCGCAGTTGGTGCCTTGGCCGTGGACGAAGACGGTTTGACCGGCGCAGCGCTTTTGGTCTCCGTCACAGAGCTGGCTGCTGTTTTATCAGCGGGCTTGGCTTTGACCGATGGCCTGTCGACCGGGCGTTTGTCTGCGCGGGGCGACTTGCTCGAGCTGGCCTTGGCGGCTGGCTTTGTTCTGGTCTTACTGCTGGGTTTTTTAGCTGTGTCGCTGGCACTTTTGCGTGCAGCGTTAGTCTGGGCGCTAGGGGTCTTTGCCTCAGCGCTAGCCGCTTTTACCTCACCGCTAGTGGCCTCGGTACTGGCACGGGCGGACGCAGGGGCAAACGGCGTAACGGCTGACTGCTGCATGCCCTGTGAAAATAAGCCGGTGGCCTGCTGCTGAAACTGGGCGATGGTCTGGCAGGCATCTTTCGATGAACTGGCCAGCCGCTCGCGCAATGAAGCCGCGTATTCAGAATTTGCCGCCATAATGTTTTTGAACTCGGGGTCCACACTGACCGCTTCAACATATTTCATTGAATCGGACAGCATGCCGGCGACCAGTTCAGATTGTTGGCGAGCGAATTGCTCAGCAGCCTGAGTATGCAGCGAAAACCACGCCTGCATCGGCTGGTCAGCATCTTTTAGTGAAGCAGAAAAAAGACCAAACATGAAAATCTCCTGTACCAAGATAAGTATGCTGCGCTGCAGCATGGTGGTTAAATAGTATACAGGGAAGGGGAGGGGGTCAATGCAATTTGCTGCAAAGCAGCATTTGTTTTTATATCTTTTTTATCTGACAACCAATTTTTTTATGCAGCAATGCTTCACTAGTTACTTTTTCCCTTTACCTGTCCACAGGTGCATGTTGTCTTCCATGATTTTGCCAAACACTGACATAGGATGGTTGTCTATCAGGTTTTTCATCAGGCCCTGCATCTGGTCTTGCTGCTCCATTACATGCAGCAGGCTTTGCTCCAGGTAGGCACGGACAAAATCCTGCATGTCGGTGTCGTAATACCGAATCAGTTGTTTGAGCAACGAGTTGGTCAGCAGCGACTGGTTGTCGTTGGTTTCTGACTCACTGATTATTTGCAATAAAATGGATTTGGTCAGATCGGCATCGGTTTTTGAGTCCACCACCACAAAGTCTTTTCTGTCGCTGATCAGCGATTTGATGTACTCAAGATTGACATACTGGCTCTGGGCAGTGTCGTATAGCCGGCGATTGGGGTATTTTTTGATGGTGATCATACAGTTTGCCCAGCACAACAAAGGATCTTCAGAGTACCCATAACCGTCATAATGAGCAAGCGGGGCGCAATTGTGTGTGAAATAACCAACACTTTTGTCGGCCCTGGATCCTATGTTAGCGTGCCACTAAATGATAACCCTATGATTTGTTGAGCCCGAACCGAAGTTGGTACGAATCTGGCTTCTATCATGATGCGCGCCCTCGACCAGGGGCAAATTAACTACTGACCTGGAGTCAAAGTATGAACAAATTTGTTAAAACAATCGCCGCAAGCGCTGTTATTGCATCCTGTGCTTCTTTTACTGCCACGGCGCAACAAGCCTCTAACCAGGGACTTGAGCAGCAGTCGCAGCAGCAATCAGCCAGTTACGACGATGCTACTTTGCTCAAATTTACCATGGCAATGGAAGCGGTAAGTAATGTAGCCAACAAATACGATCCACAATTTAAGCAAGTGGAAAGCCCGGAAAAAGCGCAGGAAATTCAAAAGCAGGCGCAGTCTGAAATGGTGAGCGAAATCGAAAAGACCGGCCTGACAGTGGAAAAATACACCACTATCGCACAAAAAGTGCAAACCGATGAGCAACTGCGTGAACGCGTGTTAACCATTGCCCGTGAACAGCAGCAGGAAAACAGCTAATTAGCTTATCTTCTGGCGAACTCTTCGCCGCGACAAAAAGGCAGCCGAGGCTGCCTTTTTTGTGTCTGGCTATAATTGTTTTTGCACGTATCTGCCCGGCGCAGGTTCAATGGCCGGATAATCAGTATGGCTGCCGGGCCTCACCGCGCTCACCTTGGTGGCATCCTGATCCTGCATCCAACTGTACCAGTCGCGCCACCATGAGCCCGGTTTTTCGGTGGCTTCGGCAAACCATTGCTGCGCATCGTCGGGCAGCGCATCGTTGACCCAGTGCGGGTATTTGCCGCCTTGCTCAGGGTTGATAACCCCGGCCAGATGCCCGGAACCCGCCAACACAAACCGCTTCGGCCCTTTCACTAATTGCGTGCCCTGATACGCCCCCTGCCACAGCACAATATGATCGGCCACAGTGGCAAGAAAATACACGGGCATGTCGATTTTACGCAGATCGACCGCTGTTCCGTCGATGCGTATGCCACCGGGTACCTTAAGCGTATTGTTCATGTAGGTATGGCGCAGATACTGTTTAAAACAGGCTGCGGTGATGTTGGTGGGATCGCTATTCCAGTACAAAATATCAAACGGAGCTGGGTCCTGGCCTTTAAGATAATTATTGATAAAGTACGACCAGAACAGATTGTTTTCCCGCAACAGCGAAAAGCTTAAGCCCAATATCCGGCCATCATAGATCCCTTTAAGATCAGCATGATTCTCCATCATGGCGACACTTTCTTCGGTCAGGTAGTTACCAACTTCGCCCTGCTCGCTAAAATCCAGCAGGGTGGTCAGCAGGGTCAGTGAGCCGATGCGCTCATCCTGGCGGGCGCGCAGATAGGCAGCGGTCATACTTAGCAATGTGCCGCCCACACAAAATCCAACCATGTTGATCTTATCCTGACCGGTGACCGCCTGCACCACATCCATCGCTGCTAACGGGCCATGACGCATATAGCTGACAAAATCATGCCTGGCCAGACTGGCATCCGGGTTGACCCAGGAGATCATAAACACCGCGTAGCCTTCATCCAGCAAGCCTTTAACCACTGATTTTTTCTTATTCAGATCAAGGATGTAGTATTTATTGATAAAGGGCGGCACAAACAATACCGGCCGCGCATATTGCTGTTTGCCTGCCGGGGTATAGTGGATCAGCTGCATTAGCTCATTTTGAAAAATCACCTGGCCGGGGGTAGTCGCCAGATTTTCGCCCACGGTGAAGGCATCGCGGTCGGTCTGGGTCACCCGAAACGCCTCCAGCGGGCTTTGTTCCAGATCGCGTAAAAAATTTTCCAGCCCTTTGACCATGCTCTGGCCGTTGGTTTTAAGAATTTCTTCGCACACTTCCGGGTTGGATAACAAATAATTCGACGGTGACAGAGAATTTAAATACTGCCGCGTATAAAAGCGCACGCGCTCAGCCGTTTTGGCATCATCAAAGGTCATGGAATCCAGCATGCCCTGAAACATGCGGGTATTGATCAAATATGCCTGACGCAGATAACTGAACACCGGGCTTTGTTGCCACTGCGGATGAGCAAACCGGCTGTCTTTGGCATCGTGGGTCACCACCTCCTGCATCTGTTCGCCCATCAGGGCGCGGCTGGCTTGCTGCCACAAGGCTTGCTGGTCTTGCAAAAACTGCATATGGTGAGACACCAGGCTGGCAGTATCCACCTGGACATTGTCTTTTATCAGCTGGCTCAGGCCGGCCGGGTCAAACAGATTAGGCTGGGCGGCAGCGCCGCCAGGTTGGCGTTGGGACAGTACCTGTTGTACCAAGGCTGAAAATTGATTGGCATAATCGGTAAGCTGCTCCATTGCCGCCTGATAATCCTGATGTTGCATTGCAGCCTGCTCCTATTTTTTACTGCCTTGATTGGCGGCCAGATTATCAAAAAATGTTTGGTATAACGAAAACGCCTGCTGGCTGCCCTTGATGTAGGGTTGCAGCAGCGCCATCAAGGCTTCACTGTCGCCCTTGGCCAGCTGTTGCTGCATGGCAGCCAGCGTCGACTCGTGCAACTGACTCAAATCCGGCCAGCCAAACAGCTCGCGCGCTTCCTGCGGCGAAAGATCCACATCAATAGAAATCTTCATCATTCGTTCCCCACGAATATTAATCTTGAAGATCAGATGGTTAAGCCATTGCACTATGCAGTGTAAGGGTACTGCAGCCATTCTGACCGCTGAAGCACTGGAAATCGAACCGCGAAACCCGCAAAATCCGCCTCAAGTGTTGTTCTCATCATGGCATGATAAGTGGCTAAAAAACAAACTAAAGCGAAAAAAAATCGACGCGGGTTTGCCCCGTTATTTTTTAAACTGCTGATCGCAGGCCTGGTCGTGCTGGCCGGCTATCTGCTGTATCTGGATGCGCAAATCAAGCACACCTTTTCCGGTAACAAATGGGAAGTGCCCGCGCAGATTTTTGCCCGGCCACTGGTGCTGAACCAGGATTTAGAAATCACCCCGGCTGAGGTGCTCGATGAGCTGGAACTGCTGGGCTACCGCAAAGTGAGCCAGCCCAATGCCAGCGGTGAATATGCTTACTGGCAGCAAAAGCTGATTGTTATGCGCCGTGCATTTCAGTTTGCTGACGGGGTGGAACCGCTGCGCAAAATCACCTTGCAATGGCAGGGTGAGCGTATCACCTCCATCACCGACAATACCCAAGGCAAAGCCATCAACAGTATTCGGCTGGAGCCCTGGCTAGTCACCCGGCTGGTAAGCAGTTCCCGCGAAGACCGCATGCTGGTCAGCCTGGACAGTGTGCCGGAGATGCTGCCCAAAACCCTGACGCTGGTGGAAGACCGCGACTTTTATGATCATCATGGGGTGGCGCCGTTGTCGATTGTGCGCGCGCTGATTGCCAATATTAAAGCCGGGCGCACGGTGCAAGGCGGCAGTACCCTTACTCAGCAGCTGGTCAAAAACCTGTATTTGAGCCGCGAAAAGTCGCTTATCCGTAAAGCCAAAGAAGCGCTGATGGCCATCATCATTGATGCCCGCTACAGCAAGTCAGAAATTTTGCAGGCCTATATGAACGAGGTGTTCCTGGCCCAAAATGGCGATATGGCGGTGCACGGCTTTGGCCTGGCCAGTTATTACTTTTTTGACCGCCCGGCCAATGAGCTGAATGTACCGGAGATTGCCACCCTGGTGGCCATGATCAAAGGGCCGTCCTATTACAACCCGCGCCGCCATCCGGAGCGGGTGGAAGAGCGCCGTAATCTGATCCTACGCTTATTGTTTGAAGCCAACGAAATAAGCGCGGCCCAGTATCAGCACTATATTCAGTCTCCATTGGGCTTAGCCAGCGGGGCCAGCCTGGCCAGTGGCAAGCATCCGGCGTTTATGCAAAAAGTGCGGCAGGAACTCAAAGACATCCTGGCCGATCCCAGTTTGCGCGACTCCGGGGTTAAAGTGTTCACCACCCTGGACATTTATGCTCAGCGCCGCGCCGAGCAGGCCCTCACCACCACCTTGACCCAGCTGCAGCAAAACCGTGAGGCCAAACTGGAAGGGGCTATGGTGGTCAGTGATATCAGCAGTGGTGAGATCCGGGCCATTGTGGGGGCTCGCGAAACCGATTTTAACGGCTTTAACCGGGCGTTGGATGCACGCCGCCAGATTGGCTCGCTGATCAAACCGGCGGTGTATCTGACTGCACTGGAAGATCCTACCCAGTACAATCTGGCCACGCCGCTGGATGATAAGCCGATTACACTAAAAAGTACCGACGGGCAGCTGTGGTCGCCACGCAATTACGACAAAGAATTTCGTGATCAGGTGCCACTGGTGACCGGGCTGGTGGAGTCGCTCAATGTGCCCACCGTGAATCTGGGCATGGAGCTGGGGCTGGACAAGGTCGCCGATACGGTTAAGCGACTGGGGGTGGAAACCCGCATCAAACAGGTGCCGGCCATGACCCTGGGCGCAGTGAGCATGACCCCGCTGCAAACCAACCAGATGTACCAGACCATCTCCAACAATGGCCGCTATATCCCGCTGCACACGGTAACTGCGGTTGTGTCAGCCAGCGATAAGCTGGTTTGGAAGCACGCCGAATTTTATTCGCAGCGCGCCGATGAAGCCGCCACCTATCTGCTAAATTACGGGTTGTACAAGGTCACCCGTGAGGGCACGGCCAAGCGGCTCGGGCAGGCATTTCCGACCATCAACATGGGCGGTAAAACCGGCACCACCGATGATTACCGCGATGCCTGGTTCAGTGGCTTTGATCGCAACAATATCAGCACTGTGTGGGTGGGCAACGATGATAATGCCACGGTTAATCTGACCGGTGCCAGCGGGGCGCTGCCGGTGTTTATCAACTACCAGCGTCTGCAAAGCCCTAAATCTTTGTCACGGCGCTTTCCGGATGGCCTTGGCATTGCCCACTTTAGCCAGCAAACCGGTGAGGTGACGGTACCGGGGTGCCAGAACTCATTGAGTGTGCCGGCCATTCTGGCGGTCTTGCCGCCGCCGCGCAGTGATTGCCGGGGCCAGCCGGTCAAGGCCCCGAGTGACAAGCAGGAAGATAAAAGCTGGTGGGAGCGCTGGTTTGGTGAGTAGCGGTGACGCCGGCCGCTAGCGGCCGGCAAACCAGCGGCGTAATCCGGAAAAGACCAGGGCACTGGCGGCAAACGCCAGGATCGGGCCCATGGTTGCCAAAAACAGTAGAAGCGGGCTAATCATGAGCGCACTCATGCGTCGTTATCGTTAGTGGCCGGCGCTTTTGAGCGGGCGGTCAGACCAGCTTTGGCCGGGATCGGTGCCAGTACCCATTCCATACTGATATCGTGACGCACTTCTTCAGCCAGTTCCTGGCGGGTTTGCTGGGCTGATGCTGCCATCAGTTGCTCGGCTTGAGTCTGCGGGCACGGCTGCTTGGCGGTCGGGGTGGCATGGGCCAGGCTGCAGGTCAGGCCAATAGCGAATAAACAACTGAGTTTTTGCACGGTATTCATCATTTTTCCTTAATCTGAAGTGAACACTGCTCGGCACATCTGGCAGGTGGTAAAAGTAAGTCGCTGTGTTTGATGTAAAGGTTGTAGCGATTGTTGTGCCAGCTGCGAAAAAAATCATTATCCATATGATTCTTTTAGAGTTTTAATATTTTTTGTGAAAGGCGTGAATATCGCAGTTAGGGGATTTGGCGAATAAATGAAGAAAATGTAATGGCCGGTGGTGAAATTCACCACCGGCAACGTGCCACCACGTCGTTAGCACCTCGGACGGCGTTTAATGAGCGCTGGCAGGACGCCTGAAAAGCTTTTGGCCAACATCCCAGGCCACCACCAGTAAGCCACCGGCGACAAACCCACATACGCCGTCAATCAGGATACTGCTGAGCAGTTGAGGCATCGGCAGGGCAGCACTGCCTTGTGCCGCCAGATGATGCAGCGCTTCAATATTGTGGGTTAAAATGCCACCACCCACCAAAAACATGGCAATGGTGCCCACCAGCGCCAATGTTTTCATCAATATCGGTGCACTGACCAGCAATGCCCGCCCGCTGACGCGTTGCAAGCGGTTATAGCGCCCGGTAAGTGACTTGCGCAGTAAATACAGCCCAGCATCATCAATCTTTACAATGCACGCCACAATGCCGTACACACCCACAGTAATGGCCAGGCACAGTGCGGTGAGCACACCCAGTTGGGTGGTCAGGCTGGCCTGTTGCACGGTGCCTAATGCAATCACTACTATTTCGGCGGATAAAATAAAATCGGTGCGAATGGCACCTTTGATTTTTTCTTTTTCCATGGCTACCAGATCCACCTCGGCATCGGCCAGGCCGGCCAGCCGGGCTTCACGATCGTCAGGGTCGGCCGCATGAAACAGCCGGTGCAGCACTTTTTCGGCGCCTTCAAAACACAGGTACAAGCCGCCGGCGATCAGTAGCAGGCCAATTAATACCGGCACAAAGGCACTGATAAGCAGTGCGGCGGGCACCAAAATCACTTTGTTGAGCAGTGAGCCTTTGGCCACCGCCCACACCACCGGAAGTTCACGGTCGGGTTTGACCCCGCGCACCTGGTCGGCGTTTAACGCCAGATCATCCCCTAACACGCCAGCGGTTTTTTTGGCCGCCACCTTAGACATGGCCGCCACGTCATCCAACAGCGTGGCTATATCATCAATCAGCGCCAGTAAATTTGCTGCTGCCATCAGGATTCCTTGTTTCCCAAAACTGCCAGTGTGCACCGAAAGTCAGTAAATAGCGATAGTTAACGCGCGCGGCGCTGATCGATAAACTCATTAAAATCCGGCGGCTGACTGCAGCGCACGGTGCCACCGGCAGCCCGGCTAAGCGCGGCCACCACGTTATTAAACGCATTGTCACAGCGCACCATCTTTTTGGCCACCGTTGGGACAAAGACCTCTGGCTGGCCTTTACGCGGATCGATGATCACCGGATTGCGCCGGGCCTGGGCATCGGCTTGCGCTAACCCCTGCACTTCCTGTTGATGCCGCTGCTGAATAAATTGCCGGGCCGCGTGGGGATCAAAGCGGTGGGTCTGGGGCGTTGCAGGTGGTTGCCCGGCAGTGGCGGGTGCCACCGCCTCTGCCATTGCTGTGGGCTTAGCAGGCTGGGGGTCTGCGGCTTGGTTCTGCTCAGGGGCGGATGCCCGAACTGTTTCAGAATTTAAAGCCGGTGCCGCACTAGTCGAGGTTGTTGAAGGTGATGTTGTATCGGCTGACACAGCCGATTGCTGCGCCGGCGCGGGCAGCAGGCGAGCCTGGATTATCGGAGTGGCATTGTGGCTTAACTGTCGGGTATGGCTCAGGCCAGCCAGTAGCAGAAGCACGCCATGGGCCAGTATTACAGCAAGCCAGAGCCGATAAGCCGGCCGGATCGGTGTCGATGTTGAGGCTGCCCGGGTAGGCTGATTGGGCGCGTAAAACACATCGCTGGTGCTCATACCGTGTCATCCGTGTGGTGTTGCACAACATTCAGGCAAATCGCGGGTACTGCACTATAGTGGTGCGTTATTTTTGCGCAAAACTTGCCTGGTTTCCCATAAAGTTATGATTTTTGTCAGTTTTTATTTATGGCGTAAGTTTTGAATCGGTGTTGCTAACCACTAGAACGTGGGCCACTTACTTAGAATGCATGGGGAGCAACACATGAAACTAGTCACAGCAATCATCAAGCCGTTCAAGCTGGATGATGTTCGTGAAGCCATTTCCTATATCGGTATTGACGGTTTGACCGTCACCGAGGTGAAAGGTTTCGGACGTCAAAAAGGCCATACCGAATTGTATCGCGGCGCCGAGTACCAGGTAGACTTTCTGCCCAAGGTCAAACTGGAGATTGCGGTCAATGATGACCAGGTAGAACGCTTGACCGAAGTGATTGTGGAAGCTGCCAAAACCGGCAAGATCGGCGATGGCAAAGTGTTTGTCTACAACCTGGAACACGCGGTGCGGATTCGTACCGGTGAGTCAGACGCCGACGCCCTGTAAGTTGTTCACCGATTGCCAAGAGGACTACCATGGAAATTACATTTGAGCTTGGGTACGCCCTAGATACCTTTTACTTTTTGATTTGTGGTGCGCTGGTCATGTGGATGGCCGCCGGCTTTGCCATGCTCGAAGCCGGGCTGGTACGGGCAAAAAACACCACCGAGATCCTGACCAAAAATATTGCGTTGTTTGCTATCTCTTGCACCATGTACATGATTTGCGGCTACGGTATCATGTATGGCGGCGACGACTTTAGCTGGGTGCTTAGCGGCATCGTAGGCGATGGTGCCACCGGCGCCGAAGAACCAGCCACCTATGCACCATCCGCAGACTTTTTCTTCCAGGTGGTATTTGTCGCCACAGCCATGTCTATTGTGTCCGGTGCGGTAGCTGAGCGCATGAAACTGTGGGCCTTTTTGGCCTTTGCCGTGGTCATGACCGGCTTTATCTATCCTATGGAAGGTGCCTGGACCTGGGGCGGCGAATCAGTATTTGGTCTGTATACCTTAGGCGACCAGGGCTTTTCTGATTTTGCCGGTTCCGGCATCGTACACATGGCCGGTGCAGCAGCTGCTCTGGCCGGGGTGTTAGTGCTCGGCCCGCGTAAGGGCAAATACACGGTGGATGGAAAAATCAATGCCATCCCGGGTGCCAACCTGCCTCTGGCCACCCTGGGGACCTTTATCCTGTGGATGGGCTGGTTTGGCTTTAACGGTGGTTCAGTGCTGGCCACTGCCACCGTGGAGTCAGCGAACTCGGTGGCGGTAGTGTTTATGAATACTAACGCGGCGGCCGCCGGTGGGACTATCGCTGCACTGCTATTGGCCCGCGCCATGTTTGGCAAGGCGGATCTGACCATGGCCTTAAACGGCGCGCTGGCCGGTCTGGTGACCATCACTGCTGAACCGGCTACACCTACACCATTGTTGGCCACGGTATTTGGTGCCCTGGGCGGCCTGTTGGTAGTGTTTAGCATTGTGACCCTGGATAAAATGAAGATTGATGATCCGGTGGGTGCCATCTCTGTGCACGGTGTAGTGGGCTTCTTAGGCTTGTTGTTGGTGCCTGCCACCAATGGCGGCGCCAGTATTGGCGGCCAGCTGTTAGGCGCCATCACTATCTTTGTCTGGGTCTTTGCCACCAGCCTGGTGGTGTGGCTTGCGCTTAAAGCCATCATGGGCATTCGGGTGACCGCCGAAGAAGAATACGATGGCGTGGATGCCAGCGAATGTGGCCTTGAAGCCTACCCGGATTTTGTCGGCAGCCGCAAATAATCACTGCTTCGATATATGAGCGCTCCGTATGGTAGAGGGAGCGCTCTTATACTTGTAATAAATACAATTCAATTGGTTAAATCTAGAACGAAAATTCACCCATCACCTGCGAATTTACCACTCTTCCGCTAGTTGTCACTTACCTACCAATGTAAGGAACAAATTGTAAAAATATATTTATTTTAGCTGGTTATAGAATTTTTCAGCCAATTATGGCGGTGAATTGGAGGTGGCTAATCAAGCTTGGTGTAAACTTTGCTCCCAGTACGGTCGTGTGTCCTGAGGCAGTAATAAGGATCCCCCATATTGACTAGATACGAGGAGACGACTATGTCACACCGCAGATACCTGCACCGCCATTCTGTATACATTGCCCTTTCGCTAGCCGGTTTGACCACCTCAGCCTGGGTGGGCGCTGCTCAACAAGCGCCAGAAAAAGCACAGGTTGAAGTTGTTAAAGGCGAAACAGACGTAAAGGTAAAGCAGCCAGCCCCATCTGTAGATATAGACCAAAAGGACGCCAAAGTTGATGTAAAGGTGGGTGAGCCCGAAGTGGACATCCAATATGAAAAGCCTGACGTTAATATCCAACAACCGGAGCCGAAGGTGGATGTAGAGCAAGCCCAACCAGAGGTTATTGTGAATACAGCCGAACCTGAAGTGATCGTGAATAAGGCAGAACCTAATATCGAAATTCAGAAAAGTGAACCTGAAATAAAAATCGTTCGCAAGGATGCTTCCGGTAAATTACGAGACAATAGCGACATTGCTACTATAACCCAGCTTTCAATTGGGGACCTCGAAGAGAAAGTTATTAAAAATTCTGCCGGTGAAGAAGTGGGAGAAATCAGTCAGGTAGTAATGAATAAAAATACCCAGCAACTGGCACTAGTTATTGAAGCTGGTGGCTTTTTCGGGCTGGGTAGCTCGACGGTAGCAATGCCACTTGATGAGGTGAGGCTGGAAGGCAATGACCTTATCTGGAACGAGAACACCGATGTGGAACAACTGCCTGAATACACGCAATCGGGTTTTGCGGTGATATCTGAAAAACAAAAGCAGATAAAAGACATTGTACAAAGCAAATAACTGGCGCTGTAGTTTTTCATTATCATCAATATTATCGAAGGAGCTTATTATGAAAATAATTACTCTTGGAATTGCAGTATCAACTGCATTAGCTGCTCAGGGGGCCATGGCTGCACAACAAGATTCATCAGGTCTTCTGCATTCATCTTCAACATCAGAAACACCTCAACTACAGCAGGTGTTGAGAACGTACGATACCAATAGTAATGGTGAATTGGATAAAAAAGAGCTTGAGAGATACTTAGCTGATGCTCAGGCGAACCCATCCAATAATACAGCGCGCAAAGGCGATAAAGTAACGGTCACCCAACAGCCGGCCCAAGTAACAGTGGATCAAAAACCTGCGCAAATTACGGTCAAGCAGCCGAAACCAGAAGTTACTATTACGACTCAAGATCCTAATATTACAATTGAACAACGCGAGCCTGAAGTAAATGTCAGTCAATCTGACCCAGAGGTAAAGGTGCAAGCAGGTAAGCCTGCCGTGGAAGTGGAACGAGAAGACCCTGCTGTAAAAGTAAAGCAGCCTGACCCTGAGGTCTCAGTAGAATCCCAGGAACCTGAGGTTGAAGTCGACGAGAAATACTAGCTGAAATGTAAAAAATCTCCGTTTAATAAAGAGTATCGGCTGGATACTCTTTTTTTTCTGCAACAGTGCTCGGGGCAATAGCAGGCAAAGGTATCTTTCACCACGAAAGTCAGAATCTTAATTGTAGTTAAGCGTCATTTTTTTATTGTGGTAGATTAACAAAAACAAAAACAAACCAGAGAATAACTATGCGTTGGCTATTATTGATCGCATTTTGGGCAAGCAGCCCGGCTTGGGCTTATGACAGAATCACCGGTGAGGCGTTTGCCAGCCGCTCTGAGGTACTGGCCACTCAGGCCATGGCCGCCACCAGTCAGCCGTTGGCCACCCAGGTGGCCCTGCAGATCCTGCGTGACGGCGGCAATGCGGTGGATGCTGCGATTGCCGCGAATGCCATGCTGGGACTGGTGGAGCCCACTGGAGCAGGTATCGGCGGAGATATATTTGCCATTGTATGGGATGCCAAAACGCAGAAACTGTATGGATTAAATGGCTCTGGGCGCTCGCCGCAGAGCCTGGAGTATGCCGAGTTTAGCCGCCGCGGACTCACCCAGATCCCGGCCTTCGGCCCGCTGCCGGTGTCGGTGCCTGGTGCCGTCAGCGGCTGGTTTGCTCTGCATGAAAAATTTGGCCGGCTACCCATGGCCAAGGTGCTCAGCCCGGCCATTGGGTATGCCCGCCAAGGCTTTCCGGTCAGCCAGGTAGTGGCGTATTACTGGCAGGTCAATGCGGATCGTATCGGTCAGTATCCAGGGTTTGCTGAGACGTTTTTGCCCGATGGTAAGGTTCCGGCCACCGGCGACATCTTCAAAAATCCGGCGCTGGCAGCGACCTACGAAAAAATTGCCAGCGGCGGTGAAGCTGCGTTTTATCAAGGCGATATCGCCCGCACCATCGCTGCGTATATGCAGGAACAGGGCGGCTTTTTAAGTTACGACGACCTGGCCAGCCATCGCTCCCAGTGGGTGGAACCGCTGTCGGTCAATTACCGCGGTTATGATGTGTGGGAACTGCCACCCAATGGCCAGGGGATCGCAGCCCTGCAAATCTTAAATATCATGGAACAATACGATGTGGAAGGCATAGGCTTTGGCAGTGCCGACTATATCCACACCTTTGTTGAGGCTAAAAAACTGGCTTTTGCCGATCGCGCCAAATTTTACGCCGACCCCGAATTTGCCCCTGCGCCACTGAGCCAATTGCTATCCAAAGATTATGCCCGCAAGCGGCGCCAGCAGATTGACCCGGCCCGTGCTGCCACACGCGCCGATGCCGGCATTAATGAAGGCGATACCGTGTATCTGACTGTGGCCGATGCAGAGGGCAATATGGTGTCGCTCATTCAAAGTAATTATCGCGGCATGGGCTCAGGCATGACCCCGCCGGGCTTAGGCTTTGTGCTGCAAAACCGCGGGCAGCTATTTACCCTAGAGCAGGGCCACGCCAATGTGTATGCCCCGGGCAAGCGGCCGTTTCATACCATCATTCCGGCCTTTGTGACCAAAAATAATCAGCCCTGGCTGAGTTTTGGCGTGATGGGCGGGGCCACCCAGCCGCAAATGCATGCGCAAATTATCATGAACCTGATTGATTTTGGCATGAACCTGCAAGAAGCCGGCGATGCCCCGCGCATTGTGCACACCGGCTCCTCCAGCCCCACCGGGGCACGCATGCGTGATGGCGGGGTAGTGCATTTAGAATCGGGTTTTAGCATGCCAACCCAGCGCGCCCTGATTGAGCACGGCCATGTGCTGCAGCCGGCTTTGGGGGTGTATGGCGGCTACCAGGCCATATTGCGCAATCCTGATAATCAGGTCTATCACGGTGCCTCAGAAAGTCGTAAAGATGGACAAGCGGCCGGCTATTAGCCACACTCTAAAAAAATAACGAAAACAACCACCTGAAGGTGGCAAGGACCCACGCATGAGCCAACCGCAAAAAGGCGTCTGTGCTGAACCTAATCTGCATGCCCAGTATCTGCTGCTGAATGTCTCGGATGACGACAGCCAGGCGGTGCGGGCCAAGCTGGCCCGGGTACTGGCTATTTTTGACCATTATGAGCATGAACATTTTGAAGCCATGGTGACCGGCATGGTAGCGGTGGGCGCGCAATACTGGGACGAGTTGTACCCGGACAGCAAACCCGCTGAACTGGGCCCGTTTCCTACGCTGCAATGTGAAGATCGCGCAGCGCCGGATACTACCACCGATTTGTTTATTCAAATTCGCGCCGACCGGCTGGATATTTGCCATGCCATGGGCATTGAGGTGATGGATCTGCTGCGCCTGCATGTGGAGCTGGTGGAGCAGGTCCGGGGCTTTCGTTATTTAGATGGCCGGGATCTGAATGGCTTTATTTATGCCGCCGACAACCCACGCGGCATGCAACGCCGCCAGGTGGCCATTGTGGACGCGGAGGCGGCCCACGGTGCTGGTGGCAGTTATGTGCATGTGCAGCGTTATTGTCATGATTTGCGCCGCTGGCAAGCCTTGTCGGCACGCCAGCAGGAGCAGGTAATGGGCGTGACTCAGCAGCACAATCTGGCCAGTACTGAGCAATCAGAGTCTTCGCACTGTGTGCGGGCGCGCTCACCGGGCAATGAGCCAGGCTTGCTCAAACAAGGCATGCCCTATGGCGATATGCATACCCAGGGCTTGTTGTTTGTCAGTTGTGCAGCCAGTGCGCAGCCGTTTGCCGCCATGCTGCATAGCCAGATTGTCGGCACCAGCGACGGTGATTATGATCGCTGGCTGGATTTTTCCAATGCGGTGAGTGGCGGTGCCTATTTTGCTCCGTCGGTGACCTTTATCAATCAGCAAGCCCACACTTAGCGGGCAATAAACGCCTCGGCCATAATGGCGCCATCCCAGCCTTCAGGTAACGGTGTATTTTGCAACTGCCTGATCACATCCAGATGCAGTTGCGGCAACGGGTCAGTGGGGGCCAGTGCGCGTGCCTGTTCAAACTGCTCGATAGCCGCCTGCCATAATTGCTGTTTACGCAAGGTCAGGCCCTGCTCAATATACGGGGCGATGAGGCTTTTTTGCTGTTGCTGATCCTCAGGCAGATGGGCCAGCACTTCGTAAATTTCAATTGGCGCCTGGCGGCCTTTTACCCGCACCCAGTCCAGCAGGCGGGTGGCACCTTCAAACACACCGGAGACTGTATGCAGGGTATTGGCGCTTACAATGATATCGGCCTGATAACGCGGGCTTAGGGTTTCCAGCCGAAACGCGATATTGACACTGTCACCGATAACCGTGGTATCCATGCGGTCTTCTGAGCCCACGGTGCCGATAATCACCGGGCCAAAATGGATGCCAATGCCGATGCCCACCGGCTCATAGCCGCTTTTATGTCGGTGCGCATTGTACAACGCCAACGCTTTGCGTAAATCCAGTGCAGCCTGCAGGGCATCCGCGGCTTTTTGTGCTGCGCTGCCCCCAGGATGATCAAACAACGCCATAATGGCATCGCCGATAAATTTATCGATAAATCCGCGGTTTTGATGAATGGGCTCATTCATACGTAAAAAATACGAATTTAAAAAGCTCATCAATTGCTGCGGATCCATCTTTTCAGACAGGCCGGTAAAACCGCGAATATCACAAAATAAGATGGCCACTTCGTCTTCATCGGCGTGGCCCAGTTCCAGCTCCACCTGGCCATGCTTGGCAAAATGATCAACAAACTGGCGGGGAATAAATTTTTGAAAGGTGGTGGTGAGCTTGAGCGCTTCGTCAGCCCGCTGGGCAAAAAAGCGCTCTTTGTCCTGCTCGGTCTGAGCCACCGGGGTTTGCTGGTAGGCACTGCGAATTTGCTGCTCATGGCTGACCTGGCGGCGGGCACGCCACAGCAGCACGGTGACCACCGCGCCATATACAGTTAGGGCGGCCAGGCCGGCCAGCAGCCACCATCCGCTCAACGAAAAACCATCCATGTGTCAGCCGCCAGCCTTATCAAAGGGTTGCAAACACCGTGTCCACCGCTTCTAAGGTGGCATCGATAACCGCATCATCGTGGCAGCTGGACACAAAGCCCGCTTCATAGGAAGCCGGAGCCAGGTACACACCCTGTTCCAGCATGCCATGATAAAAGATTTTAAAGCGTTCCTGGTCGCAGTTAATCGCCTGCTTGTAATTGGTGACCTTGGGTTCGTCGCTAAAAAAGAAGCCAAACATGCTGCCGGCCACGTTAGTGGTCAGCGCGATGCCATGCTTATCGGCCAGTGCCTGCATGCCGTCGGCCAGGCGCTGGGTGCGGGCAAAAATTTGCTCAAAGATCTGCGGATCTTCCAGCTGTGACAAGGCGGCCAGACCGGCTGCCATAGCCACCGGGTTGCCCGACAAGGTACCCGCCTGATACACCGGGCCGGTAGGGGCTACGTGGGTGATGATTTCGCGTTTGCCGCCAAAGGCACCCACTGGCATGCCGCCGCCAATCACCTTACCCAAACAGGTCATATCCGGGGTGACGCCATAGCGTTGCTGAGCGCCGCCCTGGGCTACTCGAAAACCGGTCATTACTTCATCAAAAATCAGCACACTGCCATGTTCATCACATAACGCGCGCAGGCCTTCCAAAAAGCCGGGCTCTGGCAGGATGCAGTTCATGTTACCGGTCACCGGCTCCACGATAATACAGGCAATGTCGTCGGCATGTTCGGCAAACACCGCTTTGACACTGTCCAGGTTATTGTAATCCACCGTGATGGTGTGCTGCGCGGTTTCGGCCGGTACCCCGGGGGAGCTGGGCACACCCAGTGTGAGTGCACCCGAGCCGGCTTTAACCAGCAGTGAATCAGAATGACCGTGGTAACAGCCCTCGAATTTGATGATCTTATTGCGTCCGGTATAGCCGCGGGCAATCCGGATCGAGGACATGGTGGCTTCGGTACCCGAATTAACCATGCGCACCAATTCCATTGACGGCACCAGCTGGCGAATTTTTTCGGCCATCAAAATTTCGGCTTCAGTGGGTGCGCCATAGCTCAAGCCACTGCCGGCAGCTTCTATCACTGCTTCGCGAATAGCCGCATTATTATGGCCCAATACCATCGGCCCCCAGGACAACACATAGTCAATATAGCGTTTGCCATCGGCGTCCCACATGTACGGGCCATCGGCTTTAGTGATAAAACGCGGCGTGCCGCCGACCGCTTTAAACGCACGAACCGGAGAATTCACCCCACCAGGAATTGTCTGCTGGGCGCGTTCAAACAGGGCTTCAGATTTTTGCATATCAATCGCTACTCTTATTGCTAAACCATACAACATCACGTTCATACTGCGCGACCTTGTCCTCCACTCCCAGGGTCAGGGCAAACAGTGCCATTCTGACCAGCACGCCATTATCGGTCTGCCGAAAGATGGCCAGGTTGGGGTTTAGGTTCAAATCGTTGTCCAGCTCATTGGCTTCGGCCCGTGAGTCGCGCGGCAACGGATGCATAATGACAGTTTTAGACTGAAAATGGCGGGTATAAATGGCCTGGTTCAGGCGAAATTTTCCGCGGTATTTGTTGGCTTCATCCTGTGACGGAAACCGTTCTTCCTGGATCCGGGTCTGGTAACAGATATCTGCATCCATGTTGCCTTCCAGTTGCTCGGTAATGGTCAGTTTATGCCCGGCATTGCTGATGGCATCAAGCACCGGCCCCGGCATCGCCAGTTCTTTGGGTGAAATCAGGGTAAAATGTATATTGTCGAACAGACACAACAGGCGCGATAATGAATGCACCGTGCGGCCATAGCGCAAATCACCAATCATGGCGATGTGCAGCCCATCGATGCCTTTGCCCTGATATTCCAGCTCACGCTGAATGGTGTACAGATCCAGTAAGGCTTGGGTCGGGTGCTCATTGGCGCCGTCGCCGCCGTTGATGACCGGTACCCGGCTACCCTGGGCAAATTCGGCCACCGAACCGGCGGCCGGATGGCGCATGGCAATGATATCAGAATACCCGCTAAGCACCCGCGCAGTGTCATACAGCGACTCGCCTTTGGCCAGCGCTGAGCTCGACATACCGGTGGTTTCACGCACCTCACCGCCTAATAAGTTAAACGCGGTGCCAAAACTGACCCGGGTCCGGGTGCTCGGCTCAAAAAACAAATTGCCTAAGATGGCCCCGTCGAGCACGGTGGTGCGCTTTTCACGCCGGGCGTAGGGCTGCATGGTGGCGGCCACGGCAAATACCCGCTCAATGGCGTCGCGATCAAACTGGTTTACCGAAAGAATATGGTTGCCGGTGAACGAGGTCATGGGTTTCATCACAAAAGACTAAAGACCCAGCTAGAATAGCAAACTCTGGTCACAGTGTAGAGATAGCCTGGGGGAATAATTTACCCCGTACGATGACAATTTGATCATCTTAGCCAAAACCATGTTGCCAGCGGCCGAAAGCCGGTAAACTGGACACATAAGCAATCCGTATATACAGGCATGGCATCTACACCGAAAAAATCGTCAGCATCATCGCCCGGCTGGTGGCACACCCACTGTCCGCGCTGCCGACGGCTGCGCCTGTATGCCATTTGGGCGATTTTAATGTTGATAATATATTTTTATGTCTTCGAGTGAACAGTCTCCGATCTTTATCCGCGCGGTGTCGAAGCGCAATGGCTTGACCACCCTGATGCTCGGCGCAGGGGCGCTGACATTATCTGTGCTATGGCTGACCTTTGCGCCGGACTGGCTGTTTTTGGCCGGGATCTTTTTTACCAGCGCCTCGCTGGTCACCCTGCTGGTCGGCTGGTTTAAACTGCGCGAGCCCAATCACAGCATCGAAATTTCACCACAACAGATTGTCTATCATCATCGTCGCGGCAACTGGGTGATTGACTGGGATAATGTGCAGCGGGTGGATTGCCCACGGGTGCGTCAGGGCCTGGACCATGTCAATCTGGAGGCTGTCGGGATCCGCTTAAAACAGTATGCGCCGTTTTTGCAGGCGGTGTCCCCGCGCCTGGCTACCCATCTGCTGATGGAGCAGCGGCCGCTACTGTTGCACAATTTTGACAGCAACTGTGCTTCGGGCGATTGTTTTAACCAGGAATTGTTCGACGATAAGCACTTCAAACTGGAAACCGGCGAAATGCTGACCGGTATCAAAGCCATGCTAGCCAACCGCATGCAGCAACTTCGTACCCGCTTAGGCTATGACATCTATGTATCCGCGGCGGATTTGGACCGCAGCCCGGATGAGTTTGTGGCTCTGATGCGCCAGTGCCAGGCAGCGCGCAGCGAGCAGGCCGACGCGGCACAGCACGATCCGGAACGCGGCTAGTTAGCCACCCAGCAGTCATTGTGGAGTGCGGGTATCCAGCAGCAGGGCGTCGGCCTGATCCATGACCTGCTGGGCCTCGGTCAAAAAGGCGGGTAACAGCTCCCCCACCAACATCTTTTTGTCCTGTTTGAGGGCACTTTCCAGCTCATGGGCCAGTTGCTGCAGCCTGGGCACTCCCGTGTAGCAGCAGGCCCCATGCAGTTTATGCACTTCGGCGCGCATGGTGTCCATGTCGGCCTGCTGCCAGCTGTGCTCAATGATGGCCAGACTATCGGGCAACAAGCGAATAAAGTCGCCCAGTAACTCACGCGCTGTGTCGTCGCTGTGGTTGGTGCGCTTGATGGCCAGCTCCCAGTCCAGAGTGGGCTCGGCAGCACTGGCCGGTGTGTTGGTCTGGCACCAGCGGCGGATTAGCTCCAGCAAAGAGCCCAGGTCAATTGGCTTGGGTAGATAATCATCCATGCCCGAGGCCAGCAACCGTTCCTGTTCTTCTTTAAATGCATGGGCGGTCACCGCGATGATGGGGGTGCCCAGATTTAGCGGGGTTTTGCGAATTTGCGCTGTGGCTTGCAAGCCATCCATGCCCGGCATCTGCACATCCATTAAAATCAAGTCATACTCATGGTTCTGGCAGCGGTTTACGGCATCCATGCCACTCATGGAGGTGGTCAGGCTAACCGGACTTTGCTGCAGCCAGGTCTGCAGCAATTTAAGATTCATCTCCATATCATCCACCGCCAGGATCTGTACCTTGGGCAGGCTGTCGAGTTTGTTTTGCAATGGGTTTTTCAGTTTATTGGTTTTGTGCTGCAGCAAATCTTCCAGCTTGGACAGAGTCATGGGCATGCGCACCTGCGAATAAAAATGCTGGCTCAGGCTGGGATACTGGTTAAACGGTTCAGGCCCGGAATACCACAAGATGCGTTTGTTGGCCGGGATCTGGATCAGCTGGCTGAGCATGGCATCGCGGCTGTCCAGTTTGCTGACCGGCACCGTGGCAAATAAAAAGTCCGGTTTAGGGCCATCCAGGCACTGCAGACAAGCCAGGCTTTCCACGCTGGTGACCTGTGCGCCCAGCGCATGTAGCATGCCGGCACTGGCCCGCCGGGTTTGCGGCACCGGATCAAACAGCACCACGGTTTTGCCCTGCCACTGGCCACCCGGGGCCAGCGAAAATTTGTGACTAAGCCGGTTGACCCGCAAAGCGATGGTAAAGGTACTGCCCAGCCCCGGGTCACTGCGCAGATGCATGTGTCCGCGCATCAGCCGCACCAGCTCGCGGCAAATCACCAGGCCCAGGCCGGTGCCCTGATAACTGCGGTTTAGGGCATCATCCAGCTGAGAAAACGCGCTAAACAATTTTTTGCGATCCTGGCGTGAGATGCCAATGCCGGTATCTTCAATGGTAAAGATAATCTCGTGAATACCGTGGGCTAGGGCCTTGCCGCGCACTCCCAGGGTGACGGTGCCGCTGGAGGTGAATTTCAGCGCATTGCTGAGCAGGTTGTTGAGCACCTGTTTGATGCGAAATAGATCGCCAATCAGCTTCTCGGGCAAGGGCTCCAAATCAAATACAAATTCCAGCCGCTTGGAATGCGCCGACTTGGCCATGATCGTGACCATCTCTTCAAGCTCTTTATTAGGCGAAAAGGGCTGGTTGTTGATTTGCAGTTTTCCGGCTTCGATTTTGGAAAAATCCAGCACATCATTGACAATACTCAGCAGGTTGTCGGCAGCCGTGTTCACAATGCGCACCTGCTCTTGCTGATCGGCTGGCAGCGAGGCATTGCCCAGTTCGCGGCTAAAGCCCAGGATGGCGTTGAGCGGCGTTCGGATCTCGTGACTCATGTTGGCCAGAAACTGGGATTTGACATTGCTGGCCTTAATCGCATCTTTGCGGGCAATGTCGAGCCGCGCATTTTGTTCTTCGATGAGCTCCATGTTGTTGCGTAAGTCATCGGTGGCCTGCTGCACATCGGACTCCAGCTGGCCGCGGCTTTTTTCCATCAGTGCCAAAGCAAACAGGCAAGCCTGGGCAAACATGCTGGCCTGAAAGCAATACGCGGTGACCAGGTTGGCCGGCAGCAAGCCAATTAAGCCAAATATCCCCACGACAGCGCCTAGTGCCAGCACACCCCAGCCAATGACATAAAAACGGGCCGGGGCAAAACGGTTATAGTAAGCTTCAAAGCCGGCATATAAATAGGAGCAGATGGCGGCAATGCCAGCGCCATACACCAGGTTATGCTTCCAGGTCAGCGGCAAAATATTCAGCAGGCAAAAGATCCCCAATACTGTTTGCACCCCCAGCATGGTCAGCACGATGGGATGCGCGGTGGAGGCATTGTGTTTGGTGTCTAAAAAAATCAGTGAAAAGGCGCCAGCGGTGATGCCAATTACAATCGACAACATCTCATTGTGCACTGACAACCAAAAGGGGGAAGGGGCATCGTGAAATACCTGCAAGTGGCCGCCCCACACCAGCTGCCATAGCACCACTGCCAGCACATATATCACATACGCCAGCAGGCTGGTCTCATGCACCTGAACAAATAAGGCTAAGTTGTACACCGCCAAAATCAGCAGGCCGCCAAAAAACAGCCCCCATAACAGACTGTCGAATTGCCAGGCCACACTGTGCTGCGGCTCGGGGGTGACAGTGAGCGGTACAATTAAACTGGAGGAGTGGCTTTGCACCCGCACATATAATTCGATGGGGGTGGCAATGGGTAAATCGGCCCGCAGGGTGGGCACGCGAAATTTTTGGTCAGGCTGTAATTTGCCCTGCCGGCTGTGCTGCAAAATAGTGCCGTCGGCCACCAGATAAAAATCGACCCGGTCGAGCTGGGAAAAATTGATGGTAAACACCCAGTCAGACACGTTCGAGACATTGCTGATCTTATTGGCCAGCCACAGCCCGTGTTCGCGAAAACCAAAGTTGGGATTATTTTCGGTGTACCACTGAAAATCCGGCTTGCGTTGCAGCACTTCGTTGATGGTGAGTGGGCCGCTGGACTCGCTGTATAGGGCAAAGTTGCCCGACAAATTTACTGCGCTGTCTTCGTCAAACAGCTGGACGGTGGTCTGGGCGAGAGCGGGTTGTGCCAGGCCCAGGCCAAGCAGCAGTAAACTCCAGCAAATCAGGGCAAATCGCATTAGGTCAGACTTTCTTATCAGAATAGCCGCCTATTAAAACACCACTATTTCGACAATACAAAATTTCAGCGTGCGAGGTCGTGTATTTTGCGCTTGCTGCAGAGGCAACAGCCACGCGGCCGGCGCCCGGCCATGTTGCGTTACCCCCCGGTTTGGCTCACAATGGCCGCAGATCAGCGATTAATACTAACGATAACGAATACCTTCATGAGCGATCAGATCACTATCAGTCAGGACGGGGTGGAACAACTGCCACTGCGTCGCTTTACCGAAGATGCTTACCTCAATTATTCCATGTACGTAATCATGGACCGGGCGCTGCCCAACATTGCCGATGGCTTAAAGCCAGTGCAGCGGCGAATCATCTATGCCATGTCCGATTTGGGCTTGAGCGCCAACGCCAAATATAAAAAGTCGGCACGGACCGTGGGCGATGTGTTGGGTAAGTTTCACCCGCACGGCGATTCGGCCTGTTATGAAGCCATGGTGTTGATGGCGCAATCGTTTTCCTATCGTTATCCGCTGGTGGACGGGCAGGGCAACTGGGGCGCGCCGGATGATCCCAAATCGTTTGCCGCCATGCGTTACACCGAAGCCCGGCTGTCGCGCTTTTCGGAAGTGTTGTTAACTGAACTGGGCCAGGGCACGGCTGACTGGATCCCCAACTTTGACGGCACACTCAACGAGCCCAAGGTATTGCCGGCACGCTTGCCGCATATCCTGCTTAACGGCGTCAGCGGGATTGCGGTGGGCATGGCCACGGATATTCCGCCGCACAATGTGCGTGAACTGGCTAATGCCTGCGCGGCGCTTCTGGATAACAGCAAAACCGATCTGGATACTATCTTAGATTATGTACAGGGACCGGATTATCCCACCGAAGCGGAAATCATCACGCCGCGGGCGGAAATTCGTAAACTGTATGAAAGCGGCCGCGGCAGCATCAAAATGCGCGCGGTGTATCGTGAAGAAGCCGGTGACATTGTCATCACCGCCTTGCCGCATCAGGCTTCCGGGGCCAAGATTTTAGAGCAGATTGCCGCCCAGATGCAGGCCAAAAAACTGCCCATGGTCAGCGATTTGCGCGATGAGTCGGACCATGAAAACCCGACCCGTCTGCTGATCACACCGCGTTCTAACCGGGTCGATGTCCAGCAGCTGATGCAGCATTTGTTTGCCACCACCGACCTGGAAAAAAATTACCGGGTGAATCTGAATATGATTGGTCTGGATGGCCGCCCGCAGGTTAAAGATTTACGCACCATTTTGAGCGAATGGCTGGAGTATCGAAAAAATACCGTGACCCGCCGCCTGCAATATCGTCTGGAAAAAGTGCTGGCCCGGTTACATATTTTAGAAGGCTTGTTGATTGCTTTTTTGAATATCGACGAGGTGATTGAAATTATCCGCACCTACGATAAGCCTAAGCCGGAACTGATGCAGCGCTTTGGCCTGAGCGACAAACAAGCCGAAGCCATCCTCGAGCTTAAACTGCGTCATCTGGCCAAACTTGAAGAGATGCGCATTCGCAGTGAGCAGTCCGAGCTGGAAGCCGAGCGGGACAAGCTGCAACTAATTTTAGGCTCAGAGCGCCGCCTGAAAACCCTGGTGAAAAAAGAGTTGATGGCTGACGCCGAAACCTATGGTGATGAGCGTCGCTCACCGCTGGTGGAACGGGTGGAAGCCAAAGCCTTGTCAGAAAAAGAGCTGATCCCCAGCGAAGCAGTCACCGTGGTGTTATCGGAAAAAGGCTGGGCACGCTGTGCCAAAGGCCATGATGTGGATGTTGAAGGGCTTAACTACAAAGCCGGCGATGCCTATCAGGCCAGCGCGTCGGGGCGCAGCAATCAGCCAGTGGTGTTTATGGATACCTCCGGGCGCACCTTTGCCTGTGATGCCCATAATCTGCCTTCGGCCCGAAGCCAGGGCGAACCGCTGACCGGACGCTTTAATCTGGTGGGTGGCGAGCAGTTTTGCCATGTACTGATGGGCCAGGATGAACAGCGCTTTTTGGTGGCCTCGGATGCCGGCTATGGTTTTGTTGGTACCTTTGCCGACATGGTCAGTAAAAATAAAGCTGGTAAAGCCTTTTTGAGCCTGCCCAAGGCCGCCAAAGTATTGCCGCCAATAGCCGTGCCCCACGGCGGGGAGCCGCTGTGTATGGCCATCTCCAATGATGGTCGCATGCTGCTGTTTCCGCTTGCTGATTTACCCAGCCTGGGCAAGGGTAAGGGCAACAAGATCATGAATATTCCATCGGCCAAAGCCCAAAGTCGCGATGAGTTCGTAAAAATCCTGACAGTGGTGCCCGCCGGTGCGGCGGTCAAGGTGCATGCTGGTAAGCGTAATATGACCCTGTCGGCGGCGGATCTGGAACATTACCGGGGCGAACGCGGGCGCCGGGGCAACAAGCTGCCACGCGGCTTACAGCGGGTCGATGAGGTACAGGTACTGGCCCCGGCGGCAAGTGATGCGCCGGCCGACACTGCCAGCGAACCACAAGATAACGACTAAGTCAGTAATTCACACAACAAAAGGCTCATTCAACCTATGTTAGGAATGGTGTTCAACGCACTCAAAACCATGCTGGAAGAAAAAGTCTCGGCAGACTATGCCGAAGAAGTTTTTACCGCAGCAAAACTGGAGCACGACGGACACTATGAGGATAAGCAAACCTATCCGGACAGTGAACTGGGTAAGATCCTGAATGTGCTGGCAAAAGAGACTTATCACTCTCTGGATAGCCTGATGTACGATTTTGGCTATTTTTGGTTTGGCCATCTGGTGCATAGCCACGGGCAGATGCTGGCTGGCCGGGAAGGCCTGCTGGAGCTGCTGGAAGCGCTCGATGATGATGTACACAAAGAGGTCAAAAAACTGTACCCCAATGCCAGTGTGCCGGATTTTGAGGTCATGTCGCGCACCGAGCATGGCATGCGGCTGCGCTACCATTCGCCGCGGGATCTGGTGAGCCTGGCCGAAGGTATGCTGGATGCTGGCGCTGCCCATTTTAACCAAAATCTGAGCCGCGAAACCCTGCCCACCGGCACGCCGCACACCTATGAGTTCAGCCTGACCATTGAGTGAGTCAGTTGTTTAAAATTTGCATCGCTGTGTATTCATTGGTGATCAAAGCATTGATGATTTTTGAGCGTAGCGCGCCTCGAATGGCAGCCACCTTGTGCTCACCGGCGGCAATGCCAACCACCGAGCGGTTCTCAGCTGCCTTGAGCGGAGCGCTGGTGACTCGCTGATTAAACGGGGTATCCAGTTTGGCACCCTCCTGGTTGTAGACCCAGCTGATAATCTCGCCGCTGGCCCCGGCTTGCTCTAACTGTGATAACTCAGCATCGTCAATAAAGCCATCAATATACAAGGGACTGGTTGGCCCCAGGTTGCCGATGCCGACAAACAGAGCATCGGCCTGGTCAGTCAAGGTCAGCACCCGGGCTACATGCGGTTGGGCCTGCCACTGCAGGCGTTGAGCCTGATCTTGCGCCACTACCGGCACCGGCATGGGATAATGCCGGCCACCGATTTTTTCGGCAATTCTGACCGCCACATCATAGCGGGTGGCAGTGCCATCATGCGCAATATTGCCCACCAGCGAGACAACATTCAGCTCTGGTCGCCGCTGAGTCATAAGTTCATCCGCGCAGGCGCGTAACACCCGGCCTGTGCCAAAAGCGAGGGTTTTGGTGTCGGGGTTACGCAATTCACGCTCGATGGCGGCAGCCCCGGCCTGGCTGAGCCCGTCTGTGGAAGTTGGGTCATCACTGGCCGACGGCACTACCTCGCAAAAGCGTAAGCCGAAGCGCTGTTTAATATCGTGTGCCAATTGCATACAGCGGGCGATGGGATGCTCCAGACGGACTTTTATTAATCCTTCAGAGACCGCCAGAGCCACCAGCCGTTGGGCTGTCTGCCTAGAGACCTGCAGCTGACGGGCGATGTCATCCTGCGTCAGGCCAGCTACATAATATAACCAGCCCGCCCGGGCCGCTTCGTCTAACCGTTGCGTGTCTTGTTGGTTTTTTTTACTCATGATACTCACTGTTAAATAAAAGCGGATAACGCTCGGGCAATTGTGACCAGTGGGACAAACTTGTTGAAGGCGAAGATTGTCCGGTCAGGTGGCTGGCGCCAGTATAATGTAAAAATGGCATGCTGGCTGCCTGCGCAGCCTGTAACCCCGCCGGAGAGTCTTCAATTACCAGGCAGTGTGCTGGCGCAACCTGCAGCTGCATCGCCGTGTGCAAAAATAAGTCCGGGGCTGGTTTGCCGTGTTTAACCTCATCACGGGTAAAGCGCACATTTGGTGCAAAAAAACGCGCCAGCCCGGTCACATTCAACGCATGCTCAGTGCGCGCCGGGCTGCTGCTGGTGGCCAGGCAAAACGGCACCGTCAACTTACTAAGCACAGTGTCTATGCCGTCGGTGGGGCGTAGATGCTGAACAAATAATTCGCGCAGCAGCGTGTGAAACTGCTGCTGGTCGGTATCGCTAAACACCAGCGAAAAGTCCTGCTGCAACTTCGCCACCACATGCTGCATACTTTTGCCCAAAAAATGTTGCACAAAATAATCGCTGGTCAGTGTGATATGCTGCTTGGACAACAATATCTGCCAGGCGTTAAGCGCCAGCACTTCACTGTCGATAAGTACTCCATCACAATCAAAAATTACCAGTTGAATTTGTGGTTTCACATAGCCTCCTGCTGGCTGTTAGCGGTACCGGCTTCGCGCCGACCAAATCAAAATGTTACGGATAATTCGGCAGACACACCACCCCAGCGTGCACCGATCTGGCCGGCTGAGTTTGCTTCTTCATCCTGCACCACATATTCAAGCTTGAACAGGGTATGATCATTTATCCACCAGCCGCCGCCCAGCTGGGCCCGGTACAACCCGGTTTGCCCGCTGTCTGCCCAGTCACTGCGATTATCCGCCGCGCTATAGCGCCCCGCGACATACAGAGTATCAGCAATCAGCATGTGGCTTACTTCCAGCGCATAAAACAGCAGTTCACTGTCTGTGCGAATAAACTGGCTGGCCTGGCTGGCCACAGTAGGGCGGCGTGCGGTATCGGCAAAGCTAAACTCATCACGGCCCATCCCAACCCAGGCGCGCACCAGGGTTGATGCAGAGGCTTGCCAATAACTATTGAGTTGAATCAGCCGCGTATTCAGGCCGGGCAGCAGGCCCACATGGGTATCCCGGGCATTGCTGCCGCTGGCGGCAAAGTTATAGTTATCGCCGTCGCCTTGCACCAGCCCGGCTGTTTGTACCTGGTCAAAGCTACGCTGGGCCACCTGATCCCCCTGATGGCTGAAAAACCAGCCCAGGCTGACACCCCAGTGCGAGGCCAGGGTACGCAGCCCCAGTTTGCCAAAATAGTTGTAACCGCGACCGTCGCCATAGTCTTCAAAAAAGGTGGGAACGGTGACGCCGGCATCGGCATACCACTGAGCCTGCCAGGCGGGAACAGCTTGTGCCCAGCGTAATTGTGCGCCGGACTCTGCAGTGACAAAATCCACCGGTGAATTGCCGATCAATGGGTTTGTCTGCACTGCTGCGCCATCAGAATAGCCGCGAAAGTCAAACACAGTGGATACAATATTGCCCGCTCGCAGTGTCAGGGAAGGGGATCCTTTAGGTAGCAATTCCACATCAATAAAAGCCAGATCCTGTGATATTTCGAATTGGTCGTCGCTCCCAAAATCATTGGGTTCCTCACCCACATCGACATAAATGGCCACCGCATCGGTGACCTGAATATGTGCATCCAGATTGAAGCGCAAGCGTTGAAAACCGCTTTGCATGGTCTGGTTTGCTGGCGCTAAGGCGCCGTGTTGCGCATTAATGTGTTGAAAACCTTGCGCGATATACAGGTTGGCATCCACCCGCTCCTGCCAGCTGTCCAGCTTATCAGCGTTAACCGGCGCACAGAGCAGGCTAAAGCCCAGCGCAGCCAGTGGCGCCACATAAGTTTTACGGTTCAATAATACATCGCCATTCATAAGTCACCTTTTTGGGTAAATGCTATATAAATTGGCAAATGCTCAAGTTCTCATTAATCGTTGCAGAAATGTACAGCGTACGCAATGACAAATTTAACCTTTTGCTAACAAGTTGAGTTTTGACATCTCTAAAATTGTTTAAGTTGTTAAATGTAGTGAAGTTTTAGAAATAAGAGTAAAAGTCGCGAGGATCGTGAGAGTAGCCGGCAACACCTAAGGCGCTACAAAGTTAATGTTAATGCTGTTTACAACTTAATCTGCCTGTGTCAGCATTAATTGAGATTTAGTTCACTTGCAAAGCAAATGCTCAAGTTCAATGTTGCAGTTTTGGTGCTAGACCAGGCTGCGTATTTGCAATAGCAATGACGATAGGCAAAAGCATCATGAAAGCATCGGCAGAACCGGTTGATTTAAATAGTATCAGTGAAGAACAGCTTCCTGTGGCCAGGCATCGACTCAAAAGCTGGAAACATTTTCTTGGGTTGTATGCGGGCGAACACGTTGCCGCCACCGAATTTGTGTTTGGAGCAACTTTTGTCGCATTGGGCGCCAGTATGACGGACATCCTGGTCGGCTTACTGGTCGGCAATTTACTGGCGGTACTGAGCTGGACGCTGATCACCACGCCCATTGCGGTAGAAACCCGCATGAGCCTGTATACCTATTTGCAAAAGATTGCCGGGGACAGTATGACCCGGTTATATAACTGGGCCAATGTGATCATTTTCACTGTGATATCGGCTGCCATGATCACGGTGTCGGCCACAGCGGTACGTTTTGCCATCGGGATCCCGGCCCAATTGAATTGGTATCCAACCAGTTGGGCGTTTGTGGGTGTGGTATTAGCGGTTGGGTTGATTGTGGTTGTGGTGGCCATGTATGGCTTCAACGCTGTATCTGACTTTTCGCGTATATGCGCGCCCTGGCTATTCACCATGTTTTTAAGTGGGCCGTTAGTCTTGATGCCCGTACTGGCCGACACCGTGATAGGCACAACCGTGGTAAGTGGATGGGCCGACTTTATGCAAATTGGTAGTGCTTCGGTGTGGACCGGTACTTCGCTGGATGGCTCCCCGGGCATTGGCTTGTGGGAAGTGATTGGGTTTTCCTGGGCGGCCAACACCATCACCCACTTTGGGCTAATCGATATGGCGATTCTGCGCTATGCCAAGCGCAAGGTATATGGTTTGACTACGTCTGCCGGTATGCTGTTTGGCCACTATATTGCCTGGATCTCTGCCGGTATTATGGGCGCAGGCACAGCTGTGGTTGTGCAAAAATCTATCGGCCAGCTCGACCCCGGTGATGTGGCCTTTCATGCCTTAGGCCTGTCAGGGCTGGTCATTGTCATTGTGGCTGGTTGGACCACCGCTAATGCGAATCTGTATCGGGCAGGGCTGGCTGCTCAGGCTGTTTTTCCGCAATTTTCACGCAATCGTACGACATTGACGGTTGGATTGGTAACAGTGGCTATTGCCTGTTTCCCGTTTGTGTTTACCAAATTGCTGCCGCTGCTGACCTATGCTGGTCTGCTGGTTGTGCCGGTGGGAGCCATCGTCTTTGCCGAGCATATGCTGTTCCCGCGGATCGGCTTTTGCCGCTACTGGGCTCAATACAAAGGGTTAACCCACAGTGTCCCGGCGATTGCCAGTTGGGCTTTGGGGCTGGCCTTTGGCTTTACCCTTAATGCCCTCGATGTCATGTCGTTTTACTATCTGTTTATTCCTACCTGGTTGTTCACCATCGTGGTGTACACCACGATGGCAGCAGGCCATGGGGCAAATCAGGATTATCCCGAGCAGCGCGCCAGAATGGCTGCCTTTAACCAGCGGGTTGAAGATTATCAGCAACTGCAGGCCAGCCTCGAACCGGTGGCCCGGGATGACACCAGCTTGTTTTCCAGAAGCTTAGTCATCGTGGCGTGTCTGAGCCTGATACTGACCCTGCTCGCAGCCGCATTTACCTTTGTATTCAGTCCATCACTTAATGAGTATCACGTGCACCGGGACGGGTTCTATACCATCGCCTTTGGCTGCACGCTGCTTTATTTTTCTACCGCTTATTGGGCGATGCGTCGCCATAAAGCTTTATCCAGGTAAGAGGTTGCTATGTCTTTATCAATCAGCGCTAACACGCCCCCGCAGGCTATCAATCGCCGTAATCTGTACCAACTGCCGGCGCATATTCAGCTTCCGACTTATACAGCGCAAGAGACCACCACGGGTATTGTGCATATCGGTGTAGGGGGCTTTCATCGCGCACATCAGGCCATGTATACCGATGCACTGATGAATCGCAGCGACCAGAAAGCGTGGGGGATTTGTGGCATTGGTCTGCGCGAAGCAGACCGGTCAATGCAGAACGTACTGCAAAAGCAGGATCATTTATACACCTTGGTGGAACAGCCTGCTGAGGGGCAGCCGCAGGCAAGGATCATCGGGGCCATCACAGACTTTTTGCTGGCTACGGACAGTCCGGCCGCGGTGATTGAAAAGCTGGCAGAGCCCAATGTGAAGGTGGTGTCACTGACCATCACCGAGGGCGGCTATAACATGGACACCGCAACAGGTGAATTTATCTCCACCAATCCCGATGTGCAGCATGATCTGGCTAATCCGGACACGCCACGATTAGTGTTTGGCTATCTTTTGGCTGCTTTGCGGCGCCGGCGGGAACGTGCGCTGGCCCCCTTTACCCTGCTATCGTGTGACAACATTCAGCACAATGGTGATGTGTTAAAACACATGCTGTTGAGCTTTATTCGGTTGAGTGACGCCGAGATGGCCGAGTGGGTTGCGCACCATGTTAGCTTTCCCAACAGTATGGTGGATCGGATCACCCCTTCGACTACTGAGGCTGACCGTCAGGCTCTGCTGAATATGGGAGTAGAAGATAGCTGGCCGGTGGTGAGTGAACCATTTTGCCAGTGGATTATTGAGGACGATTTTGTCAACGGGCGGCCGGCCTGGGAGTTAGTGGGAGCGCAATTTGTGCCCTCTGTCGCGCCGTATGAAAAGTTAAAACTAAGGATGCTTAATGCCGGCCACTCGGTATTAGGCCTGTGCGGGGCACTGGCCGGTTTTTCGACCATCGATGCCAGTATCCAATCGGTGCCACTGCGCAATTTATTGTCAGCGTTTTTTCAACAGGAAGTGGTCCCCACCCTGGATCCGGTGGCAGGCATCAATGTTTCGGATTATCAGCGCACATTGGCAGAACGTTTTGCCAATCCAAATATCAAGGACTCGGTTACCCGCATTTGTGGCCAGAGCAGTGCTAAGATTCCGGTATTTTTGCTGCCTACGGTGGTAGAGAATCTGCAGGCGGGCCGTGCGATTAACATCAGTGCGCTGGTTATCGCCAGCTGGTGCTATTTGTGTGCTACCCAGCAGACGCAACACGGCCAGACGCTAGACATCGTGGATGACCAGGCCGCCCAGTTGCACGCGGCGGCGCACAGAAGCCCCACTGAGCCGTTAGCGTTCTTGTACCAAAAGGACATTTTTGGCGATTTGGTGCATCATGCTGAATTTAGCCTGGCTTTTGGCGAATATACCAATCGCCTCTTTGCAGGCGAATCTGTGCTGTCCCTTGCAGCCAGTTTGGGCCAAATCCAGCCTGTTCGGTAAACAGAGCCGGGCAAAAAAAAGCCCCGCACCGATATGTACCGGGCGGGGCTTTTTGTTTTAGCCAGTGGCTGATCCAACCAGAGGCTTACTTGGTGTTGGTGCTTTCAAAGATTTTATCGGCGGATGCTGCCACAAACCCTTGATAGTACTTGCCATCCGGCATTTTATAGCGCTGCGCAAATTCATAAAAACAGCTGGGGATCAGCTTGGACTCTGCTTCAAATTTGACGTAGGCATGGTCTGCCATCGTGGCCGACTGGGCCAGATACACCGACTCACCACCCTTGATTTCACCGCCTGAATTGTTCAGGGTGAAACCAGCATCTTTAAGCATCTGATTAACCTCAGCCAGTTCGCTGGCTTTTTTGAGGAAGTTCACGCTGACAGTGAAGTGGTTGGCGCGAAAGCCCCAGGCGGCTAGCCAGGCAGCGTATTCCGATTCTTCCAACAACATGTCGTATTCGGCTTTGGACAAGGTCCAGTGTTTGCCGGAATACAAAAAGTTGTCTTCCTGCACCGCATCGCTGTCCATCTGCTCAACCAGATGATGAATGATCTTTTGCGCTTTTTCAGATAAATCCTGCACCCGCAGTTCACTGATAAATACCTTGGGTTTGGTTTCATCCGGGTGCTCAAAATGCTTAGCATCCAGCTTTTTCGCCTCAAAGTCATACTGGCCTTTTTCTTCATAGCCTAACGCTAAAAAGTGGGCAGCCAGTTTGTCCAGCGATGTTTTGTCCAGATTGAAGGTCCGAAAGGCCACATGGTCATTCACAATCTGGTCATCATCTTCTTTGTCTGCCAGCAATTCGTGAATCTTGTACGCCGATGGCGTGATATTCACATAATCTTCCCACAGGTTGGCAAACAGAGTATCAACATCAGTATGCATAATTAACTCCCTCTTACATGGATAAGCCAGGGCTCAACTTGCCCGGCAAGGTGGCTTTTTCCAGTTCCACCGAGGCCACCGGGTAGGCGCAATAATCGGCTGCATAATAGGCACTGGCACGGTGATTACCGCTTTCGCCTACACCGCCAAAGGGTGCGGCACTGCTGGCACCGGTGATAGGGCGGTTCCAGTTGACGATGCCCGCGCGGATGCGCTCCAGAAAATACTGCCAGTCCTCGGCGCTATCCCCGATCAGGCCTGCTGATAAGCCATAGCTGGTATTATTTGCCTGTTCTATAGCTTGATCAAAATCGCTGTAACGGATCACTTTTAACAGCGGACCAAAATGTTCTTCATCTGCCATGCTGTCGGCAATGTCGGTCACATCAATGATGCCAGGAGTGGCAAAGCCTTTGTTGCTGTCTGGCTGTTCCAGCGCCAACAAGATCTTGGCACCTTGCTGCTCGAGCTCTTTTTGTGCTTCGACCATGTGCTTGGCGGCGGTGGCAGAAATCATCGCGCCCATAAACGGCTGGTCCTGCGCATCATAGTCATCCACTTTAATATTGCGGGTGACTTCAATCAGGCGCGCCAGGATCTGGTCACCCTGTTCCGTGGCTGGAATGAAAACCCGGCGGGCACAGGTACAGCGCTGGCCTGAAGTGATGTAGGCCGATTGTACGATATCGTGTACCGCGGCTTCGGTATCGGCCACATCGCGCACCAATAACGGGTTGTTACCGCCCATTTCCAGCGCCAGAATTTTACCCGGATGGCCGGCAAATTGTTCATGCAGCATTTTGCCCGTGCGTGAGCTGCCAGTGAAAAACAAGCCGTCGATACCTGCATGTGTGGCCAGCGCCTTGCCGGTTTCCACTTCACCCTGGACCAGGTTGATCACACCCGCTGGCAGACCAGCTTGTTCCCACAATTTCAGAGTTTCCTGCGCCACCATCGGGGTCAGGTCGCTGGGTTTGAAGATCACGGTATTGCCGGCCAGTAGCGCCGGAACAATATGCCCATTAGGCAGGTGGCCTGGGAAGTTGTACGGGCCAAATACCGCCACTACGCCATGCGGCTTGTGGCGAATGATGGCTTTACCCACCGGCATCGGATTTTCTACCGTGCCGGTACGCTCGTTGTAGGCGCGCTCGGAGATCCCGATCTTGCCGATCATGGCGCCCACCTCGGTTGCGGTTTCCCATTCTGGCTTACCGGTTTCTTTGGCGATAACCTTGGCCAGCGCTTCTTTATTTTGTTCCAGCAATTCGCCAAAGCGTTTGATGATGGCTAAGCGTGCATCTACAGACTTGCGCGCCCAGTCTGGAGCGGCCGCACGAGCGGCTTTAACCGCAGCGTCAACCTGGTTGGCAGACGCCGACTGGCCTTCCCAGATAACCGCGTTTTTGGCCGGATCCACAGACTTGATTGCATGACCTTGTCCGGCGACCCATTCACCATTGATAAAGTGTGTCGTTTGCATGGCGTTATCCTGTTGTTAGGTTCGAGAATGCACAGGTGCAAAGCGCACCTGCTCGCCGGCACTGATATTCAGTGCAGCAGCGGCCTGGCGGGATATCACCGCCACTTGTTTGTCATCGCTGACCACCATCTCGGTGGCCACAGCGCGAAAATCTGCCACCGAGGTATTGATAATGTAGTAGCTGCGGCCCTGGGCGGCGGTTTGATCGTCAATTACCACCGGCAGCTTACGGCTTTCCTGCGCGGTACGAATGTGGCTCAGGTTAGCCTCCACGGTTGGACCGGCATCAAAAATATCCACATAGCCACGGCAGCTAAAGCCTTCTTCTTGTAACAATTGCAGCGCCGGGCGGGTTTTATCATGGACCTGACCAATCACATCCTGGGCTTTTTGGCTCAGCAAATTGACATAAATTGGGTACTTGGGCATGAGCTCGGCAATAAACACCTTGTTACCAATCCCGGAAAGATAATCCGCAGTAGGAAAATCCATCGAGAAAAAATGCTCTTCCAGCCATTGCCAGAAGGGCGAGCGCCCTTCTTCATCACTGACTCCGCGCATCTCGGCAATGACGGTTTCTGAAAACCGCTCACGGTGCTCCATCATAAACAAAAAGCGGACTTTGGATAAAAACCGCCCATTAATGCCGCCGCGGGCACATTCGCGCAAAAACAGCGTGCAGATCTCTGTGACCCCGGTGTAGTCATTACAAAAGGTCAGAATATCCACAGTATTGTGGATATTCAGCTCGCGCGAAGCATGCACCACCTTGCCCAGATGATAATGATAAAACGCATCATCCAGGCCTACCGCCGCTTCGATGCCTGTGGTACCCACCACCTTGCCGGTCTGGGTGTCTTCCATTACAAACAAATACGACTCACAGCCAGGCTCCGTGACCTGGCTGTGAAAGCCTTCTTCGGCCTTGGCAATTTTGCTTTTCAGCAAACTTTCGTTGACCGGCAGAGAAGTAAAGCCAATGCCTGACTCCTCTGCAATGTCGTACAACGAAGCGTAGTCGCTTTGCCGGATTGGGCGAATAATATTCATGTTCGCTCTCTGCTGGTTACTTGGCGTTAACAACCGCAGCCACAGCCCGCTCAAAGCGCGCCAGACCTTCACGAATGTCTTCTTCAGGAATGATCAGAGATGGCGCGAAGCGGATGACATTCGCACCGGCTACCAGGCACATCAGATGCTCATTGGCTGAGGCGACCAGGAAATCACGGGCGCGGCCTTCGTATTCTTTAGTTAAAGCGCAGCCTAACAGCATGCCTTTACCACGCACTTCTTCAAACACATGGTATTTGTCGTTGATTTTACCCAGCAATTCGCGGAACAGCGCTTCTTTGGCTTCCACGCCTTTAAGCACTTCTGGCGTATTCACGATATCCAGAGCTTTTTCCGCCACCGCACAGGCCAGCGGGTTACCGCCGTAGGTGCTGCCATGGGTACCAGGTTTTAAGTGCTCAGCAATGGCTGCTGTGGTCAGCATGGCCCCGATTGGGAAGCCGCCGCCCAGTGATTTAGCAGTGGTCAGAATATCCGGCATTACGCCCAGGCCCATGTAGGCATACAGATGACCGGTACGGCCAACACCAGACTGCACTTCATCAAAAATCAGCAGTGCATTATGTTTATCACACAGCTCGCGCACGCCTTTAACAAAATCCGGATCCGGCTCAATGATGCCGCCTTCGCCTTGCAGCGGTTCCATCATCACCGCACAGGTGGTGTCTGAAATCAGCTTTTCAAAGGCTTCTAAGTTATTGTATTCACAATGATCGACCGCGCCTGGCTTTGGCCCAAAGCCGTCAGAGTAGGCTGCTTGTCCGCCCACCGTTACGGTGAAAAATGTCCGGCCGTGGAAGCCTTTGTTAAACGCGATGATTTGGTTTTTCTGCTCACCAAACTTATCCAGCGCCCAGCGACGTGCCAGTTTCAGGGCTGCTTCGTTGGCTTCGGCGCCTGAGTTGGCGAAGTACACCCGATCGGCAAAAGTGGCGTCGGTCAGTTTTTTGGCCAAACGCAGCGCTGGCTCATTGGTAAAAACATTGCTTAGATGCCACAACTTGCTGCCTTGTTCCTGCAACGCTTTGACCAGTTCAGGATGACAGTGACCCAGAACATTTACCGCAATACCACCGGCAAAATCGACGTATTCGGTACCATCCTGATCCCAGACGCGTGACCCTTCACCCTTGACTGGCACCATGCCGGCTGGGTTGTAGTTGGGCACCATTACTTCATCAAATGTGGCACGAGTTACATTCATAGGTCATTACCTCTGTATTGGGCATCCTGAGCCTTGCAAGCACGCAAAGTGGACGCAATAAGACAATAAATTGGCTTAATAGTATGCCATTAATATACGTATTTGTCTTGCCCCTGCTCCCCTGAAGCCCTTATTTTTCAAGGCTTTTGGCTTATTTTGCAGGAAAAGTGAATAACTATTTAGGTATCGTTGTTTACAACTGATTTACGCAAGGGGCTGGTCATCGGATGACCATGCCGCCGGCAACGGCACCGGCAGGGTGAGGCATGCTGCTGCATGAATATCCAAAAAATATTTAATCTGTGAGATCGGCGCTTAGCGGCAGGGTAAAAATATCCACGGCTTTAAGAGCATCCAGCGACCCACTGGGAAAGGCCAGCGGGCGTAAAGTCGCTTTGACTTCGTCGGTGGTAATCAAACGCTGCGAGTACAGCATGCGCACCTTACTGTATTCGCGGGCGCGGATCAGAATATCGTAGTAGGGGATTTCTTCGTCCGGCTGACCGGTGACCAGCCCGCGCAGGGCCGGGCGGATCGGCACCCGCTGTAAGGCCAGATGATCAAATATATCGGCACTCATTGAATCGGCAAATTTTTCCTGCATAGCAATCAGATAACTGGCCGACGGGCGAATTTTTAATAATCCATCATGCAAATCGCGTTCACGCTTGCGTTGGGCATCCTCAAGCAGTTTGCGGTGAGTGCCCTCAAACAGTTTGAAGTACAAGCGCGCCACCAGGCAGCGACCCATATTACTGAGCATGCCCATCACATATGCCGGATACGGTTTTTGTTGCCAGAAGGTAGCCAGGGTGCGTGCGCTTAAGGACGTACCGGTGGCGTACTGGCTAAACTTGACCTTGATCTGCGGGTAGGGGTCGGTGATCTGCGGCATCACGCGTTTAATTAATAACGACGGCAGTAATAAGCGCAGATTATCAATGCCTAAAAAGCTTAAGGCAGTGCGCAGATTTTCCACCACAATGATGCGGCCTTTTGAATCCCGGCGCCGAAAAGTGGGAGAGTTCACCACTTTGATCAGCTCATCATACAGCCATGGTGAGCCAGCCACCCAGGGCTCCAATTTGGAGATGGTGGCAGCGCGGGTCCCCAGACAATCCAGGATCTGTGACTGATCATCCACCTGGCCCACCGTATGGTCAAACAAGCTGGTGATATCTTCTGCCTGCTGTTCCAGGGCGGTCAGAATATGGCTGTGCAGCTGCTGACTGACCCGCTCTAAAAAAGACGCTTCAGACTCGGCCTCCAGGCGCTTGTTTTCAATCGCGACCTTTTCCACATGCAACAGCAAGCGCCGGGCATTATTTTGTTCCGACTCTTCAAACGTCACTTCGCCGGGACTGCGCCGGCCCACCATTGCTGCCACGCGCTGCGGGCACACCAGCAAGTTGTCGAAGCGCTCATTTATGGTTGGCAGATTGTCGCAGGTGGTCATGAATACAGCATTCCTGGATATGAGGGTGGCGTGGCATCTGTTACGCATGCCGGGTTCGCGTTCGCGAAACTGCCGGTTCAGACTCAGTGCAGCCCTCGGGCCATCCTGCGCCGTTAAAAGATCCTTAGATTATATAGTTTTATGCATAAACAGCAGTGCGGTCAAGTGCTGCAGCCTGAACAAAATGGTTAAGCAGGGTGTGACCGTGCTCGGTAAGCAGGGATTCGGGATGAAACTGGATCCCCCACACCGGCAGGCGGGTGTGGGATACCGCCATGATTTCGCGCTGGCCATCGGGTGTCTCACACCATGCATCGACGCGTAATTCTGCCGGCAATGAGGCAGGTTCGATTACCAAAGAATGATAACGGGTGGCCTGAAACGGGCTGGGCAGGCCGGCAAACAGCCCTTGTTGCTGGTGTATCACCGGTGACACCTTGCCATGACGTATGGCGCGGGCCCGGGTGATAGTGCCACCAAAAGCCTGGCCGATGGCCTGATGCCCCAGACAGACTCCTAATAACGGTATATTGCCGGCGGCATGCCGGATCGCCGCCAGGCTGATGCCGGCTTCATTGGGACTGCAGGGACCGGGCGAGATCACCAGCTTAGACGGCTGGCGCGCGGCAATATCGGCCACGGTAAGCTGGTCATTGCGCACCACCTCGACCTGTTCACCCAGCTCAACAAAATAGCGGGCCAAATTATGGGTGAACGAGTCGTAATTATCGATCAGCAACAGCACAACACATCCTCTAGGGGCGGCGAATAAAGCCTACTGTGTCATACACCTGCTGCAGGGTCTGACTGGCGCGGGCCGAGGCTTTTTCGGCGCCATCACGCATCACGCTATCCAGATACGCGCGATCTTCACGCAATTCGTGGAATTTTGCCTGAATGGGTTCCACCAGTGCCACCACGGCATCGGCCACATCGCCTTTTAAGTGACCATACATCTTATCGGTATACTCGGGCACCAGCGCATCGATGCTGCGGCAGGTGGCCAGTGACAACAGGGTCAGCAGGTTCGACACACCGGGCTTTTCCTGCGGGTCAAAGAAAATACGCGCCTGTTCGTCAGAGTCAGTCACCGCACGTTTAATCTTTTTGGTGATTTTTTTGGGTTCTTCCAGCAGGCCGATAAAGTTATTCGGATTAGCATCAGATTTTGACATCTTGCGCTCTGGCTCCTGCAGACTCATGATGCGCGCGCCAAACTCTGGAATAAAAGGGTCAGGCAGCGTAAATACATCGCTGTACAGATTATTAAAGCGCGTGGCGATGTCGCGGGTTAGTTCCAAATGCTGTTTTTGGTCTTCGCCCACCGGCACCTTGTCTGCCTGGTACAGTAAGATGTCGGCTGCCTGTAACACCGGATAGGCATACAAGCCCACATTGATATTGTTGATGTTGTTGGCCGACTTATCCTTAAACTGAGTCATGCGGTTAAGCTCGCCCATCTGGGCATAGCAGTTAAGGACCCACGACAGCTGTGCATGTTCGGGCACCTGCGACTGCACAAACAAGGTACTCTTGTTGGGGTCGATACCACAAGCCAGGTACAGCGCCAGTCCGTCCAGGCAGGCTTCGGTGAGTTGCTTGGGATCCTGGCGCACAGTGATGGCATGCAGGTCCACCAACATATACAAGCAGTCAAAATCATCCTGCATTGAAACCCACTGTTTAAGTGCGCCCATATAATTGCCAATGGTTAACTGACCAGAAGGCTGGCAGCCGCTCAATACAATCGGTTTCTTACTCATGATATCTACCTGAAACATTCAACAAAAAATACTTAGCGGGACACCCGGGCAAGCTCATCGCGCATCTGACCAATCACCGTGGCGTAATCGTCGGTGTTAAAGATGGCCGAACCGGCCACAAACATGTCGGCACCGGCTTCAGCCACCGCCCGAATGTTATCCACTTTTACGCCACCGTCAATTTCAATTCGGATATTTTTGCCGCTTTGGTCCACCCGCTGTCTGACTTCGCGCAGTTTAGCATAGGTTGTGTCAAGAAACTGCTGGCCACCAAAGCCAGGGTTGACCGACATGATCAGAATATGGTGCAGCTTGTCCATCACATAATCCAGATAATGCAGCGGCGTGGCCGGATTAAACACCAGGCCAGGCTGGCAGCCGGCATCAATAATGGCCTGAATCGAGCGATCCACATGTTCAGACGCTTCCGGGTGAAAGCTGATATAGCTGGCCCCGGCATCGGCAAATTTAGCAATCAAATCGTCCACCGGTTTGACCATCAGATGCACATCAATGGGCGCCGTCACGCCATAATCGCGCAGCGCCTGACACACCATGGGGCCAATGGTCAGGTTAGGTACATAATGGTTGTCCATAACATCAAAGTGCACCACATCGGCACCGGCGGCCAGTACCGCATCCACCTCTTCGCCCAGCCGGGCAAAGTCGGCAGACAAAATCGAAGGAGCAATCAGATAGGGCTGCATAAAAATCCTTAAATAAATGGTCACAGGCGGGCTCTATCCTACCGGCTTGCATCGAGTCAGACCAGCATCATCCTGCCACGTAGCTTGGCGGATTTTGTTCGTCAGTGCATATTTATGCGAATGCTAAGTGGCGGTAATGCTGCGCTTTTTTTGTGCAACGTACTTTTTTGTGCGTCCTGATGGTGCATAATCTGGGATTCACGCCTATATTTTATTTTGCTTATATAGTCGTCGCATAAATTCTTATTCATTGTAATCAGGTAGTTATGCATTAATTTAGGAGCGAAACAGGCGTTGGGCCGATGCCGGGCACCCGTTTTGCGTTAAGTGGATAACAGCGAAAAAACTCAGCGATTATCTACTTAACGTTTATGGAGAGCACACATGAAATACCCTCTTGTCGCCACACTTTGCGCTATTACTGCCGCCTCTTTCAGCACGAAAACCCTTGCCGGCGAAGCCACTGCTGATGTGAATGTCACCAACAACTATATCTGGCGCGGACTCACTCAGACCACTAATGAACCAGCAGTGCAGGGTTGTCTGGAATATACTGATGAAAGCGGCTTTTATGTTGGTACCTGGGCTTCTAACGTGCAGTATGCCGCTGATGATGTGTACTCATATGAGCATGATATCTATGCCGGTTACAGTGGCCAGATAAATGATTTTAGTTATGATATTGGCTATCTGTATTACAACTATGATTCGGCTGCCGAATTTGACTTTGCCGAAGTGTACGCCATGGTTGGCTATCAAAATTTTAGCGCCAGTCTGTTTGTACTGGCCAATACCGAAGCCGATGAAGCGCCAGGCCAGGATTTTGGTTTTGGCAAAGCCACTTATGTGTCACTGGATTACGCGGTTGAAATTCTTAACGGTACCGAGTTGGGGCTGCACGTGGGCAACCATCAGGGTGATTTTGCCGAAGCGTTTAACGGACTCACGGAAAGTTATAATGACTGGGCGGTGTCTTTAGCTAAAAACGGATTCAAATTTGCCGTAACAGGTACCGATATGGATAGCGATGAACCTGCTGCTGGCGGCGCGTACGACAATGATGAAATCAAGTTTGTGGTGTCTTACGGGGTAGAATTTCAACTGTAATTCTGTTGCGATGAGCCCGGGCTGATTCAACATGAATCGCCCGGTAACTGGCTTGTGTCAGCTCGTTAAGCATAAAAAACCCTACCTCGTAGGCTTTCTGATCTAACGATCAGCTTGTTCTGTGGTCAGTTTTGCCTATAATAAGGTTAAAATTTAGCCGGTGGCAGTTCCGATGACATCCCCGATATTCACAGCGAACAGAGTAAGAAAAGCAGGTGTGCTTAGTGCAGCCCTGGCCGGGCTCTGGATGCTGGTCGCTGTCAGCCCGGCGCCGTCATCGTCGCTCGGCTGCTTACCTGATGCGCAGGTGGCCACGCCAGCTACCCCGGTTTCTGATCCAACAGCCTCATGTGATCAGGCTGTAAGCTGGCAAACCTGGGTATTTGGGCAGCCTCGTTCTATGCAATTTCACTTTTATGATTTACTTGAGCTGCTGTATGGCGGTGAGTCCGACAGCCGCTGGTCGTCGGGCCATGGCCAGTAAAGAGCCTTCAGCAGGTAAAGAGCCTTCAGCGCGTAGAAAGCCCTCAGCGGATCTAGAGCCCTCAGCGGATCTAGAGCCTTCAGCGCGTAGGAAGCCCTCAGCGGATCAAGAACCTTTAGCGGGTAAAGAACCCTCAGAAAATAACCCCCCTTCAGCACAACCACACTGGTGGTCTGTTACCGTCAGTGTACTGGCTGCCGCCATTGGCGTGCAAAGCCAACACAATTATCGCCGTGACTTTGCCTCTGCAACGCCACTGCCATTTATCCTGTTGGGTGTGATCTTCACGGTGATCCTGGTGGCGAGCTTATTGCTACTGGTGCGCAGTATTGCTCACTAACTGACTTTTTCAGGCCAGTGTGACCTTGGCCAGCTCGGGGGGAGAAAAATACGCCAATACTTCTGCCGCGGGTTTGCGCAAATCGCCTTTTTGACTGATGGAGCGCTTCACCGACAAACTGGAAATGGCTGCGCCTTTGTACAACTGGCGAATGGCCGGCAAATCATGATTGGAGATCAACACCGGAATGCCGCGCTTAGTGGATGTACGCTGGGCCAGGCTGGCCAGCTTGGTTTGCGCATCCATGCCAAAGCCACGCGCGGCATAACTGGTAAAGGCCGCGGTTTTGCTGATGGGGGCGTAGGGCGGATCGCAATAAATCACATTCCCTTTGCGGGCGCGCGAAAATATCTTTTCAAAGGGCAGGCAGGTGAAGGTGGCACGCTGGGCTTTTTCAGCAAACACAAACATTTCATGGGCCGGAAAATACGGCTTTTTGTACCGCCCGAATGGTACATTGAAGCGCCCGCCGAGACTGTAGCGACACAAGCCGTTGTAGCCGTGACGGTTCAGATAAACAAACAACACTGCCCGATAATAGGGATCTTCGGTGTGGTTAAACTCTTCGCGCAGTGCGTAATAGGCGGTTTCCTGATTGTACTGGGCTGCAAAAAAACGCTGACTATCATGCACCAAAGCATCTGGCTGCGCTTTAAGCAGATTGTACAGATTGATCAGGTCCGGGTTGATGTCGTTGAGCAGGTAACGTTTGTAGTCAGTATTTAAAAATACCGAACCGGCGCCGACAAACGGTTCAATCAGTTTGTTGGCTTGCGGTAATTTCGCATTGATGTGCTCTACCAGACTGTATTTGCCCCCGGCCCACTTCAAAAAGGCCCGGTTTTTCTTTTGCATCATGCTGATTGATTACTACCTACACGCTGTCACCGTGCCCGGGTGGGACGGCTATCTCGAAATGCTCGTTATTATATGGAAGGTGTAGCGCTAAAAAGTCAGACCAAGCAGACCAACACATTACCCAGTTAGCAGCAGATTGTAGCCGTCATCCGCTATGGCGACAACCAGCAAACACGAAGCATTTTTTGCAGACGCGCTACAATGCGCCCTGCCAGCGAAGATTAATGTGCCTGCGACACCTTACTGCGCAGAATCTGGGCGTTGGATGAGATCTTTTTTTCCAGTTCATCGCGGCTGGCATGCCAAGATTGGGTGGGGCGCTGCACACAATTGCGCCCCGCTTTTTTGGCCCCGTACAAGGCAGCATCGGCAATGCTGACCAGCTCCACCGCATCCTGCGCCTGACTGGGCACCAGACAGGCAACCCCAAAGCTGGCAGTGACCGACAACATGGTGCCGTCATCCAACACTATGGGCGAATAGGCGATGGTTTTACGCACATGTTCTGCCAGTTCGCTGGCATCGCTTTCGGTGGTGTTGGGCAGCAAAATCGCAAATTCTTCGCCACCATAGCGCGCGGCAAGATCGGTGTGACGCAAAATATTGCGTTGCAGGCATTTGGCCACATGCTTTAAGCAAAGATCCCCAACCAGGTGACCGTGGGTGTCATTGAATTTTTTGAAGTGGTCAATGTCCAGTAAAATCAGGCTGACCGGTGTGCGTTCACGCATGCCGCGCTTAATTTCGGTGGTCATGCGTTCATCGAGCTCGCGCCGGTTAGCCAGCCCGGACAGCTCATCCATGGTGGCCATACGTTTTAAGGTCTGATTTTGCTTAACCACTTTATGTTGTAGCTGAATATTTTCGATAAGCAGGGCGATCACCACCGCACACGAAGACACCGTATTGAGAATGCGTGCGGCATACCAGCCGTAGCTAAATCGTGAGCCTGAATAAATGATTACGATCGCTTCGCACAGTGCCGCTAGCATGGCCAGGGCCAGCCAGGAATAGATGGCATTTTCAAATTTACCCTTGACCACCACGATGGTCAGTGCCAGGGCACAGCAAAACATCACAATGGGGCCATATACCAGTGACAGCGCATCAGAAAAATCGCGACCGTCAGAAATCAGGTTGGGTAGCGTGACCCAGGAGAATAAAGTGGCAGCCAGCAAGGCACCAATCACAATGACCTCGGTGCCAAATAAGCCAGCGCTCCAGCGCAAAGTGCGCGGGGTAACAATCGGGTTGCTGCCATCCACCAGCATGGCCACACAAATCAATACCGGAAAGCCAATATGCCAGGCCAGCCACAACCAGGCTGCATCGCCGTTGGAGGCGGTCACCAGCGAAAACTGATTCAGGCTATCGGCCAGCAGGGCCACCTGAAACGGGGCTAACAGCGCCACCCATAAATAGGCCATGCCCAGGATGGCAAAAGTCAGAAAACCGGTGCGACGGTAATGGGTAAACAACAAGATGGCGGAGATAAATTCCAGGATAAACACGGCGGTGCCATAGGCGCCTAAAAAGCCGATGGAGGGCACACTGGGAGTCTGGCCCACAGCCAGTGACCAGCCAGCACCCGCCAGCACCGCGGTGGCAAGCGCAGCCAAAATACAATACTGGAACGTATCAGGTTTGGTGGTTAACTGTGAATATTTCTGCATCTACATAATCTGGCTAATACTGGGATGACTCCCTTTATCCCAACCATGGCGCGTCGGGGCGCAGGTTCCGGTAAATCAGTTTGTACTTATACATGTGCCTGAGAGGCTTTGATCATGTTTGCAGGTGCAAAAAAAGTAGCAGGGTGATGTGGACTACGGTGTGGCTGGGCTGGTAGGTGCCCGCTCTAACTCGCCCAGTACGGCCTGTCCGGATTTAACAAAGGCCTGATCTTTACCCGGAAAATCGGGCACCAGCGCCAGCGCCTGGCGGGCACTGGTCAGCGAATCGAAGGGTTGTTTAAACAACAGTACAAACCAGTCGCCGCCATAGCGTTGGGTCTGATAGACCCAGACCTGGTTGCCCAGCTGATGGTCCTGCACAAACTGCCGCAATAACGCTAAATCCTTGAGGCCGGCCAGCTGAATGACAAAATCCTGCGCGGTCAACAACTCAGCCAGTTGCTGGTTGTCTGTGGTTGCCGGTGCAGCTGGCTTAGCAGGAGCAGACTGAGGGGTGGCGGCAGCCAGGCTGCGCTGACGCGCCGCGCGTTCGGCGGTCAGCTGGCGGGCCATGGCCACATCTATCTGGGGGCGGGCCGTGGGCTCTTGAGCTGGTGCATTGGTGGTAACAGTCAGTGTGCCAGGGGAATCGGCCTTAGCCTGGCGCTCCTGCCTGTTCAGATTATCTAACGCCGCCTGCCAGCTGGTAATGCGCGCATCACCCGCCGCGCTATCGGTGTCGGTATCCGTAGCCGGTACTTCGGGTGACGCCTTGGCAGGGGCCGGTGTTTCAGGCTGTTGTGTATCAGTCTGCATCGATGGGCTGTGCTTGCCAGGCGCTGCTGCAGGACTGTTCACCAACTCCTGATACGCCGAGCCAGGTGGCGGCGCGTTGTCGGCTGGCGGCAAAGCGGTGTCCAGTGGGGCAAATAACTGGCTGATTTGTGGACCATACTGCCAGCCCACCAGGCCAGCAAAACAGCCGACAAACACCAGAACCAGCAGGGTCAGTACCCAGGGGGAACGTAACCGGTTGACCGGCCGACTGGCAGCACCGGCGGCGCGCTCATCCAGGCGGGCCTGAAAGGCCTGGCGGCGCTGATTAATCAGCGTGTCTAAATCCGAGCCCACCTGCTGGGCCATCACCGACTGGCTGCTGATGAGCACCGGTGTCTGGCTATTGTTGGCCGGCAGCCAGGTTTTGGCCCGGCTAGCCCAGCCAGAATGGCCGAACAGCAGCACATTGACATGCTGCTTGTGGGCACTTTGCCGGCACGTTAGCACCAGCTCCCACAATTCCTGTAACAAGGCGTCAGGCAGATGTTCAGCCTGGGTGATGGTAATAAGCACCGGCCCGGCATGTTGCTGTAACCCGGCTAACAGCTGCGGCAATGACTGCACATAACTGCCCACCTGCTGGCCTAATAGCTGGCGACACAGCTGGCGCCGATAATCGGTCAGCTCCAGCCCGGTTTGCGCGGTCAGATAGGCAATCTCTGTGTCATCAGGCTGATTAAACACAAAGGCTTCGAGGGTTTTTTGCTGATGTGACACCGAGTCGCCACTGATAAAAATCAGTTGTGACGAATAGTGAACCAGATATTCGAGCCGTTCATGCAGGGGGGAGTGCATGGTCCATCCTTTGGCAGCCTACTGGCTTAGCTGAGCACGGTGTGCAGGATATCGTCGGTAACCTCAGCAGTGACCACCGCTGCACCGATGGTGGTGGGCAGCACAAACCTAATTTGCCCGGCTGCGACTTTTTTATCCCGGCGCATGTGTTTGACATAGTCTTCGACCGCCATATCGGTGGGACCAGAAACGGGCAGGTTAAATTTTTTCAGCAGGCTGCTGACCCGCTCTACCTCGGGGCGACCAAGCCAGCCTAATTCCGCCGCGGTCTGGCAGGCCTGCACCATGCCTGCCGCCACGGCTTCACCGTGCAGCCAGTTACCATAACCCTGTTCGGCCTCGATAGCGTGGCCAAAGGTATGGCCTAAATTAAGAATGGCGCGGATGCCGCCCTCGCGTTCATCCTGGGCGACCACCTCGGCTTTAATTTCACAGCAACGCTGAATGAGGGCGGCCAGGACGCTCGGCTCCAGAGCATTAAGGGCACTGTGCTCTTGTTCCAGGCGGGCAAAAAACGCTGCGTCATAAATAATGCCGTATTTGATCACTTCGGCCATGCCGGCGGCAAATTCACGGGGCGGCAGGGTGGCCAGGGTGTCGACATCAATGGCCACCAGCACCGGCTGATAAAATGCGCCGATCATGTTTTTGCCCAGTGGGTGGTTGACCGCCGTTTTGCCCCCCACCGATGAGTCGACCTGTGCCAGCAGGGTGGTAGGCACCTGAATAAAGGGCACGCCACGCTGAAACGTACTGGCCACAAACCCACACAGATCGCCAATCACCCCGCCACCTAAGGCAATCAGGGTGGTATCGCGGCTGGCATTAAGCTCCAGCAACCGGGTCATGATGTGCTCATACTGGGCCAGCGATTTGTATTGCTCGCCATCCGGGATGCTGATGGTGTCGATTTGCTTGTCACCACAGGCACGGCGCACAGTTTCTAAATACAGCGGGGCCACTGTGTTGTTGGTGATGATCACCGCCCGCGGGCCTTTGATAAACGGCACAAAAAAGCCAGCCTGTTGCAGCAGGCCGGCTTTAATGTGGATAGGATAACTACGCTCGTTTAACTCAACGGTTAACTGCGTCATGAGCGTATCTCCTTTTACTTAGAACAAGTCAATTTTACTGATGATTTGATTTGCCACTGCGCGGGCTGACTGGTCATCGGTATCAATGATGTAATCTGCGACTTCTTCGTACAGCGGGTTGCGCTGATCAGCCAGATCGCGCAATACTTCTTCAGGCTCACCATGCTGTAACAGCGGGCGACGCTTGTCGCGCTGGGTGCGGGCCACTTGCTTGTCGATCGTCGTTTGCAGATAGACCACGATGCCGCGGGCAGACAACCGGTTGCGCACCGCTTTGTTGGTGACCGAACCGCCACCGGTAGCTAGCACGATGCCCTGCTTGTCAGTCAGATCGTAAATGACATTCTCTTCGCGTTTGCGAAAACCTTCTTCACCTTCCAGGTCAAAAATCCACGTAATGTCTGCGCCAGTGCGCCGCTCGATCTCTTGATCGGAGTCAAAAAAATCCAGGTGAAGTTCGTCTGCCAGGTGTCTGCCAATGGTACTTTTGCCTGCGCCCATCGGGCCAACCAAAAAGATATTACGTTTTTCAGCCATATTTGCTTATATCACAACTTTCATTATGTTAAGGGCGGCACTTGTCTTACCTTCTCAGCCCACCCATTCTCGCGTGCTTATAATCTCGACTCATAAGCACCACTCCTAGAACCTCGCTTAAATTTCGAGAGCGGGATTATCTCAGTTTCATCTATGACGATGCAAGTTTTGTTGTTGTTTTAATCGGCAGGCAGGAAAAACAGGCGCTTAGACAGTGATAAACAGACCAAAATGCCGCTTTTTGGCGGCCTTTTGGTCTAACTGTCTGTTCTTACAATGTCTCGATGACAATCTTGGGTGTCACAAAGATAAGCAGTTCGCGTTTTTGGTAAACCTGCGATGTCTTTTTAAATAGCCGGCCCACCACAGGAAGATCACCAAACAGAGGAACTTTTGAAATATCATCGGTATTAAGTTGTTGGAAAATACCGCCTAGTACCACAGTTTCACCGTTTTGCACTAAAACCTGGGTTTTAATTTCCTGGGTGTCGATGGCCACCGCGGGGCCGGTGGAGGTTGAGACGGTCTCACCGCGAGTATCCTGGGTTACCACCAGATCCAGAATGACCCGATTATCCGGTGTAATGTGCGGCGTCACTTTTAAGCTTAATACCGCTTTTTTAAATTCTACCGAGGTAGCGCCCGACGAGGTAGCCTGCACATACGGAATTTCGGTGCCCTGCTCAATATAAGCTTCCTGCTGATTGGCCACGGTAATGCGCGGGCTGGCAATGATTTCGCCTTTGTTTTCTGATTCCAGCGCCGACAGCTCTAAATCCAGAATCGTGCCATCCACTAAGCTGGCCACCTGAAAGCCGATGCGCCCGGCAGCACTGGTCACCGGGAGGTTCACATTCAAACGGTTGGCGACCGAGGGCACCACGCCACTGGCCGCGGCATCCGCGCCTTCCAGCGAGCCAGACACCGACACATCGGTTTCACGGTCGGTCAGGCCCCAGCGTACACCCAATTCTTCGCCCACATTGTCACGCACTGTAACCATGCGAGACTCAATCAATACCTGTTTGACCGGAATATCCAATGCCTGCACAGTCAGGCGGGCTTCATCGATGGACTCCTGGGTATCGCGCACCAGCAAGGTATTGGTACGTTCATCCACACTGACCGAGCCACGCTCACTTAAAATGCCGCCTTCCTGGGATTTCAGCAGGGTGGCCATGGCCTGTGCCTTGGCGTAGTTGACGGTAATATTGGCGGTGGTCAGCGGGGCCAGATCTTTGACCTGCTTTTTGGACTGTAGTTGCTGGGTTTCGCGTGCCGCCAGCTCTTCACTGGGCGCCACCAGCAAAATGTTGCCATCCAACCGCTTATCCAAGCCTTTGATGCGCAGGATCATATCCAGCGCCTGGTCCCATGGCACCCCGGACAGCTGGATGGTGACATTGCCACTGACGGTGTCGGTGGTGACCAGATTAAAATCATTGACCTGAGCGATGATTTGCAGCACCTGGCGCACCGGCACATCCTGAAAATCCAGCGAAATGGGTTTGCCGGTATATTGTGACTGGTTTTGCAGAGCTTCCTGCTCGGCTTCACTCATCGGCGCAATTTCAATGCGCAGCTGGTTGTCATCGGTGCTGCTGTGCTTGACGGTGACCGGATCAACATAGTCAATTACCAGACGTGCTGCCTCATCATCCTGAAAACTTTCGATGTGGGTCACCGCGGTGCCAAACTGGGTGACATCCAGCTCCACAAACTGCTCTTCTGCCAACGCGACTCCCGGCAGCGTGATAGTGAGTTTGCCCTGTGACTCCACCAGTTGCGGGCTGGGCACGGTACTATCAAACTGCACCATGGTCACCGCGGTGTTACCTTTGGTGCGGGTAAAATCGATATTGGTCAGGGTATGCTGATAGCCCTGGGTATCGTCACTGTACGGGTCGAGCAATACCGGCTCTTCCTGCGCCTGAACCAGCGGCATGCCATGCAGCATGGCCAAAATTGTCAGCAGGGTGATCAACACGCCCCATTTAAAGCGTGAGGGCTGATTCAGCCGTTTATTAAAAATGTATCGCTCAGGCATTATTATTTTCTCCTGCTGGCGAGGCTAACGTCAGCGTGGTTTCTTCGCGTTGCCAGCAACCGGCTCCGTCGGGTAACAGTTGTTCAATTTTCACCGCTTGCGGATCAATGGTGGTAATGGTGCCGTAAAACAGGCCAATCCGGCTGCCTTTTTTGCCTTTTAACAGCGACCCATCAGCGGTTTTAAATAACACCCACTGCGTGCCCTGACTTTTAAAACTGCCGGTAAAGGCCAGTGCATCGAGCCCGTATTGCTCCAGCGATTCACGCTGGCGGCTGTAATCAGGCTGCACACAATTGGCTTGTGCGGCCTTTACCATAGGCTCGCTGCGATCCACCGGACGCACAAACGGGCTACGCAGGGTGCTGGCCGTATAATCAAAGGCCGGCTGGGCCGAAAATTCCGGGTACGGCTCAATTTTAACCTGGGTATTGGCTTTCACCTGTGCTGTGTACGCCGCCAAATCATCCATTTGCGGTGAGCAAGCGCTCACCAGGCCGGCTGCCAGCAGCAGTCCGATAGACTTATTCTGCATCACTGGGGCCCTCCGCCACATCATTGAGTGCCGTGCGGTAGGTTTTGGCCTGCAGCCGCAGCGCCAGGCGTTGCTCAGACTGTTCTAACGAAAAATCGTGTAATGTCACAATTCGCGGCAGACCGGCAATCTTCGACGCAAATGCGCCAAAGCTATGATAATTGCCGCTGACTTCCATTTCGATGGGCAGTTCAGTATAAAATTCTTTAGGCACATCACTTTGCCAGTTAAGCATCTTGAAGGTCAGGCCTGAGGCCGTGCCCACATAGGTAATGTCATCCAATAAGCCAGGAGTTTCATTACTGGTGGGCAATGAGCGCAGCATAGACGAAAAATCCTTTTTTATCATAGCTAATTGCGCTTTGTAAGCATCCAGATTCACGGCAATGCGATATTTGGCTTCAAACTGCATTTTCAGCTCAGCTTCTTTTTGCTCGGCGGTATCCAGTACCGGCAGCTTGGGCTGCACTAGCAACCACCAGCTGAGCCCGGCCACCAGCACTGCCACAAAGGCAGCCACCACGATACGCACTTCGCGCGGCCAGATGGCGATTTGTTCAAAGTCCAGCTCGTTGAGGGTTTTGAGTTTACTGACATCAAATTTCATGAGTTAGCCTTTTGCTGCGCTGTTAGCCGGGACAGGCGCCACCGACTGGCTGATATCAAAGGTCAGGGTAAAGCCGCTGACGGCATCGGCAGCCGATGTATCGGCCACAATTGACGATAACTCGCCACCGGTGAACACATCAGACTGTTCGATACGGCGCATAAAATCCGATAAGCGATTGTTAGACTCGCTAATGCCATCAATAATGATGCGATTGCCGGTGCGCTGCATGCTGCGAAATGACACCCCCGGCGGTACCACCCGGGCCAGCTCGTCAAACAGACGGGGCGCCACATTACGGCTAACCTGCAACTGGCCAATCAATGCCATGCGCTGCTCGATGGCATTTTTGCTTTCTTTGATTTTTTGGATCTGGCTGATTTGCGCATCCAGCAGACCAATTTCCTGGGTCAGATACTGATTACGCTGGTTTTGATGCTGAATTTGCTGATCAATGGCCTGACCAACGCCCCAAAAGATGCCGCCGACCACCAGGGCCACCAGGCCCAGTGTGGCGAGATATTGATTTTTTTGCTGCTGGCGCTGTTGCTCGCGCCAGGGCAGAAGATTTATATGTGCCATTGGCTAAAACTCCGGCTGGCCAGCCCGGCCGCGATGGCCAGCTGCGGGGTGATTTGACGCAAACGCGCCTGATCCAGCTGCTCGCTGATCTGCATATTGGCAAATGGGTCGAACAACTCGATGTCCAGCCCCAGATCTTGCTGCAATGCGTCTACCAGTGCCGCCAGGTTGGCGCCGCCGCCGGCCAGCAATAATTTTTGCGGGCGCTGGGCGTGGGTGGTGCTGATATACATCTGCAAGGCACGGTTGATTTGCTGGACCAGGTTGGCAGTAAAGATGGGCAGGGTTTCCTGCTGCCAGTTACCGGTCAGGGTGTTGCTGATAAGTTGCTGCTCAGCCTCGTCGGCTTCGATGCGCTGGATCAGAGATAAATCCTGCACCAGCATGCTCATACCAAAATTGTGTTCTTTGGAATACACCACCGCATTGTTTTGCCACACACACATCTGCAGCAAGCTGGCGCCGATGTTGATACAGCACACCCGCTCATCGTCATGGTGCGGATAAAAATGGCCCAATGCGTTGCCCAGCGCATAGCCTTCTACATCCACCACCTTAGGTTCCAGCGGGACTTCACGCACCAGTGTGATACGACTGTCCACCATGTCTTTGTGAGCCGCGCTTAACAGCACGTTGACCTTACCAGTATGGGTGGCGCTGGGGCCGAGCTCTTCAAAGTCCAGATACACTTCATCTAGTGGGTAGGGGATCAGGCTATCAGCTTCAATCTCAATCTGGCCTTCCAGCTCAAAATCGCTTTGGTTAGGCTCCATCTGTACCACTTTGCTAATGACCGAGGTGCCAGACACCGCAATGGCGGCATGTTTCACCTTGGTTTTTAAGGCATGCTGGACTTTTTTTAAGGCCAGACTCACCGCATCAAAATCGCGGATCTCCCGCTCATTGAACGCTGGCTTGGTGATGGGCTCGCAGGCATAGCCGGCCAGTGTGAACTGGTCGCCGGATTTTTCAATAAGTACCGCTTTGATTTGACGTGTGCCTATGTCAAGGCCCACAATAGGCGGTAGCTTTTTCCTAAACAACGATTTCATGGTTTTGACCGGTGATCCAAAGATTGGGCTCTACTCTAAACTAGAATCTTACGCACTTTTTTGCAGAGTATGGTTCTCTTAAAAGCACGTACGTATAAAATGTTAATCAATTAGGCAACTTGGCCTTGGTAATGAAGTCTTCGTGAAGTTACTCAAATCCCTCTTAATACTTATCTTTATTGGTGCGCTGACTGGCGCGGCCGGGCTCATCGGTATTTACTTTTATATCAAACCTGACCTGCCCAGTGTCACTGTCCTGAAGGACGTAAAATTACAAACCCCGATGCGCATCTATACTCAGGATGGATTATTGATCTCGCAATATGGAGTTAAACGGCGGATCCCGGTAAAACTTGAGGATGTGCCGCAGCAAATGATTGATGCGGTGCTGGCCACCGAAGACAGTCGCTTTTATGAGCACAATGGCATTGACCCCATCGGCATCGGCCGGGCGGCGCTCAATTTGCTGGTCACCGGCGAAAAACAGCAGGGTGCCAGTACCCTGACCATGCAGCTGGCCCGGGGCTTCTTTTTAACCCGGGAAAAAACCTACATCCGCAAAATCAAAGAAATCTTTATTGCCTGGCACATGGAGCAGTTGCTGACCAAACAGGAAATTCTGGAGTTGTACCTGAACAAGGTGGAGCTGGGCCATCGCTCGTTTGGATTCGGTGCTGCGGCCCAGGTGTATTACGGCAAACCACTGGCTGAGCTGGACCTGGCGCAAATGGCCACACTGGCCGGGCTGCCTAAAGCGCCGTCGGTGCTTAACCCCATCAGCCGCCCTGATCGCGCGGTAGAACGCCGGCGCGTGGTGTTGCTACGCATGCTGGATGAAGAATTGATTAGCCGCGCCGAGTTTGACCAGGCCACCACCGCGCCGGTTACCGCGCGTAAACACGGCGCCGAGATTGAAGTGGATGCGCCCTATCTGGCCGATCTGATTTATTCAGAAATGGTTAAGATTTATGGCAAAGAAGAAGCTGAGACCGGCGGCTATCAGGTGTATGCCACAGTGGACTCGGACACTCAGCTGGCCGCGCAGCAGGCAGTGGTGCGCAATCTGCACGATTATGATGAACGCCACGGCTATCGCGGGCCGCTAGGCTATCTGTACAACGCCCCAGCCGATCAGGAAGAAGAGGAAGCAGGCGAGGCTGATGAGCCGGCGTCTGAGGTTCTGGCTACCCGGCCGTCACGTGATGAGTTGATGGCAGCGCTGGCGCAGCAAACCCGCATTGCGCCGCTGGTTCCGGCGGTGGTACTTAAGGTCGAACAACAACAGGCGGTGGTGCTGGATGCCGATGGGCAACAGCGTACCCTGACCTGGCCAAATCTGGACTGGGCGCGCCCATATATCACCGACTCACGGCAGGGCGAAGAGCCTGAAACAGCCCATGATATTTTGCGTGAAGGTGCGCTGATTAACATCCGTCGTCAGGATGGCGAGTGGCGACTGGCGCAGATGCCAGCGGTCAGCGGCGCGCTGGTGGCGTTAAATCCACATAACGGCGCAGCAGAAGCCGTGGTGGGTGGCTACTCGTTTTATCAAAGCCAGTTTAACCGCGCCACCCAGGCCAAGCGTCAGGTCGGCTCTAACATCAAGCCGTTTGTGTACGCTGCTGCACTGGATACCGGCTACACCCCGGCATCGATTATTAACGATGCGCCGATCAACCAGTGGAATCAGGCCACCGGTGTCGCCTGGCGGCCAAAAAATTCACCGCCGGAATACGATGGCCCCATCCGCATGCGGGTCGCGCTGGGTAAATCCAAAAACGTGGTGTCAGTGCGCCTGTTGCGCGGGGTGGGGCTGCATGCTACCGCGGATTATCTGACCCGCTTTGGTTTTGCCAAAGAAGATATCCCACGCGACGAAACCCTGGCGCTGGGCTCAGGCTCCCACACGCCGCTGGAAGTGGCCCGGGGGATGGCAGTGATTGCCAATGGCGGCTTTTTAGTCCAACCGCATTTTATCCAGCGCGTGCACAACGAACAAAATGAGCTGTTGTGGCAGGCCGAGCCGGTCTGGGCGTGCGACCCCTGTGAACAGGATGGCCAGGCCCGCCAGGCCAAACCTACCGACAAAGAACAGCAACTGGCTGCTGCCTTAGGCGTGGCGGTGGATACTCAGGCGTCTGCGCCGATGCCGCACAAACGCCCGGCCCCACGGGTATTAAGCCCGCAAACCGCTTTTTTGGTGGCTGACATGATGCATACCGGGGTGCAGGCCAACGGTAGCTGGAGTAAAAAAACCTATTGGATGGGCACCGGCTGGCGAGCGAAAAATATCTTGCAGCGGGATGATTTGGCCGGCAAAACCGGTACCACCAACGATGCCCGCGATGCCTGGTTCTCAGGTTTTCAGCCGGATCTGGTGGCCACCGCGTGGGTCGGTTTTGATGATATGAACCGGAATCTGGGCCGCGCGACCCGCAACCAAAATCTGATCAACCGCAATCCGGAGCGCTTCAACTGGATCGGCAATGCCATGATTGGCACCGAAAGTGGCTCGCATGCCGCGCAGCCTGCCTGGATCCGTTTTATGCAGGCAGCGCTGGAAGACACGCCAGAAAAAGCCATGCCGGTGCCGGATGATATTGTGCGTGTACGCATTGATCGTACCAGTGGAAAGTTGACCCGGCGCACCGACCATACGACACTATTCGAATATTTTGCCAAGGGAACTGAGCCTGCTGTCTATGTGCTAGACGAAGAGGTGATAGATCCTGCTGAAGATGATGCAAAACGTACCCCCGAGCCAGAAGAAATATTTTAATGGCTGGCCCGCCAGCCGGCCGGGGGACGATTTTGTCTGCCTGAACCAACATTCGGAAGAACAATGTCACAAGACGATAACCGATATCTGTACATCCCCCACGCCGGGCCCTCACTGCTGGAAACCCCCCTACTGAACAAAGGCAGTGCCTTTACCGCCCGCGAACGGGCCTCGTTTAACCTGACCGGCTTACTACCGCCGCGCTTTGAAACCATCGAAGAGCAGGTTGAACGGGCGTACATGCAGTACAACACCTTTGATGATCCGCTCAATAAACATATTTATCTGCGTGCCATTCAAGACAACAATGAAACCCTGTTTTACCGGCTGGTGCAGCGTCACATCGATGAGATGATGCCCATCATCTACACCCCGACAGTGGGCGATGCCTGTGAGCAGTTTTCGGATATTTACCGCAGCTCGCGGGGCTTGTTTATTTCCTGGGAAGAGCGCCATCAGCTGGATGACATTGTGCGCAATGCCACCAAGCGTAAGGTTAAAGTGATTGTGGTGACTGACGGTGAGCGCATCTTAGGCCTGGGTGACCAGGGCATCGGCGGTATGGGCATTCCGATTGGTAAATTATCCTTGTACACCGCCTGTGGCGGCATCAGCCCGGCCTATACCCTGCCGGTGATGCTGGATGTGGGCACCAACAATGAAAAACTGCTTAACGATCCCATGTACATGGGTGCGCGTCATCCGCGCATCGGTCAGCAGGAGTACGACGAATTTATCGATATGTTTGTGCGCGCAGTCAAGCGGCGCTGGCCGGAAGTCATGATCCAGTTTGAGGATTTTGCCCAGCCCAATGCCATGCCGCTGCTCAACCGCTATCGCGACCAGATCTGCTGTTTTAACGACGATATTCAGGGCACCGCGGCGGTCACCCTGGGCACTATTCTGGCAGCCTGCCGCATGAAAGGGCAGCGGTTGTCTGACATGAAAGTGGTGTTTGTGGGGGCTGGGTCGGCCGGCTGCGGCATTGCCGAGATGCTGGTGCAGCAGATGGTGCAGGAAGGTATGAGAGACACCGAAGCGCGCCGCCAGGTGTACATGGTTGACCGCTACGGGCTGGTCACCGAAGGCATGGACGATCTGCGCGACTTTCAGGCTAAACTGGCCACTCCCCGCGAGCACATTGCCGACTGGAGCTTTTCCGGCGAATACGCCTCGCTGCTAGATGTGGTCAACTGTGCTGCGCCGGATATCTTAATCGGTGTGTCCGGCCAGCCGGGGTTGTTTACCGAGCAGGTGGTGCGCTCGATGAAGGCTAATTGCGCGCTGCCCATTATTTTCCCACTGAGTAACCCCTCGCGCCAGGTCGAAGCCCGCCCTGAGCAGGTCATTGAGTGGACGGACGGTGAGGTGATCATTGCCACCGGCAGCCCGTTCAAGCCGGTGGAATACCAGGGGAAGTCGTACCCGATTGCCCAGTGCAACAACAGCTATATTTTCCCGGGCATTGGCCTGGGCGTCATTGCCAGTAAAGCCAGCCTGATCAGCGATGAAATGCTGATGGCAGCCAGCAATGCACTGGCCTCGGCCTCGCCGCTGGCTAATACCGGCACAGGTGAGCTGCTGCCGCCGCTGACTCAGATTGCTGACTTAAGCCGTCAGATTGCCTATGCTGTGGCCCGGGTGGCCATGGAGCAGGATCTGGCACTGGAGATGACCGAAGAAGCGCTGCACGAAAGTATCCAGCGTAACTTCTGGCAACCAGAGTACCGCCCGTATAAACGGGTCAGCATTTAGCTCTTTTTCACATTCTATATGAGGCGCCTGTTACGGCGCCTTTTTTATGCGCCGTCGGTACACAGCAACAAGCCCAGCCGGGCCCTGACCCGCCACTCTCTGCTGGGCTGACCACCCTTCGCCGCCCTGGTTGGGCAAATCGGAAAATTTAGGCGTGCCGGGTGTTGCTGGTCTGCAACATTGCGCCCCCTTATCGAGCACATTTCGCTGTGCTAGTTTATTTAACTGAATGATATTTAACAATTAATTGAATGTGGCATAAAGCTTGATAGCTATTAGGTCCAATCCAAACTTAGGGTGACAGCGGCCGGTATGGCCGTGCACTCTGTACCATTTTGCGGGCAATGGAAGGCTCGCCTTTTCTTGATGTCGCCACCGGCTGTTAGCCGGTGGCAGACGCGTTAGCTTACACATCGGTGCGTAAGCACAACCAAACCTGACCGTCATACGTATGTGACCTCACATCCATCATGTCAGGAACGGTTATGAGCAAAAAAGACGAATACACGCCGCCAAAGGTCTGGAAATGGGAAAAAGAAGACGGCAGTGAGTTTTCTAAAACCAACCGGCCGACCTCCGGCCCCACTCATGAACAAGCCTTGCCGGTGGGCGACCATGATTTTCAGTTGTATTCCATGGCCACCCCTAATGGCCAGAAAGTGACCATCATGTTTGAAGAGTTACTGGAAGCCGGGGTCAAAAAGGCCGAGTACGATGCGTGGCCGATAAAGATTGGCGATGGCGACCAGTTTTCCACCGGCTTTGTGAATGTGAATCCTAATTCAAAAATCCCGGCGCTGATGGATCACAGTGTCAATCCGCCCATACGCCTCTTTGAATCCGGCTCCATTTTGCAATATCTGGCCGACAAATTTGGCAAGTTTGTGCCCAAAGATGCTATCGCCAAGACGGAATGCATGAACTGGCTGTTCTGGCAGGTGGGCTCAGCGCCGTATGTGGGCGGCGGTTTTGGCCATTTTTATTCGTATGCGCCGTATAAGATGCAATACCCCATCGACCGCTTCACCATGGAAACCAAACGCCAGCTGGATGTGCTGGACAAGCATCTGTCGTTTAATACCTACATGGCCGGCGATGAATACTCCATCGCGGATATGGCTATCTGGCCCTGGTATGGCAACCTGGTTTTGGGCAAATTATACAGCGCCGCCAAGTTTTTGCAGGTGGAAGAGTATGAGCATCTGATGCGCTGGGCCAAAGACATTGCCAAACGCCCGGCGGTCAAACGCGGCATTATCGTCAACCGCTTCTGGGGCGATGATGCACATCTGGCTGAGCGGCATAGCGCCAAGGACATCGATAAAGCCCTTAAATAACAATGCTTTGATTAGTGATAATGCGTCACTTGTCTACCGGGGCAGGCAGGTGACGTGCATCCAGGTATGAGTTACAGCCAATCAGCCTAAAAAGCTGGTTGCATCTTCGCGGCGTTGGGGTAGGCTGCTGCCTTTTTGCCAGTTGCAGGTAACAAGGGTGCAGGCCGTGGACTCATCAGCAAAACCCCAGTTTTTGGGTATTACCCCGATTTTCTTTTTTGTCAGTTTGCTGCTGTTCAGCGCCCTGATCACTCAGGACATTACCGCCATGCCGGTGCTGGTGGCCTTTGTCTGCGCAGCCGGCTTTGGCTTGTTGTTACAGCCCAAAGATCAACGCCTGACTTTGGCGCAAAAGGTTGAAGCATTTTGTCAGGGTGGCGGTAACAGCAACATCATCCTGCTGGTTTTTATCTTTTTACTAGCCGGCGCGTTTTACGCGCTGACTATCGATATTGGTGCCCGAGATGCCACGGTGAATCTGGCTTTAACTGTAGTGCCCCAGTCGCTGATCCTGCCCAGCCTGTTTCTGATTTGCTGTTTTATTTCCTTTTCCATGGGCACCTCCATGGGCACTATCACTGCACTGGCCCCGGTCGCGGTGGGGCTGGCCGATACCTTACAATTATCTGATGCTATGTTGATGGGGGTGGTAGTTTCCGGCGCCATGTTTGGCGATAACCTGTCTTTTGTGTCTGATACCACTATCGCAGCCACGCGCAGCCAACAGGTCAAACTGACCGATAAATTTCGCGCTAACTTGCTGGTGGTGGTGCCGGCGGCACTGATCACCGCCGGGCTATTGCTGGCCACCGACGTACCCGCCGGGGCAGCTGTAGAAACCACGGCCATCTCATGGCTGGAAATTCTGCCCTTTTTAGTCATCATCGGCTGTGCGCTGGCCGGGCTGAATGTGGTGCTGGTGCTGGCCGCTGGCATCGCCAGTGCCATTCTGGTAGGCCTGTTTAATGGCAGCTTGAGCCCGCTGGCAGCAGCACAAAGTGTCCAAAAAGGCATGGGTTGGATGCAGGAACTGGCACTGATTGCCATCACCATTGGTGGCCTGGTGGGCCTGATGACCGCCTACGGCGGCATCGCTTGGTTAATCAAGGTGCTGACCAAGCGGGTCAAAAGCAAACGCGGCGCTGAAGCCAGCATTGCCGGGCTGGTCAGTGTACTGGATGCCACCACCGCCAATAATACTATTTCCATTGTCACCGCCGGCCCCATTGCCCGGCGCCTGGGTCAGCAGTATCAGGCCGATCCGCGCCGGGTGGCCAGTTTGCTGGACATTTTTTCCTGTGCATTTCAGGGTATGGTGCCGTATGCCCCGCAGCTGCTGACCGCCGCTGCCATCGCTGGCATCTCACCGCTGAGCATTACCCCGTATTGCTGGTACCCCATGCTGTTACTGGTATGTGGCAGTGTGTCGGTAGCCACAGGCTGGCCGCGCTTTAAACAGCCGGCCGAAGAAGCTTTCTAGCTCAAACCGGCTGTAAATGCTCGTCGAAGAAGTTGGTCACCAGCGGCCACAGGCGTTGTGACTGGCGCGAGAAAAAACGCATATGGCCGATGGTATCCAGGCCACAGGCCGACGGGTATAAAATGCAGTAGCGGGCATTACAGCCTTCATACACTGCAATCATTTCTTTTAGATTGGCCTCGTTGGCGATGTCATCATCACTGGCAATGACCCACTTGGAGGGCACCGCCAGCGAGTCATACTGATGCTGGGTGACCTCGCGCCCGAAGCTTTCCTGTACATAACCCTGACCATTACACCATTGGCGCCATTGTCGGGCCACGCCGCGCGGCAACGGTTCGCCCATGCCGACCCAATGCGATTTGGTATGGCCAAATACAAAATTCGACAGCGGAATAAACACATTCATAAAAAAATGCGCTCTAAGGCGATAGCGCAGCTTCATATTGCGCAGCGAGCCCGATGAGCTGCCAAAATTCATAAAGGCGGTCAGTTTGTGGGCATTGTGCATCAGCCCGATGAGCTGACCGCCGGCGCTGTGGCCGACTAAAAAATAAGGCACGTCAGGAAAACGGGTCACCAGCGCATCCAGCGCTGCGGGCATATCCTGCTGGCCCCAGGCCACCAAATCGGCATCGCTGCGGCGAACCGAATGGTTGCAGGACTCGCCAATGCCGCGGTTATCAAAAGTGAGCACCGCAAAGCCATAATTGGCCAAAAAGCTGGCAAAGGCCGCATAAAACTGGCGTTTAATACCGGTGGCCGGGGCAATAACAATGGCGCCACGTGGTGGCGAATCGGGGGTAAACAGGGTGCCGGCCAGTTGATAGCCATCGTCGCAACACAGTGTGACAGGCTCTTGCATAAATCATCCTCATAACATCATCCCACCAGTAAAAGCCAAACCGCCACAAGAATCAACCCTGGGCACGATGACTAGACAAGTCGATGCGTGTGAAATTCCATGCGCAGACGCGAGTCAGTAAAACTTAATGTGGGCCGGTGGCAAGGCACCGGTACCAGGATCAGGAGCCGGCCGACTCGGGGATGGTTGCCTCGCACTGATCCCAGCCACGGCTGGCCAGCAATTCCAGCAGCGCGGCATTAAAATAGCGCGCATACACCTTGGCCACCGCCGCGTATTTTTCATAATCATAACTGCCGGGGGCATAATCGGTGTTGGCCATTTCTTTGGTACCAAACCGGGTCACCAGACAGGCGGGCACCTGTGGGGTGGTCACCTGGTCACCGTCGCGGGCGACCACAAAGCGAAAATCCCGTTTGCCAAAGGTTTCATTGGCATTGTATTCGGGCATGGCGGTGACCAGCTTGGTCATTTTTTTATCATTGGGCTGTTTTACATAACTGCAGCCGGTGATAAGCACCAGGCCCAGCACACCCAGAACCCATGGCATAGCTTTCATTGTGTCTACCTTTTTACATCGTCAACCGCGCCGGCTCGCTGGCCGGCTGCGGGCAGTGTACGCCAGAAGCCGGGGCAATGCCATGCTCAGCCGGGCAGTTGCAGGGTAAACACCTTGGAATTGCGCTGAAAGTTATACAGCTGTTGTTTGGCGGTGGGCAGCACATCTACCGAAGCCGGCACAAAGCCTTGTTCCAAAAACCAATGGGCAGTGAGAGTGGTCAGTACAAACAGGGTGTGGATCTGGCGCTGTGCCGCGCGCTCTTTGACCGCTTCTAAAATCCGTTCACCGCGGTGTTTGCCGCGATACGCATGGTGGGTGGCCACACAGGCAAGCTCGGCGCAGCCTTCGTCAGGATATTCGTACACCGCTGCGCAGCCGATGATCATGCCATCGCGTTCAATCACAATAAAATGATCGATCTCATCTTCTAAGCGTTCGCGCGAGCGTTTGACCAGCGCGCCACTTTGCTCTAGCGGTTTAATAAGTTTTAAAATGCCGCCCACATCATCAATGCTGGCGGCCCGCAATTGTTCATAATGATGCTCCATCACCAGGGAACCGGTGCCATCACGGGTAAACAATTCGGTCAGCAGAGCGCCATCTCGGGCATAACTGACACAATGCGCGCGGCCAACCCCAGCTGCTACACTGCTGGTTAATGCCTGTAACACCGTGGGCTCGGAGCTGATCTCGCCGGCGGTCATCAGTTGCTCCAGCTGAGGCCGCTCGATGGTCCGCAGCAATTTTCCGGAGGTATTATAGATACCCTCCTGGGCTGAGAACACAATCAGTTTATCGGCATTCAGCGCAATGGCAGCCTGAGTGGCCACATCTTCATGGGACAGATTGAACACCTCGCCGGTAGAGGAATAGCCCATGGGGGAAAGCAGCACAATGGAGCCATCATTAAGATGGTCATTGATGCCGGTGGTATCGATACGCCGCACCAGCCCGGTATTTTCATAATCCACACCGTCACGCACACCCATGGGTTTGGCCACCACCAGGTTGCCGCTGCATACCCGTATCTGGGCACCATGCATGGGCGAGTTAGGCAGGCCCATGGTCAGCAGTGCTTCAATTTGAGCACGCACCGAGCCGGCGGCATCTTTAACACATTCCAGCGTGGCTTTATCGGTGATGCGCACATCATGGGCAAAGCGCGCGTCGAGCTGGCGTAGCGCTACCCGCTGGTCAATTTGCGGGCGCGCCCCGTGCACCAGCACTAAACGCACGCCCAAACTGGCCAGCAGGGCAATATCATGAATGATGTGCGCAAAATTGGCATCTTCAATGGCTTCGCCGCCAAACATCAGCACAAAGGTTTTGCCCCGATGCGCATTAATATAGGGCAGGGAGTTGCGAAACAAGCTGATACCTTCGTGCTGCATAAGCGTCATGCCGGGTTATTCCTTCGCACCCAGCGCCGCGCGTTCGCGGGCCAGCGCCTGATGCACCGTGGCCAGACTGGTGCCGCCTAATACATTACGCTTGTTGAGGCCGTATTCCAGCTCCAGCACTTCAAAAACATCCTTATCAATGGCCGGGTGCACTGCCTGCAAGGTGTTCAGCGGCAGAGCTTCGATGGCACAGCCAGCATCCAGGGCCTGGCGCACCACCTGGCCAGCCACCTCGTGGGCAGTACGAAACGGGATCCCTTTGCCCACCAGATAATCAGCCAGCTCGGTGGCATTGGCATAGCCATGGCTAGCCGCCTGGCGGCAGCGCTCGGTATTCACCGACAAACTGTCGAGCACTTCACTGGCAATCAGCAGGCAGCAATGCCATTGATTGACCGTATCGATAGCGCCTTCTTTGTCTTCCTGCATGTCTTTATTGTACGCCAGCGGCAAGCCTTTCATAGTCACCAGCAGGCCTTGCAGTGCACCAAACACCCGGCCGCATTTGCCGCGCATCAGCTCCAGCGCATCGGGGTTTTTTTTCTGCGGCATCAAAGACGAGCCGGAGGTGACCGCATCGCCAAGCTGAATAAACCCGGCTTCGCCGGAATTGTAAAAAATCAAATCTTCGGCCATGCGCGAAATATGCATCATGCTGGTACTGGCACAAAACAGCAGCTCGAGCACAAAATCTCGGTCTGACACCGCATCTAAGCTGTTTAAACACGGGCTGGCAAAGCCCAGCGACTCGGCCAGTTGCTGGCGATCGATGGGATAGGTGGTGCCGGCCAGCGCACCGCTGCCCAGTGGGCACTGATTGAGCCGGGCACTCAAATCCGTTAGCCGACTGGCATCGCGCTTGAACATTTCCACATAGGCTAAACACCAGTGTGCAAACAGCACTGGCTGGGCCCGCTGCAAATGGGTGTAGCCGGGTAAAATCGCGTCGCGATGGCGCTCGGCCACCGCCACCAGGGCTTGAGTTAGCTGCTGCAGATCCTGCTGCAGCGAGGCCACATGCTGGCGCACCCACAAGCGAAAATCGGTGGCGATCTGATCATTGCGGCTGCGCCCGGTGTGCAGCTTGCGGCCGATATCACCAAGCTGCTCAATCAACGCTGCTTCGACAAAACTGTGGATGTCTTCTTCGTCACTGGCAGCAAAATCCAGGCTGCCGGCTTCGGCCTGTTCTTTCATTTGGCCCAGTGCGTCGGTCAGCTGACCCGTTTCTTCGGCACTTAATACCCCGGCCTGATGCAGCGCCTCGGCCCAGGCCATAGAGCCTTGCAGGTCTTGCACTGCCAGCGCCTGATCAAAGGGCAGCGAATCATTGACCTGGCGAAACATCGAACTGCTGCTGCCGGCAAACCGGCCTCCCCATAATGGCATAACAGGCTCCTTATTGTTGCTGGGCTTTTAAGGCAGCAATCCGGCTGGACAAGCTGTACAGGCGGATAAAGCCTTCGGCGTGTTGCTGGTTGTACACATCATCGGCACCAAAGGTGGCAAAATCTTCTGAATACAGGCTGTTAGGCGAGCGCCGCTGCACCACGGTGGCCTGGCCTTTGTACAGTTTGACCACGATATCGCCGGTGACTTTGACCGCCAGCGCCTGGGCGGCAGCCAGCAGTGCATCATTAACCGCAGTAAACCAGCGCCCGTCATACATCACATGGGCAAACTCCAGGCCCACCTGCTCGCGAAATTTTAGTGCGGCCTTGTCCAGCACCAGGGTTTCCAGCGCTTTGTAGGCTTTCATTAAGACAGTACCGCCGGGAGTTTCGTAACAGCCACGGGATTTCATGCCCACCAGGCGGTTTTCTACAATATCAATGCGGCCGATACCGTGGGCGCCGGCGCGTTGGTTGAGCTCACTGAGCGCAGCAAACGGGCCTAAGGCCTGGCCATCGATGTGGGTCAGCCGGCCCTGGTCAAAGCTAAGCATAACCATGGCTGGGTCATCCGGCGCCTGCTCGGGCGAACAGGTCATGGTCCAGACCTGCTCTGACGGGGCGTGCCAGGGATCCTCTAACTCGCCGCCTTCGTGTGAGATATGCCAGGCATTGGCATCACGGCTGTAAATTTTGGTGGCCGAGGCGCTGGTGGGGATATCGCGCTCAGCCAGGTAATTGAGCAGATCTTCCCGCGATACCATGTCCCATTCGCGCCAGGGGGCAATTACCGTTAAGTCCGGCGCCAGCGCAGCAAAGGTGCTTTCAAAGCGCACCTGATCATTGCCCTTGCCGGTACAGCCATGGCTTAAGGCATCGGCGCCGACCTTGCGGGCAATCTCCACCTGGGCTTTGGCAATTACCGGCCGTGCCATGGCGGTGCCCAGCAGATATTCGCCTTCATACACAGCGCCGGTCTGCAGGCTGGGGTAAATATAATCGCGGACAAATTCGTCTTTTAAGTCAACAATGTGGCATTCGCTGGCACCTGAGGCGATGGCTTTGTCATGCAAGCCTTCCAGCTCTTCGTCGCCCTGACCGACATCGGCGGCAAAGGCCACGACTTCACACTGATAATGCTCTTTTAGCCAGGGAATGATGGCCGAGGTATCCAGCCCGCCAGAATAAGCCAGTACAATTTTGTTGATAGATTTGGTCATAATAATAGGTGTCCTCTTAGTGGCCCAGTAAATGGGTCAAAATGGCATTTTGTGCGTGCATCCGGTTTTCTGCCTGTGCCAGCAGTAACGACGCCGGCCCGTCCATCACCGCGCTGCTGATTTCTAAGTCGCGGTGAGCCGGCTGGCAATGCATCACATAACGCGCCTGGGTGTGTTCAAGCAGGTCAGCATTGACCTGATACGGCATAAAGGTCGCCTGAATGTCGGCCAACGGGGTGTCATCGCCCATGGACAGCCAGGTGTCGGTGTACAGCACATCGGCGCCGCGGGCATCGCTGGGCGAATGGCTGTAACTGATGGTCGCGCCGGTCTGTTGGCCGATTTGGCTGGCTTTGGCCATGATCGCCGGGTCGGGCTCGTGGCCGGCCGGGGTGATTACGCGTTGATGGCAGCCCAGTAAGGCACCCACAAGCAACAACGAATGGGTCACATTATTGCCATCGCCCAGATACGCCAGGGTCAGCCCTTGCACGCGGCCATAGGTTTCATACAGGGTCAGATAATCGGCCAGTGCCTGGCACGGGTGATAGGTATCACACAGGGCATTGACCACCGGCACTTTGGAAGCCTGGGCAAATTGCTCCAGGGTTTGGTGCTGATACACCCGAGCGACGATGGCATCAGCCCAGCAAGCCAGATTGGCGGCGGTGTCCTGAGCATCCTCGCGGCCGGCCAGCTTACCGGCCTGGCTGTCCAGATAAACCAGTTGTCCCCCCAGTTTGTGCACGCCAATTTCAAAGCTGACCCGGGTGCGCAGGGAGGGCTTTTCAAACAAGGCCACGATGGATTTGCCGGCCAGCACGCTGGCATAGCGATGCGGACTTTGCTTGATAGTCTGGGCCAGCTCCAGCAGTTGCTGCGCACCGGCCGGGGTCCAGTCGGCAAAGGTCAGTAAATCTTGTTTCATAAAGGGTCTCCTGCCGGTGTGGGCATCGGATAAATTCGGGTGCCGCAGGTATGCGCCACAATCTCGGTTAGCGGATCTTCCCAGCTGGCGATGGTCACCGGCCGGCCCAGGGTGGTGGCAGCGCTTAGCGCCGCATCGGTTTTAACTTTCATGCCATCGCGCACTACCTGTTGGACTTGCAGGGCCTGCAAATCGGCCAGGGTCAGGTTGCCCAACAGCTGGCCCTGGGCATCCAATACTCCGGGGACATTGGAGAGCAGCAATAAGTCGGCGCCCAACAGCCCGGCAATGGCCGTGGCTGCCTGATCCGCATTGACATTGAGCAGCCGCCCGCTGGCATCACAGCCGATGGAGCTGATAATCGGCAAAAAGTGCGCATCAAACAGCTGCTGTAGCAAGGTGGGATCGCCTTGTTGCGGGCTGCCCACCGCGCCCAGTTCGGGCTGGCGCGGACTGCACGGCACCAGGTTGCCATCCAGTAATGAAATGCCCACCGCGATGTGGCCGGCCTGCAGCGCCTGGCTGCACAATTGTTTGTTGGCCGCACCGGCCAGTGCTGCGGTGACCAGCGGCATCTGATCATCCGGGGTCACGCGCAACCCGTCATGCCACTGGCTGGATTTGCCAGCCTGGGCTAATAAGGTGTCGACCATGCGACCGCCGCCGTGTACCAGTACTACCTGGCGCTGCTGACGTAACGCAGTCAGCTGACTGAATAACTGCTTGAGGGTGGCCGGGTGCTCGAGCACCGCGCCGCCGATTTTGATGACCACCGGAGGTAACTGGCTCATGGCAATAACCCCAGCTCACCCGGCCACTGGTGCATCAGGTTGGCGCATTGCACCGCCTGACCTGCCGCGCCTTTGAGCAAATTATCCAGCGCACTGCCAATCACCGCATAGCCGCTGTGGGCATCGACCTGCCAGTGGACATCCACAAATGGGGTGTGGGCCACATCATCAGCCTTGGGGAACTGGCTGCGTAGGCGCACCAGAGGCTGCTGGGCATAGGCGGCTTCATAGGCGGCCGCTACCTGCGCTGCGGTGACTCCGGCGGCCAGTTTAACCGTGCTGGTGGCCACAATGCCGCGTTTAAAATTGCCCAGATGCGGGGTGAAGATCACCGGTGTGCCCAGATAGGTTTCTATTTCTGGGGTGTGACGATGGTTAAGCACCCCATACGCCTGCAGGCTGACCTCACTGAAGCTGCTGCCCAGAGCGGCTTTGCGCCCGGCACCGGTGACCCCGGATACCGCGTTGATCACCGGCCGGGTGGACGCATCCAACAGACCGGCTGCGGCCAGCGGTTTTAAGGCGGTCAATGCGGCGGTGGGGTAGCAGCCTGGCGCGGCCACAATCTGGGCCTGGCGGATAGCATCGGCATGCCATTCGGCCAGCCCGTAGACGGCTTTGGCCAAACCGGTATCGGCCGTGTGGGCAAAGCCATAGTGGGCAGCAAATACCGCCTGGTCGGGCAGCCTGAAGGCACCGGATAAATCAATCACCTTCGCGCCGGCAGCACTTAATGGCTCCACCCATTTGTGGCTGGCCTGATGCGGGGTGGCCAGAAAAATCACATCCATGGTGTTGGCCAGGGTTTCCAGCAGGCTGTCGCTGAGTGGCTCGAGTTCGTACTGTTGCAAATGGGCCAGTGCGCCGTGTAAATCCGCCAGCGAACAGCCAGCATCAGCACTGTTGGCCGAGACCAGGGTGCGTTTTAACGCCATCTTCGGATGATGATGAATCAAATTCACCAGCTGGGCGCCGCTGTAACCACTGGCCCCTAAAATTGAAACATTTAGCATAAATAGTCGGCTTTATTGAGAAGCAAAAAAATCACTTTTTACCTTTGCTGAATGCTGTTGAAGCGCATTACCACCAGCAAAGGTAAAAAGTGCGCTACGGCACACACCTTAGGATAGGCGAAAAAGTCGTCGTATGACGGATGTGATGTAGCCAGCTGCGGGAGGGCAGTGTGTCAAAGTGGCGCGTAGCGCCGCGCCGGGCGTAATCTGGGGCATAACAATCGGTGTCCTGATAATAGGCTGCAGTTAAGCGTTAGGGTCATCTTACCGTGATAGAATAATTATGCAATAAAACTATATAATTATTTTGCCTGGTCGGAACTGCCACCGCCGCAGGCAAAAGCAGTTGCAATCTGGCGGGGCTGTGCGTATACCTGTGGCCAGGTTTTCGCAGGCAGACATACATAAAAATGACGCAAAAACGTATTGCCCTGGTGGCACATGATCACAAAAAGGCCGCCTTACTGGCGTGGATCAACAAACATCTTTCGGTCATGCAGCAATGCTCAATCATTGCCACCGGCACCACCGGGCAGCGCATCATTGAAGAAACCGGCCTGACCGTGGAGCGATTGAAAAGCGGCCCATTGGGCGGCGATCAGCAAATAGGCGCGCGCATTGCCCAGGGCGAATTGGATGCGCTGTTTTTTTTCTGGGATCCGCTTAACCCAGCGCCTCATGATCCTGATGTCAAAGCTTTGCTGCGGTTGTGCTCGGTGTGGAATGTGCCGGTGGCCTGTAGCAGTGCCACCGCCGACTTGATGGTCACCTCACCGCTGTTTTTAAGCCCGGATTTTCAACCCGAGCAGCCGCACTATGGCTAAATAGCGCTGGCGCTGAACACTGGGAGGGTCATGTCCATCACACTTATCAACGAGGCTGATCTGGCGCAGGCCATGGTCAGCCGCATTGAGCCTTTTTGGCAGGATGCGGTAACTCAGGCGCAGTTTCGTGGTGCCCATGGGGTCACGGTGCATTATGCCTGGGCGATCCCGCAGCAACCCACCCAGGCTGTACTCATCAGCTCCGGGCGGATCGAGTCGTTACTCAAATACAAAGAAGTGATGTTTGATTTGTATCAGCAGGGCGCAGCGGTGTTTATTTTGGATCATCGGGGCCAGGGCCTGTCCGGACGCATGTCAGACAACCCGCAGCATGGCTATGTGGCGCGTTTTGATGATTATGTCAGCGACCTGTTGTATTTTCGTCAGCACATCATCCCGCCATTGTGTCGCTTACCCGTCCAACTACTGTGTCATTCTATGGGCGGCGCCATTGGCACTCTGGCCATGTTGACTGCCCCTGATGCTTTTACCCGCGCAGTATTGTGCGCGCCCATGTTTGGCATTCGTCCGGCACTGCCAGCCGCCCTGGCCAACCTGCTGGTGTGGGCAGGTAGCTGGGTCAACCGTCGCCGCGGCCAGCCGGTGGACTATTTTTTTGGTCAGCGTGGTTATCAGGAAGTGCCCTTTACCGACAATAAACTCACCCATAGCGAAGTGCGCTATCAGCTTTTTCGCCAGCTGTATGCCCGACAACCGGAAATACAGCTGGGTGGGGTCACGCCGCAGTGGCTGGGCGCGGCGCGCCAGGCGATGCAGCATATCGAGCAGCACGCAAGCCAGCTTAGCCAGCCTGTATTGTTGTTCAGCGCCGGTGACGACAAGGTGGTGGATAATCGCGCCCAGGCTCGGGTGGCGGCAAAGATGCCAGCCTGTGAGCAGGTCACCATTGACGGCGCGGCCCATGAATTGCTGATTGAAGCCGACCGTTTTCGCCAGCCGGTGATGCAACAAGCCTGGGCATTTTTAAGCGCCGACACCTGACCCACCGTGCAGTGAGCGGCGATGACTTGTCTGGCGCGAACATTCCCTCTATGCTTGCCGGGTTTTTTAAACCAGAGGCTAAGCCCATGCTTGATGTGGTGTTATACCAACCCGAAATTCCACCCAATACCGGCAACATTATTCGTTTATGTGCAAACAGTGGCTTTGCCCTGCATCTGATCGAGCCACTGGGTTTTGCCTGGGACGACAAGCGAGTGCGTCGGGCTGGTCTGGATTATCACGAATTCGCCCAGGTACAACGCCATGCCAGCCTGCAAGCCTATATGGAGAGTAGACAGCCTAAGCGTATTTTTGCCTGTACCACCAAGGGCCAGTCATTTCATTCCGATGTGTCCTATCAGCCCGGCGATGCGCTGATCTTTGGCCCGGAAACCCGCGGCTTGCCGGAAGACTTTATTTTTTCGTTGCCCCCGGAACAGCGGGTGCGTATTCCCATGTTGCCGGGCAGCCGCAGCATGAACCTGTCTAATGCGGTGGCGGTGTTTGTGTATGAAAGCTGGCGACAGCAGGGTTATTCTAACGCCCGGTAAACACAAATCTTTATGCAAATGAGAACTATTGCTATTTACAATTGTTAGTGGGCAGGCTAGAGTGACGCCACACTCACTCACATAAGAACCGCATTTTGCTATGAAAAATCTGTCGTTAATCGCGTTAGGCGTGCTGGCTGCCACTTCATTTTCTGTTACTGCTGAACAAGTCGCCGAGGCCCAGGCACCGGACGGCGCGGAGCTGGAAAAAATTGAGGTGACCGGCGTGCGCAGTGCCTTTGGTGCTACCAAAACCAGCATTCCCATCGTAGAGCTGGCGCGTTCGGTATCGATAGAAACCGCGGCGGACTTAGAAGACAAAGGGGCCTTTAACCTGGCTCAGTCGGTTACCTACATGGCCGGGGTAACCGGCGAATCCTACGGTTTTGCTACGCGGGTGGACAGCATCAGCAGCCGCGGGTTGCGGGTGCCGCGCTACCGGGATTCGATTCAGGAATTATTTGGCAACTACAACTCGACCCGCGCCGAAATTTACACGCTGGAGCAGGTGGAATTACTTAAAGGCCCGGCCTCGGTGTTATACGGCCAGGGCTCTCCCGGCGGGCTGGTCAATGCGGTATCCAAAACCCCCAATATGAGCGCTGGCAATGAAATCATGCTGCAATATGGCAGCTTTGACCGCAAACAGGTCAATGTGGATTTCAATGCAGCCCTGACCGAAGATGAACGCTGGCTCGGCCGGGTAGTAGGGATCTGGCGCGAGTCTGATACCCAGGTAGAGTCTGTGGATGACAATACCAAGGTGCTGATGCCCTCAGTGAGCTTAGCCCCGTCCAAAGATACCAAGCTCACGCTAATCGGCTTATTTCAGGACACCGGCAGCGACACCGGCGCGCAGTTTGTCCCGGTGGAAGGCACCTTAGAGCCGCTGGCCGATGGTAGCTTTTTGCCCGACCAAAATGTGTATGCCGGTGAGCCGGGCTTTAACCGTTTTGATACCCAGTCCAACCAGGTCACCCTGTTAGGGGAGCACCGCTTTGACGATACCACCGAGTTGACCTTCACCGCGTTATGGCGCGAGGGCGAGGCCGATTATCATCAGGCCTGGCCGTCGTTTTTAGGTGACGGGGTGTCGCGTTATCTTAATAATATCGCCGGCGCCGAGGTGGCCACCAACACCACTGTGCCGCGGACCTTTTATCAGGCCGACAACACCTTTGATCAGCACGCTATCGATATCCGCCTGGGCAAAGCGCTGAAAACCGGTGCGCTTACGCACAATCTGTTAGCCGGGGTGCAGTACCAAAATGTCGACACGGATTCGAATTTTGCGTCTTTTTATGGCGGCGGTTTGTTAGACGGTGATTTTTCGTTTGCGCTGGATTTGGCTAACCCGCAGTACACCGGGGCGCCCGACCAGAGTGTGTTTGATGCGCTGTATGTCGACCAGCTAGAGCAAAATGTCAAAGATGTGGGGTTGTATCTGTCTGAACAGATTTCCATTGATAATTGGCGGGTGACGGTGGGTTTACGTCACGATAAGGTGGAAAACAGCAATGGCACGGTTGAGCAGGATGATTCGCAAACCTCCTATTCGGCTGGTGTGCTGTACCGCTTTGATAATGGTCTGTCGCCGTATGTCAGCTATGCCGAGTCATTTGAAGCGGTGGTGGGCCTGGACAACAATGGAAACCAGTTGCAGCCTGAAGAAGGTCGTCAGTACGAAGCCGGGATAAAATATGCCTTTGATAGCGTACCGGGCTTTATCACACTGGCCTGGTTTGATATCGAAGTGTCTAACCTGCCTAACCCCAATGCATTACCCGATGATGCGGCGCAGCAGCAGGGTAAAACGTCGCTGACCGGAATCGAACTGGAAAGCCGTGTGGTCTTGGGTGAGGTGACCGCGGAACTGAACGCTGCGGTGCTGGATGCAGAAGATCCCAACGGCTTTGAACTGTCTGCCCAGCCCGACAGCAATGCGTCTTTGTGGGTCACCTGGCAACCCCAGGAGGTTGAGGGCTTTCGCATGGGCGCCGGAGCCCGCTATGTCGGCCAGTCGGTAGCAGAAAATGGTGTGTTGCGCTATGAGACCCCCGACTACACCCTAGTGGATCTGATGCTGGAGCAGGTGGTGACCAACAATCTCACCGCTCGGTTGAATGTGCGTAACCTGACCGATAAAACCTATCTGACCTCGTGTCTGACCCGCGGCGATTGTTTCCCGGGTGTGGAGCGCAACATTACCGCCTCGTTAAGCTACCAGTTTTAAGTAAAGGAGAAAGCGGGTGACCATCATCCTGGCTCTGCTACTGTGCGCAAGCGCAGTAGCAGGTGTGTATCTAAGCTGGCGACAAGGACGTGCTCTGGGCTGGGTCACTGCACTGCTGCTACTGGTCCTATCGGCGCTGGTTTTTAGCGTCACCACCGGGTGGGAAAAAGGCCTGACCTACGCCTTATTTTTGCCGGCTCTATTTATCTGGCTGCCAATTTTTCGCGAGCACACCCGCTCGCCGTTTGTCGTAAAAACAGTTACAGCCAAAGCGCAGGATTTTCGGCTGCCACGCATCCTCCTGCATACCGCCACCGGCCTGACCGTATTAGTGCTGCAATTGTTATTCAGTGTGATCATCACGCTGGCACTGGTGCAGGGGTTACCCATGGCCGAAACCGGCCAACTGGCGCTGGTGGTGGTGATCCAACCCATTCTGTGGGCTGCCATGATTTATCATTATTTGGGTCGCACCGCACGGCTTAAACCACTGGGCGGCCAGTTGCTGGTGAGCCTGCTGTGTGGCCTCACTCTGGTACTGTAAGCATGAGTTTATTATCGCGCACGCCTGCGTTGCGGGCACATAACTGGTTAGGGGTCTTTTTAGGCGTTTTTTTATATCTGCTGTGTTTATCGGGCACGCTGGTGGTGTTTAATCAGGAACTTGAGCGCTGGGAGCAGCCTGGTGTGCCTGAGTTTAACACTGTCACGGCCGAGGCGGCGGATAAAGCGCTATCCACCTTTATTGAACAAAACCCGGCCCAGACTGAGCATTATCATGTGGTCCTGCCCACCTCGGGTATTCCGCGGCTGGTGGTGGAAAATGACCATAGCGCGTTTTTTGCCGACCAGCAGGGCAACCTGCTGCAGCAGGAAGCGTTTCCCTTCTCGAAGATGATCCTGGATTTGCATTACTATCTGCACCTGCCCAGCACCTGGGGGCTCATTGTGGTCAGCGCCCTGGGCGCTGCGATCTGTGCTCTGGTGGTCAGTGGCTTTTTTGCCCACAAACGGTTGTTGCGTGATGCGTTCAAATTACGCCGCGGCGGCGATGGCCAGAAAGGGCGCATTGATTTGCATAATCGCTTTGGGATCTGGGCCTCGCCCTTTCATCTGGTGATTGGCATCACCGGTACCTATTTTGGCCTGGCCGGGGTAGTGCTGACCCTGGTGGCGTATTTAGATTATGGTGGTGATCGCCAGGCGGTGATGGATAAGGTGTTTACGCCCGAGCCTCAGCTGGAGCAGTCGCTTCAAATGCCAGAGATCGGCACTGCACTGCGTGCCTTTGAGCAGATGAGTACCGGCCATTCGCCGATTTTTGTCACAGTGCACGATGTGGGCACCCCGCAGCAGTTTATTGAGCTGTACGCCCAGGTACCGGATAAGATGATTTATTCGGAAAATTACCGCTTCACCAGCGCCGGAGAGTTTATCGGCACCGGTGGCTATACTGACGGGCACTGGGGCAAACAACTGGTGTATTCGCTGTACCGGATGCATTTTGGTGATTTTGCCGGGGTGCCGGTCAAGCTGCTGTATTTTGTGCTTGGCGTGATGCTTACAGCGCTGTGTGTGTCGGGCATGGACATCTGGCTGCAAAAACAGGGCAAGCCGGCCCGATTAGTGCGCTTATGGGCAGCGTTGGTGTGGGGCAGTGTGGCTGCCCTTGCCTTAAGCGCATTGGCCTCACTGGTCACGGCCTGGCCGTTAGCCGTACTGTTTTGGAGCCTGCTGGGTTTGGCGGTGTTGATGGGGCTGGGGCTACCGTGGCTAGACGCCCGGCGCTGGCTGCTGATCTGTACAGGCTGTTTGCTAGTGCTGCTGCTGGCCTACGTGCTGGTTCATGGGGGCAATAGTTTCAGTAGCGCAGCCTGGCCGGTCAATCTGGCGCTTGCCGGGCTGGCACTATGGTGTGGCTGGCGAGCCCGCGCGCCGGTGCATCAAAGCCAGGGCTAACCGCACACAAATAAAAAAACGGGCCATCGGCCCGTTTTTTTATTCTGCTGCAATAAGGCTAGTGCTCGGCTTTTAAATCCCGGGCCAGCAGGCTGACCGCAGCTTCTTTGGGCGCTTTACCCTGATACAGCACCGCGTAGATTTGCTCGCAAATCGGCATCTCTACCTGCATCCGGCTGGCCAGTGTATGCACTTCCTCAGTATTACGAAAGCCTTCTACCACCTGCCCAATTTCCTGCATCGCCTGCTCCACTGACTTGCCCTGACCCAGGGCCAGACCAAAGCGCCGGTTGCGCGACTGGTTGTCGGTACAGGTTAGTACCAAATCGCCTAAGCCAGCCATGCCCATAAAGGTTTCCGGCTGCGCGCCTAAGGTCACCCCCAAGCGAGTCAGTTCGGCCAGACCGCGGGTGATAAGCGCGGTGCGTGCATTGGCGCCAAAGCCCAGGCCATCAGCCAGGCCGGCCCCGATGGCAATCACATTTTTAACCGCGCCACCCAGCTGGACGCCGATAAAATCCGGGTTAGTGTAGACCCGAAACGACTTGCTGCAATGCAACTTGTGGGCAAAATCTTCAATCAGCGCCTGACAGGTCGACGATAAGGAAATGGCGGTGGGTAAACCGGCTACCATTTCTTTGGCAAAGGTCGGGCCCGACAATACGGCTAGCGGATATTGATCACCCAGCACATCCAGCGCGACATCTCGCAGCAGACGACCACTGCCTGGCTCCAGTCCTTTGGTCGCCCAGATGATGCGATGCTCATCGGTAAGCAACGGTTTGAGTGCTTCCAGCATAGCTTTAAATGCATGACTGGGTACCACCACCAAGATGTCGCGGCTGGCCGCCACAGCCTGGGCTAAATCCGGCTCGATAACCAGCGCATCAGGAAACCGGGCGCCGGGTAAATAGCGCGCATTTTCCCGCTGGCTTTGCAATTCCTGGCAATGCGCGGCATCCCGCCCCCAAAGATAGGTGGCGTTATGATTGCGGGCCAGACAAAAAGCAAGGGCGGTGCCGTACGACCCCGCCCCCAGGACTGTGATTGCGTTAGTCGCTGCCATTGCTGTGCTTACGCATCCAGATTTTGTTGGCTTTGCTGCTCTTGCTGCGCACGCTTTTGCATGTAGGCAGCAAAGATCGCTTCAAAGTTTACCGGCGCCAGGTTCAGTGGCGGGAAGGTACCGCGGTTAACCAGGTTGGAGATGGTTTCACGGGCATACGGGAACAACACAGACGGGCAGAAGGCACCCAGGGTGTGCGCGCGATTCGCTTCAGGCATCTCACCGATGGCAAAAATACCGGCTTGCTGCACTTCACACAAAAAGGCGGTTTCTTCGCCCATGGTGGCGGTGACTGTAACTGACAACGTTACCTCAAACACAGTCTCGTCAATCTTGGCGGTTTTGGTATCCAGGTCCAGTTTGATTTCCGGCTTCCATTCTTTGGTAAAAATGGTCGGTGCATTCGGCGATTCAAACGAGATGTCTTTGGTGTAAATGCGCTGAATATTAAATTGTGCGCCCTGTTCTTGCTGCGCAGCGCCGTTTGCTTGATTTTCTTCTGCCATGAGAGTTCCTACGTTGTTGTTCTACTCAGCGCTGAGGTCAGCGCCCAGGCCAGCCTTAGGCCAGCAATGTATTTAATTTGTCTTGTGCTTCCAGTGCGAACATGTCGTCGCAACCACCGACATGGGTGTCGCCGATGAAAATCTGCGGCACTGTGTAACCGCCATTGGCCCGCGCAATCATTTCATCACGCAATTCCGGCTGTACATCAATGGCAAATTCGGTGTACGCCACGCCTTTTTCATCCAACAGTGCCTTGGCACGGTGACAAAACGGACAGTACCCCTTGGTATAAATCTCTACTTTATTCATAACGTCTCTTACTTTGCCAGCGGCAGGCTGGCATTTTGCCAGGCATTCATGCCGCCTTTTAAAACCTTCACTTCGCTAAAGCCCGCTTTAGCCATGGCGCCGGCAATGGCGCGGCCGCTTGAGCCCATGGCACATACCACAATAATGGGTTTGTCCTTTTGGTTTTCAAGCTTTTTAAAATCCCGCTGTTTAAGCTCTTCAGGCTTAATCTGGCGTGCGCCCAGAATGTGCCCGGCTTTGAATTCTTTGGCCGAGCGGGTATCCAGAATAACAGCATCTTTTTTATTTACCAGTTGGGTCAGCTCATGGGTGCCCACTTCCTTGACCGGCGAGGTGAACCCGCTGATGAAACTGTAAATAAGCACTACCACCAGTGCCACCCAGACACCGGCTAAAATAATATTGTTGCTCGCAAATTCGATGAGCTGATCCATGACTTCTACCCTTACAGACCAAAAATGAGAGCAAAGTATATAGAAAATCTGTTCAGAAACCAGCATTGTGCTTGAATCGCCCGCCACCATTGCAGCTTGCTGAAGGCGCCAAAACCTGCTGAAATACTCGATACAATAAAGATTTAACAGCAATTGCATGAAACTGACGCGAGAGGCCATGGCACGCTGGTGTACTGTGTGGCTGATGCTGGCTGCATTCACCGGCGCAGCGGGCGTGACAGGTGTGGCGTACGCCCAGCAACAAGAACAACAACAGCTCGAAGCCTTGCAAGCCAAGCTTAAGCAGCGTCAGGCCAGTCTGCGCGAAAGCCAGGCCAGCGCCGAGGAATTGCAAGCAGTGCTGGCCGCCTCTGAACGGGAAATCGGCGAGGCCGCCCGCGCGCTCAATACCACTCAGCAAGACCTTAGCGCCAACCAGGCGCGTCAGGATGAATTACAGCGCGAGCAGCAAACCCTTAAACAAGCCATCGTGGCACAGCAGGATATGCTGGCCAGTCAGCTGCGTAGCGCCTTTATGGCCGGCCATTATGATTATGCCAAGATGATGTTTTATCAGCAGGAGGCCAAATCCTTTGAGCGCGTGCTGACCTACTACAAATACATCAGCGAAGCCCGCCAGCAGGAAATCACCACGTTTAAAGACAATGTCGCCCGGTTGCAGGATGTTACCGCGCAACTGGACCAAAAAGCGAAAGAGCTGCAACAACTGGCAGCCCGCCAGCGCAATCAGCAGGCTGCACTGCAGGCGCGGCAACAAGATCGTGAGCAGACCCTGGCTCAGCTCAATCAACAAATTGCCACCGATGCCGCGCGCATCGAAGAATTACAGGCTTCTGAACAAGCCTTGATTGAAGCCATTGAACAAGCCCGCCGGGCTGCAGAACAGGCCAAGCTCGCCATGGACGGACTGGCGCAGGCCAAGGGCGCGTTGCCGCCACCGGCCAGCGGTAAGGTACGCCGGTTATTTGGTGCCCGTCGCCAGGGTCAGGTGCGCTGGAAAGGCATTGTGGTGGAAGCCTCCGAAGGCAGTGCAGTCAGTGCCATCGCCGCCGGCCAGGTGCTGTATGCCAACTGGCTCAAAGGGTTTGGCCTGGTCACCATTGTTGACCACGGCAAAGGTTATATGTCGGTGTACGGGCATAACCAGGCGCTGCTCAAACAAGCCGGTGACAAGGTCGCTCAGGGGGATACTATCGCGCTGGTGGGCCAAAGTGGGGGCCAGAGTAATCCTAATCTGTATTTTGAAATCCGCCACAAGGGCAAAGCTCTGAATCCCACCGCATGGCTAAAATTGTGAGGGGGCCGGCCAGGCGCGTGCTTATCCATGCCATGCTGACACTAATGCTTTTACCGCTGAGCCTGCCAGCCAGTGCCGAGGCGCCACCAACTCCACGCATCGTGATCATTATTGATGATCTGGGCTACCGGCAAAGCGATCGCGTCGCCCTGGCACTGGATCCGCGCATCACCTTTTCAGTGTTGCCCCACACCCCATTAGGTGCTCAGCTGGCCCGCGAAGCAGCCGGGCAGGGCCGTGAGGTGATGCTGCATCTGCCAATGGAATCGTTATCTGGCGCGCGGCTAGGGCCGGGGGCACTGACCAGCGCCATGGCCCCGGCGGTGCTGGCCGCCACCACCGCACAAGCGCTGGCGGCGATACCCGAGGCAGTGGGCGTGAATAATCATATGGGCAGCGCCCTGACTCAGCAGCGCCAGGCGATGCACAGTGTGTTAAGCGTGGTCAAAGCCCATAACTTGTATTTTATTGACAGCCGTACCACCGGTGCGTCGGTAGCCCAGCAGGTGGCTACCGAGCTGGCTATTCCCAGCCAGCGCCGGCATATTTTTTTGGACAATCAGCGCCATCCGGCGTATTTGCAGCTGCAGTTTGTGCGGCTGGTAAATCAGGCCAAACGCACCGGCCTGGCGATTGGCATTGGCCATCCTCATCCAAACACCCTGGCATTTTTGCAAACTCTGCGCTTTGCCGATTATGGTGTCGAACTGATCCCGGCCAGCCAGGCTTTGCCGGTTTCTGAACAGCCTGTTGAGCCTGCCACTCCACATGCTGTGGTTCAGGAACAGGCGCCGCGCTAAACCATCACAAGTTACGATGACCCGGTGCCGGTCAGCCCGCGTAACAAGGCGAATGGCTTCAGCCCGGCCGGGTATTTGCAGGTGGTGAAGAAAGATTAAAATTGTGTTTTGCTGGTTTCTTCTGCAGGGACGATGTTATAATATAACGTATTCGCTCACTAAGGTTCGGACGTACCCATATGGCACTTACCACTGACAATCCGACAAAACTCGACAAACTGGGGATCTGGATCTCAGGCTTGTGCGCGTTTCATTGTTTGTCACTGCCGATCCTGATCCCGCTGCTGCCACTGGTCTCCTCGACCTTTTTTGCTCAGCTGTGGTTTGAGCGAACCATTCTGATTTTTTCCATGGTGGTGGGCGCGGTGGCGCTTATCAGTGGGGCGATCCGCTATCACAGTCAGCTGTATCCGGTGGTGATGCTGGCCGCTGGCGGGTTGATCTACTGGCATAAAAACATGTTCGGTGAACAGTTTGAACCCTTCACCATTGCCGCCGGAGCGCTGTTAATTGTGGTCGCGCACATGAAGAATATGCGTTTGTGCCGGCAATGCCGGTGCTGCAAATCACCCGCTTATCACGAGCAGCTAAGCAGCCAGACAGCCAAATAAGACTTTAGCCGGTAATCAGGGTCTGCCGAGCCAGTTCCGGCACGTTGGTAAAAATGCCATCCACCCCCCAGTCAGCCAGCATTTGCATATCCTGCGGATAATCCACGGTAAACACCAATACCTTGTGGCCCAGTTGATGGGCCATCTGCACAAATTGCTCATCTACCACATCCAGGCTCACATGTACCGAATAGGCCGCCAGATGCTGAGCAAAATGTAAATCATCTTCCGGATAAGAAGCCACCAGCGCGCCGATGCGCACCTGCGGACAGTATTGTTTGATCTGGCGCAGCCAGCGGTGATTAAACGCGGAGATGATCACATTGTCCCAGTTCAAAGCGCTGTAGGTCATGGCGGCTTCTAACTGATAGGCCCACAAGCGGGCATCATACAGGTGCTTGATTTCAATATTGCACAAGGCATGTGCCGGTAAGCAGGCCAGCGCTTCATTGAGCACCGGGATCTGCTGGCCCTGCCCGGCATCCAGCTGACGCAATTCAGATAATGGCGTCTCCAGTAATTTACCCTGGCCATTGGTGGTGCGGGATAACCAGCGATCATGAAATACCAGGATAGCTTCGGGATGCTGGTAGGTATCAAATTCCACCCCGGACGCCTGCTGTTGCATGGCCAGTTCAAACGCGGCCAGTGTGTTCTCTGGAGCTTGCCAGCTGGCCCCGCGATGCCCGAAAATCCACATACTTATGCTGCCTTGTGCTGTTGGTGGGTTTTGACCGTTTCAAAAATCGAGGCGGAAGTAATCAACACGCCGCCCACCAGGGTTTGCCAGGTGGGTTGCTCACCCAACAATAGCACTGCCATGACCACGCCGTAAAATGGCTGCATACAGGCAATCAGCGAAAAGGTTTTGGCTTTCAGATGGGCCAGACAGGCGGCAATCAGTGCATGGGGCAGGGCGGTAAACAAGGTGCCCAGGGTCAGCAGTAGCGCCCAGCTGTGCCAGGAGGCGTCGCCCAACTCCGGAGAGGCCAGTGGGGCCACACAGATACACACCAGCAAAATTTGCCAGGCCATGGCTTTGGCGCCCGAATAATGAGAAAAATATTGACGATGAACCAGATTACGCAGTGAATACAATACCGCCGAAACAATGCCGACCACCACGCCTAGAGTGACATCATTGGCCAGACTACGCTCCGGCACAATTAGCGCAATGCCAACTAACACCAACAGCGCACTCACCAGATCCTGCCAGTGCAGGCGGGCGCGTTCAAAAAACGGCTCAATGAGCACCGTGATAACCGGAAAGGTAAACAGCGCAATCATGCCCACCGCGACTCCGGCATACTGCATGGCGGCAAAATAGGTCACCCAGTGCAGTGCCATCAGGATCCCCAGCGCCACCGCAATGCTGTAATCGCGTTTGCTTTTGAGGCGAAACGAGGTGCCCGACATCCACATAAATAAAAACAGCGCCAGACAGGCAAAGACCGAACGGCCTAAGGTGATATCTTTGGCAGATAACGGGATGATCTGCGAAAATAACGCGGTACCGCCCAGCAGTACCACGGTCAGATGCAAGGTGATCAGGCTGCGTTTAACCGGGTCCATCTACACCGCAGCAGATTGTTGCTTATCAGTGGCAAAGGCTTCACCCAGCCGGGTAATCTGCTCGGGTGCCAAATCGATGAAGTCGATAGCACCGGGTTCAAAACAGGCCACAATGGTGGAGCCCAGTTTAAACCGGCCCAGCTCTTCGCCCCGTTCAAGGTGCACACTGTGCTCGCCCTCAGTGGGATACTGCCAGTGCTGCACGGTCTTTCCGGCCGGCGGGGTCACCGTACCGGCCCACACAGTTTCAATACTGGCCACAATGGTGGCACCCACCAGCACCATGGCCATCTTGCCCACTGGGGTGTCAAATAAGGCGACCACACGCTCATTACGGGCAAAAAGTCCGGGAATATTTTGTGCTGTTAACGGATTGACCGAAAATAACTCGCCAGGGACATACAGCATATCGGTCAGGGTGCCCTCCACCGGCATGTGAATCCGGTGATAATCACGCGGAGCCAGATAAACAGTGGCGAATTTGCCACCTTTAAACGGCGCGGCGATGTCGGGCTTGCCGCCCAGTAAGGTAGTCAGGCTAAAGTCGTGGCCTTTGGCCTGAAAAATACTGTCTTGAGTAATATCCCCATACTGGCTGACTGCGCCATCTACCGGGTGCACCAGGGTGCGCTCGTCACCTTCCAGTGGCCGCACTTCGGGTTTAAGCGGGCGGGTAAAAAATTCATTGAAGCTGCGGTAATGTTCAGGCGCTTCATGCAGCGCTTCCTGCATATTCACCTTGTAGTGGCGAATAAACAGTTTGATTAGCGCGGTGGTCAATTTACCAGCGCGGGCCGCAGCCAGTTTGCCCACCAGGCGGGACAACAAATGTTTGGGTAAAATGTATTGCAGATTGACTTTAAACCAGTCCAACACAGCCTTCTCTCCTTTCTTTGACCCGGCGATTGTACCTTATCTTTATCCGAGAAAAAGAAATTTACGGTTATGAGACCGTGTTGGATGGCATAACGACATTGGCTTAAAACGGATTGCTGTGACTGGGCCGATTTTCCGCCATGGAGGTTAAAATTTTATGATAACTGGCATAGCGTGTAGCGGTGATGTGGCCATCTTCCATCGCCTGGCGGATCAGACAGCCCGGATCGTTAAGGTGCTTACAGTCGCGAAACTTGCAGCCGCCCAGAAATTCACGAAATTCTACAAAGCCCCAGGTGACCCGCTCTTCAGGCAGGTGCCATAAACCAAATTCACGCACCCCGGGTGAGTCAATCAGATCGCCGCCGGCCGGCAGATGCAACAATTTGGCGGCGGTGGTGGTGTGCTGGCCCAGCCCGGATGTATCAGAAATGGCGCCGATTTGCTCTTCAGCATCCGGTAATACCTGATTGATGATACTGGATTTGCCTACCCCAGACTGACCAACAAAAATGCTCACTTTATCATTGAGCAAATCATTAATCGCATCAATGCCTTGTTGGGTTTTACAGCTGGTCAGCAACACCTGATAGCCCAGCTGCGTGTACACTTCCAACTGCGCATTCACCTCTTCCAGGGTTGGCTCATCCAGCAACTCGGCTTTGTTTAGCACGATAATCGGCCGAATGCCGATATCTTCACAGGCCACCAGGTAGCGGTCGATAATATTAAGTGACAGCGCCGGCATTACCGCACTGACAATAATGATTTGGTCGATATTGGCAGCAATGGGTTTTACCCCATCATAAAAATCCGGGCGGGTGAGCACCGAGTGGCGATCTTTAACCAGCTCAATTACCCCGCTGACGCCCTCATCACTGTCATCACCGGGCTCAAACAATACCGTATCCCCACACACCACCGAGTCGATGGTGCGCCGAATATGGCAACGCGAGACGGTGCCGGCGCTATCTTCCACATCGGCATGCTTGCCAAAGCGGCCGATCACCTGGCCGGTGTGCAAATTCGCCGTATCCGTTTGGGCTGCCTGGTGTTTTTTATCCAGGCGGCGCTGCCGGTTGGCGGCAACCTGGCGCTTTTGACGGTGAGTGAGTTTTGGTTTTTTCGCCACGATTCCAATGATAAGTTAGCGTATACTACAGCAATCATACCGCGTGTGTGGCCTGTGTGCCATGCTATTAACCAAAGGATCGCCAAAATGAGCAAGCATGATTTAAACCTGGTCTGGATTGATATGGAAATGACGGGTTTAGACCCTGAAACCTGCAAAGTCCTCGAAATTGCCACCATTGTGACCGATCCCCAACTCAATATTCTGGCCGAAGGGCCGGTAATTGCGGTGCATCAACCCGATGCGGTGCTTGATGGTATGGATGATTGGTGCACCAAAACCCACGGCGAAAGTGGTTTGACTGCACGCTGCCGTCAAAGCCAGGTGGACGAACAGGAAGCCGCGCGCCAGACCCTGGCCTTTCTGGCCGACTATGTGGACAAGGGCAAATCGCCCTTGTGCGGTAATACCATCGGCCAGGACCGCCGCTTCATGGTTAAATACATGCCTGAACTGGAAGCGTATTTTCACTATCGCAGCATCGATGTGTCGACCATCAAAGAGCTGGCCCGGCGCTGGAAGCCTGAGGCGCTGGACGGTTTCACCAAAAAAGGCGTACATCTGGCACTGGACGATATTCGCGAATCTATCGCCGAATTACAGTTCTATCGGGAAAAAGTGTTTAGTATTTAGACGTTCAAACACAAAAAATGGAAAAACTGCAAATTAGGTATTGCGCATCGTCAGAATTTTTGTACAATGCGCCCCACTTTTACGAGACACCCATTTCGTAAGACGCTTGAATGCAGTGCGGGAATAGCTCAGTGGTAGAGCACAACCTTGCCAAGGTTGGGGTCGCGAGTTCGAATCTCGTTTCCCGCTCCAATTCATGTCATCTCTATACAAAACCGTCTGGTTTTATTGTGCGCGGGAATAGCTCAGTGGTAGAGCACAACCTTGCCAAGGTTGGGGTCGCGAGTTCGAATCTCGTTTCCCGCTCCAAATTTTCTTAATAAAAATCCTTAAGCATTACGAACTAAATCATTTCGCGACCCGTCGCGACAACGTGGTTGCCAGTTACGCATCTCGTTTCCCGCTCCAAATTTTCTTAATAAAAATCCTTAAGCATTACGAACTAAATCATTTCGCGACCTGTCGCGACAACGTGGTTGGCTGAAATGCAGCTTGTTGCCTGCTATTCAATCCATTGCTGGCCGTGGCTGGGGGCGAATTGCCACACAATAGCCGCTCAATGCTGGCAGCCTGCGCGGTTGTGTTTTACGCTAGCGAAACACAGGGTATGGCAACGGGGTAGTTGTGCGCGGCTTTTTTTCATTGTATCTGACAAACTTATTTTTGGTCTGTGGCAGTGGGTTATTAACCACCTATCTTGCCCTGTATTTAGGCCAGCAAGCTGTTTCAACAGCCTGGATTGGTTTGTTGACCACCTTTTATTACGTCGGCCTGTTGTGCGGTGCCAAGGTGGGGTATTACCTGATCAAATCTGTTGGGCACATTCGCTCGTTTGCTGCCTGTACCGCGGCGGTGACCGCCTGTGTGGCCATGCATGGCATCACCGATAATCTAAGCATATGGTTGCTGCTAAGAGTCATTGTTGGCATCGGTATGATGTGTAATTTTATGGTGCTGGAAAGCTGGCTCAACGAGCAGGCCAACCATGAACAGCGCGGGCGGGTGTTTTCGCTGTATATGATCACCTCGTACCTGGGGACGGTGCTTGGCCAGCTGGCCCTGGCTCAATTTCCTGAATTAGGGTATGCCCCGCTGTTCTTGGTGTGTATCGCGGTAGCGATAGGCATCATCCCCATCGCGCTGACCCGGCGTATTCACCCCAAACCGCTCAAACCCCTCACGGTGAGCTTTTTCAGTTATGTACGACTGGTCCCGCAGTCACTGACCGCAGTGGGCTTTGCCGGGCTCATCAACGGCAGTTTTTACGGCCTGGCCCCTACCTTTGCCAGCCAGGCCGGGTTTGATGCTCAAGGCATCGCCTGGTTTATGTCGGTGACCATTTTTGCCGGCCTGCTGGCCCAGTGGCCTATGGGGATCCTGTCTGACAAAATCCGCCGCAGTGTGCTGCTGCGCATCAATGCTGTGATCCTCACTGTTGTTGCCAGTATTTTGTTTGTGGCGCCTCTGAGCCACGGGCAAATCATGCTGGTCAGTTTTGGCTTCGGGCTGGTGGCGTTCACCCTGTACCCACTGGCTTCTGCGCTGGCCAATTCACGGATTGGCGATGAAGACCGGGTAGGGGTGTCCGCCGCATTGCTGGTGGCGTTTGCCGGGGGGGCCGGACTCGGCTCCACCTTGCTGGCCCAGGCTATGACCCTGTTTGGACATACCGCCCTGTACGGCGCCATCGCCGCGCTGGCGCTATTGATGTTTATGCTGTTGGCCTTTATCGATGTACGTCAAAAAGCCGAGCGGCCGGCCCATTCCGATTATGTGGTAAGTGCGTCTGATGTCACCACCTCGCCCCTGGCAGCCACCCTGGACCCGCGTATCGAAGATACCGTGGCGCAGGAACAGTTGCTGGTGGTGGAAGAGGGCGACGAGCCGGCGCGCACCTGAGCCGGGGGCGCCCGCCTTGCGTTTTGTTCAGAGGCAGTTTATGTTATCTGGTCTTACCAGATGCTAGCTCTGAGCGCTGCAGAACTCGCTATAACAAAAGTATGGTGAAAAAGGTATAAAAAATACCTGTTGCGGCATTCCTACAACAAAAACGATAACGCTAAATATGACCGATAATTATTTACTTAAAATCTACGCCAAATTTTTGAAGCTGCCACTGGGCAGGAAGTTGTTTAGCTGGAATTCAGCGCGCCGCGCACCATACTTTTCTACCATCTCTCCGCTTATTACCGAGTTGCGCCCAGGCCTTTGTGAAGTCACCTTTAAAAAACGCAAGCTGACTCAAAACCATATTGGCACGGTGCATGTCATCGCAATTTGCAATGGCCTGGAAATGGCCATGGGCTTTATGTGCGAAGCCTCCATTCCCAAACATTTGCGCTGGATCCCCAAAGGCATGCAGGTGACCTATCCAGCCAAAGCCGATACAGATATCCGGTGTGTAGCTGAAGTGCCGCGAGGGGCCTGGCAGCCAGGTGATTTGCCGGTATCGGTCAAAGCTTATGACTCGGCCGGCACCGTAGTCGTAGAAGGCACCATCACCATCTGGGTGAGTGAAAAAAGAAAGTAGCGCCCTTTATTCGGCCTCGCGGTGAAAGCCGCGATCTCCCTGCATTGTCGTCGATGTTTAAAGCGTCGCGCTGTACCAAGGAGACCCCGGCCTGCGCCGGGGTGACTAACTAAAAATATCATCGTGGCGAACGCCACGACCTCCTGCTATTCCCGCATCAGTCTAATGTACAAGCCTCGTCACCGGCTCAAGGAGGCCCCGGCCTGCGCCGGGGTGACTAACCAAAAGTATCATCGTAGCGAAAGCCGCGACCTCCTACCACTGCCAGCAAAGTAATTTGTCTAATTGACAGACTCTGCGATCGTGACTAAAACCAACAGGGTTGCATAAACAAACAACTGGTTTGTGCGCAGGATCGCAGCGGTACAACGCTGCTTGAGTGTGGAGTGACGTGATGACAAAACTGACCCGTGATGCACTGACCCGCCGGCAATTTGCCGACCGGCGCCATTATCCGTACGGCTTTGCCCGCTCGGGCGACTTTTCCATTCGTGAAAGCCAGTTATTGAGCCAGCATGGCAGCCTGATCGCAGCGCTGCTCGACGGCCAGTTGCTGCCCGAATCACCGCAAGAGCAAGGCTATATTGATGTGGCTATGGGCAAGCGACACGCTGAGTCAGCGGTGGAAAAAGTCTGGTACAAATATCAAACCCGTATCAACCGGCCCAAAACCGGCAGTATTTATGGCTGCAAGGGGGGCGATGCCGCTATCGCTGATGCCGCAGACTCACTGGACGAAGACAATGATGATCTGCCGCTGGCCGACGATGATATTGTAAATAAAATGTAAAGTTGATCCTCTTTGGTGGCGTATTTATGCATGCTGCCAAATGATTCATCCTATTTATTGTCTATATAGGGATAATTATCTCGCCTTTTTTGTTTTTTACTGTTTTATCTTGCAGCCCTGTTCGCTATAGTCCGGCTATGTGCTGAGCAAAATTGCTCCAGGTAACCAACAGGAGAGACGACAGTGAAAATGATGTCGGGCGCCGCAATGGTGGTGGAAGCATTAAAAGATGTGGGCGTGACCCATGTATTCGGTTATCCCGGTGGCGCGGTATTGGATATTTATGATGCGCTATTTGCTCAGGAGGCGGTGAAACATGTGTTGGTGCGCCATGAACAGGCGGCTGCCCATATGGCCGATGGCTATGCGCGCTCTACCGGGCAAACCGGCACAGTTCTGGTCACATCCGGCCCCGGTGCCACCAATACCATCACCGGCATTGCGACCGCCTATATGGACTCAATCCCCATGGTGGTGTTGTCTGGCCAGGTGCCGTCCAAGCATATCGGCGAAGATGCCTTTCAGGAAACCGATATGGTGGGCTGCTCACGCCCGGTGGTCAAACACAGCTTTTTGGTCAAACGCGCCGAAGATATTCCCATTGCCATTGCTAAGGCGTACTACATCGCCAATACCGGCCGGCCTGGCCCGGTGGTGGTGGATTTGCCCAAAGATATCGTGAATGTCCAGGAGCAGCATCCCTACCATTTTCCCGAAGATGTGAGCCTGCGCTCTTATAACCCCACCCGCAAAGGGCATGGCTTACAAATCAAAAAGGCCATGGCCAGTCTGCTCAAGGCCAAACGGCCGGTATTGTATGTGGGCGGTGGGGCGATTGCCTGTGGTGCCTCGGCCGCGGTGACCGAACTGGCTGAGCTGGTAGGCGCGCCGGTAACCTGCACGTTAATGGGCTTAGGCGCCATCTCCGGCACCCACGAGCAGTTTGTGGGGATGTTGGGCATGCACGGCACCCTGGAAGCCAATAAAGCCATGCACAATGCTGATTGCATTGTGGCACTGGGCGCGCGCTTTGATGATCGGGTTACCAACAATGTCGACAAATTTTGCCCGCATGCCGAAATTGTGCATGTGGATATCGACCCGGCGTCTATTTCCAAAACCGTCAATGCCCATATTCCGGTGGTGGGCAGTGTGGATGAAGTCACCCAACAGTTTTTAACGTATCTGGACAAACAGGATCTCAGTGAGCAGGCCACCCGGCTGTCAGAATGGTGGGAGCAAATCAATCAGTGGCGCGCTCAGCAGTGCCTGAATTTTACCCGTGAGCCCGATACCATCAAGCCGCAGGCGGTGATCCAGTCGTTGTACCAACACACCCAGGGAGAGGCGTTTATCAGCTCTGATGTGGGCCAGCATCAGATGTTTGCTGCCTTGTATTATCCGTACAAGCGCCCCCGCCAGTGGATCAATTCGGGCGGTCTGGGCACCATGGGCTTTGGCCTGCCCGCAGCCATGGGGGTGCAGTTTGCCCACCCGGATGCGATGTCAGTGGTCGTCACCGGTGATGGCAGCATCCAGATGAATATCCAGGAACTGTCCACCTGTTTGCAATACAACCTGCCGATTAAGATCATCTCGCTGAATAACCGTGCGCTGGGCATGGTGCGCCAGTGGCAGGACATGATATATAAAGGCCGTCACTCGCATTCGTACATGGAATCCATGCCCGACTTTGTCAAACTGGCCGAGGCCTACGGCCATGTGGGGATCCGGGTGTCCCACCCCGATGAACTGGACGAAGCCATGGCCCGGTGTTTTAGCTACACCGACCGCCTGGTGTTTATGGATATCTCAGTTGACCAGAATGAGCATGTCTACCCGATGCAGATCAAAGCCGGGGCGATGGACGACATGCGCCTGAGCAAGACGGAGCGAACCTGATGAAGCGAATCATTTCAGTATTAATGGAAAATGCCCCGGGGGCATTATCGCGGATCGTGGGCGTCTTTTCCCAGCGCGGCTACAATGTGGATTCTTTGTGCGTGGCGCCCACAGACGATCCTTCACTCTCGCGTCTGACCATCACCACCCATGGTGATGACAAAGTGATTGAACAAATTACCAAGCAGGTGAACAAATTAATCGATGTGCTCAAAGTGGTGGATCTGACCGAAAATGCGCACATCGAACGGGAGCTGATGCTGATCAAGGTGGCCACTCGCACCGAAACCATGCGCGCGGAAGTCAAACGCAATGCCGACATCTTCCGCGCCCGCATTGTGGATGTGAATGCGCTCAACTACACCATTGAGATCACCGGTACCACCGATAAGCTCGATGCCTTTTCCAGTACCCTGGCACAGTGTGCTGAAATCATTGAATCATCGCGCACCGGTGTGTGCGGCCTGGCACGCGGAGAGCGGGCGCTGCGCCCTTAGGAACCGTAATAGGCTTCGATGCGCAGCGCAACCCCGAACGAGGGCTTGAAGTCTTCATCCCGTAAGAACAACACAAAGGGTTCAATCTCGTAAAACAGCCACTCCCGGGTAGGGTTGGTGCGGTAACGGGCGCTGGTGTAAATTTCGTTGAGGCGGTAGTCCGGGCGCGAACCGCCTTCAGTAAACAGGGTGTAGATGATGGCGGTTTGATCGTCCACCGGCTGTAAATACTGGCCTTCGTGCTGCCATACCCAGTCTTCCGAGCGGTCGCGATAATAATAGCGGTTGTTAAAGCGAAACACATGCTGGTGGTCGCTGATATACTGAATGGTCGCCCCTAACTCGCCGCCCAACTGGTCACGGGTGTAGGCGTAGGCTTCGGCATCGTAAAACAACGCCAGTTGGTCTGAAAAAGCAGCCATATCGCTAAACCGCGCTTGAGCATACACCTGGGCGCGCCGCCCTGTACCAATTCGGTAGCTCATTTTAGCATCGTCGCTGGCCTGGTATTGCAGGGCAATGGTGGTATTGCGCCGGCGGTTTTCAATCGGCTGACGGGCTGCTTTGATCGACGCTTTTTGTTGCTGGGTGTCGGCATCATCGCTAAACAATAAATCCACCCGGTTTTCCAATGCCGGCAGCTTCACCCGGATATTAAAGCGCACATCAAATTCGTCCATATCGCGGGTACGTGGCTCCCAGCCCAGGCTGATGCGGCCTTCGGCCCGCGCATATTTATGATCGTCGGTGCCTTTCATGGCAAAAAAACTGTCGATCTGCTGCACGGTATAATTCATCGACTCGGTCAGATTTTGTTGCCAGGAGTCCATCCAGCTCGGCTCCTGAGCCGGCGCTAATGCAACATCGGCATGATAGCTGGCCACCGCAGCCTCTGCCGCGGGAGTTCCGGGTAACATCATTGCACTACATACCAAGATCGCCAAACACGCCATACCTTGCCTTTACTGCATATCCTTCTACCTAAGCATTAAGTTATATGGTGGTTAAGTCAAATAGATCGGTCCAGCTGTCATGAAAAAGTTGTAGAGCAGGGTTTAGATAGCTTTAAAGACCTTGGCAAACACACGCGGGCCCTTGCCAGTAAAGCGCTATAGCTGTGGCCATAAGTGCTTTAGCTAGAAGCGAAAAGATGTGGTGAAAGCTGGGCACGGCAATGGCATACTGTAGTGACTTATTGTGAGGAGAGATGTATGGGCATTAGTATGTGGCAGCTGCTGATAATCCTGGTGATTGTGGTGTTACTGTTTGGCACCAAGCGGCTCAAAAGTATTGGCTCGGATCTGGGCGGTGCCATCAAGGGATTTAAAAAAGCGGTCGATGACGATGAGCAAAAAGATGCCGATTTCGACAGCAAAAAATCGGTAGAACAAAAAAAAGACGCCGCGCCAAGTACCAGTCAGAGTAAAACAAAAGAAAAATCCTGATGTTTGATATCGGCTTTTGGGAATTGCTGGTCATTGGTGTGCTGGCGCTTTTGGTGCTGGGGCCTGAGCGCTTGCCTGGTGCCATTCGCAGTACGCTGAACACCATCCGAGGGATCCGCAATGCGGCCACCGGCTTTAAACATGAAATGGAGCACCAGTTACGGGTGCATGAGTTACATGAAAACCTAAAAAAAGCCGAACAGCAGGGCCGTGAGCAAATCTCCCCTGAAGTGCAAAAAAGTGTCGACGAGCTCAAGCAGGCCGCTGAGTCAGTGCAAAAGCCCTATAAGAAAGACCCATGACAGATACCTCAAACCTGATTTCGCACCTGGTGGAGCTGCGTAACCGCATTTTACGTGCTCTGGTCAGCGTACTAGTGGTGTTCTTGTGCCTGGTGTATTTTGCTGAAGACTTGTACCAGTATCTGGCCCGGCCGTTGATGCAGGTACTGCCAGCGAATTCGTCAATGATCGCCACCGATGTGGCCTCGCCATTTTTTGCCCCGTTTAAGCTCACCCTGGTATTGTCATTTTTTATTGCCATTCCGTATGTGCTCTATCAGGTCTGGGCATTTGTTGCTCCCGGCTTGTACAAAAATGAAAAAAAGCTGGTGATGCCACTGTTGGTCTCCAGCACCCTGCTGTTTTACGCCGGCATTGCGTTTGCCTATTTTGTGGTGTTTCCGCTCGCCTTTGCCTTTTTTACCAGTGTGGCGCCCGCCGGGGTGACAGTGAGTACCGACATCTCGGCCTATCTGGATTTTGTGCTGAAATTATTTTTTGCCTTCGGTATCTCGTTTGAAATTCCCATCGCCATCATTTTGTTGTGCTGGACCGGTGTGACCGATGCAGCGTCACTGCGTGCCAAACGGCCCTTTGTGATTGTCGGGGTGTTTGTGATTGGCATGTTGCTAACCCCGCCGGATGTGATTTCACAAACTTTGCTGGCGGTCCCCATGTGGCTGTTGTTTGAAGTTGGGGTGTTGATAGGCGCGATTTACGCCCGCCCGTCACAAAATGACAGCCAGACTGAGCCATCTTCTGCTACCAAACATAAATAACCCAAACTAACAACAGGAGCAGCTATGCGAATCTTTTTACTGGCCGGGATGCTGGCCATCTGGGCATGCCAGGCCACCGCCCACCCGGGGCTGGTGCAAAAATTACAGGAATGCCGGGGTCTGGCAGATGATACTCAGCGTTTGGCCTGCTTTGACGATGTGGCAGACAGCACCACCAGTTCAAGCAAAACCACCACAGCTAAAGCGCCTCCCGCACCGACTCACGATGCGCCCGAAAAGGCTGCTGAACCTGTTGCGAATACCGCTTCAGCACAAGCTGCGCAGCCAGAACAACCGGTGCAGCCCACCGCCGATTTTGGTATGGAGCAACAGCAACGCCAGCAACTGGCTGATCGCCTAAGCGCCACTGTGACCAAGGTAGAAAAAAATCGCCGCGGTAAGCTGACCCTGACTCTGGATAACGAGATGGTTTGGCGGCAGACCGATGACGGCTATTTTCGGGTTCGCGCCGACGATGCGGTCACGATTGAACGGGGTGTGTTAGGGGTCTTTTACTTAGGCCGCGAAGGGGTCAACCGACGCATCAAAGTGGAGCGGATCAAATAGATGCAGTGGTTTGATGCCGGGGTTAATTTGCTGGACCGGCGCTTTGATGCTGCCGCGGTGATCGAGCGTGCCCACGCTGCGCAGGTGACCCGCTTGTGTGTGATCACTACAGAACCAGACGAATGGGCGGCAGCCGCTGAGTTGTACGCGCAATATCCGGAGACAGTGTGCTACACCGTGGGGGTCCACCCGCACAATGCGCGGCTGGTGAGCGAGCAAGACTTATCCGATCTGGAAGCCGCAGCCACCCAGCCCGGCGTGGTGGCCATCGGCGAATGCGGACTGGATTTTAACCGTGATTTTTCGCCTCGCCCGGTGCAGCAAGCGGTGTTTGAAGCGCAGTTAGCCATTGCCGCGCGCTTACAGTTACCAGTCTATCTGCACGAGCGTGATGCTTTTGAACAGCAGCAAGCCTGCCTGTCTGCCACCACGTTACATGGCGGCGTGGCGCATTGCTTTACCGGCACTGCCGAGCAGCTAAACGCATATCTGGCGCTGGGCTTGCATATTGGCATCACTGGCTGGGTGTGTGATGACAAACGCGGCGCCGAACTGCAGCAAGCGGTACCGCATATCCCGGCTGACCGCCTGGTGCTAGAAACCGATGCGCCCTATTTGTTTCCCAAAACGGTGCGCCCGCGCCAGCGTAACAATGAACCGGCGCTGCTACCGGCGGTGGCCGAGCAGGTGGCCACTTTGACCGGGCGCCCGTTGGCTGAATTGAGCCAACAAACTGTAACCAATACCCAGCGCTTATTTGGTTTGTAATGCCGAACGCTGTACCGACTTCTCGCCTCACCACGCCGCGTAATTATGATGGCTGGGTGCTATGTGTGTTTGTGCTCATCGCCGCCTTTTTGATTTTTTTATATCAGGCGTTGACCCCATACAGTAGCCAGCCGGCTGCCATTGATGAGTTGCGTTACGCCAGCGAATCGGCCGAGCCGGTGACCGCCCAGCAGGCGCGACAGTGGCCGGCAAGCCGTTGGGCAGCAGGTGCTAACCCGGTCAACCTGGGCATGCAGGATGAAGCGTACTGGTTTGCATTGACGCTGAAGCCGGCGACGGTCAGCCGCATCCTGGAAATCAATTATCCGCTGTTAGACTTTGTGGATATCCATATCTATCAGGGCGAGCAGGACCAGCCCCTGATCCATTATCGTGGCGGCGACAACAGCCCCTACGCCAGTCGCCCGCTGATGCTGCCTACCCTGGCCTATGAAGTGCCCTCTACTACCGAGCCAGTCACTGTGCTCATCCGGGTCCAAAGTGCCGGGGCCATCAAGCTGCCGTTGCGGCTGTGGCAAAAAAATACCTTTTTATCTTACACTGCCAGCAATAATTTGATGATGGGCTTGTTCCTGGGTGTGCTCATTGCCATCGGTGTAAGCAATTTTTTTCTGTTTATCACCAACCGTAGCGCCACCTTTTTTGTCTATTCGGGCTACGTGATCTCACTGGCGTTGCTGGTGGCTGCCCTGCACGGCATCGGCTATGCTCTGTTTTGGCCTGAGCAAACCTGGTTTCAAAGCCGCGCAGTGGCTATTTTTGCCAATGCCACCATCATGTTCGCAGTGCTGTTTTCTGACCGTATCTTAAGCGTGGCCCGGTATAGCCCGCGCTTGTCGCTGATCTTAAAAGTCCTCGCCAGCTTGTTTTTTATCAGTTTGCTGGTCAGTTTTGTGCTGCCTTATGGGTTTTTGATCCGCGTCTTTTTGGTCATGGTCAGTTTTACCGTGCTGTTCACCTTAAGTGTGGGGATCTGGATTGCCCTAAAAGGGCTGCCCATCGCCCGCTATTATGCCTTTGCCTGGTTTATCCTGCTAATGGGGGCCTTTACCGCCAGTCTGGATAATTTAGGGGTGGTCAGCTCACCCATTTCCTTTAATTATTTACTGATGCTGGGCGCCGGTATTGAAACACTGCTGTTGGCACTGGTGCTGGCCATCAACTACAGTCATCATCGCGAGCAGATGCTGGCTAGCCGTGAACAGGCCCTAAAGCAGGAAAAAGATATGCTGGCGACCCGCGAAGAGTTGTTCAATGTGCAGCAAAAATACCAGGCCGAGCTGGAATACCAGGTGGAAGAGCGTACGTTAGAATTAGAGGTCGCATTGCGCGAGTTGTCCGATGCCAATCAGGAGTTGGAAAATATCAACACTCTGGACTCGCTGACCGGGGTGCGTAATCGGCGCCATTTTGATAAGCGCTTTTTGGCCGAATCCCGGCGCAGCCGGCGTGAGCAAACCCCGTTATCGTTGGCCATCATTGATATTGATCATTTCAAAACCATCAATGATAAATTTGGTCATAGCATCGGCGACAGTTGCCTACAACAGGTGGCCGAGCGGCTTAAGCACACCTTGAGACGGCCATCCGATGATCTGTGTCGGTATGGGGGGGAAGAATTTGTGGCCTTGTTGCCCAATACCGATTTGGCCGGCGCCGAGCTGGTGGCCGAAACGATGCGCCTGGCGTTCGCGGACAGGCCGCTGGCAGTGAATGAGCAACAACTGTCTATCACCATTAGTATCGGGGTAGCCACCGCGGTGATCGCCGCGGATGCGGACCAGCAAGCGCTGTTTGAACATGCTGATGCGTTGTTATACCGCGCCAAAACTGCTGGCCGCAACCGTGTGGCCAGCGCTCAGTTAACAGGATAAAGCTATGACCTATTCAACCTACCCGGCCCGCCGCATGCGCCGGCTTCGTGCCCACTCAGCCCTACGCGATATGGTGTGCGAGCATCATTTAGCCCCGCGGGATCTGATTTATCCGATTTTTATTCTGCCGGGGGAGGGCCAGCGTGAAGCCGTACCCTCCATGCCGGGCATTTTCCGCCAGTCGGTGGATTTGTGGCTGACCGAAATTGAGCAACTGATGGCACTGGGGATCCATACCTTTGCGCCGTTTCCGGTGACCCCGGCGGAGTTGAAATCTGTCTGCGCCAGTGAAGCCTTTAACCCTCAGGGGCTGGTGCAACAGGCAGTACGCCAGTTTAAGCAACGCTTTGCGGATATTGTACTGATGACCGATGTGGCGCTGGACCCGTTTACCTCACACGGCCAGGACGGGCTGATTGACGACAATGGCTATGTGCTTAACGATGACACCATCGAAGTGCTGGTGAAGCAGGCTTTATCTCACGCTGAGGCCGGTGCCGATATGGTGGCGCCGTCAGATATGATGGATGGGCGTATCGGCCAGATCCGCCAGGCACTGGAACAGGCCGGTCATGTGAATACCTGTATCATGGCCTATTCGGCCAAATATGCCTCGGCGTATTACGGGCCATTTCGTGACGCGGTCGGCTCGGCTGGCAATATCAAAGGCGGCAATAAAAAATCCTATCAGATGGATCCGGCCAACTCGAATGAAGCTATCCACGAAATCATGCTCGATTTGCAGGAAGGCGCGGATATGGTGATGGTCAAACCCGGCATGCCGTACCTGGATATTGTGCGCCGCTGTAAACAGGAATTACAGGTGCCCACCTTTGCCTATCAGGTCAGTGGTGAATATGCCATGCATCAGGCGGCCTTTGCTAATGGCTGGCTGGAGGCAGACAGTGTTATCTTAGAATCCCTGCTGGCCTTTAAGCGGGCCGGAGCCGATGGCATTTTGACTTATTTTGCGCCGCAGGCTGCGCGGCTGTTGCAGCGCCGTTGAGTTGCGGCCCGGCAGCCGCCTGGTTAGCGGCAGTCCAGCTCCCAGCCGGCTCGGTGTTGCAGCCAGCGCTCATTGGCCAGCTCAGCACTGATAAGCGGGTGGCCGGCTAGCCAGCCTTCCGGTAAGGTCAGCACCCAGCGATTATTTTCCACGCTCAGGTTAACCTCTGGAATATGCTTATTGTGGCGGCGTAAACACAGCACGGTCGCCAGGCGTAAGATGCGCACCAGCGCCAGCAGCATGGGTTTAACTTCATGATGGTAGTTATCAAACAAAGCCGGGTTTACCGCCAGGCGATGCGATAACACCAAATCACGAATGGCTTCGCGCTGCAAGCGGGTATAGCCGGGCAGGTCAATATGCGACAAGATATAGGCACCATGTTCGTGGTGCTTTTTGTATTCGATATGCAAGCCGATTTCATGCAGGGTGGCCGCCGCGCCTAACACTGCCTCGGTATCCAGATGGCAAATTGCTGCCTGGGCACATAACTGACGGCACAGATTCAGCGCAACCCCGCGCACCGCATCGGCATGGGCTTTTTCAATGTGAAAGCGTTCGATGGTGTGATTAAGGGTTTGCTTGCGCCGGTCATTATCCTGCAAATTATCCAACATGCCGTAAATCAGCCCTTCGCGCAGCGCCCCCGCAGAGATGTTCATGGTGCTGATATTAAGCCGCTCGAACAGGCAAATCAGGATCGCCAGGCCACTGGGGAAGATGGGTTTGCGCGAGTCTTCCAGCCCTTCAATATCCAGCGCTTCAATTGAACCGCATGCAATGCACTGTTGTTCCAGATCTTTTAAATAATCCAGCCGGATAGCATCACTGATTTGCTGGGTCACCAGGATTTCGGTGATGGCCTGCGGGGTGCCCGAAGCGCCCAGACAGTTTTGCCAGTCAAAGCACAAAAAGGTTTCACTGACCTCATCAATCAGTTTGCCGGCAGCCGCCTTGGCGGCAGCAAAATTGGCCGCGGTGATTTTGCCGTGCATAAAGTACCGCTCCATAAAGGTCACACAACCCATATCCAGACTTTTCAGATGGATGGGCTGCATATCGTTGCCAATAATGATTTCGGTACTGGCACCGCCAATATCGATTACCAGTGAATTGCCCTGGTTGGCCGAAGTGTAGGCCACACCGAGATAAATCTGGCGCGCTTCTTCTTCGCCGCTGATCACTTCCAGCTTATGCTGCAAAATGCTTTCAGCCCGACGAATAAAGGTTTGCGCATTGGTGGCCAGGCGTAACGTGGCGGTGGCCACGATACGCACATTGGAGGCCGGGATATCCTGCAGCCGTTCAGCAAAGGTTTGCAGGCATTGCCAGCCGCGCTCCATGCTGACTTCATCCAGCTCCATGTTTTCATTTAAGCCGGCGGCCAGCCGGACTTTTTGTTTAACCTTGCCGATGATGTGCACATTGCCATTAACAACATGGACCACGACCATATGAAAACTGTTTGACCCTAAATCCACCGCTGCATAATGCTCGCTGTGCGTCAGGGTATCGTGCTGGATTTCTGGCTGCATAGGCTAATTTTTCTTGGCTGAAGGTTTACCGCGCCCCCGGCCGCGTCGATTGGAATTGCGAGCATTGGGCGTACGTTTACGCTGACGCGCGCGAGGCGGCCGGACATCGTCCAGCAGGGCTGTACGATCATAATCGGTGACCGGAATCGCATGCTGAATATACTGCTCGATGGCGGGTAGGTTCAGCGCATACTTCTCGCAGGCAAAGCTAATGGCGGTGCCACTTTTGCCGGCGCGGCCGGTACGCCCGATACGATGCACATAATCTTCGGCGTCGTCAGGTAAATCATAGTTGAAAACATGCGATACTGCATCAATGTGCAAGCCACGCGCGGCCACATCGGTGGCGACCAGGATATCCAGCTGGCCTTTGGAGAAATCATTTAAGATGCTCAGGCGCTTTTTCTGCGGCACATCGCCACTCAACAAACCCACCCGGTGGCCGTCATTTTCCAGCCAGTCATTGACCTTTTCGCAGGCATGTTTGGTATTGGCAAACACAATCGCCCGCTCTGGCCATTCTTCTTCCATTAGCGTCAGCAGCAAGCGCATCTTGTCATCGTCTGACGGGTAAAACAGTTCTTCGCTAACCCGTTTGGCGGTTTTGGTTTCCGGCTCCACCTGTACGTGGGTGGGGTTGTTCATGTGCTCGTAAGCCAGTTCCTGCACCCGGTAGCTCAGGGTGGCGGAAAATAACATGCTCAGACGCTCAGTGGCAGGCGGCATGCGCCGGAACAAAAAGCGAATATCTTTGATAAAGCCCAAATCGAACATGCGATCGGCTTCATCTAAGACGGCCACCTGAATATTATCCAGGCTAAACACATTTTGTTTATAGTAATCGAGGATCCGCCCGGTGGTGCCGATAATAATATCTACACCTTGCTCTAGCACTTCGCGTTGACTTTGGTATCCTTCACCCCCATATATCAACCCAAGCGATAATCCGGTGTGCTCGCTAAGTGGCTTGGCATCATTATAAATTTGCACTGCCAGTTCACGGGTAGGCGCCATAATGATAGCTTTAGGACCATGTGCACCGGTTTTGGGCTGGTCAGCTTTACCTAGCAGGTAATCAAATGTAGCCACTAGGAAAGCGATGGTCTTACCGGTACCGGTCTGGGCCTGGCCAGCAACATCCAGCCCTTCTAATAAGGGCGGTAAGGCTAAGGCCTGAATCGGTGTACAATGGGTGAAATTTGCTGATTGAAGTGCCGAAAGTACCTTGTCATTGATAGGCAAATCGGAAAAATTGGTTTCGGTTAAATGAGTTGTTTGCATAGCTTATAGCTTATCAGTGCTTGCATTAAAAAAGACAGTTTCTTATAACACTTATGGTGTGGCTGAACAAATCAGCGACTGACCAATCGATGGAGAACAGAATGAGCGACAAAATTATCCAGTTAACTGACGACAAGTTTGAAGCAGACGTAATCAATGCTGACGGTCCTGTGCTGGTAGACTTCTGGGCTGAGTGGTGCGGCCCTTGTAAGATGATCGCACCGATCTTGGAAGAAGTTGCTTCCGAGTTTGAAGGCAAGTTAACAGTTGGTAAGTTGAATGTCGATGAAAATAATGAAACGCCGCCTAAATATGGTATCCGCGGCATTCCTACCCTGTTATTATTCAAAGGCGGCAACGTAGCAGCGACCAAAGTGGGTGCGCTTTCTAAAGCTCAGCTGACCGAATTCTTGAACGAAAATCTGTAAGAGAGTTAAAGAATTTAAAAAAGCGGCACCTTCGGGTGCCGTTTTTTATTGGTAATTTACCACGCTGAACCAGGCAGTTTTATCCAGCAGGTCCTACCATTGCAAAAATGCCCGGATAACCGTAATTAATCCTGTTCAAAGGGTAAGACGGTGTACTATTATTGACCACATCCACGGCACAAGTGGTGCTGAAAAATCAGATCTTTGCCAAGCATTAAAAATCGATCTTTTTTTCCAATTCGCAGGTAAAACGCTGGACGAGTACTTATTATGGTGCTAACGTTTTTATAGCTCTCATCTGAGCAGCGTTCTGCTAGCCCATATTCCGGGTATACATAACCTTTTCTCATTAATGTTTAAGTGACCGAGTAGTCTGTAAGCGAAGTCCAAGCACACAAGCATAAAGACCCACCAGTATGAATTTAACTGAATTAAAGAACAAACCAATCAGCGAATTGGTTAACCTGGCCGAAGAAATGGGCCTGGAAAATATGGCGCGAGCCAGAAAGCAAGACATCATCTTTTCCATTTTAAAAACCCACGCCAAAAGCGGTGAAGATATCTTCGGTGACGGGGTTCTGGAAATTCTGCAAGATGGGTTTGGCTTTCTTCGTTCAGCAGACTCCTCGTATTTGGCCGGCCCGGATGACATCTATGTTTCACCCAGCCAAATTCGTCGCTTCAACTTACGCACAGGCGATACCATCGCCGGCAAAATTCGCCCACCTAAAGACAGTGAACGTTATTTTGCCCTGCTAAAAATCCGCGAAGTTAACTTCGACAAGCCTGAAAATTCCCGTAATAAAATCCTGTTTGAAAACCTGACGCCACTGCACGCGGCATCGCGCCTGCGTATGGAACGTGGTAATGGCTCAACCGAGGACATCACTGCACGGGTACTGGATTTGGCTTCGCCTATCGGTAAAGGCCAGCGTGGTCTGATTGTGGCGCCGCCCAAAGCCGGTAAAACCTTATTGTTACAGAACATCGCCCAGTCTATTGCGGCCAACCAGCCGGAATGTGAACTAATGGTGTTGCTGATTGACGAACGTCCGGAAGAAGTTACCGAAATGCACCGTCTGGTACAGGGTGAAGTGGTTGCTTCAACCTTCGACGAACCAGCCAGCCGTCACGTGCAGGTCGCTGAAATGGTGATCGAAAAAGCCAAGCGCCTGGTTGAGCACAAAAAAGACGTGGTCATTCTGCTGGACTCAATCACCCGTTTGGCACGTGCCTATAACACCGTGATCCCTTCCTCGGGTAAGGTATTGACCGGTGGTGTGGATGCCAATGCGCTACATAAGCCCAAGCGCTTCTTTGGTGCTGCGCGTAACGTGGAAGAAGGCGGCAGCCTGACCATCATCGCTACGGCGCTGATTGATACCGGCTCGAAGATGGACGAAGTCATCTACGAAGAATTTAAAGGTACCGGTAACATGGAACTGCATCTGCATCGTAAGATTGCTGAAAAGCGGGTCTTCCCGGCCATCGACTTCAACCGCTCGGGCACCCGTCGTGAAGAATTGCTGACCAGCCAGGACGAACTGCAAAAGATGTGGATCCTGCGCAAGATTGTGCATGAAATGTCAGAAGTGGACGCCATGGAATTCTTGATTAACAAGCTGTCCATGACCAAGACCAACGATGAATTCTTTGATGCCATGAAGCGTCAACGCAGCTAATAGCAGCATGATTTGAAAAAAAGCGCACCTCCGGTGCGCTTTTTTTATGCTTGTAAAACACGAGGGAGACCCCGGCCTTTGCCGGGGTGACAGGGGAGGGAGGTGCCGTCGCGGCTCTTTTTAAGTCATCGCGGCGCAGGCCGCGTACTCCCACTATGACTGACTAGGGTAGCATTTGCTCACTAAGGCGGTAGCCCAGGGAGATCCCGACTTTCGCGATGTATGGACTCCTCCACCCCCGGAGGAGTATTTTGGTTATCGCCAAACAACCTCTAAAAGGAGTCCATACATGGCTGAATCTAACGTAATTGCTATCGAC